>CAZFNN010000013.1:0-110441 GCA_964520555.1 uncultured Ignavibacteria bacterium
TGCCGAGCGGCGAGCGCTGCAGAAGGAGAGGGGCGCAGAACATCTGCGTGATGTGCTTTGGGAGGCTGCAGAGAACTGAATTCAGCGGAATCAGAATGAATGCCATCAGAATGACAATTAGGTGGAGAGAAGTCCGATGAGTCGCAAATCCTCACATGAGACACTATTAGAGACGTTTATTGACGCAACTGTCGCACGACATGAGGCTATGCTCAAGTCTGACTTCAGGCGAGCTAACCGTTTCTACAGGAAATCGGTTGCTGCTTATAGATTGCTCGTAGAGCGGGGGGATCGAACGCTTCTCGTTGATCTGCTGGAAAATCCGAACGCTTCCGTTAGGTGCGCCTCTGCCACGTACCTACTTTCTACCATGGAAAATCGAGCTCTAGAAGTCCTCCGATCGCTTGCACGGGGCGATTACCCCGTTGCCAGCTTTGAAGCCAAGGGTATTCTGCACGAGTGGGAGAAGGGCACACTGGATGTCCCTTGAATTGGAACGAGCAACCGACAATCAAATAAACTTGATTGCGTGGTAGGTGAGAGATATTCATTGGGCAGTTCGCGAAAGGAGTTTCGATACATGACCCGGTGGTGCTGCGACGAACAGACATCTCAAGTTCGAGCCAGACTCATCAAGAATCGACTCGCTGGCAGAATTATGCTGGTGCGTCAATAGATGGAGATGAGTAATCCAGTTTGCGAGGTGAATCGTGGCTTTCTCCAACGGCAATTGGGGCATGCTGCAATTTGCACTCGACCTGCGAGAGTCTGCTGACGCGGCTGGGTACGCCTAGCCGGGCAATGAACTTCTCGCGATCTACCCTCCACCGTGATGCATCCCCCCGGTTGGGATCAGAGGGCTTCCCAATCGGGGGGCAAAGGAAGTGCGAAAATGCAAAGAGGAACATGCCAATTGAATTCTTCATGATGCCCGACGAGCAACGCGAATGGTTGCAACGAACTTTTTGCGGTGACGATATCTGGTGCTGGATTCGCATGCGAGGTAATGATTCACGGCTGGTATCGGGGGTCGAAGTCTTTGAGACCGTCGGCAGTCTGAGGTTTGACAACGAATCACTCAAGGAACTTGACTTTGGCAGGCGAAGCATTCAGTCGCCGATATTCGAGCGCAAGCCCTACTACACGGAGCTTGAGTTCGCCCGCTCACTGGCAGTGCAGTTTCTCCCGTCATTGGTTCTCAAGGAGACTGCGCTCTTTCAAGGGCAACTGGCGATCTCGGGGAAACAGTGGTACGAGTATTTTGGTGTCCAGGCAGAACCTGTCGTCACTTGGTATCACCAACTGGCACGCTCGTTGAAAAAGACCTTCGCGAAGGATTACATGTTGACCTGTACCATAGAGGACGGGAGGGTCTTCACCAACCGCGACGTTCATTTGTCTCCGGGAGCTGTCGACTGGCGCAACCGAGGAAATGAGTTACGGAGTCCAACCAATAAATTCATCAAGTATGATGTCGTTCCGCGGACCAAGCGGGGAAAGGATTAAGATTCAGGCACACTGTCGATCCGGAATAGCCTTCGCTCTTACTGCGGACTATTGATGCACGCCCCGAGTTGCGGAATTCTGCGAATCCGAGTCGTGCAATTCGAACCCCCCGGTTGGGATCAGAGGGCTTCCCAACCGGCGGGGGCAGCGGTCCCTTGGGTGGTTCCGGCAGCGGAAACCACTACCGATCGACGCCGACGCCGATTTCGCTAAGACCGGGCGCGGTCGAGTCGGGCTTGAGGCTGATCCAGCGGCGGTGATTTGAAACGGATGCGCCCTGGTAACTGTCAGTGCCGCCGCCATCCACAAAGACGCCGAACGTATTCAGGTAGCGCCGCGCACCCTGATCGAGGCCGCGTGCTCCGCCAAGATTGAAGCCGCCCGTCGCCGTGTAGCGGTCGTCGCCGGCCCAGTCGTGGAAGATACCGATGCCCTGGAAATTGCCGCCCCCGAGGGACAAACCGGGAGCAAGGTAAACATCGTTGCCCGCACGCTCGTTGAGATAACCGATCGTGAAATCATGGCCGGATCCGATCGACATATTCATCTTCGCATTGTAGGTGTCGTCGCCCTGGAAGTCATCGAGATAGCCGATCGCGAAATGTGCTCCCGATCCGAGCGTGTACCAGACGCTATAGTAGTCGTCGTTACCGGCGCCATCAAGCAACATGCCGAGCGCAAACCAGTAGCCGCAACCCTGCGCAAACAGCCCGGCACGGTAGCGGTCATCGCCGGCGAGATCACACAGGATGCCGACCCCTCCGGCCCAACTGTGACCATCGAGATAGTCCGCGCGCTTGCCGAAGCCGGCGCCCTGTGCGAGCGACGAATTGTGTTCCTGCGTTTGTTGCCCCGGACTGAACAGAATGCTGTCCTCGGCAATGTAGACATCGTTGCCGGCGGCGTTCAGGCAGATCCCGCAGCCGCGAGTGTAGCCGTACCCCTGGGACGTTTGCCAGCAGTACAACGAATCGTTGCCGGTCGCGTCGCTGAGGATTCCCGCGCCGAAAATGCCGCAACCCTGCGCGAAGCCTTTCGCCCGATAGTGGTCGTTCCCCTCATTGTCCAGAACGATACCCACGCCGAAGATGCCGCTGCCCTGCGCGACGTTGACGGCGTCGTAAGTGTCGTTGCCCGACTTATCAATCACCACCGCCATGCCGAAAACGGCACCGCCGATCCCCGGAGAAGTGGAATCGGTGGAAGAATAGCTGTCTTGTCCGGCAACATCGATAATCGCCGTCAACGGATAGTGAGAAGGGAATCCAGAGATGCGATAACGATCGTCGCCGCCGGGGTCGAGAATCAACAGCGGCGGATTGGTGTAGTCGTATTCATCGGCGGCAGCGGTTCCGATCACCATCAATCCGGCGGCAGTCGAGAGTTCCCGCCGCTGCTCCGGGAAGTTGCAAAACTCGAGTGAGTCGGCCAGACGGCGAAGCGCTTCGGCTATGTCTTCGGCGCCGCCGATCAGGCGATTGAAATCAACCGACTCGGCGTAGGCTTCGACCAGATCGTTGGACTTCTGGCTGTCGGCAACGAAGAACTGAAAGGTCTGCCGCCGCGACTCACCACTTATGCTGCCGAAGGCACGATTGAAACTGAACTCCTTGTCCTGCGTCATGGCGATCAGCAAGCCGATCTTTTCGTTCAACCGGTCATACTTCGGCGCGGGCAGAAGTTCGAAGCTGCGCGCGAGCGATTTTCCACCGGGCTGATCGACGGACTGCGTGTACTTCTCCAGCGGATCACCGATGAGACCGCGCCGCACCGGGCAGTCGATCTTGCGGCCGGCATCCGCTACTAACGAGGCGATGTTGCCGCCGGAGCTCGCCAGAGCCTCGAGCGTCACGGCGCCGTATTTCGGAAGCTTGAATGGATTTTGATGAAGCATCGTAAAGTAGGTCAGTCGCCAGCGATCGCCGCGCCAGGTTGCCATCTCGTCCTGATCGAAGCGCACATCGGCATGGGTCATTCCGACTTGCGCAAGCGCGGAATCGATGAGCGGCAAGTCTTGCGCCGATGCGCAAATGCAGGCGCACAGCAGTAACACCGCGGTGACGATGTAGTACATCACTCCTCCGAGAATTGAGGGAAAACGGCCGGTTCAGTTGCCGGAAGTGAACAAGTCGCCGGCCTCGCCGTTCGCGGCAATTTGATATGTGGCGGGTCGCTTGGCAACGACAATTGCTTGATTGGCGGTCACTGCTTCTGTCAGCAGATTTCGGGCGCGTGCGATGGAGATATCCAGATGTGCTGCCACCTCGGCAACCTTCCGCGGGAGCCGCAGGAATTCGAGCAGCTTCGCGACGAGAGCGGTCGCATCCGAGTCTCGCTGAACTGGCGAGACGGGCGCCTCATCACGTGCCAACTCGTTGTGCCGGGAATCCAGTAACGTGAGTAACGATCTTGTGCCGGCGAGATCGTTGGTCGCAAGCGGCAGGCCGCCGCGGCGAAGCAGTTCGCTGTTGCCGGGGGCGGCGTCGCTGTCGCTGCGTACGAACATCGGCACCCAACGGCGGCTGAGGTTCTCGATCGCGCCGCTCCAGGTACCCCCGCGCTCGCGAGCGCTGTCGACGACGATCGCGAAGTTCGCCAGCGCGTAGATCAGTTTGTTCCGACTCATGGCATTGCCGGCACTGAACGGCGCATCGGGCAGATACGGCGACATTAAGCAGAGTCGGTGATCATCCAGCGCCTGTTGGACTTCGCTGGATGCGGCAGTTTTTGCCAGGCTGTCGGCAACGATGCCGATCGCACCGCCGCCCGCCTCGAGGCAAGCCGACATCGCCAGCCGGTCAACACCGCGCGCCGCGCCGGAGACGACTAGCAATCCATCGGCGGCGCACAGTTCGCCAAGACGCCGCGCGAAACGTTCGCCCGAGGGCGTGACATCGCGCGACCCCGCCACGGCTATCGCCGGGCCCTGGTTTAGCCCGACTTCGCCGACACCAAACAGCACCAGCGGCGCGCGCTCGCGCAGGCGCTGCGTGAAACCTGCAGGGTAGTTGGGCTCAAATACCGTCATCACCCACATGCCCGCTTCCTCCAGCGCGCCAATTGCGGAATCAACCTGTGAACGTCGAGCCAGAAGCGTGGCCAGTCGTTCCGCCAACTTCGCATCGACGGCGGGCAGCTCCGCTATCTGCCGCGCATTCCGATCGAGTAACGCGCCGACGCTGACATCGTGCGCCTCGGCGAGGCTCGACAACAGCGTCTGCCACTCCTTGCGGTCGAGCGGTACATACCGTGACCCGGGTGGGAGTGCCAGCGGCGAGCAGAGCAGAATGGTCGCAAGGCTGTTGTCGGAAAGATGCATCGTGGTGGACGTCTCCCTATGATCCGCCGAATCCATGACTGGCCAGCGCCAGCGCGAACGGAAAGACGCGTGGCGCACCAGCTGCGCGCAGCAGTGCACCAGTATACGTCATCGTCCAGCGCGAGTCCACGATATCGTCAACCAGCAGTACGCTTCCGGGGAGCATCTGCTCCCTTCGCACTGCAAAGGCTCCGGCCAGATTGCGCACCTGCTGCATACGATTCTGCATCAGCTTCTGCTCGGCCGTCGGCCGCGTCTTGATCAGCACCGGCCGGTAAGGGATGCGCAGGCGTGCCGCCAACCGCTCGGCCAGATTCGGCACCAGGTGCGGATGACGCAATGACGGTACCGCCGTCAGCCACTTCGGATAGGGCGTCGGTCGCCAGCGCATGCAGATCAGCTCCGCCGCGGCTTGCACGAGATCGTCGCCGAAGTGCTGATCGCGGTACTTGCCGTCATGAACGGAGTACCCCCAGCCGGCGTCCATGTACAGCGACAGCGCCCGCCCCGGTTCCAGTTGCAGTTCCGGCTTGATTGTCCCGCAGTCCCAGTGCGTCGCCCCGCGCGCCGGCCAGCGGTGGCGTGGCAAGATGATGTATTCCGAGCCCTTGAGGAAGTCCACCGCCTGCTTCCGCAATTCGGGATCGATCTGTGTCGGCACGATCGTGCCGGAGCAGTGGGCGCAGCGTCCGCAGGGACGGGCAGTGGCATCGTCAAGCGCCCGGGCGATAAACTCCATCGAGCATCCCGCATGGGTGCAGAACTCGCGCATCAAGGCAAGTTCGCGAAAGCGCTGATCGGTGACCGACGCCTGACGCCGGAGATCCAAATTGGGCCGAGCCTCGCGACGCAGGACGTAACGCGGTCCCGCCCTGGCGACGATTCCATCAACTTCCAGATAGCGCAGGCAGCGCTCGATTCGCGTCTGCGACTGGTTGACCTGAGTCAGCAGATCGGGAATCGTCATTCCGGCCGAGTTGCGCGCGAGCGCCGCGACAATCTCGTCAACTGCGCCGACTGCCGGAAACGCGCTGTCGATGAAGAATTCGATGATCTCGTCATCCTCTGCGCCGTGCAGGAGCACGATGATGGCGTTGTCGATACCGCGGCCGGCGCGGCCAATCTGCTGATAATAGGCGACGATCGACCCAGGACGCTGGAAATGAATCACAAAACCGAGATCGGGTTTATCGTAGCCCATGCCCAGGGCGACGGTCGCGACCAGGGCCTTGACCGCGTTGCGCTGCAGCATTTCCTCGCGTTCCGATCGTAACACATTGTTCTCAGCACTATCTTCCAGCAGCGAAGAATGGTACGCCGGCGCACAGATTCCGTTCTCCGTCAACCACTCGGAAACCTGCTCGCAGTCGTGTTTGGTCAGGCAATAAATGATCCCGGAACCGGGGAGCGTGTTGACATATTGCGCCAGCCAGGCGAGTCGGTCGGCATAGGACGGCAGCTCGATAATCTGCAGTCGCAGCGACTCGCGGATCAGCGGACCGCGAACGACTTTCAGCTCCAAGCCCAGTTGCGCCACAATATCCGCCACGACGCGTTCATTGGCGGTGGCGGTCGTGGCAAGCACCGGCACCTGCGGCGGCGCGTGCCGGATGAAATCGCGAATGCGGCGATAATCCGGGCGAAAGTCGTGCCCCCAATCGGAAATGCAATGTGCTTCATCAACGACAAACAGCCCGATGCCGCGCGGTATTGCCGGCAGGACTCCCGTTTGAAACTCTTGATTGCCGAGCCGCTCGGGGGATACAAAGAGAATGTCGCAGGCGTCGTGGCGCAATTGTTCGATCAGCCGCGGCCATTCCGGTTGGTTGGTGGAGTCGAGGTTGTCGGCGCGAATGCCGATGCGGGCCGCCATGGCAATTTGATTGCGAATCAGCGACAGCAGGGGACTGATGAGCAGGGTGGGACCGGCGCCCTCCAGGCGCAGCAGCTTGGTAGCGATGAAATAGACGAAGCTCTTGCCCCAGCCGGTCTTCTGCACCAATAGCAAGCGGCGATGTCGCCGGACGCAATCGAGGATGCACTCCAACTGGCCGACGCGAAACTGGGCATCACGATCATTCAACATCTGCGCCAACAATTGGCGCGCCCTTTGAGCGTACACTGCAACCTCCCTTATGCAGCCCGAAAGCAAACTCGCCCGCCACTGTGGCGCCGTCAATCGCTTTTTACCGGAAGTTGGAGAGAAATATGGATTTTCATCCGCTCGCCGAATCGGCTATCTTGCCGCTGACACAACTTGCCTGCAACGGAGACGAATCGTGACCAATCCCCTTGCCATCATCGATCCGCGCCAGCTACCCGATAACGCCTTCAAGCTGATTGCCGACGACTGGATGCTGATCACCGCCGGGACGCGCGCGTCCTACAATACGATGACCGCCTCCTGGGGCGCTCTCGGTGAACTCTGGAACAAGAAGATCTGTATCTGTTTCGTGCGGCCGACCCGCCATACCTACCAGTTCATCGAGCGGAGCAGCGTGTTTTCACTGTCATTCTTTGACGAGAAGTATCGCAAGGTCTTGCGGAATCTGGGGACGGTCTCGGGACGGGATGTCGACAAGATGACGATTGCCGGACTGACGCCGGTCGAGTCTGATCGTGGCGCAATCTACTTCGCTGAATCGCGGTTAGTGTTCGAGTGTCGTAAAATCTACTATGATGATCTCAAGCCGGGACAATTCCTGGCGCCGGAGATCGAGGATTGTTATCCGCGCAAAGACTATCACCGAATCTACATCGGTGAGATCCTGTCCTGCCTGGTGCACGATGTGGACTGACCTCGGGGCCTGATCCGGTCAGCATCAGCGGCGGTCGCTTGACACGACCGCCGCCGATTCATTAGAACATTGCGCTCGAGTCGCGAGAGTCAATCAGAGACGACGGGACTCGATCGAAATTCGGAAACTACGTGCGCGGTACTCCGCCTTCGGTCTTGCCGCGAGCCACGCTGACGGCCAACGTCCGCCCCATTAGTTCCTTGCCGGACAAACCGGCAATCGCAGCCTCGCCTTCGGCTTGAGTCGCCATCTCCACAAAGCCGAATCCCCGCGACTGGCTGGTGGCCCTATCCATAATAATGTGAGTTCGGGTCACGGTTCCAAAAGCTTCAAAGGCCTTACGGAGGTCGGCGTCGACCGTTTCGGGGGCGAGGTTTCCTACATGAATGTTCATGTCAACTCCTTGCTTGTCTTCCTTGCCGCAGCGACGGGAGTCGCGTCGACCGGGAAAATCGGTGATTAAGCGCAGGATTGCGCGAATCTTCTGATTAATTTTGAGCAAGGATTGTTTTCTGAGGACAAAGCTTGTGCAGAACTAAAGAGAGAGATCGTGTTCTTGATCGTTATACGCAGTTCTCGGCAAAATCCCAAGAAAATTAACCAGCGTCGTAAGCGATCGCCGACAAGGACGGATTGGTTGTCAGCCGCCGTCGAAGTTAAGCCGATGGCGCCGACTCGGGCTTCACGTCGGGCACCCGCTGAGTGCGCCGGATTGCCAGCAAGCGACCATGGATCTGTCTGCCGACCATCCCCCGGAGGGCCGCATCCGTCCCCGCCTGATTCACCATCTCGACGAAGCCAAAACCGGCCGACAAATGCGTCGAACGGTCATTAATAATGGCCGCACGCGTGACCTCACCGAACGCTTCAAATTCGCGGCGCAAGTCGCCACTAACCGTTTCCTGCGACAGATTCCCCACATAAATGAGCATGTTGTTCTCCTTCGAGTGCTTTGCGGATATGTTTCCAGACGGTCGTTCCGACACACGAAATCGCGTCGAAGCGCCGGCGGCACCCGTCTCCAACTTGTCATCTGCGAGAGTAAGGCTCCGGGGGCAGGGTCTGGTTTAACCAGTTCAGCCGAAGACGACTGACTACATAGGTTATACGCACCGTTGCGGTGGGCGACCAACTTCTCTTGACCGCAAAGCGGGGCCTTTTCATGCATTCGGTAACAAGAACGCCCGGAGTCGATTCGACTCCGGGCGTTGCGCTATCGAGTGGTAAACCGGATCGACGCGGTTACTTCGCGCACGGCGCGGGGCCGCCCGAGAAGATATAGTTTATCAAGTACACCGCGTCAGAGATGTTGACATTGCCACTGCAATCAGCGTCACCCGCTTCCATCGGATCCGGTGCCGGTCCGCCGGAGAAGATGTAGCCGATTAGGTAAACCGCATCGCTGATGTTTACCAGTTGGTTGTTGTCGGCGTCGCCCGCCAAATACGTGGCGCCGACCCGCAGAGTGACCGGCACTTCGATCAACGGCTGAGCCGGATCATTCGACGAAATCTCCAGCGAACCGCCGCAGGTAGAGTCGACCATTTCGAGGGCGTCGAAAAACACCCAGAAACTGCCGCTGCTGTTCGGCGCGATGGTGCCGCCGTTGACATGCAGATCCATCCAGGTCGGAATCGGATCGCCAAGCAGGATCGCCAGCTGGTCGTGCAAGTAAGCCGCGTTGTACGCTACCTGCAGACCGTCCGTTCCGGTGGAGTTCTCCATGCCGATCGTGCATCCAAGAATATCAAATCCGGGAGCGATCGACTGGTACTGGATCTTGACGTTGCCATCCGCCAGCAGGATCACCTGAGCGGTAATGACATCGCCGGGATTCGTGGCGCTTTCGTACTCGGGATAGTTCAGGAAGGAAACCACGAGATTACCTTCGACGACCTGATACACCACGCGGCCGCCGGGGTTGTCGACATCGGCCATGTTGAGGTCGTCCCAGCACCAGGCGATGATGTTGTTCGGCACTGCCGCCGTCGGCATCGCGACGTTATTGCGATCGCCGTAGCTGGTGCTCGGTCCGAAGCCGATGTAGCCGTTACCGCTGACATAGAATTCGGTGTACATGCTCTCGTAGTACGGGAAGCTGAAACCAATCGGGAACGGGCCGACGAAGTTGTCATCGGTCAATCCCGTGATATCGGTACCGGTCGCGGCAATATCGATCCACTGGTAATCCGGACCCAGCGGATCATCCGAGTCGACCCAGATGTGTCCGGCCAGGTCGGGTCCGCCGCTGCCCTTGGTGACTTCGGCGAAATACGGCTCTTCGACCGTGCCCTTATCCGACTCGTCAATCCGATAGCCGATCGGAGTTGATGTCGCATCGGCAGCCGGTTTGGCAAATGCCGGCTTGCCGTAGAATTCGCACGTCAGTTGATAAGTGAGTCGGCCCATCCCGGTGTTGTTCACTGTCACCAAGGTCGAATCGACGCCGCCCACCGGAATCGACTTGTTGATCGCCGCCGGCGCCACCGCGATTTGCGGCGCATATACATGCAGGCTGGCATTGAGACTGCCGGTGATGTGCGCCGGATCGTTGGAAGCGTAATTCAGCAGACCGGCGTAATCGCCCGGATTCATGCCGGTGGCATTGAAGGTCACCGGGAAGACCAGGCTGTCGCCGATCGGGATGTAGTTGTTGGCGGACGCACAGGTCATCCAGCTCACCGTCGGGGTGAAGCGGATGCGCAGGGTCGCCTGACCAATATTGCGCACCACGACGTTCTGCACATGCGTGGCCGCTTCTACCAGGCTGTCGGCCAGCGCGGTCGTCACCATCTGCACGGACGCCGTACCGCCGCTCCCGCTGACATACCCCTTGAGGGAGATGTCGTCGATGCTCCAGCCATTGTATTGCACCGAGCCATCGGTCGGGCCGAGACCGAAACGAATCTGGAATTCCGGATTCGCGTCGGCGGACTGACCGAGATCGTACACCGATTCGGTCCACTGCGACTCGCTGTTGGTCGCGCCGTTCGCATACAACTGGACCCACTCGGTCCCGTCCCACACCTCAAGATAGGCATGGTCGTAGCTGGAGGACTCACAGCCCAACTGGTGGTAGTAGGTCATGAAAATGCCGGTGGCATTGCTGCAGTCGATAACCGGCGAGTAAACCCAGTTCGTCGAGCCGATGCTGGCGTTGTACGAAGCCGCCGAGGTTAGGTCGTTACCCAGGATCATGTTCTCCGGGCCGACCGTGTGGTCATCCGATGGATCGGGGCTGCCGTACGAGCCGGTGCCGCCGATCGCTGGGCCGATCTGCCATTCTGAGGCGCCGCCGAGGCCGGTCCAGCCCTGTTCGACGGTGAAGTCCTCCAGGAAGAAGACCACGCGATCGCCGATGGTGATCGAGAAGTAGAGTGTCGTGGCGAAGCCGCCGCTGCCGACCAGGTCGAGCTTGCAGTTGACGGCATGGCCCATCGGCGTCGATGCCTGCGCGCTTACGGTGAAGACGTCGCCGCTGTTGCTGGCACTGCCGCCGCCCGCGGCGATTGTCCCGAAGGTGCCGTTGGCATCAGATATCGTGACGTAGTCGTCCAGCTCGCTGATGCTGGCGGTCGTGTTGAGCGCCACACCGGTACCGGTGTTTTGCAATGTCACCACGACGTCGGCGGTTTCGCCCGGGTCGATCATGCCGTTGTTATTGCCGGTCGGATCGCTCACGGCAAAGGAAACGTAGACCACATTCGGTGCATGGAGCGTAATCATGAACTGGCTGGTCCAGGTGTCTTTCTCCGTGCCGCTGACCGACAGGTCGAAGGTCACCTTGTGGCCGTCCGGCGCCGAAGGGCTGACCGAGAAGGCGAACGCATCGACGATATTGACGTTGCCGAAATTGCCGGTGATCGTGCCGTAATTCTCGGTCGCGTCGGTGATCGTCACATGTGTGTCTTCGCTCGACAACGTGGCAACAACATCCTGCGCGTCGTCCGGACCGACGTTCTGCAATTGGACGCCGAGCACGATTGACTCGCCGAAGTCCACCAGGCCGTCGCCGTTACCGGCCGCATCATTGACCGCGTGGCTCTGATAAATGACGTACGGGCCTTCGGGCGCAATCACCTGGACGGTGCCGATGTACGGAATCTTGTTCTGCGCGGTGACCACGACATCCGCCGTCACCGGCTGATCAAACGGCGTCACGGCGATTTGTACCGAGCCGCTTTGGTCGACATACCCGGCGCCATGAAGCACGCCGTTAGCCGAGATGCCGACATAGGAGCCCGCATCGGCCAACACGGTGAACGAGGTCGAGGTCATGAGCAGCGAGCCGGCGTAACTGACGCTATTCGCCGCCGGTACCTTCAAATAAGCCGCTACAGACGGGTCGCCCAAGAGATTGTAGGCTTCCCAGTAGTACTGCTTGCGTGAACTGGTTGACTGTTGCACGGCCAGACAGCCGGCCATGTTGATGGCATAGTTCGTGACATAATGCGAACTCACCGGTTCGCCATGGTCGTGGAACATGCCGTCATAAGCGCCTAGCTTGGTCGCATCATACGGCGGTCCGGCCGCGACGACCGCTTTGCCGCCGCCAACGCCCCACCAGTAGTCTTCGTCCCAGTAAGTATTATTCGACGCGCCAATGTATCCGACGCCGCCCTTGTTGGCGCCCTGCATCCAGGCCTCGCCGAAGCACGGCGTGCCCTCATCGTAGGTGCTCGACAAGCAGCAGTTGCCGATGCCGAGTCCGTATTCGTGGATGTTCGTCAGATTGTTGATGTCGCTGACGGTGAAGGAGGGATCGCCCCAACCTTCATGACCGCAGTGGGCGGTGTAATTGGCCAGGCCGACGCCGCTGTTCACCGAGGCGATAACCGCCGCCGACGCGCCGGCGGCATCCGACGCCGGGTACAGCCACACGTGCGGCGTGATCCCGTGCGCGGCATTGAAGTAGTTATTGGTGCCGTAGTTGATCTGGCCATTGCCGTAGGTCGGCGCGTAGGTGCCGTCGACGCCCGACACGAGAGTGACCTCGCTCAGGTAGGCCGGATTTGGCATTGTGTATTGTTCGTATTCCAGAGTTTTGTCGATCTGTGGCTGAAGTTGTCCGGCATTCTGGGCAGAGAAACGGCCATAGTAGATTTCCGGAATATTGTCGCCGGTAAATTCGCAATAGCGCAGGTCGGTTTCGTGGGATGCCGCCGAGCCGGTCCAGGCCGGGATCTGCGGCGTGTCGCCGACGAACAACACAAACGACGGCGCCGGATCTTCGACGGTACCGGCATTGTAGACGCCCTGCAGGTAGGTCTTGATCGCCGCGGTCGTCGAGCCGATCACGTCGGTATAAGCCACGATGACTTTGAAGCCCTTCTTGACCTTCCAGGCGATGAACGGCTGCAGTTGTGTCTCGAACATGCGCGCGGAGACGATGACCATCTTGATCGGATATTTGGTCAAATCAGTCTTCTCCTCGCCCACTCCCAGCATCGGATAATTGGCTAACTGGGCATAAACGGCATCGAATGCAGGAGAATACTTGTCGTTGAACAGCTTCTCAGTCGCCTGCCAATCCGGGCTGTCGAAATTCACTCGCACCGTGATCTGCTTCTGAACCCGAATCCGGTTGGCAACCGGGTCGTACTCGACCGGAGCGACGGAGAGGAAACCAACACGCAGACCGCGCATGGTACCCTCGATCGTCGCCGACGAGACCGGCAGAGCCTGATAGCCGGCTTTGGCATACACGTCCGCTTTGAACTCAAAGGGGACAAAATCGGGATTGTCCGACTTGGAGAGGGACGGCTGGGCCGGGATGATGCGGTCGGTTACGCCGTAGTCGGCGAGATTGTATTCGACCGTCTCCGACGCCAGAACCTCGGTACGAAGTTCAGCGCCCACCGGGACTGCAATCAACTCGTTGGCGACCGGCAGAGCCGGCTCGCCGACGCGCTGCGATAACTGCAATTCCTTGGAACTCAACATCACAAACTGCCCCGCCTTGGTGGCGACGGGAACAAGTTCCAACTCCCCGACGTCAACGCGGACGGTCAGGCCTGTTGGATCCTGCCCCAGAATTGTAATTCCACTTCCGGCATCGCCAACCTTGATGGTGTTCGCTGCCAGGGCCGTTGCGGACAATATGACCAGCAACAGCAGACTTACCTTAATAGCAAGCTTGCTCAAAGGTACCTCCAATGCTCGCGGGGATTCTTGTTGGGGATTCCCGAAAAAGTTAAACCGGACTTTGACTGTCATTCCAATCGGCTGTAATAATGCAAGTAGCTCTTCGACAATATAGTAAATCGAGTATTAAATCCAATAAATAAGTAGAGCAAAATGTCATTTTATTCGCTTGCAGCGCAACCAAAAGCGCAGGTCGGGATCGGTTTTTGGTGAATGTCGATCACCAGATCGTCGGCTCAATCATGGGTCGATATCGGGGCAGGGATGCGGGATCGGAGATAACCGTTTTCCTCAACGCGCCGGCCGGCATATCTTCGGGTCGTGGCATTTACGATCTACATACTGCGCTGCAATGATGGCACATATTACACCGGCCAGTCCACCGGCTTGGAGAAACGGCTGGAGGCACATAACAAGGGTACCGGTGCCCGGTATACCCGCGGGCGCGGCCCGGTGACGCTGGTATATCAGGAGACCGCGGCGACGTTGCGGGAGGCATTTATCCGCGAGCGCCAAATCAAGCGACTGACGCGAGCACGCAAAGAGGCTCTGATTGCGGGGAAGACGACGCGGCGGCGGTCAGCGAACGCAGTGAAAAGCAACGCCTTGCGCCGCAAGAAATGACTCGGCGTCGGCGCCGTTGAGGATTGCCAGCGTCGCGAGGAATCCGGCTTCGGTGCAGAAGTCGGCGATGACCGTCACACTGCGCGGCGCGTCCGCAACGGGCCAGCCGGTGTGCGGATTGAGGATATGGCCGAGCCGCCGGCTATCGACCAGACAAAAGCGGCGAGCATCGCCGCTGGTGGCGGCAGCGCCATTCGCAAATTCGAGCGAGCCGACTACACCACCGTCATGTTGAGGATCTTCAATGCCGATTATCCAGGGTGGGCTGGCCGTGTCGGCAGCGATCGCGCGGATGTCGCCGCCGAAATTGACCATCAACGCCGCCCGACATTCCCGGAAGAGCTGGTCGGCAACCCTGTCGGCGGCATATTCTTTGCCGATTCCGCCAAGATCGATCTCCATCCCGGGGCGCAGCCGGATTGAATCGGGCTTCAACTCCACCTTGCTCCATCCGACGTTTTCCAGCAGCGCGTCGATCTGCCTCTGATCGGGGGCAAACTCGCGGCCGTCGAAGCGCCAGGCACGGCGCAGGATGCCGGAAGTGATGTCGAATCGCCCACCACTCAGGTCGTGGCACTGCGCGGCGTAATGCAGCATTCGCCCGGTCTCTTCATCGATTGCGACCGGGCGACCGTTGCTGGTGTTGATGGCGTGCACGATGTTGTCGTCGCGATAACGGCTGAATTTCTGCTCGATGCGGCAGGCTTCCTGTAAGGCCAGCGCGGCCAACTTCCCGGCCTCGTCTTCGGAATCAACCTGCAGCAGGACCTCACACGGGCTGGCCATCGCCATGAAAACGGCCTTCCAGTAGCCGTCACAGCGGATCAGCTCGAGTTCGGTTTGGAGCTTAGAAACCACGCTCCAACCCCACGCGAAACATGATGGCACTCATATTGGGGAACAGCTCGTAGTTGCGCAGAGAACCGAAGGCCTCCGGCGGAGAAGTATCCCCGCGCTGGGTGTAGTACTCGGCGCCGAGGCTGAGTTGAGTCGTCCCGCCAACCGGGAGCAGATATTGCAGCCCCGCAGTAATGGCACTGAAACTCGCAAGCCGGTAGTCTGCCGAGGTATGTTGCGGCAGCGACTGCCCGTTCACCAGGAACGCATCATGAAAATCCGCGGCCGTCTGATGATACCAGCGCAGATGCGGCTGCAGCGCGCTGCCCCCGCGAAACTGCCGACGATAGAACAACTCAATCGTATGGGAGTTGATTCCCCAGTTGTCCCAGAAGTAGCGATAGGCCAAATCGACGGTATTACCACCGAAGTAACGACGCAGTTGGCCGTAAAGCGCATGCTTGTTGCGCGCGTCGGGCCGCGACTCGAAGCGGAAGGTGACCGGCTCGCCCGGTTCCGATTCCGACTGGCTCTGGACGACGCTCAAAATCTTGAACGGGTCGGTCAGGTAGCCGGTCGCGCGACTGAACGAGTAGTTGACGCGAGCGATGGTCTGGCGATCAATCACCTGCGTGACGTTGCCGATGACGTCGACGACATTCTTGTCGTCAGAACCGCTGCGCCGGGGCTGCGGCTCGCCGGGATCCGCCATCTCCGCCAGCGGGATCGGGATGCTGCCCTCGGGCCGGATGCGATCGCGCGCGAACGACCACGAAATTCCCAAGGTCGTGTTGCGGCGATTGAGATCTTGCGTCAGGCTGCCGCTGGCGCCGTAGGAAACATAGTCGTATTCGCTGGAAAAGCGGCCGGCGATGGCGGCGGTCGTCGTCCGTCCGAGCGGACGGCTCAGGCTGAGATCGGCGGCAAAGCGGGTGTCGTGAAAGGTGTCGTCCAGCGGCGTCTGCCCGGGCGCCACTGAGTACTGGCCGCTTCCGGATGGTCGTGTGAAAGTCTGGATGCGGGATGACGGTGTCGCGCCATTCGGGGAGGAACCGGTCAGAGCGTCGTAGGTCAACTTGACTCCAAGTGTCGTTTCGTGCTTGAGATGCTTGCTGATGCTGACAATGCCCTCGAAGGCGCTGACCCGATCCGACTCCTTGTAGTACAGCACCTCCGACTCGACCTTGTCTTGATCCGCGGCGGAAGCTACCGATGTTCCCAGCAGTGCCGCCGTCACGGCCGTCAGCGCGGTGCGAATCGAGCGGGAGGGCGTTAGTTGCATCCGCACCCGCCGCCGCCAAAGCCGCGTCCGCCGCTGGAGGCTTCCTTGGAAAAGTAAATGTGATCGTCGAGGGCGCGGTCGAGTGCGCCGGCATCCAATTGCATCGCCGGTTTGGCGAGAATGTCGCGTTCCCACACCTCGGCGCCCATGTGCGCGCAGCCGCTGAAAATCGCCACGGCGAAGATGCATAGTAGGCCGAAGGCGATGAGCTTGATTTCTTTCATTTTGGTGCTTTCTGAGCGAGCAGGTTCTTGAGTGTCGTTTCAATTGCCGTCGTATCCTTCGGCACAAAACCGCGATGCTGGCTGTCATAACGGCCGTTGCGGCCGAAGACGAAGGAGGTCGGCATCGCTTTCAGGTCAAACGTCTTGGCCAGCGCTCCGGTCGAATCGTAGATCACCGTAAACTCGGCGCCGGTTTCCTTAAGAAATTGCCGAGCAGCGGGAACCTCCTTATCGACGCTGACGGCAACGATGCGCAAACCTTGATCACGATAGCGCTCCTGCAGCCGCTTCATCCACGGAAACGACTGGCGGCAGGGTGCGCACCAGGAGGCCCAGAAGTCGACATACACGACCTTGCCGGCGACGACGGCTGAATCCGGTAAGGCCGCCTTGATCGGCTGCAGCGAGCGCTGCGGTTCGCCGGCCGATAGCGGCGGCGTCGCGGTCGCGATCGCCACCAATATCGCCAGCGCAAAGGTGTTGCGTTGATGCAAGCGATTGTCCTTGTAAGTGAGTTTTCTCTTTCGCAATTCCGCCCGACAATTCAGGCGAATTTCGGTCGACTAACTTCGAGTATACAATCTATCTATCGGCGGGTTCCGTGCCGAAGAACAGCCGCTTCGGATAGCGGCTAAAATATGCCGTTCGAACGACGTTGCACCATCTCGTCCGATGTCTTATTCTGAATCCGCGTGCGGAAGATCGACGCGAAAAAACTGACGACTCTCGGATAGATGGGAAGACAAGATGAGCAGAGCATTTGCATGGACGGCGCTGCTGACGGCGCTGCTGCTGGCGTCGGGCTGTGCCAAGAAGGAAGAAACACCGGCTACCGCGAACAAACTCACCATCGGCGTGAGCCTGTTGACGCGGACGCACCCGTTTTATCAAGATCTCGAGGCCGGTTTGCGCGCGGCTGCCGATTCCGCCGGATTTGAGCTGCTGGTGACGGCCGCAGAATTCGACGTCGCCAGGCAGAAGGACCAGATGCAGGACTTTATCGTGCGCAAGGTCAATGCGATCGTCCTTTCGCCCTGCGACTCGAAGTCGATCGGCACGTCAGTCAAGGCCGCCAATGACGCCGGCATCCCGGTTTTCACGGCGGATATCGCTTGTCTGGCCGAAGGCGTCAAGATTGTCACCCACGTTGCTTCCGACAATTTAGCGGGTGGGCGACTGGCGGCGCAAGCGCTGATCCAGGCGCTCAACGGCGCCGGCGAAGTGGCGATCATCGACCACCCTGAGGTCGAATCGGTGATTCAGCGGGTGAAGGGATTCGAAGAAGAACTGGCCACGACGCCCGACATCAAGATGGTGGCGAAGCTCTCGGGGCATGGCGTCAAGGATCAGGCGTTCCGCACCGCTGAAGACATCCTGCAGGCGCACCCGAAGCTGGCGGGGATCTTCGGCATCAACGACGATTCCGCTCTTGGCGCGCTGGCCGCGGTGGAGAAAGCTGGCAAGCTCGGGCAGGTGACAATCGTCGGTTTCGACGCGGTTCCGGAGGCGCGCACAGCGATCGCGGCGGGGAAGATTCACGCTGACGTTATTCAACAACCGCTCGAAATCGGCCGCCGGACGATTGAAGCCGTCAAAGCGTACATCTCGGGCGCGACGGTGGAGCCGACCATCCTGATTCCGTGCGCGTTGTTTACGAAGGCCGATGCCTCCTGACGAAGACAAGATCCCTGCACCGTCGGCACGCGAGTCTCTGCTGCGCGTCAGCGGGGTGCGCAAAGCCTTTCCCGGCGTACAGGCGCTCAAGCAGGTCGCGTTCGACCTGCGGCCGGGAGAAGTCCACGCCTTAGTTGGTGAAAATGGCGCCGGCAAAAGCACCCTTATCAAGATTGTGACCGGCGTTCACCGCGCCGATGCGGGCGAGGTGCTGCTGGATGGCAGGCCAATCGAGTTTTCCTCTCCGCAGCAGGCACGCCAGGCCGGCATCGCCGCGATTCATCAGGAGCTGGCGCTGATCCCGGCCATGACCGTCGCCGCCAATCTCTTCCTTGGCCGCGAGCCAAACCGTCGCGGCCTGATTGATCACAAGCAGGAGCGTCAGCGCGCGCGTGAGGTCTTCAAGCGCCTCGGCGTGGACTTCGATACGGATACCCGCGTCGATCGCCTGACCGTCGCCCAGCAGCAACTGCTCGAGATCGCCCGCGCTTTGCTGGTCGAGGCGCGCATCATCGTCATGGATGAACCGACGGCGGCGCTCACCCCGCGCGAAGTCGAGCGGCTGTTTGTGATCCTGCGCGAATTGGCCAGCCGGAAAATCGGCATCATCTTCATCAGCCATCGCCTCGATGAAGTCTTCGCGATCGCCGACCGTATCACCGTCCTGCGCGACGGCGAGACGGTTGTGACGGCGCCAGCAATCGAGCTCTCGCGCCGCCGCCTGATCGAATACATGGTGGGTCGCACTCTCGACGAGGAATTCCCCAAGGTTGCGTCGGCAGCCGGCAAGGTGCGCCTCGAGGTCAACAACCTCACCGGCGCAGCGGTGCACGATGTCACCTTTGCCGCGCGCGGCGGCGAAGTGCTCGGTTTTGCCGGATTGATGGGCTCCGGCCGTACCGAAGTCGCGCGGCTGATCTTCGGCGCCGACCACAAGAGCGGCGGCGAAATCCGGCTCGACGGACAGCTGTTGGACATCGCCGCACCGCGCGACGCCATCGCCCACGGCATTTCACTGCTCACCGAAGACCGCAAGTCCGAGGGGTTGATTCTCGTCGCCTCCGCCAACGACAATTTCGCCTTGTCGAATCTGGCCCGCTGGTCGAAGCTGAGCTTCATTAATCACCGCCATGAGGACAGTCGTTTCGAGCATCACCGGCAGTTGTTGAGCATCCGCGTCAGCAGTCCCGAGCAGCGGGCGGCGTTTCTGTCCGGCGGGAATCAGCAAAAACTACTGGTGGCGCGCTGGCTGGAACGCGATGCGCAGGTGATCATTTTCGACGAGCCGACGCGCGGGATTGATGTCGGCGCCAAGTACGAGATGTATGTCGTGATCCGGAAATTGGCGGCGCAGGGAAAAGTCGTGATTGTGATTTCCTCCGAATTGCCGGAAATTCTCGCAATCAGTGATCGCATCCTGGTGATGCGGCGCGGACGGCTGGCGGGCGAGATCAGCGATGTCGTCCGGGCCACGCAGGAAGATGTAATGGCGCTGTCGGTATAGCGAAAGGCCAATGAGCAACCACTGGAACCAATTGACACCGCGGCTGGCGACGCTGCTGACCGACTACGGCATGCTGCTCGTGCTGCTGCTGTTGTGCGTGCTGTTCTCGATCCTGACCCTGCAAGATCAGCATCTCACCGGCACGACGGCGGGCGAAGCGCTGGCCGAGCGGCTGCAGCGGGAGGCGACGTCACCGGTGCTGGTGATCGCGGCCGGCAGCAGCGATGAAGCCGACTTCGCCGTCGCCGCCAGCCGAACGCTCGGCAGCCGGCCGCACCGTGTCGTGATGGGCGATCCGGCTGCGATCAAGGCGGCACTGGCAGCAATCGGCGATTCACTGGCAGCTTATCGGATCATCGCGACGACCGACGCCTTAGCGCCGGTAGTGGCGACCGTCAAGGCGCAATTCCCCGCGCTGGCGGGCGCGGAAATCATCAACCCGCCACCGCGGCGCTGGCCGACGTTCCTGCTGGCGGACAATCTGCGTAATGTCGCCAATCAAATCACGGTCATCGCGATCATCGCGATCGGCATGACGATGGTGATCATCACGGCCGGCATCGATTTGTCGGTCGGCAGTCTGGTGGCGCTGTCGGCAGTGATTACGGCCGGGCTGATCGGACAGTGGGGCGGCACCACAGCGTCGACATCTTCGATGCTCGCCGCTGCAACTGTCGCAATCGTGCTCTGCGGTGCGACCGGCGCGTTCTCGGGGCTGATGATCACCGGCTTCAAGATTCCGCCCTTCATCGCGACGCTGGCCATGATGCAGGTCGCCTCCGGCATCGCCTACATCATCTCGCAGGGCAAACCGATTTATCAAATTCCGGAAAACTACATCTGGCTCGGCCGCGGGATTGACCCAGTGTTTGCGATCCCCGTCGCCGTAATCCTGATGTTTGTTCTCTACGTCATTGCCGAAGTGCTGATGACTCGCACGACCATCGGCCGCTACATCTACGCCGTCGGCGGCAATGCCGAGGCCGCGCGACTGGCCGGTGTGCGCGTCAACGGCGTGCTGCTGCTGGTTTACACGGTCTGCGGAATGCTGGCCGGACTCGGCGGCGTGCTGATGTCCTCACAACTCAAGAGCGGCGCACCAACCTACGGATTGACGTATGAGCTGTATGTCATCGCCGCGGTTGTCGTCGGCGGAACCAGCCTCAGCGGCGGCGAAGGACGAATGCTGGGGACTTTGGTCGGGGCGTTCATCATCGGCGTGATCCAGAACGGCATGAATCTGACGAATGTCGAAACCTATACCCAGAAAGTCGTTCTCGGTCTGGTGATCCTGGCGGCAGTGCTGTTTGACCGCTTGAAGCAGCGGGGTTTGCAGCGCCGGCAGATTCGCGCCGAGACCCAGAGTCGGAAGAGTGAGTGATTTTTTCAGATACGAGGGATTTATCCAATGCAGAGATTTTGGCTAACGCTGTTGGCGCTGACGCTGGCAACAACCGGCGTGCAAGCGCAGTCGGCCGGTGATTCTGATGCGCCGGTAATCGGCACGCTCGGAGTCGTCGGCACGGCGCATCTGGACACCCAGTGGCGCTGGACGATCAAGAACACGATCGAGGAGTTCATTCCGGCGACCATGCGTGAGAACTTCAAGCTGTTCGATCTCTACCACGAGTACGTCTTCAGCTTTGAAGGCGCCTTTCGCTACCAACTGATGAAAGAGTACTACCCCGAAGACTACGAGCGGCTCACAGCCTACATCAAGGACGGCCGCTGGCGCGTCTGCGGCAGTTGGGTTGACGCCGTGGACGTCAACATGCCGTCGTTCGAGGCACTGGTGCGGCATACACTCTACGGCAACGGCTACTACAAGCGTGAATTCGGCAAATCGAGCCGCGACATCTTCCTGCCCGACTGCTTCGGTTTCGGTTACGCCCTGCCGTCGATCGCGGCGCATTGCGGTTTGAAGAGCTTCTCGACGCAAAAACTGTCGTGGGGCAGTTCGGTCGGCGTGCCGTTCGACATCGGCGTGTGGGAAGGCGTAGATGGCTCCTCGATTTTGGCGGCGTTGCGGCCGGAGGAATATGTCGGCAAGATTCGCAGCGACCTCAGCCACGACACGCTCTGGGCGCGGCGCATCAAAGAGCAGGGCGACAGCACCGGGCTGTATGCGGCCTACCGTTACTTCGGTACCGGCGACACCGGCGGTTCGCCGGATTCGTCGTCGGTCGACTGGCTGCGCAAGTCGATTCACGGCGACGGTCCGATCGCGGTCAAGAGCATCGGTGCGGATAATCTCGTTGAGCTTGTGGCTGCCGCGCCAAAAGCGCAGCTCAAGCGCTACAACGGCGAGCTGCTGATGACGCGCCACGGCGTCGGTTGTTACACCTCGCAGGCCGCCATGAAACGCTGGAACCGCCGCAACGAACTGCTCGCGGATGCCGCCGAGCGCGCGTCGGTAGCGGCGCATCTCTTCGGCGGTCTTGATTATCCCACCGAAGCCCTGCGCGACAACTGGACGCGTTTCTTATGGCACCAATTTCACGACGATCTCACCGGCACCAGCATTCCCGAAGCCTACGAATACTCCTGGGCCGATGAGCTGCTGTGCCTGAACCGCTCCAGCAGCTATCTGAATTCCGCAGTCACGGCGGTGGCGGCGCAACTGGATACTCGTGCCGACGGCCGGTCGCTCGTGCTCTACAACCCGATCGCGCTCGACCGGCCGGATGTCGTCGAAATCGCCGTCGATTCGACCCAACCCATGCCGCTCGTGGTGAAGGTGCTCGGGCCGGATAAGAAAGAGGTATTGTCGCAAGTGGTCGGCGAACCTACGAGCGGGCAGCAGCGGTTACTGCTGGCAGCCGCAGTGCCGTCGGCGGGATTTGTGGCTTACGACGTGCGTCCCAGCAAGGCGATGGTGGTGCCGATGGGCAACCTCAAAGTCTCCCCGCGCAGCCTCGAAAACTGGCGCTACCGCGTTCAAGTCAACGATGCCGGCGACGTGGCCTCGATCTTCGACAAAGTCAATAACCGCGAATTGCTGGCCGCGCCGATTCGCTGGGAGCTGCTGCACGACAAGCCGCGGCAGTGGCCGGCGTGGGAAATCCAATACGAAGATATCATCCAGCCGCCGCAGGCCTATGTCGGCGGGCAACCGCATTTCCGCGTGCTCGAACACGGACCGGTGCGCGTGGCGCTCGAGATCACGCGCACGCACAATAATTCTACCTTCACGACGATCATCCGTCTCGCCGACGGGGCCGCCGGTGAACGCATTGACTTCGTCAATGAAGTTGACTGGTACGAACGCGAAACATTGTTGAAGGCCGCTTTCAAGCTGACCACGCCCAACGACAGCGCAACCTACGATCTCGGCCTCGGCACCATCAAGCGGGGTGTCAATACACCGCAGAAGTATGAAGTGCCGGCGCACCAATGGGCTGATCTGACCGCGCGCGCCGGCGATTACGGCGTGGCGATCATGAACGACTGCAAGTACGGCTGGGATCATCCCTCCGATTCCACCTTGCGTCTGACGTTGATCCACACTCCGGGCGTGTTCGAGTCATGGGCGTGGGTCGGAGATGAGAGCACGCAGGATCTCGGCCATCACCGCTTCACCTATTCGATCACCGGTCACAGTGGTGACTGGCGGCAGGGCAATGTCCCATGGTTGGCAGCGCAGCTTAACCAGCCGTTGACCGCGTTCTGGACGCAACCACATCCGGGCAAGCTGGGCAAGTCCCTTTCAATGGTGAAGATCACGGCGGGCGCGAATTCGGATAAGCCGGCGGTAATGGCGACCGCGCTCAAGAAGGCCGAGAATAGCGATGAGCTGATCGTGCGCTTACGCGAACTCTACGGCCAACCGTGCGAGAACATCAGCGTTAGCTTCCCGCGGGCGATCGTGTCCGCGCGCCAGGTCGACGGACAGGAGGATGAAGTCGGCAGGGCGACCGTCGCGAAAGGTGTGTTGACCACCGCGCTGACGCCATATCAGCCGAAGGCCTTCGCTGTGCGTCTGGCGCAGACGCGCGAGGCGCCGGTGCCAACGCCGGTCTCGCGGCCGCTGGCGCTGCCGTTCAATCTCGACGGCATCAGCACCGATGCCGCTCGCACTGACGGCGATTTCGACGGTAAGGGCAACACACTCGCCGGCGATCTTGTGCCGCGCGATCTGAAGTTCGGCGACGTTCGCTTCGAGTTCGGTCCGACGGCACCGGGCGCCAACAACGTCGTGCGCTGCGCCGGTCAATCGATTCCCATCGGCGAGAACGCCGACGCCGTCTACCTGCTGCTGGCGGCAGTCGGCAAGCCGACCAGTGCGAAGTTCGTGGTCAAGTCAGCGGCGGATGCCGTCACTGCGCACAATGTGCTGGTGCTGCCGTACGATGAACCGCTCGGCCAGTGGAACAACCGCCTGGTCAACGGCCAACTGGTTGAGGAGCCGGCGGCGATTGCGCCGATGTATGTCAACCCCGGCGCCGTCGCGTGGGCGGGTTCCCATCGCCATACCGCAGCCGGAACCAACGACACCTACAAGTTCACCTATCTGTTCGCAACTCGGATTAATGCAGGCGCGGACGATGTCTTACTGATTCTCCCCGACGAGCCGAACCTCCGGGTGCTGGCCGCGACAGCTCTCGAACGCGAGCGTCCTCGGGTCGCGACGGCTTCCGAGCTTTATGACACCGCCGTCAACCCGGTCGTGCGCATTCATGCGACGGAAACAGCGTTTCTGGGGAGCACCTTCGTCGAGCTGTCTTCGCCAACGCCGGGAGCGGTAATTCGCTACACGCTCGACGGCAGCGATCCCACCGATTCCTCGCCGCTTTACGCCGGGCCGCTGACGATCACCGACACGGGCATCCTCAAGGCGCGTGCCACGCTCTCCGGTCGCAGTGACAGCCATTTGGCCAGCGTCGAATTTCGCGAGTTGACCCCGCGCGAACCGGTTGCGGTCGCCAAGCTGAAGCCGGGTCTGCGCTGCAGCTACTATGAAGGGAGCTGGCAGCGGATGCCCGATTTTGACTCCGTCAAAGTACTCAAGAATACAGTCCAGCCCGCGATCGAGTTGCCAGACTTTGCGCGCGATGAAGATTTCGGTCTGGTCTTCCAGGGTTACTTCAATGCGCCGGAGGAAGGGCTATATCAATTTGCCATCAGTTCCGACGACGGGAGCAAACTTTGGGTAGCCGACACTCTGATTGTCGACAACGACGGCCTGCACGGTGCCGGCGAAGTCCCCGGGCGGATCGCGCTGAAAGCCGGGTATCATCCGCTCTACGTCGAGATGTTCCAGTGCAAGGGCGATCGCGCACTTGATCTCTTTGTCACTCGACCTGACGGCAAGAAGCTTCGGGTCGATGCCGACATGGTGTATTACAGGTCCGGGAGATAGCCGCCCCGCACCCTGACGAAACCCGAAAACAAACAGCCCCGATTGTCACGACAATCGGGGCTGTTCCCGTCCCGAGTTGTCGACTGGCGCAACCGTTTGACCGCGACGACGACGAAAAGAATCCCGATTTCTGACGGCAGAACTGTCCAGCAATTTTATTTGCATCTTCCAGCGCGACAGTCTATGCTTCCGACAACAGACAATCACGTACAGACGATGAGATTTCTTGCATAGCGCATAGGTGGAGGGTCAATTCATGCGAAGAATGCTGTTGGGGGTCTTGATAATCGCCATGGCGCTGGCGGTGCTCGGTTGCATCGATTACGCCGAAACGCTGGAGTTGAACGCCGACGGCACTGGCACGATGACGACTCACATGGTGATGCACAAGAAGTACTTCGAGGAGCTCGCCAGTCTCGGCCAGATGTCGGACTCGGCGAGTGCCGCCGACATGTTTGCTTTCGTCAAGCGGGAAGACGTCGAGAAGAAAGTCAAGACCACCAATGGCAAGGTGAAACTGCTCGACTTCAAAGAGACCACCACCGACTCGACCGTCGCCTACGACATGAAATTCTCCTTCACTGACTTGCAGGAGATGCTGCAGGTGAGCGGCAATTTGGGCGACGGTGAGGATATAGCCGCGCCGGCGGTGAAGCGCGAAGTCAAATTTGCCAAACAGGCATCCGGTAATTGGCTCTTCACCCGCGACTTCGCCGATTCCGCCGCTGCCCAGATGATGCAGACACCGGAGCCGACCGAGTCGAGTGAGACGGAAGAAGTCGCCGAGTCGGAAGAAGTGACCGAGTCGTTTGAAGGCAGCGATGCGCCCGATAGCGCTGAAGGTACTTCCGAATCGATGGAGGTCATGGACTCGCTGGGCCAGGCCATGGGCGATGCCGTGAACGACATGGGTGACATGATGACAACTATGATGGAATCGGCTTTCGCGGGACGGAAGATTATCCTGACCGTCAAGTTCCCCGGCCAGATCGTGGAAACGAACGCAACGCGCACCGAAGGCAGCGCAGCGATCTGGGAGTACAGCTTCGTCGAATTGATGAAAGCGCCACCGCAATTGCGGGCGCTGGTGAAGCCGTAGCCGCGGGCGCGGTCGGAGCTTCACTGGTTCCAGCCGCCAAAGTGGATTATTCGGAGTTCCGATAGCGCGCCCACTCAGGGACTGAGCGGGCGCAAACAGGTTGATTGGGAAAGGAGAGATCTATGTCCCTTGGCAAGCGAGCGGCCGCGGAGTTCATCGGTACCTTCTGGTTGGTGCTGGGAGGCTGCGGCAGCGCTGTTCTGGCGGCGGCATTTCCGAATCTGGGCATTGGTTTCGTCGGGGTCGCGCTGGCCTTTGGTCTGACCGTTCTGACGATGGCATTTGCGATCGGCCACATCTCCGGCTGTCATCTGAATCCGGCGGTATCCCTCGGTTTGGTGGCGGGCGGTCGGTTCAAGGCCGGTGATTTGATCCCCTACTGGATTGCCCAGGTGCTCGGCGCTATTGCCGCGGCAGCGGTGTTGTACTTCATCGCCAGCGGCCAGGCCGGATTCGATGTCTCCGGCGGATTCGCCTCCAACGGTTATGCCGAACACTCGCCCGGCGGCTACTCGCTGGGTGCGGCTTTGATCTGCGAAATCGTGATGACCTTCATGTTCCTGCTGGTTATCCTCGGCGCCACCGACGATCGCGCGCCGAAGGGCTTTGCACCGATCGCGATCGGGCTCTGCCTGACCTTGATCCACTTGATCAGCATCCCGGTGACCAACACTTCCGTCAATCCGGCGCGTTCAACCGGTCCGGCGATCTTCGTCGGCGACTGGGCGCTGTCGCAGCTCTGGCTGTTCTGGGTTGCGCCTTTGATCGGCGCGGCGTTAGCGGGTCTGGTTTATCGCTGGCTCGGGAGCGAATCGCGCGCGTAAACGCAGACGTAAACACACGATTGCAACAACGAAGACGGCGAACCGGGTATTCCGATTCGCCGTTTGTTCTTGCGGAAAGGAGCTCACGCAAGGCTGACATCGACCTTGACCGGCCGTGACAGCGTGTCAAACACCGGCGAGTGCCCCTGCGCCAGCAGGATCAGCTCTTCGAGCTTCTCTTTCGGCGCATCCGACTTGATCATGAACTTCACCCGGATGTTCTGATAGCCGTTGCGCTCCTTGTCGCTTAGGCCGAGCAGACCCTGGATGTCGATATCGCCCTCGTACACCGATTCGATCTCGTCGATCTTGATCCCCATCGAAGCGGCGTAGTAGACCAGCGTCGTGGTCAGACAGCCGGCCAGCGCATGCAGCACGTACTCCACCGGATTGGCGCCGCGGTCGCTCCCAAGCAGGATCGCCGGCTCGTCGTTGTCCATGATGAATGCCTTGTCGCGGGTCATATCCTCCCGGCCGCCACCGTAGAAATCCTTGATCGTCGAGCGGTTGTGGCCGCCGTCGATCCAGCGGTTACGCGAGCGGAACTTGAAGTCGGCCAGCTCCGGCATCACGCGAATCTGCTCCATCGTCTCCATCAACTTGGTCACATCGACGCCGTTGAGCATCCGATTCATGGTCTTCATGGTGGTCATGTTTGACTCCTCTCGTGTTGGTTGTTGTTACTGAATGACTCGATTTGCTGTCTTCATCACTGACCAACACTAAAGCAGACGGCGTGCCAAACGGCGCTCGCGCCCGCAAAGGCTTGCGCCCCAACATAATCATGGATTCATTTTAGCGATCTTTCCAGCGGCGCCCCTCCAACCCCCGAGTTATCGTTGAGACTCGTGACGAGATTTCGTGTTGCTCGCGAAATTTCGCGAGGTTAGCTGCTCGCGACGATGCCGAGCGCCTTGAGGCGGGAAGAAAGAGTCGAGGGCTTAAGGCCGAGCAATTCCGCCGCGCCGCGCTTGCCGGCGATCTTGCCGCCGCTGGCCTGCAGCGCCTTCATGATGTTTTCGCGCTCCAACTGCTCCAACTCCGCCCGGGTCAGCACGCGCGGCGAATCGACCGGCGGCGCCGGCGCCGTCGGTGTCGGCGTCGTCTCGATCAGCGGCAAGGCGCGGTCGAGCGAGAAGCGATCGGGCGGGGAAGTAATCGCGGCGCGCTCGATGACGTTTTGCAGTTCGCGGATATTGCCCGGCCACTCGTAGGCGCGCAACCGGCAGACGATCTCGTCGCTCAGCGGCCCTAACGAGCGGCCGATGCGGCGGGCCTGCTGCGCCAAAAAGGTCTGCGCCAGCAGGATTACGTCGTCGCCGCGCACGCGCAGCGGCGGCAGGTGGATCGGGAAGACATTCAGACGATAGAAAAGATCTTCGCGAAACGCTCCCGCTTTGATCATCTGCGGCAGGACGCGGTTGGTCGCCGCGATAATCCGCACGTTGATCTTGATCGTCCGCGACGAACCGACCGGTTCGAACTCGCCCTCCTGCAACACGCGCAGCAGCTTGGCCTGCAGATCGTAGGGCAATTCGCCGACTTCGTCCAGAAACAGCGTCCCGCCGTCCGCCAGCTCGAAGCGACCGATGCGCTTGGCCGTCGCGCCGGTAAACGCGCCACGCTCATGCCCGAAGAATTCGCTTTCGATCAGCGCCGCCGGAATCGCCGCGCAGTTGACCTTGATGAACGGCATCTCCTGGCGCAGGCTGTGGGCATGAATCGTGCGCGCCAAGACCTCTTTGCCGGTGCCGGTTTCGCCGAGGATCAGCACCGTCGTGTCCGTCACCGCCACTTGAGCGGCATCGCGCAACACCGCCGCGATCGCCGGACTGTGTCCGAGCATCTCCGAATTCAGCAGTCCCAATTCGCGCCGCAAGTCCTCGGCCTCGCTGGCCAGCTGCCGGATCGTGCGTTCAGCGGCGAGTCGGTCCTGGACGTTGCGCAAGATCAGCGTATGGTGCGCGTTGCCGGCGCCCGCCAGCCGCGACAGTGTCGCCTCGGCCGGGAATTCCGCGCCGTCACGGCGCCGTCCGGTCAGTCCTTCGGTGATCCACAGCCGCTGCTCGGAGTCCGGCAACTGCCCCAGTCCTTGTACCAAAGTTAACAGCCGCTCGTAACTTTTGGACTCCAGGAACCGGCTGAGCGGCTGTTCGCAGTGGTCCTCGCAACCGAATAACCGCATCGCCGCTTGATTGCAGTGCGTCACGGTAAAATCTTGATCAAATTCGATGATGGCATCCATCGCGCTTTCGACCAGGCGTCGAAATTTCGCCTCGCTGGCCTCTAACTGCTCGACCGCCCGCATTCGCCGCAGTTCCGCCGAGGCCCGGGCGGCGAAGATGCGGAACAGCGTGGCGACCCGTTCGTCATCCGCCAACGGTTTGTTGTCGAGCACGGCCAGATGGCCGAGGATGCTGCCGTTCTCATCGGTCAGCGGCTCACCGCGATAACTGACAGCGTTCGTCCGCACCAGATCCGGATCGTTCGGAAAAAGCTCGATGATGCGATCCGGGAAATGCACCGTCTGCCCGGTGCGGATCACCCGCTCGCACGGGGTGCCGGCAACATGATGCAGATAGTCCTGCACGTAGCCGTCGCCGAGCCAGAAGGCCCGCGCGCGCAGATGGTCGGTTTGGGGCAGATACTCGGTCACCCAGGCGCCGTAGGTGCCGAGCACCTCGGCCAGGTTGCGCACGAGCAACTGGAAGAAGCCCTGGCCGGTTTCGGCGGCTGTGCCTTCCATGATCGTTCGCAGGGCCTTGAGTTCTGCCTGGCTGCGGGAATTTCGTTGGTTGTCGTCGTTCATCTTTGGGCCGGCGACGGGAGTGAAGACCAACCATCGCCGCTGCGGTCATAATATCATCGATCCCTGAAGTCTACAAGCAAAAAGGCGGCCGCCGCAACTCGGCGCTTGACGCGGCGCCGATTGTGGGTAACTTACGCCCGCTCGCCCCACGGCTGAACCGCCGCGGGATTGCAGCGACAGTATCAGTACGGGCTACCAAGGAGAACGTTTGCGCAGCGAGAAGTGGACCTTCAATCTCAATAGCCGTTTCGACTTTGGGCTGTTTTATGCCGCGCTCTGCGAATTCTGGATCGATCCGGCCGTCTCGCGCTCCGAGGCGCACTCCGCCTTGATTCAAATCGTCCGCCAGGGCCAGCCGGCACGCGATATGCTGCGCAAATGCCTGCCCCAGCTTGAACGCGACATCCGGCCGCTGACCGCCCCGGGCACACTGACGGCCGCCCGGGCGTTGGCGGAACTGTATCAGGAAATCAAACACCTGACCGCCAAGCAGACCTACGTAAAGGTCCAGGTCACGCTTCCGCATCGCGGGCGCTTTCGCTCGACCACGGCCACGCCGCTGCGTTCGATTGGCGCGCCCGCCAGCCACGATCGGCGCCATGTTCTCGCCGACTTTTTCTTCAAGCAGAACGTCATCCCCTCCATTCTCAACAGTCTTCCCAACGGCGACCTGCAGGCTGAGTACCTGCGCGAAGTCGGCTGTGATCCGGCCAATTTCTGCGGCAACATCCAGGTTGCCGCCCGCACATGGCAGCTCAATATCTTCAACCACCTCGATAACCTGCACATGGGTGCCGCTCGCCAGAACCGCGTGCTCGGAGCGCGCGGGGTCGTTCTTGACCTGGCGCCATGGCAGAATGACCTGTTGCAGCTCCTGCGCCGCGATCTGGCCGATATCCTTGGCACCTATCGCCGGCTCAACCCCGCGATCGCCCACGATATCGAGCAGCAGGTCGTTACCGCACTGCGCCACGCGCGCCTGAAATAACCATTCCGGCGGCCGTTTCGGCTTGAAGCAGCCAGCCGCCACCTGCCGGATCAAGAGCTTCTCGCCTCAACCGATAATAAAGATAAACCAAACCCGTGTTTACGACGCCAGTGCTGCGTGCGTCGGCGTCAAGATCGGACGCCTCTTTCAACTTGGACGAGGGACATTTGTGGTGAATCGGAAACATCCGGAAAGGCTGGCCGCGCTACGGATTGCCGGGATCTACCTGGCCGTCGGGGGGCTCTGGATTCTGCTCTCCGACCGCGCCTTGGTCTCCTTGATCGGCGAAGCCGCTCTGGCGAAAGAACTCTCCTGGTTGCAGACGCTCAAGGGTTGGTTCTATGTCTCCGTCACGGCCATTTTGGTCTGGCTTCTGGTGGATTCCCACCTGCGCACGATCAAGCGTTCGCGCGACCAGTTAGCAGCCAGTGAGAGCCACTACCGCAGCCTCTTCGACAATTCTCCGATCGCGCTCTGGGACATCGATTTCAGTCAGATGCGTCGCGCCTTGCTGGACCGCGACGGCGCGCCCGCCGAACATCTCGCCGCCCTGATGGAATCGGATCCGGAAGCGGTGCGTCACCTGCTGCGTCTGCGCCGGCTCAATGATGTCAACCGCGCCGGCCTGGAGTTGTTCGAGGCTTCCAGTCTCGAGGAACTCGAGGAGCGCCTGCCGGACCTGGTTACACCGGCGTCACTACAAGTGCTCGGCCAGATGATTCTGGCGTTGGTTCGCGGCAATACCGAGTATCTCTGGGAACTGCCGGCCCGCACGGTTGGCGGCAAGAACCTGGTTACGCTCGCTTCGATTGTCCTGCCGCCCGGCAATATGGATACTTGGGCGAACGTGCAATTCTCATTCATCGACATCACCGAGCGCAAGCAGATCATCGCGGAATTGCAGACGCACCAAAAACTGCTGCTGGAGGCCGAGCGCATCGCCCGGGCGGGCAGCTGGGAGTGGACTGTCGGCGACCGTCACATGCGCTGGGACTTGAACATCTATCGCCTGTTCGGTCTGCAACCGCGCACCACCATCTCCCACCGCGAATTCTGGCGTCACGTCGTCCCGGAAGACCGGCGGCCGCTCCAGCAAGTGCTGACCCGCGCCCTGGCTGAACCCCGCAAATTCTCGCACTCTTACCGCGTCATCCCCAGGAACGGCGAGATGCGGACGCTGTCGCTGAGCGGCGAGTCGTTTGTTGACGATGTCTCCGGTCGCATCAAACTCATCGGCTGGGTGCAGGATATCACCACGCAACTTCGGGAGGAAGAAGAGCGCCGCGCGCTGGAGAGCCAGTTGCGCCACGCCCAGAAGATGGAATCGCTCGGCGCTCTGGCGGGCGGCATCGCCCATGACTTCAATAACATCCTGACGCCGCTGTACGGCTACACCGAGCTGGCACTGCAGTCGCTGTCCGAGCAGGACCCGGTCAAGGACGATCTGCAGCACGTGATTAAAGCCGCCGGTCGCGGCAAAGAACTGGTGCAACAGATTCTCGCCTTCAGCCGCCAGATCGAGCAGGAACGCAAACCGGTGTTTGTGCACCATATCGTCAAGGAGGTCGTCAAGCTGCTGGCGGCCACGATCCCGCCCAACATCCAAATCGCCACGCAGATCGATTCACAGATGGGAGCCGTAATCGCCGATCCGGTACAGATTCATCAGGTGATCATGAACTTGTGCGTCAATGCCACCTACGCCATGAAAGAACCCGGCGGTGTCTTGACGCTCGAACTCGCCACCGTGGATAGCGCCGATCCCGCACGCGGCAGCGTGCGCTTGCGCGTCCGCGATACCGGCTGCGGCATGACGGCAGACACGATTACGCGCATCTTTGAACCGTTCTTCACGACCAAACCGGCCGGGGTCGGCACGGGACTGGGACTGTCGGTCACCAAGCAAATCATCGCTGATCACGGCGGCACCATCGAGGTCGAGAGCACTCCCGGCGTTGGCACGACCTTTACGATCCGGCTGCCACTGGCGCCGAGCGCACCCGTCAGCGAGCACGCTGATGAATTGTATCCGTCCCGTGCGCACGAGCGAATTCTCTTTGTCGATGACGAGCCGGAGATCGTCGGGATGGCGCAGCAGATGCTCCTGCGGCTTGGCTATCAGGGCGAGACTTGCTACTCCGCCGACGATGCGCTGCGGCGGATTCGCGCCGGCGCGGAATTCGATTTGATCATCTGCGATCAGGACATGGCCGGTACGACTGGTCTGCAATTCGCGCAGGAGCTCAAGTCGCTCGACCGCCGAACGCCACTCATCCTGATGACCAGCGACGGCATTCGCTTCAGCGAAGACTTCGCCCACCGCCACGGCGTGACTGGCTGTCTCGCCAAGCCGTTTAGCGCGTTCGACCTCTCCCAGATCATCCACCGCGTACTCGAAGCCCGTCGCAACGCCGCTTCAGTCCGCGGTTAGCTGGCTCCCCTCGCAACTTCACCTCCGCCCATTCGTAAATCCGACTTGTTGGCTGCTGCTGGCCGACATAACTTGCCGCCGGTCGCTCACGAAGAAAGGATCACGGAAGCTGTGCGCGTATTGTACCCCGAAATCCAACCGTACAAAATCGACTCTTTGCCGGTCAGCCCATTACACACCGTCGTTTATGAAGAAGTTGGCAATCCCGACGGTCGACCGGCGCTCTTCTTGCACGGCGGACCTGGCGTCGGCATTCTGCCCGGTTATCGACGCTTCTTCGATCCGAAATTCTACCGCCTCATCCTGCTCGACCAACGTGGCGCCGGGCGCAGTACACCGCACGCCGAACTGCGCGAAAATACGACCTGGGATTTGGTTGACGATCTGGAAAAGCTGCGCCGCTATTGCGGCGTCGAACGCTGGGTGGTCATGGGTGGAAGTTGGGGCAGCACGCTGGCGCTGAGTTACGCCGTAACCTATCCCGAGAGCGTGTTAGGGCTGGTCCTGCGCGGCGTGTTTCTTGGGCGCAAGTCCGAGATCGCCTGGTTGCATCACCACGGAGCTTCCGAAATCTGGCCCGATGCCTGGGAGCGCTTCCAGGGCTTCATCCCCGTCGCGGAGCGCGGCGATTTGGTCGCGGCATACTATCGCCGCCTCACATCTACCGACCCGTCCGTCAGCCGCGCTGCCGCCCGCAACTGGTCGCAGTGGGAGGCCTCGACCATGTGCCTGATTCAAGACCAATCGGCGATCGACGAGATGGCGGAAGGTGATTCGGCGGTCGCCATCGGTCGCATCGAATGCCATTACACGCACAATAATTTCTTCATGAAATCCGACAACTACCTCCTCGAGCAGGCGCCGCGGATCCGTGCCTCACCTTGCCGCATCGTGCAGGGACGCTACGATGTGATCTGCCCGGTGCGCAGCGCCTGGGACTTGCATCGGCATCTGCCCGCCTCCGACCTGCGCATCGTGCCCGACGGCGCGCACTCACCAATGGAACCGGGGATGATTTCCGAGTTGGTGCAAGCGACCGAGGATTTCAAGAAGCTCTACCCGTAGATTTTTATCCCCACGCGACCCGCCCGCGCGTAAATTGAGTCCTTACTAAGTGGTCAGGGAGAATTTCTTGTGATACGCTTTATTCTGATACGTCTGATCGTCAACGCGGTGGCGCTGTGGGCAGCGGCTTCCTGGATCGACGGCATCCATCTCGAAGGCACCGTCGGTCAGGTGATTCTGCTGGCGTTCATCTTTGGGCTGGTGAATGCCATCATCAAGCCGATCGTCAAGATCCTGGCGTTTCCGCTCATCATTCTCACTTTGGGGCTGCTCACGCTGGTGATCAACGCGCTGATGCTGATGTTGACAGCGGCGATGACGGATATCCTCAAGGTCGACGGCTTCATCCCCGCGCTTTTGGGCAGCATCGTGATCAGCCTGGTCAGTCTGGTGCTCAGTCATTTCCTCGACAAGAAGGCTGACTGATTCCAACGGGAGGGCTCAGCCCGCTTCCACCTGCGTGAAATCGAGCTCTGATCCAAACATGCTGTGCGGAATCAGGTACACCAGCAGGTGCACGACCGCCGCGACCACAAACCACAGGCGCCCGCGCCCGCTCTGGCGGCCGCGCCACAACGCCACCAGCCACATGATCATCGCCACGGCCGTCTTGTTGTCGGTCAGATCTTTACCGAACGGCCAGCCGGTCCAATAAGCCCCAAACGCGTACTTCTGCACAATCGGTCCGAGAATCAGCCCGCCGACAAAGAGCAACACCGAAGTCCAGACCGCCAGCCGCAGAGCGTTGTTGCCTTGTGCCAGCGCCTCAATCCCGCAGCGAGTCCCCACCAGCATCGCCGCGAACATCAGGACGATGTGCGGCCACAACACGACGGCCGGCACCGGATCTTTGAAACGAATCACAACCGGGTGAATGGTCAGGTCGCGGCGAAACCCCTGGCTGTCGGTCAGCACGATGTAGTAAGCGACTTTGCCTGCTGCCGGTTGTCGTGGGATCATGGCCAGCAGGTCGTTGCCGTTGCGGACCAGCGGCCGCATGTGCCACGGGTCATCACTGTTGACCCGCCGCCAGCGCATTTCACCGCTGACGGTCGACGGCACAGCCAGGCGCACCTCGGCATCTTCAGTCGTATTCTGCGAAGTCGGCAGACGGTACTTCACTGTCGCGCCGTCGACGACAACTTCGCCGCGCATCGGGTAGGTCGGGCCAGTCATGCGCTGATAGGCAACCGAAGCCAGCGTGATGACCGCGGCCAACGTCCAGAGCAAGATCAGGCGGCCGCGCCGTGGCGCTGCAGTTTGAGGCTGGTCGATCATGAGCGCAATATTCGCTGTCGGCTCGATTCAAATCAAGTCAAGAAATCCTTGCGCTAAACCGTCGTTCCCGCTAATTAGGCAACAACCATGCCCAATCGGTTTCGGCAATTCCGACGACTCGCACTCCCGGCGGCCGTGATGAGCGGCGTTCTCATCACCTGCGCGCTGCTGGCGTGCTCGCAACACACCGACACAACCGCCGTCGCCTCGCGTTTGGCTGAGGCGTCCGGAATCCTGTTTGATTCCGATACGCTGTTCATCGTCAGCGACGATGTCGCCGGTTCGTATTTCACCTTGCCGTCAGCGGATAGCGAGAGCGGGTTCATTCCGATCGACTCCGCCCGCCTGACCCGCATCACTATTCCGGGTGCCGAGTTGTTCACCGATCTGGAGAGCATCGAACGGCTGGCCGACGGCCGGATTGTCCTGCTGTCAGAGGATCTGCACGCTCTCGGCGCTGTCGTACAGAAAGCGGGCGGCCCGGCACTGGAAATTGTCGCACAGTTCGATCAGACTTTGGCTGAACTCGGCAATCGTGGGCTCGAAGGCGTCGCGGTCCGGCCGCTGCCCGGCGGCGCCAGTCTGATCGCCGTATCGTGGGAGGGAGGCTATCCGGAACGCCAATCGCTGTCGGCGCAACTGCGCGCAACGATCGGAGACAGTCCGTTGCATCCGATTGTCGTGATCGATACGATTCCGCCCAACGGTAGCGCCGGTTTCGTCGGCACGCCGGCGCGCTTGCTGGCGCTTGCCACACCGGACGACGGCGTGCCGCCGCCGCTGGGGCAGCGCTTCCGGGTTGCCGATTTGGTCTGGTACACCCGGATCGACAGCGCCGGAACCAGTGACGGCCTCATTGTGCTCCTGAGTTCCTCCAACTCGCCGGAGCCTGCAAGCGGCCAGAAACGGCGGTTCCAGTACAAGTGGCTGCACCGCTACGATCTCGGTGGCAATCCGGTGGGGAGTCCGCTGGACGTGAGCGCGCTGGCGTCGGCCCAATGGCGCGATTTTGCCGAACAAAAGTTGACCACGCTCACTGAACCGCTGCGCTCACGGGCCGAGCAATTCGGCCGCCAGGCCGAAGCAGCCGGTTGGGAGAATGTCAATTGGGAAGGACTGTCGTGGCATCAGCGCGGCGAAAGCCTCGTTCTGATCTATGATGCCGGCGCCGATGACCCGCTGTTCGCTCTGGTGGTTGCGATTCCCGAGGAGTGGAAGTGACCGATAACTCGCTCAAACCGGCACTGCGCTACCTCGTGCTGCTGATTGTCGCCGTCATCTGGGGGTACGGCATCTATTCGCTTTCAATCTCAGAACCGAAGCAGTGGGATTTCAAGACCTATTACTATGGCGCGATTGCCCACGACCGCGCGCTCGAATGGTGGGACCCGGTTGTGCTCAGCGGCGTTGCCCGCGCCGATATCAAGCTGGCTTATGTTTACCCGCCTTTGACTGTCTGGTTCTTCAAGCCACTCACCGCGCTCGACTTTTCTGCGGCATATCAGGTGTGGCTCTTCATCAAGGTACTCTTGCTGGGGCTATTGGTCTTTCTTTGGTGCAAGGCGTTCCTCAAGGATGAAGACCCGGCCATCGTCCTGCTCTTCGCCACGCTGGCGTACGGTTCGTCTGCCTATTGGGATCTGGTGGCAGGGAACATCGGCATCTTCGAACAGGCCGTCTTGTGGCTCGGGATATACGGACTGCTCAAACATCGGCTCTGGCTGTTTACGGCCAGCGTGTTGCTGATTTCGCTGTTCAAACTCACCTTCATCATCTTTCTGGCACTGCCGCTGCTGCTGCGCGATCGCACCGCGCTCAAATACTCACTGGTCGGCGGCGCACTGTTCGTCATCTACCTGCTGCTGAATTACCTCACTTACGCCCATGAGCTCGGCGTGTTCTGGTCGATTATCACCAGCATCGATGAGCGCGGCGAGGTCTACAACCACTCGCTGTTGGCGTTTTGTCGCGACTTGATTGACATTTTCCGTGGCTCCGGAACCGTTGCCGGAAGTACGACTCTGGGGAGCGCCATATATATTGTGTTGGCTGCGGTCATTCTCTGGCAGAGCTGGCGCGCGTGGCGCCGGCAGAAACCGGGCGATTCACCCGGTGACTTCCTGACTACGCTGGCGCTCTTCACCCTGACCTATGCTCTGATCATGCCGCGCATGAAGACCTATTCCTTTGTTCTGTTGATTCCCGCCAGCCTTTTGGTCATGCGCCGGTATCTGACACCTCAGAACTTCGTCTTTCTTTTCATCCTGTTGTCGTTGACCAAGTGGACGCCGCTGCCGTTTCCCGATTCGGCCCGGCTCTTGTGGTGGTACTATCCTTGGCTAACCGCGTTGCTGATCTGGGTTCTGCTGATCGTGAGACTGCGGCAGGATTATCTCAAGGAAACCGCAAAGACAGCCCCCTAAAACGCAGGAACCCTGCCGATCATTGCCGGAGGGTTCCATGCACCGATGTAGAATGACGAGACGAATCTCTTCGTCCCCACGTTAAACAGAGCAGCACCCGCTTTAGTTCGTACAGTCTTAAACAATTTGTGCGTCAATTCGGAGTGAACGGCGTGACCCAGAAAATCAAAAGGAGCTCCTCCCTCACAAAGGAGCTCCTTCATCCCCTCCTCTTCAGTACCCTTCACCGCCAAAGTGTTTCTAAGAGTAACTGACTTCGGGGAAGATGAACGCATATCCTGTGCCAATTTCGCGCATGAGCTACCCGGAACTTAATTCGTTAATTATCAAGGAGTTGTAAAATGGATAGTGAATCTCCCCATTCCCACTTTCGATTGCTCCCGCAGTTCATGCGCGGCCATTCCCGGTCGGGACTCTGGCGCAACTTGTAACTCATTGGAAATCAAGATAGTTCTTCGACGCAGATTTTGCGGCTTCCCAAGCAAAACGGGCGCACTTTCATGCGCCCGTCATCGTGATAATCGCCGAATTTGGTACTACTTGACAAGCTTCTTCGGCGTGTGCACCGACATCCCGTGGACGTCGTGCACCGCCTCCATCACTGCCTCCGCCAAAACCGGGTGGGCATGAAACACCTCACCCAGCCCGTGAGCGGTCATGTCGTTTTGGATCGCGACCGCCGCCTCGTGAATCAAATCAGTCGCGTGTGCGCCGACAATATGCACCCCCAAAATTTTGTCGGTCTTCTCGTCCGCGATGACCTTGACGTGTCCGGCCAGATCGCGCTCCGCTTTCGACTTACCCAGCACGCGGAACAGGAATTGCCCGATCCGCACCTTGTGGCCCTTCTCTTCGGCTTTCTGTTGTGACAGCCCGACCGAGCCGACTTCCGGGTCGGTGAAAATCGTGATCGGTACCGCCTTGTAATCGACTTTGGCCTGTTTACCGACAGCATTGGTCGCTGCGACAATACCTTCATGCGAAGCTGTGTACGCCAGCAGGTACTTGCCGGCGCAATCGCCGATGGCGTAAATCCCCTTGACCGAGGTCTCCATCTTGTCATTGACCTTGATCGAGCGATTCTTGTTCAGCTCGACGCCGATCTTGTCGAGGTTGATATCCTCGGTGTTGAACGTCCGGCCCACCGAGACCAGCACTCTTTCCGCGCTGATCGTCTTGCCCGATTCCAGCTTGCAAACGGTCCCGCCGCCGCTGGTGTCGACCGCGAGCACCTTCTCGCCGGTGAAAATCTCAGCGCCATGCTTCTTCAGTTCGCGCTCGATCGTCTTGGATGTATCGATATCCTCGAACGGCAGCAGGTGCGGCAACATCTCCACGACGCTGACCTTGGTGCCCAGTTCGGCAAATAGACAGGCGAACTCGCAGCCGATCACGCCGCCGCCGATGATCGTCAGCGACTGCGGCAACGATTTGGGATGGATCAGTTCGTCGGAGGAGATGATCGTGTCGCCGTTGAAGGGGAAGGCCGGGATATTCATCGGCCGCGAACCGGTGGCAATAATGATCTTGTCGCCCTCGATTGCCTGCTGCGAGCCGTTCGCCATCTCGACGACGATGCGGTCCTTGCGTTCGAAGTAGCCGAAGCCGTTGTAAAGCGTGACGCCGTACGACTTGAACAGCATCCCGATCCCGCTCACCAGCTCGTTGACAACCTTGTTCTTGCGCTCGACCATCTTGGCGATGTTGATCTGCGCGGTGCCGGTCAGATCAATGCCGAATTCACCCGCTTCCTTGATCTTCTTGTACAGGTGCGCGGTGGCAATAAACGTCTTGGTCGGTATACAGCCCCAGTTCAGACAGATACCACCGAGCTTGTCTTCCTCGATACAGGCCACTTTGGCGCCCAACTGTGCCGCGCGAATCGCCGCTACGTAGCCGCCCGGTCCGCCGCCTAACACGATTACATCATATTTGTCAGCCATGGATCATCCCTCATTCAGTCAAACCTGCCCGGTTCTATACGTCAGCAAGTGGGCTGTTAGGTAATACCCGTTGTGGGAAAAGTAAAGGATTTTTGCCCGCGCCGGCTACGCCGCGCCCAGGACGAATTCCACCGCCGCGCGCGCGTGGACGACGGTCGTATCGATCAGCGGCACCGGCGCGTCCTCCGGCTTGATCAGGATCGGAATCTCGGTGCAGCCGAGGATCACGCCCTGCGCTCCCCGGGCCGCCAACTGCCCGATGATCGCCTGATAGCGCGCTTTGGTCGGTGCCGAGAAAATTCCGCGCCCCAGTTCCTGATAGATCGAGTCGTGGACGAACGTGCGCTCCGGCTCGTCGGGAATGATGCAGTTGATCCCGTGGCGACCGAGGCGCCCTTTGATGAAATCATCTTCCATCGTGTAGCGCGTCCCCAGCAATCCGACCTGGCTTAAGCCCAGTTTGCGAATTTCAGCAGCGGTGGCGTCGGCGATATGAATTAGCGGAATCCCGATCGCCGCCTGAACCTGGTCGGCGACTTTGTGCGGCGTGTTGGCGCAGATCATGAGTGCTTGCGCGCCCAGTTGCTCCAATTTGCGCGCCTCGCTGCTGAGCCATGATGCCACTCCGTTCCAGTTCCCTGCAGCGCTCATCTGCGACAGTTGCGCCAGATTGAGCGAATACATGTAGATTGGCGCGGAATTCAGTCCGCCCAGCCGTTCGGCGATCATCTGATTGATCTGCCGGTAATAATCGATCGTCGACAGCCAACTCGTGCCGCCGATTAGTCCGAGAGTTTTCATGGTAGGGCAATCTATGCGCGCTCTGGCCTCCGTGCAACCGCATTTCCTTTCGCTGTAATCGACAAGCACCAACTTCAGCCCGCCTTTCACCGTTCCGTCACGTCTTCTCGCGCGCCGCTCACTCCGGAGGAACTCCTCTTATCCCGGCGCCAGGCGACCTGCCACCCACAGCCTCACTTCAACGAATTCACGGCGAACCTGGATTCCCGCCTCCGCGGGAATGACGCCCAGTTCCTGCCCCCTCTTCTTGGCGCCGATCTTTCAACATTCCCTGCCTACCAGAGGGGCTTGCGGAGAGTGTGTCATTGCGAGGAGCGAACCAATCTCAATCATGCCGGCAACAGCAACCGCGACAAAGCAATCTTGTTCGGTAGGTCAAGATCCCTGCGACGCTGACGCGCTGACGTTACCTCAATCGTCGCACTCCCATTCGCCGCCTACGGCCCTGCGACACTGCATAAACGCCGGTGCGTCGAATTGTACCTCATTGGTATCGATCAAGTAGTAGTGCGAGAACACAAACGGAGATGGCGGAATCTTCTCCATATAATCAGGGACAAGCTCCGCAAGCCTGAGTGCTGGTTTCCCTTCGCGGCTCTGGTGTTGCTCGAGCGCCACCAGGATCAGATCGCCGCGCTCTTTGGCGACGTCGTAGAGCGCGGAACTAATGAATCTCGCTGCCACCAACCCTGCGGCAACCATCAGAAACCCCGTTAGAATCACGGTCTTTCGTCGGTGCTTATTCCAGACCGCATAATACAGCCCGATCGGAATCGGCGCGAGAATACTCAAGAACAGCAGATGGTTGAATACGCTTATCCCAACGACATAGGTCGACCCCAACACTCCCACCACGCAGGTGACCGCCTGAGCCGCCAGAGCCAGCGTCAACCGATTCAACGACTACCCCTCCCACTTCGGCGGCAGACAACGCACCTCGTGATCGTTGCGGAAACCCAGAAAATAATCCGCCTGCATCAACTTGTGAATCTCGCGCGTGCCCTCGTAAATCGCCGCGCCCTTCGCGTTGCGGAAGAAGCGCTCCACCGGATACTCATCCGAGAAGCCATATGCCCCGTGAATCTGCACCGCATTGTACGCCGCCTTCTCCGCCTGATCGGTGCAAAACCACTTGGCCAGCGAGGTCTCCCGCGTCGAACGCATCCCCTTGTTGCGCAGCCAGCCGACCTTCATCCACAGGTATTGCCCCGCCTCGTAACCGTAGATCATCTCGGCGAACATCTCTTTCACCAACTGGTGCGCCGCAATCGGCTGCTGAAACGCCTTGCGCGTCAGGGAGTATTCCTTGCAGGCATCCATGCACGCCTTGATCAACCCCGTTGATCCCGCCGCCACCGTGTAGCGTCCGCCGTCAAGACACGACATCGCGATCTTGAAACCCTCGCCCTCGAAGCCGAGCAGATTCTCCACCGGCACTTCGACATCCTGCAGCGAAATCCATCCCGTCTTGCCCGCGCGCACCCCCAGCTTGCCGCTGATTGATCCGGTCGTCACGCCCTTGAAATTGCGCTCGACAATAAACGCCGACAGCCCCGTGTGGTCGCGCTTTTTCTGCTTCTCGGTATCGGTCCAGGCGAAGATCAGAAACATGTCGGCGACTTCCGACAACGATATCCACATCTTCTCGCCGTTAAGGATATACTTGTTGCCCGCCTTCTTCGCGGTCGTGAGAATCCCCACCGCATCCGATCCCGCCGCCGGCTCGGTCAGCCCGAACGTCCCGATCTTCTCGCCTTTCGCCTGCGGAATCAGGTACTTCTCCTTCTGCATCTCGTTGCCCCAGGTCAACAGCGTCAGGGAATTGAGCCCGATGTGCACCGAGAAGATCACCCGCGCAGACGTGTCGATATACTCCATTTCCTCGCACACCAAGCCCAGCGAGATGTAATCCAAGCCCATGCCGCCGTACTTCTGCGGGATGCAGACTCCGAGCAATTCCGCATCCTTGAGCCGCTTGATGAATTCCGGATCGTTCTTGCCGGCGCGATCCAGCTCGGCGATATGCGGTTTCAGGTACTTGTGCGCCACGTCGCGTGCCATCTGCTGGGCACTAAGGTGGTCGTCGGTCAGTTCAAAATCAATCATGGTCTATCTCCAAGAATTCGTCTTTTCATGGTGTTCCGTGCGCCGCACCGCTCACACCTGCCCGAATCGGATACCTGCCCCTGTTGGCGCTTGTCCCCCTCTCCCTCTGGGAGAGGGGTTAGGGGTGAGGGCGCTCGTTCAACAAACACATTTCATTCGGTGCGCTCCGCCTGGTTCACTCCGGCCGGCGCGCCTGCGTTCAAGCTTCTTCCCCTCTCCCTCTGGCTGAGGGGTTAGGGGTGAGGGTGCCCGCTCAACAAACACATTTCGCCTTGTATAATCAATGATGAATCGCCATCATCGCGCCATGTTGCGCCTTCGACTCGCTCTTCTCTCGATGCTGGTGTGCTCAACCTGCTCAACGGCTCTCACGCTCGACTCGGCCTACGTCTCCGAGCTCCGCCGCGGCATTGCCTTGACCATGACCGAGCAGTTCGACTCGGCGCGTGTCGTCTTCAAGCACCTGGTCGATCGCGAAGCCAACGACTTCGCGGCGCGGCTCTACCTGGCGGGCGTCGATCATGCTGAGATGCTCGATCGGGAAGAATACGACGGAAAGAAGAAACTCGAGAGCGACGCCGAACACGCCATTGAACTGGCCAAAGACGCCCTCAAACGCGGCCACGACCCGGCCTGGGCGTATCTGACCATCGGCAATGCGCACGCTTACATCGCCTCGCTGGAGGCCAAAGCCGGCGGGTGGTGGTCGGCGATGCGACGGGGACTCAAGGCGAAAGGCGCTTACCTCGATGCCCTCAAAACCGACCCCACCTTGTACGACGCCTACCTTGGCCTCGGCACCTACCATTACTGGAAGTCCGCCAAGACGGAATTCATCAATTGGTTTCCGCTGGTCGGCGATCGCAAGGACGACGGCGTGCGCGAACTCGAACTCGCCGTCGATTCGTCCCTCTTTTCCGGCGACCTGGCGCTCAACTCGCTCGTATGGATTCATCTTCACCGCAAGCAGCCCGAGCGCGCGCTCGCCTGCGCCGAACGGCTGCACGCCCGCTATCCCAACAGCCGGCTCGTGAACTGGGGTCTGGCTTTCTCTCATTATGCCGCCGGCCGCTACCATGAAGCGCTCGATTACTTCGGCGCGATCATTGCTTCCCTGGAATCCGACTCGACGCAGAGCTACTACAACCTGATCGAGTGCCGCTCACAACGTGCCGAGATCTATCACCTCATCGGCGACACCGCGAGCGAACGGCGCGAATACGAACAACTGTTGTCATATCCCACCCCGCGCGCAGTTGCGGAGCGGCAGGAAAAGGCGATTCAAAAAGCTCGAAAAGTTCTGGCCGAATCAAGTCCGCGATAGGACATCCGCCGGCTCACGATATATCCCGTGTCTGGCCACCGCGGCCGCCAAACCCAGTGCAATCCAGAAGTAATTGTTGATGGCCCCCTTGCCGAAAACAACGCCACCCTCGAAGAGGCCGTTGGCGAGCGCGCCGAGCACCAGCGCAACCGCTGCCGATTGAACCATTCTTTCCGACGCGTTTGACGCACCTCGCTGCGCGCGCAGGAAATAACGAATTGTCACCAGATAGAATACAGCGGCAAGAATCAGTCCCGGGATTCCCGTCGAGACCGCATGAACCAGAAATTGATTGTGGGGTAGGAAATCCTTGGTCCGCTTCTCTCCGAACACGTACAACACCCCCGGGTCGCGCACCATCAACCGGCCGACGACCTCATGCTGCTTCAATCCGTACCCTTGGCCAAAGAGCGGGTTGTCCGCGACGGCGTTGGCCGCGGCCGCCCAAAGTAGCGTTCGATGCGTTGCCCCTCCCTTGAGGCGGGCGGCAGTCACCACCATTTCTCGCGCCGAAGGAGTCATCATTACGATCAGGCCCAGCAGCGCGGCCGACCACGCGATCCGCCGCAACCACCGCCATTGCCGCTCCAACACCAGAAAGGCGAGCGCCTGCACGACCAGGTTCAATATCGCCGCGCGCGACCACGTCATTCCCACGGCCACCAGCGCAGGACAGGTGCAGGCCAGGGCGAAAAGCTTGAGCATCCGTGAACGCGCGGCATAGGCCAGGACGATCGCCATCGGCAGCGCGAAACTGACAAATATGCCGAAGCTGTTGGCATTGTTGAAGAAACCGCGGACGCGAAAGAAGCCTTCGGTCCAGAGCTGCAACAGCGAATACAGCGAGGAGGCGGCTACGCTGGCCAGGAACGTGATCCCGACCAGTAACAGCGCCCGCCGGTCGCGCACACACTCGCGCGTCACCATGAACAGCAGCAACAGGATCGCGAATCGAACAATCTCAATCAGGGTCTCGGTCGGATGGGTCGCCCCCGGCACGCAAACCAGGCTCCAGGCGAGCAGCGCGGCGGCCGCGCGGATCGGCAGCGGGGGCGACCAATCCCAGGCTTCGCCGACGGCAACCTTGCGCAGCAGCGCGATGACCAGGAATCCGAAGGTCACGAACCACTTGAGGAGATAGAGCGACGTGTCGGTTAGTTGCGGAATAGTCTCAAACGGACTGGTCAGGCTGACTGCCGCGATCACACCGGCGGACGAGACGATTAGCAACGGCAGCAGCACGGTCGCCAGACCGGTAAACATAATCTGCAGCGGCGACAGGAACACACTGCCGGCCAGACTTGCCGCGCCGGCAAAGGCGGGGAGCGCCAAGCCCAGTCCGTCAAATCGCCGTGACGTTGCCGTTACCGGATTGTCTGCCATCTACGGTTTGCCGCCGCGTTTAGCCCAACGGCCCTTTGCGGATCGTCCGGTAGTGCTCCGCCAACGACGCCAGAATCTTGCCGGTGTTGCTGTTGAGATTCGCGGCTTGATCCTGGACGACCGCCACGGCGACAGCCAGTATCAGGCTAAGGAGAAACGCGCTCACGACCATCACCTTCTTGCGTGGCCAGATCGCCTCCTCCGGCGGCAGCGCTCGATCCAGTACGGCGACTACGGGGACGTCTTTCTTGGACTGAATCTGCGCGATCTCCCATTGCTGGTACAGCATCTCGTAGGTCATCTCCTGAATCTTGAGATCGCGCATCAACTCGGCATAGCGCAGCGTCAGGTCCGGAATACGGTTCAGCGGAATGTCCATCGCCGATGCGGTCGAATCGCCTGGGTCGCGTTTGCCGATTTCCAATTGCTGCAGCTTCTCGCGCAGCGCGCTGATCTTGGCACTGAGCTGCGTCAGTCCGGGATAATTTTCGTCGAACTGCCGCCGCAGCAGCTTGTACTCGATTTCGGTCATATTCAGTTCCGCCTGCTGCTGCGCGATGATATCGATCATCGCCTGCGACTGCGCGTCCAGCGAGATCGCCATGTTCTCGCGCTGGAACGCCAACAGCGCGCCCTGTGCCTTTGCCAGGGCGGTCTCCGTTTCCCGCACCCGCTGTCCGAGGAACTCACCGAAGAACTGGTTCTTCTGAATCTGGATTTCGGAATTGACTGCATTCAGTCCCGCGACCATCGTGTTGGCGAGCGCCGCCGCCAACTCCGGAGTCCGGGCCTGCGTCTGCAGTCTCACGATGCCTTCGGGGGTCACCTCCGTCGTGAAACTCTCGCGCAGCTTGCCGAGCGCCTGCAGCCGTGTATCGCTGTCGTACTCGACCATGAGATTCAGCGAATCGACCGTGCGCAACAGGACCGTCTCCGATTCCAGGATGCTGGCATAGAGATCGGAGGGTGTCGCCATGAACGGCAACGCGAAGCTGGCGGCCGCTTGCGACAAATTGGCCCCGACGGCGCCCAGCAGTCCCGCGATCGGTGACTCCTCCTGCGGCGGCAGCATCGTGCAGACGGCCGCGTATTTGCGCGGCAGCAGCAGACTGGCGACGATCGCGATCACCGTCACGATTAAGACCGTCAGAATGATCATGCGCCGGCGTTTGACCGCGATATCAAGTACTGATAAAATCCACATTTTCCTTTAGTTTTCCTCCCAGAGAGAACCTATGATATCGGGTAATCGGGCGCAGGTCAACCGAATAACAACGACGTCGTACTCCCGCAGTTTCCAACGGGCTATCGCAGCGTCGCGTCCAGTTGACTAACCAACCGCTCCGCGATCTTCTCCCACGTCTGCTCGGCAAGAAATGCCGCATGGCGCTGCCGCAATTCCGCCGGTCGCAGCGCCAGGGCCGTCTTGATCGCCGCCTCCCACTCCTCCGGGTGGCAGGCGACGGTGCGCACCAGCTCGTCGGGATAACTTGCCAACAAGTCATTTGGAGAGCAGACCGATGGCACGCCCGCCGCCGCCGTCTCGTAGAATTTTAGTGGATTTGAGTGATAGATGAACTCGCTGGGCAGGTAAGGGAGCAGCCCGACATCGAATCCCGCCACGATCTCCGGCACGCGGTCGCGCGCTACTTCGCCCACGTAATGCGCGTTCGCCGCTGAGCCGAGCCAACGTGCAAAGTCGTTCCCCTGTTGCCGGCCGACAAAAACCAACTGCCACGCGGGATTGCGTTCGGCCAGCGCCTTGAGCAATGGCCAATCGAGCCGCTCCGAGATCACCCCCGCATATCCCAGGCGCGGCCGGGCAATCGCCTCAATCCGCGGATCAACCTTGGGGCGGTCGCGGTCGAATCGACTCAGCACCGATTGCGACAGGCCGTTACCCGAGAGCCAGGCCTGCCGATAATGCGGCGCATATCGCTGGAGTAGGGAGGGTGTCACACACAGCAAAACATCAACGTGCTGCCGATAACTGACTTCCAGTCTCTGACCGATGTCATCCGCCCTGTCGTCGGCAGCCGCAAGATAGTCGTACATCTCGTAAACTGTCGGCGCCCCTGGGAAAAGACCGGTAACATAACCCTGAACCGGATGATAGTACCACACCAGCGGCGGTTCCGGCCCCAGCCCGAGCCGGCCGCGCACTCGCGCGTACCAACCCCGTAGTGCTTGAACATTGCGGCGCGTGATCCACGGATATCGCCAGGCGACGATATCGGTGAGCCAGTACTTCGGCGAAGCCAGGAACAGATTTTCCGCCAATGGTTCGAGTTTCTCCGTCTTGAAGTATTCTGTCACGCGCTGCGGCTTGCGGAAGACGGTTGAGACCGGACAAAGCGGGCGATTCACCGCGATGACCGTGAAGCCCTTTTTCCGACCGACTGCCGCCAGTGCGCGGACTTCATCCTGTCGTGTGAAGCTTGACCAATCGGTCTTGTTGAAAATCAGAAAAACCCGAGGCAGCGGCATCGCATGTCCCTTTCTTAGGGCTCGACAGTATAGCGTTGCGCACCCAATCTAACAAACGCGAAATCTCCACTACGGTCTCGGGCGCGCCCACTTCGCCACTTCACCTGGCTGCGCTCCAGCACCACCGTCGCCTGGCGGTCGCGTCCTCAACACCTCGTTTGCTCACGCCATTGTTACCTGCGGCCGCAAATCCCCATTTTTCCGATCCTCATCTAAAGCATTTGACCCAGTCATTGGATTTCAATAGATTAAATATCTGGCAAGCCGGTTGGCTGCCGCATCCGACTGGTACATTTGTCGTGTCAGCGGTAGGTTGGGACCATTCAGGAGGACTGATGAAAGTTACCGTCTCAGAAAAAAACGGCGTGAGCGTCGTCTCCGTGTCGGGCAAGATGATGGGCGGCCCCGACACCGGCGAACTCGATGAAAAACTCTATGCGCTGCTCGCCAAGGGCAACAAAAACGCCGTCGTCGACCTGCTCAACTGCGAATGGATCAATTCGTCCGGCTTGTCGATCCTGATTCACCACTACAAAAAATTCAAGGACGCCGGCGGCGAACTCCGGCTGGCGAATCTGACCGACAAAATCGAACGCATCATGGTCATCTCGCGTCTGACCGAGGTCTTCTCGGTGCACGATACCTTGGATGACGCCGTCGCTGCCGCCCGCAAGGGTTAGGCGGCCGTTCCTCAACTCAAAGGTCGGGAGGGCTCCCGCATGTTCAGTCGAATCGCCGTTCCCGCAATTGCGGCCATAGTCCTCGCGTGCTGTGTGCCGGCTAATGCCGCCTATGAACGCGACCTGGCCGAATTGGCCGACAGCCTCCGCCACCTGGCGCCCGATCCGGCCGCCACAGCCGGCATCAGCAACATCAAGCTTGTTCGCGGGGGCATTAGCTTCACTCTGGAGTCCGGAACGCTCGCACTGGCCAGTCCCGTTGCCGGCCGCCGTCTCGGGGCAGTCTTCACCGGCTCTGCCCATGTCAGCTTCGCACCCCCCAATCGCGCCGAACGCTACATGTTTCAGCGCCATTGCTCCGACTCGGTCGCGAATTGGGAAGTCAACGAAATCGGCTTCGTCTTCACCGACAGCACGATTGTCGAGTTAGCCGCCGCCGTTGGTGCGGCCACACCGGCTACGCTGACCAAGGGCTCGGGGCAGCTGGCCGCCCTGATCGATTACGTTGAAGACGACCTCGATATTTCTTTCGCCGCCTTCCTCCTGACCAATCTGTTCCAGTCGGCGCGGCCGGGACGATTCCTCGCCCGCTTCCCGACCCCCTGCGGCAGCGGACTGATCATCGTCGATCCCAATGAAGTCGAGGAAGTCCAATTCATCCGCCAGAGTCGCACTGGACAGGGAGCCTATCCCGAAATCGTTTCCAGCTTCCACCTGCCGGAGCAGTACGAAGGCCACCGCTGGGGTCCCGACCGCGAAAACAAAGACGAAATCGACAGCCTCGACTATCGCATCGACTGCAAAATCTGGCAGTCCGCTAAGTGCGATCTGATCGTTGACCTTGCCTTCACCGCCACCGTCGATTCGCTCCGCGTGCTCAGCTTCACCCTCTTCGATGATTTAATGCAGGAGACCATCCGCGTCTCCGACTCGCGCGGTGATTCGCTCTACTGGCTCAAGCTGAAGGATGAATACGGCATCACCGTCGCGCTGCAGAAACCGCTGCTGCGCGGCGAACGCGAAACTTTGCGCTTCACTTATTCCTCCAAGGGCATGCTCGCTAAGACACCGTGGGGCAATAATGTGCTGGTCTCGGCCACGACCTGGTATCCGCGCTACGGCTATCTCAAACGCGCCCACCATCGCCTCAAGTTCGCCGTGCCCAATCAGTACGAGTTTGTCGGCGTCGGCCGCAAGGTCAACGAAGCTGTCGACGGTGATTTCAAGATCTCCGAATGGGACTGCTCCGACTACCCAGTCGCTTTCGTCTCCTACAATTACGGCATCTTCGAGATCGACACTTCGTCGTTCGTCTCGACTACCGGCCCGATCCCGCTGGCGGTCTATCGCAGCAAGTCGCATCGCGCTTCCACCAAGGACATGATGGAGAGCGTGCTGGCCGATGTCGCCGCCTCCGGTACGCTGTACTCTTTGGAAGTGCATCCGTACCCCTTCGCTTCGCTGGCCGTCACCGAAATTCAGTCGGGACACGGACAAGGCCTGCCCGGCTTGCTCCATCTTGCTTACAGCACCTTCGATCAGACCTCGCCCTTCGCCTTCGACGATGCCTTCCGCGCCCATGAAGTCGCCCACCAGTGGTGGGGACACCTGGTCGGCTGGAAGACCTACCACGACCAATGGCTCTCGGAAGCCTTCGCCGAGTATTTCAGCGCCTGGTACATCCAGCGCAAGTATCTTAATGATAAGGAACATCGCGGCCGCTTTTTCGATCTGCTCGATCAGTGGCGCGACGACGTCTTTCAGTCCGGTTCCTACACCCAGGGCGGCTGGCAGACGGCTTATCAAGAGGGCAATAATGCCGGCCCGATCTGGATGGGTCAACGCCTGCAATCCTCGAATTCGTCCGACTATGCCACCCTTGTCTACAGCAAAGGCGCCTACGTGCTCTACATGCTGCGGATGATGATGTTCGATTTCGTCAAACGCGATGACAGCAACTTCCGCGCGCTGCTCGGCGACTTCCTCAAAGAATATCAGTGGCGCGAAGCCACCACCGCCGACTTCCAACGCGTCGCTGAGGAACATTTCGGCAAGCGGCTCGATTGGTTTTTCGATCAGTGGGTCTACGGCGTCGAACTGCCCGAATATGAATGGCGTGCTGCCGTCCGCGAGCAACCCGACGGCAAGTTCGCGGTCGATGTCTCCGTCACTACGAACGGTGTCAGCGACGGGTTCCGTATGTTGATCCCGTTTACGATCCTGATGGCCGGTGAATATCACACCACCACGCGGCTCGATATTGATCAGCTCCGGCAGACCGTGACCATCTCCAACCTGCCCTACAAGCCGGAGAAGTTCGTTTTCAACAGCTTCAAATCGGTGCTCTGCAAAGAGAAGCAGAAGTAGCTTCGTCCGTCGCTACTTCAAGAGGAGCATCCGTCGCGTTGCGCTCCATTCACCGGCTGTGATCGTGTAGAAGTAGACGCCCGACGGCAACGACTTACCGCCGATTGCAGTTGCGGTCCAGTTGACCTCGTAGCTTCCGGCCGGCAACTCGCCCAGCTCCTGACTCTCAACCGTCTGTCCCAGCAAATTGACGACGGCGAATCGCACCACCGCCGACCTTTCCAGCGAAAACCGGATCGTGGTGCTGGGATTGAACGGATTGGGGAAGTTTTGCTCGAGCGCCAACGCGCGCGGCAGGGGGTCCGTGCTCTCCACTTGCACCCCCAGACTCTGCACGAAGATCGTGCCCTTCATCGCAGGGTGGAAATCGCAGTGAAAGGGAAACGGCCCATTGCCGTCCGCGGGCTTGATCTCGACGTCAAACGGTACCCCCGCGGCGAGGATGCCGGAATCCCAACCTTTGGGCGAACCGGCGTCGCTCGTGGACGTGTGCGTTCCGGCAGAGCGCATGAAGCGCACTGTGTCGCCGTGACTGACCGTGGTGTTGACCGGATTGAAAAAATTGTTGCCGACACTGACGGTGTGAATCGTCGCGCTCGCCATCGGCGCCAGTGCCAGTGCACCAAGAGCGGCTGCAGCCAGAATGCGTGTTCTCCGTGGCATAATTCGAGCCTCCTGGTCTCGATAGTCTCTGGCCGGCAGCAACGGCGAGGGGTTCTATCCAAATACGTCGGTCGAGGACCAAATCTCTCAATAATTGTTTCCCCGGAGCGCGGCTGGGCGACTCGCGGCCATGTACCGATTTTTGTAACTTTCACCGCCGGCGCCGAGTATCATTACACTCGAACCCCATCTGTGAGTGGAGCTATGATCGAAACACGGGATCTCTGCAAGAACTTCAAGGACAAAAAGCGCGGCGTCGTCAAAGCGGTCGACCACGTCAACTTCAGTTGTAAGGCCGGCGAGGTCTACGGTCTCCTCGGACCCAACGGCGCCGGCAAGACGACGACCCTGCGCATAATTTCCACCGCGCTCCGGCCCACCTCCGGTACCGCGCTGATTAATGGCGTCGATGTCAGCAAGGAACCGCAGAAAGTGCGCGAACAGATCGGCTTTCTCTCCGGCAACACCGGCCTCTACGGCCGCCTGACCGCGCGCGAAATGGTCGCCTACTTCGGCAAGCTCTACGGCATGGACGACGGCCTCGTGGCGCGCCGTACGCAGGAACTGTTTAGCCTGCTCGACATGAACAAATTCGCCGATTCGCGCAACGAGAAGCTCTCGACCGGCATGAAGCAGAAGGTCTCGATCGTCCGCTCGGTGCTGCACGATCCGCCCGTGATGGTTTTCGACGAGCCGACCTCCGGCCTCGATGTCATGAGCTCGCGCACCATCGTCGACTTCATCAAGAAGTGTCGCGATGACGGCAAGTGCGTCATCTTTTCGACGCATATCATGTCGGAGGCGATGCGCCTCTGCGACCGCGTCGCGATCATCCACAACGGCCGCATTTACAAAGAGGGAACGGTCAATCGCCTGCTGGAAGAAACCCAGACCAACAATCTCGAAGACGCCTTTATCAAGATCGTGGGGGAATAGGTTATGCAACTCAAGAACATCAAGACCATTTTCGCCAAGGAACTCAAGGACACCCTCCGCGACCGCCGCACGCTGATCTTTATGCTGGTGGTGCCGATCGTTGCCATGCCGCTGCTGATGACCGGCATCTCGCGGCTGATGATCTCGCAGGTAAAGAAAATCGAGGCACAGGTCTCAAGCCTGGTCGTGCAGAACATGCCGGAACTGCCCGCCGACCTGCAGGATACGCTGCGCACTTCACCGCAGTTCAAGTTGATCGATGAGGCCGTCTACGCCGACAAGGCCATTGATTCGCTCAAATCGGGCGCGCTCGATCTGGTCATGGTTGTCCCGCCGAACTTCCGTTCCGCGATTGAACTGGAATCGCCCACCGATGTCGAGATCTACTATGACCGGGCCGATGATATGTCCAACGCCGCTGAAGACAAACTCACGGCTTTGCTGAAACGCTATAAAGATCGCACCATCGCCGCACGGCTGGTCAAGCGCAACATTGCGACCGAGTTGCTGACTCCCTTTGAGGAAGTCCGCAACAGCGTCGCTTCGCCGCAGAAACTGGCGGGCCAGACCTTCGGCCGCATGCTGCCCTATTTCTTTATCCTGATGTGTTTCCTCGGCGCCATGTATCCCGCCATCGACCTCTGTGTCGGCGAGAAAGAGCGCGGCACGCTGGAAACCTTGCTCGTCGCTCCTGCCACCCGCGGCGAATTCGTGCTCGGCAAGTACGGCGTGATTCTGCTGGCCGGAATGGTCGCCGGTTTGCTTTGCATGGTCTCGATGACGTATTCGCTCAACAATATGATGGTCGGGATGGGCGATATGGCTGCGGCGATGCCCAAGATCGAATTCAATCTTTCGATGATTGCCCTGATCCTGATGATCGTCATCCCGCTGGCCGGCATCTTCGCGGCGATCTTGCTGTCGGTTTCGATCTTCGCCAAGTCGGCCAAGGAAGCGCAAGGCTACATGGGCTTCTTGAACATGTTCCTGATTTTCCCGGCCTTCATTTCCTTCCTGCCGGGCGTAGAGCTCAACTGGACTCTCTCCGTAATCCCGGTGATGAATACCTCGCTGATCGTCCGCGATGCCATCGCCGGCGAAGTGCACTGGCAGTACATCATCACCGCCTTCGTCTCAACCTTTGTGCTGGCCTCACTGGCACTCTGGTTCGCCAAGACCTGGTTCGAGCGCGAGGAGGTCCTCTTCCGCATGTAGCCACCGCGATTTGTCCCGGTGCCCCACCGGTGCCCCATGGGTGCCTCATTGGTGCCCCACCGCTTGCGGTGGGTCCCGAGGAACGAGGGCCTGCGGTGGCTTCTACCGCGCCGTCAGGAATCCCTTCCTGACGGAACGCTTCGGTTCCCCATCACAGCGACCTACTCCGGTGCCCCACCGCTTGCGGTGGGTCGCAACGAACGCTGGATTGCGATGGATTGAGAAGCACCAGTAGGGCAGGTCTCCTTGACGGGATCATCTCAATTGACGAATCATCTCCCGGGAGACCTGCCACGCGCGTCTTGTCGAGGAAACGAGGCCTGTCATTGCGAGGAGCGAACGTCTCCCCCCATCCAACTCCGACCTTCGCCGCGACGAAGCAATCTCTGCCCCGATGATTTCCCCTCACTAATCGTCGCGCCACCGCACATCCCACTAATCTGGATTCCCGCCTCCGCGGGAATGACGCCGACTCCCCTCTCCCTCTGAGAGGGCAAGGGTGCTTAACCCCCACAACCCTTGCGCCGCCGCCCCCGATTCGCGTATAATCAGCCTGGAGTACCGATCTTGAAGCCGACTGCCGCCATCGCCCCGCAACCCGCAACCGACCGACAACCCGGCCGTCTCCGGATCGCCCTGCGCGCCTTCCGCCATCGCAACTACCGCCTTTACTTCGTCGGGCAGTCGATCTCGATTACCGGCACCTGGATGCAATCGATCGCGCTGAATTGGCTGATCTATCGGCTCACCGATTCGCCCTTCATGCTCGGTCTGGTCGGCTTTGTGCTCTATGCGCCGAACTTCTTCCTCGCGCCGATCGCCGGCGTCTTTGCCGACCGCACCAGCCGCTTCCGCATTTTCTTTACCGCGCAGGTGCTGTCGATGCTCCAGGCCGCCACGCTCGCCACGCTGGTCCTGACCGACATGATCCAGGTCTGGCACATCGTCGTGCTTTCGGCCGTGCAGGGCATGATCAATTCCTTCGATTTTCCCTCCCGCCAGTCGCTGGTGATCCAACTGGTGGACGACAAAAGCGATCTGGCCAATGCCATCGCCCTCAATTCCTCGATGGTGAACCTCGCCCGCATGCTCGGCCCGGCGTTTGCCGGCATCCTGATCGCTGCCATTGGCGAGGGCCTCTGCTTCCTCTTCAATTCCATCAGCTTCATCGCCGTGCTCGGGTGTCTCACGGCGATGCGCCTGCGCCCGCAGGAGGGCAGCTCGCGTGAAAGCGATATCTGGCGCGGCTTCACCGAGGGCCTCCGCTATGTCCGCCACTCGCCGTCGATCCGCACCGTGCTCGCGCTGCTGGCGTTCGTCAGCATCGTCGGCATGCCGTACGCCGCCATCATGCCGGTCTTTGCGCGCGACGTCCTCCACGGCGACTCACAAACCCTCGGCTTCTTGATGGGCATGACCGGCGTCGGCGCCCTTACCGCCGCCATCTTTCTCGCCACCCGTCGCCGCGTCATCGGTCTTGAAAAGATGTTGGCGCTGGCTTCGACCTTGCTCGGCAGCGGGCTGATTCTTCTGTCATTCATGCGGGAAATCCACTTCGCGCTTCCGTTCATGTATCTCATCGGTATCGGTATGATCTCGCAGATCGCGGTCTCGAACACCCTCCTGCAGACTCTGGTCGATGACGATCACCGCGGTCGTGTGATCAGCCTCTACGTCGCCTGCTTCGTTGGCATGTTGCCGTTCGGCAATCTGTTCTACGGCTCGCTCGCCTCCGGTATCGGCGCTCCCGGCACAATGCTCGTCGGCGGGCTGCTCTGCCTGTTGGCCTCGGCTGCGTTCATGACCCAGTTGCGTGGCTGGCGCGAAACGGCCTACCCGATTCTGCAAGAGCGCGCCGCTGCATCTGCCGCTCCGGCAATCGCTCCGGCGCAACCGAACAGCAACTGATTCGCGCCAGCGATTTTCCCTTGGATTTCCGCCCCAACTTTCCTTTCCTAACACCCGCGTATGAAACTTCTCCGCAATTGCACCCAGCTTATCACCTGCGCCAACGTCGATGCCAAACCCAAAGCCGGCGCTGAGCAAGTCCGGCTGGAATTCGTCGCCAACGGCGCCATGGTCTTCGACAACCAACGCATCGTCTGGGTCGGCCGCGAGTCCGATCTCCCCGAGGCCTACCGCCATCTTCCCGCAGACGACGTTATCAATTGTCATGGACAGATCGTCACGCCCGGCCTGGTTGATCCGCATACGCATCCGGTGTTTGCCGCGACGCGCGAGGACGAGTTCTATATGCGCAATGCCGGCAAATCCTATATGGAGATCGCCGAAGCCGGCGGCGGTATTCGCAACTCCGCGCGGCGCCTGCGCGCCGCCGACCCTGATGCACTCTATCAGCTGGGTGTGCGCTTCCTTGATCGCATGCTCAAGTCGGGCACCACGACCGCCGAGGCCAAGTCGGGCTATGGCCTCGCGACCGACGCCGAAATCAAGTCGCTCGATGTGATCCAGCGCCTCAACGCCGATCACGCCATCGATCTCGTCCCGACCTTTCTCGGCGCCCACGAATTTCCCGATGAGTACCGCCAGAACCGCGACGGCTACATCGATCTGCTCGTCAACGAGATGATTCCCGAGGTCGCCCGCCGCAAACTAGCGAAGTACTGCGACATCTTCACCGAGGCCGGGGTCTTCGACATCGAGCAATCGCGCCGGGTCATGTCCGCTGCCAAGGCTAATGGTTTCGAGCTCAAGTTCCATGCCGACGAACTGAAATCCATCGGCGGCGCCGAACTCGCTGCCGAACTGGGCGCCGTCAGTGCCGATCACCTCGTATATGTCTCTGATACCGGCATCCAGAAGATGGCTGCCGCCGGTACCATCGCCGTCCTCTTGCCGGCGACCACCTTTTTTCTCGGTCACCGCGAGTATGCGCCCGCGCGCAAGCTGATCGCCGCCGGCGTCCCCGTGGCGATTGCGACCGACTTCAATCCCGGCTCCTCCTGCACGACTTCGCTGCCGGCGGCCATGACCGTCGCGGCGATCTATCTCAAGATGTCGCCCGAAGAGATTCTCAACGCCGTTACCTTCAACTCCGCCTGCGCGATCGGAATGCAAAAGCAGGTTGGATCGTTACAGGCAGGGAAGTACGCCGACTTCGTGATTTGGGAAGCCGAAAACTACAGGCAACTGCCGTACTTCTTTGCACAGAATCCCGTGGCCGCCGTCTACAAACGCGGGCGTCAGGTGGTATGAAAACTGCATTCGTCCTCTTGCTCTGTGCCTTGCTCGTCGGCTGCGGCGTCTATTCGTTCTCGAGTTCCTCGCTGGGCGGCGTCAAGTCGATTGCCGTCCCGGAATTCGAAAATAAGTCGCTGCAGTACGGCATCCAGCAGGATTTGACCCGCAAGCTCATTGACAGCTTCATTCAGGACAACACCCTGAAGATCGTCGCGGCAGCCGATGCCGACGCCGTCCTGCGCGGGGAGGTCCTCCGCTACGAACGCACCGCCTACACCTACGACAAGAGCGACAACGTGTCGGAATACAAGGTCAATATTTATGTCAATTTCGTCCTTGAGCGGAAGGGTGGCAAGATTCTGGTCGAGCGCCAAAACCTCCTCGGCTGGGGCGTCTACGATGCCGCGGCGGAAACCGAAGAGGACGGTAAGGCGGAAGCTATCGATAAACTTGCCCGCGATATTGTCGATGAAACGACCAAAAGCTGGTAGGAACTTTCGTACAATATTGCGATTATCATAGATGAATCACAGACTATCACCGCGGATTTGGAAAGGTATCAGCCAATGTACAGAAGCGTAGTCGCCTGCATCACTCTCGCTCTCCTTATCTTTTCCAGTGCCCTGGTCGGCGGCCAGAGCAAGGTCGGCACCACCGCCTATCCGTTCCTGAAAATCGGCGTCGGCGCCAAGGCGCTGGCCATGGGCGGGGCGTTCGTCGGCCTGGCCAATGACGAATCCGCGCTCTATTACAATCCCGCCGGTTTGGTCGGCCTGACCACCCGCAGCGTCTCGGCATCCTACATGAATTACATCGCCGACATCCAGTCGGGCAACCTGATGCTGGTGATCCCGCGCGGAGTCGAGCCTACCGATGAATACCTTGAAGAAGAGAACCCGATCAGCGATGCCCGCTCCACCTTTGCCTTTGGCCTGACTTATCTCAACTACGGCGACATCGACGAAACCAACGCTTCCGGCCAGGTCATCGACCAGTTCGGCGGCTCTGATATGGCGTTCACCTTCGCTTACTCCGCCAAGGCCAATCGCCAGCTCGCGGTCGGCGCCGCCGTCAAGTTCATTTATCAGAAGATCGATGAATATGACTCGCAGGGACTCGCCACCGATATCGGGCTGCTCTATCGCCTCAAGGACGGCCGCACCAATATTGGCTTCTCTGCTTCGAATCTCGGATTCCAGCTCTCCGGATTGTCCGAGAACCACAAAGACCCGCTGCCGATTCTGATCCGTGCCGGCCTCTCACATCAACTGCGCGAAATCCCGCTGACGGTCTCTGGCGAAGGCGTCCTGCCGTCTGACAATGACATTTATGGCTCGCTCGGCGTGGAATATCACCCCGATCTGCCGCTGGCCTTTCGCGCCGGCTACAGTTCCTTCGGTTCGAACTACAAAACCGATGGCGACAAGGATGGCACTGCCGGTTTGTCGTTCGGCGCCGGCTTCAAGCTCCCCAAGCTAAACGTCGACTACGCTTACTTGCCATATGCCGACCTCGGCTCGCTGCACCGCGTCAACTTGGCGTACCAATGGTAGCGCCCCGTGTGGTCAGAGGCGGGATTATTGGGCTCTGCCTGATACTCGCGGCCGCCATCGCCGCCTGCTCGCCGCCGACCCAGTCGCCTCGTGAGCGCGTCCTCGAATTCGTCCGTCTCATCCAGGCTGACTCGCTGCCCGATATCATGCCGTACATCGATCTCGATTCGGTTGCCACCTATGAGTACGCCGATGCAAAATACGATTCGTTGCCTCTGCCGCAGAAGAAGCAGCGCCTGCTGGCCGGGTTCACCGGCAGCGGCGAGATTCGTGCCAATTGGGCTCGCGCCCAGATCGTCGTCAACGAGGAGCAGTTCCTCGACGACACCAGCGCCTCCGTCGAGGTCTCCTTCATCGACCGCTCCACGCGTATCCAATACTACTCTCAGTTTCTCATGAAGAAACGAGTCGCCAATTGGATCATCACCGATTTTCAAATCAACTGACGGCCCGTTCTGGAAAACTCCCGGCGCGCAAATCCCTCGTCTTGGCAGTGATGATCATGACGTTCCTTAGCTTCGTCTTTGGTTGCGGCAATCAGGACGGCAGCCGAATCAAACAGGTGACCGTCACCCAGCTTCGCGCCGAGTTGGAACGCGATTCGACTTTGGCTTTAATTGATGTGCGGACCCCCGAAGAATATAACCAGGTCCGCGTGCCGCACATCAAGGCGCGCATCGACTACGCCGCCATTGCCGCCAAGATTGATACCATCCAATTCCCCAAAGATCGGCCGGTCTACCTCATCTGCCGTACCGGCCGACGCAGCCTGATTGCCGCCAAGGAGCTTCTCGACCTGGGTTACCAATCCCCCATCAATGTCGCTGGCGGTACCGTGGCCTGGGATCAGGCTGGCTACCCGCTGATTAAACGCTGAAGCCCCCTTCAACGTCGAGAAATTGGTCGGGAAAGCGTCGCAATCTCGCGCGACGATGCTTGCCTCGAAGTTTCTGCAACGCACCCCGTTAGCGCGGCAAAAAATCCCTTGCTTTTCCCAGACCGGTTTTGTAAAGTCGGGTCTGTTATTTTCTTGGATAGAAGCGCTGCGCTTTCGTCATTGGAGGAGATGATGTCGGTTGGGAAGTCGGTTAGCCTCGTTTTAGGCATTTGTTTCCTGTGTATATTCTTAGCGGGCTGCGAAGGGGATACTGGGCCGATCGGCCCGCCCGGGTTTACAGGTATAGATGGTCCTCCCGGGAGCGATTTCGTTCCCGATCCGATTGCGGACCAGGTTTTCGGATTGATGGTTGTCAATGCGGTCGGCACCGACATGAATGGCGCCGCCAAGATCACCGTCACGTCCAACGAAGCTGCCACTCCCAGCGCTACCCAGGTCGTGGCGGCATTGATGGAGACCGCGCCGGTGATCGACGGTCGCACCAGTTCGGCGAATGAGTGGGCGCTGATCCCCCTTTCGTCCGTGCAGTTGACCAATCTGTTCGGCGCCGACAACGGTATTACCGCCGCCGACGTCCAGATGGGCTACGATCGCACCAACATTTACATGCGCATCCACTGGACGGAAGTGGAGAGCGGTGCGTTACTTGCCGCTGCCGATACCACCTGGAAAATGTGGACCTTTGACGGCTCGCAGTGGTCGCAGGGCAACGGCGATGACAAGCTCTTCCTCGTTTGGGAGAACTCACCGATTACCGGCTGGGACGCCGATGGCCTGACGACCATCTTTAACGGTACCACCTTCAAGACCCCGGCCGCCGGCGAGCAGGCCGATCTCTGGATGTGGTCCGGCACGCGCACCAACTATGCCGGAGTCTTCGCCGACAAGAACGTCGTTTATTCAGCAACCGACGGCGAGCGCGATGATTTCGGAATTCAGTACTACATCGAAAACACGCCGCAAGGCGGTCTTCCGGCCTACATGAAGACGCATTCGCCCAAGGTTGGCTCAACCTATCCGCTTTGGGCTTTCGAATACGGACCGTTCGTGAACACGATTGACTGGGAAACCGGCGCCACGATTCCGGGTGTCATCACCCTCCAACCGTCGGTTTCGGCAGCGGATGTGCGGGCGGCGGCAGTGTTTGTCAACGGCGCCTGGACCGTCGAACTCCGGCGCGCCCGTAACACCGGCCATCACGATGACGTCGTGTTGTAGGGATGGGAGGAACGATCATGGCCAAGCTGATTTTCCAGGTGATGAATGTGGGAGGAATTGATGCGCAAGTTTAAGATAGGAGTCGTCCTCGCAATCCTCTTCACGGGATTGGTCTATCTCGTCGGCTGCGACGGCGACGAAGGTCCGGTCGGCCCGAAAGGGCTCAAGGGCCGCAAAGGTGACTCCGGTGCGGATACTGAAGTCGGCCAGCCGAGCGCGCGCTACTTCGGCATCGGTGTGACCAATTCGCACCGCTATGCCGTCAATGGCGATATCAGCGTATTCGTCACTTTCGACTCCACGGTGCGCGCCAACCGCGATACCGTGGTGGCCGGATACCTCGCGACACCGCCGCTGATCGATGGTAACGATGGCGAGGAAATTGAATGGGGTCCGCAGAAGTCCCGCCTGCGCCTCGCGGCCCTCAATACGGCCTCCGGCTACAAGGACAATGAAATCTACGAAGTGGTTTGCCGCGCCGCCTGGGACGAGAACTTCATCTACACGTTCTTCCAGTGGAAAGAACGCCAGGTGACCGTTCGCGTCACCGGCGGTGATTCCACCGTCTTTGACGCCGGCGCTTCCGATCAACCGCATCAGCTCTACTTCGATGCCCAATCCAAACGCGTCGACCACATCGACGGCGAGGATACCACGTTCTTCGAGTGGATTCGGAAAGAAGTTCTCGGTGTCGCCGAAGTCTGTGATACGGTTCCCATTCCATTTCCTCCATTCATAATCATCTCGTGCCGCCAAGACACGCTTTTCGGCGATACCAACTTTGTCTGGCTGCAGCAGCCCATTGATGAAGACAAGCTGGCGATGTTCTGGTGCGATGAGGAATTCGATGGCTGGTCACAGTTTGCGTTCCAGGAGTACTTCGGCGTTCCGGGCAACGCGACCGGTTCCAACGACGCCTTGATCGACGCCTGGGTCTGGGGCTCGGGCACGACCAACCCAGTGAACACGGCCGACGACTGGTACTTGATCAGCAGCGGCTTTGAGCCGGATGCCGGCGCGCCGCCCTTTATCGACAATTTCGTCGTTCCCGATTCCGTGCCGCTTTATCAGAGCTTCCGCGATCCGAACTATAAATCGACCGCGAACCTGCTGATTCAAATCTATCCGTTCTGGTACTTTGATGCGGTCGGATACGCCTACAACGGCTGGGATATCTATCGGGCAGTCTATGTTCCCGGAGTTGTGACGACGCTTCCGTCCGACTCGCGCGCCGACGTCTATGCGCGCGCTATCTTCGACGGCGGTACTGGTGTCTGGACTGTAGAGATGCGCCGTGCGCGCAACACCTACAGCGGCGATGATGTGAAGTTCTGAGGAGGAGATGACGATGATGAATGCATACTTCAAGATATCGCTTCTGGCGGGATTGACGGTTCTGTTGCTGCTGGCGCTGACGGGTTGCGACGGCGTTTCCGGTCCGCGTGGGCCGGTTGGTGATCAGGGTGACCCGGGCGACAACTATGTTCCACCGGTGCCGGCCAACCGCTTCTTCTCTCTGGCCATTACTAACAACAGTCAGCGCAGCCACAATGGTGCGCCCAAACTGTACCTCGCCTTTGACGGCCTCCATCAGGCCGCCGGTGACACGGTGGTCTCCCAGCGGCTTGCCGCCGGTCAGACTCCGGCGATCGATGGTGTCGACAATGGCACCGCCGAATGGGGCGATAAGGTGACCAACGTGACACTTTATCGTGCCGCCGGTGACTTCAACTTCATCGAAGGCGCGCAGGTGCGTTCCGCTTACGACAATGAGTTCGTCTACTTCCAGGTGAAGTGGACGGAAGTTGCCAACGCCACCTACGGCCTTGAAGTCTCGCGCAGCGACAATCCGAATCCCTGGGTCTATCCCGCTGCCGGTACCGGCGACAACGTCGGACGGTGGGACAAGGGAACATCGAATGAGGATCGTCTCAACCTGTTCTTCGAAATCACGCCCGTGACCCGGTATGCCAGCGACGGCTGCTACGTCACCTGCCATACCACGAATATGAACGAGACAAACTATCACGCGACCCGCGGCCCGCGCGAGCGCATGGATATCTGGCATTGGACCGCCGGTACGACCAATCACACCGGCTACGGCTACGACCGCTATCTTGACGCCTCCCTGATCGGTGTCAAGCCCGACATCGGCACGCCGGTGGTGCGGTCAAACCGCGAATTTATCGCGGCCGGCGCCGATACCACCGATCGTCCGCTTTACATGGCGCTTGGCGATCCCAACAGCAATTCCGGTTATCCCCTCTGGGATTTTGCCATCACCGGCGTCGCCAATGAAGGCTGGACTCCCGGCGCTACCATTCCGGCCTTCGTCAACAGTATCCCGACCCTGAGTTCGGCGGATCTGATCGCCGTCGGCCAGTACGACAACGGCACCTGGACGGTCGAGCTGAAGCGCAAACGCGTTACCGGCAACGGCGACGACGCTACATTCTAAGCGCCGCGCTTATTCATAATTCGTATCTTCTGGGTCGACGGCTTCTCGCTGTCGACCCGTTCATTTGCCCTCCGCTGTAGCCTCAAAAAGCAGTTGCCAGACATTCCCCAGAGCCGTAAATTGTGACATCTTTATCGACGAACAACGGCCGGACCCTTGGCGGTATTGGATGATTGTGAAAAGCGGCTTCAGGGACTTTCTCAGCGGCGGAATTCTTCGGCGGGACTGGCTCAGCCCCGCCGGCAGGCACGGAGCCGCCCGATGACAGCTTTTGGTTTGAAGCGCCTCCATCTGCGCACCGATCAAATCCTGTTGCGGCCGCTCCGCAATCGCGATGCCTCCGCCCTGGCCGCCGCCGTGCAGCTCAGCCTGCCACACTTGCAGCCGTTCCTCCCTTGGGCCGAGTCCGACTACTCGGTGCGCCACGCGCGCGACTTCATTCGCCGCGCCATCACCTGGCGCCGCTCGCGTAGCGCCTATGCTTTCGGCATTTTCGACGCGCACACGCGGGAACTCATCGGCGGCAACGGCCTGCACGGAATCCGTAGTGGCACCGCCTCCGCGGAAATCGGCTACTGGATCCGCTCCGATCGCGCGGGGCAAGGCATCGCCACTGCATCCTCGGCGCTGGTCTTGCGCTTCGCCTTTGAGGCCCTCCACTGCCATCGCGTGGTCCTCCGGGCCGCCACTGATAATGTCGGCTCGCTGCGCGTCGCCGAAAAACTCGGCTTTCACCTCGACGGCGTCCAACGTCACGAGGCGCATTTCGCCCGCGGGTGGAGCGATTTCAACTATTTCACTTTGCTGGAAGACGAATATCGCGCCAATCATCATCTGCTGATGCGCTGGCTGGTGCCCAAAAGGGATTGACTCGCGACGACGATTTGGTTCTGTAAATAGGGGTCAAAAAGGACGATCATGCTTGCCAAAGTTCTCTCCGCTGCCGTGCTCGGTATCGAGGCCTACACCGTCGAAGTCGAGGCCGACATCACGCCGCAACTCCCCCAATTCGCCACCGTCGGCCTCCCCGACGGCGCCGTCAAGGAAGCCAAAGAACGCGTGATGTCCGCGATCAAGAACTCCGATTTCATCATGCCCAGCAAGAAGGTCACCATCAATCTCGCGCCGGCGGATATTCGCAAAGAGGGTTCCGCCTTCGACCTGCCGATGGCGGTCGGCATCCTGGCGGCAACCGGGCAGGTGATGCGCGAGGAATTCCAGGATCTCGTAATGCTTGGCGAACTCTCCCTCGACGGCACCCTCAAGCCTGTGCCCGGCGTGCTGCCGATGGCGCTCGGCGTGCGCAAGAGCGGCTTGCGGGGCATCCTGGTCCCGCGAGAGAACGCCTCCGAGGCCGCCATGTCGGACGGACTGGAGGTTTACCCGATCGGCTCGCTCAAGGAGGCCATCGCGTTCCTCGAAGATGAACGCCTGCTCACGCCCTTCCGCATCGACATGAAGGAAATCTTTGACACCGCCCGCAACTACACCATCGACTTCGCCGAGGTGAAAGGGCAGGAGGCCACCAAGCGCGCGCTCGAGGTTGCCGCGGCCGGCGGCCACAATATTATCCTCGTCGGTCCGCCCGGCTCCGGCAAGACGATGCTGGCGCGGCGGCTTCCGACGATCTTGCCGGACATGACCGTCGACGAGGCACTGGAGACAACGAAGATCCACTCCGTCGCCGGCGTCCTTCCCGCCGACACGCCGCTGATCGCCACGCGGCCGTTTCGTTCGCCGCACCACACGATTTCCGATGCCGGCCTGATCGGCGGCGGCCGCATTCCGCGTCCCGGCGAGGTCTCGCTCTCGCACAACGGCGTCCTCTTCCTCGATGAGCTCCCCGAATTTCGCAAGGATGTCCTCGAGATGTTGCGCCAGCCGCTCGAAGACGGTTTCGTGACGATCTCGCGCGTCATGACTTCGCTGACTTACCCCTCCAAGATGATGCTCGCCGCCGCGATGAATCCCTGTCCCTGCGGCTACCATGGCGATCTCTCGCACGAATGTACCTGCATCCCCATGCAGATTCAGAAGTATCGCGGCAAGATTTCCGGCCCGTTGCTCGACCGCATCGACATCCACATCGAAGTCCCCGCCGTCAAATTCAAGGAACTCACCGACCGCAGCCTCGGCGAGAAATCGGAGATCATCCGCAAGCGCGTCAACGAGGCCCGTCAACGCCAGCACGCCCGCTTCAAAGACCGCAAACATCTTTACTGCAACGCCCACATGGAATCGAAGGACCTGCGCGAGTTCTGCCTGCTGGACGATTCCAGCCAGGACTTGCTCCGCACCGCCATCAGCAAACTTGGCCTCTCGGCGCGCGCCTACGACCGCATCATCAAGGTCGCCCGCACCATCGCCGACCTCGAAGGCTGCGATAACATCACCGTCCCGCACATCTCCGAGGCGATCCAGTATCGCAGTCTCGATCGCAATCTCTGGATGGGGTGAGTCTGTCGGCTTCGGGGCAGACCATGGTCCGGCACCGAAAAAGCGCCTTGACCAAGTTGATCGGGCCGATTAACTTTTATGTAAGATGGAATAACAGGCACAAATAGTCAGGGAGGGTTGAACTATGCCACAGGTACTTCGTATCCTGCTCGGCGTATTTGTCTTAGTCGGATTGTTTCTGGGGAATCCTCAAGTTGGCAATGCGTCCCCGGAAGTCGGCGCCGACGCGGCAGCCTCAAAAATCATCATGGACGACTTGTACACTTACGGGCAATTCGGCACCGGCATTGGTACCGGCGAAATCGTCTGCGGCGACTTCGATCATGATGGAGACAACGAGGTCCTCTGCAACGCAATCTCGTATGCCGGAAATTACTGGTACATTTTCGAATATCACAGCGCGAGCAACAACTACGAGATCAATCGACTTGGACCGGTGTATTCCGAGCGCATCGTTCATCTCGTTGTGCGCGCCGGCGTTTTCGGTGAAGGCGATTTGATCTATGTCGGTCTGGAGAACGGCGAGGTCATCGTGTACGATGCCGTGACGCTCCGCGAGATCGATCGCCTGATCACCCCTTCTTATGGACTCTCGCGAATGGCGATTGGAGACGCCGACAACGACGGCAGCGACGAGTTGGTAGTCACCAGCAGCTTTTACGGCTATCCGAGCTCTGCATACACATTCGTGTATGATCTGATCTCGCTCGATCTCGAGTTGCAGATTGAATACGGTGGCTCTGACCTCGCGATCGCCAATGTCGATGTCGATGCCGACAATGAACTTGTGCTCAGTTCCGGCTTCGTGCTGCAAGTCAATGGCGATGACTTCGCAGTCGAGTGGGAGTATGCCCCAGGCTTCGGTGATCAGATCGGTCTGGCCGATATCGATGAAGACGATCAGGCGGAGATCGTTGGACGCGCCGGTTGGTACTACATAACCAGCTACGACGTCGACCTCCAGTCTCCCGTGTGGCAGATCGCCGCGTATCTCGATGTAGCTGACATCCAATTGTACGATGTTGAGGGCGACGGCCAGATCGATTTGCTTGTTGGCGACGGCCAGTGGGGGAGCATTCATTGCTTCGAGACGCTGGATCCCAATCACGACGGTGTCGTGACGGAGAAGTGGAGCGTGGCTAACCCTGAACACGGTGTTACGGATGTCGGTGTCGGCGACAGCGATAATGACGGTGAATTGGAATTACTTTGGGGGGCGGGTTACTCTTCGTCAGGACCTGACTACCTGTTTGTCCACGACTTGCCTTCGCTCGCCTTCCAATGGAAGAGCCAACCCATTGAAGGTCCCTTTCGGCAAATTGCCGCTGGGGACCTGAACGACGACGGGCTCGAAGAGCTGGTGCTCCTTCCGGGAGAATTCAACTATGTCACTAACGGTGGGGAATTTCTCGTCTACTATCCAGCTACTCAAACGCTTGTGCCGCAATTGCTATCACAGCCGGTGGTAGCCTGTCGGATAGCCAACGCTGACGATGACCCGGAGAGCGAATTGCTGCTCACAATGGGCGGATGGTCGGGTCCGACGGTACGGATATTGGACGGGACAAACTTTGCTATGGACCGGGAGATCCAGTTCACCTCGTTCAACGGCATCGCCGTGGGAAATCTGATCGCTTTGGACGCCGGAGATGTCGATGCTGACGGTGTGCTTGAACTGGTAGCAACCGACCGGAGCTACTTGTACCAGATCGACCTGCCTTCCGGCAGTATCGAGTGGCGGAGCATCCACCTGTCGGGATACGGTGACGTCGAGTTATACGTAACCCAGTTTGATGACGATCCAGCCCGGGAAATCGTGCTCCTGGCAAACTCGCTCTACGTAGTCGACGGCGCCTCTCATCAAATGTGGCAGTCCGCATTCTCCGAGTACAAGCTGATGGATTTGACGGATGTCGACGGCGACGATCGCCCCGAGATCGCGGTGATTGAGACGCCCGGGACAATCACGGCGATCGACGGCGCGACCCATCTTGTGGATTGGAGTGACAGCGGCTTTCCAACCACCTCACACACCCTCAAGTTCTTTGACTTTGATCTCGATGGCCTGAGCGATGTCTTGCTCGATGTCTCCGGCAGGCTCCAGATCTGGAACAACACCGCACAATTACTCATGTGGGAATCCGAGCAGTTGGCAACGAATCTTTCCGTCTTTCAAGGCGTCGCGGTCGGCGACTTCGACAGCGACGGGCTCCCTGATGTCGGCGCCGCGATCAATCATCGATTTGATCACTTTGAAGTAACAGCGATCGTCCCCTTGAACTGCGGTGATGCCGATGGCGATGGGATCATCGCGATTGGCGACATTGTGTATCTGATCAACTTCCTGTACGTAGCCGGTGCTGCGCCCCTCGATCCCACGGGTTCGGACGTGAACTGCGACGGCCGCTTGAATCTGACTGACGCCGTCTACCTAGTCAATTTCATATTCAGCGTCGGCAACACACCCTGCAGTAATTGCCCATCGCCGTAGTTGGCCCGTTTGGCATATCTACATGCCTGACAGGCGCCCACCTCTACGGGAATGACGCTCTCTCCCCTCTCCCTTTGGGAGAGGGGTCGGGGGTGAGGGTTCCTCGTTGCGGCAGGTCTTCCCGCGCAGCGCTATCGACTCTCTATGGTACCACCAAGGCCGAGCGCTTCGTGGGGCGACCTGCCGCCTCAATCCAACGACAACGATCGCGCACCTCCCGAGCACCAGTTGCACTCGCCGTTCCCAATCCCCTCTTAAAAAAGGGGGCCAGGGGATTGTATTCGCTTCGCTCTCCGAGCGCCTCGTCTCCACTCGAAATCCCAACCACCCTGAACTCCCGCCTCCGCGGGAATGACGCTTCCTCCCCTCTCCTTCTGGGAGAGGGGTCGGGGGTGAGGGCTGGGCAGTTTCAATTATCTCGCACTGACTTGAACGAAATCCCGCTTGCGACGTAACAGTTAAGTGATGATCTTCAAGGACGAACCATGACCGCCGTCTTCCGCTCACGCTCTGTCACGCACGCCTTTGCACTGCTGATGTTATTCGGTCTCGCCGCCGGTCTGCTTCTCACCGCCGGCAATCTGCGCAGCCAATCCAAAATCCGCATCCCGCAAACCATGCTCGCTCAGGACTCCCTCAAAGTCTGGGTGCTCTTTACCGACAAGGGCGAAACCACCGCGACACCGTCGCGCAAGGCCGCGATCTCGTCTGCTGCGCTCCAGCGGCGTGCCCGGCGCGGCACGAACGCCGCCGCCGACGCTCTCGACCGCGAAGTTGACCGCGCTTACATCGACCAGATTCGCGCCCTGTCATTGCGCATCGTTCATCCGTCCCGCTGGCTCAATGCTGTCAGTGCCTACGTCACCCCCGCGCAACTGGACGATCTTGCACAACTCGATTGCGTGTCCGAAATCCGCTCCGTCGCCCGCTTCACCCGACCGGTGGAACCGATATTGCCGTTGAGCGAAGCACTGCTCCGTCCGACAATTCCATATCCGGCTTTTTACGGCCCTTCCTACGCCCAGTTGAACCTGATTCAAGTCCCGCTCCTGCACGATCTCGGCTACACCGGCGAGGGTATCCGCATTCTCATCCTCGACACCGGCTTCAATACCCAACACCCGGCGTTTCTCGCGACCGATGTCGAGGCCACCTGGGATTTCATCAACAATGATGAAGACGTTATCGACGCAGCCACTGCCGAGGACGGCCAGCAAGCGCACGGCACCGCCACATTGTCGCTGATCGGCGCCTCCGAGGAGAAGAAGGCGATCGGCGCAGCCTATGAAGCCACGTTTCTGTTGGCCAAGACTGAGGTCTATGGCAGCGAGACTTCCATCGAGGAGGACAACTGGGTGGCTGGCGTCGAATGGGGCGAGTCGCTCGGCGCCGATGTTGCTTCCAGTTCGCTGGGTTATATCGACTGGTACGAGTACGCCGACCTTGACGGCAACACCGCCCTCTGCACGCAGGCCGCCGATATCGCCGCCTCGCTCGGCGTGATCGTCGTCAATGCCATCGGCAATGGCCAGCGCCTCTCGACATTCCCGACCTTGATCGCGCCCTCTGATGGCGACAGCGTCATCGCCGTCGGCGCCGTCTCGAACGCCGGTGAGATTGCCTTCTTTTCCTCCAACGGTCCGACTGCCGACGGCCGCATCAAGCCCGACGTCTGCGCGCAAGGCACCAGCAATTACATCGCGAATTACAGCGGCGGTTACGGCCTGGGGCAAGGAACCTCCTATTCTACCCCGCTGGTTGCCGGCGCGGTCGCTCTTCTCCTGCAGGCACACCCCGAGTGGCAATTCGGCAACCTCTATCGCGCTCTGACTCTCACCGCCACGCGCGCCGCAGCCCCTGACAATGTCTACGGCTATGGTATTGTCCGAGCACTCGAGGCGTTGAACTATGATGGCTCCGCCCCCAAATTCATCAAAGGCGTTACGGCCTATCCGAACCCCTTCGATGACTTCGTTGAATTCGACTTCGAGATCCCGCCGGCTGGCGCAGTCGAAATCCGCATTTACACGGTTGCCGGCGAGAAGATCGCAACTCTGACCCGCCCCGCCTCCGATCCGTTGCCGCTCAAATGGCAAGGCCGCAATGATTCCGGCGAGGAGGCCGCCCCCGGAATTTATATCGCTTACATTTCCGCCCCCGGCCTTTCCGAAACCCGGAAGATCTTCAAGACCCGCTGATCCGTCGTCGAACCTTATCAATTCTGCTTGAGGTAACTCCGCTGTAGTTCCGACTTCAGTCGGAACTTTCTCGACGCCGTCGGGAATCCCTTACTACACGCATTGAGGCAGGTCTTGATCCGCGCGCTACCACGATCGCCACAACCCTTCGCTCTCCGACGTGCGATTGTGACCTGCCGCCCACTTGACCACCGACGGCCACGAATCTCTGACATCCTCGCTCTACCTGCCAATACGAGTTCCCCCTTAGCAAAGAGGTCTTCATTCATGCTGGATTCCCGCCTCCGCGGGAATGACGCTTCCTCCCCTCACCTCCTGGGAGAGGGGCCGGGGGTGAGGGCTGCTTGCGCACCATCGACCGCGACATCCACCGCCTCCGCCAGCCCGATTCCCCCTTAGGTCGTGGGTTCGCGCATCCCCCTTGTGAAATCCGTCACATTTTCGATTTGACTTGATAAATCCACTCTTGTATCCTTCCCTCCGTGGACGCGGCCCGATCCGCGTCCTCGCATTTTACTGCTTTGTGAGGAGTCGACATGCGCCTTTACGAATATGAAGCGAAGGAACTGTTCGCCAAGTTCAAGATCCCGATCAGCGCCGGCAAACTTGCCCAAACCCCCGCTGATACCTTCAAACTGGCCACCGAAGCCGGCTACCCCCGCGTCCTGAAATCGCAGGTTCTCACCGGCGGCCGCGGCAAGGCTGGCGGCATCAAGATCGTCAATTCCGAAGCGGAGGCGAAGGCCGCCGCCGAGACACTGTTCAAGCTGACCATCAAGGGCTTCCCGGTCACGCGTGTTCTCGTCGATGAGAAGCTAAATATCGCCCAGGAATACTACCTCGGCGTTACCATCGACCGCGCCAACTACAAGCTGGTCATGATCGCCTGCGCCGAGGGCGGCGTCGACATCGAAGAGACCGCCGCCAAGTCGCCGGAGAAGATCCTCAAGGCCGCTTTCGGCATCGATGACGACTTCATGTCGTTCCATGCCATCAAGATCGGTCACTTCCTCGGCTTCCAGGGTGACCAGCTCAAGGCGTTCATCCCGATCGCGCGCGGCTTGTACAGCTTCTTTGTCAAGTATGACGCCAAGCTCGCCGAAATCAACCCGCTCGTGCGCACCGCCGACGGCAAACTCATTGCCGCCGATGCCCGCGTTTCCCTCGATGACGACGCACTCTTCCGGCACAAGGATCTCCAGGACATGGGCATCGAGAAGCGCCACGAGGAAGGCGAAATGACCCCCCGCGAACAGCAGGCTCAAGCCTGGGAAATCCCTTATCTCGACCTCGACGGCGATATCGGCATGTTTCCCGGCGGTGCCGGCTTCGGCATCATGGGCAACGATTTCATCCAATACTACGGCGGCAAACCGGCCAACTTCATGGACTCCGGCGGCGGCCCGACACCCGAACGCCTCGCCAAGATGCTGATCCTGCTCGACGAAAATCCGCAGGTGAAGGCGATCTTCGGCGCCCGCTTCGGCGGGATCAGCCGCTGCGACGACTTCGCCAAGGGCGTGCTGATGTTCCTCAAGGACCACGGCCTTTCCAAACCGATGGTGATGCGCTTCACCGGCAACATGTGGAAGGAAGGGATGCAAATCTTCGCCGACGCGAAGAAAGAGAACCCCACGCTCTTCGAGAATATCGAATACCACGGCATCGAAACACCGATCGAGGAAATCGCCAAACGGGCCGTCGAACTCGCGCGGGAGGTGAAGTAACATGGCAATCCTGGCTGACAAGAAATCGCGCGTGATCGTGCAGGGCATCACCGGCGGCGCTGGCTCGTTCCACTGCAAGCGCATGAAAGCCTACGGCACCAACATCGTCGCCGGCACCTCGCCCGGTAAGGGCGGCAGCACTGTCGAGGGCGTTCCCGTTTACGACACTGTCGAGGAATGCGTCAAGCAGCAGGGCGCGGACACTTCCGTGATCTTCCTGCCGGCGCAATTCGTCAAGGAGGCAGCGATCGAGGCGATCTACGCCGGCATCAAATTCATCGTCGTCGTGCCGGAGCATATCCCGATTCTCGACATGATGAAGGTGCGCAAAGAGGCCCTCAAATTCGGCGCGACCGTTCTCGGCGGCAACACCGCCGGCATCATCACGCCCGGACAGGCCAATCTCGGCATCATGCCCGATATCGCCTTCAAACCCGGCCGCGTCGGCACGGTGAGCCGTTCCGGCTCGCTCACTTATTACATCGCCGACACGCTCACCCGCGAAGGTTACGGCGAGACCACCTGCGTCGGTCTCGGCGGCGACCCCGTGCTCGGTTCGACCTTTGACGAAATCCTCTGGAAGTTCGAGCAGGACCCTGAGACCAAGGCGGTCGTCATGGCCGGTGAAATCGGCGGCGTTTACGAGGAACGCGCCAAGGACACGATCAGCAAGATGAAAAAGCCGGTGGTCGTCATGATCGGCGGCATCTTTGCGCCTCCCGGCAAGCGCATGGGCCATGCCGGCGCGATTGTCGAAGGCAATATGGGCACCGCGGAATCAAAACTGAAGGTCCTGGAAAGCGCCGGCGCCCACCGCGCTAAAACCTTCCTCGATATTCCGCGCATCCTCAAGTCTCTGGCCGTATAGAGCTCGCAGCCGAAGCCGTCATTCCCGCGCAAACGGGAATCCAGCTTCCCGCGCCGTCAGGAATCCTTTCCTGACGGCCTCGCTCTTTGTGGGTCAGGATCCCAGTGATCCTGACCCACAACCACCTTGCCTCCCGTCCAAAATCAAGATGCCCCGTCCACAAGAACGGGGCATCTTCACGATTTCTACTTTACCGCCACGTCTACTGCTGACACGGCGCCGGTCCGCCCCCAAATACCCACATGATCAAATACACCGCGTCCGAAATCGTGACCAACCGATCGCAATTCACATCCGCCGATCGATAGGGCAATGGTTCCGGACCGTCACTGAAGATGAAGTTAATCATGAAGACCGCGTCCGAAACGCTGACCTCCCCGGTGTTATCGCAGTCCCCGTTCAGAATAACCGGCACCGGAGCCTCGAGCACATATAGGCTGCCGTTGGCGTAGAGGAACAAGTTGCCGCCCTCAAACTCGATCGCCTCACCGCGGTCACCGTAGAAGTTGGTTGACACTTCTTGCGGATACCACGGGCTGTAGAGATCCACGATTGACAGACTCCTCGCGCCGGTGAAGACATAGTCACCGTCGACCACACTGCCGTAGGCACGTCCGTCCTTAAGATACTCACTGCCGACCTTGGCCGGCGTCGCCGGCGAACTGATATCGATGACATCAAAATGACCGCCGCCCTCGATGAGGCAGAGGTAGTCCCCGGCGAGCGCGATGTCCTTGCCCTGCGCGCTGTAAGCGCTGACGTATTCACCAAGCTTGACCGGAGCCGACGGTACTGTGACATCGAGGAAGGAAACGGTACTGGTCTCCGCCCCGGTGAACCAGTGCACGAACAACGTCTGATCGCGCATCTGCATGCTGGTTGTATACTCCATCCCCGGCTCCGAGTACACCATCTCCGCCACAGGATGGAGCGGATCGCTGAGGTCAATGAACTGAACTCCAGCGCCGCCGGTAGAGTACGCGCGATCGCCGTCAATCAGGACATTCATCGACAAATATGGCTCGACGACTCGGCCTGTAAGAACCGGGTTTGCCGGATCGCTGATATCCAGCGCGTTGATGGCCTCGCCGTCGGCCACATAGGCAATGCCGTCCACCAGTTCGACACTCCACGCGCCATAGCCCGGTGGATACCACGAGGCCAACATCTGTGGATGCGCCCGGTCGGTGATATCCGCCAAAATCAGATGCCCACAGGCGATCGCCGCCAAATTGCCCCTGACATCGATATCGTGCGCCCACGAATAGGTGCCCTCGTAACTACCGATCAGCACCGGGGCCGCCGGATTCGTCGCACTGAATATGCTGATCTTGTTCAACAACTCGAAATACAACTGGTGTCCCACCGCCATCGCGCCCCACGACTGGGTTGGCACCGACCCAACGCGCACCGGCTCAGCCGGATTGTTGAAGTCAATGACGTGAACGTATTCGTTCTGACCGCGCGTGCCATAGACATTCGCATCAATTACATCGATTTGTCCATACAAGGGCCCGTTGTAGGCGCCCAACCGAACCGGCGCCGCCGGCGCACTGATATCGAGGGCCACGATTTCGTTGGTGTCATCGCCGGTGCGATCGACCACATAAAGCCGATCGCCTTCACCGGTCAGATACTTCGCGTCGACAAACTCCGTGTAGGTGGTCACGGTCGTCGGCGCGGTCGGAACCGAAAGGTCGACGACCCGTACATCCGCACCCTCGATTGTAAACAGTTTGTCTCCGCGCATCACGCCGCGCCAGCCGCTGGCCCGGTATTGCATCGCCACCGGCTGCGGCGCCGCCGGGTTGGAGATATCGACAATAGCGATATTGCCCGAATCAAGAATGACCAGATACTGGCCGTAGTTGATGAAGCAGTAGCCTAACGACTCCAGCAAGCACTCGCCGCTGATCACGGGCGCCGCTGGATTGCTGACGTCCACCGAGACCAGATACCGCTCGGTGCCCGTTCCCCGCCGAATCAAGTATACGTGCGTGCCGGAAACACCGATGCCATTACTGTAGATGCCGGCATCGAAGAACACCTGGGATACTACCACCGGCGCCATTGGATCACTGGCATCAACAACGAAGAGCCCCCAAACCGCCAGGCAGTAGATGATATCGCCGTTGACCGCAAACGTCTCCACGTAGGGCAGTGCCAGATGGCCGACGATATTGACCGGATACCGTGGGTCAGTGGTAGCCGGCAAAAGCCGTTCTTCGCTCGCGGCTGACGGCCCCGGCGGTAGAGCCTCACCGGGAATCAGTACGGCCTGTAGTTGAACGACAAAAGTCAGGATCAGCAACGGCAGAAGTAAGCGTCTCATGATTGAACCTCCCATTTAACACTGATTTCCAAGCAATCTGTAACCGGCCACTCGGCTCTGTTGCCGCGCTCTGATGAGGTTCGAAGTCGAATAGCCGCCTCGGTGCCGCTATTTCGTTCCTTTGAGAACTATTTCAAGATCGTTGAGTTACAGCACCATATTACGACGGTTCTTGATTTCCGTCAAGAATAATCTTGGCCCCGGGCTCATGCGCTTTCGTCCACCAGACTCTGATTCCTTTGCATCCGTACGGCTGATCGCTTATGTTGGCGTCGTTATCAGGCTCCCGCCGGAGGTAACATCACCCTCGGATCGGGACCAGACTTGTAACCAAGAAGGACCTATGTCCGAAGTCTTAGCCTCCGTCTACCGCAATAAGTCAGTCGAGTCGGTCCATTATGGCTCGATTGTCGTCACTGACAATGCCGGCACCGTCCTCTACTACTGCGGCGACCCGGAACTGGTCACCTACACGCGTTCGTCGATGAAGGCCTTCCAGTTCCTCGCCGTCTACGAGACCGGCGCCACCAAACGCTTCGGCCACAACCTGCAGCAAATCGCCATCATGCTCGGCTCGCACAACGGCAGCGAATTGCATCAGAAGGTCGCCAAGTCGAACCTCGATTTGATCGGCCTCGACGAATCGTACCTTAAATGCGGCACGCATCTGCCGATCGAATTGCGCAACCAGGGCGAAGTCCCGGTTGCCGGCGTCAAGTACTCGCCGCTTGCGCACAACTGCTCCGGCAAACACTCCGGTCAATTGGCGCTCGCCGTCCACATTGACGACGACCCGCACAACTACATCGCTCCCGAATCGAAGACCCAAGTCATGGTGCGGCAGGCGATCAGTGAAGCCTACGATTATCCCGCCGACCAATTCGGTCGCGGCACCGACGGCTGTTCGCTGCCGAACTACGCCCTGCCGCTGCGCAACATGGCCAAAGGCTACGCGAATCTCGTGACCCGAACTGCCGCGTCACCGTTGCGCCGCGAAGCTTATGGCGTCGTCATCGACGCCATGACCGAGCACGCCCTGATGGTCTCCGGCAATGGCCGCAGCGATCTGGCGATTACCGAAGCCGGCAAGGGGGATGTCATCCTCAAGATCGGCGGGGAAGCCGTCCAGGTGGTCGGCGTCATCTCCAAAGGTCTCGGCATCGCCATCAAGATCGCCGACGGCAACTCCCGCGCGCTGGCGCCGGTGATCTGCGAAGTCCTGCGCCAGTTGGGGGTCTTCGATGATGCCGCCCTCAAATCTCTCGGGAAGTTCGCGCGTACTCCCCTGTACAATGATCGCAAAATTCTCATCGGCGAAATTGTGCCGACGTTCAAATTGAAGAAAGGCTGATATGAAGGATTTCCTGAAATCCAAATTCCCGGAACTTAATCAGATCAAAGACGCCAAGCTCCGTGAGGGCGTGCTCAACGTCATGGTCGAAGCCGTCGAGCTCAGCGGCTTCTCCCAAGCAGAACTCGATCAGGTGCCGTTTACGCTGCTGATCCCCGGCACGCCGATTTCGCTGATCACCCACACCCGCGCTGTGCTCGATACCGCCCTGCGCGCCGCCGATTCACTCGCGCAGTTCTTCGGCGATCGCATCCCGGTCAATCGCGACTATCTGATCGCCGGCGGCCTGCTGCACGATATCGGCAAGTTTGCCGAGTACAAGAACGACAACGGCAAATTCGGCAAGTCTGACTTCGGCAAACTGGTGCGCCATCCGTTCTCCGGCGCGGCACTCGCGATGAAACACGGCCTGCCGCCTGACGTCGTGCATCTGATCGCGACTCACGCCGGCGAAGGCGACAAAGGCTACCGCACGCCGATGTCGATCATCCTGCACCATGCCGACTTCATCAACTTCGAAGCCCTCGGCGGCAAATTGTAACGACTCACTCGCCTCCAAGTACACATCAATACACTTCTTCCCCTCTCCCCCTGGGAGAGGGGCAGGGGTGAGGGCCTTCTCGCACCTCACTCCCGGGAATTTCTACCACTTTGATCCGCGTGCTGCGACCTGCCGCCCACCTCTCGTGACAATCACTAACCTCACATAGTCCAATGGCACTCGCCAATGCGCATTCCCCCTTAGCAAAGGGGGTTAGGGGGTAGTATTCTCCGTTAACTCGTGCGTCTGCGCTTTCGGTGTTCGACACTTCGACAAGTCCTCTCGCCGCCGGTAGGTTAGACATTCCTGTCTGACACTCAATATTGCAGCCCCTCACCAACAGACAAGAATGTCCATCCTACCGCATTTCCTCAGCCTTCCTTATTCCCCTCCTCCGCGAGCAGGGCAGGGGTGAGGGCCGTTTCGCGCCACCCATTTTCCTCCCAATTCGCATGACTTTCCACTCTATGATTGCTATATTGCCGAAACTATCCCTCCCCCTTGCAGCAAGGGGGCGAGTACTGCGTTATCCCGCGGCCGGCGGGATTCAACTTGGGAGCCGATGATGGAACATTTTGCCGAGCCCTACCGCATCAAGGTTGTTGAGCCGATCAATTTGATCTCCCGCGAAGAACGCGAACAGCGCATCCGCGAAGCCCATTTCAACATCTTCAACCTCAAGTCGCGCCACGTCTTCGTCGATCTGCTCACCGACTCCGGCACCAGCGCCATGAGCGACAACCAGTGGGCTGGCATGATGCTCGGCGATGAGGCCTACGCTCAGTGCCGCAACTACGAGAATTTCGAGGAGGCGCTCCGCGACATCTTCGGCTTCAAACACTTCATTCCCGTCCATCAGGGTCGTGTCGCCGAAAACTTGCTCTTCTCCACGATTGTTAAGCCCGGCGACTTCATCATCAACAACACCCATTTCGACACTACTCGCGCCAACACGATGCACAAGGGCGGTATCCCGGTCGACATCCCCTGCAAGGAAGCCCGCGATCCGCACTCGCAATTTCCGTTTAAAGGCAATATGGATGTCGCCCGCCTCGAGGATTTCATCCGCGAGAAGGGCGCCGCTAAAATTCCGGCCTGCTTCATTACGTTGACCAACAATTCCGCCGGTGGCCAGCCGGTCTCGCTCGAGAACATCAAGGCCGTGCATTCAGTACTGCAAAAATTCGGCGTGCCGCTCTATTTCGACTGCGCCCGCTTTGCTGAAAATGCCTACTTCATCAAGACCCGCGAGCAAGGCTACGCGAACAAGTCGATCAAAGAGATCGCCCGCGAAATCTTCTCCTACGCCGACGGCGCGCTGATGTCCGCCAAGAAGGACGGCCTCGTCAACATGGGCGGCTTCCTCGGCGTCAACGACTCCGAACTCGAGCAGAAGCTGACCAATCTCATGATCCTGATCGAGGGCTTCCGCACCTACGGCGGCCTGGCTGGACGCGACCTCGAAGCTATCGCGCGCGGTATCTACGAGGCGCTCGACGAACGCTACCTCGAGTTCCGCACCAAACAGGTCAAATTCCTCGGCGACGAATTGATGAAACGCGGAGTGCCGATCATTGAGCCCGCCGGCGGTCATGCCATCTTTATCAACGCCGGCGAATACCTGCCGCACATCGAGCCGAAGGATTTCCCCGGTCAATCCCTCGTCGTCGCGCTGTATCGCGAGGGCGGCATCCGCGCCTGCGAAATCGGCTCGATCATGTTTGAGTCCAAGGACCCGATCACCGGCAAACAGGAATACGCGCCGTACGAACTGGTGCGCCTCGCCGTCCCGCGCCGCGTCTACACCAATGCGCACCTGATGCACGTTGCCGTGACGCTGGAGAAGATCAACAGTTACAAGGATAAGCTGGTCGGCTTCGAATTCGAGTACGAAGCCCAATATCTTCGCCACTTCACTATGAAACTGCGCGAGAAAATCCCCGTCAAAGCAAACGTGTAGGTCACGCTCCCCGCGATCCTGACTAGACGCTGTCTGCGATAATCCCTGTGGTGCCGACTTCAGTCGGCTCACTTCCGCGTCGTCAGGAATCCTTTCCTGACGAAATCTCGCCAACCACTCGCCGTCTCGTAGGTCGAAACCCCTTTTGGCAGATCCTCAGAATCGGTGACGCAATATGCGGGGTTTCGACAATCTGCTGGTCGGCCACGCTCCCCGTGATCTTAGCGCGTCCCTTGGCTTTCGTCTCAGACGGAAATGGCGTCTTCCCCTCTCCCTCTGGGAGAGGGGCAGGGGTGAGGGTCGTTTCCTACCGCACTACCTTCACATCCCCCAAACCCACCTTTGCGAATACCCGAATCTTGACATCGGCGCCATCGTAATTGGCATCCTTATGATCCAGACTCGCGCCGAATCCGTCGCGCTTGTTCGTAAAGATCTCCACGTCGCCGATCCCCGAATTGCACGTCGCCATCAGCGGAATTCCCGCTGGGATAATCACGTGAATGTCACCAATCCCCAGACTACACTCGACTTTGTTCTCGCCCGTCGCCAGCGTTGTCTGGGTCAGGTCCAAATTGATCTCGCCGATCCCCTCCTCGATGCGCAACCCCGCCGAGTCAATCGCGCTCGGCCGCAGATTCACATCGCCGAAGGTCTTCTTGAACTGCCGCCCGTCAAACTTCGCGTAGTCGAACACGTGCTGTCTCTCCGGACGAATCCTTTCGACCAACATCCACCCGCCCAGCACGATCAATACCACCGGCCAATAGGTGCTGACTGCATCGCCCAGGTCAAATTCGAACCAGCGCATGTTGTCTGCCAGAAACAAGACGCCGATCAGCAGCAATAGGAATCCCCAGAACATTCGCATTATACCTCCAATTCAACTACGACCGTCGAATTTCGTAAGTTGCCTTTGGATCAATTCGTTCGATTCAAGTCAAACCCACGAAAGGGAATAAGGCCCACCGCCCCGGCCGGCACAAGGAAATTCCTTGACTCTCCCCGTGCGCCCCGATAGCTTCACCGCGGTTTGATTTTGTACTATTAAGGAGCTATCCGATGAAAAGAGACTTTCTTGCCGAAACCGACTTCACTACTGCCGAAATTAAGCGGATTTTCGAACTTTGCGCCCAGATGAAGAGCGGTGAGATCGCCCCCAAACCGTTGGCGGGCAAGACCGTCGGCTGCATTTTCCATAAAGCCTCATTACGCACCCGCATCTCCTTCGAGGTCGGCATCAGCGAACTCGGCGGCTCCTCCCTCTATATTACCGAAAAAGAAATCGAACTCGGCAAGCGCGAGTCGATTTACGATGCCGCCAAGGTGCTCTCCCGCTACCTCGGCATGATCACAATCCGCACTTTCGCCCACAGCGACGTCGAGCAACTGGCGCAGCATGCGTCGATTCCCGTTATCAACGCCTTGACCGATTTGCTCCATCCCTGCCAGATTTTTGGCGATGCCTTTACTATTATAGAGAAGAAACAAAAGCTCGAGGGGCTCAAGATCGTCTACCTGGGGGATGGCAACAACATCGCCAACTCCTGGATCAACCTCACCCGCCGCTTTAACTTCCATTTTGTGGTCGGAACCAACCCTAACACCATGCCGGACGAGAATTTGCTCAAGGCCGCCCGGGCCGATAACCTCGGCAAGGTGGAGGTAGTGTACGATCCTAAAGTCGCCGCCCGCGATGCCGATGTAGTCTATACGGATGTGTGGGCGAGCATGGGCCAGAAGCATCTGGCGGAAGAAAAAGCGGCGCTACTCAAAGACTTTCAGGTTAACGACGCGTTGATGAAACTCGCCAAGCCCGATTGTCTCGTGATGCACTGTCTGCCCGCTCTGCGCTACGCCGAGATCACTGACTCGGTGATGGACGGCCCTAACTCGGTTGTTTTCGATCAGGCCGAAAACCGACTCCACATCCAGAAAGCAATCATGCTTGTGTTGATGGATGACAAACGACTGAAGAACTGATTCTTCACAAAGGAGTCACACATGTTGCGCCAAAGTCTGGCCGTCGGACTGTTTCTGGTCCTGGCCGCGACCCTCACGTTCGTCGGTTGTTCCGATGACAACCCGACCAACTCCACCGTCGGCGATCCCAACGCGCCTGCCTTTCAGCCGATGAAAGCCGCGATCGCGCAGGCCGTCGATTCCACCCTCGCGATGTCGCTCAAGTTCGCTTACAAGCCGAATCGCTACCCGTCCGACATCGACTGGGAATGGCCGGCCCTCGGTCCGAACGACTCGCTGCTGTACAATTACGTTGGTGATTGGCACGTCCTCTATCTCGGTCTCAGCACCGCGCTCGACTACAGCTACGTCTATGTCGACTCGGCCCGGTTCTGGGAAGGCACCACCGCCGTCCAGTATTTCCGTTCGCCGTATATCACCGGCCTCGACCTGATCCGGCATCAAACCTATACCTACACCGGCAGCGGGGACGACTACACCAATATCGCCAGCTACCTTGACTTGAGCTTCCGCGACTTGCAGGACCCGACGCGCTACTTCTATGGCGATGCCCAGGTGACCATCGACGATTACTACGTCGAAGGCGGCAGCCAGAAGACTGCGCGGTACGAATTCACCGCCAACGCCGACGACATCACTTACACTGTCGATTATGCCAATCCCTGGTACGACTCGTATCCGACCGGCGGTACGTTGACCCTCACCGCCGCCGTCAATCGTGACGATGTCGACGTCGAGTGGGATATCACCATCGAATTTCAATCGAACGGCACGGCGCAGGTGAGTGCCACCGACGGCCACCTGACGTACTCGTACACCTTTACGCCCGAGTACAACTAAGCCGTCCGACCATCGGGCCGCCCGCCTTCCGGGCCGTCCCTCCACCACAACTCTTCCGGGGTGTGCCGCTTCCGCCGCACACCCCGTTCTGTTTCTCATCTCCGACCTCGATCGCGGCGAAGCAGTCCCCTCCCAAGCTTCTTGTCTTTCGATCGTTGCGGCAGGTCTTGATCCCGCGCGTTCCTGCAACCGCGATAATGTCCTCACCTTCCCGCGCGGGATTGTGACCTGCCGCTGTTTCCGAGTGTCCAACAGCCCTATCGTTTCTGCTGCAGGTGCCCCACCGCTTGCGGTGGGTTCTGCATCGTGCCAGGACGTCTCCCACACCGTAGTGAGCAATCTCCTCTCTCCTCTTGGGAGACAGGCCGGGGGTGAAGGCCTGTGCGGCCCCTCCCCCTTGACCCATCCGCCAATCCTTCCTATACTCTCCCAATGGAAAAAGAAGTCGTCCGCTACAACGGCTGCTTCGTCTGCGGCCCCAACAACCCGATCGGCCTCAACCTGAAATTCCTCTTCGACGGCACCGTCTGCCGCACCGAATTCCACCCCGATGATCGCCACGAGGGCTACAAGGGCATTCTCCACGGCGGCATCCTTGCCGCTATTCTCGACGAGGTCATGATCAAGGCGGCGCTCGCGCTTGATGTCCTCTGCGTGACCGCCTCGATGGAGGTTCGTTTCAAAGCCCCCGCCGATATTCGTTCGACCTATTCCTTCACCGGCCAGATTCTCAGCCATCGTGGCCGGGTGATCGAGACAGAGGGAAAGGCGTTCGATCAAGACGGCACCCTCGTCGCCGAGGCCACCGGCAAGTACATGACCGTCTCTCCGCAGATGAAAGAACGCCTCCGCCAGTCGCTCGATTCCTGAGGCCGGGCTATGCAGCCGCCTTCGTCTTAAGCGCAATCCGCTTCATTTGCGCCCGGATTTCCTCGACCGCGTCAACCCCCTTGTCGCTCCCCCATACCAAATCCGGTCAATGATAACACCTTAACCGGAATCGCGATTGCGCCCCATCCGCCCGCACAACGGCACGATCCTTGCAAAAGACTCCTTCCGAGGAGACTTTTATGAACTGCTACTTCTACGGCTCGAACCTGCATCCCGAAAAACTCGTGCGCCAGAAGGGCATCATTTCCTTCGCGATCCCCGACTACGGCGTCATGTTCCGCGCCCAGTACGAGGGCAACCGCTACGAATGTGAGTACCAGGCCGGCATCGCCCTGATTCGCTTCCTCCAACTAAATCAGGCGCACTTTGCCGGCAAAGGCGTCAAGCTCCTCACCGACTCGCCGATCGTCGTTTACCAGGTGAACAACAAGCTTTCCGCCGCCGGCAACCTCGAACGCCTGCGCGATATCATCATGTACTACAAGCGCCGCCTCGGTTTCGAGCTGAAATGGATTCCCACCAAGATGAATCGCGCCGAAATGGGGCTCGACGATCTGGCCGTTAGTCAGAATACGCCCAAGTTCAATTACGACATCTTCGATGAAAGCACCCGGCGTCGCGAGGCCGCCCAACCCGGAAGCCGCCAGAACTCCAAAATCGTCTGATTTGACGCGCCCATCCCAACCGATTTTTCGCTTTCAGATTCATCGAAATCGCCGGCTCAAGCGTACAAACCAACAAGAAAACTTGCCGATGATGATAGCATTATGTACATACCGCGCACTATGAAGGCCACTGTTACCTCTGCTGCATTAGTGATGCTATTGCTGGCCGTCGCCTCCCTCAAGGCCGAGCAATACCAAGTCGCACCGGAGCTGATCGACACGGTCGATCTCACCGAACATCGCCGTACCTGGGGCGCACCCGACGGCGCCTTTTTCATTCTCAAGAAATCGGGTGCCGAACTGCGCCAATATCCCGATGTCAACGTGCGCGCCCTCAATCCGCGCGCCAATCAGAAGCTAATCTCGTCCGAACGCGGCAAATACTACGCTTTGCTCGGCTATGCGAATTTTTCTCCGAGCGATCTCAAGATTCAATCCATCGCGCTCTACGGCGCCTCCGGTGAGCAGATCTGGAGCATCAAAGATCCCGGCTGTAATTCCTTTATCCTCTGTGACGGCGCTCCGGTGGCGGTGGGTGTTTCTGGTGCCGAGGGTTTGGCCGAATCGCGGCTGCAATTCTATGGATCCACCGGCGAACTGCGCGGCTCCACTCGCGTACAGAATTTCTATGCCGGTCAATGGTGCGCCGACGGCGAATGGTTTTTCGCCATCACCGGCGGCCAGTTGATGCGTTTTGCCCCCAACGGCCAGGATGTCACCATGATCGGTCTCGCCGCCAAGTATTTCGTCGAAGCGCGCGGCACCGTCGTCGCAGCCCAGACTGATTCCTTGCTGGCCTTTGTCCTGCCCGGTTCAACCTTTGCCTTGCCGCTTAGAGTCGCCGACCTGCGCGAAGTCCGCTTCTCCGCCGACGGCTCCCGCGCCGCGATTCTGACGAGAACTGATCTGGAAATCCTTGATTTGAGCACTCGTGAGACGGTGGGGAAGATGTCGCTGGCAAATTCGCCCTTTCAATTCTTTCATCTCGACGCCGACGCCAACTTCAACTTCTTCGTTTGCGGCGTCAACAACTCCGCCGACCTGCCCGACCGCCGTAACACCGTCGGCAAGGTGCTGCTGCTCAACGCCTCCGCCGTCCAGCTCTGGGAAGAATCCTTCGGCTATGAAGACTGGTCGGTACGCTTTCCCGACGTCCGCCTTGATGGCGAACGCCGCATCTTCTCCGTTCTCACCGCCCACGACTTGTTCGTCTACCACTACTGAGCCCCGTTGTGGTGACGATATCGCTATTGACTCCCCACTGTGGTTTCGATACCGCTACTGACTTCCACCTTGTGGTCCCGACACCTTTGCTGACCGAACCGTCGCTCTTGTGGTTTAGATACCGCCACTGACCGAACCCCTGCTCCTGTAGCTCCGACTTCAGTCGGAGACCCGTCTCACAGCTCCGGTGCCCCACCGCTTGCGGTGGGTTCTCGCGCAGAGGATTGCGGTGGGTCTACCCACGAAGATTTGCGCTGGGTTACCGCAAACAAAAAGGGCGGTCCCGATCGGGAACCGCCCTCAGCTTGATGCGCGCCGAAAAACTACTTCGGCTGCGCTTTTTTGTTGAGCATTTTCGCCAAACGGCTTTTCTTGCGGGACGCGGTGTTCTTGTGCATGACATTGCGCTTAACCGCTTTGTCGAGCAGGGAAGTCAACTCCGAATACGACTCGGCGTTCGCGCCCGGCCCCTGCTTCACGGCCTTGACGGCCGACCGCAGTTCCGATTTCACCGCGCGGTTACGCTCGCGCGCCACTAATGATTGCTTGTGCCGTTTAACGGCGGACTTATGACGTTTAGCCAATTCTCTGTTCCTCCAGGGTCCTTAACATCAAAGCCTGATAATATAGGCTTCCGGCGATTCTTGTCAATTGGAAACTAACGCCTCCGAAAAAGGCAGCCTGATGCGCTCGGCCGGCATCGTCTCCGCCGCCACCCTCATTTCCCGGGTCCTGGGACTGGTACGCGAACAGGTTACGGCTTATTTGTTTGGCGCCGGCGATCTGGTCGACGCCTTTAAGTCCGCTTTTCGCATCCCTAATCTCCTGCGTGACATGTTCGCCGAGGGCGCCCTTTCCGCCGGCTTCGTCCCGCTCTTCACCCAAAAACTCCGCTCCGGCAATCGCGAGGAGGCGGTCCGCTTCGCCGGTCTGGTCTTCGGCGCCCTGACCGCCATCGTCTCGGCGGTCGTGATCTTCATGGTCGCCGTCACGCCGCAGATCGCGACCGTCATCGCCGAGGGCTTCGAAAGCGTTCCCGGCAAGCTGGATGCCACCATCGCCATGGCGCGCGTCATGATGCCGTTCCTGCTGTTGGTCTCGCTCGCCGCCATGCTGATGGGCGTCCTCAATTCCCTCGGCAAATTCTTTGTCCCCGCGCTGGCGCCGGCGCTGATGAACGTCGGCATGATCGTCTGTTCGATCGTTCTCTCACCCTTCGTTGACCCGCCCGTTCTGAGTCTGGCGATCGGCGTCCTCGTCGGCGGCGCCATGCAATTCTTCATTCAATACTTGGCGCTCAAAAAGATCGGCTTTCGTTTCCCGCTGATCTTCGACCTGGCTAATCCCGACTTATACCGACTCCTGCTTTTGATACTGCCGACCGCTGTCGGTTTGGCCGCCACGCAGATCAATGTCGCCGTCATCACCCGCATCGCCTCCGGTGATTCCGGCGCCGTCTCGTATCTCGACTACGCCTTCCGTCTGCTGCATCTGCCGCTCGGGCTCTTCGCCATCGCCATCGCGACCGTGGCCTTGCCGCGGCTGTCCGGCGAAGCCGCCGCCGGCAACGACGCCGAATTCGGCCGCATCCATTCCAGCGCCCTGCGTCTCGGACTCTTCCTCAGCCTGCCCGGCACGGTTCTGATGATCCTGCTCGCGCACGAAATCTGCGCCGCCGTTTACCAGTACGGTGCCTTCACCGCCGACGATGCCGTCAACACCGGCCGCGCGCTGGCAATGTACGGCATCGGCCTGCCGTTCTTCACGTTGGTGCGCATCTCCGTTCCGGCTTTCTACGCCCTGCGCGACACCCGCACACCGGCGCTGGTTTCGATCCTGAGCGTTGCCATCAATATCATCCTCTGCTTCCAACTGCAGGGTCGTCTCGGCTTCGCCGGATTGGCACTGGCAGCTTCGCTGGCCGGCCTCGCCAATTTTGCGCTGCTATCCTACTTGCTGCGCCGCCGCACCGGCCTGGCGCATGACGCCGCCTTCTACGGCGCGCTGCTCAAGATCGCCGCTGCTGCCGCCGCAATGGGCGCCGCCGTTTGGGCAACGCGTGAATTCGTCCTTCGGGAACTGGTCAAAAGTGATTTACACCGACTGCTGCAAGTTGTCATCCTCTGTGCGGTGGCGGCGGCGGTGTTCGTTCTGATGTGCAAAATTTTAAGACTCGAGGAGTGGACGCGCCTGTGGGGCGCGGTTAGTCGCAAGCTGTCTCGTCGCAGTTAAAGGAGGCCCAATATGCGCGCGCCCGCGCTCTATGCTTTGCTGCTCTTTGTGGTCGGCATCCTGCTGGCCGCTGCCGTCGAAATCCCGTCACTGGCATATCTCGGGGTGGCGCTGCTCTCCACCGGCGCGGCTCTGGTCTATACTCTTGTCGAACGCTTGATTCTCAGCCGCATCGCGCTCGCCGTCGCGCTGATTGCCTGCGGCGCTTTTCTGACTCGTCAGCAACTGAGCGATCTTCCCTCCAATCACATCTCGCACTTCACCGAGCTGGGTGGCAAGGCGCGTATCATCGGCGTCGTCGCCGACGAACCCGATATTCGCCCGACCCGCACCTACCTCGTGATTGCCGCTGAGTCCCTCAGCTATCGCGATCGAACGATCCCGGTCTCCGGTCGTCTGCGCGTGCGAATCAACGAACCGACCACCGCGTTCAATTATAAGGATCGCGTCGCTTTTGATGGTTTTGTCGGCGCCCCCAGTTCAGCGCGCAATCCCGGCGCCTTCGATTACCGTCGCTATCTGGGCAGCCGCGGCATTCACGCCGTCTGCTATCTCACCGCTGACGATCGCGTCGAATTGCTCGCATCCGGTGCCGGCGAACCTTTTATCCGCTCGATTGTCGTGCCGGTGCGCGACTACATCATTCGCACCTACGAACGCTACCTGAGCGCCGAAAACTCCGCGCTCTTGCGTGGCTTCCTGATCGGCGATGTTCGCTTCATTCCCGAGTCCGTCCACAACCGCTTCAGGGACACCGGCACCCTGCACGTGCTGGCAGCTTCCGGTGCCAACGTCGGCTACGTTCTCGCCACGATCTTCCTGATCCTGCGTCCGCTGCGCCTGCGCCGACCCTATCGCTACTTGCCCGCGCTCGTCGGCGTGGTCATCTTTTCTTTCCTCGCTTTCAATCAACCCTCCGTCGTCCGCGCATCCGTGATGGCGATCGTCGCCTTGGTCGGCATGATGGCGCACCGCGACAACAATTGGCTCAACTCGGTCTGCGTTGCCGGGCTGATTATCCTCGCCTTTCGCCCGCTGTACCTATTTGATCTGGGTACGCAATTGTCCTTCGCCGCCGCCATCGCGCTGATTCTCTTCATGCCCGTCTGCGAGCCGTGGCTGCCGCAAGGGAAGTCGTGGCCCGTCAAACTCGCCCGCTATGTAATGATCCTCTTTCTCGGCAGCATCATCGCCCAGCTTGGTGTTGTGCCGATTCTGCTCCACAATTTCCATACTGTGCCGCTGGTGAGCTTCCTGGCCAACCTCGTGATCGTCCCGCTTGTCGGTATTGTCACCATGCTGGGCATCATTCTCATCTTTCTCTCGCCGATTGCACTCGCCGCGTCCGCTGTCGGCGCCGCCCTTAAGCATGCCATGGACTTCCTTGGCTCGGCGCTGGCAGTCTTCGACAACCTGCCGATCCCGCCCCTGCGGCTCGGCGCGCCGTCACTGGCGCTGATCTTTGCCTATTACTTGACTTTGCTGCTGCTGCTGGCGCTCCTTAAGAAAAGCAAATCCGCCGTTGCCTTCGTCTGGCTGCTTCTGATCGCCCTCAACTTTGGCCTCTGGAGTGCCGCGATCGGTGGGGAAGCCGCCCAGTCACGGGTCACCCTCCTCGACACTGCCAAATTACCGACCGTCGTCGTCGAGACTCCCGGCCACGCTCCAACCGTGATCAACGCCGGCACGGTCGAACGCGGTTACGATGCCGGCGAAGCGATCGTCCTGCCGTACCTGCGCTATCGCGGAATCACCAAATTGGAGCACATCTTTCTCACGGGCGTCGAATACCACGGACGGGAAGCCATGACCTCCGTCCTCAGCGGTCTGTATCAGCAGCCTCCGCTTCCGGCCATCGAGACCCGCGACCCCATCATCCGCCTCGAATTCGACTCGCTGCGAATTCTTCTCGTTACTGCCAATCTCCCTGTGCAACAGTTGCACAAACTCGTTGATCGGGTCGATGTTCTCGGCTTGGACTGGCGGCTTCTGAACAATCCGGCCACCGGCGATTTCGTCCGCCGTCTGCAGCCGCCCGTCGTCGTAATCCTCAACTATTTCAGCCGTTATGGCGGTGAGGCCGCGCTCACTTCGTTCCGGCTCGCCCACCCGCACTGTCGTGTCTGGAGTACCCTCGAATCCGGCGCCCTTCAATTGATTGTCGAACGCGGCAGAGTCCGGGTATTGCCGATGGCCAATACTTAGCCCGACAAAACACTTACCCCGCTTCAACATCACATTCGGGAATGGCAATTCACCCTTAAGAATCCCGACCCACCTCCCGATAATGAATATGAAGTAGACCCTGCGGCGAATTGTGTCCGCAGCGAGTTAATTTTTGAACAGTCTAACAAGCTGAGATCATGAGTTTTACCGGCAATCTCCAAACGGTGGCGTTTCCCGATTTGCTCCAGTTGTTCTCTGCGGGCAAGAAGACCGGCACTGTAACCATTATTCGCGGCAATATCCGCAAAGAGATTGTCTTCAAGGAAGGCAACATCATCAGCGCCAGCTCGCAGGATGCGGAAGAGGACTACCTCGGCCAGATCGTGCTCAAGAGCGGCCGCATCACCAAGACCGACCTGCAGCGTGCCGTCTACATGCACAAGACGTCGGGCAAGAAGATCGGCCAAGTCCTGGTTGAGATGAAACTGCTGAACCGCGAAGAACTCGGCCTCCTTCTCAAACAGCAGGTGGAAGAGATCATCTACAACCTCTTCAGTTGGAAAGAGGGCGAGTTCATTTTCAAGGAAGGCCAGTTGCCCGCTTCGCGCGAAGGCCTGGTCGAACTCAACACCATGAACATCATCATGGAAGGCACGCGCCGTATCGACGAGTGGGTCGAAATCCAGAAAGTGCTGCCCTCCGATCATCAGATTCTGCGCGTCGCCGGCACACCGCAGATTAAGTCCGACGAGGTCACCATCTCGCTCGACGAATTCCGCATCCTGACGCTGATCGACGGCACCCGCACCGTGCAGGACATCCTTTCGCAGTCGCCGCTCGGCGATTTCGCCACCTCGCGCGCCGTCTACAAGCTCCTGCTCGGCAAATTGGTGGAAGTCGCCGGCGCCAAGGAAGCCGAAGTGGCCGACCCGCGCGAAGAGGATTCCCTCTTCTGGCTATTGTTGCGCGTCTACGCCGCCTCGTTCAGCACCGTCCAGCGTACGCTCGAAAAGAAACTCGGCACTGAGAACGAGAAGGTGCAGGTGACCCTCGCCAATTTCCGCAAGGGCATCTGGCAGTACTTCAACGGTGTCAGCCACGCCGATTTCCCGACGAATTTCGAAGCCCTCAAACGCGCGCTGGCCAAGACTCCGAAAGAAACCCGCACGCTGAAACTGATCAGCGGCTTGAACCAGATTCTCGAAGAACAGCTCGCCTACGTCTACAACTACCTCGGCATCGAAATCCGCAAGCAGGTGGCCGCCGATATCAAGAAGGAAGTCGCCTTGCCGCTGGCCGAACGCCGCGAAATCGACAAGAAGTACGACGTCGGCAACGAGCTGTACCGGATCCTGAAGGAAGTGAAAGTGACCAAGGAGGTCCTGTGATGCGCCTGAACCACACGGCCGGGCTGAGCCTGCTCGCCCTCGTGATCTTGCCCTTCACCGGCGCGGCGGCGCAGACCGCTCCCGGCGAGTCCTCGGCGGTTGCCGTGGCGGTGGATATTCTGCTGCTGATCGCCGGGTTGCTCTGCTTCTCGATGTGCATGAAGATTTTCGCCCTGCTGAAAGGCGGGGAATTGTCGCCCGGCTGGCAGCTGCTGTCGGTCTCCTTCCTGATCTTCTCGATCGGCCAGGCCCTCAGCATCTCGCTCGAACTCGACTTCTTGTCGCTGCCCCAGGGCGCCGTCAGTGCACTGCAGGTGCTGGCCCTGTTTATGATCGTGATGGGCGTCGCCCGCATCAAGAAGAGTCTGACCTAACCCCAATCCGTGAAGGTCTCTATGATGGAATCAGCAAGTCTGGCAGAGCGGATCGAAAAGTGCGAGCGGATTCTCAAGGAGAATTCGAACTCGCAGGTCTTCGCCGCGCTCGCCGACGCTTACCGGGCTAACGGCGATCTCGATCAGGCGTTCCGCGTCTGTCGGCAAGGCCTGCGCGTCCATCCGACTTATGGGCCCGGCCACCTGGTGATGGCCCGCATCAGCTTTGAACGCAAAATGTTCGACTGGGCCGAACAGGAACTCGCCGAAGCCGTCGCCATCGACGGCGAAACCCGCGCCACCTCGCAGCTGCGCGTCGAAATCCAGATCGCCAAAGGCAACTTCGGCGAAGCGGAATTGGATATCAAGAAGCTCCGCGCCACCGGCACGAATCCGCTGATGATCCAGGACCTGCAACAGCGCCTGGAGAAAGCCAAGAAGGAACTGCGCCGCCGCCGCAACGAGCAGGCTCCCGCCGTCGGCTTTGCCGCCGCGACCTCCTCGCTGCCGCCCTCGCCGCCGACCAAGGTGCAGGAACCGCCGCTGACCTTAAGCCAGATGATGGACTGCGTCAGCGACTTCCCCAACGTCACCAGCGTCGTCTGCGCCAACCATGACGGTACCGCCGTCGATCACCGCGGCGCCCCGGCGCAGTCCCCCGGCGAAGTCGCCGCCTTCGGCATCGAAATGTGCCGCAATACGCAAACCGACGGCGCCCGGCAGGTGCTGGGCGAAGCTCAACAAATCGTCGTGGAGACTCAGGATGCCACCATCGTCATCGTGCGCCTCAGCCGGTACGATCTCGTCCTGATGTGTGATAAGGATGTCAACCTGGGCTCGATGCGTCTCAAGCTGGATGAGATCATCGACCGCCTCCGGATTGAATAGAGTTGAGAGGATGCTATGGCTTTGACGATCAGGGATGTTCGGCACTTGGTTTTGTTCCTGTTGATTCTCGCGGCGCTGCCGATGCTGGTCTATCCCAATACCCTCGGCTTCGGGATCGGGTTGACCGGTTGGTCTTACGTCGCCGGCGAGTTGCTGTTCTTTCTGGCGGTCAGCATGATCTTCAATCGCGATACCTCGCTCACCCGCGGCGCTGCCGCCGCCGGCTTGATCTGGATCGGCCGCGTCGCCCTCTCCGGCGTCTTCTGCCTCTTCCTGATCGGCATGGAGCGCGTGGCGCCGGCCGCCGCCTGGAGCGATGCGTATCTCGAATTCCCGCCGGCCGTCTACCTGTTTACACTCACCGCTCCGTTTGTCTTCAACTCGACCGTGAGGTCCATCATGGCTAAAAAACGCCGCGTCCGCAAGCACACCAGCGAACGCATCATCATCGACGGCGCCGCGCGCGCCACGACGATGACGACGCCGTCCGCGCCGGTGCCGCGCGATTATTCCGTCACCGCCGTGCCGCAACCGCGACCGACGGCGGAATTCCTCGAACGCACCTTCCAGCACGCCGTCCAGCACGTCGGCGAATACTCCGGCGTCCTCTGCGCCATGCTGATCGACGGGGAAGGCCTGCCGGTCGCCGGCTGGAGCCGCGGCCGCTACGACCAGGACATGTGGAGCGCGCTCGCGCGCAAAATCGTCGACGACGTCAACCGCACCTGCGCCCAGGGCGGCACCGTCCATCCCCAAACCCTCGAGTTCAAAACCGGCCAGGAGCGCTTCTTTCTTCAACGCGTCGCCGATATGTGGCTCCTCTCCATCGCCGACGCCGCCTCCGACGAACTCGAAAAAATCCGCGTGCACCAAGCCGTCGATATGGTGCTGCGCCACCTTCAGGATCGTTACAAAAATCTCTATATGAGCGAAGCAGGGAGAAGTTATGCGGGAAGTACTGTCTGAACTGAATAAGACCTCCGGGATCACCGGCAGCATGCTCGTCGGGCACGACGGCATCGTCATCGCCGCCGATCTCAACAGCAAGTTCGACAACGAAACCATCGGCGCCCTGGCCGGGTCGATCAGTTCCACCGTGGCCAAGAGCCTCGAACGGCTCCAACAAACGCCGTTGAAACAACTGACCATTGAGGCGGATGAAGCCAAAATGTTCATCGCGGCCACCCCCGTCGGCTATCTCGTGGTGACCGCCGAACCGCGCGTCAACATCGGACTCGTTCGTCTCGAAATCAAGAATGCGATCACGCAGATCAGTCTGTAAGGCCACGGCAGGGAGACTCTAGGAGACTCTAAATGGTATCAATCAACTACGCGAGCCGGGAAGTTAGCTGCAAGATTGTCTACTACGGCCCCGGCTTGTCGGGCAAGACGACCAACCTGCAATACGTCCACGCCAAGGTGCCGAAAAAAACCCGCGGCGATCTCATCAGTCTGGCCACCGATGCCGATCGTACGCTCTATTTCGACTTTCTCCCGATCAACATCGGCGCCATCAATGGCTTCGCCACCAAGTTCCAGCTCTATACCGTGCCGGGACAAGTCTTCTACAATGCGACCCGCAAGCTCGTGCTCCGCGGTGTCGACGGCGTCGTCTTCGTCGCCGATTCCCAGCGCTCCAAGAAAGAAGAAAACATCGAGTCGCTGAACAACCTCAAGGAAAACCTCGTCGAATACGGCTACGACCTCAACACCCTGCCGATCGTGCTCCAATATAACAAGCGCGATCTGCCGGAGGTGATGACGGTGGCCGAACTGCAGGCCGATCTCAACTGGAACAACCTGCCGTTCTTCGAGGCCTCCGCCGTCAAAGGTGTCGGCGTCTTCGATACGCTGAAACTGATTACCAAGCTGGTGCTCAATAAAGCCAAGAAGGGCGATGACTCGTCCGCTGCCGGCGCCGATGAGGCCGAACCCGCGGCCGCTTATCCGGCCGGCCCGCAGTCGTCCGGCGCACCGCCACCGGCCACACCGGAGCCGGAATCGGAGTACGAGCGCGCTGCCGCAACAGCCGTCGCGGCCCCGGCGACCGAAACGGCGCCGCGCCGCGTTGAGGTGCAGGCGCCGCCCGACGAGGAAGAGTGGGCCATGGCGCGCCCGGCGGCAACCGCCGCTGCGGCGGTTGCGCCCAAGCCGCACAAGCCGACCATCGCGGAGATTGAATCGCATCTGCAACCGATCGGCAATGGCGACTTCAACGCTCTGAAAATGGATAAACCCGCGGCCGTGAAAACTACCGCGGACGCGCCTGCGACCGACTACGCCGAAACCTTCGAGGTGCCCAAGGTCGTCGGCATGCAGCGCAGCACCCGCGTCAAAAAGAAAAAGAAAGTATTCTTCTTATTCCGCTGGTTCAGCCGGGATAAGGATTAGTCAGGAGGTCTGAAAGTGGCTGGCGACAAACTCATTGTCTATTGGGACGACACCGAGAAAATCGATACGGTGATGACCCGGCTTCTGAAAGGTTCGGAAGCTAAGTGCGCCCTTTTGGTCGATAAGGATGGTCACCTCATCGCCCGACACGGCTTCACCCAATCTCTCGACACCACCGCGCTTTCGGCGCTCATGGCAGGCAGCTTCGCCTCCACCGCCGAAATTGCCAAGCTCGTGGGTGAACCGGAATTCTCCGTCCTCTTTCACCAGGGACGCAAAGACCATATCCACATGGGCATCGTCGGCGACCGCTCGATTCTCGCGGTCATCTTCGACGATCGCACCACGATCGGCATGGTCCGGCTCTATGCCAAGGAAGCTGCCGAAGAATTGCAGAAAATCTTCGAAACCGTCCTGCGCAAGGTCAACAGCACCGACCAGGGACTGTCCGAAGAATTCACCGCCTCGGCGGAAAATAAACTGGAGGATATCTTCCGCGAATAGCTGCGGCAGGAATCGCAGCGGCAGCACCAGGAAGGACTATGCCGAGCTCTAAAGAATTAGGGACAATGCTCGTCGACGCCGGCAAGATCACCGGCGATCAGCTCACCCAGGCTCTCGCCCTGGTGGAGCAGGGCAAGGGCCGCATCGAACAGGTCCTCGTGCAGATCGGCGCTGTGCCGGATGAAGAAGATATTACCAACTTCATCGGCAAACAGCTCAACATCGGCGCGATCCGCCTTTCCGATCTCGAGCTCAATCCCGATATCGTCAAGCTGATCCCCAACGACATTGCGCGCAAGTTCAATGTCATCGCGGTCAGCAAGCTTGGTAAAACCCTGGTCGTCGCTATCAGCGATCCCAACAATATCTATGTGCTCGATGCGATCAAATTCATCACCGGCTGCACGGTGCAACCGGTCATCTCGCCCGAACCCGCCATCCAGAAGGCGGTCGAGCACTACTATTCCAATTCCTCGCAGTACACCGAGATTCTCAAGGGCCTCGAAGATTCCGAAATCGAGGTCATTACCGCGGGCGACGATGATATCAACGTTATGGAGCTGCAATCGGCGGTGCAGGACAAACCGCTGGTCAAGCTCGTCGACTCGATTATCGCCGAAGCCGTCCGCAAGGGCGCCTCGGATATTCACATCGAAACCTATGAAAAGCGGCTGCGCCTGCGCTACCGCATCGACGGCGATCTGATCGAAATGGCGCCGCTCCCGTTCAAGTACCGCGCGGCCATCGTCAGCCGCGTCAAGATCATGGCCGACCTCGATATCTCCGAGCGCCGCCTGCCCCAGGACGGACGCATCAAAATCAAAATCAGCGACCGCGCGATTGACCTCCGCGTGTCGGTCCTGCCGACCATCTTCGGCGAAAAAGTCGTGATGCGTATTCTCGACCCGAAAGCCTTGATGCACGATCTGACCCATCTCGGCTTTCCGGAACTCTCGCTCAAGAAATTCGACAAAGCGATTCACCTGCCGTATGGCATTATCCTCGTCACCGGCCCGACCGGTTCCGGTAAGACGACGACCCTGTACTCGGCGCTCAAGGCGATCAACACCGTCGACGTCAACATCATGACCGCCGAAGACCCGGTCGAATTCAACTTCGAAGGCATCAACCAGGTCGCGGTCAAGCCCGATATCGGGCTGACCTTCGCCGCCGCGCTCCGGTCGTTCCTGCGTCAGGACCCGGACATCGTCATGGTCGGCGAAATTCGCGACGGCGAAACCGCCGAAATTGCCATCCGCGCTTCGCTCACCGGACACCTGGTCTTCAGCACCCTGCACACGAACGATGCGCCCTCGTCGATCAACCGACTCATCGATATGGGCATTCCCAACTACCTGGTCGCCTCCGCCGCCAAGCTCATCATGGCCCAGCGTATGGTGCGCCGAATCTGCAAGCGCTGTCGCGAAGAGGTCAAGGCGGATTCCGAAGTCCTCCTGCGCCTGGGCGTGCCCGAGGCCGAAATCAAGGGCTTCAAGGTCTACGAGGGCAAAGGTTGCTCCGAGTGCAACAACACCGGCCTCGCCGGACGAACCGGTTTGTTCGAAGTGATGGAAATCACTCCCGAAGTCGAGCGCCTCATCCTCGAAAACGCGCCGACCCCGGATATTCAGGCCCAGGCCATCAAGGAAGGCATGCACACTCTGCGCATGGCCGGCATTGAAAAAGTCAAACTCGGCGTCACGACCATCGAACAAGTTCTGGGCGAGACGTCATAGCGCCGCTGACACGGAAAGAGATTCAGAACTGAGGATATTGCCATGATTAACCTGCGCGAATTGCTCGAGATTCTGCTCGAACGGAAAGGCTCCGACCTGCACCTCTCCGTCGGCTCGCCGCCCCAGGTCCGCGTTGACGGCCGCCTGATTCCGCTCGACATGGACGTGCTGACGCCGGAAACTACCAAGAAGCTGGCCTACAGCATGATGTCCGAAAAGCAGAAACAGCGCTTTGAGGAAAACAACGAACTTGATATGTCGTTCGGCATCGAGAACATGAGCCGCTTCCGCGTCAACGTTTACATGCAGCGCGGCAATATCTCCGTCGCCCTGCGCCAGATTCCGTTCAAAGTGCCGACCTTCGAAGAACTCGGCATCGACAAAACCATCGTCGAATTCGCCAATGTTCCCAAAGGCCTCGTCCTGATTACCGGGCCGACCGGCTCCGGTAAGTCGACGACCCTGGCGGCGCTGATCGACAAGATCAATCGCGAACGCAGGGCGCATATCCTGACCGTGGAAGATCCGATCGAATACCTGCACCGCCACCAAAGCTGTCTGGTCAACCAGCGTGAAGTCGGCGCCGATACCCGCTCCTTCGCGGCGGCGCTCAAGTACGCGCTGCGGCAGGACCCCGACGTCGTCCTGATCGGTGAAATGCGCGACCTCGAGACCGTGTCCGAGGCGCTCAACATTTCCGAAACCGGCCATCTGACCTTTGCCACCCTGCATACCAACTCCTGCGCGGAGACCATCAACCGCGTCATCGACGTGTTTCCGGTCAACCAGCAGGAGCAGATTCGCGTGACGCTCTCGTTCGTGCTGCAGGGTGTCGTTTCGCAGCAACTGGTGCCGCGCATCGGCGGCGGCCGCGTCCTGGCCACCGAAATCATGGTCTGTACGCCCGCCATCCGCGCCCTGATTCGCGACGACAAGATTCACCAAATCTATAGCATGCTGCAATCCGGCCAGAAGTACGGCATGAAGACCATGAACATGTCGCTGGCTGAGCTCTATCTGGCGCGCAAGATCACGATCGGCGAGGCGATGGCCCGTTCGTCCAACGTGCAGGAACTCAACGAAATCCTCTCGCGCGTGCAGACGGTCGCGGAAGTGCATCGTTAACGAAGATAACTGGAGGTTGTTATGCCGGTTTTTGAATACAAAGGCAAGACGGTCACCGGTTCGCAAGTCGAAGGCGAACTGAAAGTCAAAGACCGCGCCGAACTCGATCGCATTCTGCGCCGCAACAAGATCCTGGTCGACAAGGTTTCCAAGAAGCCGTCGCAGATCCAGATCAAGATCGGCTCGGGCATTAAGAAAGTGCACATCTCCCGCTTCACGCGCCAGTTCGCGACCATGATCGGCGCCGGTCTCCCGATGGTGCAGTGCCTGGATATTCTCTCCAAGCAGATGGATTCCCAGGAATTCTGCAAAATCATCGGCGAAATCAAGGACGCCGTTTCATCCGGTTCGACGCTCTCGGAGGCGATGGGCAAGCACAAGAAGGTCTTCGACGAACTCTACGTCAACATGGTCGAGGCCGGTGAAATGGGCGGCGCCCTCGACACGATTCTCGTCCGCCTCGCCAACTATCGCGAAAAAGCCGACGCGCTGACCCGCAAGGTCAAGGGCGCTTTGGTCTATCCGGCGATTGTGTCGCTGGTCGCGACCGGCGTGACGATTGCGATGTTGACCTTCATCGTGCCGATCTTCGCCAAGATGTTCGCCAATCTCGGCGCCGAGCTGCCCGGCCCGACCCAGTTCGTGCTCGGCATCTCGCACTTCCTGCAGAACTATTTCCTGGTGATCCTCGGCGCGCTGGTGCTGCTTTTCGTCGCCTTCAAGATCATGATGCGCAACGAAGAAGGCCGCTTCCAGTTTGACAAGTTTATGCTCAAAACGCCGGTCTTCGGCGATTTGATCCGCAAATCCGCGGTTGCGCGCTTCACCCGCACCCTCGGCACGCTGATTCAGTCCGGCGTCACCATTCTCGACGCCCTCGAAATCACCGCCAAAACCGCGGGTAATAAGGTACTCCAGCGGGCGATCAAGAAATCGGTGCTGTCGATCGCCGAAGGCGATACCATCACCAACCCGCTGAAAGAATCGGGCGTGTTTCCGCCGATGGTAATCCAGATGATTGGCGTCGGCGAAAAAACCGGCGGTCTCGACGAAATGCTCTCCAAGATCGCCGACTTCTACGATGAGGAAGTCGATGCGGCCGTCAGCGCCCTGACCTCGATGATCGAACCGATCATCATCGTCTTTATGGGTATCGTGATCGGCGGCATCCTGATCGCCATGTACTTGCCGATGTTCGACATTATTGGCAAGATCAACTAAGCGTCCGTTCGGCAGACAACCTTCGACTGAGGCCACCTCCGCTTGAGCGGAGGTGGCTTCTTCATGACGATGAAACAGCGTAAGAAAAAGCTCAAGGAAGAGTTGCGCAGCTTCTGGTTCATCCCGCTGCGCCTTTCGATCTTCCTATTGCTCTTCGGCGCCGTCGTCCTCAACGAAAGCACCCAGCGCCAGACCTTCTGGCCGTTCCTGCTCTACTCGCTGGCGACGCTGCTGTTCCTGCTCGTCATCGAGATCGACGCCCGCTTCTTCCGTCCCGGCTTCCTGCGCACGATCATCTTCGTTCACTTTGCCTTTGAGTTGCTGGCCGAGGGCGCCATTATCCAGAGCGCCGGCCAGTTGACGGTGCAGTATTCCATCCTGTTCCTGCTCACGATCGTCTCGGCCAGCCTGATCTACAAACTCGTCGGGACGATCACCATCGCCACGCTGGCTTCGCTGACCTACGCCTTCACCTCCAGCCTCAATCGGCTCTTCGAGAAAGGCGAAGCCATCTCCTTCGACACCTTCCGCATCACCGTGCAGGGCAATGACGACGTCTTCTACGCGATCTTCATCCACGTCTGCACCTTCTATCTGGTCGCCTTTATCTCCGGCTTCCTCGCGCAAAAGCTCCGCGCCAAGGAAGGCGAACTCACGCACGCTTCGGAAGAACTCGAGCGCGTTCAGCTTGACACCGACGACATTCTCCAGAATCTCCATTCCGGTCTCGTCACCGTCGACGCCGCCGGCCGCATCGTCTATTTCAACCGCGCCGCCGAAAATATCCTTGGCTATCGCGGCATCGATGTGAAAGGGAAGAGCTTTCTGGAGGTCTTCAATCACTCCATGCCCGACTTCTGCGAACGCGTGCTCTCGGTACTCAAACTGGCCAAGCCGAATGTGCGCACCGAGGTGGAGATCGTCGGCAAGAATGGCCGGCGCCTGCCGCTCGGCCTCTCCGCCTCGATCCTCGGCGATGAACGCATCGGCCTGCGTGGCGTGGTCGCCGTCTTTCAAGATCTTACCGCCGCCAAGGAGATGGAGCAGGCGCTGATCAAGGCGGACCGCCTCGCCGCCGTCGGCGAACTCTCGGCCCGCATCGCCCACGAAATTCGCAACCCGCTCGCCTCGATCTCCGGCTCGGTGGAAGTCCTCAAGAACGAAATCGCCTTGCAGGATGACAATGCCCGCCTGATGCAGTTGATCGTGAAAGAATCGGAGCGGCTGTCGCGGATTCTTAACGATTTCCTCAGCTACGCCCGCACCGGCCCCGGTCGCTCAGCCAAAGTCGAAATCGTCTCGGTCGCCGGTGAAGTCGTCGAACTGCTGCGTCATGACCCGCGCGTGCCGGCCGGCGTCAAATTCGAATTCGTCACCGCGCAACCGACCGACTACGTTATCGGCGACGAAGATCAGATCCGCCAGGTCTTGCTCAATATTCTGACCAACGCCGTCGATGCCGTCGCTCCCGACGACGGACGCATCATCGTGAAAATCGGCCTCCACGCCCAACGGGCCGAATATCCCGCCGGCGATTGGCTGAGCCTTGTCATCACCGACAATGGCAGCGGTATCAGCCCCGACGTCAAAGACAAACTGTTTGAGCCGTTCTTCTCGCGCAAGAAGGGAGGCACCGGCCTTGGCCTGGCGATCGTCAAGCGCTGCGTCGACAACATGAGAGGCCACATCGAAATCGAATCGGCACCCGGCGCCGGTGCCAAGTTCATCCTCTATCTCCGCCGCTACCAGCTTGCCCGCGATGAAGAAATGACAGCCGCGCCGGACTCATCCAAAGCTGCTCTTCTCAACGCCAAGTAGACTGACGCCCCGCCGCCACTCCCGGTGGGTTGCACATTCCTGTCCGGCACTCGCTTCGTCGCAGCAGGTCTTTGTCGTTGCGGCAGGTCTTCCCGCGAAGCGCTCCCGATTCTCGTCCAACCGCCAACCGCCGCGACAAAGCAATCTGCTCCCAGACGCGGCTCGACCTGTTCAATTCCCCTCTATCAAGAGGGGTGGATCGAGCCCGCCTCGCCAACACCTCGATCATCTGCACACCCCCGCCCGCTGCCAATCCACTCCTGCTGCCGATCAAGCGGGCGCGAGACGGGGTGAGCCGCCTGATCTTGCTCACCCTCCTATTGGAAGCAGCATCGGTGGTGAGGGTGCCTCGCACATTCCTCCCATTCTCAACCTCGCCCAGACGTATCAACTGGAGACTATGCCGGAACATACCAACCGCCTCATCCACGAAACCTCACCCTACCTGCTCCAGCATGCGCACAACCCCGTCGACTGGTACGCCTGGGGCGAGGAGGCCTTCGCCAAAGCCCGCGCCGAGGACAAACCGATCTTTCTCTCGATCGGCTACTCTGCCTGCCATTGGTGCCATGTGATGGAGCGTGAGTGTTTCGACAATGACATCATCGCCGCTCTCATGAATCGGCTCTTCGTCAATATCAAGGTCGATCGCGAAGTGCGCCCCGACCTCGACGATCTCTATATGACGTTCGTGCAGATGACCACCGGCTCCGGCGGCTGGCCGATGTCGGTCTGGTTGACTCCCGACGGTCGCCCCTTTTTCGGCGGCACCTATTTTCCGCCCGAGGACGCGCATGGCCGCCGCGGCTTTCCCGCAATTCTGCACGCCGTCGCCGACGCTTGGCGCACCGAGCGCGACAAAATCATCGCCGGCAGTGAGGAAGTCGTCGCGCATCTTAAGGCGGCGAGTGCCTTGCCCTCCGGCGTCGCCAAGCTGAATGCCACCACCATCGCCACGGCCGTTCATCAACTGCTCGAACGCTTCGATCCCGTCGAGGGCGGCTTCGGTAATGCCCCCAAGTTCCCGCCCAGCTTCGCGCTCTCGCTCATGCTGCGCCGCTGTCGCCGTGATACCGAACCGCGCATCCTCCACGCCGTCAGACTGACACTCGACAAGATGGCGAGCGGCGGTATCTACGACCACCTCGGCGGCGGTTTCCATCGCTACTCGGTCGACAACGTGTGGCTGGTGCCGCACTTCGAGAAGATGCTCTATGACAACGCCCTGCTGGCCGTCGCCTATGCCGACGCCTGGCAGGTCACGCATGACGATCGCTTCCGGACCGTCGTCACCGAGATTCTCGACTACGTCCTGCGCGACCTGGAAGATCCCGCCGGCGGTTTCCACTCCGCCGAAGATGCCGATAGCGATGGGGAAGAGGGGAAGTTCTACGTTTGGACTGAATCGGAAATCATGGATGCCTTGGGTGCGACCGACGGCTATCTCTTCTGCGATTTCTACGGCGTCGACCGCGGCGGCAACTTCGAACATCAGCGCTCGGTGCTGAACATTCGCAGCCACCCGTACGACTTCGCCCCGCGCTATAATTACGCGGTCGAGTCGCTGACCGAACGCCTGCGCAAATTGCGCCGCCGCTTGCTCGAACACCGCGACAGTCGCAACCGCCCGTTTAAGGACGATAAGGTTCTGACCGAGTGGAATGGCCTGATGCTCTCCGCCCTCGCCCGCGGCCACCGTATCACCAACGATCCGCGCTACCTCGAGGCTGCGCGTCGCTGCGCCGCCTTCATCGAACAGACGCTGCTGACGCCTCAGGGCTTGATGCGCGTCTACCGCAACGGCGTCGTCCAGCAACCCGGCTTCCTGACCGACTACGCCTTTGTCGCGGCCGGTCTGATCGACCTCTACGAGGCCTCCTTCGAAATCCGGTGGCTGCAGCTGTCCGATCGACTCGTGAATGAAATGATCGCCCGCTTCGCCGACGCCGTCGACGGCGGCTTCTTCATGACCTCCACCGATCACAACGACATCCTGCTGCGTCAGAAGGATTCCTACGATGGCGCCATACCTTCCGGCAACTCTGTCGCCGCCATGACCCTCTTGCGCTTGGCCGCGTTCACCGACAGGGAGGAGTACCGCAAGCTGGCCGAAGCCACCATTGCGGCTCTCAGTGGTAATGCCGCCCGCGTCCCGACCGCCCACCTCAATCTACTCAGTGCCGTCGATTTCCTGGACGGCCCCGTGCGCCAGATCGCGATTGTCGGCAATATCACCGACCCTGAGACCCAGTCTATGCTGGGCGTCGTCCAGCGCTCGTTCCTCCCCGACAGCGTCGTCGCTTTTTTCGATCCGACAACGTTCGCCTCCGATCCCACAGCGACCACAGCCGTCCCGACTGCCGTTGCCGTTGGTCGATCTGCAGCCAACACCGATCCGGCTTGCGACCCGCGCCTCGTAATCCCCTTCCTGCAAAATCGCGCGATGCCGAACAACCGTCCAACCGCCTATGTCTGCGAAAACTCCGTCTGCCAACTCCCCGCGTTGACCGCTGAAGACCTCGCCGCTCAACTCGAAATCTGAAAAAGCCGCCGTAGGTCAGGATCCCTGTGATGCTGACGTTCCCCGTCACACGCTCATCTTCGTTCTTCACGCCCTCCGCCGCCGACGGCGGATTCGCAAAGTCGCCGTCCGCGAGGGTCCCGTGAATGTCGCCCCTCCGCCCCGCCAAATTCCCCCTCCGCCAAGCAGATTCGACGCCTGCCTTAAAGTATCGCTCAAACCAGGTAATACTGGATACTTGAAGTCGACCTTTTACACCCATTTTCTCGACCACCCCGACCAATAAACTCTTGACACCCACCGGCATCTGAATATATTTGCCCCCTAACTCAAGGCGGCTTCGTCGTGGATGATAAGAAAGACGAGAAGCCTGAGTATCTCAGGCAGGTGGGCCTGTTAAGTTCAATCCCGATCCTGATGGTCGTTGGGCCGCTGGTCGGGTACTTTATCGGCAGTTGGATCGACGGCTGGGCGGGAACCGACCCCTGGTTCAAAATCATCTTGATTGTGCTGGGTTTCGTTGCCTCCGGCAAAGAAATTTACAACATCGTGCGTAAAGTGAATAAGAGTTTGTAATTTTTTTCACAAGCATGGGTCTGGAGTTCATCACACGAGTCATTCGCACCAGCGCCATCACGGGGCTGGTCGTCGCGCTTTGTCTCGCGCTTTACTACGATTGGAAATTCGCCCTCGGCTTTCTAACCGGCCTCGCTTGGAGCCTGGTCAATCTCTTTTTCATCCGTCAACTGATTGCCAAAGTCGTCTCCCCCGGCAAGACTGTGCGCAAGAACATCGCCGCCGCGTTCGCGATCATCAAGTTTCCGCTGCTCTACGTCGCGGGCTATTTCATTATCGCCTCCGGTTGGTTCTCGATCTACGCGCTGCTGATCGGCTTTTCCTTCATGTTCGTTATCATCGTCCTCAAGGTGCTGGGCCGGCTCGTTCTCGGCCTCGATCTGCCCGGACTGAAGCATAACCACGCGGAGGGCACGCGCCCGTGAATCCCGCTCTCTTGAACGTTTTCGCCTCGACCGAGCACGAAGTCGGCCACGTTGCCGACACGCTCGCCCACGCCGCCGATTCGCTCACGCACGCGGCTGATACGCTGGCGCATGCCGCCGGCGCGCACGGTGGCGGCCATGACGGCGGCTCGCATGAACTGCCCAATATCGTCATGCTGCTCTACAAGGCGTTCGGCGAACCCTTCACCGCGCTTCATCACTGGGAAAACATCTTCTTTGCCTTCCTGGCGCTGGGCTTCTTGTGCGTGATGGCGATGATCATCTACCGCAAACGCCAGTTGATCCCCGGCAAACTGCAGAACTTTGCCGAGCTGATCGTCGAAGGCCTCTACAACTTCTTCCACAGCATGCTCGGCGACCACGCCCGTAAATACACGCCGTTTCTCGGCACGCTCTTTATCTACATCCTGACGATGAACTGGATGGGGATGATCCCGTTCTTCAAAGCGGCCTCGTCCAGCGCCACCATTACCGTGTCGCTGGCCATCATCGTCTTTTTTTACTCGCAGGCAGTCGGTCTCAAGCATCTCGGCATCGGCGGGTGGATTTTCCATCTGCTCGGCTCGCCCAAGAGCGTGATCGAATGGTGCCTGTCGCCGCTGTTTTTTGCGATCCACCTGATTGGGGAAATCGCCAAGCCGCTGTCGTTGTCGCTGCGTCTCTTCGGCAACATCACCGGCGAGGACATCCTGATCGCCGCCTTCACCGGCATCGGCATCATGGCCCTGTCCTTTATCGATTCCCCCGTCGGCTTGCCGTTCCAGTTCCCGTTCTATTTCCTCGGACTGCTGCTGTCGACGATTCAGGCGCTGGTCTTTACCTCGCTCTCGGCGATTTACATATTCCTGATGCTGCCGCATCAACATGAAGGCGAAGAACATTAATTGAGATAAACATTTAGGAGGACTCATGGATTTCAGATTTGCCTTAGCTCTGGCGCTGCCGATTGCGATCGGCCTGGCCGCCATCGGTTCCGGCTTCGGCCTCGGCCGCGCGGTCGGCTCGGCCATGGAAGCAATCGGTCGCCAGCCGGAAGCCGCCGGGAAAATCCAGACGGCCATGATCATCGGCGCCGCGTTCATCGAAGCGTTGACGATCTACGCCCTGGTGGCGTTCTTCCTGCTCTTCGGCAAGATCGCCTAATTCGAGTCATCCCCGCCGCGCCGACCGCCGACAACCGGCCGTCGGCGCGCTGCGGGCAACTCTGAGCATGAGGATGTGAACGTTGGAGCAGATACTCAAAGCCCTGAACATCGAAATTCCGCAGCTGATCACCCATATCATCGGCTTCCTGCTGGCGTTGTGGGTGCTCAAGAAATTCGCCTGGAAACCGATCCTGGCCGTCCTCGACGAGCGCCGCGAAAAGATCCAGTCCAGCTTCGACGATATCGAAGCCAAGAAAGCCGCCGCCGAGAAACTGCATCAGGATTACGAGGCCAAACTGCGCGCCATCGACGATGAGGCCCGCCAGCGCCTCAACGCCGCCGTCCAGGACGGCGAAAAAATCGCCGCCCAGATCAAGGACAACGCGCGCAATGAAGCCCGCGAAATGATGGAGCGCTCCAAAGGCGAACTCGAGCAGGATGTTGCCAAGGCGCGCATCCAGCTCAAGGAAGAGATCGTCAACATGACGATTGGCGCCACCGAGCGCATTATCCACGAGCGGCTCGATCAGCAGAAACATCGCGATCTGATCAACCGCTTTATCGATGACGTCGAGAAGGTGAAGTAAGAGGAATCCGGCTGTGGACGCCCAATTGATCGCCCGCCGCTACGCCGGCGGTCTCTTCGAATTGACTGAGGAGAAGAAGGTCTCCGACGAAGTCAACCGCGACTTCAACGAACTGGCCAACCTGCTCCGGCAGGATCGCGCGCTGCTGCAATTTCTCGCCGCGCCGCAACTGCTCGACAGCGACAAGCACGCCGTCGTCGAAACGGCCTTTCGCGGCAAAGTTGCCGACTATCTCTACAGCCTGATCCAACTCGTCGTCGCCAAACACCGCACCAATTTCCTCGTCGAAATCGCGGCCGAGTACGAGAAGCTTTATAACGAAAGTCGCGGCATCGTCGCGACCCGTCTGATCACCGCCGTGCCGCTGACCGAGGCCGAGCTGGCGGCGATCAAAACCAAGATCAACCGGATCACCGGCAAGCAAATCGACCTCGAAACCGAAGTCGATCCCAAGATCATCGCCGGCGTCATCGCCATCGTCGGTGACAAAATCATTGACCGCTCCGTCCGCCACGACCTCGCGGTCCTGCGCGAACGGCTGCTGGAGTTGAAAGTTATCTGACCGCTGGGCGCGGTTTGTGCGCCCGCTTGAGATATGAGAATAATGCTTATCATAGAGGAGCTGAGCTAATGGCTCTTAAACCGGAAGAAGTCAGTTCGATCATCAAACAGCAGATCGCTGGCTATCAGAGCAAGCTGGAGATGGAGTCGGTCGGCACCGTGCTCCAGGTCGGCGACGGCATCGCCCGCGTCTGGGGCTTGCAGGATGCCCAGATGTCCGAGCTGGTCACGTTCCCCGGCGATGTCACCGGCGTCGTGCTCAATCTTGAAGCCGACAACGTCGGCGTCGCCATCATGGGTGACGACCGCAATATCAACGAGGGCGACACCGTCCGCCGCACCGGCCGTATCGCGTCGGTGCCGGTCGGCGAGGCCATGATCGGTCGCGTCGTCAGCCCGATCGGCGAACCGCTCGACGGCAAGGGCCCGATCGCGACCAAGGAATTCCGCAACATCGAATCGGTCGCGCCCAACGTCGTCCAGCGCCAGCCCGTGAAAGAGCCGCTGCAAACCGGCCTCAAGGCGATCGACTCGATGATCCCGATCGGTCGCGGCCAGCGCGAACTGATCATCGGCGACCGCCAGACCGGCAAGACCGCTATCGCGATCGACACCATCATTAACCAGAAGGGCACCGGCGTTATCTGCATCTATGTCGCCATCGGCCAGAAGCAATCCACGATTGCGCAGGTCGTCGGCGTGCTCGAGTCCCACGGCGCCATGGACTACACGATCATCGTCTCCGCCTCCGCCAATACGCCGGCGCCGCTGCAGTTCTTCGCGCCGTATGCCGGTGTGGCGATGGGCGAGTATTTCATGCACAAGCAGAAACATGTGCTTTGCGTCTACGACGATTTATCCAAACACGCCGCGGCCTATCGCCAGCTCTCGCTGCTGCTGCGCCGCCCGCCGGGTCGCGAGGCTTACCCCGGTGACGTATTCTATTTGCACTCGCGCCTGCTCGAGCGCGCCGCCAAACTTTCCGAGGATCTCGGCGGCGGTTCGCTCACCGCGCTGCCGATTATCGAGACCCAGGCCGGCGACGTCTCGGCGTACATCCCAACCAACGTCATCTCGATCACCGACGGCCAGATTTTCCTCGAATCCGACTTGTTCTATTCCGGCACCCGCCCGGCGATCAACGTCGGTATCTCGGTCTCGCGCGTCGGCGGTAATGCCCAGACCAAGGCGATGAAAAAGGTCGCCGGGCGCTTGCGTCTCGACCTCGCGCAATACCGCAACCTCGCGGCCTTCGCCCAGTTCGGCTCCGATCTTGACGAAGCCACTCAGGCGCAGTTGACCCGCGGGTCGCGCACGGCGGAAATTCTCAAGCAGGGGCAGTACGTCCCGATGCCGCTGGAGAAGCAGGTCGCCATCATCTGGGTCGCCGTCAACGGCCACCTCGACAACGTGCCGCTCGAACGCGTCAAGGAGTTCGAAGAGAAGTTCTACCCGTACATCGAGAAGAACTATCCCGATATCCTGCACGTCATTCGCGACACGCGCTTGCTCGATGATGCGACCGAAGGGAAGCTGAAGGAAGCAACCGCGAGATTCAAAGCGGAGTTCATGAAGTAATCCATGGCGAACCTCCGCGACATCCGCAAGCGCATCCGTGCCGTCAAGAGCACGACGCAAATCACCAAGGCCATGGAAATGGTCGCGGCCGCGCGCTTGCGCAAAGCTCAGCAGATGGTCGAACAATCGCGGCCCTACGCCGAGAAAATGCGCCTCATCCTCGAGGAAATTTCCGCGGCCGCGGCTTCGATCGAGCATCCGTATTTCGAACAGCGCGAGGTGAAACGCAAGATTCTCGTCGTCTTCACCTCCGATCGCGGCCTCTGTGGCTCCTATAACACCAACGTCATCCGCCAAAGTGTCAAATGGCTGCGTGAGAACGAGCAGTTCGAGCCGCGCCTGGTGCTGGTCGGCAAGAAGGGCGAGGATTTCTTCCGCCGCCAGAAATGGCCGATCATCCGCGTCTTCAAGAACATGCAGGGCCGCATGAACCTCGACGTCGTGCGCGATCTGCGCCAATATCTTACCGGCCTGTTCACCTCCGGCGATGCCGACCAGGTGCAGTTGCTCTACACGCGGTTCCTGTCGACCGTCTCTTATCGCGTCGGTGTCCACGGCTTCCTGCCGATCAAACCGCCGCAGACCGAAGACCAGAAGATCAAGAACTATATCTTCGAGCCCGACCCCGAACACATCTTCGAGGCGCTCATGCCGTCGTACGCGCTCACCATCATCCAGATGGCGCTGGCCGACACCTTCGCCTCCGAGCACGGTGCCCGCATGATCGCAATGGGGCAGGCCACCAAGAACGCCAACGAAATGATCGACACGCTGACTTTGCAGTACAACAAAGCGCGCCAGGGACTGATCACCAAGGAACTGCTCGAAATCGTCACCGGCGCCGAGGCCCTGAAGGGATAGTCGATGCAATCGCACCCGTCATCCATCCCCCTGTGGGTTCGACTTCAATCGAGCAAGTCAAGCGTTTCCGACGATCAGTCGTTCTCGCACAATCGGAGACTCCTCCCCCTGTGGGTTCGACTTCAGTCGAACAGCGAAGGGTCACTGGTGGCGACACAGGTGCCCCACCGCTTGCGGTGGGATTCCAGCGGCGGGTCACAGGTGCCCCACCGCTTGCGGTGGGATTCCGGGTGGGATTCAGTGCGTCGCAAACCCAGCCGCAGCGCCGCCGCTGCAACGGCACCGCACTCTCTGCAGTGGGAGAGTCTTTTTCTCCCCTCGCCCTTTGGGAGAGGGGCCGGGGGTGAGGGTTTTATCGTGACCGCTCTCGTCCCGCGCGACGAGCAGAAACGAAATATTATTCTTTCTTCATACAGGAGCTGTAATGGCTGAGAACTGGGGAAAAATCGTGCAGGTCATCGGCCCGACCGTCGACTGCGAGTTCGACTCCGACCGCCTGCCGAATCTTCTCAACGCCCTCAAGATTGAGGATCCCGCCAAGGGCATCAATCTGACGGTCGAAGTCGCCCTCCATATCGGCGACAACATCGTGCGCTGCGTCGCGCTGGCTTCCACCGACGGTCTCGTCCGCGGCATGAAAGTGCTCGACACCGGCGGGCCGATCACCGTGCCGGTCGGCAAAGAATCGCTCGGCCGCTTGTTCAACCTGCTGGGTCAGCCGCTCGACTCGATCGGCGACATCCCGGCCACGACCAAGCGCTATCCGATTCATCGTCCCGCGCCGCTGCTCTCGGAGCAGGAAACCAAGTACACGCTGTTCGAAACCGGTATCAAGGTTATCGACCTGCTGGAACCGTACGCCAAGGGCGGCAAGGTCGGCCTCTTCGGCGGCGCCGGCGTCGGCAAAACCGTCATCATCCAGGAGTTGATCCGCAACATCGCTACCGAGCATGGTGGCTACTCCGTCTTCTGCGGCGTCGGCGAACGCACCCGCGAAGGCAACGACCTCTGGCTCGAAATGAAAGAATCGGGCGTGCTCTCCAAGACCGCCCTCGTCTTTGGCCAGATGAACGAGCCCCCCGGCGCCCGTCTGCGTGTCGGCCTCTCCGGTTTGACGATGGCCGAATACTTCCGCGAGGAAGAACATCAGGACGTGCTCCTGTTCATCGACAACATTTTCCGTTTCGTGCAGGCCGGTTCGGAAGTGTCCGCGCTTTTGGGCCGTATGCCCTCGGCAGTCGGCTATCAGCCCACTCTGTCATCCGAGATGAGCGCCCTGCAGGAACGCATCACGTCGACCAAGGCCGGTTCAATCACATCCGTGCAGGCCATCTACGTGCCCGCCGACGACCTGACCGATCCGGCGCCGGCCAC
>CAZFNN010000014.1:0-94315 GCA_964520555.1 uncultured Ignavibacteria bacterium
CAATCCCTCGTTTCTCGGGACCCACCGCAAGCCCTCGTTCCTCGGGACCCACCGCAAGCGGTGGGGCACCTGCACCTGGCGTCAGGATCGCGGGGATCCTGACCTATGGGATTTCTGAAGCCGTCGCAATCCCTCGTTCTTCGGGCTGGAAACCCGATCTACGGGCTGCCGGGCCCCACGATAGCGGCAGGCGCGTTAGCAAGGAATCGGGCCGGCGAGATTCAGGTAGCATAGATCGATGTTCTCTATATATTATCCCCTAATTCAAGAGTCAGACGGACGGGCCGGAGCCGGCTCGCCGAACCCAACGAATCTTCATGCGGAACTCACTGGAGGAATCATGTTACGCTTTCGACTTGGGCGCTTCCTGCTCAGCAGCTCGACTCTGCTGGCGATAGCGATCGCGACGGCGCGCGCCGAGGTGCCGAGCACGACTAATTATCAGGGCGTACTTAGTAGCGCCGACGGTATCCCATTGACGGGGAACTATGCCATTACGTTTTCCGTGTATGCGGCGGCCTCTGGCGGTACGCCGCTCTGGAGCGAGACGCATAACAACGTATCCGTGACGAACGGAGTTTTCGCTCTGCGTCTTGGCAGTGTCGCGCCCTTCCCGGTGGACTTGTTTTCGCTCTCCACGCGCTATCTTGGTATCGCTATAGCTGGAGAAGCCGAGATGACGCCGCGGCAAGTTCTGACGAGCGCGCCGTTTGCGATGCGGGTGGGGAAGATTGATGGCGCCGGGGGTGGGACGGTGTACGGGAACACGACCATAGCTGGGTACTTGACGACAGGCTCGGTGTACACGACGGGGCAGATTTACGCGGATTGCGCATACTGCGCTTCATCACTAATCGGTGTCAGCGATTACGACCTCGGGGATTACAATACCGGGGTCCAGGGGGTCGCCCGCTATGGGAACTTCAATACGGGTGTCTATGCTCTTGCCAATGAGGGATTGGACAACTACCAAAGCGCAGCCGTGTACGGTGTCGGGCAGTCGCTCTGGGGTGGCAACATCTGGGCGGCGTATTTTGACGGCTGGGCGAATGTCACGGGGAACTTCTACGCCGGTGGGAAGTTTTTTCGCATCGACGATCCCGAAAATCCGTCCGAGCGCATGCTGACACACGCCTGCGTGGAAAGCAGCGAGTACAAGAACATGTATGACGGTGTCGTGATGTTGGACGAAAACGGAGAAGCGACGGTCGCACTGCCGGCGTGGTTCGAGAAGCTCAATGGCGATTTTCGGTACCAGTTGACATGTGTCGGCGGCTATGCGCCGGTGTATGTGGCGGAGAAGATCAACGACGGCCGCTTCGCAATTGCGGGCGGAACGCCGGGGCTGGAAGTGTCATGGCAAGTGACGGGCGTGCGGCAGGACGCCTACGCGAAGGCGCATCCGATTCAGGTGATCGAGGAGAAGAAGCCGGCGCTGAAGGGGAAGTATCTTCATCCGGCGGAGTATGGCCAGCCGGAGACGATGGGGATTGACTTTGCCGGACGACATGCGGTGGAGGTGCCGGCAGAGCGGCCGGAGCCGGAGGAATAAGGGTGGCGAAGGACAGACCCCGGCTCGATCCACCCCTCTCAAGAGGGGAATTGTAGGTCGATGTTTTTCACGCGAATAGTTGCTGCCAGGATGATCACGGGGGATCGAGCGTCAGGTCGCCGCGCGCGGTCGGAGAGGTGCTTCCTCCAGCATAGACGGCGCGCGAGAAGACCCGACGCAACGGAGTGGGAAAGCTTCAGGATCGCAGGGATCGTGACCTACAGGACTTCTGCACCCACCGCAATCCCTCGTTTCTCGGGACCCACCGCAAGCCCTCGTTCCTCGGGACCCACCGCAAGCGGTGGGGCACCGAGTGATTCTAAGTGGATTTCGATTAGGAGGCGGCTCAGTCGATTTCGATCAGGCGGGCGAGATAAAGGCGGAAGCCGTCGAGAAGGGCTTTGTCGACACGGAAACGCAGTTCGGAGTTCTTGCCGTCGGTGAGTGGCTGGTCGCCGGTGATGCCGACGATGTACTTGCCGGTGATCTCGTTGGAGTAGTAATCGTAGGTGCCGACTTCCTGTGCCGAGAAGCGGACGCCGAAGCGCTGGTTGCTATAGGTCGTGTCGGCGAATTGCTCCTTAAAGAGGAAGCTGGAATACTTGTCGCTGCCGAGGCTGCCGAGAAGCAAAGCGCCTTCGAGCGGGCTCTGTTTCATCGTGACGTTGAAGTTGTAATAGAGCGAGTCCTCGAAGACCTTCATGAGGATATTCTGCGTGCCGGATTCGAAGACGAGGTCGCCGGTCTCAGCAGCACCGGTGTAGATGCCGGCAGTCTGCTGTTGCTTGACCCATGCTTTGAAGTCGGACTCGAGCGTCGTCCAGTCCTTGCCGGTGGCGGCGGCGATCTTCGCTTTCGTCTGGTCGACGGTGAGTGAATCGACGAAACCGGCAGTGCCGGAAAGACTGCGATAGAGGTCGAGGTAGGCATTGCGGCCGAGTTGATTCCAGAGATACTCGCAGAGTAAGCCGGCGAGCGGGTAGGCGAAATCGGGGTTGGCTTCAAACGAGTAGAAGGTTGCGCTCGTCATCAAGGTGTCGAGCGTGGTCAGATCGTTGAGGTAGAGGTACGAGCCGAGCGAAGCGAGCACAGGTTTGGACCGACCCCAACGGCCGCCGAGATAGGTGGCGGTGCCTTCCTTCAGGATCGGGTGCGTGTGCGCCGGTGCGCCATCGAGAGCGTAGGCGACCAGGAACTGCGCGACCTCGTTGTAAGGCGGCATATACTTACTGATCACGGCGTCCATCGAGGGGAGCAAGCTGCCCATCGCGAGCTTGCCGGTGATCTGCTCCACTTCGCCGTAGGATTCGCAGATGAAGGCGTTGAACTTGAGCGTCTCAAGAATGATCAGGCGTTCGTTCGTGACGCCGAGTTTCTTGGCGGTGGTTTCGACGAATCTGTCAAGGCGTTCAAGGTTGGTGCCGGCAAAGAGCGACGGGTCGCGGAATTTGACCTTCAGATATTGCGAATGGACCTCCTCCCAGGCCTCGCAATAGACATGGAGAGGAGAGACCAGCGAAGGTTGCAGCACGGATTCGGCCATCATGTAGGCGCGGCCGGGAATGAGATTGTCGCCATTGACAATGGTGTAGTTGAGGCTGGCGAAGTCGCGGCTGAAGCGGACGGTATCGATCGTGATTGAGGCGTCACCTGAGCGTAGAGCGTCAAGATTAAGCCACAGAGGCGATTCCATCTCGAGCTTCATGGGTTCGTTGAGGTAGTGAAGGCGCAGTTGGTCAGAGATCGTGCGATCGAGAAGGGCCCAGCGATTGAGGGCGTCATCATAGTGGCCGGTTTTGAGTTCGTCGACGTAGCGCAGAAAGAACTTCTCGATGTCGCGTTCTTTGTCGCCATCCTGGGCAAAAGCCAAGGTCGAAGAAATCAGTAGTATCGCAAAAAGCAGGCGCTTCATTCGATCTCCTTTAGCGAGAAAAAAGTCCGTCACAAACAGCTACCAGGTCCTTCCATTATAGTACATAAGTCGTGATTCGGATGGGAAAATTTAGCGGGAAATGGGGGTGCTCGAAGTGGTGGAGGGCAACGAATACAACCCCCTGGCCCCCTTTGCTAAGGGGGAATCGTGGTCGGCGAGAGCAGTGGGTGGTTGCGGAGTGCGGGTTGACCGTCGGAGAGATCGGCGACAGATCGCGGCGCGCGAGCCCTCACCCGCGACCCCTCTCCCAGAAAGAGAGAGGGGTGGGCGTCATTCCCGCGCATGCGGGAATCCAGATTTATTGCGAATTACCCTGGACCGCGAGTAAGGATATGGCCGTCAGGTCGCTTCGCCTCAGATCACCGCAATTCCTCGCTCCAAGAGCGGATTGAGAGCAAGAAAGGCCGACTGAATTCGGCACCACTGGATGACGCCGCAGGGAAGCATCACGGGGCGCAAAGGGTGTGGGTTACATCAGTCGAGTTTCAGGAAGACCTTGCCATCGCGGATTTCGACGGGATAGGTTTTGACGTGGAGGCTGGGGACATCGAGCGATTGGCCGGTGACGAGATTGGTACGCCAGCCGTGGAGGGGGCAGGTGAGGATGTCGTCCTCGATTTCACCGCCGTCGAAGCTTGAGCCCTGGTGGGGGCAGCGGTCCTCGATGGCGTAGAATTTGTCGCCGACGCGGCCGATGGCAATGGGAATGCCGTCAACCTCGAGGGTGACGGGTTCGGTGGCGGGGATGTCGCCAACGGGGCAGATTTCGATGAAGTCAGCCACGACAGGAATCTAACGGTTTCTGACGAGCGGCCAAGCAGTTATTTGCCGGACAGGTGTTCGAGCACCTGCTGGGCGTGGTTTTCGGTGTCGACCTTGTTGATGACGTCGACGATTTTGCCGCCGCGGATGATGAAAGTCGTGCGCGCGATTCCCATCGACTTCTTGCCATACAAGTTCTTTTCGACCCAGACGCCGAATTTCTCGGCGATGCTATGATCGGGATCGGCCAACAGCGGGAAGGGGAGGGAGAACTTCTCGGTGAATTTCTGATGGCTGGCGACGGTGTCGGGGGAGATGCCGTAAATGGCGATACCGGACTGCTTCAGCTTAGCATAGCCGTCGCGTAGCGAGCAAGCCTGACGGGTGCAACCGGGAGTGTCGTCTTTGGGATAGAAATAGAGGACAACGGTCTGGTCTTTCCAATCCGCCGATCGGACTCGAGCGCCATCGGTCTGGTCGAGGGTGAAGGCGGGGACTTTATCGCCGGCTTCCAGCATAGAGACTCCTTAGGTAAAGTGGACGCACAACTCTCTTTGAACGCAGAGGAGATGCGACGAGTTTGCGGGCGTCAAAGAAGTTTTATTTTGCATTGCCGGTGGCCGAGAGGCATAATCGCAAGCGTGAGGGAGGAATTGCGGGCGATATTGCGCGAGGCGTATCTGCGCGAGCGCAAACTGAATTTGCTGTATTCCGCGGCGGCCGAGTTAGACCCCGGCGCGGTGGAAAACGGGGGATTTTTTGTCCAGGCACGTGAGAATCAGGCGGGCGATCTGAAGGTATTGCAGGGGATCAACAGCAAGTACGGCAATCCGGAGATTGACCCCTCGATGCTGGAGAAATTGGGGGAGACCGTGATGAGTTTGCGCGCCGGGCACAAGGAGAAATCGGAATTGTTGCGGCAGATTCTGGAGTGGGAGACCGCCCTGGTCGACCTGTACAAGAGTTCGCTGCGATATCTGTCGACCGACGACGAGACACGCAAGCAGATCAACAATATGCTTACCGTGAAGCTGCAGCATCGGCGCGAACTGATGGACCAGCTGCAGATGTTCTAATCCGCGCCGGTAAAAGCCGCTTGACACCCATCCCCATTCTGCTAATATAACGCCCGACGAGTTCCTTTAATCGCGCCCGGTGAGGCCGAAAGGACTGATTCGATGCAATATCCTTCCGCCCCGTATTCAACCCGGCTCGAAATGCATTTTGGTTTTTTGAATAAATCGTAAAGGAGATCACTTGACGGAGAAAGACGTATCCGTGCTGATGGACGCCAAGCAAATCGCGCATGCGATTTCGCGGATCGCGCACGAGATTCTGGAATCGCTGGCGGACGACGAGGAGCTGGCGGTGATCGGCATCCGCTCGAACGGCGATCATCTGGCGGACCGATTAGTGCGCGAGATCAAGCACATCGAAGAGCGCAAGGTTGACGTCGGATATATGGACATCACGCTGTATCGCGACGATTTGCTGACGAATCCGGAGCATCCGGAGATCAAAGCGACGGAGATCTTGTTCCCGGTGGATAAGAAGGTGGTCGTGCTGGTGGACGACGTGCTGTTTACGGGACGAACGATTCGGGCGGCGTTGAATCAGATTCCCGATTACGGGCGGCCGAAGGCGGTGCGGTTGGCGGTGCTGATCGATCGCGGCGGGCGCGAGCTGCCGATCCGGGCGGACTTTGTGGGGAAGAACATCCCGACGAACCCCAAGGACAAGGTCTCGGTGGCGCTGGCGGAACGCGGCGGCGAGGACAGCGTCATCTTGACGCATGAAACGAGCGCGGAACCGAAGAAGCGCGCGGCGCGCGGGAGGAAGAAATGACATTCAAGCGACGTCATTTGCTGGGGTTGGAGGACCTGAACGCCGACGAACTGATGAACATTCTAGAAACCTCGAAAGTGTTCCGCGAGGTGCTGGACCGGCCGATCAAGAAGGTGGCGCCGTTGCGCGGCTTGACGGTGGCGAATTTGTTCTTCGAGCCGTCGACGCGGACGCGGGTTTCGTTTGAGCTGGCGGAGAAACGGTTATCGGCGGATACGGTGACGTTTACGGCGGCGACCTCGTCAGTGAAGAAGGGGGAGACGCTCAAAGACACCGTGCGCAATCTGGAAGCGATGAAGATCGACATGGTGGTGATCCGGCACGGGTCGTCGGGGGCGCCGTATTTCCTGACGCGGTTCTGCTCGTCGTCGGTGATCAACGCGGGAGACGGGCAGCACGAGCACCCCACGCAGGGCTTGCTCGACATGTACACGATGTGGATGAAATACGAACGGATCAAGGGGCTGCGCGTGGTGCTGATGGGAGACGCCAAGCATTCGCGGGTGATTCGCTCGAATATCTGGGGACTAACGAAACTGGGTGCCTCGGTGGCGGTGTGCGGTCCGCCGACGCTGTTGCCGGTCGGGTTGGAGAATCTGGGGGTCGAGGTTTACACCGACGTCGACAAGGCGCTGGACGGCGCGGACGTTGTCAACGTGATGCGGATTCAGCTTGAGCGCCAGCAGGCGGGGCTACTGCCGTCGCTGCGCGAATACACCTCGCTGTTTGGGATAACGCGCGAACGGCTGAAACGATTGAACAAGAACTACACGATCATGCATCCGGGGCCGATCAATCGCGGGATCGAGATGTCGGACGAACTCGCCGATTGCGGCGAGTCGGTGATATTGGAGCAGGTCACCAACGGCGTCGCGGTGCGGATGGCGGTGCTTTATCTGCTGGCGGGCGGCGAAGGGAGAAAGACCGATGAAGATTAAGCTGATCAAGAACGGGGCGATCGTTTTCCCGGACAAGAAGCAGCCGCTGAAGGGCGACATCTATGTGGAGGGGGACAAGATCAAGCGGATCGATCTGGAAAGCGATCGTGGCAAGAAAGCGAAGGGGAAGACGACGTTCAAGAAGGAAGAAGTGATCGACGCGACCGGTATGCTGGTGCTGCCGGGGCTGATCGATATGCACGTGCATCTGCGCGAGCCGGGGCGCGAGGATTGCGAGACGATCGCGACCGGCACGATGGCGGCCGCGGCGGGCGGTTTCACCGCGGTAGCGTGCATGCCGAATACGCTGCCGCCGCTGGACAACCAGGAGTCGGTGCTGTTCGCAAAGCAGCGGGCGTCCGGGTGCAAGGCGCGGGTGTATCCGATCGGTGCGGTGTCGCGCGGCCGCGCAGGGAAAGAGCTGGCGGATATCGGCGAAATGGTGAGGACCGGCGCGGTGGCGATCACCGATGACGGGTCGCCGGTATCGGATGCCGGCATGATGCGGCGGGCACTGGAATATGCCGGGATGTTCGGGATCTGCGTGATCAGCCATGCCGAGGACATGTCGCTGTCGGGCAAAGGCATCATGAACGAAGGCTACGAGTCGACGCGGCTGGGGATGCACGGGATTCCGCCATTCTCGGAAGAGGTGTGCATCGCGCGCGATCTGCTGTTGTGCAAGTATATCGGGACGCCGGTGCATATCGCGCACGTCTCAACCAAGGGCGCGGTGGATTTGATTCGGCAGGCGAAGGCCGACGGGGTAAACGTGACCGCCGAAGTGACGCCACATCATTTCACACTGACCGACGCTGAAATCGGGAAGGGCTTCAACACGAATCTCAAGATGAACCCGCCGCTGCGAACGCAGGAGGATGTGGATGCGCTCATTGCTGGTCTGAAGGACGGGACGATCGACTGCATTGCTTCCGATCATGCGCCGCACGCGCCGGAGGACAAAGAGGTGGAATTCGATCAGGCGCCGAACGGGATCATCGGGCTGGAGACCTCGCTGGGGTTGGTCGCGACCCATTTGGTGAAGCCGGGGCATCTGAGTTGGAATCAGGTGGCGGCGAAGATGGCGGCGAATCCGGCGCGCATCCTGCGGACAGTCGGGGGCGATCTGCGCGCGGGCGCGGTGGCGGATATTACGATCGTCAACCCGAAGGCGAATTGGACGGTGAAGGTGGACAAGTTTCTATCGAAGTCGCGCAATTCGCCGTACGACGGCTGGAAGCTTCAGGGCAAGGTGCGCTGGACGATTTTGGGCGGGGAAGTGAGTTACGAGGGGTAGCAACGCATTTTGCCGCGGTTCGTTTCAAACACAACGATTGCACCCCTCTCAGACACTGGGAGGGGTGTTTTGTTTCGCAGCGAGCGCGGCGGCGAATTGCTTGTGGAATTGACAGATTTGTATAATGATTGCTTGATGCTGGATTTCACCCTGAAAATGTATGAACGGTTGTGCCGGGCGTTGGTCGAGGCCGGGTACCGGTCGGTGTTGATGCGCGATTGGCGCAAGACGGCAAGCGACGGCAGGCCGGTATTGTATCTGCGGCATGACGTCGACAGCCTGCCACCAGCGGCGCTGGATTTGGCGCGGATTGAGCAGGAGCATGGGCTGATCGCGACCTATTTCTTTCGCTGCGTGCCGAAAGCGTTCGATGCGGGAGTGATTCGGTCGATAAACGAAATGGGGATGGAATGCGGCTATCATTACGAGACGCTTGACCGCGCGCAGGGCGATTTCGCCAGGGCGATTGAGATCACGGGGGACGACCTGGCGCGGTTGCGTGCGCTGGCGCCGGTGACGACGATGGCGATGCACGGGAATCCGCTGACCAAGTATGATAATCGCGATTTGTGGACGAAGTACGATTACCGCGAGTTTGGGATCGAGTTGGAGGCGTACGAGATCGTGAATTCCGGCGTGCCGTATTTCACCGACACCGGGCGCAACTGGGATGAGACGCGCGGGAATTTGCTCGATATGGGCAAGGAGCGGGCGCAGATTCGATTGACCGATACGCCGAGCCTGATTGCGTATGTGCAGCAGAACCGGAAGGATGTCTGCATCAGCGCGCATCCCAATCGCTGGAGTTCAAAGCCAGCGGTGTGGTTGTATAATCTGGCCTATGACACGACGGGGAATATTGTGAAGGGGATGATCAAGCTTGTCCGCAAATAGCGCCGGAATTACGGTGCGGGTACACGAGCGCGCTGGGGCGCTACCGCCGGCATGGGACGAATTCCTGAGCCAGTGCCCGGGCGCGACGATCTTTCACACGGTGAGCTGGCAGCAGGTGCTGGCGGCGAGTTATCCGTATCGATTCTGCGGGCTGGAGGCAGTCGATTCCGAGCAGCAGACGGCGGGAGTACTGCCGCTGTGGCTGGTGAAAAGTCCGTTGACCGGCAAACGGCTGGTCTCAGCGCCGTTTAGTTACATCTGTCCGCCGGTGACGGCCGGCAATGATGTCACCAAAGCGCTCTTGGAGCAGGCGATCGAGCTGACGAAGGCGAACGGGGCGGCTTATTATGAACTCAAGAGCCCGGCAGTGATTACGGCGGCGGAGTCGCAATTCGCCAAGAGCGGGCAATACGAGACATTCCACGTCGACCTGCGGCGAAGCGAGACAGAAATCTGGAGTGGGACGCACAAGGGGATCATCCAGCGCGGCGTCAACAAGGCGCGCAGGGACGGAGTCATCATCAGCATCGGCGGGGAGGAGTCGAGCCTGCGCGAGTTTCATCATCTGAATTTGTTGACCTGTCGGCGGCACGGGATTCCGGCGCAGCCGCTGAAGTTCCATCAGGAAGTGTGGCGGCGCCTTAAGCCGCGCAGTGAAGCGGAGTTCCTGTTCGCGGAGCATCGCGACAAGAGAATTGCGGCGGTGGTGGTTTTCTACTACAACGGCACGGCGACGTACATGTACGGCGCGAGCGACGCGGAACATCTGGCGCTGCGGCCGAATCATCTGTTGATCTGGGAAGCGATCCTGCGGGCGAAGGCGCGCGGCATGCATACGTTTGATCTGGGACGGGTGTCGGACGACAATCCGGGGTTGAAGGAATTCAAGCAGCGGTGGGGTGCCGCGACGCTCCCGCTGCACTATTATTATTGGCCGGAAAAGCGCGGAGTGGGTGCGGTCAATCGAAACTCATTGAAGTTCAAAGTGACAACCTTTATGTTTTCAAAGCTGCCACTGGCGATCACGGGGCGCTTGACGTGGCTTTACAGGCATCTGGCGTAGGCGGTGTGTCGGTGATTCGCAAAATCTACAAGAAGCTGTTCAAGATGATCGCGGCGTATTGCGGCTGGCATCCGCTGCGGATCGTTTTTCTGCGCAGTTGCGGTTTTGAAATCGGCAAGGATGTTTACATAGCCGACGGCCTGATTATTGTGGAAGAGTTGCGCGACCGCGGGAATGTTGTGATCGGCGATCGCGCGAGCCTGGCGCCGCGGATCACGATCGTGACGTCGTCGCATCCGAACAACTCGCGCATCCGGCCGTACGTCCAGACGCCGCGCGGGACGGTGACGATCGGGGCGGACGCGTGGATCGGTGCGGGGGTAATTATCCTGCCGGGGGTGACAATCGGCAACGGCGCGATCGTGGGCGCCGGCTCGGTGGTGACGAAAGATGTACCGCCGTACAAGATCGTGCTGGGAACGCCGGCGCGGATGATCGGGGATGTCAACGTACCGGAGAGCGAGCGGGGCTAAATTTTCGCCTGCGGCAGCAGGTGCGAAACAATCAGATTGGTCAGTTCTTTTTCAGAAAAGCGGGCGGAGACGGAAACGCGGCCTTTGGTAGCGATCGACTGGCGGTAGTCGTCGTCGGTCAGCAGGCGGCGGAGCGCTTCCGTGAGACCGGCGACGTCGCGCGGCTCGACCATCAGGCCGTCCTCGCCGGGGCGCTGGATGATGTCGGTGATGCCGCCGGAGTTGGCGCCGATGGCGGCGCAGCCGCACATCATGGCCTCAACGAGCGTCATGCCGTAGCCTTCGCGCTCGGAGACCAAAGCGACGATATCGGATTCGCGGTAGCGTTGGCCGAGGACTTCCTGCGTAACGGGGGGATGAAATTTCACGACCTCCGGCAATTGCAGTTCCGCGACCAGGGCGCGCAGAACGGCTTCCTCGGGACCCTCGCCGTAAAGAGTCAGGCTGCACTTGACGCCGGAATCGACGACGTTTCTGACGGCGCGAATCAGGACGTCGAGGTTTTTCTGCCGGGTGAAGCGCGAGGCGGAGACGATCGTGCCGTCGATGCGGCGGACGCGCGGGTCGTAGAAGATGTTCTTGCTGTCGGAGATCAGCGGTGCGACGAAGGTTTTGCCGGCGACGGAGCTGTCGTCGATCTGCGCGAGCAAGGTGTTCTCGAGATAGGTCGAGACGACGTTGATCGAGCGGGCATACTTGAAGACCTGGCGCGCGACCGGTTTTACCCACGGATATTTTTTCAGCAGGTGAATATCGGTGCCGTGGCAGGTGACGACAAAGGGGAGGTCGGTCTTCTTGGCGACGAAGCGGCCGACGAGTCCGCCGGGAAGCCACCAGTGGGCCCAAACGGTTTTGGGGAAGACTTTGTCAGTCAGTTCGAGCGCCTTGTCTTTGTAAGCCTGGAAGAAACTGGCGGCGAGCAGCGGCTGACGCAGGACGCGCTGGTGCATTTCGCCGCGGTAGGCGAGAGTTTCGTCGGCATCGGAGGCATAGCGAAAGCGGTGGACGTGCAGATTGCCGATCTGCTCGAACTCCTTGAGGCCGGCGTCATGCGGCACAACGAAATGGAGATCGAGATAGCGGGCGAGCGCGCGATAGAGGGGTTGAAAGCCGATGCCGGAAATGTCGTTCTCGTAGCGCGGGAAATTGTGGGTCAGCACCAGAATGCGCGGACGATGAACCGGAGTTACCATTGCGGATCTGCCTTGCGGAAGCGGTGCGCGCCGGAGCCGAACGGCTCCGGCGCTGCCACCAGACTATACGTTTTCGCCGCTGTCGGACGGCTCGCCGGCGGGCGGCTCCGGTGTCTCCGACGCAGCGGTTTCGCGCGGAAGTTCGCGAACGCGCAGGGTCAACGGACGGTCGAGCAGATCGGCCTGACCGTTGCCGCCGGAGGGAGTTTCCGCGACGGCGGGCGCGGTCGACTCGGTGGCCGGCTGCGAGCGATGCGGAATTTGCGGGCGCATCCGGCGCATGCGGCGGCCGGTGCGGCGGGCGGGATGCTCGCTCGAGGTCTCGGCCGACGGAGATTCCAAAGCCATGTCGGTTGACGTCGGTTCGGCGGCAAAGAGCTCGTTGCCGGCGGGCTGTAGATCGAGCGCGGTTTCGACCGGTTCGACGGGTTCCGGTGGTGCGACGGCTGCTACCTCAGGGCGCAGGTCGATGCGCGGTTGTTCCGGACGCTCACTACGATCGCTACGCTCGCTGCGATCACCGCGATCGCGTCGACCACGGCCGCGACGGTCGTCACGCCCGCCGCGATCACTGCGTTCGCGCCGCTCGCCACGTTCCGGACGGTCGCCGCGCTCACCGCGCTCCGGCCGCTCGGTGCGTTCACTGCGTTCGGGACGGTCGGCGGTGATTTCCCGGGATTCGCGGACTTCAGAGCGGTTGTCGCGGGAACGACGATCGTGTCGCTCGTTGCGGTCGCCACGGTCGCGCCGGTCACCACGATCACTGCGATCACCCCGGTCGCCACGACCACGATCGAGGCGTTCGCCACGTTCGCGCTCGAAGCGTTCGATGCGGTCCTCGCGTTCATCTTCGGATTCGGAACGCTCGAAGCGTCCACGTCCGCCGCGCTGACCGAGTTCTTCGATCAGACGCTTGTTCTGCGTCTTGACGTCGGAGAGCGAGTCGCGCAAGTAGACGAGGGCTTCGGTGATAATCCCCATGATGAAAGTCACGAGCGCCGCCAATTCGAAGAAGATGACGCCGTAAAGCAGCGGCCGGTAGCCGCGCTCGAGGATGAAGCGGTCGTAGAAGGCGATGACGGCAAAGACCAGACCGACAAAGAAGAAGAAAAAGGCGGTCTTGCCGAAGAGGTTCATCGGGTCGCCGAAGACGGAGACCTGGAACTTGACCGCGATCAGATCGGTGAGGCCTTTCATGATGCGCGATTTGCCGGCGAATTTGCTCTTGCCGGAATGGCGTTTACTCAATGTGACGGGGACTTCACGAACGATGAAGTCCTTGGCGGCGGCGAAGACGGCGAGGTAGCGATGCCAGCCTTCGCGCAGCGTCGGGAATTCGTTATAGACTTCCCGCGTAAACGCCTTGACCGAGTTCATGTCGGTGACTTTCAGTTTCGGGAAGAGCAGGCGCGTCATGAGGTTGTAAATCCCCGACACGAGCCATTTCCCGTAGGAGCCGACTTTTTTGCCGCAGACCATATCGGCGCCGTTGTCGATGGCTTCGACCATCTTGGGGACGTCGCGCGGATGGAACTGCAGGTCGGCGGGGTAGAAGACGAGGATATCGCCGCGCGCCTGGGCGAAGCCGCGGGCGAGGGCGGTGGTGAGGCCGAGACGCGTGCGGTTGCGCATGACGCGCACCCAGTTAAAGCGGCGCGAGGCCTCGTACATTTTTTGTTCAGTGCGGTCGGTGGAGCCGTCATTGACGAACACCACTTCAACGCTGTAGGGCAACGTATTGAAGACCTTGGCGAATTCTTCGCACAAGGGTTCAATGTTGCCTTCTTCATTGTGGGCCGGGACCACGACGGATACCCGGGCATGTCGATTTCTTCCGTTCATTTGTTGCGTCTTTCCAATTGAGTGATCATATCGGCGATACGGTCATCGCGCCAGAAAGCCCGCTGGGCGACTTTGAACCAGACCAAGGCCGAGTCGAAGAAGGCGGCGTTGGTTTGGGCGGCGCCAAGCGACACAAACGCGTTGCCGATATTCAACGCGCTTACCGCATCGCCGGGCGCGAAGCGCTGTACCTGCCGGTAGGCGCCGACGGCGCGCTCGAATTCGCCGGATTGGAGCAGCGCATCGCCGAGGTACAGGTTAGCCGAGTAGTTGTCGGGGTATTGGTCGAGGAAGCGGCGCAGGTAGAACTCGGCGGAATCCGCCTGCTGAGCGACGGCAAACTCCTGCGCGATCTCGAAGTCGGAGGGGCGATAGTTGTGCGCCTCCGGGTTGGGGGTGGTGCCGCTGACGCGATACACGCGCACCGGCAGCGGCAGGCCGGGATTCAGGCCGCGGGCGAAGTAGCGGGTGACGAAAGCCGCCCGGTCCATGACCTGCGGGTAGTCCTGGCGGGCGCGCTGTTCGTTGCCCTCGTCGATCGCCAGATGGGTAATCGGGAAGCGTTGGAAGAACGCCGAATCAACGCGCACGACGCCGAACATATGCGGGACACAGCCGAAGCGGTTTTCCTGCGTGAAGGCGGTGGCGTACGATCCGGAGAGCACGGCGCCGGGACCGAGGATGGCCCCCAGATCGCGGTCGGCGGCGAGCAAGGTGTATTGCCGCACGCCGGACCAGCGGATGAAGCTGACGACGTTCCAGGCCGCGACGAAGATCACAATGGCCAGTGCCAGCGCCGCCCCGAGCGGCGCCAGTCGGGCAAAGGTGTCGGAGGTCGCGCGGTAGACGAAGGCCGCGAAGGCACCGATCGCCACGAAGGCGAGGAGGAAGGGCACCGTAGTTTCCTGCAGCGCCTTGTCGATCGGGTTGCCCGGCAGTCCGCCGAAGCTGAGAACGATCAAGGCGATCAGGGGAAGAAGCCAGAGCGCCCAGGTGACGATCAACTGCGGCAAGTTGACGGTCGGCGCTTGTCCCTTTTTGGGCGCCGCTTTCGGTTGCGGCGTGAAGCGGATCATGGCGGCCAACGCCAGGGCGGCGAGGGCGAAGGCGGGGAACATGATCGTAGTCTGGTAGCGGAGCGGGCGGTAGTTCCAGGGGAACAGCGACAGGTAGCCCACCGCGAACCAGAGCAGAAGCAGCAGCCAGCCGGAGTGCACTTCGCCCAATATCCGTTTACCGGAGTTGCGGCGGGCCAGCAGCGCGAGGATACCGGCGCCGGCGCAGAAGGCGAAGATGGTCGGCAGGGGTTGCTTGAGGAAATACATCTGCTCCCAGAGGAGCGAGATCAGTTGCCAGCAGAAGGCGGCAACGGAGTCGAGCGCTTTGGGAGCGCCGTAGAGTCCGAAGGCCTGCTCCGACAGGTAGCCGGAGAACTGGCCGCGCGACGGCAGGTAGATGTAGAAGAACCAGATGACGGTCGTGACGGCGAAGCCGCCGGCGAAGTAGAGCCAGCGCTTGATGACTGCCTTGCGGTCTTCCGGTTCGATAAGGTACTGGTAGAGCGCGAGCAGGCCGAAGACGCCGAGCATAAACAGGGCGATCATCTTGCCGAAGAACGCGGCGCCGGCGCAGGTGAAGCCGGCGAGCGCGAAGTAAATCAGTCGTCGTTCCGCCAGCGAAAAGCAAAACACGGTGGCGCAGAGCCAGAAGTTTTGGGAGGCTTCAAGAAACGGCGTGCGCGCGAACCAGACCATGGTAAAGTCAAGCGAGGCGATCAGGGCGAAGATCAGCGCGGCCAGGCGCGCGCCGAAATTGCGGAGCGCCAGCGCCAGCAGCAGGATCGAAGCGAGGTTGAAGATTACTGCAACGGCATTGCCTTCGGCGCGACCGGTGCCGAAGAGCGTAAAGACCGCGAGGGCGAGGAAGTTCTGACTCGACTTCTCCCACTGAGTGAAGCGGGGGTCGTTGTAGGGATTGGGATTGCCGACCTCGACCGAGTTCTTGGCAAAGTAGACGTACTGGAAGGGGTCGGTGGAGAAGTCCTGCGAGCGCGTAATGCCGGCGGGCGGATCGGCATCGAGATAGGCGACGCGGAAAATCAGCCCGCATAAGAGAATGATGCCGAGGATCAGGAAAAAGGCTTTTCCCGAGGCCGCGGCATCGATTTTGGCAAACAGCTCTTTCAATCGCGACCTATTTGAATTCCCGGATTTTCTCGGCGACGAACTTGACCTGTTCCTCTGTCAGTTCCGGGAACATCGGCAGGCTCAGGATTTCTTTGGTCACGCGTTCGGTCACCGGATATTCGCCTTCGGCCAAAGCCAGGTGGCGGTAGGCGTTCTGGAGATGGACCGGGATCGGGTAATGAATCAAGGCGCCGATGCCGTGCTGTCCGAGGAAAGCGATCAGATCGTCGCGGCGCGGGTGACGGACGACAAAGAGGTGATAGACGTGCTTGCAGCCGGGCGCCTCGACCGGTACGATGACACTGGAGCCGGCGAGGTACTTGCGGTAGTGATCGGCATTGCGGCGGCGGGCGTCGTTCCACTTGTCGAGGTGGCGGAGCTTGACATTGAGCACGGCACCCTGAATGCCTTCCATGCGGTAGTTGTACCCGACGACATCGTGGTAGTACTTCTTGGCCGAGCCGTGGTCGCGCAATTTGCGGATTTTGGCGGCCAGGTCGGCATTGGAAGTCGTGATCGCACCACCTTCGCCGTAGGCGCCGAGATTCTTGCCGGGATAGAACGAGAAGCAAGCCATGATGCCCATGCTGCCGGTGGGGCGGCCTTTATAGGAAGCGCCATGCCCCTGCGCGGAATCTTCGATGACCGGGATATTGTGTTTCCTGGCGATTTCCAGAATCGGGTCCATGTCGGCAGGCTGGCCGTAGAGGTGAACCGGGATGATCGCCTTGGTGCGCTTGGTGATGCGCGCCTCCAGCTTGGCCGGGTCCAGATTGTATGTCTTCTCGTCGCAGTCAACCAAGACGGGTCGGGCGCCGGTATAGCTGATCGCCTCGCAGGTGGCAATAAAGGTATTGGCCGCGGTGATCACCTCGTCGCCGACGCCGATATCGAGGGCGAGCATCGCCAGATGGAGGGCGGTGGTGCCGGTATCGACGGCGACGCAGTCGGCAGCGCCGCAATATTTGGCGAATTCCTTCTCGAAGTCGTAGACGTATTTACCGAGGACGAAAGCAGCATCGGCACAAACGCTTTGAATCGCCGGGTCGATTTCGCCTTTAATCGATTGATATTGTGCCTTTAGATCTAAGAAAGGTACTTGCATAAACTCCTCATAGTCAGTCACAAACACATACTTTACCGAAATTCAAGACTAATGTCAAGCGGCGGCAGCGAAACTTCGCAGGAGGCGAGACGTTATAAAAGCAGGTTGCGGAGGCGGTTTGGAAGCATTAAGGTTGCGGTGCCCATGACACATCTTGATTCGAGCATTAAGCGATCAATTCAGTCCAATATAGCGCGCGGCGCCGGTTCACGGCTGAAGATGCTGTGGAATTACCTGCGCCTGCTGATCCTGGCGGTGGTGCTGGCGATCCTGATCAAGGAGATGCTGATCGAGGCGTACAATATCCCGTCGGAGTCGATGCAGCGGACTTTGCTGGTGGGGGATTTTCTGATCGCCGACAAGATCACCTACGGGGCACACCTACCATTTACGGGGTGGCGGTTGCCGTCGTTGAAGGAGCCGGCTCTGGGAGATGTGGTGGTGTTCCGGTTTCCCGACAATCCGCACAAGAATTTCATCAAGCGAATCATCGCGAAGGGGGGCGACGAGGTGAAGATCGTGAACAAAGTCGTGCACGTCAACGGCCTGCCGTTAAGCGAGGGGCGGTACGCGATTCACACCGACAGCACAGTCATCCCGTCGGGAACGACGCATCCGCGGGACAACTTCGGGCCGATCACGATTCCGGCCGGGCACTATTTTGTGCTGGGGGACAACCGGGACAATTCGTCGGATTCGCGGTTTTGGGGGACGGTGCCGCGCGACAACATCATCGGCAAGGCGCTGTTCGTGCACTGGTCGTGGCGGCCGAGCGAGTCGGCGCCGAAAATAACCTGGTGGAATCCGCTGTCGATTGGCTGGGCAAGTTTGTATTATATATATAACGTCCCGAGTCATGTGCGCTGGGACCGACTGTTCAGCGTCATCAAGTAGGAGAAGTGATGGCCAAGACCACAGAGATTCGCCGCCCGACCCGCAAGCCGGAGCGTTCGGCGATTGCCGCCACCTGGAGTTTCACCAAGTCGCTGGGGCTGGCGTTCATTATGGCGTTGTTGATCAAGTACTCAGTGATCGAGGCGTACAACGTCCCGACCGGCTCGATGGAAGACACGATCCTGGTCGGCGATTTCCTGCTGGCCAACAAGTTCATTTACGGAATCCACATACCGCTCATCGGCACGACTTTGCCGGGGATCCGGGATCCGCGACCGGGCGATATTGTGGTGTTCAAGTGGCCGGGGGACTCGGCGACCAACTATGTCAAGCGTTGTGTGGCGGTGGGTGGACAGGTCGTGGAGATGCGTGACAAAACGCTGTTCGTCGACGGCGCGGAGTTCAAAGATTATCCGTTCTCGAAACATACCAACACGACTGACCGCCGCCGCGATTCATTTGGGCCGTACCGAGTACCGCCAAATACGTTCTTCATGCTGGGGGACAATCGCGACGACTCATATGATTCGCGCTACTGGGGGCCGGTACCGCAGCGGTTTATCCTGGGGAAAGCGCTGGTCGTGCACTGGTCATGGGGAGCGCCGCCGGATATGGATGCGCCGCGGTGGGATTGGGGGAATCCGCTGACGTGGCCGGGGAGTCTCTGGTATAATCTCTTGCATTTCCATCAGCGGGTCCGGTGGGATCGGCTGGGGCAAACGCTGACATAGAACAGCGACGAATTCAGCCAGCGGTTAGCCGGTTCTAACCACTTGTGAAAAATTTCGCAAAAAAGGGTTGACTTTCTCTTATATCCCAATAAGTTCTCACTCACGATATGGGCATTCTTGCGTAGAACACAGATGATCACGCTGAAGGTTGAGAAGCTGTCAAAGAATTTCGGTGACCGCAAGGTGCTGAAAGACCTGAACTTTGAGGTGGCGGCGCCGGGGGCGATCGGAATTACGGGACTCAACGGTTCCGGCAAGACGACCCTGATGAAGATTTTGGCGCAGATGCTGACACCAACGAAGGGGAAGGTGACGCTGGCAATCGAGGAAAAGGCAGTGCCGGCGGAGCATTTTCTCGATCATATCAAGATGGTCGGGCCGGAGATGGCGCTTTATGAGATGCTGACCGGCTACGAGAATCTGAGGTTTTTCGGCAAGCTGGTCGGGGTCAGGCTGGATCGCGCCGAGCAGGATGCGCTTCTGGCGAAGGTCGGACTGACGGGGCGCGGCGACGATATGGTGGGGGCGTACTCGTCGGGGATGAAACAGCGGTTGAAATACGCGGTGGCGCTGCTGGGGCGGCCGAAGGTGCTGATTCTGGACGAGCCGACCGCGAATCTCGATGAGGAGGGGAAGGCGATCGTCGGAACGATCATGGCGGAGCATAAGCGGGAAGGCATCTTAGTGGTGGCCACCAATGAAGCGGAGGATTTGACCCGTGTCGAGCGCGTCATCCGGTTGGGTTAGCAAGGCGGCGGCGGTCCTGGTGAAGGACCTGCGGACGGAGTTGCGGACGCGGTATTCGCTGAACGCACTGTTCATGTTTGCTTTCACGACGTTGGTGGTGGTGAGTTTTTCGTTGGGGCAGTTGGGGTTATCCTCGCTGGTGCACGCGGCGTTGTATTGGATCGTAATCTTTTTCTCCGCGATGTCGGCGCTGGCCGGCGTTTTTACAAAGGAAGAGGACACCAAGACGGCGCAGACCTTAAGACTGTATGCGCGGCCGTCGATAATCTATACGGGGAAGCTGATATACAACATCCTGCTGTTGTTCTTGCTCTGTTTGCTGATCACGCCGCTCTATGTGATCTTCATGCATGTGGAAGTTCCCGCGCCGGGGCTATTGAGTCTGGTGATTTTTCTCGGTTGTATCGGCCTGGCGGGCGCGACGACGTTGATCGGGGCGATCGTCGCGAAGGCCTCGGCGCGCAGCGCGCTGTTTGCGGTGTTGTCGTTTCCGGTGCTGTTGCCGCTGCTGGTGGCGGCGATTGCGGGGACGAACGCGGCGCTGGCGAACGAGGGCTGGAGCGGCGCCGAAAATCATGTCAAACTCCTCGCGGCTTACGCGGTTATAATGATAACAGCATCCGTGGTCCTTTTTGATTTTGTGTGGAATGGTTAGAAAGAGTTTACAGATCGGTTTGTTCATCGTCACGGCGGCGGTGATCTGGTTTTCGTTCACGACGCCGGCGCCGCAGCAGCAGATCGGCGACGCCTCGCGCATTTTCTACTATCACATCCCGGTGGCGTGGCTGACGGTGGTGGCGTACGCGGTGAATCTGATTTACTCGATTCGTTACTTGAAGACGCGGACCGAGATCGACGATTTTCGGGCGCTGTGGGCGGCGGAGATCGGGACGATGTTCTGCGTGCTGGCGACGATTTCGGGGAGTCTGTTCGCCAAGGTGACCTGGGGGGTGTACTGGAACTGGAGCGAGCCGCGGATGCTGTCGATTTTCGTGCTGCTGATGATTTACGGCGCGTATTTGGCGATCCGGGCGGCGATTCCGAGCCTGGAGCGGCGGGCGACGCTGGGGGCGGTGTACGCGATTTTCGCGTTCCCGACGGTGCCGTTCTTCATCTTCATCATGCCGCGGATGATGGCGTCGCTGCATCCATCGGACTCGGTGATTGACGCGAATCTGAAAATCAGCATGGGTGGGTCCGTATTGCCCATCTTTTTAATATCGCTGGCCGTTTTTACGGTTATATTCTTCTGGCTGTACGGGCTGGGGGTGCGGTTGCACAAGGTCCAGACGGCGCGGCGGGAAACGGAGTAACGGACAATGGAAACTTCGAACTATACGGTGCTTTTTGCCAACCTGATCATTTGGGCGGGGATCTTCCTGTTCCTCTTTCGCCTTGATAAGAAAGTCAAAGAGCTGGAGAAGACGAAATGAAGGTCAAGATCATCCTGGCGGCGGTGATCGTCGTCGCCGTAGCGGCGTGGGGGTTTTCCTCGTTCACGAAGTCGATGACCTCGTACGTTTCCTTTACCGAGGCCCAGAAGCGCACCGCGCGCGTACAGGTGATGGGTGCGATCGACCACGATCAGGTGAAGTATGATATCGACACGCAGGAGTTATTTTTCCCGATAACCGACGAGGACGGCACGACGATGACGGTGAAGTACACCGGGACGATGCCGGGGAACTTCTCACAGGCGACGCATGCGGTGTGCGTGGGCAAGTACAACGGCAATCAGTTTGTCGCCGATCAGTTGTTGATCAAGTGTCCGTCCAAGTATGAAGGAGAACTGCAAGGATGATGACGGTTGCCCTCGGCAATACACTCTTAGCCATCGCCTGCGTCACCGCGGCGCTGACATTGGTCGGTTACGGCCTGGCGCTGTTCAACCGCGACAGCCTGGTCGGCTTGGCGCGCAAGTCGTATTACATTTTCGCGGGGGCGACGATTCTGATGTGCGCGTTTTTCCTGATGCAGATATTGAATCACAATTTCGCGCTGCAGTACGTGCACGATTACTCTTCGCGCGATCTCGAACTCGGTTTCCTGATCTCGACCTTCTGGGCCGGGCAGGTCGGTTCGTTTACGCTGTGGCTGCTGTTCATCACCGTGATCGGGATTTTCCTGATCCGGCGCGAGACGGAGAACCACTCGGCGGTGATGTTCTTTTACATGCTGGTGATCGCATTCTTCCTGACGCTGCTGGCGGTGCGGTCGCCGTTTCTGCCGTACCCGCCGGAGGTGTTGGCGCAATTTCCGGGGGGCGTGCCGCCGGACGGCAGCGGGCTGAATCCCCTTTTGCAGAATTACTGGATGGTGATCCATCCGCCGATCGTATTTATCGGTTTCTCGCTGCTGGCGGTGCCGTTCGCGTACGCGCTGGGGGCTCTGGCGCGCAACAACTACCGCGACTGGGTCAAGAACTCGTTCCCGTGGACGGCGCTGGGCTCGTTTTTCCTCGGGTTGGGCATCTTCCTGGGCGGTTACTGGGCGTATGAGACTTTGGGTTGGGGCGGCTACTGGGCCTGGGATCCGGTGGAGAACACCTCGCTGATTCCGTGGCTGCTCAATCTGGCGCTGATGCACGGATTGTTGATCGAGCGCAACAAGGGGGTGTTCCGCCGTTCGAATCTGCTGCTGGCGGTGTTCTCGTTCCTGCTGGTGGTGTACGGGACGTTCCTGACGCGGTCCGGCGTGCTGGCCGATTTCTCGGTGCATTCCTTCACCGATCTGGGGACCTCGGGCTACCTGATCTTCTTCATGTTGTTCTTCACGATTCTCTCGACGGTGCTGCTGATCGTGCGGGCCAAAACGGCGCGCACGGGGGTGGGGATCAAGGATCCGTACTCGATGGACTTTGCGATCGCCGTGGGGATCTTCTTTTTGGCACTGTTGGCGATCTTGACGTTGATCGGAACGTCAGCGCCGTTGATCACGCGGATCTTCGCCGAGCCGGCCAATGTTTCGATCGACTTCTACAACAAGACAGCGTTGCCGATGGCGGTGATTCTGGCATTGCTGGTGGGAATTTCACCGTTCCTGGTGACGAAGGATCGCACGCTCCCGACCTTGATCAAACGGTTGGCTCCGGCGGCGGGACTGGCCGCGGTCGGTACGGTGCTGGCCTATATTTTCGACGTCACGCAGTTCATGTATCTGCTGATGATTTTCACGGCGCTGTTTGCATTATTCGGGAATTTCTTCGTGGTGTTTCTGCAGCCGAACCGCGTGGGTCTGCGCATTGGCGGCTTTTTGACGCATATGGGTTTTGGCGTGATGATGGTCGGCATCGTGGTGTCGTCGGCGTTTTCGCAGACCGACAAGGTGAACCTGTATTCCAACCAGGGGCCGGCGCAGTCGTTCCAATATAAGATTGCCTACAAGGGCATGCACGGCGATATCACCAACAAGGACAACGCGGTGTTGCTCGAGGTGCAGGACGGGCACACGCAGTTCAAGGCCGACCCGAAGATGTTCATTGCCCGCGAGAACCAGGGGCTGATGCGCAAGCCGTTTATCCGCAAGTATTTTCTGTACGACCTGTACTTGTCGCCGCAGGAGCAGCGGATGATGGGCGAAGGGGACCAGATGGTGCTGATCAAGGGCGAGGCCAAGCAGGTCGGCGAGTACGATGTGAAGTTCACGAATTTCGACATGGGCAATCACAGCGATCCGAACACGATGGAGGTCGGCGCGGTGCTGGAAGTGACGCATCAGGGCAAGACCGACACGGTGGTGCCGCGGATGGCGTTCACGCAAACGGGCAAGCAGTTCTTGTCGGCGCCGATGCCGGACGGATCGGGGAGCATCGTGCTGCAGGACATTCAGGCGGATGCCGGCTCAGTGTCGTTGAAGTTCTCGGGCGTGCCGGGGATGGATGTGGTTGATCTGCTGGTGCTCGAAGTCTCGAAGAAGCCGCTGATCAATATGGTCTGGCTGGGTGTGGTGATGGTCTGTGGTGGAACGTTGATCTCATTTATCCGGCGGCGTCGGCTGCAGTTTGCGCGCTTGCCGCAGGCGGGTGCGAGCGAGTAAAGAACTCGACAAACAGAAATGTTGCAGCGGGCGAGCCAGTTGGCTCGCCCGTTGGCTTTGGGGGCTTTCCCGATGGAGGACAGACGGTTATCAGAGCGGGCGGCGGCGCCGGTGCAGGCGCTTCACGCCGTTGCGATTTGTCTTGTCGCGGCGTCTCAAATTCATAAAATGACAGGCACGCGCGCGGCGAGCGCCCGTTGATTGCACGGCTCCGATCGCGCGGACGCGGCCGCAGAGTCGGGATGCGACCGGCGGACGCCGGCGGAACAAAAGCGGCGCGACTGAGTTTAAGACATTGGATTTGATTGTATAGATGGAAGGAGAAATGAAATGTCGAATGCCTTGGCCGTCTCCGATGCGACTTTTGAGAATGAAGTGATCAAGAGCGGAGTGCCGGTGATCGTGGATTTTTGGGCGGAGTGGTGCGGACCGTGCCGGATGATCGCGCCGATTTTGGATCAGTTGTCGGAGGAGTATTCCGGCAAGTTGAAAGTGGTGAAGGTGGACGTTGATGCCAACGGCCGGACGGCGATGCAGTACAGCGTGATGTCGATACCGACGCTGTTGTTTTTCAAGAACGGCAAGGTGCAGGACCAGGTGGTGGGCGCGCTGCCGAAGAAGATGTTGCAAGAGAAGGTCGAAAAGTTTCTCGCATGAGCGAGTCGTTTCACAATCCGGCGGACGCCGTAATCGCGCAGTTGCTGCGCGAGACCAAGCGGATTGCGGTGGTGGGAATGTCCGCCAAGCCGGAGCGGGCCTCGTACAGCGTGGCGCGCTATCTGATGGCGCAGGGCTACGAGGTCATCCCGGTCAATCCGATGGAAACGGAGATTTTCGGGTTGAAGTCGTACGGCAGCGTGAGCGAGATTCCGGGGAAGATTGACATTGTGGATGTTTTCCGGCGCTCCGACCAGACCGATCCGATCATCGCCGAGGCGATCACGGTCAAGGCGCGCGCCGTGTGGCTGCAATTGGACGTCGTCAATGAGGCGGGCTGCTTGCGGGCGCAGGCGGCCGGGCTGACGGCGATCCAGAATCGTTGCATCAAGATCGAGCATGCGCGGCTGCTGTAGGGCGCCGCGCTTTGTTATAGTAAGCCGCGGGGGCGGCCGGCGGCGGCCTTGCCAAATGCCGCCGAACCTATTATACTCCGTAACGTAAACTACCGATATTACAATAGATACCGGCATGTACCGCGATACCACATACCAGGAAAAGACGTTCGGATTTCAGCAAGGTCTGACTCCGGGAATCAAGTATCTCTTGATTGCCAATGTCGCGGTGTTCCTAGCGCAGATGGCACTGCCGGCACTGCGGCTGGAGCGGCTGTTCGGGCTGGTGCCGTACGCGATCACCCACAAGCTGTTTGTGTGGCAGGTCGTGACGTACATGTTCCTGCACGGCGGGTTCTGGCACATCTTCTTCAACATGCTCACGCTGTGGATGTTCGGTTCCGATTTGGAACGGCAGTGGGGGACGCGGGAGTTTCTGAAGTTCTATTTCGTGACGGGAGTCGGCGCGGGGATGATCACGTTCCTGTTGCAGCTCAACAGCAGCGTGCCGGTGATCGGCGCTTCGGGGGCGATTTACGGGGTGCTGGTGGCATTTGCGGTCTTATATCCGAATCGGCTGGTCTATATTTGGTTCTTGTTTCCGATAAAAGTAAAGTATCTGGTCATGATCCTGATCGGGCTGGGCGTGCTGGCATCGTGGAATCAGCATGCGGACGGGATCGCGCACTTTACGCATCTGGGGGGTGCGCTGATCGGCTATTTGTATTTGAAGGCCGACTGGCGGATGCCGAGCTGGACGCGGACGTTGAAGAAGAAATTGCGACGGCCGCGGCGGCCGAAGCTGACGCATTCGCAGCCGCCGGCACCGGGTGACGACTTGATGGAAGAAGTGGATCGGATTTTGGATCGGATCAAGGAAGTCGGAGGCTACGAGCATTTGACCGAGCGCGAGAAGAAAATACTGGAGAGTGCTTCGCGGAAGCTGTCGGAGCGGCAACGATGACGATACGCAAGCGCATATTGGTGGCCGACGCTTCGGAGACGATTATCGCGGTGTGTCGCAAGCTGCTGACGCAGCACGGCTATGACGCGAATCTGTTCCAGGACGGTACGAAGGCGCTGGAGGAGTTGAAGCGGGGGGACTACGAGTTGGCGGTGATTGCGACCGCGACGCAGAACGTCAGCGGGTACTTCATCGTGCAGGAGCTGCGCAAGGATCGGGCCAAGGCGCAGTTGCCGATCCTGATGCTGCTCGGGAGTTCGGAGTTGCTTGACACCAAGGAACTGGTGCAGGTGGCGCCGAACGATACGCTGAGCAAGCCGTTTTCGCCGCAGGAATTGCTGTTCAAGATCGACAAGCTGCTGAAGAACACCGTCGAGGGCGATGCAGGCGAAGACAAAAAAGACGAAAACGATATCGAGAGCATTCTCACCGACGACGACAACAGTTTTGAAAAGAAGATTTCCAGCGCGACCGACAAGATCTTTCTGAGCATGCTGAAGCAGTCGACCTCCGAACAGCCGCGATCCAACAAGCCGAGCCTCGATAAGCTGGATCTGACCGAGGACCAATACGACGTCGAAGCGGCGCGGCCGGAAGCGCGCCACGAGGACACGCCGCACGACTACGACTGGTTCATTCGCGAGATGTCGGGCGAAGAGGGGAAGAAGAGTGAGGTCAAGCCGTATGTCCCGCAGGGTGGACCGACGGGGAAGTTCCAGGTCGAGGAGATCGGATCGACCAAGATTTCGATCGACCAACTAAAGAAGATGCAACAAGTCGCCGAGGACAGCAAGACCAAGGTTTATATCGAGAAATTGCAGGCGCCGTTGGAAGCGGACACAAGTCTGACCGGGCCCAAGCTGGAAGACAGCGGCAAGCTCGATCAGCGCTCGCTGTTCATCAAGTTCTTTGCCGAGGCGCTGGCGCGCGAATTGGCCAAGAGCATCGATTTTGAGCGCTTGCTCGAGCGGATGCAGGAGCCGGAATCGCTCAAGGGCAAGAAATAATCTTGCATCCATTCCGCTGGTTCGTTTTATAATCCACGACAGAATTGAACGACTTGATGATGCCGAAGATCATTCGCTTATTCCTTTTGACTCTCCTGATGATGGCGCCGGCGCTGCGGGCGCAGGAGGCGTTTGATCTTTCCGGGATCGCCGGAGGCGACGACCAACTTGTCACCGCCCACTCGGTGTTTTCGACCAGCGCGGCGGCTCCGGGGACGACACAGGAAGCGGCGGTGATCGTCACGATCGCCGATAGCTGGCACATCAATTCCGCCAAGCCTTACCAAAGTTACCTGATTCCTGCGAAAGTCCAATTCGACACCCTTCCCGGCATCACGCCGCGCACGATCCTGTATCCGGCGGGCCTTGATGCGATGCTGGTGGGTGAGAAGATGTCGGTCTATGAGGGGACGACGGCGATCAAGTTCAAGGTGGATATTGCGCCGACCGTAGCGGTGGGGGATTATAAAATCCCGGTGCGGTTGACGTACCAGCCGTGCAACGACAAGGAATGCCGCGCGCCGCAGACAATTCCGGTGGAACTCGCGATCAGTGTCGGTGCGGCGGGGGCGCCGCAACACGCCGACATTTTCGGCGCAGGCGTCCAGCCAACTACTGACAAGAAAGCGGCTACCGTACCGGTTACGACAACGACGGCCGCCTCAGCGAGTGAGCAGGATAACGACCTACAGCGGTTGATCGACGAGCACGGGTTCTGGGGGTACTTCATGGCGCTGGGATTGGCGTTCATTACCGGCCTGCTGTTGTCCTTCTCACCGTGCACATATCCGATGATTCCGATCACGGTGAGCATTTTTGCCGGACGCGAGCGCTCGATCGGGCGGGGCTTCCTGATGTCGCTGTTGTACGTCGGTTCGATGGCGGTGGTCTACGGCATCATGGGGCTGATCGTGTCGCTGGTCGGGGGTGTGTTCGGCGCATGGCTGGCGAGTCCGCCGGTGGTGATCGGGATCGCGGTCGTCTTCGTGATTTTCTCGCTGTCGATGTTCGGATTGTACGAGTTGCAGGTACCGGCAGCACTGAGAAACAAGTTGGGGCGCAGCGCCGGCGGCGGCGGAATCGGCAGCGCGATTGTGCTGGGGATCGTCGCGGCGCTGGTGGTGTCGCCGTGCGTGGGACCATTTGTGGCGGGGATCTTGCTGTACATTGCGACGGCGGGGTCGCCGGTGGTGGGCTTTATGGTGCTGTTCGTCTTCGCGCTGGGACTCGGCACGCTGTACATCATCATCGGTACGTTTTCTTCCGCGATCAGCGCCCTGCCGGGTTCGGGCGGCTGGATGGAGGCGGTCAAGAAGTTCTTCGGTTTCGTGCTGCTGTTGATGGCGGTGTATTTCTTGAGCACCATCATCACGCCGGAGATTACGGCGGTGCTGACCGGCATTATCCTGCTGGTGTTGGGTGTGTTCGGCGGCGGCCTCGACCGGCTGACGCCGGAATCGGGATTTTTCCTGCGCCTGAAGAAGCTGGTCGGCATCGCGGCCTTGGTAATGGCGTTCTATCTGCTGGGCGGGACAATTCTGCGCAGCGGGTTGATTTTGCCGCCGGCGGCAGAGTGGTTGCCGGCCGGCAGCGGGGTCGTCAGTTCGGCAGAGACGGCGTTGATTCCATGGGACAGCGACCTGGAGTCGGCGCTGACGCGCGCGCAGGCGGAAGGGCGGCCGGTGTTGATCGATACCTGGGCGACCTGGTGCGTGAACTGCAAGATTCTCGAGAAGAAGACGTTCAACAATCCGGCGGTTGCGGCCGCGGCGCAGCGATTTCAGCCGATCAAGGTGCAGCTCGAGAATTCGAACACGCCGATCACGAAAGACTTCATGGCGCGCTTCGGTTTGAAGCACTACTCCCTGCCGACCACGTTGTTGCTGGATTCCTCCGGGAAGGTGCAGCGAATTCTGCAAGGCGTCGTGGCGCCGGACGAGATGATCGCCGCACTGCAGGCGATTGAATAGTCAAGCGTTTTTTCATCACCTCGAAATTCTCCGACTAAATATTCCGGCGCGAAAAATCCACGTGCACCTGCAAAATGCTTGTGTTCACTTCGGCTCCGCGTATATTCCAAGCACAGGAGACACAGCGAAGTTGAGTTGATCTGCATTATGCCGAAAGCGAAAGCGGACTCCGAAAAAAACGCCATCATCGTCTATCTGGAAGACAAGCACCGCCTGCGGGTGCAGTCGCAGTTTTCCGAATCGATCCATCTCGATGACGCGAATGCCTTGTATCAGGCGTTCGTCGAGGACACGATTGCGGCCTGCCTGACGGTCGAGAGCACGCTGATCATCGCCTACACCAGCGACCGCGCGCGCGAGATCATCGCCGCCGCGATTGCGAATCTGCGCAGCAGTCTGAAGGGGAAAGCGCGGGCGCGGCTGGAGAACGGCGACGTGCAGATGCTGCCGCAACCGGAGAGCGATGTGTCGGCGAATTTTGAAGCGGCGTTTCGCAAGTGCTTCGAGAGCGGTCACGACAAGGCGCTATTGATCGACTGTGTCACGCCGACGTTGAGCAAGCGGATGCTGGAAAACGCTTTCAAGGTGCTCAAGAAGAAGGACATCGTGTTCGGGCCGACCCTGGAAGGCAGCTATTATTTGCTGGGGTTGCGCAGGATCGTGCCGCAGGTGTTCAATCAGATCGACTGGTCGAATGCGGACGAAATTTACAGCCGGATGGTCGAAGTGGCGCAGGCGGACGAGTTGAGTTGGGAAGAAATCGAATTGTGGTATGATTTGCGGCAGCCGGGCGATCTGGAATTTCTGGTGCGCGACATCAACGCCTTCCGCATCGGCGGCGACGAAAATTCCGCCAAGGCGACGGAAGCGATTCTGGAGACGCTGTTTCAGAAGCTCGGGGGCGAGGAGCTGTAGATGGCCGGGTACAAGTTGGAAGCAATGCTGTGGCAGGAAGTGCAGGAGATCGTTCCCGCCAAGTGCGATCTGGCTTTCTTGCCGGTCGGGACGATCGAAGCTCACGGCGCGGCGGCAATCGGCACGGACAATATTATTCCGATCGCGATTGCGGATTACCTGGGCGAACGCTTCAAGGCGATCGTGGCACCGTGCGTGCATTACGGTATCACCAAGTCGCTGTACGGCTATGCCGGCTCGCTCACGGTGCGACCGGAGATTTTCACCGAGTACATTCTGGATATCCTGCATTCGCTCAAAGACAAGAAATTCCGGCGCGTCGTGATCGTCAACGGACACGGCGGCAACAACAGCGCGCTGAAAGATGCGGCCTACCGGGCATTTCAGGAGTTCGGCCTGAAGGTGGCGGTGGTGCATTGGTGGACGCTGTGCGAAGACGTGACGCAGGAAGTTTACGGCGGGCCGGGTGGTCATGCCGGACGCGACGAGACGGGATTCGTGATGTCGATTGATCCGAAGTATGGGAAGAAGGCGCGCTACGACAAGATGCTGGCCTACAAAATGAACGCCGGCGCGGATGTCTTCCCGATTCCCGGGTCGGTGTTGATTTACGATAAGGATGGGCGCGGCGAGCCCGATTTCGATGCGAAGAAGGGGAAGGTATACGCGGATAAGGTGAAGAAGCGGATGGGGGATTTTCTCGACGACGTGTTCAAGCGGTGGGCGAAGTTCTTTCCGGAATAGAAATAGGTCCTGATCGCAGGAATTGTGATCCACGGACGGGGGAAGCGCAGCAGGGGAGGCACAAGACGACCCCTTAACCCCTTTGCCAAGGGGGATTCCGGATCAGCAAGTGCGGTGGGGCCACGTTTGCGTAGTCCGCGGTGAGTGGAAGTCGCCTTCACCTCTGGCCCCTCTCCCAGAGGCGGGAATACGCAATCGTTGGGCAAAACCCACCCAATCCCTCGTTCCTCGGGACGCTACGCAGGCGGTGGGGCACAGGCGTCGGGTTGGCAGCGGTGACGCGTGGAATAAAGAGCTGCCGCAACGTTAAGAGCCGACTGAAGTCGGCACTACAAGGGGGTAGCAAGAGCTGATTAAGGTCGGCGATACAGGGGGATGAATTTCTGAGCGCGGAGATTGCTTCGTCGCGGCAGAGCGCAGAGAAACCGGCAAGGGTAAGGGCGCTCCTCGCAATGACAAGGAGCGCGGGATGCGGTTAGATGCGATACGCGACCGAGAACATCAGTTTGCTTGAAGTGAATTCCTGGGCGAGATCGAGAGTGCGGTTTTCGAGTTCGTAGTTGGCGCGCGCGAAGCCGACATCGAGCATGGCCACGCGATCGATCAAGTAGCTGAGTCCGAAGGAAAACGAGTTGCGATCCTTCTCAATCTGATTGGAGGCGAAGAAGCCCGAAAAGGGGAGCGGGTCGTGTTTGTAGCCGCCACGAAAGATCAGGCCGTACTGCGGAAGGGTGTACTCGGCGCCGAGGCGGAAATTGATGGCCTCGTCGTAGGAGTTGCGCAGGTCGCGGTTGAGGTCCTCGAGGTCGAAATCGCCGTCATATTCCAGCTGGGTCCAATCGGTGTAGCCGACGTTGCCCTCGATGAGAACCGTGCGGGTGCGGAAGGCCAGTCCGCCGTTGAAGACGAAGGGGTGGGTCAGATGATACTCGTAGAATCCGACCTCGGCGTCCTCGGAACCGTTTTCGATCGTACGCTGGATATAGTTCTGCTCGACCTTGTACTTGGTCGGGACATCGATGGTCAAGGCCGCCGCGAGATTTTGCGTTAAGTCGGCCAGCGCGCCGAGCCGCAGGCCGACGGCGGAGTAGTTGTCTTCGATGTTGTCGATGTACTCCAAGTCGGAGATCAACGAGGTTTGGCGGTAGTTCCAGTAATAGTCCTCGCCGCCGTTGAAGTAGGTTACGGTCAAACCGGCGGAGATGCGCGCCGACAACTCGATGGCGGCGGCGGCGGACCATTCGCGGATGCCGCCCGATTCTTCTTCGACGGCGTACTGGGAATTATCCAGAACCGGGGAGTCGAAGGTGAAGGTGCGGTCGAAGGAGCGGGTGCGGTTGACGCCGAAGGCGATGACGAGCGCGCCGCGATAGGTCGGCACCGGCACGGTCAGGTTGAGCGAGCCGAGGCGCGTGCGCGACAAATTGTTTTCGGCGCGATAAGCGCCGGCGCTGACAGTCGTATTGGTAAATTTCTCGTGGGAAAGCGCGCCGTAGAATTCGGGGCGGCGGATCTTGGTGAGCGCGGCCGGGTTGTAAACGATAGCGGTGCCGTCTTTGGTTGATACCACAACGGCCTCACTCATACCGACGGCGCGGCCGCCGATGCCGAAGAAGTTGTCGGCGGAGACTTCGCTCACGAACGATTCCTCCTGAGCAAGGGCCGCGACACTGAGCAACAACACGAGCGCAAGGAAAGAAATCACCGGCAGGAATTTCGGAATCATCAGGGCAGCTCCTTTGGGTTATTTGCCACGACGCTTAGGCGGCTTGGTGTCTTCTTTTTTGTCGTCGGTGTTGGTATTCGGTGGCGGTGTCGTGCCCGTATTCCCGCCGGTGGTGGTACCGGTGTTGGGATTGGTGATCACCGGTGGCGGATTCGATCCGGAGTTGAAGGTCGGCAAATTCGGGATCAGCGGTTCGGCGCCGGTAACGTAGGGCGGCGGCAGGCCGCGTTGCCGCTCGGGGCGCGCAATCTTGTCAACGGTATCGATGACGACGCTCGACGGAGAGCCGCTGCTGTTGTACCAATAGTCATCCCACCACCACGGATAGGCATAGTAGTCGCCCCAGCGGGGGTACTCCCAGTAATATTCGGGCAGGGGATTGTAGTAGAAGCCGTAAGGGTATTCGGCGTAGTCGCGGTGACAACTGACGCAGTCGTAATCGCCGGGCGAGTGGCTGTAGCCGACTTGCGTCGTTGATTCGGGCGAGACCTCGGTCATCGTCTCCATCGAGGGATGGCGGATGATGGTGTAACAACCGATGGAGGTGATTGCCAGCGCAACGGCAATGACCACGGCGATCAGAATCTGTTTAGCGTTCAAGAGCACCTCCTACGGTTTTATACACCGTTAGAAGAATTCAAGATAAGTAATTCTCAGCCCGCGCGTTGGCGATTTCGTATCGTTTCGATTCTCGAACAAGTTCTCGAAGTCGAAGCCGATTTCGAGGCGTTCGGAGAAAATCCAGCGGATCCCCACATTAAAGTAACCCCAACCCTTGCCGGACAGTTCCGAGTCGCGGTTGTCCGAGAGGGCGAGATCGTATTCGGCGACCAGGAGCAGATCGTCCTGCAACTGCAAATCGGCGCCGAAGAAGACGGAGACATCGTCGTCGTTGTCGACATCGTTTTCGAGCGAGTAATAGGCGCCGGCGTGCAGCCCGGAAGACCACTGATAAGTCTTATATCCTTTAGATACGACACCATAAAAGCCTTTGGACTTGTACATAAACCGCTTGAGATCGTTGTAATAGCGGCCATAGCCCTGGCCTTCGTAGCCCAGGGCGATGGCGGGCATAAACATCGTCTCGGTAATCAATTGGTACTTGACGAGGAATTCGACCTCATCGTACCAGTCGGCGCCGACATCGCCGAGGATTTTTTCGCCGCCGTAGGACATACCGACCATAAAACGCCGGTGCAGGCCGATGCTCGTCTGGCCGACGAGCGAGCCGTTGGCCGAGGCACGCAGTTGCACGTCGAAACTGGCGCGCGGCATGGTGGCGGCGGTCGGACAATCGACCAATTGCCGGGGCGGCTGGTTGTCGTAGGAATAGATGCGCGTGACGCCGCGTTGGGAGCGGTCCTCGCGATAGCCACGATCGTCACGGCCAGATTGAGCGTAGACGAGCGAACTCAAGAGCATAAGTGCCAGAAATTGCAGCAGAAGTCGGGGCATCCCTGCCTCCTTGATCAAAAGGCCAAAAGCATTCATGCTTGGAATCTAACGCCCTCCCGGCGACGGTCAATAAAAACTTCCCGCCGTTACGAATCGGGAGCAAGCGGCGTGCCCGGCGTGGATCAAAGGCGAGTCCGCATCAACAGTGCGGAGAACGCGTTCGGGCCGCAAAGGAGGCGGTCGACACGACCAGAAAGCGTTCGTACGGAGTTGCGGCGGCACTGAAATAGTGCAATGACAAGGGGGAGTTCGCTCCTTGCAATGAGACTTGGAGGAATTGCTGTCGATCATCGCACCAGTGGCCTTTGAGAGCAGGCTTCAGAGCGGGGAGTTGAAGTCCTCGTTGCAGAAGATTTCGGCGGCGGGTTTGCGTTCGGTGGCTGCCGGTACATAATGCGGATAGCCAATTGCGAGCACCGAATGCACTTCAGCCGACTCCGGTATCTTGAGCAGACGGCGGATCTTCCAGGCGTTGTAGGCGCCGATCCAGCAGGTGCCGAGACCGAGCTCAACGGCCTGGAGGGTCATGAACGAGTTGGCGACGGCGAGGTCTTGAAGGCGGATTTCCCGTTTGCGGGGTTCGAGGCCGAGGCAGTTGGGGATGACGGCGCAGATAGCGACCGCGGCTTCCGCGACGTGCATCTGGTCGTCGCAGGCATGAGCCAGCTTTTTGAGGGCTTCGCGTTGGCGAACGACGATAAATTTCCATTGCTGGTCATTCCATCCGGAAGGGGCCAGGCGGGCGGCCTCCAGGATGGCTTGCAGTTTCTCCGGTTCGATCGGCTGGTTTTCGAAGGAGCGGATCGAGCGTCTATTCCTAATTACTTCGGCTACAGTCACTTACAAAACTCCTGGTTAGGTGCGATTGTGGGACTAATGTACGGGGCAAAGCGTCCGACGCAAGGAAGAAAGCGATAAATCTGGAACAACGGCGGCGGGCAGTTGTATTATTGCTTAGCAACCATTGGGCAGATATGGAAAGGACACGATGCTGAACAGAGAGTCATTACCGGATCTGGAGTTGATGAAGCGTGTGCAGGAGGGCGATATGGTCTCCTACAATACGCTCGTCAATCGCTACAAGGACCGTCTGTTTAACGTGCTCAATCGCATGCTGTCATCGGAAGAGGAAGCGAACGATCTGCTTCAAGATACCTTCCTGCGCGTGTGGCAGCACAAGATGTCCTACGATTTTCGGTTTGCGTTTTCGACGTGGATTTACACGATCGCGTTGAATTTGGCGCGCAACGAGCTGCGCCGGCGCAAGAAGATCAAGTTTTTCGATATCTTCGATTTTGCCGACAAGTTGCCGGCCAAGGAAGAGAAGGCCGAGAACAATTCCGGGTTGCGGAATTTGTTGGAGACGGAAATCAAACGTTTACCCGAAAAATACAAGACCGCCTTCGTTCTGCGTGATGTCGACAATCTCTCGTACGAAGAGATTGCGCAAGTCTTGGGCGTGCCATTGGGCACGGTCAAGTCGCGCGTGAACCGGGCCCGTGCGATCCTGCGCAACCGCTTGAAGCCGCGCATGGAGGAGTCATATGAATTGTCGAAAGGCTCGATCCTACCTATCAGCATCCTATGATGGTTCATTGAACTCGAATCTCCTGAAGGAGATGGAGGCACATATAAGATCTTGCAAAAGTTGTGAACGTGAAAAGCTCTACATCGAAGAGATCGTAGCCGCGGCGCGCGCGTTGCCGCAGCAGCACGTTCCGGAAGATTTCAACCTCCAGTTGATGAACCGCATCTTTGCGGAGCAGCATCGGCCGACCGAGAGCTATCTGCCGCTGCGGGAGCCGTCATTGTGGCGGCGGCCGCTGGCGTGGGCTTCGAGCGTGGCGGCGGTGGGTGTGTGTGCGCTGTTGGCATTTGCGTTTTTGCGCAGTGACAAGATTCAGAATCCAACGGAGCCGGCGCTGATGAGCGATGCCGCACCGGCAACGCAGGCGCAGTTCGTCAATGCCACGCCGACCGGCGAGCGCTACCAGGAACCGCCGACCTTTTACGAGAATATCCTCGGTGTATCGGGCCAGCGGTCGAACTACCGGGCGACGTCGGTACAGAACGTCAAGTCGCTGCGCCTGACGAGCGCGACGATTGAGTCGCTGTATGTTGCCTATTTGAAGCGCATGGGGCGTCGGACCAGTACCGGCGACTACGCGACGCAGGCCGGGATGCGGTATTACCAGTTGCCGCAAGCGCGGCCACAGGCGCCGTTTTTCAAGCCGGTCAGCAGCGATTCACCGCTGCTGCGGAATGCCGCAGCGCGCTGAGAGCGCCGACTTCGAGCCAAAACGACAATTGAACGCCGTCGGAGGATGCCGACGGCGTTTTCGTTTTTGTTGTGTACGCCGTCGCTTCAACTATTACATTAGGTGATCCTGAGAGCGAATGCTTTGGCGGTCAATAGGATGAACGGGAATCGATGGAGCGATTGATAGCGGTAGCCCGGCTGGCGGACGCGCTGGCGCCGGGGAAGCTTGAGGCATTACGCGTCGAATACGAGCGAGCGATTCCGCAAACGCTGGAATTGCCGGTCGCTTACGAGATTACCCTGCAGTCGTATTTGTTCTTCGGCTATGCCCAGACGATTGAGGCGGCCAAGGTGTTGACCGAGGTGCTTGCCGCCAAGAAGCTCGCCGGACCGCCGACGGTGGCGGAGATTCACGACTGGCAAGATTGGCGACGACGGGGGGAAATTTTGTGTGCGACAATCTATAGCCCCAACTTCGAGCGCCTGGTCGCGAATATGGCATCGATCTCGCCGGAGCTGGCGGAATGGATGGTGGTGGAGGGCTACGGCAAGGTACTGTCGCGGCCGGGGCCGACGGCGCTGGAGCGGGAAGTTGCCAGCATCGTGTTCCTGGCGAATTCGAATCATCCGGTGCAGCTCTATAGTCACGTGCGGGGGGCACGCAATTTGGGCGCAACGGCGGAGCAACTGGCGGCCGTGATGGCGGCGGCCGAATTGGCTGAGCCACAGCGCAGATTGATCGGCGGGACGATGGCGCGGGTGTACGGCGGATGAGATATCTCTTCCACATCCCGATCGCGCTGATTCTTGGATTCATCGCGGCGGTGGCCTTGACTTTATATCTGGTGACGCAGACAACGCTGGTGCCGCGGGCGATCCATTTGCTGCTGGCGCGGTACATCGAGTCGAAGTACGACGTCACGATCGAGTTTGAGCGGCTGTCGGGTTCGTACTGGCGCGATCTCACGGTGGAAAATGTTCGAGTCGACACGCGCACGCCCGGCGAGAGTTACCGGATGGCCAAGATCGATCGGATCGATGCCTACTACGATTTCCGCCGGTTGTGGCGGGGCGACTGGCATATCGACAGTTTGTTTGTCACGGCGCCGGCGCTGATTTTGCGGTCCGATTCCACCGGCCGGGTGTTGTTGCCGAAGGGCGGCGCGGCTAAGCCGGCGACGGCCACGAAGCGCGCGCTGCCGAATGTTACGATTGACCGGTTTGTTCTCGATGACGGGCGGTTCCAGTGGTCGCGACAGAATCAGACGCTGTATTTCGACAGCATCTATGTGGCCCTCCGGGGATCGCTGCAGAATGACGTCATTGCGATCAACTTCGACTCGGTCTCGGCGCACTATCCACATCGATCCTTTCACCTGCGCCAACTGCACACCGGGCTGGCGTACTCCAACGGCGCGCTCGGCATCGATTCACTCTACGTGTTGACTGATTCGTCGCTGATTGTCGGCGGGGGGCTGTATCCGCTGACGGATTCGCTGCCGTTTCGGTTCAGCATCCGCGACAGTCACGTCTCGCTGACTGAGATCGGCAGTCTACTGGGGATTGCGATGCGGGGGGCGTTCGATTTATCCGCTGAGATCACGGGACGGCCCAAGCTGGTTGAGGGGAAAGCGCAGGCGCGCGGGGTGTTGTTTGAGCGGGAGCTGGGTCCATTCAGCAGCGATCTGACCTTCGACCGCGGCATTTTGACATTGACGAATTTCGACGGGCAGATGTTCGGGGGCACGATGACGGGGGAGGTCGAGATCAATTTCGAAGCGCGGCCGGAAACGTACAGCGCTGATTTGGTGGTGCGGGGCTTCAATTTGGAGACCGTGCTGCCGGGGACATTTCCCTCGCGGATGAACGGCACGGTCGCGCTGAACGGGAGCGGCTTCGGTGAGAATTCGTTTACGCTCGACCTGACGGTTGATTGCCCGCCGGGGCAGTTCGACTGGGTACGCTACGACTCGTTGCGCGGCGAGATCACGCTGAACGTCGAAGACATGTACTTCCAGCCGGGATTCACGCTCTGGTATGAGAATTCGCGGTTCACGACGGAAGGCATCGTACGCTACGACGGCGACCTGCTGCTGGCCGGTGATTTCCGCACCTCCCAGTTGGCGGATTTTTGGGGTGATTTGTTCATCGAGGAGTTGTCAGGCGGGGCTTACGCCACATACGAGGTCTGGGGGCCGGTGCTCGACCCCGACATTCGCGGCCGATTTTTCGGCGATTCGTGCAGTTTCTACGGCTTTTCGACCGACAGCCTGGTGGCGGATTTCGAGATTGCCAGCTTCATGTACGGGCAACGAGGCACCGTCGACTTGTTCGCCTGGAAGAGCAACGTCTGGAATTTGCCGGCGGACAGTGTGCGGGTGGCGCTGGAGATCGACTCGAACGAGGTCGACATCAACCTGGCGCGCACGTATCTCGATATTGACTCGGCGGCGATCGAGACGCCGCTGTTGCAGCGCAACCACCAGATGATTTTGGACGGCCGGGCACACGCGACGATCATCGACAGCACCGCGTTGGTCACGGTCAGCAACTTCACGATGCAGTGGGATTCGCTCGAATACAAGAACACACAGCCGGTGCAGGTGGATTTCCTGGCCGACCGGATCGACGTGAAGGATGCCCACTTGCAGGGCGACGCGGGGCTGGTCGCGATCAATTGCAGCTATGGATTCGACACGACGATCGTGTTAAGCCTGGCGACCGAGGATTTCAACTACACTGACTGGATCACGAATCTCACCGGCGATACGCTTCTGGGCGGAGCCCTGAGTCTCGACGGCCGGATGGTGGGCCGTTTGGCCAATCCGACAATGACGATCAGCGGTACGATCGCGGGTTTGGTTTATGGCGCGGATTCGCTCGGGAATCTGGCGACGGAAATTCGGTTCGCCGATTCGAATGTAGCGATCACGAACCTGAATCTGAAATTCCGCGGCTACGACATCAATGCTGACGGCACGTTTCCGCTGGTGATGAATCTCGACAGCGGCGTGACCTACGTTCCGGAGAAGCCGCTCGATCTGAATATTCGCTCGGCCGGTAACGATCTGGGCATTGTGTCTTCCTTCAACGACCAGATTGAGTCGCTGACGGGCGACTTCAATCTTGACCTGGAGATATATGGGACGCCGCAGCAGCCGCAGTCGCGCGGCGAGTTCAATCTGAGCAAGGGGCGGCTGAAGGTGTACCAGATGACCAATCCGATCGAGGACATTGAGACGAAGATCACCTCGAACGGCAAGCAGGTGATCGTCGAGTGGGCGGAAGGCACGGTGCGGCACAAGCGCAAGAAGCTGCTCGGGTCGTCGTGGCGGTCGGGGTCGGTGCGAGCGGCGGGCGAAATCAATATCCTGACGCGCGATCTGTGGGACTACCAGCTGGCGGTGGTCGGTTACGACGTGCCGATTCAGTACGAGTTGGGAGAGATTTACGGGCGGGCGGATTTCGATCTGGAAGTGCGGGGCGCCGATCCGCCGCTGATTTCCGGGGATGTCACAGTCTACGAAGCGGAGTACCTCGACGAATTTGAGAGTGAATATACAACGATGGTGCTGGAGGACGTGGACACCACGGCGCTGTGGGACTACAATCTCAATGTCGAGATGCTGCCGGGGTCGGTGCGGGTGAAGAACTCGGACGTCAACATGGTGGTGGACGGCACGGTGCGGGTGTTGCGTGAGGATGCCAAGGACAACTACATCGGCACGCTCAACGTCGCACGCGGGACATTTTATTTCCTTGACATGCCCTGGCGAATCGAATCGGGCAGTTATCTGGCGTTTAACAAGCCGGAGCCCGATCCGGATTTGTACATCGACGTGTCGACGCGGGTGCGCAGCGCTGCGGCCGGTGTCGGCGGTTCGAGCGGCTACATCGACGTGAATGCGACGGTGCGCGGCACGATCAGCCAGCCGCAGTTTGCGGCGGCAGCGGGTTCGGAACTGAGCATCGAGGACATGATCATGCTGATCCTCGTGAATCAGACCGCCTCGGGCGCAAACAGCTCGCAGTTGGCCTCCGATTTCCAGAACCGCGTTCAGGCGGGCGCGCTCGGCTATATCGGAACGCTCACCGGGCAGGCGATCTTGAGGAATTTTGGTCTGGAGTGGTTCGAGATTACGCCGGTGGTGGGAGAGAAGAACAACATCGAGGGCGCGGCAGTGTCGCTGGGGTTGTACACGCTGCCGAACGTGTACACGTACGTGTCATCGCTCACGGTCGACGGCCGGGCCGACTACGGCGCGGAATACCGGCTGGGGCGGCATTTGTCGGTCAACGGGCGCTACGATCGCGACCGGCTGTGGCGACTGGATCTGCTGGTCAATTGGGAGTTTCGCTGATGCTGAGGCGCTTGGCTTTGATCATCGTCTTGGTCGGCTTGATGGCGGCGGTGGCGACGGCGCAGAAGCAGGAATTGATCCGGATGCTGAGCAAGCGGCCGATGATCGAGAAGATCGTGATTACGGGGAACCATGCATTCGACGAGAAGACGATTCGCAAAAACATCGCCTCCAAAGAGGATGGTTTCTGGCAATCGGTCAGCCTGATGCGGGCGAACCGCTACACCAAGGTGACGTACGAGCGCGACCTGATCCTGCTGCAGTATTTCTACCGGAGCAAGGGATTTGACGATGCCAAGGTGGAGATCACGCTGACGCCGGGGCACAGGCCGGAAGCGGCGGTAGTGCATATTGCGATCAGCGAAGGGCAACGTTACCGGATCGCCAAACTGAATTTGACCGGCGATTTGGGCAGCGACGGTTATCGCATCAGCGTGGCAGCCAATGCGCTGCGTGAAGGGGAGTATCTCAACCGCTTTGCGGTCAACGAAGCGCGCAACGGAATCAAGGCGATTTTTGCCAACAAGGGTTACCCGTATGCGGACGTAGTGGTTGATCTCGACAAGGACACGGCGCTGGCGACGGCGGCGGTCAATATTGACATCACCCGCAACCAACTGGTGCTGTTTGGTGACGTGATCGTCGACACGAATTTGCTGACCAGGCCGAACATCTTCCGGCAGGAGATCACGTTCAAGAAGAACGACATCTACTCGCGCGACAAGTTCTTTGAGTCGCAGCAGCGGTTGATTCGCACGGGGTTGTTCAATTTCGTGACTTTGAAGCTGCCGGAGTCGATGAATCCGCTGGACAGTCTGCAGCCCGACTTTTACGTCAGCGCGGTCGAGCGCAAGCCGCGGTTTGCGGCGATCGGCGGCGGAGCGGCGCAGGACGAGCAGGCCGGTGTGGCGGTCAACGCGATCGGTTCGTTCGGCGACCGTAATATCCGCGGGACGGCCCGCAGCGCCAACTTGTCGCTAACGACGAGTTTCACCTTCAAGGACTCGCTGTTCGTACGGCCGAAATATCAGTTCGTGTACACCGAGCCGTACCTGTTCCGGATTCGGATGCCGCTGATTCTAACCTTCAAGTACGAGCCGCGGGCGGCGTCGCCGTCGTTGAAGTACCACTATCGGTCGTTTACGGTAGATGCGACGGTGGTGCGCGAGTTTTCGCTGAAGACCAAGCTGTCCACCTCGCTGAACTACGAGCAGGTGGATGTCGATTCGGCCGTGCTGCGCACGGCGCTGGAGCCGGAGGGGATCACGATCAATCGGCGATTGATTCTGCAACTGGAGCGGGACAGCCGGCCGATCCAGAGCCGGTTCAATCCGAGCAGCGGATCGTACACGGTGTACCGGTTCGAATATGTCGGCGGCATTTTGGGCGGCGACAACGACTTTATCAAGCTGCTGTATAGCTGGTCGAAGTACAACCGGTTCGGATCGAGGACGGTGTTTGCGTCGCGGATCCGGCTGGGTTACGTCAACGAATTCGGGACGTCGTCGGAAGTGCCGGCCAAGGAGCGCTTCTACCTGGGCGGCGCGTATACGATGCGCGGGTTTCCGGAGAATGACTTTGGACCGCACGAGATGGTTCCGGAAGTCAGTGGAGCGGACACGACGCTTGTCAGTGTGCCGGTGGGCGGTGAGGCGACCGCGCTGGTGAACCTGGAGTTGCGGCGACCGCTGTTCGGGAAGCTGTGGGGGTCGTATTTTATCGACAGCGGCTTCAACGTCGACAAGCTGCGAAACGTAACATTGAAACAAGTGGCGGTGACGACCGGCGTCGGGCTGCAGTTCATGTCACCGGTGGGGCCGGTGCGGCTCGACTACGGCCAGCGGATCAGCATCAATCGCGTCGATTCCGGCGGCCAGTTTCATGTAGGGATTTTGTATGCCTTCTAAGCGAGGGAACGCGGGGCAGAACAACAAGGGCGGTCTCCGTGACTAAGCCGGTCATCGGCGTCGTGCTGGCGCTGACCGCCGAGGATCATGATTTTCGGCCGTTGCCGGCCTATCGTTTCGAATTCCTGAAGCAGCATTACTACGAAGCGGTCGAGAACGCCGACGCGGTGGTAGTGGCAATTCCGCTGACGGAGCGAATGGAGCACATCGACGAATATTGCCGCCTTGTCGACGGGCTGCTGTTTGTCGGGGGTGAGGATGTTCATCCGGAGCTTTACGGTGAGGCGATCGATCCGCTCTGCAAGCCGCGATTCCCGCGGCGCGACCAGTTCGAGGCGCGGCTGATGCAGGCGGCGTTTCAGCGGCAGATGCCGATTCTGGGGATTTGCCGGGGGCTGCAGATAATGAATGTGGCTTTCGGGGGATCGCTGTACCAAGACTTGTCGTATCAGCCGGGGGCGGGCAATCACTCGCAGCAGGGGGAATTGGACTTCGCCACCCGGCATCCAGTCACCGTGGTGGCGGGGACGTTGCTGCACCGGATCATTGGGGCGACGCAGATCGAGACGAACACCGCCCACCACCAAGCGATAAAACGATTGGGGGAGGGACTGCGGGTTTCGGCACGAACTGCCGATGGAGTAATCGAGGCCGTCGAGTCGGACGGATTCACGGTGGGAGTGCAGTGGCACCCGGAGGCGTGGGGACACGATCCGGTCAGCCGCCAGTTGTTTGCGGCGGTGCGCGATGCGGCAGCGCGGTACCGGAGCGGCAGGTGAGCGGGGCAACATTTCCCTTGCCGGAGATTGAAAACTTTCTAACTTGTGCCAACTTTACGGGGATGAAATAGCGTAATGTCGATTTTCAGCAGATTTTCCAACGATATCGGGATCGACCTCGGCACCGCCAATACGCTGGTATTTGTGCGCGGGCAGGGGATTGTGCTCAACGAGCCGTCGGTGGTGGCGGTGGAAGTGGCCAGCGGCAAGATTTTGGCGATCGGGTCGGAGGCGCGCCGGATGCTCGGGCGCACGCCGGGCGAGATTGCGGCGATTCGACCGCTCAAGGACGGCGTGATTGCCGACTTCGAAATCACCGAGCGGCTGCTGTCCGATTTCATCCGCCGCGTGGTCCGGCACAAATTCCTGATGAAGCCGCGGATCGTGATTTGCGTGCCGTCGGGAATTACCGAGGTGGAGAAGCGCGCGGTGCGCGACTCGGCGGAGAATGCGGGCGCGCGCGACGTGTACCTGATCCAGGAACCGATGGCGGCGGCGATCGGCGTCGGCTTGCCGGTGGACCAGCCCTCGGGCAACATGATCATCGACATCGGCGGCGGGACCTCGGAGATCGCGGTGATCGCGCTGAACGGCATCGTCAACAACACTTCGATCCGCATCGCCGGCGACGAGATGAACGACGCGATCGTCATCTACATGAAGAAGAATTTCAATCTGCTCATCGGCGATCTGACGGCCGAGGAGATCAAGATGAAGGTCGGGTCGGCGATTGAATTGGAACGCGAAGACTCGATGGAGATCAAGGGGCGCGACTTGGTGGCGGGGGTGCCGAAGAACGTCAAGGTGAGTTCGACGCAGGTGCGGGAGGCGTTGACAGAGCCGGTGTCGGCGATCATCGACGCCGTGCGGCTGTCGCTGGAGCAGACGCCGCCGGAGTTGGCTTCGGACATTCTGGATCGCGGCATCATCTTGACCGGCGGCGGGGCGCTGTTGCGCGGGCTCGACAAGCGGATTCGGCAGGAGACCAATCTGCCGGTGATCGTGGCCGACGATCCGCTGACGTGCGTGGCGCGCGGGACGGGGGCAGTGCTGGAGAACATGGCCAAGTTCTCGAAGGTACTGATTCGCAGCCGGCGCGATTAATTCGTCTTGCCATTAGCAATTCCTCCCCATTAGTTTTGACCGCAGCGAATTCGCTATGACTCTGCAGGAACGGCTCAAAATCCATCTCGGCTCGATTACCGATCTCGACGTGGACGCGATTGTCAATGCCGCGAATACGACGCTTCTGGGCGGCGGGGGAGTTGACGGCGCGATTCATCGGGCGGCTGGGTCGGGTCTTCTGGCGGAATGCCGGACGTTGGGGGGATGTCAGACCGGCGATGCGAAAATCACCAAGGGGTACAATCTCAAGGCGCGGCAGGTGATCCACACGGTCGGACCGGTTTGGAAGGGCGGCGATCATGGCGAGGACGAGCTGCTGCGATCGTGCTACCGACGATCGTTTGAACTGCTCATCGGGGCCAAGCTTCACAGTATCGCGTTTCCGGCGATCAGCGCGGGCGCTTATGGGTATCCATTGGAAGAGGCGGCTGAAATTGGAGTGGCCGAGTCGGTGAACGCGCTAAACGGTCATAGGTCGATCAAGCTGGTGGTTTTTGCCTGTTTCAATAGAACCGCTGAAGCCGTATACGAACGACTACTCTCGAAGCACTTCTAAGTTCCTGCCATTTTGACAGAATTTTCTCCAACTTGACAGTTGGGGTTGACATGGGGGACGATGGGGCGTAGGTTTGACTCTATGAAGAAACTGGAGATACGGATAGCAGCGGAGGTTGCGGCCCTTGGCACCCGACCGCTTAAGATTCGCGAATTGGCCCGGAAAATGCAGATACCGGCTGCGGAGTACGGCGAGTTTCGGCGCACGGTGAAGGGAATGATGAAGTCGGGCAAGCTCAATCGCCAGCGAGGCGGGCGCGTCGGGGGGCACCGTAAGGCTGAAGTCACAATCGTCGGGCGGTTGAGCGTCACGAAATCGGGGCGAGCGTTTGTTCAGCCGGAGGGCGACAAGGAAGAAATCGTGATTGAGGAATGGGCGCTGGGGACGGCGCTGCACGGGGACAAGGTCGAAGTGCGGGTGCTTCCTGCCGCCAAACGCGCGCGCCCGGCGGGCGAGATTGTCAAGGTATTGGAGCGGGCAACGACCGAGGTGGTCGGAAAGTTTTATCAGAGCCGATTCCACACTTTTGTTCTGCCGGACGATCAACGGCTGAAGATCGAAATTCGTGTGGAGCCGCCGAAGGGGACGCCGTTGCGCGACGGCACGAAGGTGGTCGTGCATCTGGAGGAATGGACGAACGAGCGCGACATCCCGCGCGGCAAGATTCTGCACGTGCTGGGCTTGCCGGGGGAGAAGGATGTTGATGTCCTCTCGACGATTTACAAGTTCAAGCTGCCGACGGCGTTTCCGGCGGCGGTGATGAGCGAGGCGGCGGCGATTGCCGAGGAGATTCCGGCGGAGGAAATTGCGCGGCGGCTCGATTTGCGCAAGACGACGACGTTTACGATTGATCCGGAGGACGCCAAGGATCACGATGACGCGGTCTCGGTCGAGCGCGTAGGGGAGGGTTACCGGCTAGGCGTGCACATCGCCGACGTCAGCCAGTATGTCGAGAGCGGAACCAAGCTCGACAAGGAAGCGCGCGGGCGAACGGCCTCGGCATACCTGGTGGATCGGGTGTTGCCGATGCTACCGGAGAAGTTGTCGAACAACCTGTGCTCGTTGAAGGAGAAGGTGGACCGGCTGGCGATGTCGGTAATGATCGATCTGGACGCGAGCGGGAACGTCAAGAAGTATAAGATTTACGAGAGCGTGATGCGCTCGTGCGCCAAGCTTAGCTACGAGCAGGTGCAGGAAACGCTGGACGGTGGCGCAGGTCTGGACAAGCAGAAGCGGGTCGTGCAGGCGATTCGGATCATGCACGAGCTGGCGCTGAAGCTGATCGACCGCCGGCGCCGGCAGGGATCGATTGATTTCGATCTGCCGGAGTACAAGGTTTTCCTCGATGACTACGGCATCGTGACGAAGATCGTCAAGCGCGAGCGCAAGATGAGCCACCGGATCATCGAGGAGTTTATGTTGCTGGCAAACCGGCTGGTAGCGCAGGAGATGCTGGGGCGTACGGTGCCGGCGCTCTATCGGGTGCATCCACCGCCGGATGAGGAGAAGCTGGCGAATTTCGTGGAATTCGCGCGCAGTTTCGGCCACCGGGCGTCGTTCGGATCGCCGCCGCAGCCGAAACATATCGCGGAGTTCATCGAGTCGATTGCAGGACGGCCGGAGGCGGATTTGCTCAACGAACTGCTGGTAAGGTCGATGCAGAAGGCCTCCTATCAGACGGAGAACATCGGACATTTCGGACTGGCGTTCCCGCACTACCTGCATTTCACTTCGCCGATTCGCCGCTACCCGGACTTGATCGTTCATCGCACGCTGAAAGAGGTGCTGCGCGGGACGTTCAAGAAGTCGAAGGCGGGGGGATTGAAGGCGGCGCTGGATCGGATCGGCGAACACTGCTCGCAGCAGGAAGTCGTGATCATGGAAGCGGAGCGCGAAACGATCGCGATCAAGCAGGCGGAGTTTCTGTCGCGGCAGTTGGGCGAGGTGTTCAACGGCGTGATCAGCGGGATGCTGGGATTTGGATTCTTCGTGCGGCTGCTGGATATCGGTGCGGAGGGGATGGTGCGGCTGGCGACGTTGGAGGATGATTATTATCACGTTGAACTGGAGCGGCATGAGATCATCGGCAAGCGCACGCAGCGGCGGATGCGACTAGGGGACAAGGTGCAGGTGCAGGTGATCAACGTGGCGGTCGAATCGGGGCAGATCGATTTCCGGCTGATTCAGGATCAAGCCAAGCCACGGTTACAGGCGCATTCGTATCGCAACCGGAGGCGCTGGCGGTGAGCGCAAACTATGCGCTGCTGGCGGTTCGGGGCGACCGCGTGTTCGAGGAGGCGCTGCGATCCCTGCGCGTCGAGGGCTTGACGGTCAGTTGGGCCGAGTCGGCGCAACAGGCGATGGCGGCGCTGGGCAAGGATGCGCCGCGTTTTGTCGTCATCGATGCGGACGCGCTCGGAGCGGAGACGATACCGTTTATGCGGCGGTTGCACCGGCTGGCGCCGTTGACGGATATCTTGCTGCTGGCGCGAGAGGCCAAGTTTGATGAGCCGGCGCCCGATTGCCTGATCGACAAGACGTTGCCGCTGGAGGAAATTCGGGAATTGCTGGATGAGGCGATCGCCGTGCGGCGGCTTCTGGACGAAGCGGGGATGTTTGGCCACTCGCCGAATTTGCGCGAGGCGGCGCGGCGGATTCAGCAGGTGGCGCCAACCGATATTTCGGTGCTGGTGACCGGGCCGTCGGGGAGCGGCAAGGAGCTGATTGCGCGGGCGATCCACAATAACTCGCCGCGCGCCGACCGCGAGTATATCTCGCTGAACTGCGCTTCAATTCCCGAGACGCTGCTCGAATCGGAGTTGTTCGGTTACGAGAAGGGTGCGTTTACCGGTGCCGATCGGACGCAGCCGGGGCTGTTGCAGCAAGCGCACGGCGGGACGTTGTTTCTCGACGAGATCGGGGAAATGCATCCGCGTCTGCAGGCGAAATTGCTGCGGGCGATCGACACCAAGACGTTTATGGCGGTCGGAGGGCGCAAAACGACAGCGGTGGACGTGCGTTTCATCGCCGCGACGAACCGCGATCTGCAGTCCGAGGTGGAGGCCGGGAATTTTCGCGCGGATTTGTATTACCGCCTGAGCGTGATCACGATCCAGATGCAGCGGCTATCGGAGCGGACGGAGGATATTCTGCCGATTATCGCGCACAATCTGGGCCGGCTCAAGAGCAACATCCGGTTCAGCCCGGAGGCGACCGAATTGCTGCTGCGGTATTCGTGGCCGGGGAATGTGCGGGAGTTGACCAATTTTCTGCAGCGGCTGTTGGTGACGAGCCCATCCGGCGAGGTGAGCCGCGACACGGTGGCCTCGCTGCTGGACAGACATCGATTGGACGATCGCAGCCTGCCGGTCGTCACCAATCTGACGGCCGAGGAATCGGGCTACCGGCTGATTTATCAGGCGCTGTTGAATCTGGCCAACGAAGTGATTGACTTGAAGCGCCTGATTCACGAGCGTTTGGGAGGAGTGGTGCCGGCGCAACCGCAGGCAGTGCACACCGAGCAGTCGGGCGGGGATTTGGAAGCGATGGAAGAGCAACTGATACGGGAGACGTTGCAGCGGGTCGGGGGGAATCGCAAGAAGGCGGCGACGATACTGGGGATCGGCGAGCGGACATTGTACCGCAAGCTGCGGAAGTTCAATCTTATGTAAATCATGACTCATAGCACAGCAAAGTGGGTGGTGGCCGCGCTGGTGATCGTGTGGCTGCCGATAACATCGAGCGCTTTGCCGATATTCTTCACCGATCAGATTTTCAAGTCGATCGAGCAGTTGGACGAAGCTCTGGCGGCGGGGGAGATCTCGGAAGAGGACTACGAGTTGGTGCGGGAAGCACTGTTGGGGGAGAATCGGCTGATCGAGCTGAAACAGCTTCCGCCGGAGACGGCCGACTATGCCGAGGGGTTTGCGCCGAGGTATTTCGCGGTCGGCGGCACGAAGTCGGCACTGTCGTACCGTTCCACGCACACGATCAACGAGCTTCACAGCCGGATCGACCGAATGAGTTTCCGAGATGCTCGCTGGAGTCTTGCGGTTGACATGGAGCGGACAAGGGCAGGCGATTGGCGAATTCGGAAGCGTTCGTTCGGTTACCATTGGGGCCGACTTGCCGGCGTGAGTCTTGGCGAAGTCGTACTGGGAAGGTGGGGAGCTCTGACGGTAGGCAATCGCAGCGCGCCGGCGGCGTTGCGGCAGAGAAGCGACTTCGGTTCAAGCTGGTTGTTTCCGAGCCTGACCCGGCAGAACGGCATCGGCGGTTGGCTTGCGATTCGCCGCAAGCGTCGCAGCCTGCGGCTTCAAGGTTATTCATCGCAAGTGGAGGGGAATCGGCATTTCCGCACCAGCCATGCGCTGGCGATGGAAATGAGGATGTGGACAGATCAATATGGCTTAACGGTGTTGCACCAGTCGATCGGCGAACTGGGGCGAACGCCGCGGCGGTCGGTATTCCTGGCGCCGCAGTTCAAGAAGGAGCTGGAGTATTTCACTCTCTACGGCGAATCGTCGTTGATGACGGCTGGAGGTGCGGCGCATCAGTATCAGCTTGAAGTCCGACGCGGGGGGAGCCGGCTCGACATAGTGGCCTTCGCCTACGGCCGCAATTATCGCAATGTCGAGTCGGGCGGGTATGCCTACGGTGATTACGGCACGACGGAGATTTCCGAGATCGATTTCGAGTATTCCGACAAGCGCACCGGCCGGCGTGGCGTGGCGGTAGAGGTGGAGCACAGCCCGAGTCGCGAGGTGACCTGGCGGAGCGAATTGATACGTTGGCGGAACAGCCTGGAAGGGCGCGAGGGCGCGGCCGTCCGGGTTGTGTGGATGCGCAGCGGCCGCACCCAGACGTCACGGCTGCGGATGTTGCGGCTGCAGGGATTGTGGGAGGACTTCGATCTGGCGGCAAGCGCGGCGGATTCGCGGCAGTGGTTGACAGCGACGACGGAATTGCGGCTGTCGGAACGCCTGCGGAGCGAGTCGTTGGTGCGCATCGGCCGGCGGATTTTGAGCGAACGGGAACGAGCGGAGTGGCGCGCGCGGAATGAGATCGAGGCAAAGGTGGCGGAGAAGTTTCGTCTGGCGGCGGCGGCCGACTGGCGCGACAGCGACTGGGGCAGGGGCGGCGATGAGAAGCTGCTGCTGGCGATCAGCGAGCGCTACGTTGATGGTGCCTTCAGCGGGATCGCGCTGGTGGTGCAAACGCGGTATTACCCGGAGCGCGGCAAACTTGACGACTGGGAGGTTCGGCTCGATTCGAAGCTTGAGTTTTGAAGGGTGGGGCGATCTGATCGGTTGACGGCAGATTGCGATTGACACCGGCGGCGCAATTCGATAAAGTGGAGTGAATTGACCACTACGTGAGGTCGCAAAAGTCTTTGGGCTGAGAAGCAAAGGTGCGCGGAATTTTCCGATTTTGCAGAGTGTTCGGACTCGGTGTGATTGTGGCGCTGCAATTGGCGTCGGCGGCGGCGGCATCGAGCCGGTTGGTGATCAACGAGATCATGATCAACGAGCCGGGCTCGGAGACGGCGCTGGAATGGATCGAGCTGTTCAATGTTTCGAGCCTGCCGGTTAGCCTGGCCGGTTTTGCGCTGATCGATGGGGTGGATACTTCGCGGTTTGCGGCGGTTACGATCGAGTCCGAAGGTTTCGTCGTGCTGTCGCGCAAGCCGGTGGCGGCCGACAGCGGGGCGAGTTTCGAGCGGCGCTGGGGAAACGGCTCCGGTGTCTGGGGTGACGTATCTGGAGAGAATTTTCCGGTGGTCGCTGCGAAGTTCTCGCTGCGCAACGCCGGTGACACGATCAGCATTGTTGATCTGACCGGCGGCGCGATTGAGCGAGTGGGGTGGCGGTCATCGCCGCCGGACGGGGTTTCGCTGGAGCGGGTCAATTGGGCGATAGGAGCGCGCAGCAATAATTTCGGTCTGTGCAAGGACAGCGCGGGATCGACGCCGGGGCGGGTGAACTCGATTATCGCGCCGGAGATCAATCTGGGGCTGGTTCCCGATAGTCTCGAGCTCGAGGTGCCGCCGATAGCCGATACACCGGTCTCATTGCGATTGGCGGTAGTCAATACGGGACGACGCTCGCACTCAGGGCAGATAGCGGTCTGTTTGGATGCAGGGCGCGACGGAGCAATTGACAGCGGCGATTCGCTGATGAATCTGGAGTTGCCGCCGCTGCTGCCCGATTCGCAGGCGGCGCTGTCGATCGAGGTTGCGGCTCCGCGCGGACGCAATCTGCTGACGCTGGCGCTTGATACGGACGGCGATTCGACTGACAATCGGGCCGAGTTTCGTTTTTTCTTCGATGCGACGTACCGTGAAGCGTGCATCAACGAGTTTCTACCAAAGGCAACCGAAGACGGGGGCGGCGAGTGGATCGAGGTGGTTAATCGCGCCGACTACAATCTGCCACTGCGGAGTTGGATCATTGAAAACGACGGCAAGGTTGATTCGGTCAGGACTGCTGCGGAGTTGGCGCCGGGGGAGTTTGCGTTGATCTGCGGCGACAGTGCGGCGGTGCGGCAGAATTTTCCCGAGGCAACGTGCGCACTGATTGAGTTGCGCGAGTGGCCGGAGCTTGGCGACGAGCAGGGGCAAATCGTGATTCGCAACGACTTCGGGCAGACTGCAGACAGCCTTGCGTATGGCGGCACGATTGCGGCCGGGCGCAGTTGGGAACGCGATGCTGATTCGACGAGTGGCGATTTCTTGCGCGATTTCTATGTATCGAGCGCAGCGAATGGCAGCACACCCTGCGCCGTGAACTCAGTGCGAATTTTGCCGCCGGAACACGACTTGGGGTTTGTGGGCAACAAGATCGGGACAATTCAGGCGCTTGACCAGCCGAATGAGATTGAGCTGTTGTTGCGGGTGGTCAATCATGGGGTGTTGCCGTCGGTGGAGTCAACCATCGAGGTCTTCGACGATCGGAATCGTGATGAGGTGATCGACGGCGGTGAATTGCTGCAGACGCTGATTGTGCCGGTCGTTGGCGTTGGTGATTCAATTGATGCGCCGTGCCATCTGACATCACTCTCGGGGCGGCATTGGCTGCGTGCACGCCTGAGCGCGGATGAGGATTCGACCAACAATGACGCTGCTGTGGAGTTGACGCTGGGCCGACCGACGCGAGAAGTTGTGATTACCGAGTTCCTGGTGGATCCGGCGGGGGGACTGGAATCGGAATGGGTCGAGATGCGGAACAACTCGGAATATCCGGTTGCCATCAGCCGGTGGCGGATCGGTGATGCCGGTGGACAACCGGGACGCCTGCCGGATCGATTGATAATGCCGCGAGCCTATTTGGTGCTGGCGCAGGATTCGGCGGGGTTCGCGGATTACTACGGCGGCGATTGCGTTGCGCCGGCCGTTACCAACTGGAACAATCTGAACAACGACGGCGATGCGATCATGCTGCTGGATGAATTCGGGCATCTGGTGGACAGCGTTGTGTATGCCGCGGCGGCGGGCGGGAATCGCTCGCTGGAGTTGAATGAGCTTGAAGATCGGCCGGGCGTCGCGCGCTGGTTTGTTTGCGAAGACGAGATGGGCGCGACCCCGTGCCGAACAAATTCCGTATCGCGGATTCTGCCGGACTTCGACCTCGCCTTCGGCGGCAGCGGTCTGATGTTGGCGCGGGATGCAGAGTATCCGCTGATGGTTGAGGCGGAAGTGTGGATCCGGAATGTGGGCAGGAGTACGTCGCCGGCGGCGGAATGGAGTCTTTTCAGCGACGAGGTTGCACCCGTGAGAACGGTGATTGCGCCGCTGGCGGCGGGCGATTCGCTTCGGCAAGAGGCGGTAATTGAGTTGGCGCCGGGACGACACCGATTGATGGCGATGCTGTCACCGGACGACAATCCGGCCGGCGATACAGTTACGGCATCGATCACAACCGGGTATCGAACACGAGAGATTCTGATTACCGAGATCATGGCGGAACCGCGATCGGAGTTGGAGACGGAGTGGGTGGAAATCCGCAACAACTCCGATCATGCGCTTGAGCTGGCGGGGTGGAAATTGGGCGATGCATCGCGGCAGTCGGGAATCGCGGCGCCGGCGGTGCTTCTGCCTGAGACCTATGCTGTGGTCGCCCAGGATACCAGCCTGATGCGCGCAGAGGTTGGGCCCGAATGCCTGCTGCTGACGACGGAGGTCTGGTGCAGTCTGAATAACGACGGCGATGAGGTCAAGCTGATTGACGAATTTGGGTCGCTCGTCGACAGCGTCGAATATCGAGGCGTTGTTCGCGCGGGACAGTCGAACGAGCTTGACGAGATCGGGGGCGGATGGTATCCGGCGACGGCGGAAACGGGGTCGACACCCGGCAAACCGAACTCGGTGAGTGGACCGGTGCAGCGTGCCGTGGCACTGTCGTTGCCGAAGCGCGTCTTTGCGCCGAATGAGGGCGAGGCGCTCACTCTGGCGATCGAGTGTCCGCCGGCGACGCCACTGACGATTGAGGTGTTCGATCTGGCGGGGCGGCGTCATTGCGTGATTGCGGAGGCGCGGCCGTATTCATCGGGCGAGTATTACTACGACGGGACTTCCGAATACTGCGGCCGTCTCCCCGTCGGGGCTTACATTCTCAAGTTAGCTGCAGACGACGGCAGCGGCTTTGAGACGAAAGCGGGGTTTGCGGTTGCGGCGGGTCGTTAGCATTGGCGCGGTGTTACTGCTGCTGGCTTCTGTAGTGAGTTCATCGGCGGCGACACAGCCGATGGACGGGTCGTTGCGTTCGCAGGCGCTCGCTGGTGCGCTTGATCTGCTGCGCTTCTCGCCGCTGGATGTTCAGCGCAATCCGGCGTTGCGCGGCGAAGGGCGCTGGGCGGTCGCGGTCGACTGGACGCGCCTGTACGGCATGGGCGATTTCGAATTGGCCTCCTGCGGGGGCAGTTACAGCCACAGGAAATGGAGTCTGAGCTTGGCAGTGCAGCAGTTGGATGGCGGCGACTACTACTGGGAGCGCAATTACCTGGCGGCGCTGTCGCGGCGAATTGGCGAGGAGCTTACCGTTGGAGTCGGGCTCAACTACCTCGATCTGCAGTTTGGCGAGGGTTATTGCCGACTCGATGCGATGGCGGTATCGGCGGGGATTTGGTATCAGGTGCGATCGGGGCGGGTCGTTGCATTCGCGTGGCGAAATTTGAATCGGCCGCGGTATGACAACGGGCTTGACCCGATCGGGCGCGAGGCCGACCTGTCGGCGACGTGGCAATTGAGTCCGCTGATTGCCGTGTGTCTGAATCAGCGCCTGATTGAGAGACTGCCGGATCGTTTCTCGGCCGGGCAGGTGTTTCGGCTGGCGCCGGAGTTATCGCTGCAGATGGGGATTGTCACAGCGCCGACCGATTTTGCCGGCGGGATTTCGCTGAAGCTGGCGGGAATTGAATTTGAGTATGCCTATCGGAATTCCCTATATTTGGGCGGCACACACTTTCTGGGGGTGCTGTATGTGCGTTAGGTATGCAGTATTTGGTCACGCGACAATTTCTCGAAGAGCAGGAAGAGCGGACGTTGGCGCCGTACGCGGCCCGCAGCGCGCGTTCGCGCGGCCGGCAGCACCCGGAACCGGAGCACGGTTATCGCACCTGCTTCCAGCGCGACCGCGACCGGGTGATTCATTCGGCCGGATATCGCCGGTTGAAGCACAAGACGCAGGTTTTTGCCTCCCCCAATGACGATCATTTTCGCACGCGCCTGACCCACACGATGGAGGTGGCGCAGATTTCGCGGACGATTGCCCGCGCGCTGCGATTGAACGAAGACCTCGCCGAAACGGTGGCGTTGGTGCACGATCTTGGGCACACGCCGTTCGGCCATGCGGGTGAGGATGCGCTGCGGCAGTTGCTTAGAGACGAAGGCGGGTTCAATCACAACGCCCAGTCGCTGCGGGTGGTGGATTTCATCGAGGACCGCTACCCCAATTTTCGCGGCTTGAATCTGACCTTTGAGGTGCGCGAGGGGATCGTCAAGCATGAAACCGACTACGATATGCCGGTGGTCGGGGATTTCGATCCGCAGTTGCGTCCGACGCTGGAGGGGCAGATCGTCAATTTTGCCGACGAGATTGCTTACAACGCGCATGACGTCGACGACGGCTTTTTCTCGGCAATTCTGGCGGATGAGGAAATGCGCCAGGTACCGGTGATATCCCGCCTGCTGGAGCAGTCGCTGCAAGCCTACCCCGACTTGCCGCGGCGCAAACGGCATTATCATTTGATCCGATTGCTGATCAACTGGGGGGTGTCGGATGTAATCAACAACACCGCCCGGCGGCTGGAAGACGCCCGGATTGAGACGTTTGCCGATGTGGTCAACTGCCGCGAAAACCTGGTTGCGTTTTCGAGCGCGGCGGCGGCCGAGGCCAGGGAACTGAAGACGTTTCTCTTCAGCCGGCTTTACCGCGATCCGCGGCTGGTCGAGATCAACCAGATTGCGATTCGTATTGTCACTCAGTTGTTTGAGGCCTATCTGGCCCAGCCGGAGTTGTTGCCGGAGAAGTTCCGCAAGCGGCTTTACGACCAGCCGATCCGCATGGTCGTGAAGGACTATATCGCCGGGATGACCGACCGCTTCGCGTGGCAGGAGCATACGCGGCTGATTGGCGGCGTGCGTCCCGAACAACTTGCTATCTGACCAAATCGCGCCTTCGGCTGCACAGCCTGTGAAACGGCTTGCAGCACATTTAGAGCCTCGCCTCAAGTCATCGCACCATCTTTCACGAGTATCGGTTTTCCCCCGCATCTAAGCGGTTGTTTTTAAGGCAGATATCAATCGCCCAGCGGCCACGGCGACGCGAGATGACGTGATCTCGGCCGGCGCAGGAAGCGGCATGGGGTTTGCTGCAAGTGATGGCACAGCAATGAGGAGGACTGAGATGGAATGCTACTTCTACGCCGAAGTCAAAGACAAGCGCACCGACGGTCTTCATAATGCCGTGATCTCGTTTGCGGTACCGGATGTAGGGATTGTTTTCCGATCGCGCTTTGCCGGCTCCCCCACCGAATGCGAATATGCTTCCCTCCTCACCCTGCTGGAATTCGTCGAGTTAAATCCGCAGGTTTTCCGCGACCGGACGATCGAGGTCTACGGTGACAGCTTCACGGTGGTCAACCAGATCAACGAGAAGATGTACTGCAACAAGGACCTGCAGCCGTTCCGCAACATGGCGAAGATGTTCCGGAACAAGTTCAGTTATTCGCTGAACTGGATTCCGCAGCGCGAGAACCCGGCGACCTTAGGTTTGGCATCCGACTGACATTACACTACCCTCCCAACAAGGCAGGCGAGGCTTCGGTCTCGCCTGTTTTGTTTTGAGCGGCACGGCCACAGCTCTGTCTGATTGACAAGCGCTTTGAATTGGCATACCATCAGGGCATGGAGAAAATGAGCTTTGCGCAAGCGCTCGACCGGGTCGAGAGCGGCAAGCTGGATCGCGCCTATTTGCTGCTGGGCGAGGACTATCACCAGAGATTTCTGATCACCGAGCAGGTGACCAAGGCGCGGCTGGGCAACCAGCGCGGCTCGTTGAACCGACACTCGTTGATCGGACGCAAGGCCACGCCGCCGACGCTGGAACAGCTTCTGGCGGGCGTGCCGCTGTTCGGCGGCAACACGGTCGTGATCGTTACCGATATCGAGAAGCTGCCGGAGAAGTCGCAGGAGCTGTTGCCGCGGCTGTTGAAGCATCTTGATGCCGGAACGACATTCATCGCCACAGCCACCAAGCTGGACGGGCGCAAGGCGTTCGCCAAGGCGCTGGCGGCCTTGAGCACGGTGGTAGAGACCAAGGAAATCTACGACAACCATCTGCCGACTTACATCCAGTCGCGGTTTGCGGCGCGGGGGTTGACCATTGAAGCGGCGGCCGTGAACGAGATGGCGAGATTAGTGGGCAATGACTGCGGCGATATCGAGAACGAGGTGGAGAAGATTGCGATTGTTCATCACGGCAAGAAGCGCTTGGCCTTGGCGGATGTGCAGTCATATTTGTCGGCGAGCCACTTTTTCGATCAGTATCAGATCGCCGAAAGCGTGTCACAGCGGAAAGTGCGCGAAGCGCTGGTTGCCTGCCGGCAGTTTCTCGAAAGCTCCGGTTCGGACGGGCGGGGGCGGCTGTTCTGGGCGCTGTACAATCAATTCGAGCGGATGCTGACGTTGCATACGACGGATGCGCGGATCAAGGACGCCGATCTGGCCGGCAAGCTGCGGATGCATCCCTTTTTCCTGCAACGACTTCGCGAGCAGGCGTTGAAGCAGAAGCCGGAAGTTCTGGCGGCCAATCTGCGGCGAGTTTACGAAACCGAGGTCGCCGACCGCTTTTCGACCGAATCTAAACAACAGATATTCGAACGCATGATTCTCAAGATCGCCGCAACGATCAAGGAATAATCGTTGTTTCTGCTGGTATTATTGATGGCGGGGTTCGCGGAGGCGCCCGATGCCGAGTTGATTCGGCAGGCGAAGCGGGGCGACCGCAAGGCGTTTGGCGAACTGGTGCGCCGCTACCAGAAGCGGGTGTATGCGTTGTGCTTCCGGTTGGGCGGCTCGCACGACGCCGCGGACGATTTGACACAGGAGGCCTTTATCAAGGCATTTCAAGCGATAGCGACATTCGACGAAGCGTACCCGTTTGCGGCGTGGATTTTGAAGATCGCCTCGAACAACGCCCTTAATCAGATTAAGCGCCAAAAGTTTCAGCTGGGCAGCGAGGAGAGCGAGGCGATTCTGGAGCAGCAAGTGGCGCCGCGCGGCGAGTCGGATCCGCTGGAGGTCTTGAGCCGCTCAGAAATGGACAAGCGTTATCAGGCGGCGGTTAATGAATTACCGCCGGAATTCAAGGTCGTGTTTGTGCTGCGAATGCATGAGGATTTGAGTTACGAGGACATTGCCGCGCGGCTGCGAATCAGCGTCGGCACGGTGATGTCGCGGCTACATCGCGCCCGGCAACGGCTGGTAGAGCAGTTGCGCGACCTGTTGGAGCAGTGATGGATCGGAAGTATTTGGAAGAGCATCTCTCGGCCTATCTCGACCACGAGCTGGAGGAGAAGAAGATGCGCGAGTTCGCGGAGAAGCTGAAGCAGTATCCCGATCTCGAGGCCGAGATGCGCCGGTTGCAGCAACTTAATCGGCTGGCGCGCGATTCGGAGATTCCGATGCCGGCGGAGGGTTATTTCGACAGTCTGGCGCAGCGAATCGAAGCGCGAATCGAGCGCGAAATGCCGCGCGAGCGCGGGAAGATCGTCGACTTTCTGCTGGCGCGGCGCCGGACGGTGGCGATTGTCAGTTCGGTGGCGGCGATGATCCTGATCGTGGTGACCGGCGTGCTGTTTTACGGACCGGAGAAGGAGATGTATCCGCGACAGATTCAGCGGACGATCGACGTGACGCCGGGCGAGGTCAAGGACAAGGCGCCGGTACCGCAGGCTCCGGTGACCAACGAGAGTGATGCGGCGCATCAGGCGCAGCCACCGGTGCGGGCGTACGGGGATACGGTGGTGATCCGGGGCGGACGTTCCGCTGAGAAGGCGGTCGTTGTCGACAAGCACGACGAGGCAAAGTTACCAGAACAGCCGAAGGAAGTGCCGACCGTGGACACTGAGCAGGAAGTTGCCCCGGCAGCCAAGCCGGCGCCGCCAAACGAGTCGGAGTCGAAGGAGATCATGATCGTGCCGACTGAACGGAAGATCGAGCCGGCCAAGCCACTGGGTTTTGACCTGGCCAAGCCGGAGAGCTCCAGCGTGATCATCTTGAAGCGGCAGACGGAAGGAATCAAGGCCGAGTATGAGAATTCGCTGCAGTCGGTGCTGGCCGGCGAATCGAGCGAAGTGGTGTGGCCGGAAAACGATCCCGACAGCCTCGAAAAGCTCGTAGAGGGTTTGATCGAAGCGGACAACTGGACCGGGCTGGCTGCGATTCCGGCGGCAATCCGGGCTGAGGCGGAGCGGGACCTGGCTGAGTATCAGAGCAGCAAAGTTCAGACCGAGACCAAATCGCTGCATCCGTCGGCCACCGCGCTGAGTGCCGATACCGGCATCGAATACCGACAAGCGGTGCGCGCGTTTGAGCTGGCACGCCACAGCTCGTTCTCCCGCCTATCGTGTGTGTTTGCGCGGGTGTTGATCTCGCACTATCTCGCGCGCGGAGATATCGAGGAACGCGAGTTGTGGGAAGCGCGGCTGGATTCGGTGCGCACGGCGGAACGCCGCTATCGTTAACAACGATTGACATTCGCATCGATCTGAACCACATTTGGGGGCATGGCGTATAGCAACAATCCCGCTGACATCGCCGTCACGTACCTGAAGGGGGTCGGCCCCAAGCGCGCCGAAGCACTGGCAACCGTAGGCATCACGACCGTTGAGGATTTGCTGTACTACTTCCCACGCAAGTATCTCGACCGATCGACATTGCTGCCGATCGCGCAACTGCAGGAGGGGATGCAGGTCACGGTGATGGGGCGGGTGGTGATGCAGGGACTGCTGCGGGCGCGCAAGAACTACTACGAGGTCGTGATCCAGGATGACTCCGGCCATCTGCCGCTGATCTGGTTCAACGGAATCAAGTTTGTCGAGAAACGATTCAAGCGCGACATGACGCTGTCGGTGTCGGGCACCGTGACCAGTTTTCGCGGCCTGCAGTTGGTGCACCCGGAGGTAGAGATCATCTTCGACACGGAGGAGGAGGCGCGAGTGCATACTGGCGGCATCATTCCGATCTACCCGAGCACCGAGATGTTGAAGCGCAACTTCCTCGATTCGCGCGGATTTCGCCGCATTATCCGGCCGGCGTTGGATCAGTATACCGAGTTGCTGCACGATCTGGTGCCGGCGGCGGTGGTCCTGGACGCCAAGCTTCTGCCGTTGGGGGAAGCGGTGCGGCAAGCGCATTATCCGGAGAGCTTCGAGAAGCAGCGCGCCGCGCGGCAGACACTGGCGCTGCGCGAGCTGCTGATGTTTCAGATCCTGGTGGCCGATCGGCGCAACCGGATTGCCAAGCAGAACAAAGGGCACGAAATCCGGAAGCCGGATCAGTCGTTTCGCGAGTGGGTGAAGGGGTTGCCGTTCAAGCTGACCAAGGCGCAGAATCGCGCGGTAGCGGAGATTTTCGAGGACTTGTACCGCCCGCATCCGATGCTGCGGCTGATGCAGGGGGATGTCGGCTCCGGAAAGACCGTGGTGGCGGCGATTGCGATGGCGCAGGTGGCGCGGTCGGGTTGCCAGGCGGCGATGATGGCGCCGACCGAAATCCTGGCGCAGCAGCATTACCAGACCGTAAATTCGCTCCTGCAGGGCAGCGGCCTGCGCATCGACCTGCTGACCGGTTCGACGCCGAAGCCGCAGCGCGCGCAGGTACTGCGGGGGCTGACGTCTGGCGAGATCGGCCTGATCGTGGGCACCCATGCGCTGATTTCGGAGGACGTGAAGTATGCCGACCTGGCGCTGGTGGTGGTGGATGAGCAGCATCGTTTTGGTGTGTCGCAGCGCGAGGCTTTGATGGCGAAGGGGAAATCGCCCGATCTGCTGGTGATGACGGCCACGCCGATTCCGCGCACGCTGGCGTTGACGGCGTACGGCGATCTCGACCTGACCGTTATTGATGAACTGCCGGCCGGCCGCAAGCCGGTGCGGACCGCCTTGCGCACGGAGAGCGATCGCCCGAAGATTTACAGCTTTCTGCGCGAGGAGGTCGCGCAGGGCAATCAGGTCTTCATCATCTACCCGCTGGTGGAAGAATCGCTGAAACTGCAGTTGAAGGCGGCCACCAAGGCATACAAGGAACTGAGCGAGGAAGTGCTGCCCGACCTGCCGATCGGCCTGGTGCACGGCCAGATGAAGCGCGACGAGCGGGACGAGATGATGCGCCGGTTCAGGGAGGGAGAGATCGGAATCCTGGTGGCGACGACGGTGGTTGAGGTCGGGATCGACATCCCGGACGCGACCGTGATCCTGATCGAGCATGCGGAGCGGTTCGGGCTGAGCCAGTTGCATCAATTGCGCGGGCGCGTGGGTCGATCGGACAAGAAATCGTACTGCATCCTAATGACGGAGATGGAGCCGGGGAGCGAAGCGTATCAGCGTCTGGAACGGTTTGTCGCGAGCAACGACGGTTTTCAGATCGCCGAACTTGATCTGGAGTTGCGCGGTCCGGGGGACCTGCTGGGTGTACGGCAGTCAGGCGTGCCCGCGTTTCGTGTTGCTAACTTGCTAACTGACTTAAGTTTAATCTTGACCGCGCGCGATTATGCCGATAAATTGATGCACAATGAACTGAGCCTGACCGACGCGGAGAGGCTCCGGCTAAAAACCTTCATCAAGCAGCAACGCGAGCGAGAGTCGACGGGTGGCATCTCATAGAGCCAATAACATCAAGGACGACCTTCAGGAGGTCTTGCGCAGCGCGCGCGAACTTTCGGAGGAAATCGCTCGTCTGCTGGGCAACACGTCGAATTACGATCTGATGCGGCAATTGAAGAAGGTGGATGCCGAGATGCTGGACGTGCAGCACAATCTGATGCTGGCAATCGAAATGCAGGAGGATATTGATGACGCCGCCGAACGATGATGCCCGCGCCCAGGCGCTGTTTGCGGCGCTGGTGTTCAGTTTGCATGCGGCCGGGATGCAACAACTGGGCAAGATCATGAACCCGATGAGCGGAAAGGTTGAACGCGATCTGGAGCAGGCGCAGGCGACAATCGAGATGATGGAGATGCTGAAGCACAAGACCGCCGGCAATCTCGATGATTACGAGGGCAAGTTGTTGTCGCGGCTGCTGGCTGAACTTCAGATGAATTATGTCGATGAAGTTAACCGGGAGCAGAAAAGCGGAACTACCGTTGATGCCGCCGGTAAAAATGTATCGGGTGAAGCCAAAACGAACTAAACCTCTCCCGCACCGGTACCGGGGCGTATTTACTGCTGATTAGGGATTCGGAAAACGATGATGCCACTAACCGAAAAGGCCCTTCTGGCCGCCGATCTGGGTTTTCGCATCGAGCGCGATTATCCGCTGGCGAAGCTGACCACTTTCGGGATCGGCGGACCGGCGGACTGGACGGCGTTTTGTACGACGCCGGAGCAGGTGATCGCGGCGGTGAAGCTTTGTGGCGAATACGGCCTGGATTACTTTGTCCTGGGCGGCGGCTCGAACGTGCTGGCCTCCGACAAGGGATTTCGCGGGATGATCATTTTGCCGCGCATCGAGTCTTTCCGCGTGGAAGGCACAGCGGTCAGCGTCGGCGCGGCGTTTTCGCTGGCGCGGATGATCGAGATCGTCGTCGAGTCCGGCTTGGGAGGACTGGAATCGCTCTCGGGGATCGCCGGTACGGTGGGCGGTGCGATTGTCGGCAATGCGGGGGCGTACGGGCAATCGATTTCCGACACGCTGATCGACGTGCAGCTTTATCATCCCGACCGCGGTCTGTACACGGACGTAAGGGAGAACCTGGGCTTCAAGTATCGTCACAGCAATCTCAAGTGGTCGAAGAATATTGTTTTGTCGGCGCGGTTCGGTTTGAAACAGGATGATGTCGAGATGCTGCGCGATCGGGCGGCGGAGATTCTGGAGCAGCGCTGGTCGCGGCATCCGCACGCGGACATTTCGGCAGGTTGTTTTTTCAAGAACATTGAGGACAAAAATGCTCCGCACGGCAAGATAGCGGCGGGATTTCTATTGGAGCAAATCGGGGCCAAGCAGACGACGGTCGGTCAAGCCGGGGTGTACCCGAATCATGCGAATATTCTGATCAACAAAGGCGGTGCGAGCGCGTCTGATGTGCGGAATCTGTCGTTGCTGTTAAAGCAAAAAGTTAAAGAAGCCTATGGCGTAGAGCTCAACGAAGAGGTAGTATTACTGGGTGACTTCAGCTAACGGAGGTAGATATCGACAATAATAGATAACGAATGATTTTAGTGACTTGTGATCCGTTGAGACAGTTTTTCTTGCATAGACTTGCGATCCTTGCCATTCTCGCTGCCGGACTGGGGCTTGGTGTAGAAGTTGCCGAAGCCGCTCCGGGGGTGAGCATTGCGCTGAAGTTACCTCCCAACAATCTGACGAAAATCGAGACGCGGGCGCCGGAAATCGGGTTTTCGAATTCGGCCGAGCCACGCGGGCTGTTTGATTCCAATTACCTCAAGCGTTCGATTACCTTCAACTACGAAGATTACAGCGACTTGCTGGTTTTCAATCAGAGTATCGGCCGGTTCGGCGGGTTCTCGGTGCCGATTGCCGCCGAGCCGAATGCCCTGCGCGACCGCATGATCGAGATCAACACGCGGCGGGTATTCCAGGAATCGGTGAAGGGTTCGCAGATGCGCCGCGTGCAGCAGGGGGGCGGCGGCCTGCTGGAATTTGACATTCCGATTCGCACCCCCAGGGCGATCAAATCGATCATCGGCGAAGGCGGTGCCGGGCTCAAGGTCAACGGCTACTACAAGATTTCCTTTGCCGGGCGCAGCCAGTGGCAGGACGGCGAGCAAGTGGCGGCGGGGCAGAGCAAATTTCCGTCGCTGCAAATGGAGCAGATCTCCAACTTCAACATCTCCGGCACGATCGGATCGAAGATTTTCGTAGACGTCAATCAGGATTCGAAGCGGCAGGAGACTTTTGCCAATCGTATCCAGTTGCGCTATAAGGGGGAAGAAGACGACGTTATCAAGACTATCGAATTGGGCAACACGAACCTGTCGCTGCCGTCGACGAGGTTTATCGGCTATTCGCAGCGCATTCAGGGCTTGTTCGGCATCAAGACAACGGCCGAGTTGGGCGGGTTGCGGCTGACGACGATCATGTCGCAGGAGAAATCTTCGAACAAATCGGCCGAGTTCAAGGCGGGCGCGGAGGCGTCCAACCGGGTGATCCGCGACTGGAACTACATCGACAATCAGTACTTCTATCTGTCGCGGCTGGACACGCTCGGCCTGACGTTCGCCGATCTTCTGCCGGGGGACAGTATCACCAAGTGGGAAGTCTACCAGTCGTTTTCGAGTTATCAGGACAGTAAGATTCCCAAGAAGACCGCCAGCGTATACGTCGACCCCGACAATCCGAACAAGTATCGCGAGGAGTTTACCGGCGGCACGTTTATCCTGTATGGTGCCGACCGCCAGATCAGCGACCAGACGCAGTACATCCTGGTCCATCCGACGGAGCATTACATCCTGTTCGACCAGCCGGTGCGCGACATTGCGATCGGGATCTACATGGAGTATCGACGGCGGTTGGGCAACGGGCAGGACACGATTATCTCGGTGGGGGATCTGGGCAGCTCCGACAACGACACGCTGATCACGCTGAAGCTGCTCAAGCATAACAATCCCCAGCCGCATTTTGTCAGTTGGAAGTATGTCTGGCGCAACGTTTACGATGTCGGCCGGGTGGACAATCCCGACGATTTCTATGTGCATGTATACAGGGGCAATGCCATCGACGCAACGCAGCGCGAGGAGTCGGACCTGGACAACCAGCAAGGGGTCAGCTACATCAACCTGCTCGGGATTGACAACAATAATGACGGGCAAGTTGACGGCTATAATCAGCAGATCCTGGACCGCGCCCGCGGCCATCTCCGCTTCCCGAACCGCCGGCCGTTTGACAGCGACGTGCTGTCCGAGCGGGTGCCGGAAGCCTACGATGCGGCGCCGAACAACACCGACCGCACAAACAAGTCGAAGTATTACCTGCTGGTGACCTCCAAAACGCGGCAGAAGACGTTCTCGCTCGGGCATTTCGACATCGTGCCGGAATCAGAATCGGTCACATTGAACGGTCGAACGCTCGCCAAGAACGTCGATTATCAGATTACCTACGAATCGGGACAGATCACGTTCCTCAACGACGAGGCGCTGAGCGCGGCGGCGGATGTCAAGATTGACTACGAATACGCGCCGCTGATTTCCTCGGAGAAGAAGACGCTGTTGGGGGCACGGGCGGAATACGACGTGATGCAGAACTTCAAGATCGGCGCCACCGCCTTGTACAAGTCGGAGAAAGAGACCGACCGCAAGCCGAAGCTGGGCGAGGAGCAGGCGACGTTCGTAAATCTTGACGTTGACGCATCGTATACGTTCGAGACGGAGACGCCGACCAAGCTGATCAATCTGCTGCCGTTCATCGACTCCAAGGCATCGTCGCGCGTGATGATTGCGGGCGAAGTCGGCCAGTCGATGCCGAATCCAAACATCAAGGGCGAGGCTTCGATTGACGATTTCGAGGGTTCCAAGGAGCGCTACGGGTTGGGCGTGGTGCGTGTCGGGTGGGGGCCGGCAACGGTTCCGGCGCAGATCGACACCAATTTTGCCTCGCAGGGCAAGCTGATCTGGTACAATCCCTACGATCAGATTCCGATTACCGAAGTTTACGATCGGGATGTGCGCGCCGGTGAAAACCGGACCAACATCCTGGTGATGCGGTTCCTGCCGCAGGCGTACGGCGATCGGGAGAAGAGTGCCTCGTTTGCGGGGATCATGCGGCCGCTGGCCAAGAGCGCCTACAATCAGGAGAAGACGCGATTCATCGAAGTCCGTATGCGCGGCGAAGTCGGGATGCTTCACATCGACATCGGCGAGATTAGCGAAGACCTCAACGGCAACGGTCTGCCGGATGCCGAGGTGACCGACAAGGAGTACGTCAACGAGGCGGAAGACAAGGGACTGGATAAACTGTCGGATGCTGAGGAATGCGCGTTGTGCGCGGCGGGGACGGCGCCGGCGTGGTACAATTGTCCCCCGGCGGGCGGGAATTGCGTCGACCCGGCCGGAGACAATTGGGCTTACAGCTCTTCCGATCGCGACAACTATGAACGCATCAACGGCACCGAGGGTAATCGCGGTGATCTGTCGCGGCTGAATCGTCCCGACACCGAGGACTTGAACGCCGACGGCCGGGTGATTACCGACAACAGCAATGCCTACTTTTCGTATGCGATTGACCTGGCCAACAATCCATACCGGGTCGAGGGGACGACCAACAATTACGGTTGGTACACGGTCCGGATTCCGTTCCAGGACACTTCGCTGGTCGACGTGACGGTCGGCAACGCGAGCAAGGCGAACATCCAATCGGTACGGCTGTGGCTGGACGGCGTCGCGCAGGACACGGCTTTTGTCGAAATCGCCGATATCGAACTGACCCGCAATTCGTGGGAAGCGCAGCCGCTGCTGCCGCTGGATCGGGAACGGCTGGATGACACGCGGTTTGAAGTGTCGGTGGTGAACACCGAGGAGGACGAGGTCTACTTCTCGCCGCCGGGCGTGGAAGGATTCTACGACAAGACCACCGGTCTGCGCGAGCGCGAGCAATCGCTGCGGTTTGACTTCGTGAACTTCGCACCGGGCGACACCGGTTTTGCGGAGAAGATCCCGTTCAAATCGCAAGACCTGAGCGGCTACAAGAAGTTGGAGATGTGGATTCACGGTGATCAGAACCGCGACAACATGCTCTTCTTCTTCCGCTTCGGTCCGGACGAGCGCAACTACTACGAATACAAGACGGTGTTCAAGGAGGGTTGGGACCGCGATGCGGCCGTCAACATTCCGTTCGACGAGATCACGCAGGTCAAGCTGAAGCTGCTTGATCTGAAACAGGAATTTCCCGACACCAACGAGTACTCCGACGGCAAGTATCGCATATTCGGCAACCCGTCGATCACGCGGATCAAGTATTACGCACTCGGCGTCACCAGTACTGATTCCTTGGCGGCGCCGGAGCGGCTGACCGGCAATGTCTGGATCGACGAATTGCGGGCGACCGAGGTGCGGCGCGACCAGGGTGTCGCGGCCTACCTGTCGGGGTCGATGTCGTTCGGCGACGTAGCGTCGGTGGCCGCCAATTACACCAAGACCGACGAGTTTTTCCGCACCCTGACGCAGGCCGACCGGCGCGATCTTGGATCAGGCAGTCAGAACGTGGCCTTCGGCTACTCGTTCAGCTTCAACGTCGACAAGTTCTTCCCGCCGGCGGAGAACGTGCAGATTCCGTTCAGCTTCAACTGGTCGCGCACCGAGTTGTCGCCGCGCCTGATTACCGGCTCCGATATTCTCGTGCCGGCGGAGCGGCTGGAGAGCGAGAAGAGCGTAAACACGAACTACGGCTTCACGATCAGCGAACGTTGGAACAAGCGCACCGGGAATCCCCTGTACACGGTGCTGTTGAACAAATTCCAGGGAAGTTTGTCGTACACCAAGCTGACGTCGCGGACGCCGACGGTACCGGTGAGCGACAACGAGCGGTACACGGCGAAAGGGCGTTACAGCACGGGTATCGGGATCAAGGGCGGGATCGGGATTTTCTCGTGGCTGCGGGGATTTCCGCTGGTGCCGAAGCGCGTGGTGGCGACGCGGTTCGCCCCGTTGCCGAACCGTCTGGCGTTTGACGGGGAAGTCAACCGTACGACGGAGAACCGCACAAACAACTTCGGCGTGCAGACCAATCGCTACACGCGGACGCTGCGCGGGAATTTCGACACCGGCGCCAATCCGATCACCGGCGTCGAAGTCGGCTATCGATTTTCCACCGACCGCGACATCAGCAATCCGGATTACGTCAAGTTTTCGTTCAATCCGAAAGACATCATTCTGGGTCAGGAGCGCCGTTACTCCGAGGCGTTGACGATCAACTACTCGCCGAACGTGCTGCCGTTTATTACCGGCACCAAACTGGGATTTACGTCGTCGCACGATGAGAGCTTCGACCAGTCCAGTTCGGCGACCACCATCTCGGATCTGCGGCGCATCAACAATTCGCGTTCATTCAGCGCCGGCGCGACGCTCAACCTGCAGCGGTTGCTGGGGCAAAACAAAGGCGGTACGCCGCAGCGGGGAAGAGTGACGCCGCCCAAGCCGAAGCCGAGCGGGCTGGATTCGCTGCGTCGCGGCGCTGCGGCCGATACGACCCAGGGCAAGCCGCCGGTAGTGTCCGAGCCGAAAGTACCGGGCACGCCGGTGTACATGTTCCCACTGCGGTTCGTGCGGTTGTTTACCGACCAGATCGATCCGGTGGCGACGACGTTCAAGTGGGACGAGCGGATTTCGCTGGACGGTTTTGTCGAGCGGCCGAGTTGGAAATACCGTTTCGGCTTCTCGAGCGACCCGGATGCCGAGCGGCGGAGCGGCACGATCGGCACGGGGCAGTTGGACTCCTACACGCGCACGCGGGGGTACACGGCACGCTCCGGGGTGCGATTGCCGCTGGGGATGTCGGTCGGTGTGGGCTGGTCATATTCGATCGGGGACGGAACGAGTCGGCAGACGCGCGACAAAGCCACGGTCTGGCCCGATCTGACGTTCCGCTTCGGTAAGCTGGACTTCCTCCTGTTCCCGAAGCTGTTCGCGCGCTCGTTCACGCTCGACTCGAAGTACTCGCGCAAGGACAACTTGTCGGAGAACGTCGCGACCGGGTTTAAGCGCAATCAGACGATCGCCGATGACTGGTCACCGCTGCTGTCGGCCGGAATTGAGTGGAAATTTGCGCAGGGCTTGCGGTCAACGATCAGTTACACCACGAGCAAGGCGAAGAAACTGCAGTTCCGCGACGGCGCGACGCAGGACGGCGGTCTGTCGACCGACACGCGCGACTTTTCGTCCGGCGTCTCGGTGCGGACGTCCTATTCCTTCCGCGGCGGCTCGAATCTGTGGTTGCCGCTGTTCGGGCGGATGAAGATTCAGTCGACATTGACGCTTGATCTTGACGTCAGCAAACGCAACACCCGGACGGAGAACCAGAGTCCCAATTACACCAATGAAGACAAAACGACTTCCGACCGCAGCGAGCTGACGATCCAGCCATCAGCGAGTTACAATTTCTCGACCAATATCAAGGGCGGCTTGACGGCCCGCTGGACCGACACGAATGATGCCCGTGTCGGTAACCGCCACGTGCGCGAACTGCAATTTTGGGTGGAGATCAGATTCTAAGTGCTGGCGACGATCAAGGAGGTGTTTGCGTTTACGCGCGGCGAGACGATAGCGCTGTGCGTGCTGTTGGTGATCACGCTGGTCGGGGGCGGGCTGGTGATTTACGACCACTCACGGCAAAGCTTGCCGCCGCGAATGATCTTTGAGGCAGTGGAGGCGGAAACGTCGAGCGTGACGGAAGTGGCGGGGAGTCTGCCGGAGCAAAAGCCGCAGACCGTGGCCCTGCCGACGCGGCCGCTCCGGCTGAACATCAATACTGCGCCGGCGGAGAGCCTGCAATTGCTGCCGTTGATCGGCGCGACGCTGAGCCGACGGATTGTCGATTATCGCACCCAGCATGGACCGTTCGCCTCCGTCGACCAACTGGTGGCGGTCAACGGCATCGGCATCAAGAACCTGCAGAAGCTGCGCCCGTACCTGATCTGCGAATAGCCCCGCCAAATCTGGTCAGAGCCGACCTATATTTCAGTTGAAAATCGCCGCCGACTGTGCTACTTTGCCCGACTATTACGGCAGTAGCGGAGGAGAGCAGCGAATGATTGTCGAACAGCAGACGATTCGCGAGAGTGCCAGCGGCTCGGGAATCGGGCTTCACACCGGATGTCAGGCCACGATCACGTTTCGACCGGCCGAGGTCGGCACGGGAGTGCGCTTTGTCCGGGTCGACCTGCCCGGCCAGCCGGAGGTTCCGGCCGACATCGACCACGTCGTCGGGTTGGAGCGCGGTACGGTCTTGCAGCGGGGCGAAGCGCGGGTGCACACGGTCGAGCACGTGCTTGCCGCGGTGGCAGGGCTCCAAATTGACAACCTGATTATCGAACTCGACAACATCGAACCGCCGGTTTTCGACGGTTCGGCGCTGCCGTTTGTCGAGATTCTGCAGCAGGGCGGGGTCGTCGCGCAGGGCCAGCCGAAGAATTACTTTGAGATTGACACCCACGTCAGTTACTCCGAGAAGGACCGCGGTGTTGATATCGTCGTGGTGCCATCTGACGAGTTCCGCATCACCTTTCTGGTGGACTATCGCAATCCGGCGCTGGGCACGCAGTACACGTCGCTGGTAAGCCTGGAGGAGGAATTCGTCAACGAGTTCGCGCCGGCGCGGACGTTTTGTTTCCTGTCGGAAGTTGAGATGCTGAAGGAGAAGGGGATTATTCGCGGCGGTGGGCTGGACACGGCGATCGTCATTTGCGACCACGACATTGACCAGGCTGAAGTCGACCGGCTGAAGCGGCTGTTCGGGCTGGAGATCGACGTGCGCATCGGCCAGACCGGGATTCTCAACGACAAACAACTGCGCTTCTACAATGAGCCGGTACGGCACAAGGCGGTGGATCTGATCGGGGATCTGTTCCTGATTGGCGCGCCGATCAAGGGGCACGTGCTGGCGGCACGCTCGGGGCACGCCGCCAATGTGGCGTTAGCGCGCAAACTGCGGTCGATGTTTCAGAAGAAGCAATTGCGGCAGAAATTTTCCGGCCGGGCGGCGGGCGACTACGTGCTCGACATCAATGCGATCATGAAGATTATGCCGCACCGTTACCCATTCCTGCTGATCGACCGCATTCTCGACATCGTGCCGGAACAGTCGGTCACGGCGATCAAGAACGTGACGATCAACGAGCCGTTTTTCAACGGCCACTTTCCGGGGCATCCGATCATGCCGGGCGTGTTGATTGTCGAGGCGATGGCGCAGGCGGGCGGGTTCCTGCTGTTGAATACGGTTGAAGATGCGGACAAGAAAATAGTATACTTCATGGGCATCGACGGCGTACGCTTTCGCAAGCCGGTGTTGCCGGGCGACCAGTTGCGCTTCGAGCTGAAAATGGTCTCGTTCCGGCGGTCGACCTGCAAGATGACGGGGCAGGCGTACGTGGGTGAGAACCTGGTGTGTGAAGCCGAGATGATGGCGGCCGTAGTTGACCGATGAGCAACAGCCGAATTCACGAGAGCGCGATTGTCTCGTCGCGCGCAGAGCTGGGCGCAGGGGTGACGGTCGGGCCGTATGCAGTCGTCGAAGAGGACGTCGTTATCGGTGACGGCAGTTCGGTCGGCTCGCACGCGCTGATCGCCGCCGGAGCGCGAATCGGCCGCGAAGTACACATCCACCACGGCGCCGTCGTGGGCACCGTTCCCCAGGACTTGAAGTTCGGCGGTGAGAAGACTTTGCTGGTCATCGGCGACCACACGGTAATCCGCGAGTATGCCACGCTCAATCGCGGCACGCTGCATCGCGGCCAGACCACGGTCGGCGCGCACTGTCTGCTGATGGCGTATTCGCACGTCGCGCACGACTGCATTCTCGGCGATCACGTGATCATGTCGAATTCCGTGAATTTGGCCGGGCACGTCGAGATCGAAGAATGGGCGATTATCGGCGGCATGGTGCCGGTGCACCAGTTCGTGCGGATCGGGCGGCACGCGATGGTGGGGGGCGGATTCCGCGTCCCGCAGGATATCTGCCCGTATTCGCTTTACGGTGGAAAGGTGATCGGCGTCAACCATGTCGGGCTGAAGCGCCGCGAGTTTTCGGCGGAGGCCATTGCGGCGCTGGAACACGCCTTCCGCATCATTTTCCGTTCGAAGCTTAATACTACGCAGGCGGTCGAGCGCGTCCGGGCGGAGGTTGAGTTGACCGCGGAGGTGCAGCATGTGCTTGATTTTATCGCCTCGTCCGAACGCGGCATCTGCAAGTAGGCCGGCATGACCGCCAAGCTCAGGTACGGGGTTGTCGGCTGCGGTCATTTAGGGCGCTTCCACGCGGAGAAGATCGCAGCGATCCCCGACGCCGTGCTCGCGGGCGTCTTTGACATTATCCCGGAAAAAACCAAGGCGACGGCCGAAACCAATCACTGCACGGCTTGCGCTTCGATCGAGCAATTGTTGGAGTTGGTGGACGCCGTGTCGATCGTCGTGCCGACGGAGGTGCACCATCAGGAAACCCTGCGGGCACTTCGGGCCGGCAAGCATGTGCTGGTCGAAAAGCCGATTGCGGCTACGGTGGCGGAAGCCGAGGAAATGACCAAGCTGGCCGAAGACTTGCGGTTGAAGCTGCAGGTCGGTCACATCGAGCGTTTCAATCCGGCGACTTCGGCTTGCGGTTTGCTGAAGGAGACGCCGCGATTTATTGAGGGGCATCGGCTGTCGCAGTTCAGCGCGCGCGGACTGGGGGTAGCGGTGATTCTGGAGCTGATGATTCATGACATCGATCTAATCCTGAGCCTGGTGCCGGCACCGGTGCAGGAGGTGCGGGCCTCGGCAGTGGCGGTGGTCAGCGATATGCCGGACATCGCGAATGCGCGCATCGAATTTGCGAACGGGACGGTGGCGAATTTGACGGCGTCGCGGATTTCGGTGCAGAAGATGCGCAAGCTGCGATTTTTCGCTAAGGACAACTACCTGTCAGTGGACATGTTGAAAAAATCGGGCGAGCATTTTGTGCTGGCGCCGCTGGCCGAGTCGCAGCCGCGCGAAGGCTATTTTCCGATGCTGCAGCACGAGCCGACCGGCCGCAGGATTCTGTTCCGGCAGTTGAGCTACGCCGAATATGACATGCTGACGGCGGAGATCGCCGCCTTTGTCGATGCCGTTCGCAACGACCGGTCAGTGCGAATCGGTGGCCGCGAGGGCACGGCCGCGCTGGCTCTGGCCAAACAGATCGAAGCTGTGGCATTGGAAAGCCTGAATCGAATCCGGACATGACCAAGGTCTTTGTCGCGGCGGGAGAGGCCTCGGGCGATCTTCATGCGGCCGCGGTTGTTCGTGAACTAAAGGTCCGCTGTGCCGGGTTGGAGGGTTTCGGATTGGGCGGGGAGTTGCTGCGGGAGCAGGGGGTGGATTTGCTCTACGATGTGCGCGATCTGGCCGTGGCGGGGTTTTGGGAGGTGGCGAAGCGGATCCTGCATTTCCGACGCATTTTCAAGGCGACACTCGCCGCCATCGATCGCGATCGGCCACGTCTGGCGATCCTGGTTGATTATCCCGGCATGAATTTACGATTGGCAGCGGAGCTGAAACGGCGGGCGATTCCGGTGGTGTACTACATCGTGCCGCAGGTGTGGGCGTGGAAGCCGGGACGGATTCAGCAGATCGAGGCTAATGTCGATCTGCTGCTGTCGATTCTGCCATTCGAAAAGGAGCTGTTTGATCAGGCGCGGATACGCTGCGAATTTGTCGGGCATCCGTTGTTGGATCATATCTCCGACCGCAGCGACGGCGGGGAATTTCGCGCGCGGCATCAGTTGGCGGACGATGCACCGCTGATTGCGCTTCTCCCCGGCTCGCGGCAGACCGAGGTGACACAACACTACCCGATCATGCTGGCCGCGATAAAGGTGCTGGCGGCGGAGTATCCGAACTTGCGTGCGATGACGGCGGTGCGGGCGGAATTGCCGTCAGAGAGTTACTTTGGGCCGGAGCGAGCGTCAGGAGTGGCGCCCGCGCATGTGACCGACGAGCGGTACGACTTGATGCGCAGCGCCGATGTTGCGATTGTGTCGTCGGGGACGGCGACGCTTGAAGCCGCGCTGTGCGGGCGGCCGTTCTGCGTCGTGTATCGCACCGGCTGGTTGACCTACCAGATCGCGCGACGGGTGATCAAGCTGCGGCAGGTCGGGCTGGTGAATATCGTTGCCGGAAAGCCGATTGTGCCCGAATACCTGCAACACGAAATGACGCCGGAGAATCTGGCCGCGTTTTGCCGGCGCATGATGAGCGATCGGCACGAGGCGGAGCAGGTTGCGACGGCGCTGAAGTCGGTGCGCGCGAAGTTGGGTGAACCGGGCGCCTCGAAACGCGCGGCTGCACTGATCGCCGAGGCATATTGCCGATGAGATTTCTGTATCATTGCTTTACGTTCGTCTACGTCGTGCCGCTGACGGTCGCGGCGCTTGTCCGCAGTTTGCTGCGAGGCAGCGGCGATTGGCAGCGGCTGGCGCTACGACTGCCGCCACAGGCGCGGCGCAGCCATCCCCTCTGGCTGGTGGCCTCGTCGGTGGGGGAGGTGACAATCGCACTGAAGTTGACGGCGCGGCTCAAATCCCGCACCAAGCGGCCGATCCTGTTGTCGGTGACGACCGCCACCGGCAAGCGGCATGCTGAGAGAGCGGCGGTGCGACCCGATTTCATTTGCTATCATCCGTTCGATCTGCGGCGCATCACCGGCTCCTACCTGCGCCATTTCCGACCGCGGGGGGTGATGTTGATCGAGACCGAGTTGTGGCCGGTGCTATTGGAAGCGGCACTTGAACAGGCAGTTGCCGTCGCGCAGGTTTCCGGGCGAATTTCGGAAAAGTCGTTGCGTCGTTACCGCGCGCTGAAGCCGATCTTCGTACCGTTGCTGCAGGAGTGCAAAGCGTTCTGGATGCAGAGCGCGCAGGATGCCGAGCGGATCGTTGAATTGGGTGCGCGCGCCGAGCGGGTCGAAGTTGTCGGCTCGATCAAGGAAGACTACCAGCCGCCGGAGGCGTCGCTGTTGAGCGAGATTGATGAGCGACTGGGTGCCTGGCGGGGAAAGCAGTTGCTGGTTTGCGGTTCAACGCGCCCCGGCGAGGAGGCGATTCTGATCGAGGCGTTTCAGACCCTCCGCCGCCAATTCGTAGATCTGCGGCTCGTGCTCGTCCCACGGCACTTGGATCGCCTCGGCGAAGTCAATGAGGTGGTTGCGCGATCGGGACTGCGTTGTCAGTGGTGGACGAAAGGCACACTGCAAGCGGATGACGAAGTTCTGATCGTCGATACGATGGGCAAGCTGAATGCGCTGTATCATCGGGCGGCGATTGCGTTTGTTGGCGGCACGCTGGCCCCGATCGGCGGACACAATCTGCTGGAACCGGCGCTGGCAGGAGTGCCGGTGCTTTATGGGCCGCATTACTTCCAACAACAGCGCGGCCACGAGCTGCTGCAGGAGCAGCGGATGGGCACCGTGGTTGCTTCCGCCGCAGAATTGGCGGGGGCGGTGAAGGCGTTGCTGGCGAATGGTGCGCTGGCCAAGGAATACGGCCGCCGCGCTGAGGTGCTGCGCGCCGCCAGCGCACACGTGCTGGACGATTATGTCAGCCGGATTCTCAATCTCATCGAAGACAATGAATGAATTTGTGCGGCAACTGCATTACGCGCACCGGCCAACGCTGCCGGTACGAATGCTGCGGCTATTGCTCTGGCTGCCGGCGCAGTTGTACGGGCTTGCGCTCGTCATTCGCCGTCGGCTCTATCAGGCAGGCGTCTTGCCATCCTACCCGGTGGCTGTGCCGTTGATCGCGGTGGGAAATCTGACGACCGGCGGGACCGGCAAAACGCCGGTGACGCTGATGCTGGCGGAGCATCTGCGCGCGAAGGGGCGGCGCGTCGGTGTTCTGACGCGGGGCTATCGCTCGGCAGCGGAGAAGCAGGGTGCGGTCATCACCGGCAAGAACGCGACGCCGTTCGACCTGAGTCTGGTGGGCGATGAAGCTAGTCTGATGGCGCAGCGATTGCCCGATTGTGTCATCGGGGTGGGTGCCGACCGCTTCGCGCGGGCGCAAACCCTGATCAGCGATCATCAGGTTGACTGCCTGATTCTTGATGACGGCTTCCAGCATTTGCGATTGAGACGGACGCTGAACATTGTCGTCGTCGACGCCGCGCGCGGATTCGGCAATGGGATGTGCCTCCCGGCCGGGCCGTTGCGCGAGCGGCTGGCGACATTGCGCGCGGCGGACATTGTACTGCTGACGAAAATCGAGGGCTCATCGAGCGAACACACCGAACGGCTCACGGCCACCATCGCGCGGTTTGTGGGCCGCGAAGCGATTCTTCGATTGCAGACGCAGGTGACGGCGGTGCGCGATCTGGTCACGGGAGCGCCGATCGAGATTCGCGATCGCCGGCTGTGGCTGTTCAGCGGTATCGGCAATCCGGAGTTCTTTGCGGAAACGGTCAGCCGGCAGGGCGGCACGCCGACAGGGCAAACGGTCTTTCGCGATCACCACGTATTTACTGATCAAGACCTGACGGTGCTGCGTCGTCAACGGGTTGGTGGGCAGGCGGAGCTTTTGGTGACGACGGCGAAGGATGCCGCCCGCTTGCGGGCGCAGGCCTGGGCGCCGGGCGAGTGCGCCGTCATCGAAATAGCTTTTGATTTCGCGGACCGCGCGGATATATTCTGGGGCATCATCGCGAGGTGCGTCGCTGCTTAAATTCGATTTTCTGATCATCGGTTCCGGCATCGCCGGGCTTTCCTACGCACTCAAAGTTGCGCGCAAGGGGACGGTTGCAGTTGTGACCAAGAAGCGCAAAATGGACTCCAACACGAACTACGCGCAGGGGGGAATTGCGGCGGTGATTTCGCCCGCGGACAGCTTCGAGGCGCACGTGGCCGACACGCTCACCGCCGGCGCCGGCTTGTGTCGTCGCGACGTGGTTGAGGCGATCGTGAAGGCGGGTCCGATATGTATTCAGGAGTTGATCGATATCGGCGTGCAATTCAGCCACGACGAGATCGCGCCGACCGAGGCGCACCTGCACTTGTCGCGCGAGGGCGGCCACTCGGCGCGGCGTGTGGTGCACGCGGCGGACGCGACCGGCCGAGAGATCGAAAAGGCGCTATTACGTGCAGTGCACAATGATCCCAATATCAAAATCTTTGAAAATCACATTGCGGTCGATTTGATCACGGCTCCGGCGGAGGCAGGCAAGCAGTGTATCGGCGCGATTTGCCTGGACAGTCGCGGCCTGAACGCCAAGTACTTCTATGCCGGTACCGTCCTGTTGGCGACCGGCGGCGCGGGGATTGTCTACAAGCACACCTCGAATCCGCCGATTGCCACCGGCGACGGGGTGGCGATGGCGTACCGCGCGGGCGCTTCCGTCGCCAATATGGAATTCATTCAGTTTCATCCGACGACGCTTTACAATCCCGGCGGTGCATCGTTCTTGATTTCGGAGGCAGTGCGCGGCGAAGGCGGCATCCTGGTGACGCAGGGCGGCGTGCGCTTCATGCACAAATACCACAAGTCGGCCGAATTGGCGCCGCGGGATGTGGTGGCGCGGGCGATCGACTCGGAGCTGAAGGCGGCCGGCGATCCGTGCGTCTATCTCGATGTGACGCATCTCGGGCACGAGACGATTCTCAAGCGCTTCCCGAACATCTACTACAACTGCAATAAGTACGGCATCGACATCACGAAGGATCGCATCCCGGTAGTGCCGGCGGCGCACTACATGTGCGGCGGGGTCGGGACCGACTTGCAGGGACGCACCGATTTGATCAATCTCTTTGCCTGCGGCGAGGTCGCGATGACCGGCATGCACGGGGCCAACCGGCTGGCGTCCAATTCGCTGCTCGAGGCGGTGGCGATTGCCGATTTTGCGGCGGAAGTGGCGACGGTGAACGACATCAGCCATCTTCTCACCAAGGATGTACAGACGAAGCCATTAGATGGTGTCGGCGAGCGCCTGAAACGTCGGGAGCGCGTGCTGCTGCAGCACGACCGCAACGAATTGCTCAACCTGATGTGGGACTACGTCGGCGTGGTCCGCTCCGATTATCGTCTTAACCGTGCGCGCGAACGCGTGAATATTCTGGTCAAGGACATCGAGGATTACTTCATGACGCGCGCCTGGAGCTATGAGGCGATTGAATTGCGCAACCTGGCCACGGTGGCGCGGCTGATCATCGACTTCGCGATCGAGCGCCAGGAATCGCGCGGTCTGCATTACAACAGCGACCATCCCGACACCGACGACGGCAACTGGTTGCGGGAACTGGTTCGGAAAGAGGAGAAATGGCTATGACCGTCCGCGGCAGCGAGATGATTCTGATATTGGACTTTGGCTCGCAATTCACGCAGTTGATCGCGCGGCGAGTGCGCGAGATGCACGTCTACAGCGAGATTCATCCCTGCACGGCGCCGTTCGAGCGCTTTGACGGCGAGAACATTGTCGGCATCATCTTGTCCGGCGGGCCGGCCTCGGTGCTCGATCCGAATTCGCCTGACATCGATCGTCGGTTCCTGGCGATGGGCGTACCGGTGCTTGGTATCTGCTACGGCATGCAGTTGATCGCCCGCATTCACGGCGGCGACTTGCGCAAGAGTGAGTCGCGCGAGTACGGTCGAGCTACGGTCAAAGCCGATCTCAATTCGGCGCTGTTCAGAGGCAGTGTCGAGAAATCAACGGTCTGGATGAGCCACGGTGACACGATCGTCACGCCGCCGAAGGGATTCAACATTGTCGCTTCGACCGACGACGTGGCGATCGCCGCGATGGAAAACGACGGCGCGAAAACTTATTGCGTGCAGTTCCACCCCGAGGTCGTTCACACCGTGCAGGGGAAACATATCCTGCACAATTTTGTGTTCGAGGTGTGCCGCGCGAAGGGGGATTGGACGATGCAGTCGTTTATCGACCGCACCGTGGGCGACATTCGCCGGCAGGTCGGCGACGGCAAGGCGATTCTCGGCATCAGCGGCGGGGTCGATTCGGCGGTCTGCGGGTTGCTGCTGGCGCGCGCGATCGGCGAGAACCTGATCGGCATCTTCGTCGACAACGGCTTGTTGCGGCAGAATGAGGAAAACGACGTGCTCGACGCACTCGAGCACCTGAATCTGCATATCCAGCGTGTCGACGCGGGCCCGCGGTTTTTGCAGGAATTGGCGGGTATCACCGATCCGGAGCAGAAGCGGAAGATCATCGGCCGGTTGTTTATTGAAGTGTTCGAGGCGGAGGCGCGGCGCTACGGCGATGTGAAGTACCTCGCGCAGGGGACGCTGTATCCTGATGTGATCGAATCGGTGTCGTTCAAGGGGCCGTCGGTAACGATCAAGTCGCATCATAACGTCGGCGGCCTGCCGGAGCGGATGCACCTGAAGCTGGTCGAGCCGCTGCGCGAGTTGTTCAAGGACGAGGTGCGCGAAATCGGCGAAAAGCTGGGGTTGGCGCATCATCTGTTGTGGCGGCATCCCTTCCCGGGACCGGGACTGGCGGTGCGGGTGCTGGGGGAAATCACCGAAGAGCGGCTGGCGATTTTGCGCAAGGTTGACAAGATTTTCATCGACCTGCTGCGTAAGCGCAATCTCTACGATGAGATCTGGCAGGCGTTTTCGGTGCTGTTGCCAGTCAAGTCGGTCGGCGTGATGGGGGATGAGCGAACGTACGAGTACACCGTCGCGCTGCGCGCAGTGACTTCGCTGGACGGCATGACGGCCGATTGGGCGAAGATTCCACACGAAGTGCTGGGTGAGGCTTCGAGTTTGATCATCAATAATGTCAAGGGGGTCAACCGGGTGGTGTACGATATTTCGTCGAAGCCGCCGGCGACGATTGAGTGGGAGTAGGGGGGGCTTTCTTCTCGCGGGGCGAACACGAACAAGAATCAGCACCCTCACCCCCGGCCCCTCTCCCAGGGGGAGAGGGTGAAGGTATGAGGCAGTTCGCAGGGACGGGGCTTGTCCCTGACCGGCGGTGATCGGCAAAAAGCGTGGACCCTCACCCCCGGCCCCTCTCCAAGAGGGAGAGGGGAGTAGAGCTTTTCCCATCAATTGCAATTGCTCAGAATTTAAGCGGCGGCAGTTCACAGTTTCGCGCTGGAATGCTGCAAGCAACAGTGATTTCAGAAAAGACGCGCGAAATCAAGAACTGCCGCAACGCCGCCAAAACGACTTATGGGACAGCCTCTTCCTGTCTGACATCCCGGTCTTAACAGCCTCCGCCATATCCTCGACAGACAAGAATGTCTATCCTACGGGAGCGTTGTACCACACGCCGGCAGAACAGCCGACGAAGCGAAATCACTTTCGCCGCTACTGCCTCCTGATTATAATCTCTCCAAGTAAGTCTTTATTTAGCGGGAGGATCGATGAACTATCGCATAGAAACCGACACGATGGGGGAAATTCAGGTTCCGACGGACAAATATTACGGGGCACAAACGGCGCGCTCGCTGATGAATTTCAAAATCGGCGGGGATCGCTTCCCGCGCGAGTTGATTCGCGCCATGGGAATCCTCAAGAAAGCCGCGGCCATGGTCAACAAGGAACTGGGGACGCTGCCGGCGGAGAAGGCGGACTTGATTATTAAAGCTGCCGATGAAGTGATCTCCGGCAAGCTGGATGAGCATTTCCCGCTGGTGGTGTGGCAGACCGGTTCCGGTACGCAGACCAACATGAATGCCAACGAGGTGATTTCGAATCGCGCGATCGAAATGGCGGGCGGTGTGATCGGTTCCAAGAAGCCGATTCATCCCAACGACGACGTCAACAAGGCGCAGTCCTCGAATGACACCTTCCCGACCGCGATGCACATCGCCGCGGTGGAGGAGGTCCATCGCCGCCTGATTCCGATGGTGACGCGGTTGCGCGACACGCTGGCGAAGAAGTCAAAAGAGTTCGACGGGATCATCAAGATCGGGCGCACGCACCTGATGGATGCGGTGCCGCTGACGCTGGGGCAGGAGTTTTCCGGCTACGCGCAGGCACTGACCAACGGTCTGGCGCGCATTCATGCCTGCCTGCCGCGCATGTACGAACTCGCACTGGGCGGCACCGCCGTCGGCACCGGGCTGAATACGCATCCGGAATTTGCGGTGCGGTCGGCCAAGACGATTGCCGATCTCACCAAGCTGCCATTTGTCACGGCGCCGAACAAGTTCGAAGCGCTGGCGACGCATGATGCCTGCGTTGAATGTTCGGGCGTGCTCAAGACGTTGGCGTGCTCGCTGATGAAGATCGCCAACGACGTTCGCTGGCTGGCCTCCGGGCCGCGTTCGGGGTTGGGCGAGATTTCGATTCCGGAGAATGAGCCGGGTTCGTCGATTATGCCGGGCAAGGTGAATCCGACGCAGTCGGAGGCGATGACGATGGTGTGCGCGCAGGTGCTGGGCAACGACGTGGCGGTCAATATCGGCGGCGCGAGCGGCAATTTCGAATTGAACGTGTTCAAGCCGGTGATCATTTTCAATGTGCTGCAGTCGATCCGGCTGCTGGCGGACGCCTGCGAGTCGTTTGACGAGCATTGCGCGGTCGGGATCACGGCGAATACCGAGAATATCCGGACGCTGATGGAGCGGTCGTTGATGCTGGTGACGGCGCTGAATCCGCATATCGGGTACGACAACGCGGCGAAAATCGCCAAGAAGGCGCACAAGGAAGGGAAGAACCTCAAGGAGACGGCGATCGAGTTGGGTCTGCTGACGGCGGAGCAATTTGATCAGTGGGTGAAGCCGGAGAAGATGGTGGGGCCGGGAAAGTAGCACCAAATTGCTAGTTGTAGGAAACGCCTGCGGGGCACGTGATAACGTGCCCCCTTCTTTTTGTTGACACTGTCGTCCGGCTACTCCACCTTTCGGGTGGAGGAATAGTCATCTCATGAAAAAGCCCTATATCTTGTTCGGTGCCATTCTGGTTGTGCTGCTGCTGGCGCTGAGCTTTACGCAGAGTTACCTGACCAAGCTGGAAGACGACACCAAAAAGGTTACGACCCAGGGCGCGACCAAGGGCGACCTGGAACAACTGAAGCAGGAGGTCGGCGAGCAGCTCAGCGAACAACAGGAGCGAATGCTGGCGCGACTGGACAGCCTGGAGCAGCGGATTCGCACCAACATCGCCGCCGACACGGTCAGAGTTGAGCCGCTGCCGGAGCCGGAAATGCCTGCGGCTAAGCCGAAAGAAACCGCGAAGGTCACTACGGAGAGCGCGCCGGCGGAGACGACAGTGGAGAAAACGGCGGTAGTGCTGACCCCGCCGAGCGAGCTGGAAAACGTGATCTACGTCCGCTACGCCAAGGCCCGCTGGGCGCTGGCTCCGAATTTGACCAACTACGAACTCAAGCTCGCGAAGAACCAGATCATGACGGAAATCGGCAAAGACTACGACATGACTGCCGAAGAGATACTACAGATTATCGACAAGGTGTACGAATACCGCAAAGCGAACAGAAAGCAATGAGCGAAAATATCAAGACAATCGGCATCCTCACCGGCGGCGGTGACTGTCCCGGCCTCAACGCCGTTATCCGCGCCGTCGTCCTGACCGCCAGCTACGAATACGGCTGGATCTGCGTTGGATTCCTTGACGGCTTCGAGGGCCTGATGGACGAGCGCTATATCAACCTGACGCCGCAGTCGGTGCGCGGAATCCTGCCGCAAGGCGGGACGATCCTCGGCTCCTCCAATCGCGGCAATCCGTTCGAGTGGCCGGTCAAGGAAGGCGGCGAACGCAAGATCGTCGATCGTTCCGAGCGCGTGTACGAGACCATCCGCGGTCTTGGTCTGGACGCTCTGATCGTCATCGGTGGCGACGGCACGATGCACGTCTCGAAGATGTTTATGGACAAGTATGGTATCAAGGTAATCGGCGTGCCCAAGACGATCGACAACGACCTGCAGGCGACGGAAGTGACATTCGGATTCGCCACGGCGGTGGTCACGGCCACGGAAGCCATTGACAAGCTACATACCACGGCGGCCAGCCACCATCGCGTGATGGTGCTGGAAGTGATGGGGCGCAACGTGGGGTGGATTGCGCTCGAATCGGGGGTGGCCGGCGGAGCGGATGTGATCCTGATTCCGGAGATTCCGTACGACATGGAGAAGGTGTGCGACAAGATCCAGCGCCGTCGCAGTCGCGGCTCAAACTTCTCAATTGTCGTGGTGGCGGAAGGCGCCAAGCCGGCCGGAGGAGATGTGATTCTCCTGAACCCCGAAATGAAGGGGACGATTCACGAGAAATTGGGCGGGATCGGATTCAAGGTGGCCAAGGATATCGAGGCGGGCACCGGCATGGAGACCCGGGCGACAGTCCTGGGGCACTTGCAGCGCGGTGGTCAGCCGTGTTCGTTTGATCGATATTTGAGTACGAAGTTCGGACGCGCGGCGGCCGATCTGGTCAAGGCCGAGAAATTCGGCCACATGGTGTGCTATCGCGGCGGGGAAATCAAGAGCATTCCGATTGTGGACGCAATCGGCGGCTTCAAGTCGGTCGATCCGAACGGTGACGGCGTGCGCACGGCAGAGGCGCTTGGCATCTCGTTCGGCCGCTAAGTCGAATTCCTACAACTCAGATAGTCTGCGGTGTCACTCGTCGGTGGCCAATGGCACGCTCGGCTGCGTCGCCGGCAGCTTCACCAGCCCGTGTTCTCCCTGTAAGATTTTGTTGGTAATTTTGATGAACCGATCGGTAGTCAGGGACTGCAGGCGATAGGCAACCCACAATTTCTTCCCAACTACATTAGCGCGACCTGAGCCTGTCTGGTTCGACATAGCTGCTCCTATGGAGAGGGTGGTACCTGTGTCTGTCGCGATTCCGGCGCAGAAAGTAAACCGGACGGGGCGCCGGTCGAATCGTCAATTGATAGCCTTCCCCGGCCGGCTGTTGGAACCCGGACTGGTTGCTCGGAGGCTATGCAAATGTGCGATTCTGAAAGAATGACGACGAAGTATACAAGATTGTTTGTTTTGGTTACACAAGTTTTTCGTGGTGACATGTAAGTTTCTGGTGGCGGGCGTGGCGGCCGGAGAAACGCGCGGGAATTTGCCTTGACATCGCTTTCCGGTGTCTGTATTATCTTTGGCTAACGCACTGAGGGCCCATAGCTCAGTCGGTTAGAGCAACTGACTCATAATCAGTGGGTCCCAGGTTCGAGCCCTGGTGGGCCCATCTGATTTCAGCGCGGGCAATTAGCTCAGTTGGTTAGAGCGTTCGGTTCACATCCGAAAGGTCACTGGTTCAAGTCCAGTATTGCCCACCATTTGTCAGGAGAAGTTACCCCGTGAGGATTGCGGGTCAGTTCAAAGACAAGTTGAATTTCATTACGCGAAGACGAATGCACTACGAGAACGCACTGACCACTCAGTGCGTTTTCTTTTACCAGTCGGACTCTTGCCCGCCCCGGAGGGCCAGATAGAAATGCTTGAAGATCTTAGATTACTCAAAGAACTCCAGGAGGTTGATTACTGGATCGGCGAACTCGAGCGCTCCCGCGAGTTTCTGCCCGACATGATGCGCCAATTGGAGACTGAGATCGAACAGGTTGGTGTCGAGTTGAAGGCCAAGAAAGACCGTCTCGTCGCCGCCCAGATCGAACTCAAGGACGTCGAATTGCGCATCGGTGAGAACAAAGAGCACGTCGAGAAGTACCAGGAGCAAATGCTTACGATCAAGACGAACAAGGAGTATGACGCGCTGGTGGTTCAGATCGACGGCGCCAAGGCACAGATCAGCGCCGATGAGGAGAAGTCGCTGGCGCTGATGACCGAAATCGAGGACTTGAAGAATCAGGTCGCTGCCCTCGAAGAGCGCTGCGTGAGCATCAAACGCGACAATTCCGTCCGCCTGCAGGAATTGCAGATCCAGATGGACTCCGTGCAGGGCAAGGTGGACGAGAAAGAAGCCCAGCGCGACCATCTCAAGAACAAGGTTCCCAAGACGGTCATGGCGATCTACGAACGCGTCCGCAAGGGCAAGGGCGGCGATGTCGTCGTCCGGCTCCGGCGCGGCGCCTGCGGCGAGTGCTACAAGTCACAGCCACCGCAGAAGATCCAGTTGATCAAGAAGGGTGATTCGATTCAGACCTGCGCTTCCTGCGGCCGAATCCTGATTTGGGAAGGCGACGATTAGACTGATGGGTAGAATTCTCGAAACGACCGGCCTGACCTTTGACGATGTTCTCGTCGTCCCCGGCTACGCGGAGATTCACCCGCGCGAGGTGAGTGTCTCGACCCGGTTGTCACAAAGCATCCGCTTGAATATCCCGCTGGTTTCGGCGGCAATGGATACCGTGACCGAGTCGGAGTTGGCGATTTCGCTGGCGCGCGAAGGCGGGATCGGCATCATCCATAAGAATCTTTCGATTGCCCGCCAGGCGGAAGAGATCGACAAAGTCAAGCGCTCGGAAGCGGGGATGATTGTCAACCCGATCACCGTCGGTCCGAATCAGACGGTGGCGGATGCGATCACCTTGATGGAGCGTTATTCGATCTCCGGCATCCCGGTAGTTCAGGGAGGACGGCTGGTTGGGATCCTGACCAATCGCGACCTGCGTTTCCATCCCTCGCTGGACACGATGGTCAGCGCCGTGATGACGAAGAATAACTTGATCACGGTGCCGGAGGGCACGACGCCGGAGCAGGCCAAAGAGATCCTGCACGAGCACCGGATCGAGAAGCTGCCGATCGTTGATGAGAATATGAACTTGAAGGGGATGATCACCTTCAAGGATATTATGAAGAAGCTGCAATACCCGAATGCCTGCAAGGATGCCAGTGGCCGGCTGCGCGTCGGCGCCGCTCTCGGTGTCGGCAGTGATATCGTTCCGCGGGCGGCGGCGGTGATCGAGGCGGGCGTTGATATTCTCTGTTTGGACAGTTCGCACGGCCACAGCGCCAAGGTGATCGAGACGGCGCATATGCTCAAGAAGCTCTATCCGCAGGTGGAGTTGATTGCCGGAAACGTCGCGACCAGGGATGGCGCGCAAGCTCTGATCGATGCCGGCGCGGATGCGGTCAAGGTCGGTATCGGACCGGGTGCAATTTGCACGACGCGGGTCATCAGCGGCGGCGGCGTGCCGCAGATCACGGCGATCATGGAGGCCGTGGAAGCGGCGGCGAAGCAGAATGTTCCGGTGATTGCCGATGGCGGGATTCGCTATTCCGGCGACATCGTCAAGGCGCTCGCTGCCGGCGCCCATTCGATCATGGTCGGATCGCTGTTAGCGGGCACTCACGAGTCTCCCGGCGAGACGATTCTGCTTGAAGGACGCAGCTTCAAAGTGTATCGTGGCATGGGGTCGATCGGCGCGATGAAAGACGGCGCCAAGGATCGCTACTTCCAGGAAGACCAGTCGGACATGGGCAAGCTGGTTCCCGAGGGAATCGAGGGTCGAGTCCCGTACAAAGGAAAGTTGTCCGATCTCGTATTCCAGTTGGTGGGCGGGATTCGGTCAGGCATGGGGCTGGCGGGTGCGAAGAATATTGAAGACTTGCGCACCAAGTCGACCTTCGTCAAGGTCACGACGGCCGGTTTGCGGGAGAGCCATCCGCATGATGTTACCATCATGAAGGAGGCGCCCAATTATCGGACTTTCGGTTAGGCCTTGGGGCCGGATTCGCGGTGTCGGAACCTTTTGTTTTGTGAGTAGTTGCTGTTCATAGATTCAAGAGCAGGCTCAGCAGTCGCGTCCCGTCTTCGGGCGGGGCGAGGAAAGTCCGAGCGTCACTGAGCAGGATACCTCCTAACCGGAGGGCGGAGCAATCCGACGGATAGTGCAACAGAAAGATACCGCCACGCGAGCAATCGCGGGGTAAGGGTGAAATGGTGGTGTAAGAGACCACCGGCGCCGGAGCGATCCGGTGGCCCGGCAAACCCTATCCGACGCAAGACCAAATAGGGGAGGAGAGAGGCTCAGACTCGATCGTACTCCCGGGTAGGTCGCTGGAGGTCCCGTGCAAACGGGATCGCAGAGGAATGACTGCCGCCCCGTTTCGGCGGGGCCAACAGAACTCGGCTTATCGCCTGCTCTCGAATCTTAACCTGTAAGTTCGAGGAATCTTTTGCTCTTGAAAAACCGCGTGAAAATGCGCTGGGTCGTGGCGCCCGATCCGGACTTCCGACTGGTTGATGATTTGGCGCGCCGCGTCGAATTGCCGCCGCTGGTGGTCAAAATCCTCGTCAATCGCGGGATGACCGACCCGGACCGGATCATCAAATTCATCAACCCGCTGATGGAGAATCTCGTCGATCCGTTCCAGATACCCGGCATGGAAGCCGGCGTCGACCGCACCATCCAGGCGCTGCAAGAAAACGAGACGATCATGATCTACGGCGATTATGACGTCGACGGCATCACCGCTTCGGCGCTGATGTTCCTGGTGCTCAACAAGCTCGGCGCCAACGTGCATTACTACTTGCCGAACCGCCTGGTCGAGGGCTACGGGCTATCGGAAGAAGGGATCATTGAGGCCGAGCGCAAAGGCGCGTCGTTAATCATCTCGGTCGATACCGGCATCACGGCGATGCGCGAAGTCGAATACGCCAAGGAAAAATTCATCGACTGCGTGATTACCGACCACCATGAGCCTGGCGACGGCATCCCCAACGCGGCCGCAGTGGTCAATCCGAAGGTCGCCGGCGAACACTCGGTCGGCCGGGAATTGGCCGGCGTCGGCGTCGCCTACAAGTTTGCCCAGGGGATTTACAGCAAGTTGGGGCAGGATCAAAGCGAGTTGTTCGAGCACCTGGATCTGGTCGCGCTCGGAACCTCGGCCGACGTGGTGCCGCTGGTGAACGAGAACCGCATTTTGACATACTTCGGCATCAACCAGATCATGCGCTCCTCGAAGCCGGGACTCAAGTCGTTGGTATTCGAGTGCGATTTGATGGGGAAAGAGATTACGACCAGCCAGATCGTCTTCATCATCGCGCCGCGCATCAACGCGGTCGGCCGCCTTGGCGGCGCCGAGAAGGCGATCAAGCTGCTGACTACGAAGGACACCCAGACCGCCTCCAGCATCGCCAAGTTCCTCGAGGTGGAGAACCGTCGGCGCAAGTCGATCGACGAAAACACGCTGGAAGAAGCGCTGGCGCAGATCGAAAAGACGATCGACCTGGAGAACGACAAGGCGATCGTACTCCATTCCGAGGGGTGGCATCAGGGCGTGATCGGGATCGTGGCTTCACGGCTGGTGGAGAAGTACTATCTGCCGACGGTGCTGATTGCCGTTGATAACAATGAGGGCAAGGGTTCCGGACGTTCGATTCCCGGGTTCCACTTGCACGATGCGCTGCGCAGTTGCGAGGATCTGCTATTGCGATACGGCGGTCACAAGTATGCCGCGGGCATGTCGATCGCGCCGGACAAGATCAAGGAATTTCAGCAGCGCTTCAAGAAGGTTGCCTCTGAGCAGCTCAACCCCGACGATCTGGTGCGCAAGTTGCACATCGACGCCGAACTCGATCTCGATGACATCGACTTCGATCTGGTCGACAACCTCGAACGCTTCGCGCCATTCGGGCCGGAAAACATGAAGCCGGTCTTCATTACGCGCAATCTCGAAGTGGTCGGTGCGCCGCAGATCGTCGGCCGCAACCACCTGCGCATGCGCGTCCGCCGCGGGAAGAAGGTCTTCGACGTAATCGGCTTCGGCTTCGGCGAGTACGCCGAACAGCTCTCGCTGCACGGCGTCGATTTTGACATGGCCTACGTGATCGAGAAGAATATTCACAACGGCGTGACCAAGATTCAACTGCGCGTCAAAGACATCCGCTGGGAATAACCGCATGGCGCTGCTCGACGATTTCCGTGCCGGCGACCGCCGCGCTCTCTCGCGGATCATCACGCACGTCGAGAACCGCCACGAGGGTTACCGTCACCTACTGGCGCAGTTATCGCGCCTGGAACGCAAAGCTTTTCGTATCGGCATCACCGGCCCGCCCGGAGCGGGGAAGTCGACGTTGGTGGATGCGCTGGCGTTGCGGCTGGCGAAACAGGGGCTGAGCATCGGCATCATCGCGGTCGATCCATCGTCGCCGTTCACCGGCGGCGCACTTTTGGGTGATCGGGTGCGCATGCAACATCTGGCCGGGCAGGACAAGATTTTTATCCGCAGTATGGCCTCGCGCGGTCAATCGGGCGGCATGGCAGCTGCGACCCGCGATGTCATCACGGTGTTCGATGCCTTTGGGATGGACATGGTTATCGTCGAGACCGTCGGCATCGGCCAGATCGAGCTGGATATTATCGAAGCCGCCGACACGGTGGTGGTGATCCTGGTGCCGGAATCGGGCGACATGATCCAAACGATGAAAGCCGGCCTGATGGAAATTGCGGATATCTTCTGCGTCAACAAGATCGACCGTCCCGGCGGCGATCGATTGCTGAGCTATCTGAACAACACGATCCACGAGCGACTGGCTGCCGACGCGGTGGAATTTCCGGCGGTCGGCACAAACGCGGTCAGCGGCGAGGGTGTAGATAAGTTGGCGGAGGCGATTGCGCGCCATCGCGCGTACATCACGACGAACGGCGATTTCGAGCGGCGGCGCCGGCGCCAGCTCAAGACCGAGATTTTATCGACCGTTCGCGATCGCATCGTCAAGGATCTCGATCAGATGATCGACCTCGATGGGCAATTCGAGAAGATCGCCGCGCGCCTGAACGCCGGCGAAACCGATCCGTACAGCGCGGCGGACCAGATCTACGAACACTATTTTCGCGGGAGACCTGTCAATGGCTGAAGTCAAAAAAGACAGCATGATGACCGATCAGCAGTATGCCGAAGCTTTGAATAAGGCGTATCGCGAGTGGAAGACCAAAGCTGATCGCGCCACCAACCATGCCAAGAAGTACGTGACGGTCTCGTCGGCTCCACTGAACTCGCTGTACACGCCGCAGGACGTTGCCGGCCTGGATTTCTTCCGCGATCTCAATTTCCCCGGCGAATATCCGTACACGCGCGGCATTCACGCGTCGATGTACCGCGGCCGGCCGTGGACGATGCGTCAGTTCTCCGGCATGGGCACGCCGGAACAGACCAACAAACGTTATCATTACCTGCTCAGCCAGGGCCAGCATGGCCTGTCGGTGGCGTTCGATTTGCCGACCCTGATGGGCTACGATTCCGACCACGAGCGTTCGCTCGGCGAGGTCGGCAAATGCGGTGTTGCGGTCGATACGCTGCTCGACATGGAGAAGATTTTCGACGGGATTGACCTGTCGAAGATTTCGACGTCGATGACGATCAACGCGCCGGCGGCGGTGATTCTCGCGATGTATATCGTCGTCGGCGAGAAGCAGGGGGTGTCGATGGACAAACTTTCCGGCACGTTGCAGAATGACATCCTCAAAGAGTACATCGCGCAAAAGGAGTGGATTTATCCGCCCGAGCCGTCCGTGCAACTGGTGGTGGACACGATCGAATTTGGCACGAAGCACATGCCGCTGTGGAATACGATTTCAATTTCGGGTTACCACATTCGCGAAGCGGGCGCGACCGCGGCGCAGGAGCTGGCCTTCACTTTGGCGGACGGTTTTACTTATATCGAAAAGTCAGTCGAACGTGGGCTTGATGTTGACGACTTCGCGCCGCGCCTGTCGTACTTTTTCAATGCCCACATGGATTTCTTTGAAGAAATCGCCAAGTATCGCGCCGCGCGGCGGATTTACGCCAAGCGGATGCGCGACAAGTATCACGCCAAGAATCCGCGCTCGTGGATGCTTCGTTTCCACACGCAGACGGCCGGGTGTTCGCTGAACGCCCAGCAGCCGGAACTGAATCTGATCCGCACCGCTTACGAAGCGATGTCGGCGGTGCTCGGCGGTACGCAGTCGCTGCATACGAATTCGATGGACGAGACGTTGGCGCTGCCCTCCGACAAGGCGGCACTGCTGGCATTGCGCACCCAGCAGGTGCTGGCGCACGAGACCGGCGTGATCAACACGATCGACCCGCTGGCGGGCTCGTACTTCATCGAGGCCCTGACCAATCGGATGGAGGAAGAAGCCGAGGTTTACTTCCAGGAGATCGACCGGCGCGGCGGCGTGATGCCGGCGATTGAGGAAGGCTATTTGCAGCGCGAACTCGCCAAGTCGGCCTATGTGTATCAGCAGGAGATCGATGCCAGGGAGCGCATCATCGTCGGCGTCAACGACTACGTACTCGAGAACGAGCAGATCGAGATTCCGATTCTCAAAATCGACGAGTCGGTGGAGCGCACCCAGCGCGAGTCGATCGCGAAAGCCAAGTCGATCCGCAGCCAGGCGCGCGTCAACGAAACGCTCGAACATTTACGCCAGGCCTGCTGCGACAAGAAGAACAAGATGCCGTACCTGATCGAGTGCGTGCGCGCCTATTGCACGCTCGGCGAGATGTGCGATGCCATGAAGGACGTTTTTGGCGACTATGTCGAGCCGCCGATTATTTGAGCGCCGCGTGCAAGTGACAGCGGCTGTAGATCCGACTTCAGTCGGATGTTATGATTCGCAATGTGATGATACTTTGGGATAAATCCTATGCCTGACAAAATCCGCATTCTCCTTGCCAAGGCCGGTCTGGACGGCCACGATCGCGGCATCAAAGTCATTGCCGCCGCCTTTCGCGATGCCGGCTTCGAAGTCATCTACACCGGTCTGCGCCAGACGCCGGAAGCGATCGCCGAAGCCGCGTTGCAGGAAGACGTCGACGCGGTCGGGGTTTCGATTCTCTCCGGCGCGCACATGACGCTGTTTCCGCTGATCAAGAGGGCGATGGATGACCGCCGTTGCGGCGACATAATTCTCTTCGGAGGCGGGATCATGTCCGAGGAAGAGATCGCCGATCTGCAGGGCCGCGGCATCGACCGCCTGTTCGGCCCCGGAACGTCGACGAATGACATCGTGGCCTACATCAAGGAGGCGGTGGCGAAGAAGCGGAAGGCGGAGAAGATCGTCTAGCCTTTGCGACCGCAACCCCAAGATCAGATTTGCGCCGTCAGGAGTCTCTTTCTGGCGGCGTTTGTGTTTAGAACACAGGTGCCCCACCGCTTGCGGTGGGTTTTCTTCCCTCATCTCGATCAGAGGCCTCGGTGCCCCGCCGCTTGCGGTGGGTTTTCTCCCCTCATCTCGACCAGAGCCCCAGTACCCCGCCGCTTGCGGTGGGTTTTCTCCCCTCATTTCGACCAGAGCTCTCGGTGCCCCGCCGCTTGCGGTGGAATCAAGTCTTTGATTCACTGCGAAAATGCGATTGACACGGTGCAGAGCGGTCCACACCGTTGTTATCATGACGCGACTTCGCCACTACGATGATTGGGGGACGGCACGATTTGTGACTTTCAGCACTAATCATCGATTGCCGTTGCTCATGGAGGCGGGGATAGCTTCATGCGTCGCGCTTGAGATCAATGCTGCGCGGCGCAAGTACGGGTCTCGGCTTTATGGATATGTGATCATGCCGGAACATGTGCATCTGGTGCTGTTTCCGGTCGAGCCGGTCCACTTGGGACGGTTGGTTGGCGAGATCAAGTCACGAAGCGCACGGGAATCGATGCGAATCCTGAGATCAGCGGATTCCGCGTCGTTGAGTTCATTGGTTGCTACGCGAGGAAACCGTGCCGACTACGCCTTCTGGTTGCCGCGCTGCTACGACCACAATTGCCGCACTCAAGAGGATACGATCGTGAAGATCAATTACTGCCATATGAACCCCGTCAAGCGAGGATTGGTCACTTCTCCCGAAGCGTGGCGATGGTCCAGTTATGGATCTTACATGGACGAGGCTCGGACACCGATCGAAATCGATTTGATAGAATTATGAGAAAAGACCGTCGGTGTGTCTAAGCGGGAAAGGTGGTAGTACAACGTGACTCTACGCTAAGCGACAGGAACCCACCGCAAGCGGTGGGGCACCGAAGGTGAGTGGTTGTGAGAACCCACCGCAGGCGGTGGGGCACCGAAGCTGAGTGGTTGCGAGAACCCACCGCAAGCGGTGGGGCACCGGCTTCCTACGACCAAACTCCGCCCAAGTAATCCTTGATTTTCGAGCCGCTGAGCGGTTAATTGCAGGCTTTGATGGAATCATAGGCTCAGGGAGATAATATGACGTACAACGTACACGAATCACAGCAAGCGGTGCGCGATTTACTCAAAGAGATCGGCCCCACCATCGAAAAGATGGGACGCGAGTGGGATCGCAAACCGGATGGCTTTGCGCACGACATCTACCAGTTCATCGCCGGCAAGGGACTTTGCGGCTTTAATATGCCGAAAGAGTACGGCGGTGGCGGCAAGAGTGGCCTCGAATACGCCACCATGATGGAGGAAATCTCGTACTGGGACGCCCCCTCATCGTTGCTGGCGGCGGTCGGCCAGCTTGCGGCTGATCCGATTATCAAGCAGGGCACGGAAGAACAAAAGAAGAAGCATATCCCTGACGCCGCCAAGGGCAAGTCGATCCCGGCCTTTGCTCTGACCGAGCCGAACGCCGGCTCCGATGCCGCCAATCAGTCTACGACAGCGACGATCGACGGTGACCACTTCGTAATCAACGGCGAGAAGATCTTCATCATGCACGGCGACGTTTGCACGGTCGCGGTGGTGTTCTGCAAAATCGTCGGCGACGGTGAACGCGACAAAGTTTCGGCGATCATCGTGCCCGGCGATGCACCCGGCCTCCGCAAGGGAATGCTCAATCACAAGATGGGGATGAAGTACGCCACCACGGGCCGGCTCTGGTTTGACAATGTCAAAGTGCCGCGCGCGAACCTGCTCGGCGAGATGGGAAAAGGCTTCCGCTACGCGATGCAGACGCTCGACGGCGCGCGCATCGGCATTGCCGCACAGTCGACGGGAATTGCCCAGCGCGCTCTAGATGAAGCGGTGAAATACGCCAAGCAGCGCATTGCCTTCGGCGCACCGATTGCCAAGCTGCAGGCGATCCAGTGGATGATCGCGGACATGGGTACGAAGACCGAGGCCGCCCGGCTGTTGGCCTACAAGGCCGCGCAGTTACAGGACAAGGGCGAGAAGTTTTCGATGGAGGCCGCGCAGGCCAAGCTGTTTGCCTCGGAAGCCGCCAATTTCTGCGTCGATCGCGCGATGCAGATCCACGGCGGTTACGGCTACATCGGCGAATTCTCGGTCATCGAGAAACTCTACCGCGACCAGCGCGTCTGCGAAATCTACGAGGGGACGTCCGAAGTCCAGCGCCTCGTCATCGCCGGCAACCTGCTGCGCGGGTAAGACTCTCAATCGTTCCGAAGCAATTTTGAGTCCTTGGACCCCTCTCCCGTCACGGGAGAGGGTCAGGGAAGTGGGTGCCCGCCATGCTCAACCTCGGAGACTACCAAGTCCATTGCCTCGTAGAAAACCGCATGTACCTCGATGCCGGGTCAGTTTACGGCATCATTCCGAAGTCGATTTGGAGCAAATTCCAACAAGCCGACGCCGACAATCTGCTGCCGTTTGACATCAATCTCTTCGTCGTCCGCGGCCACGGCAAAACGATCATCTTTGACGCCGGTCTGGGTGACTATCTCGAAGATCGCCAGAAGAAGCTCTATTCCATCACGCAGCCGTCGCGACTGGGATCGGGCCTGCGTACGCTCGACCTGACTCCGGACGATGTCGACATTGTGATTCTCACGCATCTGCACTGGGATCACGCCGGCGGCGCAGTGCGGCTGGTCGACGGCAAGAGCGCGATGGTTTTCAAGAATGCTCTACACTACGTCCATCGCGACGAATGGGAGGACGGTAGTCATCCCGATGAGCGGACGGCCGGCGTCTACTTCCCTGATCGCCTGCGCGTGATCGAAGATGCGGGAAGGCTGCGTCTGATTGACCGCGATGTCGAGGAGATCCTGCCGGGTCTGGTCGTGCGCAAGATCGGCGGACATACGCGCGGGCAACTGGGCGTGGAGATCGAGTCGCAGGGACAGAAGCTGATCTACTACTCCGACAATTTCCCGAGCTGCTACCATCTCAAAGTCCCCTATGTCTCCGCCACCGATTTGTTTCCGCTCGATACGCAGCGCTGCAAGCGCGAGACATTGCCCAAGGCGTACGCAGGCGGCTGGCTGATTACGATGGATCATGACATCGAGTGCAAGATTGTCCGGCTCAAGTATGATGGGTTGAAGTACACTTGTGAGAAGGTGATTTGATCGCTCCGCTCCCGTAGGGGCGCGGGCTTGTCTCCGCCCGATGCTGGCGCATCCATCTTCAACCGCGGGCGACCACAAGGGTCGCCCCTACGTGCCGACGCGGATTGCACGTTCGTTAGGATCGCAGGGATCCTGATACGTCTTTACCCGTAGGGCGGGGCTCGTCCCCGCCCGATGCTGGCGCATCCATCTTCAACCGCGGGCGACCACAAGGGTCGCCCCTACGTGCCGACGCGGATTGCACGTTCGTTAGGATCGCAGGGATCCTGATACGTCTTTACCCGTAGGGCGGGGCTCGTCCCCGCCCGATGCTGGCGCATCCATCTTCAACCGCGGGCGACCACAAGGGTCGGCCCTACGCACCGAAGCGGATTCGGCGTGCGCCAAGTCGTCGTCGCAAGTTTGTCAGGATCGCAGGGATCCTGACCTACAATCCTTGGTCAACGCATTTCTCCTTGACAA
>CAZFNN010000014.1:94415-107170 GCA_964520555.1 uncultured Ignavibacteria bacterium
AGGATCGCAGGGATCCTGACCTACAATCCTTGGTCAACGCATTTCTCCTTGACAAATCGCTCTTGCCCGTGTCAATTGCCCCTTAACAACGGAGACGAAAAATGTCCATCGAAGATAAATTGCGGCTGTTGCGGGAGAAACAACAGCAGGCCAAGCTGGGCGGCGGCGCCGACAAGATTGCGGCTCAGCACAAGAAGGGCAAACTCACCGCGCGCGAACGCCTTGAATTGCTGCTTGATCCCGGCTCGTTCGAGGAATTCGACATGTTCGTCACGCATCGCTCGACTGACTTCGGCCTCGACAAGGTTAGTTACCCCGGTGACGGCGTGGTGACCGGTTGCGGGCTGATCGATAATCGCATCGTCTTCGTCTTCAGCCAGGATTTCACCGTTTTCGGCGGCTCGCTGTCGGAGGCACACGCCGAGAAGATCTGCAAGATCATGAAAGCCGCGATGAAGGTCGGCGCGCCGGTGATCGGTCTCAACGATTCCGGCGGCGCGCGCATCCAGGAGGGGGTCGTCTCACTCGGCGGGTATGCCGACATTTTCCTGCTCAACACGCTGGCCTCCGGCGTCGTCCCGCAGATTTCGGCGATTCTCGGCCCCTGTGCCGGCGGCGCGGTGTATTCGCCGGCGATCACCGATTTTGTTTTTATGGTGCGGAAGACCTCGTACATGTTTGTCACCGGCCCGAACGTCGTCAAGACGGTGACGCACGAGGATGTTACGATGGAAGATCTTGGCGGCGCGGACACGCATGCGACCAAGAGCGGCGTTGCGCACTTCGCCTGCGACTCCGAGGCGGAGGCGCTGTTCAACATCCGCAAACTGATTTCTTTCATTCCGCAGAATAATCTCGAGGAAGCCCCGCTGCTGCAGTCGGCCGATCCGATCGATCGCGCCGATCAACGCCTCAATCAGATCATCCCGGACAATCCAAACAAGCCGTACGACATGATCGAGGTGATCAAGCTGATCGTTGATGACGGCGATTACCTTGAAGTGCATGCCGACTACGCGCCCAACATCACGGTGGGATTTGCCCGTCTCGGCGGCCGGTCGGTCGGAATCATCGGCAACCAGCCCGCGCACCTGGCCGGTGTGCTTGATATCGAGTCGTCGATCAAGGGCGCCCGCTTCATTCGTTTTTGCGATGCCTTCAACATCCCGCTGGTCACGTTTGAGGATGTCCCCGGCTTTTTGCCCGGCGTGGCGCAGGAGCATCATGGGATCATCAAGCATGGCGCGAAGCTGCTGTATGCGTATTGCGAAGCAACCGTGCCGAAGATCACCGTGATTACGCGCAAGGCGTACGGCGGGGCGTACGACGTAATGAATTCCAAGCACGTGCGCGGCGACATGAACTATGCCTGGCCGACGGCCGAGATCGCCGTCATGGGCCCCAAGGGCGCGGTCGAGATCATCTTCAAGAAAGAAATCGAGTCCGCTGCCGATCCGCGGAAGGCTCTGGATGAGAAGGTTGCCGAATACACGGAAAAGTTCGCCAATCCGTACATTGCGGCCGAGCGCGGCTACATCGACGACATCATCGAACCGGCGCAGACGCGTCCACGCTTGATTCGCGCGCTCGGGATGCTGGCGAGCAAGCGGGACTCAAACCCGCCCAAGAAACACGGCAATATCCCGCTCTAATGTCGGGTTTCGCCGGGACGCCAAACATCGACATCTGCTGTGCACTTTTATTTGACTCACCAGTCGCTCGGTGCGTATCATTGCCAAAATCGATGGAGAGGAGACACGGAAAGTTGAAGATCAAATTCCTATTTACCGTCGCGGCCGTGACTGCGGTCAGCGTGATGTTCGCCGCTTGCACCAAGACCGAGAAGGCGCAAACCGAAACGCAGACACAGCAGGTACCGGAGCAACAGAGTCAGATGCCGCCGCAGAGCAATCCGCATGCGGCTGCGGTTCCGAACTCCGTTGCCGGGATCACCTGGTTGACCCCCGAGGGTTGGGCGTCGGGCGGTGACCGCCCGATGCGCATTGCCACCTACCTGATTGACCCCGCCGACGGCAAAGCTGAGTGCGCCGTTTTCTACTTCGGCTCCGGTCAGGGCGGGGATGTTGACGCCAACATCACCCGCTGGATTCGCCAGGTCGCGCAGTCGGATGGTTCCGACTCACAGGAGAAAGCCAAGCATGGGACGATTGCGTCCGAGTGCTGCGAGATCAAGACGATCGAAGTGGAGGGCACATACATGTTCTCGTCCGGCCCGATGATGCAGGTTCAGGAGGAGCGTCCGGACTACATTTTGTTGGGCGGTATTGCTCCCGCGCCGGAGGGAAACGTGTTTTTCAAGCTGACCGGCCCGAAGGCCAAGGCGGAGCAATGGCGCACTTCATTTAGTGCACTTCTGAAGTCGATCAAGAAGACCACGTCGTAGATACCGGCGGCCGCGCAGCCGCCACGACACCAGACTTTGAGCCGCCGCCACGCCAGTGACGGCGGTTTTCTTGTTTCCTCTGCCCGATTTTCCAAATGTCGACAGTTTGGTGTACGAATCTAACATCGACAATCCTCTGTACGTTAAGCAATAGCTTGCTCGCAAACTAACCAACCGCAACCGCGACGGCACTTCGGCGCGTGCTGGACTGCCGGCGATGTTCGTCGCAGACAGGAGGTGCCGGCCAGAAGGACAAAGAGACCTATTGTAGACTGTCTTAGGCTGTATGTACCCGCTCCGACTGCTGTCGCGGTCCTCCGATGGGTAAACCACGGCCGCGACCGTGGTCGGAGCTGAATTCTGGATCGCGGAGGTTAATCGGAATGAAATCGAAGTCTATCGCCAAGTACACCTTGATCGCTTTAATCAGCCTGACCCTGCTGTCGTCGTTGCTTTGGGTTGGCTGCGGCACCGATCAGAATCCTGTGGATAATTCTATGAGTTCATTATCGCCCAATGCACCGGAGAATTTCAAGAAAGCCATCGCTGCCCAAGAGCGCTTCACGGAACAGCTAATGAAACTGACCGGCGTGGTCGGCACGGGCACTGGCGTGGATGCCAACGGCAACCCCGTTGTCAAGGTCTTCACCTCGCGGCCGGATGTTAAGGGCATCCCCACAACGCTTGACGGAATCCCGGTCGTGATCGAGGAGACGGGAGAATTCACCGCCTTCAGTCTGACCGAGTACTATCGTCCGGTTCCCATCGGTGTCTCGGTAGGCAACAATCTGGAGTGTGCCGCCGGCACGATCGGTTGTGTGATCTACATCAGCGGCGAGAAGTATATCCTGTCGAACAATCACGTTCTCGCCCGCGAGAATCTGGCCGTCATCGGCGAGGACATCGTTCAGCCGGGCCGCTACGACATCAATTGTGCCGATCATCTGGCCACCGACAAGGTGGGCGATCTCAGCGACTTTGAGCCGCTGAAGTTTGACGGCACCAATAACTACATCGATGCCGCCATCGCCGAATACTCGACAACGGACGTCACCTGCGCGACGTTACCGGAATTCTACCAATTCCCGTCCAGCGCGGTCGCCACTGCCGCCGTCGGCCAGGCAATCAAGAAGGTTGGTCGCACGACGGAATTCACTACCGGCACCATCTCGGCGATCAATGTGACAATCAGCGTTGGCTATACCCGCGGAACGGCGAAGTTCGTCGGGCAGATCATGACCAGCAAGAAGTTCTGCAAAGCCGGAGATTCCGGTTCACTCGTGTTGCTCAACGATGGAACTGATCGTCCGGTCGGCCTGCTCTTTGGGGGCACCAAGACCGGTCAGGCGATCCTGAATCCGATCGGCTCGGTTCTAACTCGTTTTGGCGCTTCAATCTGCGAGAATTGACCAGATCCCCCGCCTCTGAGCGAGATGGGGACCGGCAGTCGGTCCCCATCTCCCGCCTCGAGGAAGCAAATTCTTGTGATAAGCTGTTATGCCTGCTTGACTTCGGAATCCTGTTACGTATAATACTTGTCTGATCGAAAGTTATTTGGAGGACGTATAAATGGCGAAAAGACAGTCATTCGCGGACAAAGCCAGCAAAAAGGCGCACGTCAAATTGTGCCCGGTTTGCGGCACGGCCGTCGAGCCGACCCGCGTCGTCGATCCGACCTATACCACCGACAAGAAGTCGTGGAAGTTCAAGGATCGGATCGTCGAGATCTGCAAGTGCAACCAGAAAGAGCTTCTGGGTTGAGACTTCGACCGTATTAGGGATACTCATTGCGTACTTTCGGTTCGGGTTCAACTCCCCAACCTCTCGCGGACTATTTTTCAGGGATGAACTATCAGGCGCTTTTCGAAGCGAAAATCCTTCCGCTCGTAATCCGTCCGGCACGCTATATCGGCAATGAATGGGGCGCTGTTCAGAAGACGGCGGCCGTACGTGTCGTGCTGGCGGTTGCGGACAAGTATGACCGCGGCATGGCCGAGCCGGAGTTGTTGCGGCTGTATCGGCTTTTCAACGCGGAGGCCGACTTAGCGTGCGAGCGTGTGTTTACGCCCGACGTGGACGCCGAGAAGCTACTGAAGGAAGAGAACCTACCACTGTTCTCACTCGAATCGCTCGCGCCCATCGCCGACTGCAACTGGCTTCATTTTCTGATCTCCGATCCGCTGCATTTCAGCGCGCTGGTTACGATTCTCAAGTCGGGCAAAGTGCCGGTGCGCAGTAGCGAACGCGGCGAACCGCATCCCTTGGTCAGCGCTTCCGCGGTCAAGCCGTTTAATCCGGAGCCGATTGCCGACTTCCTCGATTTCTGGTTTTGCGGGGAAGTCGACACGGCTATGACGCAGTTACTTCCGCTGATCTCATCTCGTCGCGCCCTCGACCGATCAGCGATCTTGCCGCAGTTGGCGCAGATTCCCGGTGTGTATGTGCCGAGTCTCTATCAGCCGCAGTACAGCGGCGACCGATTCGCCGGTCTGACGGCGGCGGCAGCAGCGGCGCCGGCGAAGATCCGCGCGCGCAGCGGCGACAGATCGGGCCGCTTGGTTGTTCCGATCCTGCCGTATGAAGAAATCACCGGCGACCGAGTGAACGTTTTCCTCGGTTCGAGCGTCGATGTCGCCAAGACGGTCGAATTCATCGATCGCGCGTTGCAGCAGACAGGCTATGACGAAGTATCATTCCACGGTGACCTGGTTGCCGGGATCAAGAATTTTGACCAGTTGACGGCGCAGGTCGCCCAGCGCTTCCGCGACCGCCACATCGCCGTCACTTTGCCGGCACTGCCACCGGTGGCTGCCGCGATCGAATATCAGCGCGCCGTGACCTTTGCCGAGAAACAAACGCTGCGGTTTGCGCTGCTGTCGGGCAGCGAGCGCCTGCGCGAAGCGCACGGCCACTACGCCGGTCTCGATCAATTCTATCAAGTGTTGGCCAATGCGTACGCCTCCGGGTGGCGGTCGCTGCGGATCGATTTCGAAATCGGGCTGCCGCAGGAGAGCGCGCGGGACATCGAGGACACAATCGCCGTGATCCGCAACTGCGACGCCGTCCGGGCCGAATATGGCGACAAGCATTTCCTGCACGTGACGTTGTCGCCGGCGCAGGCGAGCGTGGGCACCGAGTGGCAGTGGGATGCGCTGACGCCGCCGGCTGAGTATCAGGCGCGCTGCGACCGGATTCAGAAATCGGCTCGTGGCCGCAACATTCAGTATCGCGTGCGCGAAGCCGGCGCCGCGTACTTGCGCGCCATTCTGGCTCGCGGGGATCGTCGTCTGGGTGCAGCAATCCTGGCCGCGCACGAACGCGGCGCGCGTTTTGACGGCTGGAACGAGCACTTCAACTTCGAGCTGTGGGAGCAGGTCTGCGCCGAGTGCGGTCTGCCCGTCGACAAGCTTGCGACGGAAATCCCGTTGTCCGCGACCGTGCCCTGGGATCATCTCGATTACGGCCAATCGAGCGAGGACCTGCGTCGCCGCCGCCAGACGGCGTTTCCGGCTGAAACATTGCGTAAGGAAAGTGCAGGCTTCAAACTGGGTGACATCATTCTCGCCAAGCCGGAACTGGCCGAGCAAATTCTCGCGGCGCCGGAGAGTCCGCCGTCGCCGAGTCAGTCGTTCGGCCGCAGGCCGAAGCGGACGCCGGTGCAGGCGGTGGCGATGGTTGTTCCGCGCAGCCGGGTGCGGGTCCAATGGCGGAAGGAAGCGCCCGCGCGTTTCATCGGCCACCTGGCCACGATGCGAATGTTCGAGCGAGCGTTGCGGCGCGCCGAGATTCCGGTGAGTTTCTCGCAGGGATTCCATCCGCGGCCGCGGCTGTCATTTGGTCCGCCGCTGTCGGTGGGGTATACCTCGGAAGCCGAGTATTTCGATATTCAGCTCGAGGCGCCGTATCAGGACGCGATGCTGGACCGCCTCAATCGCGCATTGCCCGCAGGTTTCACAATTGTACAGGGGCGTACGGTTTTCGGTAAAGCGGCCTCGGTGTCGAGCCAGATCAACCTGGCGTGCTACTCGGTCGAGCTGCCGGAAAGCTGCGCAATCGAACAAAAACAGATTGATTCTCTGCTCGGACAGCCGACGATAGTTGTAGAACGAATAAAGGCTGACGAAAAGTCGGAAGTCGATGTCCGCAATTCGATCCTCGCCCTCGAACTTCAGCGCGGCGACTCCGTAAACCTGCTCAGGATGGAGCTGGCGCTCGGCAATCTGGGATTCGTTCGTCCCGATGAAGTCCTGGCCTTCGGGTTCGGTTGGAGTTCACGGGAAATTTTATCTTTGAAAATTTGTCGCACGGCGCTAATCGTTCTGTTTGGAAAGAGCCGCCTAAGTCCGTTTGAGGTTAGTGGATGAGCGAACAGCAGCAGCAGCACCTTAATCCTCGCGAAGAAGCCTACCGCGTGCTTATGATCGCCCGTCGCGATCCGGAAGCATTGCAGCAGGAGTTGTCCCAGCTCAAGCAGAAGAATTTCCGCGGCCGCTTTGATCTCAATCTCGCGATCTATCTGGTCTCCGGCACGATCAAGATGCAGAAGCGGCTTGACCTGATTCTGTCGCAGTACCTGCGCAAGAAGCTCTCGTCGCATTCCGATTCGCTGATTACCGTGTTGCGCGTCGGCTGCTTCCAGTTGCTGCCCGACTGCAACATCCCGCACTACGCCGCGGTCAACGAGACCGTGAATCTGGCCAAAAAGTACACGCCCGGCGCCGAGGCGATGGTCAACGCCGTGCTGAAAAACATCGCGCAGAATATCGAGAAGCTCACCTTCGAGGAACTGCGTGCCGACATGCTCAACTTTCTGACGCAGTTCTACTCGTATCCGATCTGGTTCGTCAAGGAATTGCTGGCGGTGTATCCGGAGGCGGTGGTCGAGAAGTTCCTGCGCAACGGCAACGATCCGCAGCCGCTGCAACTGCGTCTGCGCGACGACGGCGATCGCGTCAAGCAGTACCTCGCCAAACTGCAGCAGGCGAACATCCGCTTCAAGCAAGGGAAGTTCCTCAAGAACTTCATCCATATCATCGCCGACGTCAACCCGGTGCAGTTGCCGCTCTTCGACTCCGGCGAGTTCATCATCCAGAACGAGGCCTCCGGGCTGGCGGTGGACTTGCTCAATCCGCGCCCCGGCGAGACGGTGCTTGATCTGTGTGCCGCACCCGGCGGTAAGACCACCGATATCGCGTTGCGCATTGGCGATGCCGGCAATGTCACCGCGCTGGACAACTCCGAACCGCGCCTGAACCTGCTGCGCGAAAACATCCAGCGTCTCAAGATCGCCAACATCTTTCCGATCAAGGCCGACGGCATCAAATTCCGATCCGGCGAGTATGACAAGATTCTGGTCGACGCGCCGTGCTCCGGCTCCGGCGTGTTCCGCAAATTCCCCGAAGGCCGTTGGATCACGACGCAGGAGGATATTCCGCGCTATGCCGCCCTGCAACAGGCGTTACTCGGCAATGCCGTAACCCTGCTCAAGCCGGAGGGCGCCATCGTCTACTCCACCTGCTCGGTGCTGCGCGCCGAGAACGAAGCGGTGATCGCGGAGTTTCTCAAGGAGCATCCGGAATTTGAAGTTCGCATTCCCGAGACCTTCAAGTTCAAGGAAGTCCTGGGCGACGACAACTTCATGCGCACCTACCCCGGCTTGAAGTACCTCGACAACATCTTTGCCGCGTATTTGACGCGCAAGTAGGGCAGCGCCGCGATGACGCCGCGCTCATACTTCAAACCGCTTCTCTACTACGTCGGCGTGCCGCTGCTGGCCTTCCTCGTGATTTTCATCTTCGTCAACAATTTCGTGATGCCGATCATCACCAAACACGGTGAGGAATTTGTCCTGCCCAGCCTGGTCGGCAAGACGGAGTTTGAAGCCGACGAGATCGCGCAAAAATCCGAACTTACCCTGGAGGTCGCCGGCCGCGAGTACTCGATCGAGAAACCGCAGGGTCAGATCCTGACGCAGGTACCGGAGGCGGGCACGATGGTCAAGAAGGGCCGCAATGTCAAGATCGTCGTCTCCGCCGGCACACGAATGAGCGAGGTCCCCGACGTCTACGGATTACCGCTGGCGCAAGCGACGATCACGCTGCAAAAGGCCGGGTTTCAGGCGGGCGACATCGTCTGGATGAAGGTTGACTCGCTTCCCAAGAACACCGCCATTGAGACGATTCCGTCCCATGGCGCAACTTTGCCCGCCGGCGCCAAAGTCTCGATCGCCGTCAATCAGGGCGAAGAGCAGAATATCTTGATCATGCCGTCGCTTGTCGGTCTGCCGCTCGACCGCGCTCGTGAGCGGTTGGAGAGCCTCGGCCTCGTGCTTGACGACATCAAGCGCGTTAAGGAGGAGCGCTATCTGCCGAATACCGTGCTCGACCAGAAACCGGCACAGGGCACCCAGGTGCTGCGCGGCGAGCGCATCAAACTCTCCGTCTCCAAGACCGATTAATTGCAGTTGCCTCAACGTGCATGGCCTGCGATAATGGCCTCGGCGCCGCATCGATCGTGATTCGCGCCGACTGGGAAAAGTAATAATGCCGCTGGTTGCACCGTCGCTCTTAGCCGCCGATTTTCTCCACCTGGAGTCTGATGTCCGCCGCATCGAAGCGGCCGGTGTCGACTGGCTGCACATGGATGTCATGGACGGCCACTTCGTTCCCAACCTGAGTTTTGGCCCATTCATCATCAAACAGGTTCACGGGATCAGCGCACTGCCGCTCGATGTCCACTTGATGATCAGCAATCCCGAGAAGTACATTGACGCCTATCTTGATGCGGGCGCCGACTACCTGACGGTGCACGGGGAAGTGATCCAGGATAACGTCGCCATTCTCGACGAAATCCGCCGCAAGGGCGCGCACCCCGGGATCTCGCTCAATCCCGATGCGCCGGTGGAGAATTACCGCCATCTTTTCCCGCATATCGACCTATTCTTGGTGATGTCGGTTTATGCCGGTTTCGGCGGGCAGAAGTTCATTCCGGACGTCCTGCGGAAGGTCAACACCGCCGCCGCCTGGCGGCAGGAGCACGGCTTCGATTATTTGATCTCGATCGATGGCGGCATCAACACCGAAACCGCCGCCGCCGCCAAAGCCGCCGGCGTGGATGTTCTCGTTGCCGGCACCGCATTGTTCAGAGCCCCAGATATTCCCGCGTTTGTTCGCTCCCTCCGGTCGTGATTTGGTGCCCCGCCGCTTGCGGTGGGGAAGCCCCTGCAACTGACATCTATGGGCCAGGTCTGCCTACCCGTCGTCGCAGTACCGGCCGTATCAACGGTGGAGTGGGCGAAAAATTCCTCTTGTCAACTTTCGTCAACACTCTCAATTTTTCCCTATCATCGCAGCCGCCGGTGATTTTGGATGCTTTTGCCCGCGACGGCTGCACTACTGCGATCGGACCAATCTGCTCGTGGCGGGCCTCAGGGTTTGCCCGGGCTGAAATAGGCGGCCGCGGCGGATACGCGGCCTTCGGCTGTGAACAAACACTGAACCTGCGCTTGTCGGCGCCGATAAAGAGAGTGGATTGTCGTCGACAAACATCGGAGGTTGTCATGGTATTCAATTTGATCGCCCTGCTGGTTGTGCTCGCGTTTATCGCCATCGGCACCAAGAAGGGCTTTCTGCGCGAACTGATGGCATTGCTCGGACTGGTGGCCGCGCTCGTCATCTCCACCGGCAAACTCGATTTCGTGGCGGAGGAGATCGCCGCCGCGCTGGATGCCTCGCCGCTGACGGTGGCGGTAATTTCCTACATCATCGTGCTCGGTCTGATCTATGCCTTGTTCAAATTGCTGGCCAAGATTCTCGAGAAGGCGATATCGGTGCAGAGCCTCGGCGAGCGCGACAAGTGGGGCGGCGCGATTGTCGGTGCGATTCGCGGCTGGCTCGTTGCCGGCGTGCTGCTGTTCATGACGATCATCCTGCCGCTGCCACGCGCCTATTACGAGATGATGGACAAGTCGATGCTGGCGACATCGGCGGCCAAGTCGATTCAGGTGATTTATGACACCTCCAAGCCGCTGCACAGGACCTGGCCGACGTTTGTCGAGAAGGTGGAAGCGACCTTGACGACGATGCCGAGCGACAAGAAGGACGCGCCGAAGCGCAAGACGCGCAAGTCGCCGGAGAAGCAGGCCAAGGAAGCGCTGGCATTGCAGGATGCGCTCGACCGGCTGTATTATTTCTACGGCGAGGCGGATACGTATTAGCGCGCAGTCTCTGACGTGATTCTTCCATAGGGGTAGGGTCTGCCTACCCGTGATGACTTGGCGCGTAATTAGAAGGCGGGCTGACCCAGCACCTGCGGTGGCCAACACCGTCAGGAATTCCTCCTGACTGAAGTCCACGCTCGCCGCTGGCGCGGGAGTCGGACCCAACCGATACCACCGCAGATTCTCTCGACCAAGATTAGACAAATCAGGCGACATTAACGTCATGGCATCAGACGGGAGGTACTATGGCGAAAAGGCTTGTTGCACTCGGGCTTTGTTTGTTCGTCACGCTCAGTTGCACACGTGAGAGAATCGTCTACGTCGAGAAGCCTGACGAGGAACCGGACGCAGAGATGATGGAGCTTGGCGAGGCAGTTGTCCTGGAGGTTTCTGATGCGGTTACAGGCATCTCCGATGGGGACTGCGGCTACGAATTCGATCTCAGTGAACTCGAGTTGGTCAACAATCGCACAGTCAGCGAATGCCGGATCGAGATCCTGTCCGGAAGTGACTGCGATCCGGATTTGTGGGCGCTCAATGTTCATACGTGGCTCGGTGACCAAGTGAGTTTCGATCCATCTTGGATGGGCTATGGCTGTCATCCCGTGATACAGAGACTTGCGATTTATTTTCGGGGGAGCGTTGCCGGCGTCCGCAACTACATCGACAGCAGCGGTAAGCTCACAATTTGGGGCAGGTATCAAACGAAGGACGTTGCGCACGAGGACCTCCCGACGATCGAAATATATCGCTATGATCCGCGCTATCGCGAGGCTTGGGTCGACCTGAACCCCTGGGATCCGGCAACGGAGTTGGTTGCCGATGCCGATGGCTTCTATACGCTCGGTCGGGGCGGTGTATATCGACTGTCCGCGTCCGGCGAATTCATCAGCGTGGTCGTGCCGCAAGGGCGCGCTTGGCTGTCTGGGTTGGCCGTCGGCCGAGGCAAGATCTGGACCTCGCAAAACGATTCGATGCTGGCCTTCGACTATGACGGGGCGCGTTCAGGCGCTTTCCATCATCCCGCGTACTTGGGCACGGCAATGACTTTCTTTGATGGGGACTTGCTGGTTTCCGGCCAGGCGGCGAAACAGAATTTCATTTATGTGCTTGATGCCGATTCGTCTGTGTTGGTCGGCGAAGCCATCGTGAAGAGGATTATCACCGGATTGCCAGGCCCAATCCGATTCATAACAGCTGTGGGTGACGACCTGCTCGTCAGCGGTTATGCGGCCAAGCTCTATCTCGTTGATCAATACGGGTTGACTTTGCGGGAGTACGATCCACCGATCACCAGTATCCACGGAATCAGTGCTGTTGATGACTTGCTGTTCGTACTGCATTCCGGCGCTGTTGGCTACAGCCGGCGGGGTTCGGCAATCTCGCGTTTCGCTCTCTGAATTGGCCGTTGCAGCGAGGCGCGGAAGGTCGGGATCCCTGCGATCCTGACCTTGACGTGGAAGCTCCGATTGGCGTCAGGTCACATCCCGCACGATTGAGGGCAGAGGCTTTTTCCGATGGTACGTCGTGCGGGACAAGACCTGACGCAACCATGAGGGTCCGTCCTCCAAAGCACGAAACCCGAACCGGGCGGGCGCCTGGCTCGGGTTTCTGTTGAGCAACTTGTCGTTACTACTAACCCGGTAACTCAAGGTCTAAAAGGTGGGACTATTTAAAAAGCATATAGGGGCGAATTTGGGTCTGTGTGTTTCTCTCCTGCGTTTTTGTCGAGGGGCCGATTAAGACCCCTCGGCAATCGGTAATGCAAACGTGAAGTGAATTTGCATTTACTGCTTCGATGACACGGTTTTTAACTCACTTCGTGAATAGTAACTATCAAAGGTCGTGCCAACTTTGACTGCCTCCGGGAGACTTGCAACCTCTTGTGCCACAACGAAGCTGACTTGGTCACAGTTTGCTGTCGATCTCGCAAGGCAGATTCTGCGACGCGGTGTTTTGGGTCTCAAAGTGCCTACGGAATGGAAGTTGTTGTCAGGGAATAAGTTGAATCAACGCAGGAAGTGCGGGCAAAAAATTAACGAGTGCTGTTTGTTGACTATTGCGGGGAACACAAGTTGGAGATCTTTGAATGCTTTTGGCTTGTGTTGGAATCAAGCAAACAACACTCGTTGC
>CAZFNN010000015.1:0-96044 GCA_964520555.1 uncultured Ignavibacteria bacterium
GCCAGCGGCAATTTGGTGATCAGATCCTTGAATTCGTTCGACGGCTTGAACACCGGCACCTTGCGGTCCGGCACCGGCACTTCCTCGCCCGTTCGCGGATTCCGGGCTTTGCGCGCCTTTCTCAACTTAATCTTGAAGGTGCCAAAGCCGCGAATTTCAATATTCTGCATTTCCTCCATGGATTTCTTTATCGTGTCCAGGAACGAATCCACCACGACAGCCACGTCGGTACGGGTCAGTCCGGTGCGTTCGGCGACACGCTCGACAAGATCAGCTTTGGTCATTTCGGGTCACTCTCCTCCGACATCATATCCGTTAAACTTCTTTCTTCCTTGCTCCACTTCTGCCGTTTACTGCCGTTGCCCTGCCCTAATCAAGATTAGTTGAAAATATAGCGCAACTGCGGATAAATCAGGTTATCCCCACGGGCCAGCAGACCCGACAAGTCCAGATTGAGGAGTCCCTCGACCAGGTCCCACAGCGAGGTTCGCCGACGCGGGACTTCGCGGACACTGTCGGGGTCTTTTCCCAGGCCGCACAGCTCGCCGGCAATGTCGAGGGCATCCTCAAACGTGCCCAGCGAGTCCACCAGTCCAAGCCGGTACGCCTGCCGCCCTGAATACACCGAGCCGTCCGCCAGGCTCACCACTTCGTCGCGGCCCATGTCGCGGTTGTCGACGATCGCCTGCACGAATTGGTCGTAGGTGTCGTCCACTACCGCCTGCAGCATCGTCGAGTCGGCCTCCGTCGGCGCCCGGAACGGCGAACCGACATCTTTGCGTCTGCCCGACTTGATCGTCTGGTACTTGATCCCCACCTTGTTGAACATCTCTTCAATGACGGGATATTGGAAGATCACGCCAATCGAGCCGGTAATCGATCCCTGATTGGCAACAATCTGGTCGGCGGCGCAGGCGATATAATACCCGCCGGAAGCGCAGACTGAACTCATCGATGCCACGATCGGCTTCTTCGTCTCGGCCTTGACCTTGAGAATCTTCTCGTAAATCTCCTGCGAAGGCGTCACGCCGCCGCCGGGAGAATTGATGTGGAGGAGTATCGCCTGGACACTGTTGTCGTCGGCCCAGCGGTCAAGCTGGCGAACGATATCGGTAGAGGATTCAATGACTCCGTAGATGTTGATGATAGCCACCTTCTTGCCGAACGACGGTAAACCGTCGCCGGAGCCGCCTCGACCCAACGTGACAAACGCGATGATCATTCCAAAGAAGAGCAGGAAGCTCCCCCCGATCACGACTCCGATTATGATGTCCCGCGCCTTTGCCATTCCTGAGCGTTTAACCTCGCTTGACCTTGAGTCGATCTCCGACTTTCACGCGCTTGGATGAAAGCCCGTTTAGCGTCACAATGTCTTCCACCGTCGTTCCGAACGACTTGGCAATATCCCACAAGGTATCGCCGGCCTTGACCACATAGACCAGCACGCCGCCCGAACGCGATTTCTTGCCGGCCGAGGCTGTCGACTTGCCCGCCGATTTGCTGCTGCTCGCGCTGGCACCCGACGCCGGCACGTTGATCAACTGCCCGACTCGTAGATAATCGATGGTGTGTATACCGTTGATCGATGCGATGTCTTGCACGGACGTGCCGTACTTTTGGGCGATCTTGTCCAGCGTGTCCCCCTTGCGGACCTTGTAAGTCATGATCTTGCCAGATGACGACTTATTAGCCGATGCCCTGGTGCCCGACGCGTTGACTTTCAGCTTCTGCCCCGGATGAAGCTGAGAGTACGGTCCCAGCCCGTTCAAGGAGCGCAAATCGTTTACGGTTGTACCGTGCGCTTCCGCGATCTGCCAAAGGTTATCGCCCTTGCGAACCGTGTAAGTGCCGTTGGCGGCCAGCTTCGTTGACTTCGAGCTGGAACTGGACTTCTTGCCGCTGCTGGATCCGACGGATCGCGCCAGTTCCGGATTCTTGATCGGGACCTGCAGGTGTCGCCCGGCGTAGAGTTTCGTCTTGGTCGAAGCATTGTTCGCGGCGGCCAGGCTCTTGGCCGAAATTCCATACTTCTTGGCAATACTGGCCCAGGTCTCCCCCCGACGAATCGTATGCTGCTCCATGCCGGAAGCTTTCGGCTTTTCTAAGCCATCGTAAGCCGCCCAGAACGCGGTTTCCATGTTGGTCGGTATTCGCAGACGATACGAACCGGCGTTCGGCGGGGTGATATTGCGCAGCAACTCGGGGTTCAAGTGCTGCAGATACTCCAGGCCCGTCCCGAGTGAACGCGCAACGTCGCGAAGATCAACGCACTTATCAATGGTCACCGTTTCGTATTCCAGCGGTTCCTCAAAATAGGAGGCAAACCCGTACTTCTCGGGATTCTTGGCAATGATCGTCGCTGCCAAAAACAGCGGGACGTAGTCCTTGGTCTCACGCGCCAGGCTACGCAGACGGAAATAGTCCGTGGTACCTTCGCGTTTGATCGCCCGGTCCACCCGGCCTTCACCGGCGTTGTACGCCGCCAATGCCAGATACCAGTCGCCATAGCGATTGTAGAGGAAAGTCAGGTAGCGCGCCGCCGCACGGGTTGACTTCTCAAAATCGCGCCGCTCGTCATACCACCAATTACGATAAAGTCCGTATTGTTTACCGGTACCAGAGATGAACTGCCACGGCCCGACCGCGGCCGCCCATGAGTAGGCGTTGGTCTTGTATCCCGATTCGATCAGCGGTAAGTAAACGAGATCGCGCGGAAGCCCCTCTTCCGCGAGAATGCGGATCATTGTCGAAGAATACTTGCCCGAACGAGTCAAAGCTGCCTGGAAGAAATCGCGCGCCAGCGTCTGGAAATATACAATACAATTCTCGACCTTTTCGTTGACTATCACCGGGATATCGAAGACTGCGGTCTTGTCGACGTCCGTAACAACCGGTTCTTCCCGAAGTTTGCTGAAGTCATCGATCTCCAGAAACCGATCGACAAAAGCGGAACTGGAGGTCTCACCGGGAAGGGTCGCGAGGTAGAGCAAGGTCAGCTTGTACTCCGAGCGAATGTCGCCCAACAACTTAAAGTAACGCTGACCGATTTCGCTTTCATCCGCCGGATCGACGTCCAAGTCGGAGAGAATCGCTAACGCACGTTCAAAGTTGTATTGGGCTTCCTGCCATTGCTCCTGCGAGTTCGCCTGAACACCGTACTGGAAATACTCTTCGGCAAGATTCAATTCGTTCTGCGCTGCAACAACGGCTTCATTATTCGCTGGAATTGGTTCACTGGCATTCGCTTGAGAGGATGAAGATTCGGCCTCGGAAGACATGTTTGTCGCGACGGCCAACGTGCGATTGTCGCGCACGGCCGACGAACACCCCACCACCACCAACATCACTACCGCGACAAAACATAACAAACGAGGCATGTATGACTTCCTCCCTGAACTCATGGAGACTGTAAGCTGTTGGAAGATATGACTTAGCATAATTTCCTGTCAAGTTTTAATTTCTCGAACCAGCCGAACATTTTTTGCCTCCAACCGGATGACTCCAGGTCGATGACTTCGGCTCGAACCTGATGACGAAACCAGGTCAACTGACGTTTAGCGTAGTTGCGGGTCCGTTGCTTGATCAATTCGATACATCGATCATGACCAAACTGGCCGGCCCGGAAGTCGAGAACTTCACGATATCCAACTGTTCGTCGCAAAACCGGCGAGTCGGCAAGACCCGCCGCAAAGAGTTGATCGACTTCTGCGATCAATCCGTCCCGGATCATATTATCGACCCGCAAATTAATAATTTGATAAAGTTTTTCCCTTGAACGGCTTAAGAGAAAATAGCGAAATTCATACCGATTCGGCGGATAAGTACCGGACTTCGCAAGTTCGCTTTTGGTCAACCCGGTTAAGTTATGGATTTCCAATGCCCTAACCAGACGCGGTCGATTTCCGGCTGGTGTCGCCTTTGCCGCCTCCGAATCGATCTCGGCCAGCCGGCGATGAAGCTCAGCCGCCGAGAACGCTTCCAAACTCGCCCGAAAAGCCTGGTCAGCAGGCGGCGTTTCGAAAAATCCCGCCGCCAAAGCCCTGAGATAGAGCCCGGAGCCTCCAACCACCAGGGGCACCCGACCTTGCGAAGAGACTTCGGCAAATTCGGCGTCGGCATCCTCGCGATAGCGCACCGCCGAGTAAACAGTGTCGGGTTCGACGTAATCGATCAGATGATAGGGTCGGCCGGCGAGTTCAACCCGGGTCGGCTTGGCCGTGCCGATATCAAGGCGCCGGTAGATCTGACGCGAGTCGCAAGAGACGATTTCCAGATTGAAACGGTCGGTGAGTTCCAGCGCAACGGCGGTTTTGCCGACGGCAGTCGCTCCCACCAGCACCGGGATGATCGGCTTAACCAAGGCGCCCGAATCTGACATCGAGATCGTGTCGCGATAGCCGGATCATCGTAGGCCGGCCATGGGGACAAACGTACGGATTCTCGGCAGTCATCAGGTTCTCGAAGAGCGCGCGCATCGCAATCTCGGTGAGTCTGTCTCCGGACATAATCGCTCCCCGGCAGGCAAACGACGCGGCCCGCTTCTGAAAACGCTTCTGCTCGTCACCTTTCAACTCGGAGAAATCATCAAGCAGCTCGCGGAAGAGTGTCTCGGGATTTTTGCCGCCGAGGACCGACGGGACAGCCTCAAGCTGCACCTGGCGCGGCCCGAAGGCGCTAACCACAAAACCAAGCGCCGCGAAAGACTCCTGTTCGCGATTGAAGGTGAAATAGTCTTCTGGTTCGAGGTGTACTGGGATCGGAAAGAGCAGGCGCTGGCTGGCAATAGCATGATGGCCGAGCGACTTGAGTGCCAGCTCGTAGAGAATGCGCTCGTGAGCGGCGTGCTGATCGATGATCAAAACCGCATCGGTCGTTATCGCGATGATGTAGAGGAGATTGAACTGATGCAAGCGCACCTCCCCCCGCATCGTGGCAGCCAACTGCGCTCGTTCGGTCGGTTGTCCGGCCGGAGTCGTAACAGCGACAGGCGCAGCTTCCCCTTGCGGTGAGGGCAATTCTGTCTGTTCGGCCTGCCCAGTCGGCGCCGGCGCGAAAATCGCCGCCAGCGCATGCTCACCGCGCTCAGAGCCAAGTTCCTTCTCGAAGAAACTGCCCAGCGAGCGCCGCAGGTCAACCTCACGCGCATAGCCCGAGTAATCCTCGCCCCTTCGACCCGATCCAGTACCAAAGCCGGGAACGACATTGCCCTGCAACAGCGACTCGCGCACCAAGCTGTAAAGCGCATGAAAAATGGCGCGCTCGTCGGCAAAGCGAACCTCCGACTTGGCCGGATGCACGTTGACGTCAACTAACGCCGGATCGATCGCGATGAAGACAGCACCCTGCGGATACAGTCCGCCCGCGAGAAATTCTCCATAGGCGGAAGTGATCGCGGCAAAAAGCGACTTGGACTCGATACGGCGGCCGTTGACAAGTATCATGATGCGCGACCGGCTGCGCCGGCAGGCTTCCGGCTTTGAAAGATAGATTTCGACGCGCAGCGAATCACCGGCGCGCTCGCCACGGACAAATTTCGTCGTGTTGACGACGCCAAACAACTGCCCGGCGCGCGCGAATCTATCGGCGGTTACCGCCAGATCGACGAGACGCTGGCCGTCGGAGTCGAGGATGAATTCACATTGCGGGTTGCCGAGCGCAATCGATTCGACCACTTCAATCACACGGCGCACTTCTGCCGAGGCCGACTTGAGGAATTTCCGGCGCGCGGGCGTGTTGAAGAAGAGATTACGCAGGGTGATCGTCGTGCCGTAGTCGCATCCGACCTCCGACTCGCCGACCACTTCCCCGCCGTCGATCTCCAGCCGGTAGCCGGAGGCGGCTCCGCGGCTGCGCGATTTGACCGCGAACTGCGATACCGAGGTGATCGACGGAAGCGCTTCTCCGCGGAACCCGAACGACTTGATGTTGAAGAGGTCTTCCGGCTTGTCGATCTTGCTGGTGGCGTGGCGACAGACCGCGAGCCGAAGGTCTTCGGGGGTCATGCCGTATCCATTGTCGTTGACCTCGATCCGGCCGAGCCCGCCCTCGGCGATGTCGATGCGCACCGAAGTGGCCTCGGCATCAAGGCTATTCTCGATCAACTCCTTGACTACGGAGGCCGGCCGCTCGATCACCTCGCCGGCGGCGATCTTGTTGATTAACACATTGGGCAGCAGCTTAATCCGCGAGGCCATTGTCCTTCTCCGCAAGTTTCTTCAGCTCGGCAATCAGGTTGAGCGCTTCGATCGGCGTCAGGCTGTCGACGTCGACGGAACGCAGCCGCTTGAGGCTTTCCGGTTCGGTCGTTTCGAACAGCCGCATCTGGTTTGGGTTGACATAGTGATAGCGACTGCGAGTCTTGAGCGGCGCAAACGTGCCCGACTCCAATTCCGCCAAAATCTCCTTGGCGCGGGCAGTCAGTGTGCCGGGAATTCCCGCAAGTTTGGCCACCTCAATCCCGAAGCTGTCATCACACCCCCCTGCAACAACCTTCCGCAAGAATACGATGCGATCGCGGTGGCGGCGCACCTGCACCTGATAATTGCGAATGCGTGCACACAAATTCGCCAGCTCCGTCAGTTCGTGAAAGTGGGTGGCGAAGATCGTGCGCGACTTGAGCCGCGCATCGTTGTGCAGCGCCTCGCACAACGCCCAGGCAATCGCCAGACCGTCATAGGTCGAAGTTCCGCGCCCAACCTCATCGAGCAGGATCAGACTCTGCGGCGTGGCATTGTTGAGAATCCGTGCCGTCTCGTTCATCTCCACCAGGAAGGTCGATTCGCCCATCGTCAGACGGTCCGAAGCGCCGACACGAGTGAAGACGCGATCGACAATCCCGATCGTGGCCTTCTCGGCAGGCACGAAACCGCCCGCCTGCGCCATAATCACGATCAGCCCAACTTGCCGTAGATAAGTGGATTTCCCCGCCATGTTCGGGCCGGTGAGAAGCTGAATCTGAGTATCGCGGGAGTCGAGATGCGTGTCGTTACCGACGAAGTCGCCGCGGGGCAGAATCTGCTCGATCACCGGATGGCGCCCCTCGGTGATCTCCAGGATCGGCTCGCTCGTCAACTGCGGACGCACGTATCCATAGCGCCGTGCCGCCAACGCCAAAGCCAGCAGCGTCTCCAGCTCGCCGAGGATCTGGCCGGCGCGACTGATCTGCTCGCCGTGGGCGGCGACGCGATCGCGCAGTTCGAGGAACAACTCCTCCTCCAGGCGATTGATGCCGTCCTCGGCGGCGAGAATCAACTCTTCCTTCTTCTTCAGTTCATCTGTGATATACCGCTCGGCGTTGACCAACGTCTGCTTGCGGATGAAATGCGGCGGCACCGCCGCCAGTTGGCTCTTGGAAACTTCGATGTAGTAGCCGAACACCTGATTGAAGCCGACCTTGAGATTGCCGATTCCGGTCTCGGTGCGCAGCTTCTCCTGCAGGCCGGAGATGTAATCGACCGCATCCTTGATGGACGACTTGAGCCTGTCCAACTTCTCGCTGCTCCCGGCACGGATCAGGCCGCCTGAATTGGTCAGAATCGGCGGCTCGTCGACGAGTGCCGCCGAGATTTCGCCGGCCACCGCCTGCAAATCGGGCAGCCGCTCCGCCAACGATTCCAGAAGTGGAACGCCACAGTTTGCCAGCAGTCCGGACATTTCCGGCAGCCGCCGCAAGCTCGCCGCCAGCGCAACAAGGTCGCGCGGATTCGCCTTGCGATTGCCGAGCTTGCCCGCCATCCGTTCCAGATCGATCAGGTCGGCAAGCGTACGGGCCAGACCTTCGCGCAACTCGTCATCGCGATAATGCCGTTCAACCGCCTGTTGACGTGCGAGGATCCGTTCAAGGTTCCTCAGCGGCGCCACGAGCCAGCGCGCCAGCGTGCGTTTGCCCATTCCGGTGCGACAGAAATCGAGCAGCCCGAACAGCGCGTGCTCGCGTTTGTCGCTGGAATTGGATTGCAGCAGTTCCAGATTGCGAACGGTGGCGGCATCGAGGTAGACGTGATCGGGATCATCCGCCAGCCGTGGCGGCGATAGATGGCCCGGCGCCGCGAATTTCATCTCTTCGATATACGAGAAAAGCGCACCCAGCGCGGCAGTCGCCCGCGGCGCATGATTGAGTTCGAATGCCTCAAGCGAAGCGACCTCATAAAAATTCTTCAACTTCTCCGTCGCGAGATCAATCTGGTAACGCCACGACTCCAGCTTCGTCGGCGCTGCCGCCAATCGCGTCAAATGTCGGGCAAAGTCCACGGTATCCTCATCGGGGATCAGGATTTCCGACGGTGCCAGCGATTCAATCCGGTCCAGCGTTCCGGCCAAATCACCTTCATAAAACGTTACCGCGCCGGTGGTGATGTCTACGGCGCCGAAGGCGAGTCGGTCGGGCTGGTTGGTATAGATCGCCAGTAATAGACTGTCGCGTTCGGCGGGCAGTGCACTGTCGATCGTGATCGTGCCGGGCGTGATAATCTCGATCACCTCGCGCTTGACGAGTCCCTTCGCTAATTTGGGATCCTCCACCTGCTCGCAGATAGCGACCTTGAGGCCGGCGCGGATCAACTGGGTCAGATACTTCTCGGCCGAGTGATACGGCACACCGGCCAACGGCAGGCGCGTCGTCTGGCCGTGCGCGCGCGAGGTCAGGGCGATGCCGAGAATCGGCGCGGCAATTTCGGCGTCGCGGCCGAACATCTCGTAGAAATCCCCCATGCGGAAGAAGAGAATCTTGTCGGGGTGTTGTTTCTTGATGGCAAAGTACTGCTCGAGCAGCGGCGTGGTCTTGTCGGACATCTACAGCGCGACGACCGTGACGGTCTGTTGAGTGACGCGCTCAAAGCGCTGTTTGAAGCGGGCGGCGGCATCCGCCGAAGTGAAGCGACCGACATCCACCACGAAATGCGGGCGATCGCCGGCTTCCAGTTCCGTCATCCGCGCGGTATACCCCTGTTTGACCAGCCGCTGGTGGACGCGGCGGGCATCAGCCTCGCGGTCAAATTCTCCAACGCGCACGGCAAACAACTGCGCCAGCGACCGCGGTGTGCGATTGGCTGGCATCGTGAACGCAACTGTCACTGTAGCGGGGTCGTCTATCGGTGCGGCGCCGGTGAGCGCGGCAAATTGCGGCGCCTCATCGATCAAGCGCGTTCGCATCATTGCCGCCGACGCGGTCGCATTGTCATCTTCGAGAAGTTGCGCAAGACGCGCAACCGCCGGCGCAAAGTAGGGGTTGTCGGGACGCGACGCAAACCGCGCCAGCATCTCCTTGGCGGCATCGAGTTTCTTGCGTTCGGCAAAGGATTCCGCCAGAAGCCAGAGCGCCTGCGAATTTACACCGGGATCAGAGGACTCTCGCAACAGCCGTCGCAATTCGTCCTCTGCGGCGCGATCTTCCCCGCGGGCGAGGTCGAGGCGCGCAGTCAGAAGCTGCAAGCGTTCACAGCGGTTCTCGTGAACGCACGAACGCAAGGCGCGGTGCGCCGCCACAGCGCCGGCGCTGCAATTGCCGGTCAGCAGACAATACTGCGCGTAAATTTCCGCCATACGGCAGCGTAGCTCGGCGGGCGGATCATTGTCGAGCAGCTCGCGCACCCGCGCGGCCGCTTGATCGCCGTCCGGATTCAACAGCGCGTGGTGAAACTCCCAGCCGTAGTGATCCGGCGTAAACGCTGCCTCCCGCAACGCCAGGCGGGCGGCGGTAAGTTCGCCGGCCTGCAGGCACTCATCGACGCGCGCCAATTGGTCGGAAGCCATAGCGCCAACCGCGGCAGACACAGTCAACCAGAGCCCGGCCGCCAAAGTGCGCAGCGCGCGATCAGGTGCGCTGACGGGCCGCCTCTTGGCTGAAGTAGAGATTCTCCAGTATTTCAAATGCTTCATTGATCCGTCCTTGCCCGCGATAGATGCGCGCGACACCGATATGAGCCGGCGCATAAGCGGGATGGGCGTTAATGATCTGCCGGTAGTAGTCCAGCGCCTGGGCGCGATCGCCCTTCTTCTCGTACAGCTCTGCCAGCGCCATGGCGGCGCTGATATTGTTGGGATCGCGTTCGAGGATGCCTTCAAAGACGCTCGAGATCATGTTGAATTGCCCGAGATCGAAAAACGAACGCCGCAGGCGGTCAAAGACCTCATGTGCCTGGTCGGGATTCTTCTCCACAAACGTCATCCACGCCTTGACGGCGTCTTCGACCCGCTCCTCGGTAATGTACGAGTCGCCAACCTTGACCCAGACATCATGGCGGGTCGGGTCGAGATGATAAGCGGTCTTGTAAAGCGTACGCGCTTTACGGCCCTTGCCGCGCTGCGCCAGCAGGTCGGCCAGACGGCTCTTGACATCGGCGAGACGGTTGCGAAAGAGCGTCGGCTCTCGCTTGAACAGCTTCTCAGCGACCGCCTCCGAATCCTCCCACTTCTCAGTCTTGCCGAGCAGATCGAGAAGTTGGACACCCGATTTGAGATTGGCCGGGTCGCGATCGTATTCCTTCTTCAGCAGCGCAACAGCCTTTTCCAACTGGCCGTCGGCGACAAAGTCGTCTATCAAATGATGCTGCACCGCCTGACGCTGAGCCGGCGTGATATCGCCGCGCATCAGCAGGTCGGAATGAACCTGGATCGCCTGCTTGGCCTTGCCGCGGTCGGCCAGAATCCGCCCCAGCCGCAAATAGGCGTCGATATTGTGCGTGTCTTGCGCGACCACATCCTTGAGCTTGTGAAACGCCGCCACCTGGTCGCCTTCCAAAAGCGACTGCAGCGCGGAAACATACAGGCCGGCGTCCTTGGCGCGCTCGCGGCGGCGCCGGCGTACCTGCAGCGAAAACAGCGCGATCAGCAGCAGAACCAGCGCAACGCCGATGATGTAGTAGTACATGTTGAAGTCGAACATGGCTAAATCGAGTCTATCTGGTCAATTTGACGGTTTCGCAACGACGTTATCTCCGCTTCCAGCCGCTTGACCGTGCGCCGGTTGGCGGCTGACTCGGAGGATATCCGGAAGAAATACGTGACTGCAAGCAAAAAGCTGGCGATCATTCCCGCCCCGAATGCCACCAACAGCACACCCCAGAGCGGCGCGTCCAGATGGCGGTAGTGAATAAACATCAGGTCGAATGCGATGTCGACGCGCTGATTCGCGTTGGCAATGAAGAAGGCGATCGCGAAGATCAGAAACACGATCATGAGGAACATTCTAACGGCCCACATAGTCCTCCTCCATAGCCTGACTCAAACGCGACACAGCGCCGCAGCGAACGTTAGTCGCCACTCTCCAGCGGTGCCGCGGTCGAATCACCGGCTGCTTGATCAAAGGTCACCGAATTGATAAACGCCTCAAATTCGGGCTGCAACTCGTTTTCAAACTGCCGTTCGCAGACCAACTCCATATACACCAGCGCGCCCTCCAACGGAATCAGATAAACCCAGCCGGAACGGAACTCGCGCACCAACTCCGGCACCGAACGGCCTTCCGGCTGCACCTGCACCGAATATTCGCGGCGCATCTGATACTGCAGGGCGTCGCGGCCGCCGATCTTGACACTCTGGACGCGCAACTGCTCAGCCGGATTCGGCGCTCCCCGCTGGAAGAATACCGACTTGTTCAGAATTTTGTCGCGAAACGGATCCTTGGAAAGTCCGTTGTGCAGCGAATCGATGAAGGCTGCGGTCGGCAGCGTATTGGAATCCGCGAAGACCATCACGATTGGGCGCAGTGCCTCTTCCGGATTGTCGCGTAGGCGCGCCGGAACCCGCGTCCGCTTGTATAAGAAACTGATACGCTCCGGCGAATACTCGTCGCGCAAACCGCCGTCGCGCCACTCCTTGGGCATCGTGATGGAAAAACCAAAGCGATTGTCCGTGAAGACGCCTTTGTTCAAGACGCCAACCTTTTCCTTCTTGGCCTGCGCGGTGAGCCCCATCCCCAGAACGAGGACCGCCGTCAGCGCGAGCCCGGAAAATCTTGCCATTCGAATCTTCACAGCAAACTCCCACCGGTTATAAGATTCATCAATTTATACCCTTAACGCTGGTCAGGTCAAGCATTTAAATGTTCGGGTCACCGCGGGCTACTTGAGCAAAACGACCTTGCGCGTAACCGCCTGACCGGCCGCCGCGACGCGCACAAAGTAGATGCCGGAAGCAACCACGCGACCGCTCTGATCAGCACCGTCCCAGGTCACGGTACTGCCGGTAATAAGCGATACGATCTGGCGGCGGATCGTCTGGCCGAGCAAATTGACCACGGTCAAGTCAACGGCAACGGGCGCGACCGCCGTAATCTGCGCGGTCGTGGTAGAGTTGAAAGGATTTGGATAGAACGGCGTGAGATCAATGCTCGCGCGCAGGTAGTCCGGTTCAGGCGCATGGAGTTCGCTGCCGTCGTACACGGACAGGCGCGACGACGAGAGCACCAGCAGTCGCTCTCCGCCAAAAGCCAGCCGATAGGCTCCGTGGCTGTTCTCGATCGTGTACACGGGCCCTGACGAATATGGATCTCCAAAATCCAGGTAGCGTACACCACCGACGGCATCGGCGATCAGCAGAACCTGCGCAGCAGAGTCGTAGAGAAGATCAAATGCTGAGTTCAGTACCAGCGGTAGTGGAATCGGAGTCAGGCCGCCGGTCGCAGCATCGAATTCCAGGACGCTGACTCCTGATGGCGCCGCAACAACGACAAATCGCTCCCCAGCGATCGCAAAGGCCCGCGGCCGCTCGGGCAGAGCAACGGTGACCGGCACCGCAGCAGGGTTATCCAAGGATACGATGGCACCCTCCCCGCGTTCCGACGCAAGCAACAGCAGCGACTCGCCCATCTGACTGCCCGAAACCGCGAAGTCGACGGAGACACCGTGTAGGAATTCCACATCCAGCGATTGGCGATCGAGCGCGTAACTTATCATACCGCGCGCATGAACGACGACGAGTTCCAGCTTGTTGACGCCCCGCTCACGTAAATAGACTGCTGAAACCGGCTCCGCCACCTCGACAACTGCAGCAGGTCGCAGATCGTTACTTCGATCGAATTCGAAAATATAGACTTGCTCAGAACCGGCTTGAGCCGCGACGACCAAATCGCCCGCCGCCGCCAGCCGATTGAAGAATCCATCAAGACCAACAGTCTTCGCCTCTCTCTCATGAGTGCCTATCAATCGCAAGCGACCGCCGGAGGCGGCATACAACAAACCGCGATCGGTTGTGGCAAACGCCAATGGTATTTCCGGCGGAACGAATCGGGAGGCTTCGCCGACCGACTCGCCGCTAACCGCAATCACCGCGATCTGTCCCGACTCATCGCGGATGTAGAATTCGGTCTTGCCGTCGACGGTCAACGCTTCGAGCTCTGCAACGGGATAACCAACTGGGATTGTCGCAGCCTCTGTTGGATTATCGAAATCGACAATGCGGTACAGACCGTCGGGGCCGCCAGCAATCAAGAATCTGGAAACGGCGGCAAGGTGAGTGACGGCGAAATCGCAAACAATTGAATCGACTCCGTCGACGTGGCCATCCTGCAGATGAAACATGACGACACTCTGACCGCCGTCGCAAATCGCAAAGCCATCCGCGATCGGCGCCAAGGCCGTCGGCGGCGCCTCGCGCAGAATGCGTGCTACCGGCGACATCTCTGAAGAATTGAGGTCGTAAACATCGATTCCGTTGAGGCGATCAAGGGCAAGCAGAAAGCGGCCGTGAAGCACCAACCCGATGTAGTAGGCGCCATCGGTAAATCGCGCCATCTCGCGCGGTCGACCCGGCATCGAGGCATCGTACAGGGCGATTCCCGCCACGCCCAGTGCCGCAAAGAGCGTGTCGTGGCGCGCCGTGGCGGCATGAATCGTGTCGGCCAAAAGATACTCGACCGGCGCCGTCAGGGTCGACTCTCGCCAATTGAGCACGGCGAGACGACGCTGACGTGAGTAAACGTAGGCGCGGTCGCCGTCGACAGTGATGCCGTCGAATTCGCTGGTCAGCGTAATGGCGGCATCAGGCACGAGGCGGAGTTGCGTGTTCAGCGGCAGCCGCAGCACCTGACGATCGCCGAGAGCCAGCACAAAGTTGGGCGCTACGGCAAACGACCGCGCACCGCCGAGAGGAATTGTCGTCACCGGCTCGAACATGTCCGGACCGACGACAGCCAGAGCCGGGATCGACAGCAATTGGAGAACGATGAGGACAAGTCGCGGCCACTTCATTTAAGCAGCACCATTCTGCGCGTCTCGCTGACGCTGCTCATCCGCAAGCGGTAGAAGTAGACGCCCGATGCAACCTCCCGGCCGCGGAAATCGTGGCCGTCCCATTCGAAACGGTGAAACCCCGCCGGCAAGAACTTGTCAACGACCGTGGCGACGGACTGGCCGAGAAGATTAATGATCTCAAGCTTGACCGGTACGGCGGTGACCACGTCGACTTCAATGACCGTCGTCTGATTGAACGGATTCGGATAGTTTTGCGCCAGACGAAACGTGGTCGGTAACGGCGGCGGTTGCGGCGTGCGCGGACGCGCCAAGCTCGGCAACAGCCCGGTATTGCGGGTATCGCCCAGGAATGTCCCCCACGCCACCGCCGAATCTGACGCGACCGTCGGCAAGTCCCAACTGTAGATGCGCCCATCGGAAGAACCGATGTAGATCTCCAGCAACGAGTCGCCGTCGAAATCACCCACCACCGGTGTATGCGGTGCATACGTCACGACCCCGGGATTGGCGAAGGTGTAAACCGGCCACCCGGGCGTCGTCGTTCCGTCGGTCTCCCAGCACAGCAGTCGTTCCGGCTTGCCGATGAGCAAGGCGCCGCCGCGCGAGACGATCTCGAACTGGCCGTCGTTGTCGACGTCGAGCACGAGCGGGTTGGACAGCGAGTTGATCGTGCCGGCCAGGAAACCGTCGTTGCGGCCAAATTCACTGGCCAGCAGCGGCCGGCCGTCACCATGCCACACGAACACCTCGCCGCCGTCGAGCGCGCTGAATGCGCAGATCAATTCCGGAATCGAGTCGTTGTCCAGGTCGGCCGCCGCCGGATACGAGGTCAGCCACTGGATCTTCTCCGGAAACAACTTGGGCCAGCCGGGCAGGTCGGAACCATCGGCTTCGATAATTCGCACCGCCATCGCCAGATTGGCGGAGTACCAATGCGCGAACGCAATCTCGGGAACAGCGTCGTTGTCAAAGTCTGCAAGTACGCCGCCGAAGATACCGTCCGAGGAGAAGATGCGCGCGCCGAGGTCGGGATTGTACGGCGCGCCGTTCTTGCCGGAATACAGGTAGACACCGCCGTCGGCTCCGGCGGCGGTATAGAGCGTGCCGACATCGCGAAAGCCGTCGTTGTCGAAGTCGTAGGCAAACAAAAATGCTGCAGTTGAACCGCCGTAATCCTTGAAGCGGCCCGATTCGCTCAGCCGTGCAAAGAGCCCGCGCGTGGTGCGGAAGTAGCTCGAGCCGTCGGCGCGCCAGCAATAGATCTCCCCGGCGCTGTTGATGAAGAGAATTTCCATCTCGCCGTCGCCGTCAAGATCGGCAACCAGCGGCGTCGGATAGGAGTTAAACTGCAAACCGGTATTGACCGCCTTCGGCCAGCCCGGTAAAGACGCGCCCTCCCCATTGACGACGATAACGCCGCGATCAGAAATCGATACGATCTCGTCGCGACCATCATTATCCAGATCACAAAGTGCCGGCGACGATTCGTAGGTGGTGCCGAAATGCGGATCAATCGTACGCAGCCCGGGCTGATCGTAGTCGTTGATCAGCAGTCCGGCGCGTGAGCCTGTGACGATTTCGCGTCCCGGATCGGCGTCAAGATTGCCCGCTACGGAGGTCAGATGCGGTCGCGCCGGCAACGCCAGCGGGTAGCCGGCCGCCACGGTCGATTTGATCACGATGTGATTGGAAACGGCATGCTCGGATGCATCATCGGTCAATGTCAAGGTCAGGAATCCGCGTCCGGGCGGAAGTTGACCCACGGTCCATTCGGCCAACTCGCGGCGATAACTGATTTCCGTCGAAAACTTGATCAACGTTTCCTGCTTCGGATTCGATTCCGGCGCATAGGTGAGCCGATACGAGTCAAAAGTCGGCGACGAAGCCGAACCGACGATATTCGCAACCGAATAGACAGTATCGGCGTCGTGCGGCGTCAGCAATTCAACCACAACCGAGTTCGCAATCCGGATAGTCGTTGTGAACGCGATGCTGGTACCCACGCGCAGGCGCACATCCGCATCGCCGTCAAACGGGCTGCTGTCCCAGCTTGCCAGCAGATTGCGCACGATGTCGCCAGGTCCCGATGCAATCGTAGTCCAGTCACCGGTCGCAGCCGGGCGAACTTCGAGCACGAAACTACTGCCCAACTGCGAAACCGCCGAACCGCGCAGTTCGACAACTCCCGTCACCAATGCATTCGGGTGTGGTGACTCGATCTCGGCATATTCGTCCCGCAGCAATCCCACCGCTCGGCCCAGGTTGATGCGCCCCCACCCGGCGTACGGACTGAAACTCCCCTGCAAGCGGCCGTCCGGATCGGCGATCTTGTCGGCACTGCCCACCAGCAGTTGCTCGACTGAATCGCGCGGCAAACCGGGCGCGACCGACAGAATGAAAGCCGCCGCACCGGCGACGTGCGGAGCCGCCATGCTCGTGCCGTCGGCGAGATAATAGAACTCGTCGATGATGCGGATTTCCGGCTCTCCCTGCGCCGCATACAGATCGGTGCGTGCCGCCCGCAGCGAAAGAATATTCTCGCCCGGCGCGGCAACATCAAGCCAGTCGCCAAAGGTCGAAAATGTTGTCACGCGATCAGCCGAACCGGCGGCACCGACCGTCAGGACGTGGTCGAGACGAGCGGGGAAAAACGGTGTCGAGGTGCCCGAATTGCCCGCCGCCGCCACAAAAATCACGCCGCGATCGACGGCGTATCGCACCGCTTCCGCGAGAATCGTCGAAAAGTACGGCGATCCCCACGAGGCATTGATCACCTTGGCGCCCTGATTCACGGCGTAGATGACCGCCTGCGCGCTGGCAGACGCGAGCGCATTCGGGAAGATCTTGAGGCACATCACTTCGACGTTGCGCGCCACCCCCTCGATGCCAATGCCGTTCCCGACAACGGCGCCGACGATCCCCGCCACATGTGTGCCGTGGCCGATGGTGTCGACCGGATCGGGATCGGGCGAGACGGAAATTCCCTCCATCAGATCACCGGAGAAATCATAGCCGACCGTGTCATCGATATAACCGTTGAAGTCGTCGTCGAAGCCCGGAATGCCGTTCGCCTCAGCCGAGTTGTGCCAGATATGCCCCTGCAAGTCGGGATGGTGGTAGTCCACGCCGGTGTCAATGATCGCGACGCGCACGCGGCTGCGATCAGCCGGTGCGGAACTGACCTGCCCCCAGCCGATGTCCGCGCCGGGTGTGCCGGTGAATAACCGCAGCGAATCATTCTCGAATCCGGGCACCCGCACGATTCCAAGATATGGCTGACCGGTATTGACCAATCCCCATTGGTTCGGGAAGAGCGGATCGGCGAAAAGCTGCATGTAGTAGTCGCGCTCAACATACTCGACCGCGGGGTCGGCGGCGAGTGTCGATTCGGCGGCCGCCCGCGTCAAATCCGAGTCGAACTCGACGATATTCACCCGTGCCAGACCTTCGGCATCACGGTGCGCCAGTTGCGCGGGCGGCACGAGCGGCTGAAGACTGCGCGCACCGGCAACGGCGGCGACCTTGTTCTGATGGGATGACATTGCCTCTGTACGAAACTTGACGATCAGTCGCCTTGGATGATAATCGGAAGCGTTGAGACCACCGTGCGCGACGAGCGCCAGCAACGCAGCGGTGAGGACCAGCCGACCCACGCTCAGCATCAGTCGAGTCTCAAGGGCAGAAGTTTGTGATTGGTTTGGGCGCACGGTCACAATATCGCTCATTCGTCTGATAGACGCAAGACGGAGCCGGTGCGCGTAATGAAATCGCTAATGCTCGGTGCGCGGCAGTACCGCCCAATGCAGCTTCGTGCGCAAAATCTGATAAAATGAACTGTGGGCGAACGTCACCAGCTGAGTGGCGTGCGGAGCGCGGCGGATCGTCACCTCCGCGCCGTTACGGAGATTGACGGAAATCTGGCCGTCGATCGTCAGCAGGCTGTTGTGCGCCGGCGATGTGACGCGAATGCGAACGACGTCGTTGCCGTCAAACAGCAGCGGCCGCGCTGCCAGCGACTGCGGCGCAATCGGCGAAGAGACGATCGCCTGCATCAGTGGATTGAGGATCGGACCGCCGACGGCGGAATTGTACGCCGTCGAGCCGGTGGGCGTGCTTATAATCAGACCGTCGGCGCGATAGGTCGAGATGAACTCGTCGTTGACGTACAAATCAAGCTGGATTAAGCGCGCCAGACTGCCGCGATCGACAACCACGTCATTGAGCGCAAAATAGCGCGTATCGGCCAGGTCGTCGTTGACTCCCGCCTCCAGCAGCATCCGCTCTTCGATCTTGTGATTGCCGACGGCCACATCTTGCAGGCGGGACTCGACCTCGTCAGCGGAGATTTGCGTCAGAAAGCCGAGTGAGCCGAGATTCACGCCGAGGATCGGCGTCCCCAAGTCGGCGATCTCGCGCGCGGAGGCCAACAACGTGCCGTCGCCGCCCATCGAGATCAACATCTCACTCCAGGGCGCCAACTGCCCGCGTTGCATCACGTTCGCCGGGTCGGGCGCTAAATCGCGCAGGGCTTCGGAAACGCGGTATTCGTGATCGTTCTGATCGATCCAGGTAATGACACGTTTGACGACGTTGTCGGCGCCAACACGTTTGCGGTTGGCGATGATTCCAAAGCGCATCAGAGTTTGCCCTTGGCGGCGATGCGAAGATTGGCGATGCGGTTGACGACGCCGGGTACAGTGGTCTCGCTCGACTCAGAGTCACCTCTCAGAAACGCCGCGATGCTGTCAGCGATGCCCTCCGGATCGAGCGCCAACAGCTTGAATAATTCGTTGCGCGAGCCATGCTCGACGAATTCGTCCGGCAGACCCAAACGGCGCAAGCGGATATCCTGTCGGGCATGATCGTCGAGCCAGTCATTGATGCCGGAACCGAATCCGCCGATCAGCGAACCTTCTTCAATAGTAATCAGTTTAGAGAATCGCCGGGAAATCTCCGCGAGCATCTTCTCGTCGAACGGTTTGACAAATCGGCAATTGTAGACGGCCGGCTTGAAGCCGCGCTTCTCCAGCAGTTGCGCCGCCGCCAGCGACTGAGCGACCATCGTGCCGACGGCGAGAATTGCGCCGTCCTGGCCGTCGCGCACCTGCTCCCAGGTGCCCCACTCAAATTCAGGACGATCAAGCTGTAACTGTCCCTCGGGGATGTCGGCCCGCGGCCAGCGAATGGCTGTCGGCCCGGTGAGATTCTTCATGGCCAGATGCAGGCTCTGGCGCAGTTCGGTGCCGTCCTTCGGCGCAACTATGACCATCTTGGGCACCAGGCGCAGGTAGGAGATGTCAAACGCGCCATGATGCGTTGGGCCGTCGTTGCCCGCCAAACCGGCGCGGTCAAGTGCAAACAGCACCGGAAATCCCTGCAAGGCGATATCGTGGATCAGCGGATCGTAAGCCCGCTGGAGGAACGTCGAATAGACCGCAAAGACCGGCTTCTTGCCTTCGCGCGCCAACCCGGCGGCAAATACCGCACCGTGTTGTTCGGCAATGCCGACATCGAAGAAGCGCTCCGGAAACTCGTGCGCGAAATCGATCAGGCCGGTTCCGGTAGGCATCGCCGCCGTAATGGCCACCAGATCGGAATGAAGTTTACCGAGCTCGATCATCGTTTGACCGAAGACCTTTGTGTAAGCGACTCCGGCCGCCTTGTCGGACTTGCCCGTGACCTTGTCAAATTTGTTCACGCCATGCAGCTTGCAGACGTCCTCCTCGGCCGGTTTGTAACCTTTCCCCTTCTGCGTGCGAATATGCAGCAGCAGCGGGCCGTGCATCGTCGCAAGCTGACCGAGCGTCTTGACCAGTCCCTGCACATCGTGGCCGTCGATCGGACCGAAGTAGCGAAATCCGAGCTTCTCGAAGATGACGCCCGGCACCAGCACGCCTTTGACAGCCTCATCGAGACGCCCAACCATCGTCCGGATCGCCGAACCCTTGCGCAATCGGCCGGTCAATTCCCACAGGTGGTCTTTGATCTTGTTGTAGGTCTGGTCGGTCAGCAATTCGGTCAGGTATTCGGAGAGCGCGCCGACGTTCTTGTCGATCGACATCGAATTGTCATTCAGGACGACAATCATGTCGCGGCCCGAATGCCCAAGATTGTTCATCGCCTCAAATGCCATCCCGCCCGTGAGCGCGCCGTCGCCGATGATGGCAATGACGTGGTTCTTCTTCTCCGACAAGTCGCGACTCACCGCCATACCGTAAGCGGCGGAGATCGAAGTGGAGGCGTGGCCGGCGCCGTATGAATCGTGTTCCGATTCCGTGATCTTGGCGAAGCCCGACAATCCGCCAAACTGGCGAATACTGAGCATCTGGTCCAGGCGGCCGGTGAGAATCTTGTGGACGTAGCTCTGGTGGCCGGTGTCCCAGACCAGGCGATCCGTGGGGCTGTTGAAGACGTAATGGAGCGCGATCGACAGCTCGACGACCCCGAGGTTGCCGCCGAGGTGGCCGCCAACCTGGGAGAGAATCGAGAGCAACTCCTCACGGATTTCAGCCGCCAAATCGCAAAGCGACTCCGGCGGAAGCTTCTTGAGGTCTTGTGGAGACTTAATCGAACGCAGGTAATTGGTCATATATCGATGATACTCGCAATCGTCACAATTGTTCGTTACTGTTCGCGGGTCAGGATATAGTCTGCCAGTTTCACGAATATCTCCTTTTCCCCAAACCCTGTCAACATATCCTTGGCCTCGGCAATGAGTTGCGCGGCCAGCTCGCGCGAACGTTCGAGGCCGACCACCTTTGGGTACGTGGCTTTCTCGAGCCGCGTATCGGCGCCGACCGTCTTGCCCAGCGCCTCAAAATCGCCCTCGATATCAAGGATATCATCAACGATCTGAAACGCCAGCCCCAGTCGCTCGCCGTAGCGCGTCAGTTGCCCCACGACCCCGTCGGGAGCATGCGCCAGCAGTGCGCCGATTTTGACCGAGGCGGCAATCAGGGCCGCCGTCTTGTGGCGATGAATCCATTCCACATCAGCCAGCGTTACCGCTTTGCCCTCTGCCTGGACGTCGGCGACTTGGCCGCCGATCATTCCCTGCGTGCCGATCGCCCGACCGACTTCAATGACTACGCGCGAATCGCCCGATTCGGCAAGAATTTCGAACGCCAGCGCGTGCAAGGCATCACCCGCCAGCACGGCAATATACTCGGAGAACTGCTTGTGCAGCGTCGGCTGGCCGCGGCGAAAATCATCGTCGTCCATGCACGGCAGATCATCGTGGATCAGCGAATACGTATGGAGCAATTCCAGCGCGGCCGCGTAACGATAGATGATCTCGTCGCTGCCGCCGCAGGCATAGTACGCCGAAACCGCCAGCACGGGGCGCAGCCGCTTCCCGCCCGCCAGTACCGAGTAGCGCATCGCGGCGTGCAGTTCTTGTGGCGGCGTTGTGACCGGAGGCAGCATCGATTCCAGATACCGGTCGACTTTGGCGCGCACGGCCTGAAACGGCGGCGTATCCAGCTTCACCGCATCAGGCATCGGTGCCGCCGAAATTCTCAAGTTTGAACTGGTCGTTTTCGGCGACGAGCTTCTTGATCTCGGCCTCGACGGCGGTCAGGCGTTCACCGCAAAGTTTCGACAGCCGCATACCCTCTTGGAAGAGCTTGATCGCTTCTTCCAACGGCAAATCGCCCTGCTCCAGCTTGCCGACGACCTCTTCCAGCCGACGCAAATTGTCCTCAAAGCCTGTAGTTTTTTCCGCCAATTTCGCCTCTCACTAAATCTCGGGAACTCGCATTATAACCGAAAAAACGCGCTGCGCAACCCTCTAATCCGGCGCGATGAGCTAATCAATGGTTGCGTCGCGCTTGCCGTCGCCGAAGCTGATCTCCACTCCATCGCCCGTATTCAATGATGCCGCCTGCTTGACAATGGAGTGATCCGCTTTGCGGCGCACCACCGCATAGCCCCGCTTGAGCACGTTGTCCGGCGACAGCGCTTCCAACTTATGCTTCAAGGTCTCGTAACGTCCGCCGTGGCGCAGCATCAGTTTTTCGGCTGCATGGCGCATTGCGGAGGTCCCCTCGTCGAGGCGCTGCGCAAACGGCTCGAGAATCGTCGCCGGCCTGACAAAAACCCGCGAGCGAACTACGCGTTGAAGCCGTTCCCGGCGCAATTCCGCCGCTCGACCCAGCGCGCGTGTCAGTCGCGACGAAGCCGCTGCCACTCCCTGAAGCAGCGCCGCCGAGTCAAACGTCGCCAGTTCCGCCGCCGCCGATGGTGTAGCGGCCCGCAAGTCGGCAACGAAGTCCGCAATCGAGAAGTCGATCTCATGCCCGACGGCGGAGATAATCGGAATCTCTGACTCGTATATGGCTCGCGCAACGCTCTCCTCATTGAACGCCCACAGATCTTCCAGCGAGCCGCCGCCGCGGCCGACAATCAGCAACTCGACCTGTCCGAAGCAGTTGAATTCTCGAATCGCGGCTGCAACATCCTCCGCCGCACCGTCACCCTGAACCTTGGCCGGCCGCAAAATCAAGCGCACCGATGGCGCCCGCCGCCGGCAAATGTTCAGGATGTCGCGGATCGCTGCACCGGTCGGCGAAGTCACAATCCCGATCGCCGTCGGAAACTGCGGAATCGGCCGCTTACGCGTCTCATCGAAAAGACCCTCGGCCGCCAGCTTCGCCTTCAGCTTTTGGAACTGCTCTTCCAGGGTTCCGATACCCTTCGGCAGCAGCCGCACCACGCGCAACTGGTAGTACCCGCCTTTCTCGTAGAGTGTGATGTCACCGAATGCTCGGACCTTCTGGCCGTCCTTGGGTTCAGATGTCATCCCCTGACCGGAAAACTTCCAGATCACGGCCTTAAGCTGCGCACCGGCATCCTTGAGCGTGAAATACCGATGGCCGGACGAGTGGTGCAAGTAGTTCGAAATTTCCCCTTCGACCCATACCGAGACAAACTCGCCTTCGAGTAGCCCCTTAATCTCGCGCGTAATGTCCGAGACCGAATAGACGTGCGCGGAGTCCTGTTCACCCATGATACCGATTATACACCCTTGAATCGCTGAAGCAATCACAATGAAGTGCGTCGACTGTAGGCTCCGACGACGGTCGGATGATAATCGTTAACCTTCTGACAGACAATTCGTTGCAGCGACCGGGTATTGAATCGCGCCGAAATCCCTGTCAAGAATCCCGACACTGCTTCATCTTGTCTGTCAGATCACTCGGATAAGATGATGATTAGCAACGAATAATGAAGGCAATGACTTGGCACGAAGATTGCAGTCAATGACAGTATCTTGGCCAGTAGTGTCTTACCAATCTATCCACTGGCGGAGGTCTTAGCAACCTCCGCCAATTCTTTTTTCAGGTAGTTTCCGCTCAGATCAAACGGCGATTAAAGATAATCGCCGCATTCGCAGCTCGGCGCCGGCGGCGGTCCGCCCGCAAAGATGTAGTTGATTATGTACACCGCGTCGGAAATATCTACCGCGCCGGTACAATCCAGATCCCCTGATCCGATTGCATGCGGCATCGGACTCGGCCCACCGGAAAAGACATAGCTGATGACGTAAATCGCATCGCTGATGCTGTAGGTATCGTCGCCGTTAGCATCCCCGACCTTCCACGTACACAGATTGACGGTCAGGTTCTCTACCGGGCTAAACGCCGACCACTGCGCCTCGGCGTCCTTGGCGCGCACGCGATAGAAATAATCCCCGGCACTCAGTCCGGTTACATGATAGGTGGTGTCGGTGATGCTGTTGGAGAGCATTGTCTCAGTCGCATAGCCTTCGACCGGATAAATATCGTCAATCCACCAGCCGGGATCATTGACGAAGCCATCCGTGACATAGCGGAACCGCAAACCGATATCTTGCCCGACATACGCAGCCAGACTGAACTTCGCCTCGACCCACGAGGACGACAGCCCCGTGATGCCGTTACCGAGATTGTTGCCGTTGGGATTGGTGTTGGTGGTGATGTTGCCCGGGATGCTCGCCCACGTCGAACCGCTGTTGGTGGAGACTTCCACGTAACCGTAGTCCCAGTTGGTCTCGATGTCATACCAGGTCCAGAACTTAAGGCTGTCGCCGGCCTGGACGCTCAGCTTGTTGAAGGCGGTCAGTCGATTATTGAGATTCGCCGCGGAGCCGCCGAAGTACGACTTCGTACCGGAGTGGGCGCGGGTCGTCGAGACCGTGAATCCATTGGCGATCCAATTGCCGCTGATGGCTTCGATGTCGTCGGTGGTGCGGGTGAAGCCCTGCATCTGCCAGAGCTCGTAAGAAATCGCCGGATTGACGGTATCGGCATGATGCCAATAGACGTCCGATTCGTTCGCCTCGATGATGCCCAAAGGATAAATCTGCGGCTGAGCCGGTACCCGGAGCTTCTCTGGTTTGTCCGCGATGCGCGCCACAAATAAATTGGGATATATATTGGCCTGTACCAGTGGCGTGATGCGTGACGTTGGTGGCCAGAAGTCGTCCGACTGCGTGCCCACCTCGATCGTAACGGCGTAGGTCTTGTCCTTCAGCGTCTGTTCCCCATAGCCCCAATCATCGGTTGAACCATTGACCGGGTAGAGCAACTGCCACGGCGGTCCGATCGCATAATTGGTCTGGGCGCGGATCGAATCCCCCATCGTCTGGAAGATGTCGTTGTCGGGCGTGTAGACCTGATCATAGCCCCACGGCCACAGGAAGTAGTTGCCATAGGAGTGATAGCTTAAGGCAATGACGAAATTGCGCGAGATCATGAAATCGCGAACTCGCTGCGTTTCCGGTTCGGAAAAAGCGGAAGCGCCGCGATAGGTCTCGCTGCTGCCGTTAGGCGACGACCCTTCATCGTCGTAGCCCCATTGATATCCGAAATTGCGATTCAGGTCGATGCCATACGACCCATCCCCGTTATTGCGCCGATTCTTGCGCCATAAGCCCCCACCGCCTGGCTCAATCACCTCATTGTGGTAATAGCCGTCCGGATTGACGACGGTCGAGAAGAACAACTCGCGGTTGTCCACCAGATAAGTCACTTGCGGGTCGATGCCGTAGTTGTTGGTCAGGTAACGCATGAAGTAGATCAGCAGTTCGGGCGTAATCACCTCGCGTGCGTGGATCGCGCCGTAGTAGTACACCTCCGGCTCGTCCTCATCGAGCAAGGCATTGTCTGATATCTTCATCACGTAGATCGGGCGGTTTTCCAGCGTGTTGCCGATCGACCACTTGCCGCGCACGATCAGCGGGTTTTGATTCGCGATCGAATCCATTGCCAGGTAGATCTCGGAGAGCGTGCGATACCCACCCATGTCGCGCGACGGATCAAACCGGCTCTGGAAGAAAGCCGTAAGGTCGGGAGCTTCCACGCTATAGCGCAATCCACTCTGCTCCAGCCGGGCAATCTCCTCCGGAACGACCAGTACATCGATGTACTTCTCACCCTGATAGACTTCGTCCAATCTCAAAGACTTGAGCGCCAGATAATCGGCGCGGCTCTCAATGGCGACGCGCACCTTCGCCAGGCGCTCACCGGCTCCCTGCGCGATCGCAGCCCCGATCAACAGAAATAATGTCAGGAAAATGACAATAGCTCGTCTTGTCATGTGCGGGCTCCTCAGATGTAAAAGCAACAGCGTGGTGATGTTGCCGGCTAAAACCGGATTTCAAGAGCCAATATAGCTCACCCGCGGGATTCAGCAAGGGGGTTTTGACACGCGTCGACGCCGGCCCACTCGGGACAGAGCGGCAAGCGCACCGTGAATGTCGTTCCTGCGCCGACGGTCGAGTCGCAGTCGATGCGACCGCCGTGCGCCAGCACCCACTTTTGAACCAGCGCCAATCCGAGACCAGTGCCGTCGGCTTTACCGTTGGTGTAGAACGGCGTAAAGATGTGTTCCAGCACGTCCGGCATGATGCCGCGGCCATGATCGATGACCCTGATGATCACCTCATTCGCGCCCGTATCAACGGCAATGTCAACGGCGATGACTTCCCCATCGGGCGAGGCATGAATTCCGTTCTGGACAAGATTGATCAGGATATTCAGCAGCAGCACCTGATCCGCCAGCATTAGCGGCAGTTGCGCTGATCGAGAAATCGACAAACGCAAGTGATGCGTCTCCAATTGCTGGTGGAAGTGACGTTCAAGGGCGGCAGTCAGTTCATCAAAATCGACCTCGGTGATCGCCAACTCCGATGGCCGGCTCAGGCGCAGAAATCGATCGAGCATGTCGCCGGTCACCCTCGCCTCTTTCAGGATATTCTCGGCCACGGCGGCGGAGTCGGGCTCGATGGACGATTGGCGTCCAAGCAATTGCGCAAAACCGACAATCGCGCCCATCGAATTGCGCAGTTGGTGGGCCAGCCCGGCCGACATTTCACCCAGCGCAGCCATGTGCTCTTTCAACATCATCGCGGCTTCGAGGCGTTTGAGCTCCGTCAGATTATTGATCATGATCATCGCACCCCGCAATTGGCCGTCGTTGTCGCGCAATACGGAACTGCTGAGACTGATCCAGAGCCGTTCGCCGGCGCCGTTGTCGATCTGCGTTTCCGTAATCCGGTTGGCTTGCGCCGATTGCAGCGTTGAGGAAAACATGTCGCCCAGCATCGGATAGGTGGCAAACGCCTCGCGATAGTCCTTGCCCGTCAGCATTTGCGGATCAAGCGCAAGAAGTGAACCGGCAGCCGCGTTGAAATGCGTGAGCCTGCCGGAGGTGTCACAACTTATCACTCCCGATGGCATACTGCGCAGGACATACTCATTGTAGCGTTCGAGGCTGGCGGCGCGCTGCTTCTGCTCGGCGTAGAGCTCCTGCAATTTCTTTTCCTTGACCTGAAGCTCCGCAATCACCTTCTGGAAAGTCGCCACCGCAAAATCAACCGACTCCCCGCGCTCGGGCGCGGCAACTTCGGCGGCGATCGCCTCGCTCTTGATTTGCCGGTACGGCTTGAACGTGATCTTCAGTAGCAGCAGTGCGATCGTCGAGGCCGCCAATAGGCTGATGATTTGAAACAGCGTATTCAACTTTGCGAAGCGCGCCAGTTCCCCTTGCGGGTCGGCATCAAGCGCCGCAAACAACGTCAGCGGTTGGCCGGAGTTCGTGACAAAATGGAAGAACGCACCGCGCTCGAAGCGGTTCGCAGAAACCTCAAACGGCTCCGTGATCGTCAGCGGCAACGCCGCGCGCACACCACCGGCGACTGACTTCGGCAAGGCGTACGTGCGCCGGATCGAACTCAATTGCGCGGGCATGATCAGCGCCGACGACCCCGATGCCGTATCGCGAAGCAAATCAGTTTCCACCAAAAGGAGTTGTTCAAAACCGGCCGCCAGCGCCAGGTCGCGCACCGCCGAACTTTGCAGGCGTTCGCGCGGACTGGAACTAAGCGTAGCGGCAATCAGGTTCAGATTCTGCGCCGTCTGCAGGCGCAGGCTCTCATCACTGACGGCGGTGGTTTCGTTGAAGAAGCGCAATGAATTCAGATTGGCGATCAAGATCAGGACAAACAGGAATCCCAGGGTGATGCGAATGCGAATTTCGTAGCTGAGCCCCAGATACCGAAATACGCGGCTCTCCCGTGGCGGACGGCTGGAATCGGTCATAGTGTTATTATCGGCGAAGCGCGGGGTTGCGTGCAGGCGGCGCTAATTCAACGCCAGGAACTGGCTGACATAGTAATCAACCAGCAAATTGCCGAAGAAGAGCGCCAGCAGGCCGGCCAGCGACAAAAACGGTCCGAACGGAATCATACGCCCGGCCGCCGACTGCCGTGCGATCACCATGCGCAGGACAGCGTAAATCAGGCCGAAAACCGCAGCGGCAAAGAAGATGATAAAGAGGTTCTTCCAACCGAGAAATGCGCCGAGCACCGCCGCCAGTTTGATGTCGCCGCCTCCCAACGACTCCTTTTTGAGGAAATAGTCTCCCAGGATTGCGAGGAGATAGAGTGTCAGCCCGCCGGCCAGAAGCCCGACCAGCGATTCCAGTGGCGAAATCAGCGGGTTCACAAACGAGAGCGCCAGCCCCAGCACCATTCCGGGATAGGTAATCTTGTCGGGAATGATATAGTATTTGAAGTCGATAAACGTAATCACCAGCAGCAGCGCGAAAAAGACAATCGCGACCAGCGATTGGTAACTAATGCCGTAGAGCAGGAAGACCACCAGAAAGAACGAGGCGGTCAACAACTCAACCAGCGGATATCGCCAGGAAATATGCCGCCGGCATTTGCGGCATTTGCCCAGCAGGATGATATAACTGAGCAACGGAATATTGTCGTACCAACGGATCAGCAGCCCGCAGTGGGGACAATGCGACCGCCCGAACACGAAATCTTCGCTCCGCGGCAAACGATAAATAAGAACGTTCAAGAATGAACCAATGAACGCGCCGAGGCAGAAGGCATAAATGCCAATCAAGGTTTCGGGCTGCATGATAGAAATAGTATCGGCGAAATCGCCTGAAGTTGCAGGCGGTTTTTTTCGCAATATCCACTCGATTTTGGCGGCTTAGAGGCTGTAAACGACTGCGCTCAGCAGCGCCACCGGCGCCAGTTCCGCGCGTAGACGTCGTTCTCCCAACAGCACCGGCGCCGCGCCCGCGCGAATCAGGGTATCCTCTTCGATCCGGCTGAACCCCTCCTCCGGGCCGGTCAGAAGCAGAATCTTCTTCGCCGCGGCCGGCAACAACCCCCTGCTGAGTACCTTCCCTTTCAAGCTACCAACAATCGCCGCATCATAGCTGCCGATCGTATCGGCCACAACGGCGACGTCGCTCGGAACGGCGATGTCCGGTAACACCGTCCGCAACGACTGCTTCATCGAACTGATTGCCACCTTGCGCCACCGTTCCAGCCGCGCCTGGGCTTTCTCGCCGGTGAGTTTGCCCGGCGAGTTTTTCGCCACAATCGGCACAAATGCCGCGGCGCCCAGTTGCGTGCACTGGTCGATAATCTGATCCGCCTTCGCCTGCTGCGGCAATCCAAAACCGATCGTGATTGCGACCGGTAGTTCGTTGACGCGCTCGGCAGTGCTGATGACCTGCGCGCGCACGAGCCGATTCTCAAAAGCACTGAGCCTCATCTGATAGAGACGGCCGCAACCATCCGTGGCGGCAATCCGATCGCCGATGTAGAGGCGAAACGACTTGAGAATGTGGTCGCTTTCTTCGCGCGAGAAGAGACAGGTGTCGCCGTCGATTTGCCGGGGTTCGAAATAGAAGTGAGTGGCGGCGCTATGCTTTGATGACACGGCAACAAATCCATTCGTTCTTGCGCGTGATCAGATTGCCCCGAACTCGCTTGAGACTGAGGAAGCTCAGAAATTCGGCCTCCTGGTCCGTGAGGATTCCGGAGAGAATCATCACGCCCCCGGTCTTGAGGCTGCGCATGAAGTTTTCGAACAGATTGTAGATTTCATCCTTGATCAGGTTGCTGACCACCACGTCGTAGTAGCCGCTGCGATTAACCTTTTCCATCGAGCCGAATTGAATCTGCACGATCGATTCAACCTGGTTGATCACCACGTTCTCCCTGGCGTTCTCGATCGCGGCGAGGTCAATGTCAAGGCCGAGCGCCTCGGAGGCGCCCAGCTTGGCGGCGAGAATACTCAGGATACCCGACCCGCAGCCGAGATCGAGCAGCTTGTCGCCGGGCTTGATATCCTTGAGCAACTGCGCCACGCACAACTGCGTGGTTTCGTGATGGCCCGTGCCAAAAGCCATCTTCGGCTCAATCGTTATCTGCAGCTTGTCGCAATAGTCGGCCTCGTCCCAGGTGGACTTGACCACGACATTGTCGATGATGATCGACCGGAACGACTGCTGATATTGCCTGATCCAGTCGATGTCGTCGATCGCCTTGACCGAGATGACTGCATCGAGATTTTCCGCGCGGGCGATGCCGACGCGGACGAGGTACTTGCCGAGCGATTCCACCTTGTCCCGCGACTCTTCTTCAATCGGAAGATAGAATTTGACGTGGAAATCGGCATCGGAGACTTCCGTCACTAGTCCTTGTGACAGCGACTCGGTAATGTATGACGTGACGATGTCCTCATTGGTGGGATCGCACTTGATGCTGACTTCAAGGTAACCGGCCAACGTCAGACTCCCAGCGATTCCCGCAGGCGATCGAGAATCGACTTGGTCTCGCGGGCGGGCGGCACGTCGCCCTCCAACCGGCGCAGTTTTTCGTAAAGCTGTTTCTGCTCCGACGAGAGGTTCTGCGGCGTCCAGACCGTGATCTTGGCCAATAAATCCCCTCGTCCGGCGGAGCGCAGTCGACCCAGTCCCTGGCCGCGCAATTTCAAAATCTTGCCATCCTGTGTGCCGGCCGGAACTTTGAGTTTGACCACGCTATCCAGCGTCTCAACATCGATCTCCGCGCCGAGGGCAGCCGCTGCCATCGTGATTGGGATCTCCGTGATAATGTCGTTGCCCTGGCGAATGAAGCGTTCATGCGGTTTCTCTTCGATCAGCACGATCAAATCGCCCGACTCGCCGCCGCGCATCCCGGCGTTGCCTTCGCCCCGCAGCGGGATATAGTTCCCCTCGGCAACCCCCGCCGGGACTTTGACCGTGATGGTCGCCTGCTCCTCGACCCGGCCCGAACCGGCGCAGGTGCCGCACGGGGTCGTGATCACCTCGCCGGAACCGCCGCAATTCGAGCAGGTCGAAACATTGATGAACTGGCCAAACATCGACCGCGACACGTGGCGGACTTCGCCTGCGCCGTTGCAGACGCGACAGCGTTCGCGCGAAGCTCCGGCCGCGGCGCCCGAACCGTGACACGTCTGACAACGCTTGAAGCGGCGGAATTTGATGACTTTCTCGGTGCCGAAAGCGATTTCTTCGAGGGTCAGTTTCAGCCGAACCTTGATGTCCTCGCCGTGGAACGACTGGCGGCGATCGCCCCGGCGCGAAGAGCCGCCGCCGAACATTTCATCGAAGATCGAGCCGCCCATGCCGAAGTCGCGCATGAAGGCGCGCAGCGCGTCGTTGATGTCGAAACCTTGGCCGAAGCCGCCGCCGTAGTTGCCCGCCCCTTGACCGGCGCCGACACCGGCATGCCCGAATTGATCGTAGCGCGCCCGCGTCTGCGCATCCTTGAGCACCTCATAGGCCTCGGTGGCCTCCTTGAATTTCTCCTCGGCGCTCTTGTCCCCCGGATTCTTGTCCGGGTGATATTGAATCGCGAGCTTGCGGTAGGCTTTCTTTATGTCTTCCTCGGTGGCCGACTTCGACACGCCGAGGATTTCGTAATAGTCCCGTTTAGCCATGTGCGTTGGCGATGACCTCCATCAGCGCGTTCGGCTACTTCTTCTTGTCGTCGTCGACGACCTCGTAATCGGCATCCACCGCGCCGGTGCCGCCCCCCGAACCTTGCGCTTGTGGGCCGCTCTCCGGCTGCGCGCCGCCGCCCGGCGCCCCCTGCGCCTGTTGCTGGGCAGTTTGCTTGTAAATCTGTTCGGCAATCTTGTGCGAGGCATTCATCAAATCTTCCATCTTCTGATTGATGATCTCGACCGACTCGGTCTGCATCGCCGACGCGAGCCGCTCTTTCGCTTCTACAATCGCCTGCTTGTCGTCCTCGGAGACCTTGTCGCCGTAATCCTTGAGCGTCTTTTCCGTCGAGTAGATCAACTGATCGGCCTTGTTGCGGGCGTCGATCAGTTCCCGCTTGCGGTGGTCGGCCTCAGTGTTCGCCTCGGCATCCTTGACCATGCGCTGAATCTCTTGTTCCGACAGGCCGGACGAAGTCTCGATCTTGATCTTCTGCTCCTTGCCGGTGCCCAGATCCTTGGCCGACACATGGACGATACCGTTGGCATCGATATCGAACGCTACCTCGATTTGCGGCACCCCGCGCGGCGCCGGTGGAATTCCGACCAGATCGAACCGCCCCAACGTCCGATTGTCGATCGCCATCTCGCGCTCGCCCTGCAGCACGTGGATGTTGACCGCGGGCTGGTTGTCGGACGCCGTCGAGAACACCTGCGCCTTGCGCGTCGGAATCGTCGTGTTGCGCTCGATCAGGCGCGTCATGACGCCGCCGAGCGTCTCGATTCCCAGCGACAGCGGCGTGACGTCGAGCAACAGCACGTCCTTGACTTCCCCGCCCAAAACGCCGGCCTGAATTGCCGCCCCGATCGCGACGACTTCGTCCGGATTCACGCCCTTGTGCGGCTCGCGACCGAACAGCTCGCGCACCACCTGCTGCACCTTCGGCATCCGCGTCATGCCGCCCACGAGCACAACCTCGCTGATTTGCGACGGCGACAAACCCGCATCCGCCAGACAGCGTTTGCACGGCTCAACCGAACGTTGGATCAAGTCTTCGCACAATTGCTCGAGCTTGGCGCGCGTGATCGTCAAATCGAGATGCTTCGGTCCCGACTGGTCGGCGGTGATAAACGGCAGGTTCACCTGCGTCTGCATCGTCGTCGACAATTCGCACTTGGCCTTCTCCGCCGCCTCTTTCAGACGTTGCAGCGCCATGCGGTCCTTGCGCGGGTCGATCCCTTCCTGGCGCTTGAATTCGTCGGCGATGTAGTCGATTACGCGCTGGTCAAAGTCGTCGCCGCCGAGATGAGTGTCGCCGTTGGTCGCCAGCACCTCGAACACCGAGTCCCCGAGTTCGAGAATCGAAATATCGAACGTGCCGCCGCCCAGATCGTAGACGGCGATCTTCTGATTCTTCTGCTTGTCGAGACCGTAGGCCAGCGCGGCGGCCGTCGGTTCGTTGATGATCCGCAGCACTTCCAGTCCCGCGATCCGGCCGGCATCCTTGGTGGCCTGCCGCTGGCTGTCGTTGAAATAAGCCGGCACCGTGATCACCGCTTGCGTGATCGCCTGACCCAGGTACGACTCGGCCGCGCCCTTGAGATTCTGCAGTATCAACGCCGAGATTTCCGGCGGCGAATACAGTTTCCCCTGAATTTCGACGCGGCAATCGCCGCTTTCGTTCTCGGTGACGTGATACGGAACGAGCTTCTCTTCGGAACTGACTTCGGAATGACGGCGCCCCATAAAACGCTTAATCGAGAAGACCGTGTTGGTCGGATTCTTGATCGCCTGGCGCTTCGCGACTTGCCCCACCAGCTTCTCGCCGCTCTCGGTGAAACCTACGACCGACGGTGTGGTGCGCCCGCCATCCTGGTTGGGAATCACCACCGGCTGCCCGCCTTCCATCACCGCTACACAGGAATTCGTGGTGCCCAGATCTATGCCAATAATCTTGCCCATTCTCGCTAAACCTCCGTCACGCCTTCCACAGCGCGCCTAAAACTATCAATTAAACGCCGGACGGCAATTAGTTGTTTTCTTCCTTCGGCTCCGCCGCCTTCACGACGCCGACCTTGGCGTGGCGGATCACCTTGTCGTTGAGTTCGTAGCCGGGCTGAATCTCGATGGCGATGGTGTCGGGCTCCTGGTCGGCCGCTTCGACCTGCATCATCGCCTCGTGCAAGTTCGGATCGAACTTCTGCCCGATCGACTCGAATTTCTTCAAACCGGCGCGACTCAAGATTGCGGTCAGCCGATCGTGCACCAACGTCATACCCCTATGGTAAGCGTCTAAATCGGGCTTCTCCTCCCGGCTCTTGAATGCCCGCTCGAAATTGTCCAACACCTCCAGCAGTTCTCCAATCAAGTTCTCGTTGGCATTTTTGACCAAACTCGCGAACTCACGCGTGGTGCGCTTGCGATAATTGTCGAACTCCGCTGCCAGCCGCAGATAATCGTTCTTCTGCTCCTCCAGTTGGCGCTGGACCGCGGTCGCTTCGTCGAGCGTTTCGGTCGCGGCCGCCTCGGCCAGTGACTCTTCGCCCGACTTCTGATCGATCGCCGCTTCAGTCAATTTGTCGTCTGTCTCACCCATGCCGTTCCCTATCGTGATAGGATTTCCGAGAGCACCCTGGCCGTGTAATCCACCACCGACATCAGCTTGGCATACTCCATCCGGGTCGGCCCGATCACGCCGATCGTGCCGCGCGTCTCGCCGATCTGATACGTATGGATGACGGCGGAACAACCCTTCATGCCGTTGATGTTCGACTCGGCGCCGATCGTGACGCTGAGACCCTCCGAAACCGTCTTGTTCTTCAACAGCCCAATCAAACTCTTGCGCTCTTCAAGTAGCGCCAGGAACTCCTTGAGCTTCTCCGGATCCTTGAATTCCTTTTGCGCGATGATGTTGGTTGTGCCGTCGGTATGCAGGCTTTCGAGCGCGGACTCGTCGAGAATATGCTCGTGCTGCTCCATGAATAGCTTCAATAACTGCGGCTCGCCGCGACTCGCGCCGCGCAACCGTTCAAACACCGTTTTCTTGATTTCTCCGAGCGTCAGCCCGCTCAGTTTCTCGTTCAGCAGGTCGGCGGTCTCGCGGATGCTGTCCTGATCAAAGGCCGCGTCGATCTCCAGCAAAATCGTGCGAACGAAACCCGACTTGGCCGCGATAATCACCATCACCTTCGTGTCGGTCACCTGCACCAGATCGATCTTGTGCAGCACCGCCTGCTCGAATTTCGGCATCACTGTCACGCCGAGCTGCGTCGTGACCTTCGCCAGCACCCGCGCGGTCTGCTCCAACACATCTTCCACGGCGCTGTAGTCAACTGTCAACAGCCGCTTGATCTTCTCGCGGTCGGAACTGACCAGCTTCTCGGTCTTGAGCAAAGTGTCGACGTAGAGACGATAACCGGTCTCGGTCGGGATGCGACCGGCCGAGGTGTGCGGCTGCTCGATCAAGCCCTGCTCTTCGAGATCGGAAAGCGTGTTGCGCACTGTCGCCGGCGAGACACCGAGGCTGTACTTCGTCGAAATGACACGCGAACCGACCGGTTCGGCGGTGCGGATGTAATGGTCGATCAATACGGCCAAGACGGTGCGCTCGCGTTCATTCAAATTGTAAACGGTCATTCGTCCTCAATTCGACTTTAGCACTCTCACTGCGAGAGTGCCAAAGAAAGTAGCACAAAAAAGCGGTGTGTCAACCGCAAAGCTATCAGATACTTATACGCACGTTCGCGGAAAAGTTTGACGCCTGAATGGCGGTTGATGACGATGCTCTATTTGGTTGGCTTGCTTGGACTTATGCCGGAGACAGACACAAGTGCGATCAGGTAGCTGTTGTCGCGGCTCAGCAATCCGCTCATATCAGTTGCGGTGTCAATTCGGACTGGCAGCAAGTCACTCGCCACCTTGCCCGAACGCGGCGGGTATTCCACTCCGGCCGCAATCGCGGCCCGCACTGTCTTGCGGAGAAACTCCGACATCACAAACGTCCCGGTTCTGTGAGCATACTCGGTCTCAGTGATGACCGAGTAATTCTCAAGTCCGGCCGGAAGTTGCGCCAGCCAGACGAAAAGCTCTTTGGAGCGGCCGGCGCCAAGCAGGTATTTGAACGCCTTCAATCCGCACACGTCAATCGAATCCCCTGTTGCCGTCAGGCGAAGCTGCGGCTCGGAGGAGAGTTTGGCGGCCAGCATGCCCGGGTCGGGTCGAACTGCGTCACCGCCCGAAAAAGCAGCTCGATCAAGACCACTGCGGAGAATCTGTATGCTGTCAGGAGCCTCCGTCCCGACCGCGCGATCGAGCCGGTACTCATATACCGCAATGTCGTAACGGGCCGGAGTGAAGGTCTCCATCGTAAGGTACCGGCCGATAACCGCCTGCAGATTACCATATCGCGTAACCTCGTATGTGAGCGTCATGGTCGAATCCGCGGCGAGTGCCGTCACCACACTTGCCGAGATCCAAATCACAGTCAAAAGGGCGAGAAAGGTACAGCGACGTTCGCTCGATGTGACGAATTGGCGGATCACTTGGATTTTGACGTTTTGGTGATGGTCTTGGACGGCGCAGATTTTGAAGGTTCGCTCTTCTTCTGAGTCGCCTGCTTCTCAGTCGTCTTCTTCTCGGCCGGTTTGGTTTTCGTCTTCTCTGGCTGCGACTTGCGGGTTTCGGGCTTTTTCTCGAGACGGTCATCGATGCCGTTCTTGTTGGCATCACGGAAATCGTTGAACTTCCCGGGAGTCGGCGCGATCTTCTTTACCGAATCGGCGGACTTCGTCATCGCCGGCGTCAGCGGCTTCGGCGTCACGACGGCCGGTTTGGCCTTGGTCGAATCCGCCGCTTTGTCGGATTTGGGCCGCGGTGTTTTCTGCAGTCCGAATAGTGGCGCCACACCAAGCAGCAACAGCGCAAGTGCCAGCGCAATGATTACGGTCGATTTGTTCACGAGAGTACTCATAGCGTTCACATCAGCATTCGTCAACTACAAATATCGCGACGGCGACCCGGTCGGAAGGACCGAATCGCCGTGCGTACCACAATGAGAAGAATGGCTTCATCTCTGAAATCCATCGGCCGGATGCCGCCCGTTCGACTCAAGTCGAACCCACAGCGGCCAGCCGGTCGCAACTACTTCTTCTTGCCGGAGTTCCCTCCCGACTTGCTGCCGGAGTTGCCGCCCGACTTGCTGCCGGATTTGCCGGACGAGCCGGAGCTCTTACTGCCGCTCGAACTCGGCGCCGGCTTGCTCACCGAGCTCCCCGAGGATTTCGAACCGGAGTCGCTTGACTTCTTCTTCACATCAGACCCGCTAGACTTCTTGCCGGAGTCGGAACCAGTCGACTTCTTGCCGCTGGAACCGGGGCTCTTCACGGCCGGAGTCGACTTGCCGCTCGATCCCGACGAGCGCGGCTGCTTCTTGATCGAAGTGCCGCTGCTGCCGGAGGACTTGCCGTAATCGCCGGAGGAGCCGCTGCCCTTCTTGTCGTAAGTACCGCGGCCTTCGTTCGTCGTGCCCTTCGACACCGGCTTCTTGCCGTAGTAATCGTCAAAGCCCGACTTGCCCTTCGAACCGTTGGAGCCCTTCTCGAAGCCGCGCCCCTTGTCCGCCTTGTTATAGGCACCCTTGGCGGCCGAGAATGACTTGGTCGACTTGTCGTACCCGTAACTCGATTTGTACTTCTCGATCCGGCTACCCTTGACGGCGTAGGTCTTGGACTTCTCGTACTTGCGGTGATCGTTGCTTACGATCTCATAGCCGCGCCGCGGGTTCGGCTTCTTGTACGTGTAAAAATCATCATGATCTTTGTACTTGAAGCGCGACGGGCCGTTGTACCAGTAATCCCAGTCGTGATGATGGCGGTACCAGCGCGTCCAGCAGTAGTCGTAGACATACAGCGGACGCGGATAAACGAAGTACGGCATCCACGGGTCGATCAGCACCCAGTCGTTGTACACGATACTGGTGCCCCAGTACACCGTCACCCGATGACGACCCAGGTAGATCGACGGGATATAGAGCGGCGCATAACCCCAGAACACACCGTTGACATAAACCTCGCAACCGTCCGGATAGTCGATGTAAACCTGGCCGCAATCGCCGGCGCATTCCACGCGCTCCGGCTTGTAGTAGTAGCGCGGCGCGACGTAGAACGAGACGTTGTCGTAGGCCGTGCCGTAATCCGGGAAGTACCGGCGGTTAACGCGCTCCAGAAATTGCTCGTTGTCGCCGTCATACTTGAAGTCCCAGGCATCGTCATTGTAGACCGACACCGGTCCGCGCCAGTCGGGCACCGGATACGGATCGACACTGGCGATGATCTGGATATTCTCCGTCCCCGGAGGACCTTCCAGCGTTAGCGTGTAGTCATCCCACGGGTCCGGGATCTGATAAACCGCATCACCCTGGATGAAGTTGCGGTCGCCGGGCTCGGCCGGGAAGATCAGATTGACGTTGCCGCGCGTATCGAGGTCGTAAATCGTCACGTAACAGTCGCGCGAGGCGCGGAAATAGATGGTGATCTCGTCACCTTCGTAGTAGTTGGAACCGTCATCCTTGTCGGTCCAGATGTCGACCTCGAGGTCGTCAAAACCGCGACGCAGGGTCGACTGTGCCGATGCGTGGTCGGTGAAGAACACCGAAGCCAGCAGCATCAGCGCGGTGAGTAAGGCGAGGCGCTTCATATTAGTTACCACTCCTTCCAGAGGTGTTCGTGGTAGTGTTGTTCACGGTTAACGGACGCCGTTTGAGTTCCGGGTTGAACGGATCGGTCTGATAAGCCCATTGAAAACTCAGCTCTTGATCGGCGTTATCCAGTCGAGTTACTCGAACTGCGGCATAGTGCTCGGAAATGTCGTCCTCGTCGACTTCACCCATCGCGACGAGGTACGCGTGTCCCTCGACCAATTGTACCCAGCCCACATTATTCCAGCCAGCTCCCGGCTCGCCCCAATTGACGTTTCGTAGGTCGTCAGTATGGCCATAGCTCTGGACATATACATCATCCCAATTCGCCCAAAGGAAGAAAGCATCAAGGTTCTGGTCATATTCAAAGAAGACCTCGGCGTCTACGGACTGCCAGTCGCGGCTACGGGCTTGCGAAAAGTCCCAGCCCAGACGCATGGCATCTTCCGAGGTGAGGTCCAACGTTGCGGAGCCTTGAGGTCTAGGAGTGTCAAATGCATCTTGGGATGACAGTTCTGACTCACCGTATCCGTTGTAGGCGTTAACCGCATACCAATACGTCGTACCGTTCTGGAGTCCGTTATCGCGGTAGCTATACTCCTCCACCTGTGACGACGAGGCGTCAACTGTACCGAGAAGTTCGTACTCGTCGACGTCGCCGTTGGTCCCGACATAGCGATAGACACCGTAGCCATCGGTTACGCCGCCGTCGTTGTTAGACTGCCAGTACACATCGACGTAGCCGTCACCAGTCACCGAATACACCCCCACCGGTACCGCCGGTACATCCGGCGTCGTGATGTAGCGGGTCTCCTCTTCGCACCCGAGCAGAAACAACGCGGAAAGTACCAGCGCCGCGAGGATCGTCAGAATCGGAAGTCTTGGTTTCATAATCATCTCCTTCATATCTTCAGGCCATTCGGCAATCGATGCTTAAGCAATGTGCGTGCCGAAGCGGCTTAGCCCTCCTAAGTCTTTGACATTCAACGGATGAATACGCTTGCGGCAGCGTAATTGAGGTGAAGCAATCCTAAGACGCACTGTTTCTGTGCGCTTAGGTAGAGAGAATATCATGCGCGGATTGAGCGGCTCCCGCACGTGCCGGGCAACGTACCTTCACATCTGCCGTTACGAAAGCATCTCCGGCGTGAAGGCAGCTTCGAATGCCCGGTAATCGCACGTCAGCTCCTCGCCGCGCTGGATATCGCGGGCGGCAACATCGACGTCTTCGCAGCCATTGTCGGACGGCATGCTCACAACATTGGGCGCGTCATTATGGTTGAAGAAGCGGGCATCGTCGCAGCAGAGAATGTAGTGGTTGCCGTTCTTCTTGCTGGTATAGCTGTACTTGAGGAAATCGGCTCGCGCCACCGGCGGAACCTGCGCCAATTGATCGCGCTCAATCGCTTGGTCAAATCCGGGGGTGAACTCCCAGACGCGCGTGCCCTTCGGGATGTCTTGATCGGCGAACAGGCCGATGCCATGGATCGAACTCAGACCGAGACGGGTCTTCACGAGTAACATGCACTCACCGTTTTTTGTTGGTTTGGAATTTGTATCGACAATGACCGGTATGCGGTTTAAACAACTTCTTAACCTTGTTATGAAGGCTTATACGAAATGTTGTCCAAAAATGGATGATAGAAAAATGGCTGCCGCCCAAAAAATCGTCCCCCGCGGCCATTCGACGCCGGAGAAGCGCCGGCGTTACGCCAGCGGCTGGGGATTGGCCAGCTGCCGCTTGACGATCTCCGCAATCGCTCCGACCGCCGCCTCAACCTTGACCGACTGAATTTCCTTCTTCGCCCGCTCCTTGATTTCGACCTCTCCCCGCTCTAACGACTTGGAGCCGACATTGACCCTTAGCGGAATCCCGATCAGGTCGGCATCGTTGAATTTCACCCCCGCGCGCTCGTCGCGGTCGTCCAGTAGTACATCGATCCCCGCCGCCTTGACCTTGCTGTACAGATCCATCGCCGCCGTGCGCAACGACTCCTCCTGCCACGAAACCGGCACGATAATGACGTTATACGGCGCCATCGTCGCCGGCCAGATAATCCCCTTCTCGTCGTTGAATTTCTCCACCGCCGCCTGAATCGTCCGGGTCACGCCGATGCCGTACGATCCCATCCAGAACAATTGCTCCTTGCCTTCGGCGTCAATGAACTTGGCATTCAGCGCCTTGGAGTACTTGAGGCCGAGATTGAAAGTGTTGCCCACCTCGATCCCCTTCTGGACATTCAGTTTGCCCTGCTTGCAGTGCGGGCAAAGATCGCCCAACTGCGCCGAGCGGATCTTGGCAATCTCTTTCACCTCGAAGTCGCGACCGAGATTGACATTGATGTAATGCACTTCATTCTCGTTCCCGCCGACGACGAAATTCGTCAAATCCATCACCTCGGGATCGGCCACCATCCGCACACCTTTCAGCCCGATCGGCCCGGCAAATCCCACCGGCGCCTTGGTAACCTGCTCGACGATATCGGCCGTCGCCATCGCCAGTTCGAGACACCCCAGGTGATTCTTCACCTTGGTTTCGTTGATCTGCCGGTCGCCGCGAATCAGCGCCGCCACCGGTTTGCCGTCGGCGACATACAGCAGCGTCTTCACCAGCTTCTCCGCCGGCAGCTTCAGGAATGCCGTCACCTGCTCGATCGTTGCCGCACCCGGCGTCGGCACTTTCTCCAGCGGCTTGGCGGTCTCCTTGGCGATTTGCCTGGTGTCGATCGAGTCTGCTTTCTCGACGTTGGCGGCGTAGTCGCACTTCTCGCAATAGTAGATAACTTCCTCACCCGAATCCGTCTCGACGATCACCATGAACTCATGCGCCATCGAGCCGCCCATCGCGCCGGTATCGGATTCCACCTTGCGCACGCCCAGGCCGCAGCGGTTGAAGACCGCGAAGTATGCATCGACCATCTTCTGGTAGGCGATTTTGTGCGCTTCGAGATCGACGTCGAAGGTGTAGGCGTCCTTCATCAGGAACTCGCGGCCGCGCATCAGGCCGAAGCGGGGGCGGATTTCATCGCGAAACTTGACCTGGATCTGGTACAGGTTAAGCGGCAGCTGGCGATAGCTGCGCAGTTCGCCGCGAATCAGGTCAGTGACCACCTCCTCATGCGTTCCGCCCAGCACCATGTCGTGGCTGTGGCGGTCCTTCATCCGCATCTGCTCTTTGCCCATCACATCCCAGCGTCCCGACTCCTGCCACAGCTCACCCGGATGCAGCACCGGCATCGTGATCTCGATCGCGCCGGACCGGTTCATCTCTTCGCGCACAATATTGATCGTCTTCAGCAGCGTCAGTTGCATCAGAGGCAGGTAGTTGTATACACCCGCCTGCAGCTTGCGGATATAGCCGCCGCGTTGCAGCAGCTTGTGGGAAATCAATTCGGCATCGGCCGGGCTTTCCCGGAGGGTCGGAATGTATGTCTTCGTCCAGAGCATTGGTCACCTTTACATTAAGTCACAGGAAGTTATCGGCTGATGGACGAGAGTCAATAGTGAATTTGGGGGCATTCGCGTAGGTCCGAACTCCGTGGTTCAGACAGAATGCCACCGGCTCCGTGGGACAGCTCGTAGGGCAGGTCTCCACTCGCAGCGCCTCCGATCTTGAAGCATCTTCGAGGAGACCTGCCAGTGTTTTCGATCGACTATTGGCAGTTTCCGGGGGATGTTCTTCGGATTCTGAGTATCGTCGCTGAGGAGACCTGCCACCATACCTCAGTTGGACGACAGCCTCAGCACCCCGCCGGCGATGGACCGCCACTGAAAATGAAATTGATCATGTAGACCGCATCGGAGATTGTAACCAACTTGTTGCCGTCGGCATCGCCTTCGCAGGTCCGGCGCGGAGCCGGTCCGCCGGCGAAGATGTAGTTGATCAGAAACACTGCGTCCGATATCGACCAGAACATGCTGTGATCGGCGTCGCCGCACTTGCACGAGTAGTTGTAGTTTTCGATCTCAACGTCGAGCACGCAAATCTGCCCCCCGCCGGGGATACAGCAAGTCGGCGCCTCGCCCGCGCGGCCGAGACACAAGGTCGGCCAGTTCTCCGGATGCCCGTTCATATAGGGAAGTTGAAAATAGAATCGGTCGAGGAAGACAGAAGCAGTAACATTCGGACATTGCGCCGCAATACTCGCCGCCAGGGCCACGGCTACATCATGCGCACTTGCACCCGCCGGCACTGCGACGTTGGAATCGCAGAAGCTGTAGGCATCGGCATTGATGCACCACGAATAACCCGAACCGTCGGAAGTCCCGAACACGCGAAACTCCCATTCATAGTCGTTCGGCAAGTCCGGCGGGCAAACATCCTGGGCGAGGACTGAATTTCCGATTAGCAGGGATCCAAAAACAAGAAGGAGCGCAGGCAGAAGCTGCATCATAACCTCCGAAGTCGCTTTACCTGCAAAATAAGCATGCTTCCCGTTTTTAGCAATCGGCTTTGTCGCCGTCGTCGGCGATGTTCGCGCACCTGCCGACGAAAAGCACCATTATCCCGCTAGGCTCAACTCGTAGGGCAGGTCTCCACTCGCAGCGCCTCCGAGCTTGAAGCATCGTCGCGGAGACCTGCCGCGCCCATCTTTTGTCAGGACGATGAGAGTGTCATTGCGAGGAGCGAACGCATACCCCCTTCAACTCCGCCCTCCGCCGCGACGAAGCAATCTGTCCCCGGTGCCGACTCCCCTCTCCCTTCGAGGGAGAGGGGTGAGAGTGCGTTCGTCCTCTTCTACGGACAATTCGGAATCGGACCTCCGGCAAAGATGTAGCTGATCAAATACACCGCGTCCGAAATCGATACGCCGCCACTGCCGTCGACATCCGAATCGCAAACCGGCGCCGGGCCGCCCGAGAAGATGTAGGCGATCAGATAGACCACGTCGGATACGCTCACCAGTCCATCGCCATTAGCATCGCCGCAAAGGCAACTCGGTGCCGCCTGCAGCAGGCGCATCCCGACAACGACTGAAGCGGCCAATACGTTGCTGCTACCGCGCAACGCCCCGGCCGAGCCCGACTGCGGAAACGGGAACAGCCCCGCACGCGCGACCATGTCGCGTGTCAAACCGACGGCGACCAGGTCCTGACCCCACTCAAACACATTGCCGGACAGATCGTAAAGCAGATTGCGATTATCAGAATCGACCGTAAGCGTCATCGCGTCCGCCAGCAGACTGACCCCGTTGTAGTACCCGACCGGCGTTGTCGCCGGCTCGAATGGGTCATTGCTGGCGGCATAGTTGCAATCGACATCATTGATCGCGTCGCGGCCGTAGCCAAAACTCCAGTGGAACGCCGGCACCGTCTCGCCGAACGGACCGGGACGATCAAACGCCGGCGCTGCCGGGTCACTGGCGATCGCCTGATACCATTCGTTATAGAGATTGTTCTGCAGGCTGATCAGCCCGGTCACACCAAGACCCAGATTGTCCATCGGCAAGCGGTAGCCCGCGTAATTGTCGATCAGCGCCTGGCGCTCGGCAGCATTGAGATCGCGCACCGCCCAATCGCCCGCCGTGATCGTCACCGGCCGCCAGTCAATCGCTATCGGCCCCTCCGTGTAGCAGCGCTCGCCGATTCCCAGACCTTGGTCGATCGTCATCCAATTACAGAACTTCACCGCGCCCAGCCAGGTCAAGCCCGTCACCGGATGGTTGACCCGGTCGATCTGCGGCTCGTAACGCAGCCCGACGGTGGCTAGGGGATTGTAGTTGATGCTCGACTGAGTGCGGTCGAACATCATCTCGCCGCCGGTCGTCGATACCGAGCCGTCCGGCATGAAGATCATGAAACTCGACCGCGCCGTCGCGCCGCCGTCAACCTCGGCATCATTGAGGAAGTACGCGTACTGAAGATTCGTGAGTTCATACTTCCCCATCAAGAACTTGTATCCCACCGAACCGCCGGGGAACGGATTGACCGGCAGCATATAGCTGGATAGCGGCAGACCGTACGGTATCGGAAACGCCTTCTTCTCGATCCGCAGTGTCAACTCGCCGCAGAACACGCCGCCCTCTTTGTCGCGTTCACCGCAAAGAAAATCAAACGGCCCCGGATCCTGCATGATCGAACCGGCCTCGGTCCGGATCGAGATGTCGAAGTCGACTGGCCCGGCCGGACCGTTAAACGTGAAGACGCCGTCGCCGGTGTTGGTCGTGGACCCCGGCAGAATTGGCAGCCCGAACACCGGCGCCGGTGCCCCGCCGTTGATCGCCAAAGCGACATCGGCCGATACCTGCGAAGCGTCCTCAACAAGTGCCTCGGCACCGTTCGTCACCAACGTGTAGTAATTGTACTCGTAGACCACGCGGAACGAATCGCTGGGGCTCACGCCGGCAATTTGCGCCTTAATCAGAGAACCCAGTGTCGCGCAGGCGCGGCCGTAGCCGCCGTCGCCGCACAACTCCTCGTCGGCGGTGACGCGCCACTTGATCACCAACTCGCGCGTGCCGATGCCCCGAATGCCGAGTTGGATCACCGCATCGGTGTTGAGCTGCCCCGGCCCCGCCGCATCGGTTGATAACGCATTACAGATCATCCGCAGATCAAAGGCTTCGGTCGAATTCGGGCAGACCAGCAAGTTGCCGGCTCCGAAAAACGAAGTTTGCTGATCGTCGGTGTAAACGCACGGCGGCAGAAGACACGGGTCCGGCAACCCGATGACCGCCGGACAGGCCCCGAAACCGTCGGCCGGATTGAACATCCCGTCGTTGAACAGATCGGCCAGCGCCACGGTGCGCAAGTCAACCGTCGATCCGAGCGGATCAACCGTCCAGGTTTGCGCGCTCAACGGCAGGCTCATCAACGCGATCATGATTGCACCACGCAGGAACTTGATGGGTAACATAGGGCCTCCCCTCGCCGACTCGCGAGGTCTGTCTGGAAATGTCTAAACTTCTTAGAATCAGTTGTTGATCAGAAACGCACGCCAACGACAGGAGGCAAAGGAGATTCGCGGCCGGCAGCGATTGCGATGTTGGTTGCGTTGGTCACAATTTATATCGCTGGCAACAGATTAGCAACTACAAAGATAGACTTAGACCATTATTATCATCCGACGACCCTCTCAGACTGTGCTGCCGGCAAATTGGTTGACAATTGCCTTGGAAAAATCTACTATAGCGGCGGTTGCCCCCATGGTGTAATGGATAACGCGTCGGCCTCCGGAGCCGGAGATTCAGGTTCGATCCCTGATGGGGGTACTTAGTTCAAGCGGGGCGCCAACCTCACCACCCACGACTCATTGCGCCGATTGTACTTGGGATTCAGCCGATTGGCAATCGCATCCACCAGCGACGGCTCGCCGTGAAACACGACCTCATACGGCGCCAGCCGCTCCTTTAGAACTGCCAGATGCCCCTCCAGATCGCGATCGGCAAAGATCACCGCATAGCGCGGCGGATCGCCCGGATTCAGCGCGGCCGCCGCCAGCAGCGAATCTAGATCGCCTGCCTTGCGCAGCACCACCGCGCCGGAGCGATCATCGCTCCAATACGAATACGGCACATACAGATTGCGCTCCGTCATGTCGATCAGCACTCGGTCGGCATCGGGCTGATGCGACAGGTATACCAGCGGCGATACCGCGCCGCGTTTGCCGTAATTGATCGTGAACACCGACAGTGCCGCCAAATTGACTACTATGAAGATCCCCCAACATATCCGTCGCAGCCACTTCGCGCGCGACCACAAACTCGTCCCTTGCTCAAGCTGATACAGCGCCGCCAACCCGAGAACCATCAACAGCGGCAGCATCGGAATCATGAAGCGTTCCTGCTTCTCGGTAATGATCGAGTGAATCACCACAAAGCAAACCAGCGCGCTCCACAACACCAGATGCCGCCAAATGACGCTCTTGTGAAGAAGTCCCACGACCATCACAATCGACAGCGGCGGAAGCAGGACCCCGAGCAGCAGAAGCAGATGCCGATACCACGGCCCCGCAACGTTTGGCTCGCCGATGTGCGTCACCAGATTGACAAAACTCCCCCAGAAGCGTCCGTGCGTCCACAGATCCAGCACCGCCTGCAGCAGCATCATAACCAGCAAGGTCGCAACGAATACAAGCGCGGGCGAAAACAACCCCCTGACCCCCTTTGCCAAGGGGGAATCGACTACACGCCGTCTGTGCGCTGCAATCATCATCGCCAGTGGCACCACCACGATCGCTGCTGCCGACTGGTAGCGGATCATCACCGCCCCGCCGCAAAATAGGCCTCCCAACAGCGCGAACCGCGTGCGCTTCCCTGTCGCCGTGGTCGCACGCTGGGCGTAGTACAGTCCCGGCAGCAGCAAGTCGCCGGAGACCATCTCGACCAGATTGCGCACCGCCAGGAATGGCATCAGAAAATGCCCCGCCAGCAGCAGCCCGCCGATCGTCGCGGTGCGCTGATCCGTCTCCTCACGCAAATAGCGATATCCGAAAATCACCGGCAGCAGCGACAGCAGCGCATGGATCAGCCGATTGAAGTACATGTGCGCATCAAGCGTCGTCACGCCGACCAGAGCGGTCACCTTCATGAGGCCGAGCAGGAAGAGGTTATAAACGGCACTGCGAATCACGCCGAAATCGGGTTTGCCCTCCCACCGCAAGGTGCCGTTCTCAAGGAAGATGCCGTCAGGATGCCAACTCCACGCGATATTGACTGTCTCGAAATGATCGTCATGCGCAAAGTAGCCCTGCGAGAAGATGACGGCGATTAGACGCAGCAGCAGCGCACAGAGAACGACTCCAAACAGCGGTCGATCACGAAGTAGACGCGACAGTGGCATGATGAAGGAACTTACGGTGAAGGAAGAATTGAAGCAAGGAGTGCGCGAGAAGATTGCGGCAAATCAACGAGTCGGGTCCTTTCCGACTGTAAGCAAGCGCTGTGGTAGCTGAAGCGGCATTGCCGGATACGAAAAGAGGCGCCATCGTTGCGCCTCTTCACTGCCGGCTTCGATACAGGCCCCTCGCTTACTTAATCCCCAACCCCTCCAACTCGCGCTTGGCGCGGCGATTGTTGGGGTCGATCTCGAGCGCACGCTTCAAGGCGGTCACCGCCTGGACCGTGTCGCCCATCGACAAGTACTCGTGGCCGAGCGCCCATTGATTGAAGGCGGAATTCGGATTGAACTCGGCATTGAGTTGCAGCGCAGCAATAATGTCGGCATCCTTGTCTTCCGGCAGCGCGAACGCCAGGTGCACCAGCGCCTGCTCGCTGAAGTCAAACGTGTGGCCGCCGTAATAGCGGTTGCGCAGCGCGCGGTAAGTTGAGTCGACACCCGCCCATCCCTTGCTCTGATAGACCCGCTCCAGCAGGTCAAGCAGTTGCTCCGGACGCGGCTGCCCGCGGTGGCAAGTCACGCATTCGACCTGCACCCGTCGTTCGTGCAACTCCTCGATCTTGCCGATATACGCCTGATTAATATCGCGCGTCATCGTAATCATCGCGCGCGCAATCAGCTTTTCCTCCTTCGTATCCGCGGCAAAATCCATGTCGCGCGAACCCGGCGCCTTCGGCACGTGGCAAAAATCGCAGCCGACGCCGAGCCCCGAAGTGAACCCGCCCATCACATCCATCAGCGAGTCGTGGGAAATTGCGGGCGGCAAGACCTGGAGATTCGTCGGCTTGGGACGCTCTTGCTGCTGGCCCGTGGATGAACTGAAGGCCAGCAACAGCGCGGTGACGGCGCCGCTCACGGTGATCACGGCGAGTTTACGATGGCGCACAAGGCGCGAATGAACGTCGGACACGGTGACAATTCCTTTCCCGTAACGTGCAGGGGGTCGGCCCTGGTGCCCGCGGCAACAATGGCAAAGCGAACTTGGTGCCGTCGGGCGCGAGCAGGACTTCTATCGCTTAGTGTGGGTCAACTTAGTGGATGTTCTGACGTCGCGCAACTCGATTCGCGACCAAATTCTCATCGCGCCGCCTACCGGACGTCGTGCTGCAACCTCGCCGCCTGCACCGTGTTCGTCAGCAGCATCGCGATCGTCATCGGTCCTACCCCGCCGGGAACCGGCGTAATCCAGGCGGCTTTCGCCGAGCACGATTCAAAGTGGCAGTCGCCGACCACGCGGTAACCCTTCTCCGCCGTCGCGTCCTCCACCCGATTGATGCCGACATCGATAACCACCGCGCCCTCCTTGATATTCTCCCCCCGCAGGAATTCCGGCTTCCCCAGCGCCGTAATCACCACATCCGCGCGCCGCGTATGCGCAAAGATATCCCTCGTCGCCGAGTGGCACACCGTGACCGTCGCGTTTGTCGCCGGCCACTTCTGCATCAGCATCGCCGCCAGCGGTTTGCCGACGATATTCGAGCGGCCGACAATCACCGCCTCTTTGCCTCTCAACTCGATCCGATAGCGCTTCAGCAACTCCACCACGCCCAGCGGCGTGCACGACTGATAGCGCGGCGCGCCGATCAACAACCGTCCGACGTTGTCGGGATGGAAGCCGTCAACGTCTTTGATCGGATCGATCCGCAGACACGCGGCGAATTCGTCGAGATGGTTCGGAATCGGCGACTGCAGGAGAATTCCCGAAAGCTTCGGATTCTGATTCAGCCCATCCAGTAGCTGATACAGCTCGGTCTGCGTAATTGCCGCGTCCCGCCTGATCACTTCCGAGTAGATCCCCGACTTTTTGCAGGCTTTGGCTTTGGAACTGACGTAGATTTCCGAGGCCGGATCGTTGCCGACCAGCACCGCCGCCAACCCCGGCACGATCCCCCGTTGCGCCAGCGCCGCAACTTCGGCCGTCAGCTCATCCTTGATCTGCTTCGAGACCAACGTGCCGTCGATGATCTGCGCGCTCACGGCTCCTTCTCATCCGACAGCGCCGCGTTCATCCCGTCGGGCGCATCCTTCGAGAACCGCTCGATACTGATTGCGCAACCGGTCTGGTCGTCGATCTCGATGATCACCCCCTGCATCTTCACATCATCGGTCGCAACCTGGAACTTGTACGGCATGCCGGTCAGAAACCGCTTCACCGCCGCTTCGTGCTTCATCCCGATAATCGACCCGTGCGGGCCGGTCATGCCGGCGTCGGTGATATAGGCCGTCCCCTTCGGCAGGATCTTCTCATCCGCCGTCTGCACGTGCGTATGCGTGCCGATCACCGCCGACACCCGGCCGTCGAGATAGTGCGCCAGCGCCTGCTTTTCGGAGGTCGTTTCGGCGTGGATATCGACAATAATCACGCGCGTGCTGCCATTCACCATCAAGAGTTCGCCGTCGGCGGTCTTGAACGGGCAGTCAATCTCCTTCATGTAAATCCGTCCTTGCAGATTCATGGTGGCCACCATCCGCCCGTCGGCGAGCTTGTCGATGTACATCCCCGCGCCGGGCGCACCCGAGGGAAAATTCGCCGGCCGAATCAGCTTCGGTCCGTTGGCCAGATACTCGCGGATTTCTTCCCGATCCCAGATGTGGTTGCCGGAGGTTTGCAGATCGATGCCGTAGGAAAACATCTTTTTCGACATCTCTTTCGTGATGCCGAAACCGCCGGCGGCGTTCTCGACGTTGCAGATCGTGTAGTCGATCCGCTTTTCGGCTTTCAGATCACGGAGTAGCTGGGAGATGATCCAGCGCCCCGGTTTCCCCATGACATCGGCAATGAACATTATCCGCAAGTCAAACCTCGATCACTTGGCGTAGTCGACCGAGCGCGACTCGCGAATCACGGTAACTTTGATTTGGCCCGGGTACTCCAGTTCGGTTTCGATCTTGCGGGCAATATCGCTCGCCAGGACCGTGGCGCCGATGTCGTCGATTTCGTTGTTTTCGACAATCACGCGCACCTCGCGCCCCGCCTGGATCGCGTACGATTTCGCCACGCCCTTGAACGATTCCGCAATCTCTTCCAGCTTCTCCAAGCGTTTGATATAGCCTTCCAGCGGTTCGCGCCGCGCCCCCGGCCGCGCACCTGAAATCGCATCCGCCGCCTGCACCAGGACGTCATACGGCGAAATATGCGGAATGTCGTTGTGGTGCGAACCGACGGCGTTGATCACGTACTCATGCTCATTGTACTTGCGCAAAAACGCCATGCCGATTTCGGTATGCGTGCCCTCGGTCTCGCGGTCGATCGCCTTGCCAATATCGTGCAGGAATCCGGCGCGCTTGGCCAACTCGGCATCGAGCCCCAGCTCTGCGGCCATGAGCGCGCACAGCGTGGCAACTTCCTTCACGTGGCCCAGGACGTTTTGACCGTAGGACGTCCGGTACCGCAACTTGCCCATCAAATTGATGACGTCGTCGTGGATGCCATGCAGGCCCAACTCAAAACACGCCTGCTCCCCCGCCTCGCGCACCATGATCGACATCTCTTTGTTCGCCTTATCGACGACTTCCTCAATCCGCGTCGGATGGATGCGACCGTCCACCACCAGCTTCTCCAGCGCCATGCGGGCCACCTCGCGCCGTACCGGATCGTAGGCCGAGAGAATCACCGCCTCGGGCGTGTCGTCTACGATCACATCAACACCGGTCAAGGTCTCGAACGTGCGGATATTGCGCCCTTCGCGGCCGATGATGCGCCCCTTCATCTCGTCGTTCGGCAACGGCACGACCGAGACGGTCGACTCCACCGTATGCTCGGCGGCACAGCGATAGATCGCCTGGATGATGATCTCGCGCGCCTCCTTCTCCGCCTGTTGCTCCGCCTTCTCCTTGATCTCCTTGACAATCGCGGCCGCTTCCATTTTGGCCTGGCCGATCAAATTGTCCATCAGTACGCGTTTGGCCTCTTCCGAGGACATCTGCGCCACGCGTTCCAACTGCTTGTTCTGGTCGATGATCAGCTGCTCCAGCTCCTTTTCGCGTAGAGAAATTCCCTTCTCGCGATGCTGCAGCGCCTTATCCTTGTTGACGAATTCCTTTTCCTTCTTGTCAAGAATGTCTACCTTGCGGTCAAGATTAATTTCCCGCTCCGCCAGCTTCTTCTCGACTTTCTGGAAATCCGCTTTCTTGGCCTGTAAATCCCGCTCGAACGCGACCTTGGACTTGTACCACTCGTCCTTGGCCTCAAGCAGGGCTTCTTTCTTCTTAATCTCTGCTTCCTTGACGGCGTCGTCAACGATCCGCTTGGCGGACTCCTCGGCGCGGCGAATCTTGCCGATCGACGTCTTACTGGCGAGCAGATACGTCACGAGCGACGCGGCGACTACGGCGCCGACCAACTCGGTAATCAAAATCACCAGAGGCGACATGGTTGTACTCCCGCCTGACCACCCCAACGAAAGGGGTCAGACCCGTTTATGTGAAAAGAACGACTTTGGGGGAGTTAGCGTAGGCCGGTTACCAATGAAATCTCAACGCGCCGGTTGCTGTGTGGGCAACTTGGTCTCGAGCCATTCTAAAATGGTCTGCGTCTTCTCTTCAATGGTCTTCACTTCGTTAGAAGAGGCACGACGTGCCTTAAACAACTCGTCGGTGATGTTCAACGCTGCCAATATGGCAACTTTGGCAGGCGACCGACTACCATTCGGTTCGGAGATCTCGCGCATCTTCGCATCGAGATAGGATGCCACCTCTTGGATATAATCAGGATTGGCGTCCCCCCGAATCGGATAGTCTTCGCCGTAAATGTTAACCGTTACGGTTTGTTTTTTATCTTCCGTCATCAAGTGAATCAGAAATCCAGACTGAGCTACGTTAATTCGCTAACCCAAAATCTATGTTCGTCTTATAAATACGTTAAGAAGTTCAAATGTTGGAGTCAAGAAATTTTGAGCTCGGCCTGGACTTGATCAATTTTATCAACGATCTTCGATATCCGCTTGAGCGCTACATCGTTGGTGGCCTGCAGGGCCTTGGAAAGCTGTCCGTTCTCTGTTGTCAACGCCCGGGTACGCCCCTCGAGGGCCTTGATCTGGCTCCGCAGTTCGCCACATTCAGCCTCCAGACTCGTCTTTTCGGCCTGCAGCGTCTCGAACTTGGCGACCAACTCGGTCACCTTGGACTGAAGCTTCTCCAAGTTACTCATATTGACATCCTATGAACGTAGTTCAGCGCCAAAGTTGACCCTTAACGCCTCTACTATTCTATTGAATTTCAGGTCTATTTCTTCGATGGTTAAAGTTTTACTTTCATCACGGAAACTGAGCCGGTAAGCGATCGATTTCTTGCCGGAAGCCACCTGCTTGCCGCGATAAACATCGAAAACCAATATGTCTCTTAGAGTTTCGTCGGCATGTTCATTAATTACTTTAATGATGGCGGAACTCTGAACCTGCTCATCCACCACAACCGCCATATCACGATCCGAACTCGGATAGCGTGGCAACGGTTTGTACGGATGCGGCTTGACCCGTAACGATAATAGTGCCGAGAAGTCGACTTCGGCAAGGAATACATCGAATTTTATTGAGAAAGCCTTTAAAATCGCCGACGTCACCCTGCCGCAACGTCCGACCGTGGAGCCGGCCAACAGGATATCAAACGAGCAGGTCGGGTCAAACGCTGGATGCTCCCGCGGTTCTATCACCAACGGCTGGGTTGCCAGCTCGCCCAAAGACTCAAGAGCACCCACGATATCTGCCAACCCAAACTCGCCGGGATGGAACGCCCAATTCTCTTCTCTGTCACTGCCGCAGAGCGCCAGCCCGATGCGACGCGATTCAATCGGTAGCTCATCTACCCTGGCCGAGGCTACGAATCCCAATTCAAAGACCTTCACCGTCCGTACCTGGTGGCTGACATTCTGGTAGACGACGTTGAGCAGCCCTGCCAGCAGACTCGGACGCAGACACTTCAAATCTTCCGAGATCGGATTGACGATCTCCACACAGGCGATCCCGGGATCGGTGAGGTTGAAGTGATTGGGATCACCGATGCTGTTGGTGACGACTTCGTAATGTCCCTGCGCCATCAACGTCTGTTGGACCTTGCCGGCAAAGACATCCGACTCGATCCGCGCCGTGACGAGGTCGCCGCCCGCCCGCATCCGTACCGGTATTTTTTCATAGCCGTTAATGCGCGCGATCTCTTCAATGACGTCGATTTCGCGTGTGATATCGGGCCGGAACGTCGGTACTTCGACGGTCAAGTTCTTTCCCGGTTGCACCTTGAATTCGAGACCGTTGAGCACGTCGAGCATCGTCGGCGAACTCAACTCGGTATCGAGAATCTGATTGACGCGACTCGGACGCAATTCCAGCTTGACCGGCTCGATCTTGTTCGGGTAGACATCGACGATTCCGCTCGCCACCTTGCCGGAAGCGTACTTCTCCAGCAACGCCGCCGCACGATCGAGAGCGGCAGGCACGATATTCGGATCGCAACCGCGTTCGAATCGGGTCTGCGCCTCTGAAATCAAACCAAGATGCTTGCGGCCACGGCGAATCACTGAAGCGCTGAAATATGCGCCTTCGAGCAGGACATTCGCGGTTTGCTCGGTAACTTCCGAAAACTGCCCGCCCATGATTCCACCGATGGCCACCGGCGCAACCGAATCGGTAATCAGCAGCACGTCCGGAGTCAGCTTGCGTTCCACGCCGTCCAGCGTCGTGAACGTCTCTCCGTCGACCGCGCGCCGGACCAGCACCTTCGGCTGTTTGAAGTTGTCAAAATCGAAGGCATGCAGCGGCTGGCCATATTCCAGCAGGACATAATTCGTGATGTCGACGACGTTGTTGATCGAGCGAATTCCGCTGGCCAACAGCCGCTGCTGAATCCACCACGGCGAGCGGCCAATCTTGATATTGCGGATCACGCGTGCCGCATAGCGCGGACAGGCGTCGGGATCGGCAATCGTGATCTCCACCTGCGCCGCCGCCGTCTCGCTGCTCTCCTTCATCTCCACCGGGGGCCGCTTCACCGGCGAGCCGGTGATGGCCGAAATCTCGCGGGCAATGCCGATCGCGGAAAGGCAGTCGGCGCGATTCGGGGTCAGGTCAAAGCTGAGGATGTAGTCATCTAAGTTCAGCGCCGTGCGCAAGTCCGAACCGGACTTGATCGCGGCCTCGATTTCCATCAGCCCGGAATGGTCGTCCGAGATGCCGAGTTCATACTGGCTGCAGAGCACGCCCTCCGAAAGCACGCCGCCAATTTCGGCACTTTGAACCTGCTGATTATCGGCGAGAACGGCGCCCGGCAGCGCCAGCGGCGCCTTCATCCCGACCTTGACATTCGGTGCGCCGCAGACCACCGTCAGTTGAATATCGCGGCCGAGTTCCACCCGACACACCTTCAGCGTATTCTTGCTCGGGTGCAGCTCGCAGGTCACCACTTTTCCGACCACGACGTTGTCCAGATTACCGGCAACCGGCTCGACGCTCTCTACCGCCGTGCCGATTGAGGTCAGCTTGGTCGCCAATTGGTGCGGATCAAGCGCAACATCGACAAGTTCGCGCAGCCAGTTGTAAGAAACTTGCATAACCCTGCCCTGTTAGAACTGGTCCAGAAATCGCAGGTCGTTTTCGAAGAACAGGCGGATATCGTCAATCTGGTAGCGCAGCATGGCAATCCGCTCCACACCCATGCCGAATGCGTAGCCGGAGTAAACCTCCGGGTCGTAGTTAACCGACTTGAACACGTTCGGATCGATCATGCCGCAGCCGAGAATTTCGAGCCAGCCCTCGTGCTTGCACACCCGGCAACCGCGGCCGCCGCAGAGAATGCATGAAATGTCAACTTCCATCGACGGCTCGGTGAACGGGAAGAAACTGGGGCGGAAACGGAATTTGACGTCGCTGCCGAAAAACGTATGCGCAAATGCCGTCAGCACGCCCTTCAAATCGGCAAACGTGACGTCGTGATCAACGTAAAAGCCCTCGACCTGGTGGAAGACGCAGTACGAGCGCGCGCTGATCGCTTCCTGCCGATACACCCGCCCGGGCGCCACAATCCGCACCGGCGGCTTGGTGCGCTCAAATTCGCGAATCTGGATCGGCGAGGTGTGCGTCCGCAGCACCGTGTCCTTGCCGACATAAAATGTATCCTGCATATCGCGCGCCGGATGATCGGGCGGGAAATTGAGCGCCCCGAAGTTATAGTATTCCGTCTCTACCTCGGGACCCTCGGCCACGCGGAAGCCCATCCCGTAGAAGATGTCTATGATTTCGTTGAGAGTCTGGGTGACGGGGTGGAGCTTCCCCGCCGGATAGCGCTTCCCCGGCAGCGTATAGTCGATCTTTACCTTGGAGCGCGCGCTATGATCGCCGACGGCCGTGAGCCGCTGCTCAAGCAGTTGCTCAATGGCCACGCGCAGATCATTCGCCTGCTGGCCAACCGTGCGGCGCTGCTCGGGATCTAGGTCCTTGAGGCTTTTCAGCAGAGCGGTGACACTGCCCTTTTTGCCGAGAAATCGGACCCGACAGGCTTCGACCTGCTCCGGCGTGGCCGCAGCGGCAAGTTCCGCCTGCGCCTGCGCCAGTATGTCCGCCGCAGTCTCGGACATGGGCCTTAGGCGCTCTTGGCGATTTCGGCGAGTTTTACGAAAGTGGCTTTGTCGCGAATGGCCATGTCGGCCAGCACCTTGCGGTCGAGGTTCACGCCGGCCTTGAGCAGACCGTTGATGAACTTCGAATAGGTGATGTCGGCCGCCCGGCACGCCGCGGAAATGCGGGTAATCCAAAGCCGGCGATAGTCGCGCTTGCGGTTGCGACGGTCGCGATAAGCGTAGGTCAGACCCTTCTGGACGGTCTCTTTGGCCGTGCGGATCAGCTTGCTGCGCCCGCCGAAGTTGCCCTTGGCGCGGTTTAGTACTTTTTTCCGGCGGCGGCGCGAAGCAACGTTATTCGTTGCGCGTGGCATGTCTCTAACTCCTTGTCAAATTCGCGAACTTCAATCGTACGGCAGCAGGTACTTGAGCTTGCGGAAATCCGCACCGCTCGCAAACTGCGCTTTGCGCATCTGGCGTTTCCGCTTGGCGGATTTCTTGGCCAGAATGTGGCGCGCATAGCCGTGCTTAAACTTGACCTTACCGGACGCGGTCTTCTTAAATCTCTTCGCCGCCGCCCGATTCGTCTTTACCTTCGGCATTCTCGCTTCCTTTACTCTTACTCGCATCGATCTTCGGGCTCACCACCATCGTCAGCGTGTTGCCCTCCATCTTCGCCGGCATCTCGACCACGGCGTGCTCGGACAGATCCGCGATTAGTTGCTGCATCAATTGCTCGCCGTACTCTTTGTGTGCCATCTCGCGTCCGCGAAACTGCACCATCACCTTGACTTTGTGTCCGGCGTTGAGGAACTCAATAACATGGCGCGTCTTGAATTGATAATCGTGGTCCTCGATCTTCGGCCGATACTGCATCTCCTTCATCGTCACCGCGTGCTGCTTCTTCTTCGACACGCGCGTCTTCTTCTGCAGTTCGTATTTGTAGCGGCCGAATTCGAGAATCTTGCACACCGGCGGCCGCGCCGTCGGCGATATCTCTACCAAATCAAGTCCGCGACTGTAAGCCAGTTCTAAGGCATCCCGCGTTTGCATCACGCCAACTTGTTGGCCGTCCGAGTCGATCACTCTCACTTCCGGGATGCGGATCATTTCATTAACTCGGATGTCTGGCTTCCTCTTAGTTATTGCTTCACCTCCATGCTGGTTTTCGCTCAACTCGCTTCCCGCAAAGGCGGAAAGACTTGAATTATATACGATTAGTGTTCTTTCGCCAAGTGAAAAATTTGACTTCCCGAGTCGATTTGCCGGCGCTCCGCCAGCTACTTCCGCACCGGCAACGCCCGCGAAACAACTTCCCCGCTCAGCCGCTTGATCACGTCCTCAACCGCCATCGCCCCCAAATCCCCGCTGCCGTGATGACGCAGGCTCACTTGCCCCGCCTCAACTTCCTTCGGCCCGATCACGAGCATATAGGGGATCTTGGCGGTCTCGGCCTCGCGAATCTTGTAGCCCATCTTCTCGGAGCGGTCATCCAACTCGCCGCGCAGCCCGGCCGCCTTCAGGCGCGCCTGCACGTCGCGGGCGAAATCAAGCTGCTTGTCGGTGATCGGAATCACCTTGGCCTGCACCGGCGCAATCCACAGCGGGAAAAAGCCGCCGTAATGCTCGATCAGCACGCCCATAAAGCGTTCGAGCGAGCCCAGCAGCGCCCGATGCACCATGTACGGTCGCTTGTACTGGCCGTCGGAGTCGACGTAGGAAATATCGAACCGCTCCGGCAGGTTGAAGTCAAATTGCACGGTCGTACACTGCCATTCGCGCGCCATGGCATCGCGAATCTTGATATCAATTTTGGGCCCGTAAAACGCCCCACCGCCGGCGTCCACGTCGTACTTCATGTTTTTCTTCGCCAGCGCCTTGCGCAGCGTCCCCTCGGCCACCTGCCACAACTCCGGCGCGCCGATCGCCTTTTCCGGACGCGTCGACAAGTAGATGTGGTAGTCGTGGAATCCGAACGCGCCCAGCAGCTCCTCGGTCAGATTCAGCACGCCAAGCACTTCATCCTCAAGCTGGTCGGGCGTGCAGAAAATGTGGGCGTCGTCCTGCGTGAAACCGCGCACGCGGAACAAGCCGTGCAGCACCCCGCCGCGTTCGTAGCGATAAACCGTGCCGAGTTCCGCCCAGCGCAGCGGCAGCTCGCGGTATGAGTGCAGGTTCTGCTTGTACATCATGATGTGAAACGGGCAGTTCATCGGCTTGATCTGATACTTCTCGTTGTCGACCTCGATCGGCGAGTACATGCTCTCAGTATAGAAGCCGGTGTGCCCCGAGGTCTCCCAGAGCTTCAGCCGCGCGATATGGGGCGACATCACCAGGTCGTAGCCGTGCGCCAGATGCGTTTCCTTCCAGAAATTCTCGATCAGGTGCCGCATCAGCGCGCCCTTCGGCATCCACATCGGCAGACCGCCGCCGGTCTCTTCCGTGATCGTAAATAGCCCGAGTTCCTTGCCGAGCTTGCGGTGATCGCGTTTCTTGGCTTCCTCCAGCCGCTTCAGATACTCCTCGAGCATCGTTTTCTTTGGATAGGAAACGCCATAAATCCGCTGCAACATCTTATTGCGCTCGTCGCCGCGCCAGTACGCGCCCGCCACCGACAGCAACTTGAACGCCTTGATCCGGTTGGTCGAAGGCAGATGTGGGCCGCGGCACAAATCGACAAAGTGATCGTGCTTATAATAGGAGATCGTGCCGTCCTGCAAACCGTCGATCAACTCAATCTTAAACGGCTCGTTGTTCTCCTTGGCGCGGCGGATTGCCTCGTCACGGCTCACCTCTTCCCGCAGGAACTTGTGGTCGCCGGCGACAATCTCGGCCATCCGCTGCTCGATGCGCGCGAGGTCCTCATCAGTAAAAGGCTTCGGCGCGTCGAAGTCGTAGTAGAAGCCCTCCTCGATCGGTGGCCCGATCGCCAGCCGCGTGCCGGGGAACAGGTCCTGAACCGCTTCTGCCATCACGTGCGCCGAGGAATGCCAGAAGACCCACTTCCCCTGTGGCGTGTCAAAGGTGTGGACGCGGAACTCGCCGCCGCGCGGCAGGGGCCGGTTGAGGTCGACAATTTCATCGTCGAGCGTTACCGCCAAAGCCTCGTCGGCTAACCGCGGCGAGATCGACTTGGCAACATCGTACCCGGTCGTCCCGTCGGGAAAATCTTTGACGGCGCCGTCGGGAAATTTCAGTGCAATCGCCATTTGAACACAATCCTACAAAAATAGCCTCAAACCGAGGCATCAGCGACAATGGTGGGCGATACTGGAATTGAACCAGTGACCTCCTGCGTGTCATGCAGGCACTCTAGCCAACTGAGCTAATCGCCCACGGACGGGCAGATATCTTATGCCGCTAAGCCGTTCTTGTCAAGCGTTTTCGTCGCCCCGGTGCGGTCGCAAGATCGCTAAGATGGTACGCGCGACAATCCCGAGATCGGACAAAATTGTGCGCCGTTTCTGGTACGCCAGCGAAATCGCGATCTTGTCGGGCAATATCGTCTCTATGTAAACATCGACCGGGTCGGCGAATTTCGCCAGTGTCTTTTCTTCGTACCGGTATTTCAGTGAAGCCGGATCGGTGAGTCCCGGTTTGTACTTCAAGATTTCCCGCTGTGCCACATCGTAGCGCGCGACGAATTCCGGCGTCTCGGGCCGCGGACCGACGATCGCCATCTGCCCCGCCACCACGTTCAGCAACTGCGGCATTTCGTCGAGCTTCAGCCGGCGCAAAATCCGACCGATCGGCGTGATCCGCGCATCGCGGGCTACTGTCAGCCCGACACCGCCGGCGTTGCGCCGCATCGTGCGAAACTTGACCAATCCAAATTCCTTGCCCGCCCGCCCGACCCGGCGATGAACAAACAAGGGATTGCCGAAATCGAACAGCAACAATGCCAACAGCGTTAACAGCGTCAGTGGCAAAGTCACCAGCAGACCGAGCAAAGCCAGCGTCAGATCGAGTACCCGTTGCATCGGAACTAACGCGCCGACTTGCCCGCAAACGCCTGCTTGAAGCAGTCGGCGACGTACTTGATCTCGTCCTCGGTGATGTCGGCGAATAAAGGCAGGGTGATGGCGCTCTTGTAGTGATTGTAGCTGTTCGGCAGATCGCGCGCGGTGTATCGGTAGTGCCGCTTGTAGTACGGGTGCAGATAAAGCGGAATGAAATGCACCGATGTCCCGACTCCCAATTGCTTCAGGTCTTCAATCACGCGGTTGCGCCGCGCTTCACCGCCGGACCGCAGCTTGACGATATAGAGGTGCCAGGCATGGACGCCGCCCGCGATTTCGCCCGGCAGGATCAATTCAGCAATCTCCCCCAGATACTGCCCGTACCACGCGGCCGCCTGCCGCCTTGCGGCCTGAGTCTGCCCGAATCGGCGCAACTGCTCGGAACCGAGCGCGGCAGCAATGTCGGTAAGGTTGTACTTGTAGCCCAGTTCGAGAATCTGGTACTTCCACGACCCCACACCAGTGTAACGTCTCCACGCGCCCCGCGACATGCCGTGCAACGCCAGGATGCGTAGCCGATCGGCAGCTCTGGCTGAATTCGTCGTGATCATCCCGCCTTCCCCGGTCGTGAGATTCTTGGTCGAATAAAACGAAAAACAGGTGAAGTCGCGCGTGGCGCCGATCAGGGTTCCCTGCCAACTCGTGCCGACCGCGTGGGCGGCGTCATGAATCACTGCCACCTTGTGCTTGCGCCGGATTCCCTCGATTCGCTGCAAGTCCATCGGCGCCCCGGCGATGTAAACGGGGACAATCGCCTTGGTGCGCTTGCCGATCGCGCGCGGGATTTGCTCCAGATCGATATTGAAGCTGTCTCTCTCGGTGTCGACGAACCTGATTCTTGCCCCGGTCTGGATCACCGTTTCGGTCGACGCCACAAACGTATACGGCGTCGTGATCACCTCATCGCCCGCGCCGACACCGGCCGCAATGAGCGACAGATGCAGCGCCGCGGTGCACGAGTTGACGGCGACGGCGTGCTTGGCGCCCACATAACGGGCGAATTCGTTCTCGAATTCGTGGGTGATCTTGCCGGTGGTCAGCCAGCCCGAACGCAGAACCGCCACGACGCGGTCGACTTCAGAGTCGGTCAATCTCAGACGGTAAAAGGGAACTTGGGTGATTGGCATCTCGACTAACTACGCTGTCTTCCTGCAGCGACGACAATCGATCCGGCGCCCGCCGGCACATCTCCTGTCATCGCGGACGACAGAATACGCCAGTCGCCAATGCAAGTAAAGTTAAAATCCGCGGGAAGATTGACGCGCCTATGATGCCAGCGCCAACTGCATGAACGTGCTGCTGTGCGTGTACTCTTCGAGCAGCTTCTCGCTGAAAGCCTGCAGGATTTCTTCAGTGATTTCCAACTCCGCCATCACCTCGGCCTGGACAAAATCCCAACCGTCGATTTCCGGCAGACGCGGCACAAAAGCGCGTTTGGCCACATAGTTGGCGACGTGGATCGTCAGCGAGTAGCTGCGCGACTCCTGATCGTCATGGAAGGGGAAATGGTGGAATTCGATGGCCCGCTGAATCGGCTGCGGCAGCCGCCAACTGGCGGCCAGCATGCGCCCCACCAGTGTGTGCGCGTGCCCGACGGCGGCCATTTCCGCCTGGTAATCCGAGACGCGGTTTTCCTTCAGGTACGCGGATATTACCTTGTGCTCTTCCTGCAGGAAGCAGCAGGATATCAGCTTGCCAATGTCGTGCAGCAATCCGGCCGAGAACGCAACCTCCGGGTCGATGCCGCGCGCCTGCCGCGTGTACTTCGCGACAATCCGGCCCGCCAGCGCCGTCGCCAGCGAGTGGCGCCAGTAGTTCTCCTGATACTCCGGATCGAGCTTGTGCGATTTGAACATGTCGAACACGGAGGATGACAACACCAGCGACTTGATCGCTTCCAGCCCCAGCACCAGCACCGCCTGCTTGATGCCGGTGATCTCGCTGCGGGCGCCGTAAAACGCCGAATTCGAAAGCCGCAGCACCTTGGCGCTCATGGCGGCATCTTCCGACATGATCGCGGCAATTTCGTTGACCGAAGTCTTCGGATTGTTGATGATCCGCGTGATCTGATTGAATACGACCGGCGGCGTGGGCAGATTCGTGATGCTCGATAGCCGGCGCCGTAGTTTTTCCTCGGGAGAAATCGTCTGTTCGGTCAGCATGGCGTCCTAATCCTTGATTGCCTGCACCAGGCGGTTAATGATCTCCGCAATCACCTGCGGGTCATTGTAACGCCCCTGTTCGATCATGGTGCGCGCGTGCGCGATTTTGTCGCTGCGGACCGGCGCCGTCTCGGCGGCCCGGCTCGGCACATAGCTGTCGGCCGGCTGGGCCGGCGGCGCGGGCGCGCCGGCAGGTTTTTCCGCGTTGGGTTTCTTCTTCGCCATGTCGGTGCCTAATGCCTGCAGCGACCAACGCTGCACGCGGTTGATGTTCATGATCGCCGCCCCTCAATTCTTTTTATCGACATATTGCGGCGAAGATTGCGGGGTTGCTAAATAATCAGCCACCCGGCGTCCCTGTTGCAGTTGCAGCAGTTGTTCCTTAATTGCCTGATGGCGGGCGCTGGCGATTTCCTCGTTCTCCTGCACCAGTTTCAACGTCTTGGAAATCAGCGTGGTAATCGAGTTCACCAGCCGCCGGACCTCCGGTGCCGATGTCGCCAAACTGAACAGCGATGGATTCTCGGCCTTCAACTGGCTGACCGCCGTCTCCGACTCGTTGATCCGTTGCACGATGCGCTCGACCTCGCCGTAGAGATCGACGATCTTCTGCTCCTTGTCGTACTTGATGTAGTCGCGCTGCTTGTCAATGATGATAAAGAGCGACTGGTAGAACGAGTATTCTTCCTTTAGTCCGGCAATCAGCCGGGCTTCCAGCTTGGTCACATCACTATATTCCATGCGAGCCTCAGATTTGTACCGAAACCACCTGTGGTGCGGCCGTACCCGGCGCGCTCTTGCCTTCTAATTCGTTCTGAAGTGCCCGGGAGTCGAGATTCTCCCAGCCTTCCTTCAACGTTGTCATCACCTTGATCAGTCCGTCAAATAGCTCCCGCTTCTTGGTGGCGTTCAAGAGATAGAGCTGGTTGATCATGTACACGTAGAGGTCGCCCAACCGTTCGGCGATTTCGCCGCCTTTCTCCATATCGAGCGTCGTGTACAGGTGAAAAATCACTCGATGCGCCTTCTCGATCAGATCGGAGAAACCGTTGATGTCCCCCGCTTCCAGCTTTTGGCGCGCCTCGACGAGATACCTGATGCCGCCCTTGTAGCACATCACGATCAGGTCCCGCTGACTGGCCCCGGACACCTGCGCCTTTTGATAGCTTGCGAGTTGCTTGTTCATCGATCGGCTACCCTTTACTGTTGTTGCTGGCGATTTGGCTGAAATTCTGGCTGATCTGATTGAGCTGCGCGGACAGGTAGCTGGACTGGCTGTTGAGCTGGCCCAGGGTCTCCTCCATCGCCAGGAACTTGTCCAGCAGTCGCTGCCGCTTCAGTTCCATCCGCTCATTCATATCAGTAATGCGTTCTTTGATATCGTCAATCTGGTTTTCCAGCGCCTTGGTGCGCCGCGCCAACGTTCCGTCCCCGCTCTTGGCAATCGAATCGGCAAAGTCCTGCATCAGCGAACCGACACCCCGGAATATCTTCACGGTGGCTTCCGCTTCGCCGACCAGATCAGCGGTCTCCATGTTGACCAGCAGCTTCAAACCCTCGGTGGTCGCGTTGCCTTCCTTGCCGGTCAGAATCTGTCCGGCGCCCATCGCCTCTTCCCCGTTGATCTTCCCGGCGACATCCTGGCCGGCGAACGACTGCCCCGCCAACAGGCCGAGCGCCGTATAGGCGGAGTTGCCGGTGCCCGTCATAATGTCCACCTTGGAACTCTTGCCGTACGTCCCCGCCGTGAGAATCAAGTAACCGTTGGCTCCATTCTCGAAGTACCTGACCTCGATTCCCATCTTGCCGATTTTCTTGTCGGCGTTGATCTTTTGCTGCAGTTCATTCACCAACTCGTCGGCGGTCGCGTAGGTCTTCTCGGTCAGGGCGATGTTTTCCGAGACCATACCGTCCACGCGCAACTGCAGGTTCTTATTGGCCGACGTGATCGTCAGCGGCGTGGTGGCCGGATCGGCAATCGCAGCGCCACGCAAATAGCCCTTCTTGGCAACTTGCGTGATCTCGACGTTATAACCGGTCTCCGTAGCCTTGGTCTTGGCTCCCATCGACAGAAACGAAATCTTGTCATTGCTGCTGGTGCCGGACGCGGCGAACAGCTTGCGCACGTCGTCGATGTTCTCGGTAATCGCCGTCTCCAGCTTCGAGCGGTCGACCACCGCCAGCTTGCCCGCCGTGCCCATGCGAATGCCGATGGCAGCCAGCATGTTGTACTGCGATTCCAGTCCGGAAACGCGCGAGGTCACCTTTCCCCGCAGCGAATTTTGCAGCATGCGCAGCGTGCCGTCGCCGAAAAGGACACCGGTCTTGTCGGTGGCGTCGGGATCGAACTCAAACTGCTGGTCGATCGCCGCAATCGCGTCGTTGAATTTCGTGATGAAAGAATCCACTGCACCGATGATCCCGTCGGTGTCGCGCGCTACGGTGATATTGATCTTTTCGTCGCCGGAAATCTTCTTCAGGTTCAAGGTCACGCCGGCGATCAGGTCCTTGACCGTATTGGTCTCGCTGGTCACGGTGATCGGCGATCCGCCGCCGTCGCTCGATCCCAGCGTAAGCTCGGCATCCTGCGCCGTCTGCAGCAGCGGCGCAAAGGTCTGGACGCGGAACGTGTCCCCCGCGACCAGCGTGCCCGCGCCGAATTGCAGCTTCAGGCCGTCGGAGCCGGTGCCGGTCAATTCGACTTCGGTGTCCGCCTGGCTGACGATGATCGCGCCGCTATTGGTACCGTCGCTCCAGTTGATGGTGATATCGCCGGTGCCGACGGTCTGCGTGCCGGTGCCGGCCACGGTGAAGGTGTAAGTCTTGTTTTGGTTGCCGGAATACGCGGCCGTCGTGCCGAGCCGCGGCGTCGAGGTCGCCGCGCCGGTGAAGGAGAGCTTTTCCACCTGGTCAAACGACGAGGTGGCGAAATTCGGAGTCTTCGTCCCCGACAAGCTTGTGTTGACGACGATTTTGTTCTTGGCACCGGTCTTGTCGGCGGACAGCATCAGCCGGTAAGCGTTCGAGCTGCTGCCGTCGTTGATCACGGTTGCCGTGACGCCGATCTTGGCGTCGTTGATGGCACGGCGGATACCGTCGAGACTGTTGTTGGTCGAATCGATTGTGATCGTCCGGGCCGAACCGTCCCCGACGGCGATCGTAATCGTGCCGGTGCCGAGATTCGCAGCTTCCGCCTCGCTGAACCCCTGTGATGCGATCTGGTGATTCTGTGCCAGCGCGGTTACCGCCAGCGAATACGACCCGATCCCGGCATTCTCGCCGCCGACGGCGAGCAAATAATCTTCATTGGAGACGTCGATGCTGGTGGCGTTGAAGGTCGCGGCGCGCCCCAGCGCGGCGGCCTGCGTCTGAAACGCCAACAGCCGCGTATTGATCGCCTGATAGGTCGAGATCTGATTCGTCTTTAGGGCTTGATCGTACTCCAGCAGCGTGACGTTCTGCTTGTCGAAGGTCAACAGCGCGTCGATGATCGCCGCCGTATCCAAATTGGAATTCAACCCCTGTATCGAGCCCGAAAGTCCGGCCATCGGTATTCTCCTTGGCTTCTGCCTGAATCATCAAGATGATCGGGAAGCGCTAACTTCCCGATCATCGGCGTTCCTAAGCTTGGGCGTCAAATATCTCTCCGAGCAATGATCGCATGTAGCGCTTGAGAGACAAAATTGCCTCCGGCGGAACCTGCCTGATCAGCTTCTCGGTGTCCGCTTCCATCACCTTGATCACGACTGAATTCGCCTTCTTGTCTATCGAGTACCGCAGCGAAATGTTGCGATGCTGATATTCCAGATTGAATTCCTCAATCAGCTCTTCCAGTTTCGCGGTCAGGGCGTCATCCGGCTTGGCCGCCTGAGCATCCGCATCCGAATGGCGAGCGTCGACCGGCGGGCTGACCTGACTCGTCACTTTGTCATCCATGTTCGGTGGCGGAGTCTCCGGAGACGGCGTCAGAGCCGGAAGCACAGCTTCCGCCAAACGTACGTCAGTAGGACTCACATTGAGATTCATGCTCACCTCACATGAAGAACCGGCGGGAGGCCGTTAAGCGACCTCCCGCGTGGTTGCTTAGTCAGCGATCTAGCCGAACAGCGACAGAACAACCTGCGGCAGCTGGTTGCCCTGCGCCAGCATCGCCGTACCCGCCTGCAACAGGATCTGGTTCTTCACGAAGTCGGACATGGCCGAGGCCATATCGGTGTCGCGAATCACGGATTCTGAAGCAGTCAGATTCTGCTCGGCGACGCGCAGGTTGCGCAGGTTGGATTCCAGCGTGTTCTTCTGGAACGAACCCAACGTACCGCGCGCGTTCGACACTTCATCAATCGCCGCATCGATCACGGACTGGGCATCCTGAGCGCCCTGCACCGTCTCGACGTTGATCTCGGCCAGGCTGGCAAACGCATTGCCCGCCAGGTTGCGGCCGAGCGCCGAGGTCGTCATGCTGCGCAAACCGATGGAAGCGGTCTGGCCGACGTTACCGCCGATCTGGAAGACCAGCGATTGGTCGGTATTGGTGATCGATTCGGAGCCGCCCGTCGAGGTCAGGTCGTAGCGAATCCGCAACGACTGCGTGCGGTCGGCGTTGTACACCGTGGCGTCCTTACCGGCCGTCACCGAGTACGCCGGGCCGCCGTCAAGACGGACGTCGTACTTGGAGGCCTTGACATCGAGCAGCAGGTTGCCAACGTTCAGACCGTTGGAAGCCTTGTCGATGGTCAGGTCGATCGAGCCGCGACCGGCAGAGCCGGAAGCCTTGTTGTACAGGGTCGTATCGGTGGTCGCACCGTACTTCACCGAGGTGACGGCACTGGTGTAACCATCGAAGGAAACGAGCGCGTCAGTACCGGAAATTGCCAGCGTATCGGCAGTGAGGCCAAGGGCGTTGAAGAGCCGCTCGGACTCGGTTCCGGTCGAATTGTGCTTAATCTTGTAGTCGGAGCCTTCATCGTAGGTGAAGAACTTCAACTGGTCAGTTCCTTCAACAACAACGTCAAGATCGTTGGTCGTCGAGGTCTGGCCGGCGCCGACCGAGACCGTACCGAACGCGGTGCGCGCGGCGGTCTGGATCGCGGTCGCCAAGGTCGACATCGAGCTGTAGGTCGCGGCACCCACAGTGACGTCGGCGGTCGTGCCGTTGTTCTTCGCGCTGGTGACCGTGAAGTTCAGCACGTTCAGGCTGACGCCACGGCTCGAGCGGCTCGAACCCATCGATGACATGTAGTTGGCAGTCGCCGTTGTCGTCGATGAGGTCATCTTCAGACTGTATTGAGCACCCATGTTGACGGCACGGAACTGGATACCATCACCGCCGGTGCGGCTAATCGTGGCCGCCGTGACCTTGCCCGCCAACGCGGCGTTGTTGGCAATGGCCTGGTTCCACTTGGTAATGATCTGAGCGCGGGTATCAGTATCCGCGATCGCGATCTGGAGGGTCTGGTCGCCTGTAACCGCCTCATTGTTCTCCTGGTAATTGAGAACCATGGTGTAGGTACCGGCCTGCGACGTCGTCGCGGCGCTGAGGACGGACGCCGAGCTCATGACGGTGGCATACGCGGCGGTCGCGGCAATGGTCATACCGTTGCCGAACGCGTCGGTAATCGCCATCGAGTTCGACAGCTTCTCGGCGCCTTCCGAGGCTTGCAGCACGTTGAGGTTGTGGATCTTCTCTTCCAGATTGTCCGGGGCGCCCGTGCCCTGGAGCGAAAGACCCAGTGACGTGGTGTTGATGGTCGCCGACGAGTCCGCGGTCTTGGTCGCGGTAATCGAGTGGCTACCGGAGGTGAGGAAGCTCTTCAGGACGGTCAGGCCGGACGAGTTCGCGGTCGTAATGGTCGCGATATTGTCCTTGGTACCATCGAGCAGCTTCTTCGTGCCGAACTGCGTGTTGGCAGCGATACGGTCGATCGTCTTGATCGCGTTTTCGATTTCAGCCTGGTCAGCAGCCAACTGGTTGGCATCGTTGAAGCCTTCGTTAGCGGCATGAATGGCCAATTCGCGCATCGAGACCAACAGCGAGTTGATTTCGTTCAGCGAGCCCTCGGCGGTCTGAATCATGTTGATCGAACCTTCCGAGTTCTGAATCGCGCGCGACAGACCGGCAATCTGGGCACGGAACTGTTCCGAAATGACCAGACCGGCCGGATCGTCCGACGCTCTGTTGATGCGATAACCGGATGACAGCTTCTCCATCACTTGACTGATGGAGCGGGTAGTCATCGCAAGGTTACGCTGCGCATCAATTGCAGCAATGTTGTGGTTAATGCGTAACGACATTACACCATCCTCCTTGAATGTCCCTGTCGGATTCCGTTTCCGACATTTCGACTGACTGCTCGCTACGTTCAGCCACTTCCGATGTCTGCCAAGGTCTGAGCAACTTCGACCTTCTAACCTGTCACTTCCCCGCGGTTAGCCGGGGAAAAGTGCCTCATTCCTCCCGCCTTTTCTGCAAACGTGCGTCGGGTCTGTTACACCCATTTGTACCGTAAGATTATCGGCGTCAAATGGTTGTTGCTTTAAGACTATCCTCCTCTTTTCGAGTTCTCAGCTAATGATGTCGGCGGCCCCAGGCACTAACTTAAGCGCTTCATCTACTGATTTGTCGATGCTATAGGCCGAGCCGGCCAAAGCGCCTGCAGTTGCTCAAGTTAACTGCCGCTGCATTTTCGCGCAGACCAATGCCGCCGACCCACTAAATGGTCCTGGCACTCGCAAATTCAGATGGTTATGGGGCTGATTGATGGCGTGGATTCAAGTCTGACTGTAAGCTATTGCTTTACCTGAAGATATATCGACAGAATTGACTTCCCGGCTCGCCCCCTTCACTGCGGCAACCACTTGCTCCAGTTGCTCTTGCGTCATCGCCGGAAACAGCGGCAAGGCGATCGAAGCCGTCATCGCGCGGTATGCATTCGGACAGCAAGTGCGCTTGAGACCGTATTTCTCGCGGAAATACTTCAACGTGTGCACCGCGTGCGTTCCGGGTCGAGTCGCGATTCCCTGTTCGGCCAGCTTCACCATTATCCGATTGCGCCGCGCTTCCGCCTCGGCTGGATCGCCGCCCTCCTCGCCGTTCGGTACGACGCGCAAGACGTACGATTGATAAGTGTGGCAAAATCCCTTTGGCTCCACTGGCGCGATCAGATGCGCCTCGCCATCCAGGTGCGCGCTGTAGTAAGCAGCGATTTCGCGTCGACGCTCAATAATCGCCGTCAACTTGCGCATCTGTGCGACGCCGACCGCCGCCTGCAAGTCGGTCAGGCGATAGTTATAGCCCAACTCATCGAAGTCGCCTAAATCAAAGGGCGGCTTCTGGCGCGGTACCGGATCGATCACCATTCCATGCGATCGCCACGACCGCAGCCGCCGCTCATCGTTCGGATCGTTGCCGACAATCATCCCCCCTTCGCCGGTCGTGATTGACTTGCGTGGGTGAAACGAGAAGCAACCCACGCGGCCAAATGTGCCGCTCTGGCGACCCTGAACTGTCGCGCCCAACGAACACGCCGCGTCCTCGATCAAGGCGATGCCCCGGCGCTCACAGATCTCCAACAGTTGTGGCAATTCCGCCGCTAAACCGAAGAGATTGACCGCAATCACCGCGCGCGTATGCCGCGTGATCAGCGATTCCACCCGCCCGGCATTAATATTGAAAGTGCGCCGGTCAATGTCCGCAAACACCGGAGTCGCCCCGCATTGCTCGATCGCAGCGGCGGTAGCGATCCACGTCAACGACGGCACGATCACCTGGTCACCCGCCTTCAGATCAAGCGCGCGCAGCGCCAGATGCAGCGCCGTCGAGCATGACGACACCGCAAGCGCCCAGCGCGTGCCCACAAACTGCCGTACTACCGCCTCGAGTTCGGCGACCTTGGGGCCTTGCATCACCCAGCCCGACTTCAGGACGGCCGCGACTTCCCGCTGCTCGTCTTCGTCAAACAGCGGCTGTGACAGCGGTATCTGCATAGCTACTCAACGTCGTGACTTCCGTAACCAGCCGCAGGTAATCGGTAAGTGACTGCGGCGCGCAACAATTGTAAAGATTCTTGATCGTCTCAAGCTCCGGCACCCGCACGGTTGTAAAACTCATGGCTTGCACCGCGAAGCGATGCTGCTCGATCAGCAGCCGCAGCAGTGGCTCCAGAAACGTCACGTCATCAATATTGACGACGCTGATCACGTTCTCCGACATCACTTGTTCGAGGTGCGCAATCGAATCGCAGCGATGATTCCTCACATTCAACCGAATCTTGCCGGCGCGATGGATCTCCGTCTCGCCCTCCGGCAGCCACGCACATTTGCCCAACGTGGCGATGTCCAGCACGACAAAATCCGAGACGTTGTTGAAACACTTGTTGGCAAACCACGGCAACTCTTTGTAGATCTCCGGCAGACAGGAGTGGGTCGGAGGATCGAACTCCGCCGGGTTGCAGCGCTCCGTGATCTCATGCATCATTGTGTCGTATTCCTCGAACTCGCCCAGGTATTTCCGCGCTTGCTGCAGCCAGTGATATGCATTGAAGAAGTAGGCGTACCATAGATGATCCGCCTCACCGTACTCGGCGCCGGTGTACATCGTGCCGGTGAATTTGCGCCGCCCATGTTCCAGCAGCGCGCACGCCACGCCAAAGAACGCCCGCCCGACCTGCGTCGGTAACGGCGCGTCGGCCGCCACGTCAATCACGCTCAGCGGCGAATACATTAGCATCATTGCATTGACATAATTCTGCGTCGACTTGCTCCGGTCAAACAACCCGCGTGCCGAGCTGAAGGTGCTGCCCGCGTGTACCGCATAGCGATACAGCGGTTCGGGCAAGTGTATCATCTTGATCCGGCGCAGGTGCGGCAGATAGTACGTGTTCAAGAAGCGGCGGGAATAGGTCTCTTCATAGATTTTGCCATACAATTCGCGCCGACAGAAGAACACTTCGGGAATCTTGTTGCCGTCGGCAAACAGCAGGTCGCGCAGCAAGTCGCGGTTCGCATAGTAGTTGCGATAGGTCCACTCGCCCCGGGAATGACCCTCGGTATCGATGATCGCCAAATCGCAGTAGATCAAATCCACCGCTTTCCGCCGCCGGCACTCCACAAACTTCTCCACGGCATCGTCGGCGAGATCGTCATCGTCGCTGAATACCAGCACGTACTCGCCCGCCGCATGACGGGCCGCGGTCGCCATCGCGCCGGCATTGCCCTGGTTCGTCTCGTTGCGCACATACCGCACCTGCGGCATCTGTTGGCTGACTTGCTGCATGACCGCGTCGGTATCGTCCGGCGAACAATCGTTGACGACGACGATCTCCAGATTCCGATACGTCTGTTGCGCCAACCGCGTCAGCGTTCTCTGGAGCAGCTTGGAGCGATTGTAAGTCGGCAACAGAATACTCACCTTCGGCGCCTCCGGCCGCGAGCACTCGCCAATCAGTTCGCGAAAGTCTGCCAGATGTCTGGCGACATCATGCTTCTCGCTCGCCAGCTTACGCCAGATCTGCGGTTGCCACGGCGCATGACAAAGCATCTCCGCCGCATGGTCTGCCGCTGCGAACAACACCGCCGTCGGAAACGTCTGGTCTGCGCCAAAGTAGAAATTCACCACCGGCTGTACGCCCAGCGCCATCGCCTGCAGCATCGTCGCTTCGCACAGCGGCGTGCCTGCCGTTGCGATTAGAGCATCCTTGTCCGCCAGCCACGTTGTCAGATTCTCCGGCGCCGTCTCAAACTCAAACTGCCCCGCCAGTTCCAGCGCTTGAATCTGCGTTTCGAAAAACAACTGCAGCGCCGTCGACTCAAACTCGCCTGCGACGACTATTCGGACGTTGGCCTGGCGTAGTTTCAGCAAGGCCGCGATCTGAATCAGCAGAATTGCGTTGTTGTCGTGACGCACCGGCCCGACAAAGGCCGCCCGCCCGGTCCGCTGCTTGCGCGCCACGTTCACGGCCGGAATCGCCGCCGCCGGCGGCAGCGCCGTCACTCGTGTCATCGACTCGATCCGGTCAAACCGCTCGAATAGCATCACTTCCGTCGTCTTGTTCGAGATGACGAGATCGTCGAAGAACTCCCACTTGCAGACGTCTGCGTCTGTATCAAAAATCTCCGCGCCTCGAATCCGGCAAATGACGCGCGCGCGGTGGCGAAACGGCTGCTGCGACAGCTCAACCGCCAGCGCATCGAACCCGTCGATCCAGATGGTGACGTCCTGATCCAGCAACGCACGAATCGCAGCCCCATCCCGCGCGAAATCGACCCGACAGGTCACCTGCCCTTCCGCCGCCGCGGCATTCACATACGGCGACAGGTAGACGCGCGAATCGTGATCCTTCGCGAAGACGCAAAGTTGCTGTGGCTTAGACATCAACCGCCTGCTCGGTGGTAATGCGCGCCGTGTCCTCAGTCGCCCCGCCCTCGGCGAACAACCGGTCGATTACGGTGCGGTAGTCAAAGTCCCACTTCAATCCAAACCAGTCGGTGCAGTGCTTGCAGATGCCGATCTTGGCAAACTCGCGGTCGAGATGAATCCGCCGCAGTTCATCGTAACGCTCCGACTGCCAGATTTCTTTAATCGTCATCTTGCTCAAATCGAAGTCGCGAAACGCGCTCTGCTCGCGCCAGTCGGCCACGCAGAATCGCGGCCGCCCGTGCGAACTGATCGCGATCCGGTTCCACAGCAGCGAGCACGGCCACCGATACTGCTCCTTGTCCATCTTCAATGTTGACGAATTGACCATCCCCTTTACCGTCAGATACGTCCGCACCACCACCTCGTCGACGATCGGTGTCCAGAATTTCCGGAACGACTCCAGTTCTCCCGGCTCCAGCGTGTCCTGGTCGATCATGTTGACGACAAGACGCAAGTTGGGATTCATCTTCTTGTTCTTCAGCAGGAACAGCACATTGCTGTAGACCTCGACGAAGTTGCCCTGCAGACGAATCTTCTCGTACGTCGTCTTGTACAGGCTGTCGAGACTGAAATCGATCACCAGCCGCGTGTCGGATGGCTTCAGGATCGCCTCGGCAATCGGTCGCGTCAGCGCCGATCCGTTCGTGACGATCGTGGCGATCTTCACCCCGCGATCCTTGATATACTTGATCGCCGGGGCAATATGCTTGTACAGAAACGGCTCGCCGTCACAGGTGATCCGCAGGGTCGAACCGTGCTCCGCCACCTCGTCGATGATTCGCGCGAAAATATCCCAATCGAGTTGATTCTGTTGATAGTCCGGCACGAACTTGGTAATGTCGTGCTGCGGACAGTGGATGCAGCGGAAATTGCAGATGTTGATCAGGTCGAGATGCACCATGTTCGGGAACTCGCGGTCGGCCTCGTTGGCGAAACCGTAGAATTCCCGCCACGGCGCGCTCTGGTGCTCGTGGTTGTTACCCGACATGCGCCAGACCCTGTCGCGTCGTTGATCGCACTGCCGGCTTTGGCTGCAGGCGCATCTTGGCGCGATACCACTCGATCGTGCGCAGCAATCCGTCTTCGAGTTCCACCTGCGGCTCGAAGCCGAGAATCTCGCGCGCCTTGTGAATGTCCGGAATCCGCACTTCGACGTCGGGCGAAGTCATCTCTTTGAACTGGAGGCCCGAACGCGAGCCCGCCAGCCGGATCACTTCGCGCGCCAGATGGTAAATCGTCACCGTGCTCTTGGGATTGCCGATGTTGAAGGCGTGCCCCACGGCGCGGTCGTTGCGCAAAATCTCCAGCAGCGCATCCAGGATGTCGTCGATATAGCACCAGGCGCGAATCTGGCTGCCGTCGGAGTGGATCGTCAGCGTCTGCTCCTGGATCGCGTTGACGACGAAATGATGAATCGCGCCCTCGCCCACCTGTCCCGGTCCGTAAATATTGAACGGCCGCACGCAGACGATCGGCAGCCCGTACTTGCTGAAAAAGCTATTTGCAAAGAACTCGCCGGTCAGCTTGCTAATCGCGTACGACCAGCGCGCCTCGCCGACCGTCAGCTCCGGCTTGAGCTTCTCTTCGGTCACCTTGTAAGCATAAGCGCCGAAGACCTCACTCGTCGAGAAGTCGATCACGCGTTCGAGATGCGGCTGCGCCTCCAGGCACGTCGTGAACACATTGTAGGTGCCGATGACATTGACCTCCATCGTCGTCACCGGATCGCGCAGGACCGAATCCACTCCGGCCACCGCGGCGGCATGGATGACGATGTTCGCGCCGTCAATCCCCGACCGCAACGCCTCGCGGTCCCGAATGTCCCCTTTGACCACGGTCACATTCGGATGCGCGGTCAGCAGCGGCTTGTCGACGATCGAGTTGCGCTTGAAGTTGTCGAAGATGATGATGCGATTTTGGTCCGCCAGCCGCTCCGCCAGCGCCGAGCCGATAAAACCCGCCCCGCCGGTGATGAAGATAGTCTTGCCCGCAATCGCTTTGTCTTCTCTTTCTGTCGCGGAATTCTTATGCATGGACGACTTCCCTGTCCTGCGCCGTCGCGCTTTGGTTGGTCAAAGCCGCAAACGGCAGATAGAAGTGAAATTTGTACTCTTCCTTAATTTGATCGACGGATCGACTCAGAACTTGATCGCGGCTGTTCAAGACTGCGACCAGGTAGCGCTGCGGCAATTCCTGCGCTCCCCAGGCGGCTTTGAACTGCGCCAGCTCCCGCTGACTGTTGGGAGAAGCCTGCAAGTTGAGATATCGTAAGCCCGCCGATTTGGCCCAGCACAGCAGGTAGTAGAAGCTCGCAATCGAAGCTTGCGCCTCGTCACAGTCACGGTCAAACATGCTCAGGTAGTAGTCGGCGCAGTGATCATTGTTGACCACGACGATCCCCCCCAGATACTTCTCGCCCGTCCTGGCGCTGATCAATCGGCAACCCCCGATCGGCGATAGATGCCGGAACATCAACTCGAAATAGCGCAACGGCAAAATCGGCGCCTGAAGTTCCCGGCAGCGCTTGGCATAGACTACATGCCAGCGGCCCAGATCATCAGGGTGCGTGGAAGCTGAGATTTCCACCTGCGCATCCGCCGCCTTTCGCAGATTGCGATGCAAATTATTCCGAAACTTGGAGGTCGTCCCTGCCAGCAATTCCTGTCTCAGGTCGATGACGTGAATGCGTCCCGTCGCCGTATACTCGAACATCTCTGTCCATCCATCGTGTGATGGCACAATCGGCGTGCTACAAATTGACAAGACGCTGGCATTGGCTGCGAAGTGCTCGACTGCCGGCTGCAGGCACGCGGCCTGATCTTCACGACTAACCTCGGGCAGGAACATCGGCCCCGCATAACTCGCCGGATACGGCAGCGACTGCACCAGATCGCGGTACTGCAGCGCGCGCAAAAAGCCTACCGGCTCGCCATCGATACAGAATTGGATTGAGCTGTCCCGCTCGCCGGAGAATTCCGTAATGAAGTCAAACCAGGCTTGTGAGTTCTGCACCAGGTGCGGCTTCCCCGCGAGCACCTTCGACGCGACCTCAGGGATGAGCCGCTCAACCGCAATCCGCGCCATACTTATCGCGCCTGCTGGGTCTCTTGCCGAAATCGCGCCAGCTCTTCAAGCATGCGCTGCGCCGGCTGGAAATTGCGGTCGTACTCCAGCGCCTTGCGATAGCCCAGCTCCGCGCTCTCGAGATGCCCCTGCTTCAGGTAATTGTCCGCGAGGAACGCCACCAGCTCCGCCGAGCGCGGATACTTGGTCAGCGCGCGCTCGATGTAGCGGATCGCGTCATTGTACTGCGTCAAATCAAAGTACAACCGTGCCGCAAGGTAGGTGATCTCCACGTCGTCCGGCGCGTGATCGAGATAGCTGGCCAAATGCCTGACCGCGGCTGCGGCATCATTGCTCTTGAAGTACGCTAAGCCAATGTTGCGCAAAGCCGGCGCCAGTTGCGGCTGAATCGACAACGCAATACTGTAGTAACGAATCGCTGTGGCAAAGTCCTGGAGCCGGAAATAGCAGTTCGCCAGATTATTGAACACTTCGGCGTCATCGGGAGAGTACTCGCTCAAACGCAGATACGCCTCCGCCGCTCGCTCGTGCTGACCGCGCGCCGCGTGGAGTTCCGCCAGTTGATTGTAGGCGCTATAGCTCCGGGGATCGACCGCCAACAGTGCTGCAATGGCCGACTGCGCCTCCCCATCGCGCCCCAGTTCTCGCAGCGCCGTGATGCGTAACTCCAGCGCCCGCTGGTGACCCGGCTCACGGCTGAGAATCTCGTCCACCTGGCTCAACGCATTCTGCACTTCCCCGCCGTCATGCGCAATTCGTGCGCTGATGTACCGCGCCGTCACGTCATTGGGTTCGGCCGCCAGGCGCCGCTCCGCCATCTGCCGCGCCTCCGCGTAGTCGCCCTTGTGGAAACAGACCATCGCCAGATGCGTCTGGACGTCGAGATGATCCGGCCGCCGCTCGACCACCTGCCGGAAGTACTGCTCCGCCAAGTCGAGCCGCTCCTGATCTTCATAGATCAGCCCCAGGCTGAACAGCGCCGTCACTTGGTCGGCCGCGTGTATCAAAATGTAGTTTGTCGTTTCCTTGCCGGGATCATAGGCATCCGCCGCAGCGAGGTAGCGCTGATAGGCGGCAATCGCCTTCGGGAAATCGCGCTGCGCCGCATAGACGTGCCCGAGCGCAAACAACGGATCGATATAGTTCGGGTCGTGCCGCAGCGCCCGCTGGGCACACTTTTCGGCGCGATCGAAGTCCTTCAAGAAGAAATACGCCGACGTCATCTGGTCGAGCGCCATCAGGTGAATATGCCGTTGATTCGGATCGTCGGCTCTGGTGTTAGCAACCGCGCGTCCGGCGTAATCCAGAATCTGCCGGCACACGTCTTCCGGCGGCGACTGATGCTCGCCCCGCAGCAACTGCGCCAGATTGAAGTTGGCGAACGCGTTATTCGGATTCTCTTTAAGTTGCGCCTGCAGGAGTTCCTTGCTGCGGGCGATTTTTTTCGTCATCTCGGCCCAGTCGAGCCCATAGCCGTAGTGGATCAGCCGCGCGTCGACGCGCAGGATCGGCTCATCCGCCGGCAACCGCAGTTCGTTGTGCACAATTCCCTCATAGCGCAAGTTGAGCTTGCGCCGCCACAACCGCACCGACGGCAAAAATGAGGTAAACTCGCCCGTGCGCGTATGTTTGTTGTGCACGGAGATCGACAAGATGTTAGTATCGGGAATGCAGAGCGCCAGCCGCAGTTTTTCCAGGTCCTCGCGCACCATCTCTTCGTCGGCGTCGAGAATGAAGATCCACTCGCCGGTCGCGTAGCCGAGGGACTGGTTGCGATGCAGCGAGAAGTCGTTCTGCCACTGATGATGGTAGACCTTGGCGCCGAAACTCTCTGCAATTTCCATCGTCCGGTCGGTTGAACCGGTGTCGACGATGATCATCTCGTCTACGAAATCCTTGACGCTGTTCAGGCACTGCGGCAGGAACTTCTCCTCGTTCTTGACGATCATGCACAGCGACACCCGCTCCGGCCCCGCTAGATCGCGCCCCAGCTTGGCCAGGTCGCGCTTCTCCACAGCCTGCACTAGACCCGCGCTGATTGCTCGCCGCTGCCCCGCCGTATCTCCCCGACGACGACAGACTTCGCTCTGCGCAATGTAGAATTCCGCAATGTCGGTTCGACATTCACCAGCCTGAGCAAGAATTGACCGTGCCAAATCGTAGTCAGCCTGTTTCGCGGCTGCTTCGCCCACCGCCACCACGGCATCGCGGCATTCGTACAACATCTGCCCGAACGCGCTGCTCAGTTCCCGTTGCCATTCCTCGCCCGCCGCATACTTGCGCCACAACTGCAGACAATGGACCGACTGCGCAAATGACGCCGCCGTCACGATCTCCAGCCGATCGAGCGACCGAAACGCAGTCTTGGCCGCCCGCAGCGATTCGACAATCGTCTGCGCTTCGTTCATCCGGCCCTGGCGATACGCACTCCAGCCGCCGATCACCAGCGCCTGCGCGGTTGTCTCGTCCCTCACCGCCGCCGGCTGCTCACGCAGCAGTGCGGTCAATTGCACACACTTGGCATAGGCGCCGCTGTCATATAACGCAAATACCGCTTCCACCCCGCCGGACAGCGCTGCTTTGGCTTGCGGCGTCTTCTGGGCCTTGGTCTTCTTGCTCACGCAACTCCCTTCGCCCGGTCGCGGCCAACGACAGTCGCGATCAATTGCTCGATCTTCGCCTGTTGCTGATTTTGCTCAAAATTCTTGAGAATGTGCTCGCGGCAGTCGCGCCCCAGCTTGCGCCGATCCTCGCACTCCAGTTCCCGCAAGAGGCGCACGCAGTCTTCCGGCGTCGAGTAGATGTACTGCCGCGGATACAAATATTCCGCCCCCAGCCAATCGTGAATCAGCGGCAACACGCCGCTGGCCATTCCTTCTGCGATCGAATAGTGGAACGACTCGAACAGCGAAGTCGAAATGACGTAGTCCTTGTCGCGCAGGTACGCCGGGATATCTTCCACCCAGCCGTCAAACTGCACGGGCAGGTTCAGCCGCGGCAGCAAGTGCGCGAAGTAGACCTGGAAGCGCGGATCCTGGTGCTCGCCGGCAATGTGGAAGGTATAACCCGGATCATAGTCGTGGATCGCCTTGAAGCAATACAGCAGCAGCGCCGGATTCTTCTTGTAGTTGATGTAACCGATCGAGCAGATCTTCTTGCCGAGCGGCTTGTTCTTCGGAATGTCAAAACGGCCGCAATCGACGCCGTTGAAAATCACCGACTGGGGAATCGTGACCGGCACATTGAACGCGAGCAGGTCCTGCACCGAGCGATTGACAAACACCAGATGATCGACCTGACTCCAATCCACCTGTCGCGGCAACTCGGTGAACACCTCATAGCTGTGCAGGCGGCAGACGATCTTGCACGTCTTCGGCAGCTTCGTCGCCTGGATCAACAATTGATCGCACCATTCGAACCAGGCTAAGTCGCACCGCTCCAGCGCGGCGCGCAGCTCTTCCGCCGTCGGTGTGGAATAGACGCTTACCTCGTGGTCACGCTTTAACCGTTCGATCACCGGATCGATGAACATCCGGTGCGTCGCAAAAAACGCCAGCTTCAGTGCTGCCGGCTTGACCTGCGCGGAAGTCTTGGCATCCGTTACCGGGGCTGCACCCCGTTCTGCCCACATCATCAGTTTCTGGTCGCGCCCCCAGCGCCGGGTGTACAGCGCGCAGCCGCGCTCGAAGCTCTCCCGATCGTTGGTACGCCGGCAAAAATCGAAATAATTCTGGAACAGGCGCTTGCTCGCCGATGGCAGCTTCAGCCCGCGCTCGTACATCAGGCGCGCCGCCGGATCGTTGTCCGACTGCTCCTCCAGCACGGCCAGATCATTGATCACGCCGCTATTCTCCGGCTCCAGCAACAGTGCCCGGTGGAGATACTCCTTCGCTTTCTCAAGCAATTGCTGCTCGGTCGCAACAATCGCCAGATTGTGCAGGATCTCGAGATTCTTGGGATCGAGGTGGTGGGCCTTCAAGAAATGTCTCTCCGCCTGCGGCAGGTCCCCGCTCTGGCGCAGGACGAGCGCGGCGTGGACGTGCAACTCCACCGACTGCGGTGCCCGCACGCACCCCTGCGTCAACAGCTTGGCGGCGGCTTGATAATCACGATTCTGAATCGCATCGGTCGCCTGGTCGAGCAGGCGGGCCAGCTCAGCGCCGGCGGTCTCGGGCGGTACGGGGGACTTTGTCCGAACTTCTGGGCTCATGCAATCTCCTATTTGCACTCCGTGCCGCAGCCCTGATCGGAATCCATCGGATCATGACGGCTGCGACTATGCGATTTGCACCGGCGAGGCCGGCTTCGCGCTGGGCGCTGACTGCTGGCGTTCCAACTGGCGCACGATTGAATGCTGCACCGAGTAGGCGCTGTCGGTCAGCACGATCTGTTTGACTTTGTTGTTCCCGCGATTGACCAGGATCGGTCCCTGCAGGTTGACCGACATCTGCTCGAATTGCTCCGGGATCGTCACGATGACATAGACCTCCACGTCGCTCGGTTGGGCCACGCCGATGTCGGCCACTTCCTTCGCATGGACTATCACTTTGTAATCGGGGAAGAAGATCACCGGACTGACGACGACAAACGCCAACTCCGGCGCGTCGACGCACTGCAACCAGCGGAAGGGGCGGCACTCGGGGACGTCGACCAGCACGAACCGTTCGAGACCTTCGAAGCCGAGCAAACCTTTGGGAACGATCAGCACGTCCTCTTCGCTGATTTCCACCATTCCGAATTGCCGCGTTTGCAGTTCCATTCTCCCTCACTCACTCAATAAAATTCAGAAGCGACGGCTGCAGAATCTTCGCCGCCGAACTGAGCGCCGCCTGATACGCGTTTTCCTGCATCGCCAGGTCGGTGATCAGCTTGGTGATGTCTGCATCCTCTACTTCCGAAAGCAGTTTCGTGTAATTGACTTCGTATTCTTCCAGCCGCGACAGCGTTGTCTCCATCCGGATCACTTTCGCTCCCGCCGAAGCGCGCTCAGTGAGCACCACGTTCAGCGCCGAATCGAGCGTACCGACCAGCTCCGATACCGTCCGGCGATCGTCGCTGCGCAGCGCATCGACCAGCAAAATCATCGTGCCCAGTACGTCCGCCGCGCCCGCGATCCCGAGCGACGTCGCCGCCCGGTTCTCGTCGGTATTCGCAATGGTCAGCGTCCGCGTCGGATCGTTATTGGCGACCTGAATTCCGGTCCCGGCCGGGTTGATCGAGGCCGTGATCGCCAGCCCGGAGTTGTTGATGGCATCGAGAAAATCCTGCACCGTCACCAGCGCCGGATTGGACGTATCGATCACCACGTTCGCCTCGCCATGCGCGATGCGCAACTGGCCGCGGGCGATCCCAAGATTGTTCTGCATCTGCGACAATAGCGTCGTGGGCTGGATTTGCGGGGTCAGGCTGCTGCCGACATGGTTGTAGGTGAACTGCCCGACAATACCGAGATCGGCCGCCGTCGTCTCGCCCACGGCGGTCTCGCCAACCGTGAACGACGGTTCCGGATTCAGCGGATTTCCCGCCAGCGTCGGATTGACCGAACCGTTCAAGCCCAGATTGGCCGCGGTGTTCTCATTCACCGAGGTTTCTTCCACCAGCAGCCCCAGCGGTGTCCCGTTGCTGTCGGTGATGTTGATGCCGGTGCTGGTGCCATTGAGCGCCGCCGTCACGTTATTGACTCCGGCCGCCGCCAACTGTGTGTTGATCGCCGTGATGGCATCACCGACGGTAATCGCGCCGGTCAGATCGATCGTCACATTGATTGCGCTCGCGCCGTCGCGAATTACGAACCGTCCCGGCTGCATATCGACGCCGCCGCCCTGATTCAGGTTCGCCAGCGGTGTCGTCAGCGCAATTTCCGGCCGGTCCACCGCTACGAAACGAATGTTATTGCCTTCCAGACCCAGCGACGCGGTCAGGTTGGTGATGCCGGCTGCCGTCAACTGCGCGTTGATCGCTGTCAGCGCGTCGGCAACCGTCGTCGCGGCGCTGACGTCGATGGTCGCCGTGATGCCCAGGTTGTCGTCGCGAATCGTGAACGTCCCCGGCGCCAGGTCGATGCCGGTCCCGCCGTTAAGCGTGGCCAACGGTGTCGCGCCGATGATACCTGCGTTCAGATCACTGGTGGCGCCGATCACCTGGAACGGCTTGGTCAGCAGGTTCGAGCCGACCGTGTTGATTTGTACCTTGGCTTTGGAATCGATCGTGTACGAGATATTGCCGTCGTCCCCCCGATAAACGACCCCATTGGCCGCCGACTCAAACGGCTTCGTGCGTGTCCGGTAACCCCCGAACAGGTAATTGTTCTGCAATTGCGAATTGCCCGCCGCCAGTGTCTGCTCGAGCAGCGACTGGATTTCGTTGGCGGCCGCCTCTCGCGCCACGGCGTCATAAGTGTCGTTGGACATCTCTACCGCCAGCGCCTTGGCGTCCTGGATCGCTAGGTTGACGTCGTTAAGCGCCAGATCGGTCGACGCCAGCCAGGTTTGCCCGATCGAGATGTTGGCCTTGAATTGCGTGATCTCGCTCAGACGCTCGCGGTACGACAAATCCTTGATCGTGCCGATCGGATCGTCCGAAACCTTGTTGATGCGGCGATTCGTCGACATCTGGTTCTGCAGCTTGAAGAACCGATCGATGTTTCGCGTCAGGTTGAAGACAACCTGATTCGCGATCATTTCGTGGGTTACCCGCATAGCTCAGTCTTCGTAAAAGACAAATCCTTCATCCATCGGATTCGGCTGGCGCTTATCGTCGCCGCCCCGCGTCTGATCCTTGATCTTCGGATCGTCCGCGCCCGTCGTGCGCTGCGTCACCGCGGTATCTTTCCCGTCGCGCATTCCTGCTTCCCTACGGCTTTCCTTCGGGTCGTATATCGTCGTTCCGTTCCTTCTTGCCTTTGGAATCGCGATACTCCAGCTCGGACTTGGCGTCCAGATCCGGCTTGATGTCGCCCTTGAACTTGTTCTTGAGCATCGTTACGACCGACATCAAGTCCTTCTTCCCCGCCTGCGCGGCTTTGCGATTCTCCTGCTGAATCTTGACGTACACCTCCTCGCGGTGCACGACCACCTTCAGGGGCGCGTCGATCCCGAGGCGCACCTGCCGTCCGTAAATCCCCAAGACGGTGACCTTGATATTGTCACCGATGGTTATGGACTCTCCTAACTTCCGTGTTAGAATTAACAATCCACCCTCCGTGGTTTGTTATCTGGTCATACCCATGCCGTTAATCACAGTGTCGAGGGCGCCATCGACGAATGTGATCACGCGCGCCGCCGCCTCGTAGGCCCGTTGAAAGCGGATCATCGCCGTGACTTCTTCGTCGATCGAGACTCCCTGCACTGACTGCCGGGCATTGTCCAGTTGCGTGACCAATAGGTTGTAGTTGTCCTTGAGCGTCTCCGCTTCCTGCGTCTTGATGCCCAGGGTACCGACCATATTGGCATAGAATTCATTCACCGAAACCGAATTGGCGAGCAGTACCCGCGCGTTGCGCAGTTCCGAGATCGCCTGCGCGTTGCGCGTGTCCCCCGGTTCGCCCGAGAGCGAAGCCGCGATCAGATTCGGATCCAGCTCCAGCACCGGATTGAGTGCGATCGTCTGCGCCGTCAGAAACGTCGGATCAAAGAAGTCGACCCCCGTCGAACCGGTCGCGCCGATGCCGCCCCGATGAATCGCGTTGACCTGCTCGATAATCGTCCGCGCCAGCGTATCCAAATTCGCCTGCATTTCCGGAATTGTCTTGTCGCGCAGCTGCTGGTTGGCGAAGATCTCGCCGCCGGCGAAATCGATCTCGAAATTGGTGCCCGCCCAGACCGCGATCGTCTTGGTCGCGCCCCCCTGCTCCAGCGTTCGGGTTTCGATCTTCAGACTATCACCGCCGTCGACCAGCGACATCGAACCGATCAGCACGGCGACCGAACCGTTGTCGCGGTCGATCGTGCGCACCTGTACGATGCTCGACAACTGGTCGATCAGCAGGTCGCGCTGGTCGCGCAGATCGTTGGCCATGCCGCCGCCGATCTCGGCGCCGGCAATCTGCCGGTTAATCGCCGCGATCTGCGTCGCCAGCAGGTTGATCTCCTGGATCCGGTTCTTGACATCGGTGTCGACACTCGTGCGCAGTTCGGACAACTGGTTGGCGTGCTCGTGGAAGGCGTTGATCAGCACCTTGGTCTTCTCGACCACTGAGCTGCGTGCCGTCGGATTCGTGGCCAGATTTTCCCAGCTGTTCCAGAAGTCCTGGATCAATTGGTTGAGCCCCTTGTCGCCCGGCTCGTTGAAAAAGAGTTCGATCTGGGACAGCGACTTGTGCGTCGTCTGCCAGCGCGAGAGATTCCCGTTGTCGCTGCGGTATTGCGCGCCGAGGAATAGGTCACGCACATGCCGGACGCTCTGCGCGATCACACCGGAACCAATACTGCCCCGCGGCGTGTCCAAAGGCAACGTCTGCGTCAGGCTCACCCGCTGCCGCGAGTAACCCGGCGTCGCCGCGTTCGCGACGTTGTGACCGCTGGTGTTTAACGCCGTCTGCTGCGCCATCAAGGCGCGCTTGCCCAGCTCCAGCCCGAAAAACAGTCCTGACATCTCCTATGCCCTCCGATCAACCAGCGCCGTCTTGGCAGCCGGTGCGGCCTTGGTCCTATCCGCGGTATACGTCGTTTGGTTGACCTGCTCGGTCAAACCCAACTGCGCGATCGTGGTGTTGATGTATTCCATCGACTTTCTGATCAAAAAATCATTGCGCGCCTTGATCGTCGCGATCTGCTCGTGCAAGGCCAGCAGCGTCGTCTGCAAGGCTTGAATCTGATTCGACTGCGGCTCCGCCACCAGCTTCGTCAGTTCGCTCAAGGTCAGATCGGCCTGCTCGCGCCGCAGTTCGCCGCAAATCTCTTCCACCAGCGCCCGTCGCTCCGTCTCCACGCGTGTCGTCCGCAGCGCCAGTTCTTCCTGGTCCTGCGTCACCCGCTGCAACGCTTCGAGGTTGTTGGCCACCAATGCATCTTGCTGTAAATTGAGATAGTGCAGAAACGTCTCGAAGATCTGCACCTCTTCCCCGATCAATTTTATCAGCCTGAGAATCTTCGCTTCCAATGTGACTCCTCTTACACTCTCATTGTCGGACAGCGCGGGAATTTATTAACCTACCGGTCGCCGGAAAGATCGCTAAGCACCCGTCGGATATAATTTTCCGTCTCCGGAAACGGCGGTACGCCGCCGTGCTTGTCGACATTGCCCGGCCCCGCGTTGTACGCCGCCAACGCCGTCTTCAAATCGCCGTAACGATCCACCATCCGTCGCAAGTACCGTGCCCCGCCGAGGATGTTTTCCCGTGGGTCGAAGCGGTTGCTCACCCCCACTGTGCGCGCCGTGTCGGGCATCAACTGCATCAACCCTGCCGCGCCGGAAGGCGACACGGCGGTGGTATCGCCGCCCGATTCGTTCTTGATCACCGCCTTGAGCAAGTCCTCTGAGAGATTGGTCTCGCGTGCGGCCTCGCGAATATGCTCGACATACTTATCCAGCCGCGCCGCCACCGCTGATGTCGGGGTCATACTGTTGTGCAGCCTTGGATCTGCCTGCTTCACTGCCGGCGTTGGCGCCGGTGCCGCAATTGTCGTCTGCTCCGGCTTCGCCGGGTTAGCCGCCGCGTTTGTCACGGATTCGTTCACCGCCGGCTTGCTCGCTCGCACCGGCGCAACACCGTCGATATGACGTGCCGAGGTGATCTGCAGTCCCGAAGTTGTCGCCGGTTCTTCTTCCAGCCGTTTCAACAAATTCTGATAGAGAACCTTTCCGACACCGAGCATGCCGGTCTTGGACAATTGTCGCGCTACCCCTTCGTCCGCCATCGCCAGCATGATATCCTTGCCGAAGCCGTCCTCTTCTTTCTTGGTAAAGCTCGTCGAGCGCATGTTCTTGAGCAACTGCGCGATGAAGATCGCTTCGAAGGCTTCGGTTGCCGTTTTCAGCTTGATGCGCCGTTGGGCGGCTTCGCCCAACGCGGGGTTGGCCGACTCTAGTTTGAGCGGCGGCGCAACCGTGTTCAGCTTGATCATAGCACGACAAGTTCGGCGCGCAGCGCCCCGGCCTGCTTGATCGCCTGGAAGATCGCAATAATGTCGCGCGGCGACGCCCCGATCGCGTTCAGCGCGGCGGCAATTTCGGAGATGTTCGTGCGTTCTTCGAAATACACCACCCGCGCTTCTTCCTCGGTCACATCCACTCGCGTATCCTGCGTCTGTACTGTCTCTCCCTTGCCGAACGGCTCCGGCTGGCTGATCACCGGGATCGACCGCACCTCGATCGTGATGTTCCCGTGCGCCAGCGCTACCGGCGCAATCGTGACATTGCCACCGGCGACGATTGTGCCGGTCTTCTCGTTGATCACGATCCGCGCCCGCGAATCCGGTGTTACCGTCAGATTCTCAATCGCCGCGATGAAATACGCCTTGCCGTCGGAGCCGCTCAGCCCGTCCGGCAGCGTGATCGTGAGCGCGCCGTCGCCCGCCACCGTCGCGGCATGAGCGTACTTCGCATTGATCGTTTGCTTCACCCGCTCGGCGGTTGTGTAATCCGGATTGTAAAGCGAGAGCTTGACCAGATTCGGCGTGTCGGAATCGCGATTCGGTTCGCGCTCCAGCGCCAGGCCGTTGGGAATCCGCCCCACTAATGTGTAATTGCTGACAATCTTGTTGTCGCCCACTTGCACGTTGAAACCGCCGATCGACACGCTCCCCTGCGCGTAACCGTACACCGTGCCTGTGCGGTCTGCCAGCGGCGTCAGGACGAGCGTCCCGCCCTCCAACGTCGAGGCATCTCCGATCGAGGAGACCGTTACATCCAGTTTGTCGCCGACAATTGAACTCGGCGGCAGCTTGGCCGTCACCAGCACCGCGGCCACGTTCTTGATCTTGATCTTCTCCGGCGCCACCGTGATGCCCATCCGCTGCAGCATGTTCGTGATTGACTGCACCGTGAACAGCGCGCCCTTGCCGTCGCCGGTGCCGTTCAACCCGACCACTAAACCATAACCGACGAGGTCGACCTCGCCGGTTTGGCTCACGCGGGCTATGTCCTTGATTCTGACGTCAGCGCGCGCCTCCATCAGCGAGACAATGTTGACCAGCACGAAGATGATCAATCCGATGATCAGCAGTCGCAACATGCGCATAGCATCCATGCTCCATTAGAAGATCCAGTTGAGAACCCTGGTGATTAAGCCAGGTCGGGATCCGTCAGCGGCCGGTCCCTTGCCGGTGTATTCAATTTTGGCATTCGCGATGTTGTAGGAGTCGATCGTGTTGTCGGGATTGATGTCGGCCCGGCGAATCAGGCCGGACAGCGTCATCGTCTCCTTCTCCGAATTGATCTCCAGAACTCGCGAACCGTGGATGACCAGATCCCCGTTGGTCCGTTCGCCGACGACTTCCACTGTCATGCGGGCGCGAATCGAACCGCGGCGGGAATTGGTCCCCTTGCCGTCGTAGGTGTTGTCATTGGCGTTGTCAGCGGAAAACAGCGGAATGAAGTTGAGCGGCCCTACGCCTCCCGATGAGCGCGTCGAGCCTTCGCTCTTCTCTTCCGTCTTCATCGCCGACTCGTTCGAGGCTTCCGTATTCTCGTAAACCAGCACCGTCAGCAGATCGCCGACCCGGTGCGCCTTGATGTCGGTAAAAAACGACCCGTCGGTCCCGACCCGCTGCGCCTTCAACGACAGCGGCAGGGCCAACAGCAGCGTCAACACCGCCAGCACGAAACCGATGCCGGACAGCTTAGCGGATGACTTTGACCGTCTGTTCATCCTGCACCTCGGCTGAGATAATCTTGTTTGTGGCCAGATTCTTGATCTTGATGACCTCGCCGCGCGCGCCGGGTTGCCGCGCCTCGCCTGAGGCCGTGATTTGCAGATTGCCGTTCTGATAGAAAATCGTGACCTGGTCGCCCCGCTTGATCACGTCTTCCGGCTTGACCATCGAGAAGGTCAGCGCTTTCCCCTGCGGGATCGTCCGCGCCGCTTCCTGCCCGTCGATTTCGTCCAGCGACGTGATCGCCGGATCGGCGGTCGAGGTCACCTCGCGCCGCAACACCGTGAACAAATCCGGCGTCAGCGGTTCGCCCCGCGGTATCGCCCGCGTACTCACGAACATTTCCTGGTACCAGCTTACCTGAGCATTCAGCGTTACCGTGGAGACCACCGCGTCGTCGGTGTAGAAGAACACCCGCACCCAGCAGTTGCCGAACGGCAGCGCATCTCCCACCGGCTCGACCCGCAGCGAATCGTAACGCTCCGGCGCGCCGGTCAGGGTCTGATTCAACGCGACGATATACTCGTAGCGCGTGTCGGTCAGCAGCTTGCGCACGGCCTGCTCGATCTGCGCTTGCGGATTCCCGGTTGCCCAGGTGTGCGCCAGCGAGATCATCATCAGCCACAGCATGGCCCCGATCGTCAGCTTGCGGCCGAAATCGGAAATGACGATCCGCCGCGACACGGCGACCGCGTGAAAACCGGCGTTCAAAAGGCCGGCTGCCTTTTTCGCAATGACACGTCCCTGTGTGATGCGATGCATTGTCCGCCTACCGTTTCAGATTGTTGACCAGACTGCTCATATCATCCGCGGTCTGGATTGCTTTTGAGTTGATTTCGTATGCCCGCTGCGCCACGATCATGTTCACCATCTCGGTGACCACGTCGACATTGGACATTTCCAGGTAACCCTGGTTGATGCGCCCCAGTCCATCCTCGCCGGCGGCACCGGTGATCGGCGCGCCCGAGGCGGGCGTCTCGACGAAGAGATTGTGCCCCCGGGCTTCCAACCCCGCCGGATTGATGAACCGCGCCAGCTCGATCTGCCCGATCTCCTGCGGATCGCTCGAACCGGTCTGCACCACCGACACCCGGCCGTCAAACCCCACCGCGATCGACACCGCGTCTTCCGGAATCGTGATATCCGGCGTCAGAAACAATCCGTCCGAGGTTGTGACTCGCCCGTCGGCGGACAGCTTGAATGAGCCGTCGCGCGTGTAAGCAATCGTCCCGTCGGCCTGCTGAATCTGGTAGAACCCGTCGCCGTCGATCGCCAGGTCGAGCGGGTTGCCGCTCTGCTGCAGCTCGCCCACCGAAAATTGGCGCGTCGTCGCCACCGGCCGCGTGCCGTACCCGATGTCGAGCGCGGTCGGCACCGTCGCGCCGGTGATCGAGGTCACCCCCGGTCTGCGCAGCGACTGGTACATGATGTCCTGAAATTCGATTTTTGATTTCTTGAAGCCGGTCGTATTGACGTTGGCCAGATTGTTCGCGATGTTGTCGACGTTCATCTGCTGGGCACTCATGCCCGAGGCGGCCGTTCTGAGCGATCGAATCATCTGCCTTCACTCCTCTACACGCGCGGTAATTCGCTTACCGCTTTGCCGAGCGTGTCGTCTTGAATCTGAATCATTTTCTGACCCGTCTCGAACATCCGGTAGGTGTCGATCATGTCGACCATCTCCTTCAGGATGTCCACATTCGAGCGTTCCAGGTAGCCCTGGCGCACGTTGATGTTTGCCGGCGTGATCGGCGTTATCGAGCCGTTGGCCGCATACAGCGTGCCCGTGGTTTTCTGCAATTGCAGCGGATCCTCAAAATCCACAATCCGCAGCGTGCCGACCGTCTGCCCGTCCACCATCAATTGTCCGTCATGGCCGACTGAGACCTTATCCTGGGTCAGCACGATCGGCCCGCCGTCGCCCAGCACCGGGTAGCCATCGGAACTCGTCAGCGTGCCGTCGGCGCCGAGTGTGAACGCACCGTTGCGCGTGTACGCCTCGCCGTTGGGAGTCAGCACTGCGAAAAACCCGTCGCTCTGCAGCGCCAGGTCGAGATCGCGACCCGTCGCCTCCAGGGCGCCGCCGCTGTAATCGGTATAAATCTTGTCAATCATGCGTACCTCCCAGGACGGCTGAATCAGCTTGGCCGAAATTCCCTGCTCCTTCTTGAAGACCCGCAGAAACAGCGAGTCCTTCTTGTAGCCCGCGGTCTCGGCGTTCGCCAGATTGTTCGCGATCACCTCCTGCTTGCGCAGCCGAGGGACCATCGATGAGGCGGTGTTGTAGATTCCTTTCAGCATGGCAATTCTCCGCTGCAGGCATTGCAAGCGGTCTGCCAAATCCCAGGGGCAACTGCTAAGGCTTTGTGCGAATGGGAGTTCCGCGACTATGAATGAGTCGGAAAATCTGAAGTGCGACTAATGGGAGAGAAAACTCTTCCGCTGCTGGCGGCGGAAGCTTCCTAAAGCTTGTGCAGGTCTTCGGCCTTGGTCTTGTCGATCAATTCGTTAATGGCGGTGTGGAATTCTTCGGGCGTTACCGGCTTGCCGTTGGACTTGGTGTAGAGGATGCAGTCGAGCTTATACCCATAGCATTGAAGCGCTTCCGCCAAATAGCAGACGTCCGTGTACTTGCACTTCGTGATGGTACGATTCTCGCGCATCGCAGCCTTGCTCCTATACCTGTCCATTAAGGTTATCGGCAGGCCGCCAACCATTCCTTACAAAATAGCGGGAAATCTCAAGGAATTTGCAGGTTTACGTGCTATTCGCTCTTCGCCAACTCAATCAGGACGCGATCGGAATCGACCAGCTCGCCGTCGGTACAATTCACCGCCTTGACCTCCGCCGCGAACGGCGCGATCAGCGGATTCTCCATCTTCATCGCCTCGACGATTACCAGCTTCTGCTTCGGCACAACCGTGTCCCCCGGCTTGACCAGCACCTTGACCACCTTGCCCGGCATCGGCGCCGCGATCTTCGACTTGTCGCCCTGATCGCCGTGATCCGCGCCGAAACCGTCGCCGTCCTTGCCGGCGGGAAGTTCGAAGCGGTAGCTTTCGTTATCGGTCAACACATGGATGGCGCTGCCGTTCTTCACTGCCACCACCCGGTGCACCTGCTCGCCGACGCGCAGCAGATACTCACAGTGGCCGCACTCCGTCACCGTCAACTCGCGCTGCTCCCCGGCCGTTGACAGCAGCAACCGCTCGCCGTTCCGCTCTGCTTTGAGTTCGATCGACTGCTCGCCTAGAAGAAACTTCAGATCCATCACAGCTCCCATCCGCCCAGCGTTTGCCACGGCGACACCGTTTCCTGCGTCGTGGCGGATGCTGCTGCCGGCCGCTGCATCGCGGCCAGCGCCGCGCCCGCCACCGCGACATCGAATTCCCGACGCGGCTCCGGCGCCGACCATTCCGGAAAATGCTGGTCAATGAATCCCGTGAAGATCTTCCCCGCGCGATACTCCGGATGGTTCAGACAGTCGATCAGGAAACGCACGTTGTTCTTGATCCCGATCAGGCGGTAATCCTTCAGCGCCAGCACCATTCGATCGGTCGATTCCTCGCGATTGCGCCCGTAGGTAATCACTTTCGACAAAATCGGATCGTAGAAGATTGGCACGTCGCAGCCGGAGTAGACGCCGCTGTCGATCCGCAGATTCGCCCCGCTCGGCTCGCTCAAATACACGATCTTCCCCGGAGAGGGCAGAAATCCCGTGGCGGGATCTTCCGCGTAAATGCGGCACTCGGTCGCATGACCGCGCACCTTGACATCCTCCTGCGTGAATGACAACTTCTCCCCTGCCGCAATCCGAAACTGCTCCTTGACCAGGTCGATGCCGGTCACCATCTCCGTGATCGGATGCTCCACCTGGATGCGCGTGTTAACTTCGAGGAAATAGAAACTGCCGTTGTCGAGCAGGAACTCCACCGTTCCGGCCGAGATGTAGCTGGCCGCCTTCGCCGCCGCCACCGCCGCCTCTCCCATCTTCTTGCGCAATTCCGGCGTTAGTGCCGTCGACGGTGTCTCTTCGATAATCTTCTGATGCCGCCGCTGAATCGAACACTCGCGCTCGAACAGGTGCACGGTATGCCCGAACTGGTCGGCGATTACCTGCACTTCAATATGCCGCGGCCGCGCCAGGTACTTCTCCAGATACACCGTGGCGTCGCCAAATGCCGACTTCGCTTCACGCTGCGCCGCCTCGACCGCGTCCTGCAGATGCGACTCGTCGTTGACAATGCGCATCCCTTTGCCGCCGCCGCCCGCCGCCGCCTTGACCAGCACCGGATAGCCGATCGTGACCGCCAACTTCTTGAAATCTTCGATAGTCCCCGACTTGATCTCGCCCCCCGGCACCGTCGGCACGTTCGCTTTCGACATCATCGAACGCGCGCCGAGCTTGTTGCCCAATGCCCGGATCGCGCGCGGCTGCGGCCCGATAAAGGTGAGACCGGCATTCTGCACCGCCTGCGCAAACTCGGCATTTTCCGCCAGAAACCCGTAACCCGGATGAACCGCATCGCAGCGCGTCTTCTTCGCCGCCGCGATGATCTTGTCAATCGCCAGATAACTCTCGGACGCCGGCGCCGCTCCGAGCAACACCGCCTCGCGCGCGCGCTGCACGTGCAGCGCCGTCTGGTCGGCCTCGGAATACACCGCCACTGCGGGAATTCCCATTTCGCGCGCCGCCCGCATGATTCGCAGCGCAATTTCGCCGCGATTCGCGACGAGGATTTTCTTCAGCATTTGCCCTTCTATCAGAAATCAACAAATCTTCACCACTGACACACCACCGATGCCCCACCAGTATCTCACCGGTGCCCCACCGCTTGCGGTGGGTTCAAGGCACAAAGCCTTGCGCTGGGCTTTCGCTATCGCTCCGCGCAATCCCGCACGATGCCCGTTTCTCCCCTCTCCCCCTGGGAGAGCGGCCGGGGCCGAGGGCACAATTGCTGCGGTGCGAGCGTCCTCCCCCTACTCCTCAATCACCCAATTCGGCTTCCGCTTATTCAAAAACGCGTCCATCCCCTCCTGCCCTTCCGGCGACTGCCGCAAATCGGCGATGACCCGCGCTGTATATTCCTTAAATGCGTCCACCGTCTGTTCCGGGACATTCTGCAACAAGCTCTTGCAAACCTTGATGGCTTCCGGCCCCGACGACAGCAACTGCTGCACGATCCCCGTCACCGTCGCATCCAAGAGATCGTCCGGCACGGCGCGATTGACCAGCCCCGCCTCCAGCGCGCGCTCGGCCGACAGTCGGTCGCCGGTCAGGAAAAACTCCCGCGCCCGCCCCTCGCCGACGCGCTTGATCACGTACGGCGAGATGCACGCCGGCACCACGCCGATCTTCACCTCGCTGAACGAAAACACCGCGCTCGCCGCCGCCACCGCAATATCGGTCACCGCAACGAATCCCGTCCCGCCGCCGATCGCCGCGCCGTTGATCCGCCCGATCACCGGCTTCGGAAACGAATAGATGTCGTAAAACAATTCCGCCAGTCGCCGCGCTTCGTCGAGATTGTCCTCGTACGCCGCGTCTTTCACCGACCGCATCCAGTTCAAGTCGGCGCCGGCGCAAAACGATTTCCCCTCGCCGGTCAGAATCACCACCCGCACGTCCTGGTCGGTCTTCAGCCGCTTGAACGCAAACGTCATCTCATCGATCACCTGCGCGTTGAACGCGTTGTGTACTTCCGGCCGGCAAAATACGACCTTGCCGATTGGCCCGACGGTCTCGACTCTGACTGTTTTGTTGCCGTTCATGGTTACTCTCTCAAATTCATTGCGCTCTCCCCATGCCCGCCTCCCTGTAAGGGAGAGGGGTTGCGGAGAGCGTGCTACATCCTGAACACCCCAAAATTGTGCTCGGCGATCGGCACATTCAGCGACGCCGCGATCACCAGCGCCAGAAGCTCCCGCGTCTTGATCGGATCGATGATCCCGTCATCCCAGATCCGCGCGGTCGAGTAATACGCCGAGGACTCCCGCTCGTAATTCTCCAGCGTCGGCTTCTTGAATTCCGCTTCCATCTCCAGCGTAATCGCTACCCCCTTCTTAGCCAACTGCGCCTTCTTGACCGTCCACAACACGTCCGCCGCCTGTTCCCCGCCCATCACACAGATCTTGCCGTTCGGCCACATCCAGAGGAAGTTCGGATCATACCCGCGCCCGCACATCGCGTAGTTCCCCGCGCCGTACGAGCCGCCCACGATCACCGTGAACTTCGGCACCTGCGCGTTCGCGACCGCGTGCACGAGTTTCGCGCCGTCGCGCGCGATCCCGCCATGTTCGTATTTCTTCCCGACGATAAACCCGGTGATGTTCTGCAGGAAGACCAACGGAATCTTCCGCAGCGCGCACAATTCGATAAAGTGCGCGCCTTTGAGCGACGATTCGCTGAACAATACCCCGTTGTTCGCCAGAATCCCCACCGGGTACCCATGAATCCGCGCAAATCCGCACACCAGCGTGATTCCGTACAGCGCCTTGTATTCCTGGAACCGGCTCCCGTCCACCAGCCGCGCGATCACTTCCTTGACATCAAACGGCTTCTTCAAGTCGGTCGGCACGATCCCGTACAACTCATCCGGATCGTACTGCGGCTCCTCGGTCTCGGCGCGATCCAACTGGAATTTCTTCGGACGGTCGAGCGTCTCCACGATATTGCGGCAAATCTGAATCGCATGCTCGTCGTTCTGCGCGTAATGATCGGCCACTCCCGAAATCCGGCAGTGTACGTCCGCGCCCCCGAGATCCTCATCCGAGACTTCTTCACCGGTCGCCGCCTTCACCAGCGGCGGTCCACCGATGAAGATCGTCCCCTGCTTGCGCACGATGATTGCCTCGTCTGACATCGCCGGCACATATGCGCCCCCCGCCGTGCACGAGCCCAGCACGCAGGCAATCTGCGGAATCCGCAGCGCCGACAACGTCGCCTGATTATAGAATATCTTTCCGAAATGATCGCGATCGGGAAACGTCCCCGATTGCTCCGGCAGGAAAATTCCCCCCGAATCCACCAGGTAGATGCAGGGCAGATGATGCTTGCGCGCCACCTCCTGCGCCCGCACGTGCTTCTTGATCGTGATAGGAAAATAAGTGCCGCCCTTGACTGTGGCGTCGTTCGCCACGACCACCACTTCCCGACCATGCACGACGCCGATGCCGGTCACCATGCCGGCTGCCGGCGCCTCGTTCTCGTACATGTCGTACGCCGCCAGCGGCGAGAGTTCGACAAACGGCGTGTTGTCGTCGAACAATTTCGCCAGCCGCTCGCGCACCGTCATCTTGCCGCGCGCTTTGTGGCGTTCCACGGCCTGCGGCGGCCCGCCCTGACGCACTTTCTCTAAGCGGCCGCGGAGTTCCTCCAGCAGCCGCTTGTTGTCTTCATAGTTCTGTCTGTACTCGGGCGCTTTGGTGTCGATCTTCGATTCGATCCGATACATCGAATCCTACATCACCGGTACGAGTTTGTATCCGTAGGCCAGCACGCCTTCGTGGCCGTCGGTCTGAACCCGCCGGAACTCAATCTGCAGCTCCATGCCGGTCCGGATTTCCTCGTATGGCAGATCTACAATCTGCGCGGTGAGCTTCGCACCTTCCTTCGTCTCCAAAATTCCGAGCGCATACGGCGCGATGTCCTTGAACTGGCTAGCCGGCGTATGAATTACCGTGTAACTCAATAACTTACCGCGCTCAGATAAAGTAATCGTTTCAAAGTCGCGCCCTTTGCATTCCCGGCAAATCAGCCGGTGCGGAAAATAAACCGCGCCGCACTTCTTGCACTTGCTCGCTTCCATGCGGTAGCGATGCGGCATCTCTCTATGATATCTTGCCGGAAACATCAGGCCACCTCCATCACATGCACAACCGAGCTGCCGCCCGAGCCGCCCATGTTCTGCGTCATGCCGACCCGCGCATTCTTCACCTGCCGCTTGCCGGCTTCTCCCCGAAGCTGATAGGTTATCTCAATCGCCTGGGCCACACCGGTCGCGCCGACCGGATGCCCCTTCGACTTCAAGCCGCCCGACGGATTGATCGGAAACTTCCCGTCAATCCGCGTATCGCCGTTGGCTGCCGCTGCCGCTCCCTTGCCGCAGGCAAAGAACCCGAGCGACTCCGACACGATGATCTCCGCGATCGAGAAACAATCATGCACTTCCGTCACGTTGACATCGTGCACGGCCTTCCCCGCCATCTTCAGCGCCGCCATCGAGGACATCTTCACTGCATCGAGCGAGGTGAAGTCGCGCCGATCGTGCAGCGCGATCGTATCCGAGGCCATCGCCGAACCGATGATCTTGATCGCCGGCTTGCTCGACAGCTTCTTCGCCATCTCCAGCGGACACAGAATCAGCGCCGCCGCGCCGTCGGTGATCGGCGAACAGTCGAGAATCCGAAGCGGATCGGCCACCATCACCGACTTGTTCACGTCGTCGACGGAGATCTTCATCTGATACTGCGCATTCGGATTGTTCAACCCATTCTCGTGATTCTTCACCGGCACTGCCGACAACTGGTCGCGCGTCGCACCGAACTTCTCCATGTACGCGCGCGCCATCAGGGCATACAACCCCGGGAACGTCGCGCCGTTGTAAACTTCATATTCCTGATCGGCCGCGGTCGCCAGCGCGTAGGTCGCGCCGTCGCCCGACACATCGGTCATCTTCTCGACACCGCCAACAAGCACGATATCGCTCATGCCGGAGGCCACGTCGATAAATCCCGCGCGCAGTGCCGCGCCGCCGGAGGCGCAAGCCGACTCGACCCGCGTCGCGCCGAGGTAGCGCTGCCCCAGATAGTCGGCCATGATTGCGCCGATATGTTCCTGCCCGACGAACAATCCGCCGGACATGCATCCGATATACATGTGGTCGAGCTTGTCGACCTTGGTTTCTGCTAATGCGTTCAGCGCCGCTTCGACGAAGAGATCGCGGAAGGACTTCTCCCACAACTCTCCCCACTTCTGCAGCCCTACGCCGATGATTGCTACATCTCTCATGATCTCACTCCTAAGCG
>CAZFNN010000016.1:0-95970 GCA_964520555.1 uncultured Ignavibacteria bacterium
CAACCACGATCATCAGTTCGATCAGGGTGAAGCCCTTCTGGGTTCTGTGAAGCTTAGAGAACATTACAACCTCCTCATGAGTTGGTTTGTTATGCGATTTGCTGTTTTTCATATCGTCAGACATCGTTCCAAAACTGAACGCATTCTTAGTCCTCCGCATCGTTCATTCCCGCAGTGACTTGCAGGTCACCCCATTCGTCAATCGTCCACTGGTCCTGCGTCGGATCGTCATCAAGAATTCCGCTGGTCGCCGTTGCAACGAAGGTGGTTGGGGTGCCGGTAATGGTATAGGAGTAGCGCGCCGGCGTCCGCATATCGACCCAGATTTCCGCAAAGGCGTTGGGCGTAACCGAATTGGCCACCGTACCGCCGGGCGGAATCCAGTAGGTGTTGTTCTGCTGGAAGTAGGTCGACTGGTTGTTGTGAATCTGCTTGAGAATGAGCTTCGCTTCCGATTGCTTCGATTTCGTGCTGACCGCGATGAAGCGCGGAATGGCCATCGCCGCCAGAATCGCGATGATTACGACGACGATCATCAGTTCGATGAGCGTGAATCCGCTTTGGTCAAATGTTCTGCGTTTCATCTTTTCTCCTTGCCAATCGTCAGCCAGAGCCAAAGCAAGGATGGTGCCCGATTTCTGCCTGATCGTAATTCCCTTTCGTTGCGCTGCTTGCGCCGGTGTCGCTTTCGGGGTCACTGGAGTTTCGCCTCAGATCAGCGGAAACTGCACCGCCGCTCTCGCAAAATGCAAGTCTCCCCGGTTAACTCCGGAATTCTACGGAGCGGGATCTTTATCCCCTTCTTTCTTCAACCCATAGCGCTCGATTTTGCGATAAAGTGTCGAAGCGTCGATACCGAGCAGCTTCGCCGCCTTGGTCTTCTGCCAATTCGTCTGATTCAGGATCCAATAGATATAAGCCTTCTCGATCGACTCCAGGGTCGGATTGCCGGCATCGCCGGACGTCGCCACATCCGCTTCCTCGCTCTTCTGCAATTTGTCTGGGAAATCCGCGGCCGTGATGACATTTCCTTTTGACAGCAAAAACGCGCGCGTGATCGTATTCTCCAGTTCACGCACATTGCCCGGCCATTCGGCATGCGCGATCAACTCTTCGGCACCCGCAGCGAGGGACTTCGGCTCCGCGTCATGTTTCGCCCCAAGCCGCTGCAGGAAATGATTCGCCAGGAGAATGATATCCTCGCGGCGCTGGCGCAGCGGCGGCAAGGTGATCGGCAGGACATTCAAACGGTAGAACAGGTCGGCGCGAAATCTCCCGGCCTTCACGTCAGCCTCCAGATCGGAGTTGGTGGCCGCCAGCAGACGAACGTCCACTCGCACCGGCGTCGTCGAGCCGACCGGCGTGAACTCCTGCGTCTCCAGCGCGCGCAGCAGCTTGACCTGCAGGGCCGTCGAGAGATTGCCGATTTCGTCGAGGAACAAAACGCCGCCGTCCGCTACTTGGAACAGTCCATCCTTGTCGCGGATGGCGCCGGTAAACGAGCCGCGCTTATGGCCAAAGAGCTCGGATTCAAGGAGCAATTCGGGGATGGCGCCGCAATTGATCGCGACAAACGGTTTCTCACAGCGGCGGGAATGGCCGTGGATCGCGCGCGCAATCAAGTCTTTGCCGGTGCCGCTCTCGCCGAGGATCAAGACCGTCGAGTCGGATGCGGCAATCTGCTTCACCAGCTCCTTCAACTTGACCACCGCCGGCGCGTTGCCGATGAAACGATCGAGCGTGAACTTTCCGGCCAACTCATCCTTGAGCTTCTGGTTTTCGCGCCGCAGTTCGCGATTTTCCAGCAGGTTCTTGATGACGTGCTTGATTTCGTCAACTTTGAACGGCTTGGTGATGTAGTCATCCGCGCCCCGCTTGAGCGCGTCGACCGCGGAGTCAACCGAGGCGAACGCCGTCATCACGACAAAGTGCAGATCGTCGCGCCGCTTCTTGGCCTCGACGAGCAGCTCGATGCCCGACATCTCCGGCATCATGATATCGGAGATCACCAGGTCCGGCGCTTCGCTTTCGAGCAGAGTGACGGCATCCTTGCCCGATTGCGCCGTCGAGACTTCATAGCCCTCTTTGCGCAGCATGATTTCCATGAAGTTGCACATCGACTCTTCGTCGTCGACCACGAGGATACGCGGGATCTTGCTCACTCTGCCAATTTCGGCAAAATGCAAGAGTTCTGAAGACGCCTGTTTCGAAGTGGAGCAGCGCCCGATCATTGACAATCGACTGCTTTCCTCTATATTCCCATCATGTCTGACTTGCTTAAGAATCTTAACGACGCCCTCACACGGCACATCCGGCCCGACACGTTTCCGCTGGCCATCAAGATGTGCAAAAGTGACGACGACTTGCCGCCGCGGGTCAAGCGCCCGCTTCGTGATCTTGGCTACAAATCGGCGATTTGCCAGGGAATCGCGGTAGCGCGCCGTTATGGCTACGTCATCGCCCTCGGCCATGAGGACATTTCCTGCCCGTTGGCCAAATCCGCGTTCGGCTTCGAACCGCTGGTCGAGCACTTCACGAGTGGCTGTTGTTGCGAGGGGATGTACACCGAGACGGCGCAAGCGGGCGCGCGCACGGAAAGCGAACTGCCCAAATTCTCGTTCCGCGAGTACAAGTATGTTCTGACCGCGCCACTCGAGCGCACCGCTTTCGTGCCGGACGTCATCCTCGTCTACGGTAATTCCGCGCAAATCATGCGGCTGCTGGCGGCGTCACTCTGGAAGTCGGGCGGCTACTTGCATTCGCGCTTCTCGTCGCGACTCGACTGCGCCGATATCTGCATCGAGACGATGCAGACGCAGAAACCGCAGGTGATCCTTCCCTGCTACGGCGACCGTCTATTCGGCGGGACGCAGGATCACGAAATGGCATTCACTTTTCCCTACGCGCTGGCCGAGGCGATCATCGAAGGTCTTGAAGGCACGCACAAGGGCGGTATCCGCTACCCGATCCCGGCCTATTTGCGCTTCACTGCCGAATTCCCGGAGAAATATCGCGAACTGGAGGACTACTGGAAGAATGAGCGCGGCTGAAATGAACTACTTGACCGAAGAGGATGTGCTGGCGCGACTGCGTGAGGTGGCGGCTTCGCCCGATCATCGCGAGCGACTGCCGCTGGAGGTTGTGCACATTCTCAAGCACAATTACCCGCACTACGACTGGGTGGGAATTTACATTCTCGACAAGCCGGATGAACTGGTGTTGGGGCCGTTTCTCGGTAAGCCGTCGCCGCATGTGCGCATCAAAACCGATTCCGGTATTTGCGGCGCTGCGGTAATGCATGAAGAGACGATCATCATCGACGACGTCAACGCCGACCCGCGCTACCTCGCCTGCTCACTCGAAACCAAGTCCGAGATCGTCGTGCCGGTATTCAAGAACGGCGAGGTTGTCGCCGAGATCGACATCGACTCGCACACCCATGCCGCTTTCACCGACAAGGATCGTCGTCTGCTGGAGCAAGTCGCGGAGATCTTGGCGGCGGCGTATTAGACTGCCCGTGGCAATTCTACCGTGATTGATCGCACTATCTGGAACGCCATTGGAATGCACCAGAATGGATTCAGAACCTGATTCCAATACTTCTGTCCAGCGGTCAATCCTGGATGGACGTCAAGACACCATCGTCAAAATATAGATTTGCTCTCGGATATACCCATTGTTCGTGAGTATAGGTGGCAGTCCTCGTCCGATTGATGTCAAGCGGCCTGCCCCAACTTTCGAGTACTTGCGCAGTAGTCATCCCGAAAGCGACTTCGTGATTCGCAATAAGGTATCGCGCATAAATCGAATCAGCTTGATGGTTTGGAAATAGTCTCCTGAGCAGCGACCTCCCCTCCCCCTCTAATTCCGCGACCGAAAACAGCGACGAAACAATCTGTCTTCCAAAGAAGCTATTCTTGCCAGCTCGTTTTGTGAGTGTCAAAGCAATTGCAACTGATGAGTCATATTGCTTTTGACGCCACAGAGAGACTGACTCATAGTATAGATCAAGATTGTAGTCGTAGTTAAGTTGAGTCACTATCGACCTTATGCTGTCCGAACAGGAGTCGAGGTACGTAGACTCGAGAAGTGGTTCGGAGCTGATCGCAGCTGAGTCTAATTTTCCATATCTCAAGTAAGCGAAGACTCGCTCCAACAATTCTCCATTGGCCTCATCTTGAGCTGAGCCGGAGTGACTGTTTTCCTTTGAGGAACCAACACACGATATGCAGAATGTGACGGCAACTACCAGCAAAAGCTCCACCACAGCAGTTGGCAAGTGTTTGGCACTAATTCTAGATTCGTGACAAGCCAAAATTTAACTCCATTCCATCATATAGGATCTTGCATCCTTGCTAGATCGTACATGACTGAACATTGTCTCATGAGAGGGACTCAATGTCCGACTATACAGAAACTAGCCACGTGTAGTCTTCCACACAATGGCAGTCCGACTCTACAATAACTGCAGCAGTGGGGTTCGGACGCTGCTCTTCTATCAGAATTCCCACCACCACTGAGAGCGATAAAGTGTCACTCCGTGTTCACTCCAGAGTCGCCGCTCCCACATGTTTCGACGTGGACTGCCCCCGAACTTTGTTGTGTCGTGTAGCTTTGTATAAACAGACTCTGTGATAAACGTCGGATAACCGGGGTCACGCAGAGTGCTCAGTTTTGCGGCGAAGTTTGCAGCGCGACCCACCCAAATCAGGTCATTTGACCTTACTATGCCCGTCTTTGCAGCAAGTAGCTTGCCCGTGTCGATTCCAACTGCATGGGCAATCTTGAACGAAGTTGACGGATAGTATTGCGCTAGAAGCCGATTGATCTCATTTACTACAAAGTGGATCTTGAGCCCTGCGCGAGCGGCAAGTGTATTCTTGCTTTTTCCGAGGAAGATCGCCATGACACGATCACCATCAAACGCTGTTATTTCGCCAGATTCTTCCCGAATGATTCTGCACGCGCTGACCAGGAAGCTCTTGTATATCTCTGCCGCGAACTCTTCACGATAATTACTAACTAGAGTCGTAGAATCAGCCAAGTCCGCATAGAGTACTGTTGCATCAAGGTGCACTCCCTGATTTCTGAGGGCGAGCATGGTCGTGTCAGGGACTACGTGCCCATCACGAACGTCCCATCTTTCTCTCAGAATTGCAGAAATCTCTGATTGGATGCTCCGAAGCGCCATGTTCCTGTTCTCCAATTAGCGAGGCCCAAGTCTCTTGATGAGACCCTTCAAAGTTTTGACCACAGGAGCTAGCCGAGCTCTTTTCGACTTCCCACATTGCGGTTTGTACTCAATCATCGTAACACCGAATAAGTCCGATGGGATTTTGATGTCTACGTGCTTTGGCTTTGCGATAATGGTTCTCTCCCTCGAAAGAGCTCCCGTGAAGAGACCGAGTTCAAAGATCGCATTGTCCCGTGGCGAGTCAATACGGGTGCCTCTGCTAAGAGTCACATCATCAGGGGTCAAGACGATCAACGCAAAATCCGAGTCCACTGATTGGCGGAAGAGGTCCTCAATCGTGGTTCTTGAGGGTTGAAACACGGACTCACACCACAAGTAAGGGATGCATGATGATCTTCGGAGAGACCTGACGATTTCCTCAGCCAGTGACTTCCCTTCGCTGGAAGATCCAACGAAGACAACGGCACGCTCATGTGGGACAGGATGGAATCTATTTCGTTCTCTTAGTCTGCTAGCTATTACCAGAGCAACTCGATGCCACAATTCGGGAAAGCGTTTAGTGAGCCTCCTGAACGCTAGCTCTGTTAGCTTTGCCAACACGCTATCTTCTCGGGTTTCGATGGTTGCACTCCTGCGAGCAGTGCAATCAAGAACCGACATCTCTCCGACCTGCTCACCTGCGTAGCGTACGGCAACCTCTCGCCCATTGACCTTTATTGACACACTTCCACTCAAGATAAAATACAGGTCGTTGTCGTTCGAACCCTGCAGGGAAACGATACTTCCCCTCTTGACCTCCTGAACACTCGTGATCTGAGAGAGTCTCTTCGCCAATTGATGATCGCCCTTGACAAGCTGCTGCCGTGCAAGAGCCTCGGTGAGATTCGAGCGACCACCTCTACCTCCAAACCGCGTCACGAGGCCGTGACTGTACTTGCGACCAGACACGTCAATCCTAGTTATTCGATATCCTTTAAACTGGAAATTGTCACAAATTGCCTTAAATGTCAAGTCATTCGCTACTCCCTTTTCCCGCTTGACTACGCCCGTTTCCCCCCTTAATTGGCACGGAAGGGCTTGTCCATAGGAGCGTTTTCATGTCGGAAAAATTCGACGTTGTCATCATCGGTGGGGGGATTCTCGGGTGTTCGATTGCGTTCTATCTTGCCAAAAAGAAGTTTGGCACGATCGCCGTGCTGGAGAAAGACATGTACCTCGGCAACGGCGCCACTGCCAAGTGCGCCGGCGGCATCCGCGCGCAGTTCGGCACCGAGATCAACGTCCGCATGTCGATACTTTCCGAAGATAAATTCGAGACGTTCAAGGAAGAAACCGGCGCCGAAGTCCAGTTCGACCAAGTTGGGTACTTATTCCTGCTGACGAACGAAGACCACGTCGCCAAGTTTCGCACGCAGTTTGCCATGTGGCAGCGCCTCGGGCATCCGGTGGAGTGGCTTTCACGCGAGGAAATCAAGAAACTGGCGCCTCCGCTTTTTGTCGACGACGTACTCGCGGGCACGTTTTCCCACCGCGACGGCATCGGCGATCCGCATCAGTTTACGCAGGGCTATGTTGCTGCCTGCCGGCGGCTCGGCGTGAAGTTCTTCCTCGAGCACGAGGCGATCGGCATCACCCATTCCGGCGACGTACTCACCGGCGTGAAGACCGGCAAGGGCGATTTCGCCACCAACACGATCGTCAACTGCGCCGGCCCCCACTCAGCCATGGTCTCATCATGGCTGGGGATCGAATTGCCGGTCAAACCGTATAAACGACAGATCGTGACCACTGCGCCGCTCGATTTCATCAGCGATACGTTCCCGATGGTGGTCGATATCGGTTCCGGGTTGTATACGCACAAAGAGTCGGCCGGATTATTGTTGGGCTGGGCCGACAAGGACACGCCGGAGGGATTCGACGAGTCGGCGCATCCGGACTACACCGAGGCCATCCTGATGAAGGGCTTGGATCGGATACCGCAGTTGGAGACGGCACAGATCAAGACCGCCTGGGGCGGCCTCTACGACACGACGCCTGACCATCACGCGGTGCTGGGTTCGAGCGGCGTGATTCCCAAGTTCTATCAGGCCAACGGCTCCTCGGGTCACGGCTTGATGCACGCGCCCGCCGTCGGCATTGTGATGTCGGAGTTGATCTGCGGCGAGCCGACGACGATCGATATCTCCTCGCTGTCGCCGCAGCGGTTTGCGAATAAGGCGTTGATCGAGGAAAACACGGTTATTTGATGGAGGACTTCTCAGCCAATGACTGATCGCCACTTGAGACGCGCGCTCCCAAGCCCGACCAGCCTGTTGACAATCGCCAGCTTCTTGATTCTGATCAGCCTTTCGTCGACATTTGCTGCGCGCTTTCCACTGAATCCACCGATCGAGGTCACCGTCGATGCTCCCGATACCAGCGTAGAATTAGTCGGTCGTCTCGAGATTCCCCACGCCAGCCTGGTCCAGGGCGGCAAGCCGCCGTTGCTGATACTCCTGCACCAATTCGGCATGAGCAATACCAACTGGGGCATGATCACCGAACATTTGCTGCGCAGCGGCATCGCCTTCTTGGCGATGGATTTGCCGGGACACGGCCTGTCCATTTATGATCTGAAGCAGCAAAAGAATCGGCCGCCGTACAGCTACTACGCCGGAGAAGTCCTCAACTTTCCGCAGGATGTTGGCGCGCTGGTAGAGCAAGCGATTCGGCTTCATCACGATCGCTTCGACACGACCCGGATCGCCGTTTTGGGAGCCGGACTGGGCGCGAACGTCGGATTGCTGTACGCCCATAACGATCCACGCGTGAAGTACATCGCGCTCGTGTCACCGGGACTTGACTTCAACCAGTTGCGGATCGCGCCGGTGTTGCGCGAATTCGATGACCGGCCCATCATGATTGCCTACTCGGACAAAGACGTTTACGCCGTGCAGACGGTCGATCTCCTGACCGATATCATCCCGCGCAAATTCGATCTGTTCGTGAGTTCGTCGGTGTACTCGGGCAATCGGCTGCTCAATAGCGAGCCCGCCTTGCAAGCAAAGATTCTTAATGATCTGAAGAGAAATCTTCTGACGACGAAGTAGGCGCCGGCTCTAGGCGTTCTCGCGGCGGCTTCGTCGTGGCGAATCGACTAACAGCACCAGTGCCGCAGTCAGCACCACGGCCAAAAGTGCGAATCCAATGTAGCGAACCGCGGGATTCGCCAACCACTCGCTGATGACCACACTGAGTGTTTCCGGCCGCGCCGCCAATCGTCCGGCGACAACCTCGCTGCCCCTCGAGAAAAATTGGCTGAAGGTCCAATAGGCCAGCGCCGCAAACGCCGCACTCGCGCCGAACACGGCAAACAGATAGCGAATCACGGTAGCCCAGACGCCCAGAACCGGAAACTCACCAACCACCTTCTTGGAGAAGTCCGCAGGTAGCGGCGCATCACTGACCGCCAGGTAGTTTTCGATCCGGTGCCCGATCGTGAGCATGCCCACACAGCGGGAGCACACATCGAGGTGGCTTCTGACGGCGTCGTCTCGTTCCTGGTCGAGTTTGCCGGCCAGGAATTCGTTTAGCTGCCAGCGAATCTCGCGGCATTCGCTCATAGCAACTCCTCCGGCCGATACTTGCCCGTCACGATCTCCTTGAGGGCGCGCTTGCCGCGATGGAGATAGGTCTTAACGGTGCCGATCGGGATTTTCATGACTTCCGCGATTTCAACGTAACCGACGCCGCGTAGGTAGAACAGCCGCAGCGCGGTAGCGTAGTGGATCGGTAATTGCGCCAGGGCCTCTTCAATGACACGGCTGCAAAACAGCGATTGATACACCTGGTCCGGGTGCGACGCCTGATCGGCGGCCAAATACTCGTGCTCCGACAGCGAAACTTGCTCCAGCCGCTTTTTCGACCGCTCCGCCAACGCCAGATTCAACGCGATCCGGTACAGCCAGCTCGAGAACTTGGCCTCGCCCCGAAACGAGCCGAGATTCTTGAAGGCGCGAATAAACGCCTCGTACGTCAACTCTTCGGAGCGCCCGGGATCATCAAGCATCCGATTAATCAGCGCGAATACCCGGTCCTTGTAGGCGTCAGTCAGCCGCGCCAGTGCCGGCTGCTCGCCGACGCGGGCCCGTTCGACTAACTCGCGATCGTGATCGATGATGGCTGTTTGCATGAGTATATAGACTGATTTTTCTCCGAAAAGTTGCGCAAAATGAAACCAATCTTGATTTCCACCGGTCTAAAGGGCGAAACAAGGAGTGTACATGTGGAGGCTTGATCTTACTGATGTCTTTGGGATGCTCACCGGGATCATTCTTGGACTCGGCTTTTTCGCCCTCGTCGCGTTCTTGGTCTATTTGTTCGTGTACAAGCGCATCAAGATGAATCACGAGATGCGGTTGGAGATGATCCGCCAGGGCCGCGATCTGCCGGTCGATAGCGAGCGCTACGGCAGCCTCAAGGCCGGGATCGTGCTGATGGCGGTCGGCGCCGGTTTCCTGCTGGCGATGATCTTTGAAGGCGTTAACAGCGGTCATTCGCCGGGAGCGGAACTGGTCTTTGCGTTTGTGCCGATGTTGACGGGATTGGGGCTGGCGATCTTTCACTTCGTCGCCCGCGCCGGCAATGGGACGAGTCGGCGCGAGCAGTTCAGTCGCTATCCTTCCGAGTCGCTGGACTCCTGAAGGTCGATCATTTTGGTGTCGTCGACATAGGTTGTCGTCCGCGCTTCATTCAACTTCATCAGCTTGCTCACGGCGTCGCGGATGCGCAAACTGCTTTCCTCGATCAGCCGCAGGCGCTTGATCACATCCGCCGGCAGCCCTTCCGTTTTCATCAGCAGGAGCTGCACGTTACCGAGAACAACGGTCAGCGGATTATTGATCTCGTGATTGAGCGTTGCCGTGGTTTCCTTGACGGCGTCCAGTCGTGCGGTACGGATTTGCCCTGCCTGTCCGAGCGAGTTGCGGATCGCCGCGGCCATCACTTCGATGAATTCCTGCTCCAGAGCAATATTGCGCGAGCCGATGCAGATGCCCGAGACGGTGCCGAGCGTCCGGTCGCCGCTCTTGATGACGTAGGAAAAAATCGATTTCAGTCCATCCGCGTTCAGGGTCGAATAGAGGGTCTCAATGCCGAACTGCGTCCGCATCGATGCGATCATTCGTTCCTCCAGCCCTGCGAGCGCGGCCACCAGATGAGCATTACCTTCGGCGATCTCGACCAGCGGCTTGCCTTTGTCGTCCAAGACCACCAGCGACCCGGCAGACACTTCGAGTGCATCAAGCGCGGCTGCGAGTGCCTCCCGCAGATACGACTCGGCCTCCTTCGGCTCGGTCGGCGCTGTCAAGATTTTGCGCAGCGACTCGTATTTCTGTCTATCACGATTGACCATACTGACCCAGGGAATTAGCTTGCGCAAACGCTGTGCCGCCCGCTTCGAAACTGATGATCTCTTGAACCTAAACCAATACCTGAACCAACCGAGCTAATTGGCAGTATAACAATGGGTTCTGAGATGATGCCTGCACCGCTCTCTTCGCCAATATAGCCTCTGTGGACGATGACGGCAATCGATTCTGCAATTTCCTTCGCTTTTGCTGCACTTCGCGCAGCTTTTTGCGCCGTATTAGTACTTTGGGGCGAGGTTAAAATGTTGTTGACAGCGGTCTTGTGGCCTCTATCTTAAGCGATTTTTCGAGGCTGGAATGTCGGACGATCTGCGTTGTGAGTGCGGTGTTTTTGGAATCTTTGGGGTCCCGAATGCCGCGGAACTGACCTACTTTGGGCTCTACGCCCTCCAGCATCGCGGCCAGGAAGCTGCCGGCATCGTGAGCTTCGACGGCGAGACACTGAACGAAGTCCGTGGCCAGGGGGAGGTCAACAATGTCTTCAGCCGCCACGACCGTCTGTCAGTGCTAAGGGGTGATCGCGCGATCGGCCATAATCGCTACTCCACGGCTGGAGCCTCGGTGATCCGCAATGTCCAGCCGCTGGTAATCACTTTTAAGGGGCAGAAAATTGCGGTCGGCCATAATGGGAATTTGACCAATAACGAGGCGCTGAAGAATAAGCTCGAGCAAGGCGGCTCGATCTTCCAGACTACCTCCGATACGGAAGTGATCCTGCACCTAATCGCTAAGAGTCACAAGCCGCGATTGCTTGATGCCATTTGCGATGCTCTCAAGAAAATCGAAGGCGCCTATTCCCTGCTCTTCTTGACCAAGGACGGCATCGTAGCCGCGCGCGACCCGCACGGCTTCCGACCGTTGGCACTCGGGAAACTGGGCGACAAGTGGGTCGTCGCCAGCGAGACCTGCTCCTTTGACATCATCGGCGCGCAATATGTTCGCGACGTCAAACCCGGTGAGGTTGTCGAGATCAGCGCCGACGGTGTGCGCTCCGTCTTTCCGATTCGCAAGCGCAAGCACGCATTCTGCATCTTTGAGTTCATCTATTTTGCGCGTCCCGATTCCAAAATCTTCGAAGAAAACGTCGACAAGATTCGCCGCCGGCTCGGGCGCTACCTGGCATTGCAGCATCCGGCCGAGGCTGACATCGTCATCTCCGTGCCCGACTCGTCCAATACCGCGGCGCTGGGTTTCTCCGAGCAATCGAAAATCCCGTTTGAATTCGGCCTGATCCGCAATCACTACGTCGGCCGCACCTTCATCGATCCCAAGCAGGATATCCGCGATCTCGACGTGAAGGTGAAATTCAATGCGGTCAAGGGTGTGCTCAAGGACAAGCGCGTGGTCGTGGTGGATGACTCCATTGTGCGCGGCACGACGATGAAGAAGCTGATCAAGATGATCCGCGAGGCCGGCGCCAAGGAAATCCATCTGCGAATCTCGTCCCCGCCGATCATCTCGCCCTGCTTCTACGGCATCGATATGCCGACCAAGCAGGAGCTGATCGCAGCCAATATGTCGGTCGAGGAGATCGGCAACTATCTCGGCGTCGACTCAATCGGCTACTTGTCGATCGATGCCATGCTCTCGATGCATTCGTTGCCGAAGGAGAGTTTCTGCGTGGCCTGTTTTTCCGGCAAGTATCCGACCAAGATCGCCAACAAGAACGGCCGCCTGCTCTCTCACGCCGAAACCGCTGAAGACCCCAAGCGGACGTTTGCCAAGCGCTCGCGCAAGCTCAAGGTGACGGCGTAAGTTCGCCACGAAGCAATCTCAATCTAAGTAGAATTGCCCCTTTATCGCGCCGTAATCGCGGTCAGTCCCTCAAGCGGATACCATTGGTGCGGGAAGATGCCGATCGCGAACACCGCCACGACGGCAACGATCAACGCCAGTAGGAGGAAGGCCGGCAGCGCCGGCACCGTAATCGGTTGGACGTCCTTGTCGGCCATGAACATCTTGACGATCACGCGCAAGTAGTAGTAGACCGAGATCAGGCTGTTGATCACCGCGATCACGACCAGAGCGTAGTAGCCCTGAGCGAGTGCGGCTTTGAACAGCACCAGCTTGCCGACAAATCCTGCAGTCGGCGGAAATCCCGCCAGCGAGATCATGAAGATCAAGAGCAACACTCCCAGGAAGGGCCGAGTGCGCCCCAGGCCGGCGTAGTCGTTGATGGTGGCGACCTCGTCATGAGCGTGAGACGAGTCGACCAGACTGATGATCATAAAGGCGCCGAGATTCGTCAGGGCGTAGCAGAGCAGGTAGAACGCCGCCGCCGAAGCCGCTTCCGCAGTTCCGACAACCAGCGCGATCATGATATAGCCGGCATGCGCGATCGACGAAAACGCCAGCATGCGCTTGAAGTTCTCCTGCCGCAGGGCCATGATGTTGCCCACGATCATCGTGGCTACCGCCAGCACCCAGAACAGCGGTTCGAGCTGCGCCTGGAAATCCTGGTAGCCAAAGCTGAAGATACGCAGCATCGCCGCAAACGCCGCGGCCTTCGGGCCGGCCGACATGAAGCCGGTCACCGGCGAGGGCGCGCCTTCGTAGGCGTCCGCCGCCCACATATGGAACGGCACCGCCGCCACTTTGAAACCCAGCCCGACGATCAAAAGCGCCGCTCCGATCAGGAGGAAAGCGTCGATGCCCGGGGTCTGCCGGAAGTAGGTCAGCACATCGTTGATCTCAAACGTACCGGTAACGCCGTAAATGAACGCAATCCCCAGCACGGTGAAGCCGGTGGCAAACGCGCCCAGCAGGAAGTACTTGATCGCGGCTTCGGTCGAGCGCAATTGCGTGCGCGCGAAACCCGCCAGCACGTACAACGAGACCGACATGATCTCCAAACCGAGGAAGATGACGAGCAGATTCGTAGTCGAGGCCATCACCATCATGCCGTAGGTCGCGAAGAGCACGAGCGGATAGAATTCGCCGTGGTTGTTTTCCTTCTTTTTGAGATAGTCGAGCGACATGAAGATCGTGAGGATGCCCGCGGCCAGGAAGATCATATTGAAGAACAGGCTGAATTCGTCGAGCACGAACTGGCCGGAAAACGTCGAACCCTGCTCGCCGATTTGCTGGCCGCAAAGCACGAGGGCCAGGGCCATGCCGATCCAGCTCAAATGGCCGATCCACTCCTGGTGCCGCTCGGACACAAACGGCTGCAGCAACATCGTCAGCAACGCTGAGACGCACACCGTCAATGACGGCGCGATTAACCACCAATCAACCGATTGAAACGACATGTGTTCCTGTCTTACTCAATCCCCGACGGCAACTGCCGTCGACTCAAAATCCTCATGATCCGCCGAAACCGACGGTCACCTTGCCATTTTCGAATATCACCGGCACCCGCCGGCTGCCGCCCTGAAGCCGCTGGGCTTCTTCCGCCGCACCCGGCGTCGTGTGCACATCGAGCTCATCAAACGCCACCCCGCGCGCCTTGAAATCTTCGCGCGCCGCGGCGCAATACGGGCAGCCGACTTTCGTATAGAGTTTCACCGCTCCCATGACTACTTCTCCGCCTTCGTCACCCAGTTGGTCTTATCAACAGCTTCGTACATTTGCGACAATTGCACCTTGCGCGCTTCCGCCTGTCGGATCAAGTTCGTCACCGACGGCGCCATCGCCTCGAAAATCGGTTTCGGATATAGGCCGATCCAGAAAATTAGCACGACCAGCGGCGTCAGCACGGCCCACTCGCGCAGATTCAGATCGGTCAGACCTTGATTTTCCGGATTCTCGACTTTGCCCCAGACCACGCGCTGGAACATCCAGAGCATATAGGCCGCGCCGAGCACGATGCCGAACGTCGCGATGACAGCGTAGGTCACATTGAACTTAAAGGTGCCGAGCAAGATCACGAATTCACCTACAAAACCATTCGTCCCCGGCAAGCCAATCGATGAGAGCGTCACGATCATAAAGAAGGTGGCAAAAATCGGCATCACTTTGAACAACCCACCGAAATCGGCGATCAGGCGCGTATGCCGGCGCTCGTAAATCATCCCGACGATCAAGAACAGCGCGCCGGTCGAGATGCCGTGATTAAGCATTTGCATGATCGAGCCGCCCACACCTTGGTCGTTGAGCGCAACCATTCCGATCATGACAAATCCCATGTGCGCAACCGAGGAGAATGCCACCAACGACTTGACGTCCTTCTGCACCATCGCCACCAGAGCGCCATAGATAATCCCGATCAACGACAGCACCGCAATCGTCGGCAGCCAGGCTTCGAACGCGTTCGGAAACATCGGAATGCAGTAGCGCAGAAAACCGTAGGTGCCCATTTTCAGCAGCACGCCCGCCAGAATCACCGAACCCGCCGTGGGCGCTTGAACGTGTGCATCCGGCAACCACGTGTGGAACGGGAAGACAGGGACCTTGATCAGAAACGCCAGCGCAAAGGCGATGAACAGCCAATTCTGAGCGCCCGGCCCGATCGCCAGACGATAGTAGTCTTGCAGCGCAAACGAGTAGACGCCGGTCGTCTTGAAGTTGATCATGACCAGCGCGATAATCGCCACCAGCATCAGCAGCGACCCGAACATCGTAAATAACACGAACTTGATCGCGGCGTAGATGCGATTGATGCCGCCCCAGATGCCGATCAGGAAGTACATCGGGATCAGCATCACTTCCCAGAAGATGTAGAACAGGAACAGGTCAAGCGAGACGAAGACGCCGATCATCCCAACCTGCAATATCAGCAATGAGATCATGAAGCCCTTGAGCCGATCCTTGACCGCATTCCAGGCGGAAAGGACCGAGATTGGCATCAGTACCGTCGTTAGCAGCACCAGCAACATGCTGATACCGTCGATACCGAGGTTGTAGCTGATTCCCAGCGAATGAATCCAGGGGACCTGCACCGTGAACTGCATCGCCGAAGTCGTTGAATCGAAATGGAACCATAGATGCAGCGACAAGACGAAAGTGACCAGGGTTGTTGCCAGCGTGACCATCTTGATTGCCTGCTCCGACTCCTTGCGAACGAACATCAGCAGCAGGACGCCGACGAACGGGAAGAATGTCACTAATGTAAGAATCGCCTGATCCATGATCACCTATGCAACAACAGGTACCCAACGACAAACACGACGCCGGCCAGGAATATGAACGCGTAACCGCGCACCATGCCGGTCTGCGCTTTGCGCAACACCCCGGAAAACTGTCCCAGGAGCCAGGCCGAGCCGTTAACGACTCCATCGATCACCAGCACGTCGAATTTCTGCCACAAGAAAACCGACAGGTTGACGCACGGCGTGACGATCGCCTTGTCGTACAGCTCATCTACGTAATACTTGTGATAGACCAACTTGTAGATGCCGCCCAGCTTCTGCTCCATGACGTCGGTCTCAACCCGATTCAGATAGAGCCGCCGCGCCGCCAAAATCGCGATGAGCACCAGCACGATGCTCGAGACGATCAGCAGATATTCCATCGCATGCGAGTAATGCCCCGCTTCATGAAGTTTGCCAATTTCGGCTCCATGGGCAAATACGGGGTGCAGGAAATGCTCGAACCAGGCGCCGCCGCCCAATACTGCCGGCCAACCGATCAGCCCGCCGATCACCGACAACACGGCCAGCACCATCAACGGCACGGTCATCACCTTCGGCGACTCATGCACATGCTCAGCGGTGTGGTGATCGTAGCGCGGATTTCCGTAGAAGGTCATGAAAATCAGCCGGAACATGTAGAAGGCGGTCAGACCGGCCGTCAGCACTGCGACGACCCAGAAGATCGGTGATCCGAACGGCGAGGAAAACGACTGCCACAGAATTTCGTCCTTCGAAACGAAGCCCGCCAACGGCGGAATCCCCGCAATCGCCAGCGTCGCGACCATCATCGTCCAGAACGTCGTGGGCATCTTGTCTTTCAAGCCGCCCATCTTGCGCATATCCTGTTCGTCGCTCATCCCATGAATCACCGAGCCGGCGCCGAGGAAGAGCAGCGCTTTGAAAAACGCGTGGGTCATCAGGTGGAAGATTCCGGCGCCAAACGCGGCGACGCCGCAGGCCAGGAACATGTATCCGAGTTGGCTCACCGTCGAGTACGCCAGCACGCGCTTGATGTCATTCTGGAAAAGCCCAATGGTGGCGGCAAAAATCGCCGTAAACAACCCGATCAACGCCACGACCAGCAACGTCGTCGGCGCCATCATGAAGATCACATTACAGCGCGCGACCATGTAAACGCCGGCGGTCACCATCGTGGCTGCATGGATCAGCGCCGACACCGGTGTCGGGCCTTCCATGGCGTCCGGCAACCAGACATAAAGCGGCACCTGCGCCGATTTGCCGGTCGCGCCGAGGAACAAGAGCAGCGTCGCGGCCGTAACAATCCCGCCGCCAAACGCGAGTTGCTCCGGCGCCAGACTCATCACTTCGGCGAAATTGACTGTCCCCAGGTGCCAGAAGAGCAGGAAAATGCCGAGCGAAAAGCCGAAGTCGCCGATTCGGTTGACAATGAACGCCTTCTTGCCCGCATCCGCGGCCGACTTGCGCTCATACCAAAATCCGATTAACAGGTACGAGCAGAGGCCGACACCTTCCCAGCCGACGTACATCAGCACGAAGTTGTTCGCCAGCACAAGGATCAGCATCGCGCCGGTGAACAGATTCATATATGTGAAGAAGCGCGAGTAGTCCTTGTCGTGCGCCATGTACCCGATCGAGTAGATGTGGATCAGAAATCCGACGCCCGAGACGACCAGGATCATTACCGCCGAGAGCGGATCGAGCAGGAAACCGAAATCGGCGTTGAAACTGCCGACCGGAATCCAGGAATACAGCGACAACTCGAACGCGCGGGCATCGGCGGGCAGGCCCATCAATTCCAGCACGGCGTAAATTGAGAGCAGCAGCGAGGCCAACACCGAGCCGCAGGCGATATACCCGACCGCCGATTTTGGCAGTCGTCCGCTGAGGAGACCGTTGATCAGGAACCCGAGCAACGGCATCAGCGGTATCAACCAGATCAGTTGCATTTGCCTTCTTCTCCCGTCCGCACTACCACTTCAACAAGTTGATTTCGTCGATATTGGCGCTGTCGCGGTTGCGGAACAGCGCGATGATAATCGCCAGTCCCACCGCCGCCTCGGCCGCCGCCACGGTCATGACGACAAACACCATAACGTGCCCACCCATCGTGCCCAGGTCGCGCGAGAACGCCACCAGCGCGAGGTTTGCCGAGTTGAGCATCAGCTCGATTGACATGAAAATGATCATGATGTTGCGGGCAATGATGACGCCGAGCATGCCGATCACGAAGATCACTCCGGCAACAATCAGGTACCATTCCAGCGGAATCATCGCTACAGCCTCTTCTTCGCCATGACCACGGCGCCCAGTACCGCCACGATCAGCAGTACCGACGTCAATTCAAACGGATACAGGTAATTCGTGAACAACTCCATGCCGACACCCTGCACCGAACCGAAGTCGGGCGCCAGTTGCACGCGCGGCGCCTTGGCCGCCAACGACGACTGCACCGCGACGATCGTTTCCAGCAGCAGCACCACGGCAAACGCGATCGCCAGCGGCTTGAAGCGCAGTTTGATGTCCTTGCCGAAATCCTCCCGCCGTAGATTCAACAACATGATCACGAACAGGAACAACACCAGCACGGCGCCGGCGTAGACAATCACCTGCAGCATCGCCAAGAAGGCGGCATGGAGGGAGATGAAGAGCACCACTTGCGCCACGAACGAGGTGAGCAGATACATCGCCGCGGAAATCGGATTGCGCTGGGAGATCACGAGGATAGCCGACACAATCGCCACCGCCGCGGCGCCAATAAAGATCGCCAGTTCCATTAGTGCGGATGCTGCTCCTGCTGCCAGTTGACGCGCCGCAGCGGCCGGAGAAATTTCACCTCCGACGGCTTGGTGCGCGGCCACTTGACCAGCAAATCGTCCTTGGTATAGATAAACTTGTCGCGATGATCCGCGGCAAACTCGTACTCGCGCCCGAGAAAGATCGCTTCTTCCGGACAGGCTTCTTCGCAGAAACCGCAGAAGATGCAGCGCAGCTCGTTGATCTCGTAAATCTTCGCGTAGCGCTCGCCGCGCTCGGTCTCCGCCGGCTCCATATAGATCGCGTCCGCCGGACACGAGGCCGCGCAGAGTCCGCAACACACACACCGCTCGCTGCCGTCGCCGTCGTAGCGCTCCAGGAAGTGCAAGCCGCGATAGCGCGGCATCATCGGCTCTTTGACGAACGGATAATTGAGCGTGACCGGCTTGTGAAACATCTGTTTGAGCACGGTAAACATGCCGATCGGGATGGCGATGAAAATCTCTTTGAGCACGCGCAACATCGTCAACCTCCTATAGCTGCGTCACCAGCGCCGTGATCAGGATATTGGCCAGCGCCAGCGGAATCAGCACGTACCAACCAAACTTCATCAACTGGTCGTAGCGGAATCGCGGCAGCGACCCGCGCAGCCAGATGTAGAAGAACAAGAACGCGAAACACTTGATGATGAACCACAAAATCGGCGGCAGGAACGGCCCCTGCCAGCCGCCGAGGAACACCGTCGTTGCGACCGCGGCAACCGTGACCATATTGGCGTATTCGCCGACGAAGAACAGCCCGAAACGCATCGACGAGTACTCGGTGTGATATCCGGCCACCAGCTCCGACTCCGCTTCTGGCAGGTCAAATGGCGCCCGGTTGGTCTCGGCGATCGCGCAGGTGAGATAGAGCAGAAATGCCAGCGGCTGCTTGAAGATGTACCAGTCGAGAATCGACGATTGCTGCTGGACGATCTCCACCAAATTCAATGTCCCGGCCAGCATGATCACGCCGATGAAAGACATCCCGAGACCGATCTCGTACGAAATCATTTGAGCCGAGGAGCGCAAGCCGCCGAGCAGCGAGAATTTGCTGTTCGGCGCCCAACCCGCCATGATGATGCCGTAAATCCCCAACGACGTGACGGCGAGAATGAACAGCAGTCCGAGGCTGAATTCCGAGATCACCAAATTGATTTCGCGGCCAAACAGCGTGATGGTATCGCCAAACGGGACCACCGCAATCGGCAGCATCGCCGGAATGAAGGCCATCAGCGGCGCCAGCAGATACAGCGGCTTGTGCGCGGCGGCAGGAATAAAATCTTCCTTGAAGAGCAGCTTGACGAGATCCGCCACCGGCGTCAGCAGTCCCTTGAATCCGGCCGTGTTCGGCCCGATGCGCGATTGCATCATCGCCAGCACCCGCCGCTCCAGATAGGTCAGCCAGGCGCATGCCAGCAGCAGCACGGTGAGTGCGACTACAGACTTGATCAGGGCGATGACGGCAATTTCCAGCATTCTACATCTCGGCGATCTTAACGAGATCGAACTTTTCCTTCAATCCCGTGAGCAAATTCGGCTTCAGTTCATCGAAGTTTTCCGGCACCAACACCATCTTGTCCGGCAACCCGGCGATCACGCGTACCTTGCCGACAACTTTTCCGGTCCGCGACTCGACCTTGATCAAGTCGCCTTCCGAGACGCCGAGAGCTTTCGCTTCGCCTTCGCTGATGCCGACATACGGTTCGTTGGCAAAGCGCATCAGGCTCTCGCTCCGTTCAGTCAGGGTCCCGCGATGATGATCGGCGTTTTCAATCGCCAGGTAGTACGGGTACTCGCTGTCGGCCGGCACTGGATGATACTCGACCGGAACCAGTCCGGCACGTTCAATCTGCGACTCGGCGCGCAGGAGATATCCATCGGCGGTGAACCGCGCAAAACGTTCCGGAAAGTTTGGCAGGATCTTCCTCATTTCTGCATACACATCCGCTTCGTGCGGCTGGTCAAAGCTGTTCCCCAGCGCATCTGCCAGCATCTCGATGATTTCGCAACCCGGCTTGGCCTGGAACATCGGCTTGATCGCCCCCTGCGAGTACTGCACCCGGCCTTCCCAGTTCGTCCGTGTCCCCTCGAATTCGGCGAAGCTGGTCCGTGGCAGCAGCACATCCGCGAGCCGCGCCGTGTCCGTCATGAAGCTGTCGATTACGATCAGCGTTTTAAGTTTCTCCAGTACATCCTTGGCGTAGACGCCGTCGGCGAAACTGCGCGCCGGATCGCTGTTGAACACAAACCCGCATTCGATTTCGTCCTCATTGATGGCATCCAGGATCGCCAGCGTATCCTTGCCGACCGAGTCTGAGATCGGCCCACGCCATAGGTCTTCGAATTTTGCTTTCCCGCCCATATCCGCTTTTCCGGGGAGACGGTCGGGCAGCGCACCGAGCCACTCGGCACCCACCGAGTTGGAGTCGGTCGGCATAACCAACAGCTTCGCTGATTTGCAGACCCGGCGCAGATTGTATAGCGCCGCCAACTCTTCGTCGCGGTACGGGTAGCGCCCGAAGTCGCTCCCGGTGAGAATGACGGTCTTATCCGACTTCGCCAAGACGGCGATTGCTGCCTGCAGGTCTTCTGGTCGGAGGCCGGCATTAGCTGCGATCTTGTCGAGGCCGAGCGCAGTGTGCTGTTTGCGGAACTCCGCAATCTCGTTATCACTGATGCCGATCGATGGCTTATCCAGTTCCGGCCGGCCGAGCAAGCCGTCAATCAGTCCCAGCAGCGCCAGGACACCGGCGCCGGGCTTGTGAATCAGTTGGATCGCGCCGGTCCGTACCGCCAGGTGCGTTGGCCGCGCATTGATGATGATCAGCCTGGCGTCGCGGTGCCGGATTCCCCGCTTTAACCGCAGCGCGGTGATCGGATTTTCAGTGTGGAGATCGGAGGCATAGACCACGTACGTGTCCGCCTGATCGAGATCGTCGTAAGTGCCGACGTCCGGCGCGATGCTTTTGCCGTTGAATTCGGTGGTCAGGCTCAGGCGGCGCTTACGGTTCAAGCGGTGGTCGATGTTGTTGGTCCCGATGACGCGGCGCAGGAGTCGTTGGAAAGAATAAATCTCCTCGTTGCTGGAAGTCGGCCCGATCAATCCGAAAAAGCCGCTGCCGGAGAGTTTGGTCTTGTGGTCGGAGACGTGCTTCTTGATGAAATCAAGTGCTTCCTCCCAACTCGCCTCGACCAACTGCCCGCCCTTCTTGATCATCGGCGTCTTCAGGCGGTCGCTGCTTTGCACATATTGGTAGCCGTACCGCCCGATGTCACAAATGAAGCCGCGATCGATCTTGTCGTTGGGGTGCGCCGTTGCCCGGAAGAGCTTGTTGTGGAACGACCACAGGGTCAGATTGCAGCCGTCGGGACAGAGCGAGCAGACCACATTCGCCTGCTTGGTCAGCCAGACGCGCACCTTGTAACGCCAGTCGGAGTTTGTCAGCGCGCCCACCGGGCAGTATTCGACGACGTTTCCGGAGTACAGATTGCGGATCTCGCGTCCGGGCGGCGGCAGGATCTCCGTGTGATAACCACGCTGATAGGCTCCGAGATCGTCCTCGAAGCACACTTCATCAGTAATGCGAGTACAGCGATAGCAGTGGATGCACCGGTTCTGATTACGGATGATCTCCGGCCCAATCCGGTAGTCGTCGAACGTCGAATCCTCGTCGACGATGAACCGGTGCTTGGGCTCTTCCAGGCGGCTGTAATCCAGACCATATTTGAAAGTGATGTCCTGCAAGTCGCACTCGCCGCCTTTGTCGCACGTGGGACAATCGAGCGGATGGTGCGCGAGGATAAACTCCAACACTCCCTGTCGCGCCTTCACCACCTTCGGCGACTCGGTGTGCACAACCATACCGTCGGTTGCCGGCGTGGCGCACGCCACCTGTAACTTGGGAAACTTCTCGATCTCGACCAAGCAAATGCGGCAGGCACCCACCGGCACCAGTTGCGGGTGCCAGCAAAAGACCGGGATGTCGATCCCGGCTGCCAGCGCCGCCTGCAGCACCGTTTGTCCTTTGATGACCGGAACCGTCTTGCCGTTGACTGTAATCGAGAAGTCGCTCATGATCTCAGCCTAAAATTCGATTGCACCTTGCAAGTCTTGTGCTCGATGTGATGCACGTATTCGTCTTTGAAGTGCTTGAGCGTCGTCAGCACCGGCACCGCGGCGGCATCGCCCAGCGCGCAGATCGTATTGCCCTCGATGTTGTGCGCCAGATCCTCCAGCGTCGCCAAATCCTCCGGTTTGCCCTGGCCGTGCTCGATGCGGTGGACGATCTCGTACAGCCAACCCGTCCCCTGCCGACACGGCGTGCACTTGCCGCACGATTCGTGCATATAGAAGTGCGCCAGCAGCTCTGCCACCCACACCATGCAGGTTTCCTCATGCATCACGATCACTGCGCCCGAACCAAGCATCGATCCCGCTGCCTGTACCGACTCAAAGTCGAGCGGCGTGTCGAGCTGATCCGGCAACAGCACCGGCACCGAAGAACCGCCCGGAATCACGGCCTTCAATTTCTTGTCATCGAGAATCCCGCCGGCAAAGTCATAGATCAGCGTCCGTAGTGACGTGCCCAGTTCGAGCTCATAATTGCCCGGCTTCTTCACGTGTCCCGACACCGAAAAAATGCGCGTGCCGGTTGACTTCGGAGTGCCCATCGCCGCATACCACTGCGCGCCGCGCATCACAATGCGCGGCAGATTCGCCAGCGTCTCCACGTTGTTCACCACGGTCGGACAGGCATACAGCCCCGACACCGCTGGGAACGGCGGTTTGATCCGTGATAGTCCCTTCTCGCCTTCCAGCGACGATAGCAGCGCGGTCTCTTCACCGCAGATGTAGGCGCCGCCGCCGCGGTGCAGCACCAACTCCAGGTCGTAACCCGACCCGAGGATATTTTTGCCCAGGAAGCCGCGGGCGTACGCTTCGTTGATCGCCTTCTCGATCCGCCGCATGCTCAAGTCGTACTCGCCGCGAATGTAGAAGAAGGCGATGTGGCAATCGATCGCCCGGGCCGCAATCAAGACGCCCTCGATTACATTATGCGGATCGTTCTCCATCAAAACGCGGTCCTTGCAGGTGCCCGGCTCCGATTCATCGGCATTGCAGCAGAGGTACTTCGGTTTGGGCGAATTCTGCGGGACAAAACCCCATTTCATTCCGGTCGGGAATCCGGCGCCGCCGCGCCCGCGCAGACCGGAATCTTTCACCATCTGCACCAGGTCTTCGCGCTTGATCTCCTTAAGCACCTTGGCCCAAGCCTGGTAAGCGCCGAGCTCGATCGCGCGATCGATGTTGTGCAGATTCGGATCGTCGATATGCTCGAACAGCACGCGCTTCTGCGCGCCGATGGCGGCTTCCATAATCATTTCGCGGCTTTCCATTCTGCAATCAACTGGTCAACCTTGGCCTGCGTCAGATTCTCGTAGTACTTGTCATTGACCTGCATCATCGGCGCCGAACAGCAACTGCCGAGGCATTCGACTTCGACGACGGTAAACAATCCATCTTTCGTCGTCTCGCCCAGCTTGACGCCGAACTTGGTCAGCAAATACTGCGTGAGATGATGCGAGCCCATCAAGGCGCACGAGATGTTGCGGCAAACCTGAATCAGGTATCTGCCGCGCGGCGCCTTGGGAAACATGGTATAGAACGAGGCGGCCTCGGCCACCTCGATGAACTTCACGCCCAGCACATCGGCGATTTGCTCGTACATCTGCTCGTTGAGGAATCCGTGTTCCTCGTAAGCCAGATGCAGCGCCGGCAGGATCGCCGACCTGACCTTGGGATAACGCGTTCCCGCTTGTGAAATCTTTAACTTTGTATCTTGTGACAAAATCATCGATCCACTTCTCCCAGCACGATATCGATCGAGCCGATACAGGCGATCACATCCGCCAACAGCCGGCCGACAACCAGCTTCGGCAGCGCCGCAATATTGACAAAACTCGGCGGCCGCACGCGCATCCGGTACGGCATCGGTGAGCCGTCCGACACCATGTAGAAACCGATCTCGCCCTTGGGCGACTCGATCGTCACATAGACTTCACCCGGTGGCGGGCTGAAGCCTTCGGTCGTCAACTTGAAATGATAAATCAATGCTTCCATCGAATACAGGGTCTCTTCCTTGGTTGGAAGCACGACTCCCGGCGCGCGCGCGCGGAAACGCCCGTCCGGCATCCCGGCCAGCGCCTGCTCGATAATCCGCAGCGACTGCCGCATCTCTTCCATGCGCACTTCGTACCGGCCGAAGCAATCACAGCGGTCCGAGGTCGGTACCTCAAATTCGAATTTTTCGTACGACGAATACGGTCGCGCCTTGCGGAGGTCGTGTTTGACGCCCGAGGCCCGCAACAGCGGACCGGTCACACCCGACTTGATTGCTTCTTCTTTCGTCAAGCGACCCACGCCGATCGTGCGGTTGCGCCAGATGCGGTTGTTCGTCAAAATGTCGTCATATTCCTGCAGGCGCCGGCGCACGTTGGTGACCATCGTCTGGACCAGCGGGCCAAAATCCGCCGGCAGATCTTCCGCCAGCCCGCCGATGCGGAAGTAGGTTGACATCATCCGCTGACCCGAAACCGCCTCGTAGATTTTCAGGATGTCCTCGCGCTCCCGAAACGCATATAACACCATACTGAGCGCACCGATATCGAGCGCATGCGTACCCAGCCAGACCAAATGCGAATTGATGCGGGTGGCTTCCGCCAGCAGGACGCGCGCCCATTGCGCTTTCGGCGGGATTTCGACGCCCAAGAGTTTTTCCACCGCCAGACAGTAGCCGAGATTATTCGACATCGGCGCCAGATAGTCCATCCGGTCAGTCAGCGGAATCGCCTTATAATAGAGCTTGGCCTCGGCCGTCTTCTCGATCCCGGTATGCAAGTAGCCGACTTCCGGCCGGCAACCAACCACCGTTTCGCCGTCGATATCCAGGACCACACGCAACACGCCGTGCGTCGCCGGGTGTTGTGGCCCCAGATTGAGGGTCATCAACTTCTGGTCCATGCCTACTTGATGACCTCCGGCGGTTCGTCCTTGTTGTAAGTGAATTGCGGGACTTCGTAAGTCAGCGGAAAGTCTTTCCGCAGTGGATGCCCATCAAATCCTTCCCAGGTCAGAATGCGACGTAAGTCGGGATGGCCGGTGAACTTCACACCGAACAAATCATAGACTTCGCGTTCGAGCCAGTTGGCACCGTCCCAATCACCGCACAGAGTCTCGATCGGTTCGTCCTCGCCGACACGAACCTTCACCCGCACATAATCGCGCAGATCGAAGGAATAGAGATGATAGACGACTTCGAAGCGCTTCGGACGTTCGAGCCAGTCGGTGGAGCTGATGTCGGAGAGATGCAGATACTTCAGTGCCGGGTCGTCGCGCAGAAAGCGGACAAGCGCGAGTAAATCGCTTTTGTCGATCAGAAAGGTCAATTCATCAAACGCAGTTGAAGTTTCGAGGAGTTTCTCCCCAAACTGCGCAACGACCTTATCCCTGGTAGTAATGTCCATGCAGAAAAGCGCGTGCCTGTATTACCGAAGCCGATCCGTCTAAGCGGTCTTCTTCTCCGATTCCTTGAGTTTTGACTGTTTCACCAATTCATGCAGTTTGACGATTCCGTCAATCAACTGCTCCGGCCGCGGCGGACAGCCGGGTACGTAAATGTCGACCGGGACGATCTTGTCGACGCCTTGCAGAATCGCGTAGTTGTTGAACACACCGCCGCACGATGCGCAGGCGCCCATTGCAATAACCCACTTCGGGTTGGGCATTTGCTCATACAGCCGCTTCAGTACCGGCGCCATTTTGTTCGAGACCCGCCCCGCGACAATCATCAGATCCGCCTGACGTGGCGAGGCGCGCATGACTTCCATGCCGAACCGCGCCATATCGTATTTGGGGCTGAAGGTCGAAATCATCTCGATCGCGCAACAGGCCAGACCAAAACCGAACGGCCACATCGATTTGGTGCGACCCCAATTGATCACCTTCTCGGCCGTGGTCAGGATGATTCCATCCGGGAGTCTTTCTTCTAATCCCACTTCAGTGCTCCTTTCTTAACGATATATACGTATCCGACGAGCAGAATCAGGATGAAAACACTCATCTCGATCAACCCAAACAAGCCTAACTTGTTGTAGCTGACCGCCCACGGATACAGGAACACGGTTTCGAGATCGAAGATGATAAACAGAATGGCCACCAGGAAGAACTTCACCGGAAAGCGCCCGCGCGCATCACCTTCGGCGGTGATCCCGCACTCATAAGCATCTTCCTTAATCGGGCTGGAGGTCCGTCGTCCGAACAAGGACGACCCAAAGAACATCACCAATCCGATGATGATCGCGACGACGACCTGGAGGGCTAACGGTAAATAGACTTCAAAACTGCTCATTCAACTCCCGCGGGCAAACCGCGACCGGCATGCCCGATACCGCCCCAAAGAGTACGGGGAAAGTAGAGATTTTTTTCACAAAGTCAAGATTTTTTCAGACATGCCACAGCCATGGCGAAACTGTGGAGACCCTTTTGTAATCACTTCGTCATCGCGATTAATGTTCCGTCTCTTCCAATTCCACCAGCACTCCCCCGGTCGACTGCGGATGCACAAATGCCACCCGGTGGCCGTCAGCGCCAAGTCGCGGCTGCTCGTCGATCAAGCGAATTCCCTGCCGCTTGTATTCCGCCAGAGTCGCTTCAATGTCTTCGACCTCCAGGCAGATGTGGTGAAGACCTTCGCCCCGCTTCTCCAGGAATTTCGCCACGCCGACGTTCCCTGCCGTCGGCTGAATCAGCTCAATCCTCGTTTCGCCGGTGTCGATGAAGCTGACTCTCACCTTTTGATCCGGGACATCCTGCGCTTCACTGGCCGGCGCACCGGCAATCATCGAAAACAGCGTCCGCGCCTTCTCGATGTCTTTCACCGCTATCGCGATATGTCTGATTCGTCTCGCCATCGCATTAATACTCTCCAACGGCGGGCGACCGCGAGGGTCGCCCCTACGGGCAAAAACCCATCCAGATTCCTGTCCCGGGATTCGTCATACTACCACAGTCTCTTTGTACTCCCCCCAGGCCCGGCGCAGTGTATTTGAGATTTCGCCGACGGAGGCATACGCTTCGACGCAGTCCAGAATCAGCGGCATCAGGTTCTCCGTGGTTGTAGCCGCGTGCTCCAGCCGCGTCAGCGCCGCCGTCACGCGCAGATTGTCGCGTTCTGCTTTGACGTGCTTCAGGCGCGCGATCTGCTCCTCGCGTGACTGCTCGCTGATCTTTTGCAGCGGCACCTGCACTCGGTCATCAGTCTTGAACTTGTTGACGCCGACGATAGTGCGCTTCTCGGCCTCGACCTCAAGTTGGAACTCATATGCCGAACGCTGAATTTCGCGCTGAAAGAAACCCTCCTCAATAGCCCGCAGCGCGCCGCCGATCCGATCGATCTTGGCCAGGTATTCGTTGACGTCGCGTTCAATTTCGTCAGTCTTCGCCTCAACGAGATAACTTCCCGCCAGCGGATCAACCGACTCGCTGATGCCGATTTCGTACCCGATCACCTGCTGAATTCGCAGCGCGAGTTGCGCCGAGGCCGCCGTCGGCAGCGCCAGCGCCTCATCGTGCGCGTTGGTGTGCAGCGACTGCGTCCCGCCCAATACCGCCGCCAACGCTTCCAGTGTCGTGCGCACGGTATTAACCTCCGGCTGCTGCGCCGTCAATGACACACCCGCCGTCTGGGTGTGAAAACGCAGCATCAGCGAGCGTGGGTCGCGGGCGCCGAAACGCTCTTTCATGATCTTCGCCCACAGCCGCCGTGCCGCCCGAAACTTGGCCACCTCCTCGAGCAGATTCTGCTGGGCACAGAAGAAGAACGACAGGCGCGGCGCGAAGTCATCAACATTCAGTCCCGCCGCCAACGCCTGTTTCACGTACTCGATCCCGTTCGCCAGTGTGAAAGCCACTTCCTGAATCGCCGTCGCCCCCGCTTCGCGAATATGATATCCCGAAATGGAAATCGTGTTATAGCGCGGCAAGTGATTGCCCGCAAAGGCAAAGATATCGGTTACCAGCCTCAGGGACGGTTGCGGCGGATAGATGTACGTCCCGCGCGCGATGAATTCTTTTAGGATGTCGTTCTGGACGGTGCCCGTGATTTGCTCCGGCGCGACCCCCTGTTTCTTCGCCACTGCGATGTACATACAAAGCAAAATCGCCGCCGTCGCATTGATCGTCATCGAGGTCGACACCCGGTCGAGCGGAATGCCATCGAACAGCGTTTCGAAATCTGCCAGTGTGTCGATCGCCACGCCGGTACGTCCGACCTCGCCGACCGCCATCGGGTCATCCGAATCGTAGCCGATTTGCGTTGGCAGGTCGAAGGCCACGCTCAGACCCGTCTGACCCTGCGCGAGGAGATAGCGATAGCGCTGATTCGATTCTGCCGCCGTCGCATACCCGGCATACTGCCGCATGGTCCACAGTCGCTCGGTGTACATCGCCGCGTAGACGCCGCGCGTGAAGGGAAACTCGCCCGGATCTCCCAATTCTCGAGCATAATCGAAATCGACAAGATCGTCGGGTCTGAGAAATTTCTTCGCCATGCCTATCGCTTCCTATGACTCGAACGTGACCAGCAGCGCGCCCTTCTCCACCGGTTTCCCCGCCACGGCGTGGACTTCAGCAATCACGCCGTCGGTCGGCGATTTGAGCTCGTTTTCCATCTTCATCGCTTCCACCACCAGCAGCGGTTGGCCTTTCTTGATCGATTCGCCGGCCCGGTGCAGAATCTTCACGACCAATCCCGGCATCGGCGCGTGCAACTCTTTGCGCGCCGCTCCGATCTTGACACCGGCGGCTTGGCGGATCGCTGCCAGCCGCTGATCTTCGATCCGGCAGTCAAACTCGCGGCCGTGCAGCAGCACGCACTTTTCACCGTTACTCGCGAACACTTCCGCATCATAAGCTTTCGCGTCCAGCAGCAGCAGGAAGCGGTGGTCGTCTTGATCGCGCACGATCGAGCTTGTGAGCGCTCTTCCATTTAACGTCACTGCGGGTCCGTTGGCGCCATCGTTGATGTCGACGTCAAATTCCTTGTCGCCAATCGTGACGATGTACCTCACCAGCGCCCTCCCTCTAATCGCCGCAACGAATCCTCCCGCGCTTTGTGGACCCAGGCGCTGGCAGGTTTGGTTCCCGTTGCAATCGACTGCAGTCGCTGGGACCGGTAGTACTCGTGCAGGGCCGCTGCCACTGCTGCCGCCTGCACCAATTCGAGATCGCGTTCTTCATTGCTGATACCGTTGGGAAAGTTGTCGGCGATATAACTCGTCGACAGCTCGCCCCGGTGGAACGCTGCCATTTGCATCACCGTCTCGTGGAAGCCGATATTTGTAATCACGCCGGCGATCCGATACTCCGCCAACGCCTGTGCCATCCGCCGAATCGCATCCTGGCGCGTCGCGCCATAGGTAATGAGCTTCGAGATCAGCGAGTCGTAGTATGGTGTAATCTCCGAATCCTGGCGCACGCCGGAATCGACGCGCACTCCCGGCCCGGATGGCTGCCGATAGCTGATGATCTTGCCGGTACTGGGAATGAAATCGTTGCCGTGGTCTTCCGCGCAAATGCGGCACTCGATGGCATGGCCGCGAATCTTGACGTCCTCTTGCCGGAACGACAACGGCTCGCCCGCTGCCAGCCGGATTTGCTCATCCACGAGGTCGATTCCCGTCACCAGCTCGGTGACCGGATGCTCCACTTGTAGTCGGGTGTTGACCTCGAGGAAGTAGAAGTTCTTGTCCTTGTCGACGAGGAACTCCACAGTGCCGACGTTGGCATAGCCGGCCGCTTTTACCGCCGCCACAGCCGTTTCGCCCATCCGCCGCCGCAGGTCGTCGTCCACGAACACTGAGGGAGCTTCTTCGATCAGTTTCTGATGTCGCCGCTGAATCGAACACTCGCGCTCACCGAGATACACGGCGTTGCCATGAACATCGCAGGCTACCTGAATTTCAATATGCCGCGGCCGGACAATGCACTTTTCGATGAAGACGCGGTCATCGCCGAACGCCGAGCGCGCTTCGTTACCAGAAGCGATTAACGCCCTCTCCAGTTCGTCCTCGCCGTTGACAATTCTCATACCCTTGCCGCCACCTCCGGCCACTGCCTTCACCAAAACCGGATAGCCGCACTTCAGCGCCAGCTTCCGCGCTCCCTTCAGGTCTGCGGCATTCACGGGACCGCCCGGCACCGTCGGCACGCCATGGCTCTCGGCCAGCTTGCGCGCTTCCAACTTGTCGCCGAGCAACCGAATTGCATTGGGCGGTGGGCCGATGAAGGTCAGCCCTGAGTCTTGCACCAACTGTGCAAACTGCGCATTCTCGGCCAGGAATCCATAACCGGGATGGATGGCATCCGCACCAGCCTTGCGCGCAACCTCAATCAATCCCTCCATCACCAGATAGCTTTGCGCCGCCGGCGCCGGGCCGATCAGATACGCTTCGTCCGCCATCCGCACGTGCAGCGCCGCCTGGTCCGCCTCGGAGAACACAACGACGTTCTTGATCCCGAGCAGACGACAGCCGCGGATGATCCGAATCGCGATCTCGCCGCGATTCGCTATGAGAATCTTCTTAAACATGCCCATTCAGCGTGCGGAATAATACGGAAACGACCGCAAAAGTCAACGAATTCGCGCCGACCGGCAAATCTGTTTGCGTTTCCGGTCGTCGCGCGTTTAGCTTCATTCACGAGGAGAGGTTTGCTCATGACCGGATTAATCATCGCCCTTACCATCGGCGCCGTCGTCGCTGTCGTCGCCCTGATGGTCCGCGCTCGTCGCCAGCGACGCGCAATCCGTCTCACAGTTATTGCGCTCGCGCTGATCATGATCTTGCTCGGCGTCGTCGCCGGTTCTTTCCAGGCGCAGGAGTTGGCTCAATTGCGTGCCCGCCGCAGTTGGCCCGAGGCGCGCGGCGTCGTTATTGATGCCCACATTGCCGGCGAGAAAGCCATCGTGCCGGTCGTCAAATACACTTATACCGTTGCCGATTCGACTTGCTCCGGTGCCAGCGACCTCGGTACTCCCGGTTTCGGCAATGCCGCCAAACGTCTCGACGCGGCCCGGGCGCTGATTGCCGACTATCCCCCTGGCAAGTCAATCGTGGTGCACTATAACCCGGTGCAGCCGTCCGAATCGTACTTAACGACGGCCGTCCCCTGGAACGCCTACATGCGCTATGGTCTCTGGATTTTTGCCTTGCTCGCTGGTCCAGTGGTACTGGGATTCTTCGGGTTCAAGCGCTCCGCGACTATTCAATCGCAGTAACCCGTCCGCAGTTCGAACAGGTGACCTGATCGCCGACAAATGCCGGCGAGATCTGTAGAGTCCGGCCACAGCCGCAGCGAAACGACTCCCACCCGCTCCCGCGCCGCCGATAGACTTGGCCCGGTTGCTCGGACGCGGCGCCCGCGCGCTGGGCTTCCAGTACGGCCGCTGCCGCCGCCAACTCGGCGGTCGGAATCTGATTCACCGTGCCACAGCGCGGACAGGTCACCGCCGGCTTCTGGTACTCTGGCGGCACTTTCATCTTCAGGCCGCAGGCGCAGTTCAGGAACAGAAATCCGTTCACTGCGCGCACGATATCATTGACGTCGCGCCGCTGTCCTGCCGGCTTCGGCTCGGCCGCAGCCGGTCGCATCGGCACGGCTTCGTTCTGATCCAAAGCTGAGTTGGGAATGATCCGTTCCCCCTTACCGCGCACGGCATTGAAGGCGCTTTGATATTCGAGATAACCGGCGCCGCCCGCAATCGAACGCAGGATGCGCACGCGCTCCGAGATCGGCGGATGTGTGCTGGTCAGATCCGAGAGCTTCGCCCCCGCCCGCTTCAGCGGATTCGCGATGAACATCGGGGCGATGGCTTTGTTGACCTTCGGCAAGTCCTCGGTGGAGTTCGCGATCTTCTCCAGAGCTGATGCCAGCCCTTCCGGGTAGCGCGTCAACCGCACAGCCGTGGCATCCGCCAGATACTCCCGCCGCCGCGAAATCGCAAAGTATAGCAGCCGCGCCATAATCGGCGCCAGGATCGCCAACACCACCGCGGCCACGGCGATGATGGCGCCCCCTTGACCGCCGCTCTTGCCGCGACTCGAGCCAAGGCGACGGCCGCTGCCGCCCGAATACCAGAGGCCGCGCAGGAAGATCTCCGAGATGATTACGATCGCGCCCAGCATCACGCCGGCGAAAGTGACGAATTGCACGTCGCGGTTGGTGATATGCCCGGTCTCATGCGCCACGACCCCCTGCAATTCATCGCGATTCATCCGCGCGAGCAGACCGGCCGTTACGGCGATCGCGCTCTCCTCCGGCTTCATCCCCGTGGCAAACGCATTCAACGCCGGGCTGTCGATGACATAGACTTTGGGCATCTTTGGGAGCGCCGCCGCGATTTTCATCTCTTCGACGACGTTGAACAACTGCGGGTGAATATCCGGGGTGACTTCCTTGGCCCCCACCGAATTGAGCATGATCGACGCGCCGCTGCTGTAGCTGATCAGCGACAGCACCCGCCAGACGATTCCGGCTACGATCATGCCGCCGATGCCGCCGTGCGGCGGCACGTACGTGCCGCCGATCGCGTAGCCCAACCCGATCAGCAACACCCCCATCGCAAGAAACAACCACCACGAGCGGCGGCGATTCTGGGCAATGAGCTCCCACATCGCTTAGAACTTTCCCGTTCCGGTTTGCCCGTGTTTCAACTACGAAAAGTCCACCTTCGGCGTCTTGCGTTCGGCTGCGTCCTCCACCTGGAAAAACTCGCTGGCCTGGAAATTGAACATGCCGGCGATGATGTTCGAGGGGAACATCTGCGTCTTGTTATTGTAGGTCATCACCGCATCGTTGTAGGCCTGCCGGCTGAAAGCGATTTTGTTTTCCGTCGACGTCAACTCCTCCTGTAACGCGAGGAAGTTCTGGTTGGCTTTCAGGTCGGGATAATTCTCGACCACCAGCATAAACTTGCTGATCGCGCCGCTCAGAGCGCTTTCAGCCTGTGCTTTCTCGCCGACGGTTCCGGCGCCCATCGCGCGGCTGCGGGCGTCGGTAATCGCCTGCAACGTTTCGCGTTCATGCTTCATGTATCCTTTGGCTGTTTCCACCAGATTAGGGATCAGATCGTGGCGCCGTTTCAACTGCACGTCGATCTGCGACCAGGCATTCTTAACCGCATTGCGCAGTCCGATCAGGCCATTGTACATCCCGACCAGCCAGACCACGACCACAACGATGAGACCGACTAATACTAAGAAACCGAGCATTGTCGCTTCCTTTCTCGTCCTCTGTGTCTTAACACATTTTTAACATTCAACTAATCTGACCGATAATCTTGCGCTCGTACTATCGGGTGAATATGGAGCGAAGCCGTGACGATATCAACTCCCGTACTGCCGGATCGAGCCGAGCGATGACTGTTTCCAACTCTCCACGGTCAAACCAGATTCCATGACCGCGCACGCACCGATCCAGCGTCGGGCCGCCGGTCTCCGCGAAGCCAACCTGCTCCATTTTCTTGCTGCAGATCGGACACTTGCGCCGACTTACGGTTGCTGCACTTTCGCCGCTGAGCGCCAGCAGTTGCCCCTCGCTGGCTCCGGCATCGCTCAAGATCAGCGAGAGTTCACCATGATCCAGCCAAACACCGCCGCAGGAGATGCAATAGTCGATCTCCAGTTGATCGTACTCGCACGTGATCAGTGGCTGGCCGCACGCAACACATTCCATAGTCGGGGATATTATACGGTAATCAACACCGGCAGATACATAAATCTCGTCGCCGCAGCACTGCGCGGCACCGGGGAGGTTCTAAACGACAATTAGTTGATGATCCGAATCCGATTTCTTTCACATTCGAGGGTAAGTACCTGGCCCATTTTTTCAGGCGTAAATGGAGGATTCGCATGCAGCGAACAAAAACACTCACTTTCATCTTCATCCTCATGATGGCTGTCGGCGCCACGCTCCGCGCCGAAACCACGGAGGACAGTCTCAAGTCCGCGCAACAGGAACTTGACGAGCGCGTTGACGGCATGGCCGAGACGATGGCTATCATGTCCGCCGACGTCGGCATTCTCAAGAAACTCAAAGTCTCCGGCTACGTCCAGGCGCGCTTTGAGTACAACGACACCTCCCGTTCCGGCGTTGCGGGCGGTTATGATGCCACCAAGAATCTCAATGCCAACAATTTCTACATCCGTCGCGGCCGCATCAAGTTCACGTTTCAACCCAGCGACTGGAGCAAATACGTCATCTACTTCGACGGCTCGCGCAATTCGATTTCGATGAAGGAAGCCTACATCGAGTTGAGCAAGCTCCATCGCGAACACAACTTCCAGTTGACCGTCGGCCAGTTCAACTACCCCTTTGGCTACGAGATTGAACTCTCCTCGTCGGTCCGCGACTTCCCCGAGCGCAGCCTCGCGGAAAATCGCCTCTTCCGCGGCGAGCGCGACCGCGGTCTCAACTTCACCTGGACTGCACCGCGCCGCCTTTCTGCCAACCTCGGACTCGTCCAGGGTTACGGCATCGAGAACTCAACCTTCACCTGGTTTGACCCGACCAAACAAAAGGACTTGATCGGGCGGGTCAAGGCCACTTTCGGCCGGGTTGATGTTGGCGTCTCCGGTTACTGGGGCGAGACCTACACACCCGGATCGGTCCCGGTCGCGGAAGTCCCCGGCCGCACGATCTGGTACGACGCCAACGGCAATGGCGCTATCGATGCCGGCGAAATCACCACCACTCCGCCGGTTGCCGCCAAAGCTGCGACGGCCGCGGTAGAAAAGGACAAAATCCGCTACGGTCTCGATGCTCAAGCCTACTTCGAGGTCCTGCCAATCGGCGGCTCCAGCGCGCGTGCCGAGTTTTATTATGCCGAAGATTACTCCAGCGGTGCCGTCGACCTGTCTGCCGTTAGCAAGGGCTGGTACCTGTGGCTGTCGCAGAGTATTGGCACCAAGTTTGGCGCCGCCGTGCGCTACGACTTCTTCGATCCGAACGTTCATAACGATTACAAGAACCTGACGCCAGCCAACCTCAACGACGCTGTCGGCACGCTTTCCATGGTGTTGCACTACTACTGGGACGGTAATGTCCGCATCTCCGCCGCATACGATATGCCGCGGACACTAGAAGACGGGTCGCTCTTAGCCAAGTACGACGGTGACGTCAAGGACAATCGATTCACTCTGCAGTTCCAGTTCGCGATTTAAGAAAGGACAAGTGAAATGCATAACTTGAATTCATTTGGAAAAATCATCATCCTCGCGCTCGGAATCGTCGCGCTCTTTGCCGCCGTGGCCGGCGCCGGAGAGCGACTCACGGTCAAAGGTTCCGACACGATGGTTATCCTCGGCCAGCGCTGGGCCGAGGCCTTCATGGCCAAACACCCGGAAACCGTGGTCCAAGTCACCGGCGGCGGCTCCGGTGTCGGCTTCGCCGCGCTGATCAACGGCACTACCGACATTTGCGAAGCTTCCCGGCCGATCAAGCCGAAAGAGCAGCAGAGTCTGAAAAGCCGCTTCAACACGACCGGCATTGAAATCCCGGTCGCGCGCGATGGTCTGACCGTCTACCTGAATGAAGGCAACTCCGTCAGCGAACTGACAATCAAGCAACTGGCCGCCATCTACTCCGGAGAAATCACCAACTGGAAGGACCTCGGCGGCGAAGATCAGCGCATCATCGTCTACGGCCGCGAGAACAGCTCCGGCACTTACGTCTACTTTAAGGACGAGATCCTCAAGGGGGAAGATTTTGCGCCGCAGGTTCAGACGCTTCCCGGTACGGCAGCTATCGTCAATGCGGTTGCCAAGGACAAGAACGGCATTGGCTATGGCGGCGCCGCCTACGCCAAGGGCGTCAAGTATTGCGCCCTCAAAGCTGACGAGAAGTCGCCGGCCTTCTTGCCCGATCTTGAACATGTCAAGAGCGGCGCCTATCCGCTGTCGCGCTATCTGTTCTGGTATCTGCGCAACAAGCCGAGCGGCGATATGAAAACTTTCGTCGACTTCGTTCTCTCCGCCGAAGGTCAGAAGATCGTCTCGGAAGTCGGCTACTTCCCAGTTCAATAACCGTCCCTTATCCATTCTGCTGGTTCTTCCCGCGCTCGAAAGAGTGCGGGAGGTGCCTCTTGCTCAATTAGATTGTGCCGCACCGCCTCTGCCCTGTATAATCATTCGTCGGTTCCGTCCAAAGGTAAGAGAGGATTTGATGTCTGGTGCGCCCTTCCGAATAGCGATTCTGCTCCTGGCGATTGTGGGGACGCTCCTGACTCTCTCGTGCTCCGGCGATGAGTGCACCCTAAACTGCAACGGCGATCTGCGTTATCCGCTCGCGCTCGGCCTGAGTTGGCAGTACGACTTCACGCGCCAGAAGTACAATTTCCGCCCTTACTACGATACGACCTCCTGGCATCCGGCCGATTCAATCGTTAACTGGAATATTACCATGTCGATTACCAACGTCGACACGATCGAGGCCGGTGTAGTCGCCTATGAATTCCACGAGGTTGTAGCCGATGGCGCCACCCTCATCAGTCAAGCCTATAGCTGGTATGCAAACTCCGGCGACGGATTCTGGCATTACCCCGATCTCGGTTCCGGACCGGGGCTTTCGATGTTCTCGCTCAAACCAGTCACCGGGGCCAGCCCGGGCGCTGCGCGCACCTATAAGGTCCTCGAGTATCCGCTGCGCGAAGGCATCCAATGGGAGCTGACCAACGGCTATTCTGACGTCGGCCCAATCTACAAATCGGTCATCGGCATCGGCGAACAGTCCGTTCCCGCCGGCAAGTACGACTGCTACGCGGTTGCCTGGCTTTGGGAAAGCATCAGCACCATAACTCGAACGCAATACTATTCCGATGTCGGCCTGGTTCGCATCCGTACAGAGCATAAAGACCTCTTCCACAGTCCTTATGAAGACCAGGATTGGGCCGGCACCTGGGATGAGATCGAAGAAATTCGACTCGTGCGCTCCCCGTTCTGAGCGAGGACTCGAATTTTCTGGCCTGTGCACGATGAAAAAGCCTTGCGCCAAGCTCCCCTTTCCCATAACCTTAACTAACTTATGCTTAGTGCACACTCACAGCTCTTCCGGCTCCTATTGGGCATCTCGCTCCTGCTGCCGGCCATTGCGCAGGGGCAGATCGGTGACTCCCACCTGCGGCTTTTCGGATATTTTCAGACGTCGTATCTGCACGCCAAAGACTCCGAATCCGATCGCGTTCAAAAATCATTCAGCATGCAGCAACTCAACATGTTCCTGCAGCGAGACCTCGGCAGCAAGGCGACGGCGTTCGCCAACTTCGAAGTCCTCAACAACTTCTCGGCGGGGAAACATTGGGGTTCGTTCTCGATTGAGGAGGCGTGGTTGCGCTGGCACTTCAATCCGCAACTCAACCTTCGAGTAGGACTTCAAACGCCGACATTTAACTATCTGAACGACATCAAGAACCGCACGCCGTTGCTGGCCTACGTCATTCGGCCGCTGGTCTACGAATCGTCATTCAAAGAGATTATTCGCATCGAAGAATATCTTCCGGGGCGGGCCTATATTCAAGCCTATGGATATTTCCCCAAGGGCATCGCCAAGATCGATTATGCCATTTACCTCGGCAATAGTCCCAACATCAATTCGAATCCGGAGTTCGGTCAAACCGGTGTTGATACAACCGCCAGCTTCCTGGTCGGCAGCCGCATCGGACTGCGCGCGGGCGAACTCGGAGTTGGTGTTTCGGCCACTTACGATCGATACGACTTCCCCAACGAAATCAATTCGCTGATCGGCGATGACAAGGAAAAGTTCCTGCAGGTGCCGCGGGTTCGCATCGGCGGAGATTTCCGTTATACCCTGCGCGATTTCTCACTTGAGAGTGAATTCATTCGCGTCAATTACGACGAGAACGATTCCGATCTTAGCGTCGATCTCCGTTTCTACTACGCCACGCTGTTCTACGAGCCGACCTCGATGCTCAAGCTTTTCGCCAGTTACTGGTACGTCAAGGAGGAGCAATTCGGCTTTGAGGAAGAAATCGGCATCAACGGCGCTTACCGATCCTACTATGACGTCGACTACTTCTTCCGGGCCATCGGCGGCGGCGCATCGCTGAGTCTGAGCGACGACATCGTTGTCAAACTTCAGGCGGCGCCGGTACGACAAGAGACCGAAACATCCAAAGGGCGCTGGGATACTGATCAATACTATTTCGCGCTCGGACTCTCGGTGGTGCTATAGGATGGCTCGATTGCGATCGACAGGAGGAGTTGTTGCTGCGGCCCTTGGTCTGGCGATCCTGCTGGCCCTGCTGGTCCCGCACGCCTTGGCCGATTCCGTCGCGGTAATCGCCAACAAGTCGGTGCCGGTTGACGCGGTTGACCGGATGCAATTGCTCGATATTTATTCCGGCGATCTGCGCAACTGGAGCAACGGCCGCCCGATCATTGTCCACGACCTCAAGACCAACAACGAGACGAAGGAGCTGTTCTATCGCCACCTGGGTAAGACTCCGTCGCGCATGAAGTCGCTCTGGCTCAAGAAGCTCCTATCCGGTGAAGGCGCTCCTCCGGAAGCGGTGGAGACCGAACACGAGATGATCGAACGTGTCGCCAAGACTCCCGGCGGGATCGGGTTTATCTCCGTCGATGCGATCAACGACACCGTCAAGACCCTGGCCATTATCGAGTCCGACGAGAAGAAGAAGACTGCCGAGCGATGAGTACGGTGGACCGACTCCCCGGCAGTGTCCTGCCGCCCGGATAGCAGCACGTCCGATGCGATTTAGAGATCTCAAGATCGGCGCGAAACAGGCGATTGCCTTCGGCATCATTGCCGTCACGCTCGCGGGCGCCAATGCCATCTCGCTCAAAAACCTCGGTGACCTCAGCACGGATGTCGAAGAAATCACCCGGAGCTGGCTGCCGCGCGCGCTGACGATTTCCGAACTCAACCTCTACGTCACTGATCTGCGCCAAAGCCAACTGCAAATCACCGTCACCGAAGACTCCCTGGCGCGCAGTCGCGAACTCCTCCAGGCCTCCGAACTCATCGACAAGATCGACGCCGCCATCGACAACTACGAGCGGCTGCGTAACGAGGCCGTTACCAAGGGCCTCTACTCTGAACGCGAACGCGCTTCCTATCAGCAATTCGGCGAAAGCTGGGATCAATATCTCGATCTCAGCTTCGATTTCGCCAGTTTGGTGTTAACCGGTCGTCCCGGTTTCGGGGTTTCCTTGCTCAATGGCGAAATGCGTACAGTCTTCGAGCGACTGCGCGATGCGCTCCACGAGGTCGTCCGTATCAACACCGAGGATCCCTACGCGGCGGCCAAGCGCGCCGAGGAGGCCTTCCAGCGCGCCCGCCATGCCACCATCACGCTCTTGCTGCTGACGCTGGCGCTGGCGGTGCTGTTAGTGCTCGTTTTCGTCAAGCTGATCACCAAGCCGGTTAAGCTACTCTCCCGCGCCGCCGTCAAGGTGGCCGAGGGCGATCTCGACATTCGCATTGACCGAGTCAGTGGCGATGAAATCGGCCGGCTGGCCCACTCGTTCAACCAGATGACCAGTTCGCTGCGGGACGCCCGCGCCAAAACCGTCCAGCAAGAAGAAGCGTTGCGCCGGCAGAATCTCGACCTTGAGATGACGCTGAAACAATTGCAGGAAACGCAACAGCAATTGGTAATGCGCGAAAAGATGGCATCGCTCGGCCAACTGGTCGCGGGCGTCGCCCACGAGATCAACAATCCGGTCGGCGCCGTCAACAGCGCTGCCGACAACACCCGCCGCGCGATCGCCTTGCTACGAGAACGCGCAGCCCGCTTGCCGGAGGCGCAGACCCTCCTCAACGATCCGCAGATTCACAAGGCGCTCGGCGCCCTCGACGAAAATACCGCCATCACCACGATGGCTTCCGAGCGAATCTCGCGCATTGTCCGCAGCCTCAAGAGCTTCGCGCGGCTTGACGAGTCCGATTTTCAGAGGGCGCACGTCCACGAATGCCTCGACACTACCCTGACGCTACTGCATCACGAGCTCAAGAACCGCATCGAGGTCGTCCGCAACTATGGGGACCTGCCGGAAATCCTCTGCTTCCCGAACGAACTCAATCAGGTCTTTATGAATCTGTTCGTCAATGCCGTTCAGGCGATTCGCGACAAAGGGCAGATCGTCGTCAGCACGTCGCGCGACCTTGACTCGATCTACATCAAAATCACCGATTCCGGCGGCGGGATCCAGCCGCAACATCTCCCGCGCATCTTTGATCCCGGATTTACGACCAAGGGCGTCGGTGTCGGCACCGGGCTCGGCCTGTCGATTTCCTATAATATCATCAAGAAACACGAAGGCGAAATCACCGTGGACAGCCAGGTCGGGCGCGGGACAACTTTTACCATCCGGCTACCAATCCGGCTGTAGAAGTTTCCGCTTCTCTAATCTGCCTCAAGCACTGTTAATTGTCGCACATGCAACTGCTGTCGCGCTTGCCGTGGCTCGGTCCGGTGATTGTATTCGTGCTGGCTGCCATCGGTTACTACTGGACGCTTTCTCCTGAGGTCTACCCTGGCGATAGCGGCGAGTTAGCCACCGTTGCCGCGTGCCTGCAGATTGCGCACCCGCCCGGATATCCGTTGCTGACCAACCTCGGTCGTGTCGTCGTTGCCGGCGCCGGCTTCGTATCACCAATCGTCGCGCTCAACCTGCTGGCAGCACTCTGCATGGCCGCTGCCTGTGCCTTGCTTGCGGCTCTCCTTCGCGAGCGATTTCCGACCGGAGATTCGAGATCCTTCGTTGCCGGGCTGCTGCCGCTGCTTCTGGCTTTCGGAGTTACCGCGTGGAGTGCCGCGACGCACTTTGAAGTCTACGCGCTTGGCGCAGTGTTGACTGTTGCTGTTCTTCTCTCCGCCCACTTCGCGATGCAGAGTCAGAGTGCGAAGCTGCTCCTGCTCCACTCTTTTGTCTTCGGACTCGCTCTGACCAATCACTTGTCGGCGCTGACGCTTGCACCCGTGCTGTTGCATACACACATCGCCGCTCGGCACCGACATTCGCTGCACACCTTGTCTCTGTCCGTTCTCTTCCTGGTGCTGCCGCTGACACTCTATCTGTATCTGCCGATCCGCTCTGCCCATCCACTACTTCTCAGTTGGGGCGATCTGGCGAATTTCGGCAATTCCCTTGACCATCTCACCGGACAGTCTTATCGTCAGTATCTCCACGCACCGACTGTCGCCGATGCGATCCCCTACCTATGCCAGCTTGCGAATATCCTTTTGCGCGAATGGTATCTTCCTTTGGCGCCACTGGCAGCGATTGGATTTATGCTCCAGTTCCGTCGCAACCGATCCTGGGCGCTGGCCCTCATGGCTGTCGTATTATTGAACTGCATCCTCGGTCTTGTCTACACGATCCCGGACATCGAGCCGTTCTTGCTGCCAACTCTGGTGATATTGGTTATCTGGATTTCTGAACTATTTGCTCGACTCACCGCATCAAGCCGAGCATCGCGGATCGTCGTCACGACTTGCGCACTGGCGCTGGTTACGGTTGGTTTCGTCGGCAATCTCCCCAGATGTAACCTCTCCGATCGGACAATCGCCGCCGACTATGCCCGCGCCGTTCTGTCCGTCGCACCGCCGAACTCAGTGCTGATCTGCGGCTCCGATTACACCGGCTTTCCCGTGCTCTATTATCACCTCGCGGCGGGAGAACGACCTGACCTGCTGGTCTTCTTCCAACTGCCTTCGCTTGACTCCCTGCGCGCATATTTCCGCGACCAGAGCCTGAAATCGACGATTGAGGTCGCCCGCACACTCGCCCGCAATCCCGATCAGTCCCCGCGTGAAGTTGTCTTTACACGTGAGCCGCTTCGCGTCACCGATGACGTCGTATTCAGCGGCACCGGATTCCGATCCGACGGTCTGCTCGCGTGCGCCCAAGATATTCCTGCGCGCCATGCTTCGCGCATCGCCGCGCCGTCGGCAGGCTCGTTATCCGAGATCCACGATCCCAAGGAAGCGGCTACCGCCCTATCTCTGCTCCTGCTCAGCGCCGAGCAACAAGGCGAGAGCAACAAGTCAGCCGCCGAACATCAGATCAACTCCGCCGTCGATCTGGCCCTCCGAATTGAGAACTTTGCCGTGGTAAATGAATTGGCGAGCTACTTGGTTGCCGCGGGACAAGCGCGTCCGGCGCGGCGCCTGCTTGAATCGGCAGTATCCGGGGCAACACTTCGCGAACAGGAAAGCTTGCGGTTGCTGGGTATGTTGGGAAGTGTCTGCTTCGAGACTGGTGATTTCTTGCGCGCTCGCGACGTATTCGCATCGATCATACGGCGCCGACCGACCGATCTTCACGCTCAATACCACTTGCTGGCAATCGCGGCCGATTCACTCGATCGCAGCGGTAACACCGCCAACCTCGTTGGGCACTATCGCCGCATGCTCGAAATCTATCCCGATCAACTCGAGATCGCCTTTCGATTGGGACGAGCGGCCCTGCGGCTCGGCGACACCGTCACGGCCGCACAGCAATTCGCCCGCTGCCGCGCCGTCGGCTATCGCGTCGCCGCAATCGACAGTCTCCTGAAGTCAACAGCCGCTACGCCGACTGCTCCTTGACCTGCTGGGCCAGGTAATTCTGAATCCCCATCTGCGTGATCTGATCGAGCTGCGCTTCCAGCCAGTCGACGTGATCTTCCTCGTCGGCCAAGATCGACTCCAGCATGTCGCGCGTGGCATTGTCGCCGGCATCGGCAGCAATCTTCACTCCGTCGTTGTACGATGTGACCGCGCCAATCTCGTCTTTGAGATCGTTCTTGAACTGCTGCTCCACGTTGGCGCCGATCTTGATGTCGTTCAACCGGCTCACTTCCGGAATGCCTTCCAGGAAAATGATCCGCGCGATGTGCTTCTCGGCATGCTTCATCTCGGTGATCGCGCGCCGCTCGATCTCGTTGTGCAAGCGCGTGTAGCCCCAGTTTGCGCACATCTCTGAATGGACCATGTACTGATTGATTGCCGTCAATTCATCGCGCAGCAGTTCATTCAGTTTCGCGATGACTTTTTTGTTTCCCTTCATATTCCCGTCCTCTCGTTTTATACTTCCTGTTGCACCCAAATCAGCCCAGATTCAGGTTAAGGCATCACGCTAAGTGAGCCCGCCGCCAATGTCAATAGTCTTGTCCTTGGCTATCGCTTCCAAAACAATGCGCAGATCGCATCCGCGGGATCCTGGATTACGCAATAACGCATGTCTTCGCCCATGTGCTTGGGACCCGAAATGAGCTTGCCGCCCTTGTCGCGGCAGATGGCAAGGCTTGCCTCGAGATCGGCAACGCGGATGTAAATCAGCCATTGCGATGGAATATCGGCATTACCGCCACGACGGTGGCAGATACCACCGGCCGCATCGTTGCTGCCGGGCAGCATCATGCCGTAATCGTTGTATTCTCCCATAGAGACCGGCGCCAGTGTCCAGCCAACCACCGCCTGGTAAAAATCACGTACGCGATCGGCATCATCCACCGTAAGATCATGCCACTCCATCGTGCCAAAACAGTTCGTCTCCGCCATTGAGTACTCCTTTCTGCGCGGTCTAAAGATACTCCAGCTACGCCCCTGTACAGTCGCGGTTGCTTTGGCCTTGGGGCGGCAGTGAAAAAAATAGGCAAAAAAACTAATGGATTTCGCCATTCCGTTGCGTATAATGCATTGAAATCATGAGGCTCCGCCATTATATCACTTCAAGTCCAAACTGAGACAGCTTGCCCCTTGAGAGAGTGTTAATCCGGAGATCAATGCGCAATCGTGCGCTTTTACCCGCTGGAAGTTGGACCGTCCAGGACTGGTCGACCGATTTTCCGGCAAATCAGGAGTAGAGAATGAACATCTACGTCGGAAACCTGTCGCATCAGACATCCGAACAAGAACTCCGGACCGCTTTCGAAGCGTTCGGCCAAGTCACCAAAGCCTCGATCATTACCGACAAGTTCTCGGGCGAACCCCGCGGATTTGCATTCGTGGAAATGTCGAATAAGGCGGAAGGGATTGCCGCGATTAACGGCATGAACGGCAAGGACCTTGGCGGTCGCACGTTGAACGTCTCCGAAGCTCGTCCCCGTACCGACAACCCGCGCATGGGTGGCGGCGGCGGTGGCGGTCGCAGCGGCGGCGGCAATCGCGGCGGCGGCGGCGGACGTCGCGGCTGGTAATCGCTCAGGCATCTTGCGCGGCTTAGCCGCGTCATAATACCGATCGGCCAACCGCCGGGGAGAAATCCCCGGCGGTTTGGTTTTCGGTGGCCCGCCCTCGTCTTTCTCACTTCCCATTTTTCTCACAATCCCTATCTTCCCGCACCGGGTGATTTGTCACACCTGTTGGAAGTGGAGGAAGCGCGTGATCACACTCAAGGACAAAACTGCCGTCATTACCGGCGCCTCGCGCGGCATCGGCCGCGCCGCCGCCATCATGTTCGCCCAGGCCGGCTGCCACGTCATTGTCAATTACCACAGCAACGAACTCGCCGCCGCCGAGGTCGTCCAACAAGCCGGCAAATTCGGGCCACGCGTTCTTCCCTTTCGCGCCGACGTCGGCAAGCGAGTGGAAGCCGATGCTCTCATCACCTTCGCGCTCACGCAATTCGGCCATATCGATATCCTCGTTAACAATGCCGGCATCTGGAAGGAAGCCGCCATCGATTCGATGTCGGAAGGGCAACTCGACGAGATGATTGACATTAACCTCAAGGGTGTTTTCTTCCCGACTACCGCCCTGGCCGCGCACATGAAGCAGCGCAAGTCAGGGAATATCATTTTCGTTTCTTCCACCGCCGGTCAACGGGGCGAGGCGTTCCATTCCCATTATGCCGCCACCAAAGGCGCCATCATCAGCCTGACTAAATCATTGGCGCCCGAGCTCGCTCCCTTCAATATCCGCGTCAACTGCGTGGCGCCCGGCTGGGTCGACACCGACATGAGTCACGCCGAACTCATCGGTCCCGATGCCGACAAATACCTCCGTTTGATCCCAATGAATCGTGCCGCCACTGCCGACGAAATCGCCGGGCCAATTCTCTTTCTTGCATCCGACTTGTCCACATTCATGACCGGAGAAATCCTGAATGTCAATGGCGGTGCAGTTTTGTGTGGCTAAGTCCGACCCGTTGACATATATTCCCCGCCAATTCGCCTGAATGGAGACCGTCGCTCGCGATATTCCCGCGTCGGCGCTCGCCTTCAACCGAAGCCCAGGTCTGATGATAGTCGTTGGTTGTTGTTTAATTTTAACATTGAGGGTCTAATGAAAGGACGGTTCAAGTTTGGGGGGATGATAAGCCGCTTGCTGCTGTTGTTGACGCTTATGATGGCCTTTGCCCCGCAGCTGCTGGCCAGTGAGGCGGACATCGAAGTCCCGGATCTCACTACCCAGAGCTTCCTGGGGATGACCGGCCATAATCTCTTGCTCATCGGCATCGTCGTGTGTTTCCTCGGTATGCTCTTCGGCTGGTTCGCGTTCCGCGGCCTGAAAGGGCTCCCCGTGCACAAGTCGATGGCAGAGATCTCGGAACTCATCTACGAGACCTGCAAGACTTACTTGCTGACGCAGGGACGCTTCATTCTGATTCTCTGGGCGTTCATTGCCGTCATTATGGTCGTCTATTTCGGCTGGTTGCGGCCCGTCGGCGCGGCCAACCTGGCGATCATCATTCTGTTCAGTCTCGTCGGCATCGGCGGTTCCTACGCCGTCGCCTGGTTCGGCATCCGCATCAACACCTTCGCCAATTCGCGCTCGGCCTTCGCGTCCCTGACCGGATCGGCCTTCCCGACCTACGCGATTCCGCTGCGCGCCGGTATCAGCGTTGGCACGTTGCTGATCTCGATCGAACTGATCATTATGCTGGCAATCCTGCTCTTTGTGCCCGGCCACCTCGCCGGCTATTGTTTCATCGGCTTCGCCATCGGTGAGTCCCTCGGCGCCGCCGCGCTCCGTATCGCCGGCGGTATCTTCACCAAGATTGCCGATATCGGCTCCGACCTGATGAAGATCGTCTTCAACATCAAGGAAGATGACGCCCGCAATCCCGGCGTGATCGCCGACTGCACCGGTGACAATGCCGGCGACTCGGTCGGTCCCACGGCGGACGGCTTCGAAACCTACGGCGTCACCGGCGTCGCGCTGATCACTTTCATCTTGCTTGCGGTCTTTGACCAGGCGCTGCAGGTGCAACTGCTGGTCTGGATTTTCGCCATGCGCGTCATGATGATCGTCACCAGCATCGCCTCCTACTGGATCAACGGCGCGATCGCCAAGGCCAAATACGGCAGCGCCGCGAGTTTCAACTTCGAGGCACCGCTGACCTCGCTGGTCTGGATTACGTCGATTATCTCGATCATCGTGACCTACGTGGTTTCCTACTTGATGATCCCGAATCTCGGTGGCGATTCCAGCCTTTGGTGGAAACTCGCTTCCATCATCTCCTGCGGCACGCTTGCCGGAGCGGTGATTCCTGAACTCGTCAAGATCTTCACCTCAACCAAATCGCGCCACGTCGAGGAAGTCGTCACGGCTTCCAGAGAAGGCGGCGCATCGCTGAATATCCTCTCCGGTTTCGTAGCAGGCAATTTCAGCGCCTACTGGATGGGCTTGACGATTATCGCTCTGATGGCCATTGCCTGGGGCGTCAGCACCTGGGGGCTGGGCAATATTATGGCCGCCGAAGCCGTTTTTGCGTTCGGTCTGGTTGCCTTTGGCTTCCTCGGCATGGGCCCAGTGACGATCGCCGTCGACTCTTACGGCCCGGTTACCGATAATGCCCAGTCGGTCTACGAACTCTCTACCATCGAGACCCTGCCGGGCATCAAGGAAGAAATCAAGAAGGATTTCGGCTTTACTCCGAATTTCGAACGCGCCAAACTCTGCCTCGAAGAAAATGACGGCGCCGGCAACACCTTCAAAGCCACCGCCAAACCGGTGTTGATCGGCACGGCCGTCGTCGGCGCAACCACTTTGATTTTCTCGATTATCGTGCTGCTCTCGCAACGCCTCAGCGGTGCACATGTCGAAGTTTCTTCGATCGAGCAGATCAGAGAAATGCTGAACGCTGCCGGGTACTACTTCTCCCTGCTTAATGCTCCGTTCTTGCTCGGCCTGATTGCCGGCGGCGCGGTGATCTACTGGTTCACCGGCGCCTCGACGCAAGCTGTATCGACCGGCGCCTACCGTGCCGTTGAATTCATTAAGGCGAATATCCGCCTCGATTCCGGCGCCCAGAAGGCCTCGGTCAAGGACAGCAAGAAGGTCGTTGAGATCTGCACGCAGTATGCTCAGAAAGGCATGTTCAACATCTTCATCACGGTGTTCTGCACCACGTTGGCCTTTGCCTGCATCAACGAGTATTTCTTCATCGGCTATTTGATCTCGATTGCCGCCTTCGGCTTGTATCAGGCGATCTTCATGGCCAACGCCGGCGGCGCCTGGGACAACGCCAAGAAGATCGTCGAGACCGAGTTGCGCGAGAAGGGCACCCCGTTACACGCGGCCACCGTGGTCGGCGATACCGTCGGCGATCCGTTCAAAGACACGTCCTCCGTTGCCATGAACCCGATCATCAAGTTCACGACGCTATTCGGCGTCCTCGCCGTGGAATTGGCCATCGAATTGCCGCGATCGACGCGCATTGTTCTTTTCGCGCTCTTTGCCTTGATCTCGTTTGTCTTTGTTTATCGTTCCTTCTACATGATGCGCATCAAGAGCAATTAGGCGCAAAGACGCACCCCCAATTCTGCAATTCCGACGGCGGGTCGATCCTCGACCCGCCGTTACTTTTGTTCCCTTCGGCCACTCACAACAACACTGTCACCCGGTGCCCCACCGCTTGCGGTGGGTCGGGCAGAACGAGGAATATCGGTGGATTGAAAACATCAGATGGGCAGGTCTCCTTGTCGGAATCATCTCAATCTTCGACGCATTTCCACGGAACCTTGCCGCATTCCTTCGCGCCGCCGAGAAACCAATCAACCTGGATTTTCGCCTCCGCGGGAATGACGCCGGCGGAAGATGCGCTTGCGGTGGGTCAGGCGGAACGGAGAATTGCGGTGGATTGGAGAAACATCCGTAGGGCAGGTCTCCTTGTCGGAATCATCTCAATCCTCGACGCAGCTCCACGGAGACCTGCCGTTTTCTTTCGCGCCGCCGAGAAACCAATCAACCTGGATTTTCGCCTCCGCGGGAATGACGCCGACTCCCTCTCCCTACGAGGCAAAGGATCCGGGTGCGAGGGTAACGAACGAATGTTCCATGCAATCCCCCTTCAACGACGATAGCTATCCGGCCGCCCGCTCCTTGTGATTTCGCACCACGGCCGTCACCACCAGATACATCGCCAGCAACGTCAGAAGCGCGGCAAAGATGGCATTGATCATCGCTGTGTCGAACCCGACCGCGGTCCGGAAGTTGGCGATTGTCAGCTTGATCATTGACCACAGCGTGATGGTCAGGACGAAAAGCATCGGTAGTAGCGTGAACGCGATCCGCTTGCGTGCCTGGTACAGCCAGACCGTGATCGTCAGCAGCGTCAGACCCGCCAGCAATTGATTTGACGAGCCAAATAGCGTCCAAAATTTCACCCACGACCCCTCCGGCGCGAACGCGATGAAATACACCGGCAACACCAGCACCGACACCGTGCCGACCATTCCGCCGATCGTCGAATGCCAGCCAGTCAACTCCTGGAAGATGTACCGCGCCAGCCGCGTGCACACGTCCAGCGTATCGAAAACAAACGTCGAGAAAGCCATAGCGCCGAAAGTAATCGCGAAATTGAGGTGCTGCTTACCGATAATCAGCGTCATGAATTCGCCGATGCCGTTGCCGTAAATCGTCCCCGGTTTCAGTCCCTTGACCACATCCGCGCCGACGATCATAATCGTGCCAAGAGCGATCAGGGCGACAAATCCCTCCGCCAGCATCGCGCCAAACCCCACTGGCTGCATGTGCGATTCCTTGGCGATCTGCTTTGAGGTCGTGCCGGTACATACCAGTCCGTGGAATCCCGAACACGCGCCGCAGGCGATCGTCACGAACTGGAAGGGAAAGAGCGCGCCAGTCATCCCGCCGACATCCCATGAGCGAAACGCTTCCTGCTTGATCTCGTAGCCCCCGAACAGCATCCCGACCACACCCAGCGCCAACGCCATGTACAGAATGAATCCGCCCAAATACCCGCGCGGCTGCAACAGCGACCACACCGGCACCACCGATGCGACTGCGCAGTAGATCAGGATGAGAATCCCCCAGACCTTGACGTCGAGAATCAGCAGCGTCGAAATCGTCGTCCCCAGCCACACCAACACCAAAGTCAACGGCACGAAGACAATCGTCATCAGCCACAAAGGCGGATTCAGAAAGCGCTGCACCAGTCCCATCACGACTGCCAGCAGTAGGTACATGATCGCCGCTGCGGCCACGGCGCCGCCAGGATTGAACGCCGTCTGCGCTCCCGCCAGCTCTTCCGTCACGCCGACAAAGCTCGAGGCCGTGATATCCGTAAATGCGACGATGACATACATCAGCGTCACCCAGATCAGCGCCATCATCGCTCGTCCCGCCGCCGTACCCATATGTTCGCGCGTGATATCGGCAATCGAGCGCGCTCCGTGGCGCACCGAGGCCGTCAAACTGGAGAAGTCGTGCACCGCCCCGATCAGGACCACGCCCAGCCCGATCCAGAGTAGACACGGTAGCCAACCCCAGGTCTGACATGCCAGGATTGGCCCCGCAATCGGGCCGGCAGCCGCAATCGCCGAGAAATGTTGCGCAAACAAGTAGAATGGTTTGGTGGGGACGTAGTCGATGCCGTCGCTCTTCTCCTGCGCCGGTGTGACCCGTTGGTCGTCGACGGCGAATTGTCGCGCTACCCAGCGTCCATAGAAGCGATAGGCCAGACTAACGAAAACGATAAATCCGGCTGCTAATAACAGAAGGCTCATAGTGCTGCAACTTCTACTTCATTCTCATGTGTCAAAACTTGCATGGCAAGCCGAATTATCGCTCAATCTGCGACCTTGACAGGAATAATGAATGTGATTAATTGTATTGTCTACAACATTGAGTCATTCCCGACCCGCTGATCTCCTGGCGCAGAATAAGGGGTATATCCGGGTCCAGCAATCGGAGGTGCAAATGAACTACTCAGTCGTCTGCTCTACTCTGCTTTGGCTCGCGCTCTGCCTTGGCGGGCCACAACTTGGTGCCAAACCGTTCCATTCGGCTTCGCCATCGGCGTTCCGCGTCCCCGATCGCGACGCCTATCTTGACATCAACCGCAATCTCCTCTTCGTCGACAACTTTGGCAATCTCGGACTCGATTATGACGAGATCTTCGGGCAAGCTCCCGGGTGGTACTACCCTTTCACCGGCGATATCGATGACATCATTTCCGGCGTCGAGGATCGCACGGTCCTGTACAGCTCCGGGGTGTGCCTCGGCGGTAAGGTCAATGGCAGCGTCCGTACGGCGATTTCCGAATATTCGTCCCAGTTCGTTCCAGGTCCGATGATCGGCGGCAGCACCTTGCCGGATGATCCTCGCTTTCGTGTCTATAAGCTTGATCCAAACTCCGGCCCGGGCGGCCCCGATTGGGACAATTGGCCCGCCGATCTGGGCGCACCGGTCGATCAATTCGGCTTCCCACTCGTGCGTGGCGACCAGTTGCTCTGGACAGTGTTTAACGACGAATCCGCGTGGCAGAATCTGGGCATTGAAATCCAGCTTGCCGTCTGGGGCTACGCTGATCCTGGCGGCGCGGATGTCATCTACGCCCGCTACAAACTCTACAATCGCGGCAACAACGTTATCGACAGCTTCTATTTCTCGTTCTGGGCCGACCCTGACCTCGGCGGTCCCTATGACGACCTCGTCGGCTGCGATCCGGCCTTGAGTTCATTTTTCTGCTACAATGGCGATGACGACGACGCCCAGTACGGCGCCCAGCCTCCGGCCTGGGGTGGCACGGTCGCGTCCGGTTTGCTTGTCCCCGCAGCGGGTGAGACCGGCACCTTCGATGGCCGGCCCGTTTCCAATCACCGCAACCTCGGCATGACCGCCTTCGCGAAGTACATTAATGGCACGGACCCGCAGACCGATCAGGAATTCTTTAACTACATGCGCGGCCGCAACGCCGATGGTTCCGTCATCATCAATCCCGTGACCGGTCTCCCGACGACTTTCATGGTTTCCGGGGATCCCGTGGCAGCGACCGGCTGGCTTGACTCCGCTCCGGCTGATCGCCGACTGATGGCCACTATTGGCCCAGTCACCTTTGCACCCGGTGACAGTCAGCAAGTGGAACTCCGATTCGGGGCGCGCATCGGCGGCGACCACCTTGCCAGTATCTCCGAGCTACATTCTGCTCTGGCCGCCTTGACGCCGCTCGCGCAACCGCCGGCAACCTACATCGTAGAAAGTCCCCTCTATGCCTTCCAGCTCGACGCCGTTGATCCCAAGTTCCCGACCGGATACATCGGCAGATTTGACCAGGGCTATGCCGCATCTGATGTGGACCTCGCCTCGCTCCAGTTTGATGGACTGGCGACTTCCAATGTCGAACTACTACCGACGGCTCCTGCCTATGGCGGCCCGGCCGTCAAGTTCCAGTTCTCGCTCGATGATTACCTGGCGCCCCTGATGCCACTCTTCGGCAGCGAGATGAGCGTCTATGCAGTCACTGGCCAGTACCTCGATGGGCAACCGTTCACGATCTCTGGTCGCGTCGTCATCGTTGGAAAACAGCGGGGCGACCTCAATGCCGACGGCCTCATCTCAATCAGCGACGCCGTTGCGCTCATCGCCTACATCTTCGCGCAGGGCGCCGCGCCCGAACCGCTTGAGGTCGGCGACGCCAATTGCAGCAGTCAGGTCTCCGTCGGAGATGCCATCTGCCTGATTAATTACATCTTCGCATCCGGCCCGGCGCCCTGCCCTTAAGATCAACTGCTTTGGAGCCGACTCGGAGCGGGCTGCTGTTTCCGGCAGCCCGCCCCGAGTTCGCCGTTGCTAAAATAGCTATTCCTGCCTATTTTTGCTTCAAGCTTATAATTCAATGGTCGATTCCCGGACTTGGAGGAATCAGATATGGTGCGCATCAAGCTCGGGGCCATTTTGATCCTGCTGCTGTCCATCGCGACTGCGGCTTTTGCCGATCCCTGCGGTGACGCCAACAATGATGGTTTTATGTCGTGGGGGGATGTCGTGTACATGCTCGACTTCACCTTTGCCGGCGGCCCGCCTCCACCTGACTTCGACAACGCCGACTTTGACCTCGCCCAGGGCTGGACCATCCGCGACGCCGCCTGGCAGATTTCGTGCATGGTGTTAGAATGCATTCCGAGCCAGTACTGTCCGCCAGTCTATCCGCCGATTTCTCCGCAGACCGCGAGCGGCTATCGGATTCGCCACACGACCGCCTTCCCGGCGCATCGCGAGCATTCCGTCCTCGACTTGGCCCTCGATGCCCCCGTTCCAATCGAGGGACTTCAGCTTGCGATCCGAATCTCTCTTGAAGGCGGCGCGGTACCGACGATCGACTCCGTGCACTTCCCGCTCGCCGGCAACGATTTCTGGTACTTTCTGAACCGAATCGAGATTGCCAACGGCGGCGATGTCGTTGTCCTGGGCAGCGCCAGTCTCGGCTTCAGCGTTGTCGAAGCACCGGTGCACTTTGCGCGAATCTTCCTCTCAGCCCCGGTCGACACCGCTTCGCGTCTGATCACACTTGAGTACGCCGACTATGTTCCGGCACAAGCGCCGCCGGGCCACAATGATCCCATTCCGGCATTTGTGTTGACCTACAGCGGGTGCTTTCGGCCCACCTTCTACGGTACCTGCTGTATCGTTCCCGGTGATGCCAACGGCGACGGCCTGGCCTCGATCTCGGACGTGGTCTATCTGATCAATTACTACTTCGCCGGCGGCCCGGCACCGTCAGGTTGCACTTTACTCGGCGACGCCGACGGTAACGGCCTGCTCTCGATTTCCGATGCCGTTTACATGATCAGCTACATCTTCCAAGGCGGCCCCGCGCCGCTGTGCTCGTGAGTGCACGAAAGGAATCTGCATGGTATCACGCATCATATTGTTCGCTCTGGTTACTTGTCTCAGCTTTGTCGTCCTCTCGTCACCGGCGGCGGCTCTGGTCTGCGGCGATGTCAATGGCGATGGCAACCCAACAATCACTGACCTCGTTTACATGCTCAATTACACCTTTGCCGGCAGCACGCCACCCCCCAACTTTGACGAGGCCGACAACGACCTCTACCAGGGCTGGTCCATCCACGATGCCTATCACCTCTGGTATTGCATAATCACCTGGTGTGGTGGCAAGAATCTCGGCTGTCCACCGATCTACCCGCCGCTTGAACCTGCGGAGAGCGATCATCTAGCCATCCTCTACCCAACGTCATTCCCCGCCGGGCAAACCTCGAGAGTGATTGAACTGGCGATCCAAGCCGATCAGCCCTTCAGCGCGTTCCAATTGCCACTGCAAATTCAGGTCGCGGGCGCGACGGCACACATCGACTCTGTTAAGTTCCCACTCGGCGGTTCCTACTTCGGTGACGCTCTTACCTTCTGCGATAACGATACTGCACACAACGTCTTCGTCCTCGCAAGTCTGCAAGTGATGTCCAACCAGGGATACAGCCGACTTTGTAGCATATTCGTCTCCTGCTCACCCGAAACCGTCGCCCGTGAAATCACCCTTGACTGGGGCGACTATATCCCGCGGCAGGCTCCGCCCGGACAAGCTCTACCGTTGGCGCCGATGTTCATTGACCATCTCTATCTGGAGGCTCATCGGCCGATGCTCCTGCCCGACTGCTGTCTTTTCGGCACTGACCCTAACGGCGACCGCTTGCTGTCAATCTCTGACGTCGTCTTCATGATCAACTACATCTTCACCAACGGCCCGGAGCCGATCGGCTGCTCGCAAAACGGCGACGCAGACGGCAACGGCCTGTTGACAATCTCCGACGCCGTCTATCTCGTGAGTTACATCTTCAGCAATGGTCCAGCCCCGATTTGTGGCGTCCCCTAACCCGTAGGTCAGGACCCCTGCGATCCTGACTGCGCCGGCCGATCCCTATCGAGCGGTAGAGCAGGTCTCCTTTGCGATATCACGGAATCTGGAGAGTCTCGTAGCGGAGACCTGCCGTTCTCTCCAGTCCCGTTGCGGCAGGTCTCCGCGGAGATGCCTCGACAACTGAGATGATTCCAAGGAGACCTGCCCTACAACTCATGGGGCGATTCCAAGCGCATATTCCGCTTTCATTCTGGGAGAGGGGTCGGGGTGAGGGTACATGCAGTTACTTGTGTATCCTCTTCAAGAACTCCTCCACTTCCGGCACACCACCCTGGAAAATCAAATACCCGTTGTACGGCTCACGCTCGGTGATTTCTTCCGCGACCGGAGTCAACATGATCTGCTTAACTTCTTCCAGATCCGAGGTCTGCCCCAGCGCCCAGCCGAGCTTAATGTAGGCCACTTCCGGCAGCATATTCGCCAGCGGGATAATCCCCTTGCCCATCAGATCGCGGCCGGTATCGTACACGAACATGTGCACATAGCCCCACAACGTCTGCACCGTCATGTACACCGCCACCCCCTCCTTCTGGCAGCGCTCGATCGCCGGATAGAGCGGTTTATTGACGTGCCCCAGTCCCGTGCCAGCGATCACAATCCCCTTGTAACCGTTGTCGATCAGCGAGGTGATCATATCCGGCATCATGTTCGGATAGTAATACACCAGCGCCACCTTCTCCTCGAAATACGGCTTGATCGTTACCTGGCGGTCACGCCGCCGCCGATTGTAGATGGTCTTGATCGGCGTGATTTTCTGGCGATCGACCATCGCCAGCGGCATATCACCGATCGTCCGAAACGTCGACCGGTAGGACGAGTGCATCTTCCGCACCCGCGTGCCGCGATGCAGCAGGCCATACTCGTCCGAGGTCGGCCCGAACATGCACACCATCACCTCGGCAATATCCGCTTCCGCCGCCGTCTTGGTGGCATGCATCAAATTCAAAGCCGCATCCGAGGACGGCCGGTCCGACGACCGCTGCGATCCCACCATGACGATCGGCACGGGCGAATTCTGCACCATGAACGCCAGCGCGCTCGCCGTGTGGTGCATCGTATCGGTTCCGTGGCCGATCACGATCCCGTCGATTCCCTTCTCGATCTCCTTGCCGATCGAAATCGCCAGCGTCTTGTACTGCTCCGGCCCCATATTCTCGCTGAAGACCGCGAACAGTTTCTCCGTGGTCAGATTGCAGATATCCGCCAGTTCCGGTACCGCGCCGTACAATTCACCCGGCGAAAATGCCGGAATCACCGCGCCGGTGCGATAGTCGAGGCGCGAGGCGATCGTGCCGCCGGTGCCGAGCAGTTTGACGCTTGGCTTGCCCGGGTGTACCGGAAACTCCTTCTCCGGTATCTTATAGTGCGCCTCTTTGTAGCCCTCCTCCGTCATCGCCGTGATTGTGGACGTTGCGATGCCGATATTGTACCCCGAGGCCAGCTTCACCACGATATGCTCATCGTCGTCGTTTTCGGAGCGCGGCAGCAAAATACCTTTGAACTCCCCGCGCGTTGTCTCGACCTTGGTCTGGCTCCACACCCGCGCATTGAACTTCTGCAGTGTCGCCAGCGCCTGTCCCTTGTAGCCCTTGTATAAATCAACCACGGTTGATCACCTCCACCACTCGATGCTGCAACTCCCGCAGCGACACATTCCCCACCGCCCGCTTGCGCAATTGTCCCATGATCCAGCGCGCCTCTGCCTCCCGGTCACTGTCATAGGCGATCTCACCGAACTTGCGCCGCAGCGCCGGCAGATACTCTAAAATCTGTTCGATGCTTTGCTCCTTGAATTCGATCGTGATCAGCACCGACTGCAAATCCATGTTGGGATGATCGTACACAACGGGAAGCATCTTCTTGAGGATCTCATTGCTGAGGCCGCGCTCTCTGACGAAGCGGAACAACTGCCGCACCTTCTCATAGTCAAAGTCGGGCGGAGCCTTACGCGTCCCCTGCAGGTGTTTGAGTGAATGCGCCAGCAGCGTCGCCACAAATCGCGGCGACTGCTCGCTCTCGGTGACGATAGTTTCGATCAGCGGTACCAGGTTGTTGCGCAGCAAGTACGAGAAGGCATCCTCCGGAACCTGCCAATCGCGCAGTTGTTTGAAGCGCTCGGCGATGCTGACCGGCAAGTGTTTCCGCTTCTCGACGATCACGTCATCATCAATCGAGATCGGCGCCGAATCGGTGTCGGGGTACATGCGATCCGGTCCCGGCAGGACGCGTTCAAAGATCGTCGTGCCGTCCGGCAAACCTTTGCGCGTTTCGTTCGGCACGCCCTGCATCGCAATCTTACAGCGCTCCTCGATTGTCTCGATCGCCATCGTCACATCATCCGGCGGTCCCCACACCACGATCTGCGCGTCGCCCACCGTCGCGCCCACATATTGGCGGATATCTACCAACTCCTGCTCGTCCCCGAACAAGTGCAACTGCTCCGAATGCAGCATATTGGGCCGCTCCAGGCACGCGATCACTTTGAGCCGATCGCTCAGTTCATCGGCGAACATCCGCTCCGGCTGTGTGAAAAAGCTGAGTATTCCCTCGAAGTGCGGAAGGTTGACTGCCACCAACTTCCACCCGCGCGACTTGACCCGCTTGATTGCTTTCTGTTCGCGCGGCAACAGGTCCGCATCGAGTTCCTTTTGCGTCACCGACCAGGTCTTGGGATCAAGCCCGCGCCGCAAAAGTTCGTCGCGGATCAGAAGCAATGCCCACTGCCGAAACGCCTCATTATGCACCAAGTTCGGAATCCAGCGAATATGCGCCACGCCCTTGATCTCGACCCGCGTTCCGCCGGTCACGCTGACATTGACATCCTCGCGCGCCGCGCCGATGCCGACCCGCACCTTGCCCGAGGAGCGCGCCAGAAACCGCAAGTGATGCGCCGCCTCTGCCGCTTCATCGGGGGTGAGTAGATCGGGGTAGGTCACGGTCTCGATCAGCGGCATCCCGAGCCGGTCGGTCATATAGATCCGCCAGTGCCCGATATCCGACACCTCGCGGCAGGCGTCCTCCTCGATCGAAATCTGGATGATCCGCACATCCTTGTGCTTAAGCGGAATCACCCCTTCGATCCCGACAATGGCCGTCCGCTGGAAGCCCGTCGGAATCGAGCCGTCGAGATATTGCTTGCGCGCCACGTGCAGCTCGCCGACGATATTCGTCTTGAGCATCAGCGCGATATCGATCGCCTTGTCGAGCGCCTCCTGATTGATTCGAAACGGCGGCGTGTCGTCGAAGTCGTACGTGCAGGCCGTTTCGTCCTTAATGCGATAGATGATGTTCTTCTTGGTCTTAAACTCCATCAGCGCCGTACCGTCATACTCGCCCAGCTCCGACAGTGTCGGGCGCATGTGCCGCACCAATTCGGCATCGAAGTCGTCGTGTTCCTGATAAATTCCCGCCGGGCAGCGGCAGAATAATTTCTTTTTGGTCAGAAGCTGTTGATGGATTTCCAATCCGCACTTGAAGCCGAGCCGCTGATAAGTCTCCGGCGTGGCCTCCTTGCGTGCGATCCAGCCCACCTGTTGTTTGGTCGTCTCAAAATTCGTTGCTGAGTCAAATCGCTGTGCCATAATGGACGAATTATACGGAAATGTGAACTTCGGAACAAGCCCGTTGCATGGCTCATTTTTGCCGCCTTTGCGCGAGTTTTAGCCCACCGCGGGCCTACGGACGCTCGCTAATCACATACCAGTGCGAGACGCCGTCGCTCACCAATTGCAGGAAATCCAAGTCGGTGACGATGTTGTAAGTCGTCGCGTTGTCGATGAGGTCGCTTCCCTGCCGCTGGAGCAAGATGTCGTCGCTGTTGGCTGCGGACACCTTGAAAGTGTACACGCGTCCCGGACAGGTACTGGCGAGCGGCAGGAAAACCAGGTGAGCGCCGGAGATTTGAGGCATTTCGAAAATCACCACGCTGTGGGTGTTGTCAAGTGTAGTGCCCGTCGTCAGGATATCGACTTCGGTAGCGATCGGCCCGCCGATCTCAACGCGCGAGGACGGTGAGTTGTCGGCGATACCGACATTGCCGAGCGAATCGATCACCATTCGCGTCAGATTGCCGCCGGTCCGGACATGAAGGCCGCGGCGAAACGAGCTATTATTGTAAATGATCCCCCCATCAGAGCTGTTGTTCTGATCACCGAAAAGAAGTCCCCGTTCGAAGCTGCTGGGGCTGTTAACCGATAGATAGGTGTTGTTGTTTCGCTCAAACAACCCCACCGAGTTACCATGGGCTGTGATTCCGGTCACGCTCTCCTGGACATGCAGTGGAGCTTGCGGAGCGTTGGTACCGATGCCGACACCGCCGAGAGCGCGCAGAATGAACTGGTTCGCCGCCGTGCTGGCAAAATCGTTGTTTTGCGAATCCCCCCAAACGAAGCTCCCGGCATGATTGGCCTTCGCCCGACGACCCGCGGCGAACCCGTAATCCCCTATGACCTGATTTTGGCGGCCACCGGGAATCGTCGCATAGAGCCCGGTTGCGATGTTGATCGAGCCGCCGCCGATAAAAGCTCCCTCGCCGGAGGCGATCTGCGAGTTGCCGCCGACCACTGCAGCGTAGTCGCCCGAGGCGATATTCGAATCGCTTTCGGCGCTGCCGAACGCCGACGAACCGCCGCCACCGCCGACAAATGAGAAAGCTCCCGTCGCTTTGTTCTCGTTCCCTCCCGCGACGACCGACATGCTCCCGGCTGCGATATTGCCAAATCCGCCGCCGAGGGTGGCCCAGTCACCGGAGGCGCTGTTAATCGTTCCGCCGAGAATCGCGGCGCGATCCCCGGAAGCGCTGTTGCCATCTCCACCGGCGACGACGGCATTGGCTTGGATCGCGCTATTGTTCTCGCCGCCGCCCACTGTCGCGCCGATCGTATCAGCCAGATTCCCCTCACCGCCGCCGATGTGTGATTCGGCGCCGCTGGCGACGTTATTTCGCCCGCCGGTAATTGAAGCGCGAATTCCGGAAACTTGGTTGTCCTGGCCAACCACAAAGCCGTTGGCGCCAGTGTTCGAGTTCGAAGTCCCCACCGTAAGTGTGCCGTCAATCACGCCGCCGCTGGCATCGTCGATGGTCTGAACCCGGAAAGCATACGGCACGGCCACGAAGCGCTGCAGGGGCTGAAGGTCCGATGCGCCGTTCACGGACACGCCGAGAAAGCGGTCGATGATCACGTTAACGTCGAAAACGCCTTCGTCGATCGGAGATACGCTGCCCAACAAGACGTTGAAAATGCCGTCGATAACGGGCACGGCAGGCTGGGTCTCGGTCCACAGCGCGATCCCGCCTCCGGAACCGGTATAAATCGAAAACTTGATGCTCACGGTGTCGGTCAAAGGCAGACCGCCGCCGTCCGTCAGCCGACCTTGATAGCTAACTAACGATGGGACAAAGGCGAACGCTGGTGCGAAGTTGATGCTGAGGCAGACCAGGACAAGGGCAACGCAATGGGTGAAACAGGAACGCATAGACTCCTCCGGAATTCAAGAGCTGGCACAAACGGTCTAATGGATGGCAGACCTCAGTTTTGCCTGCGAATGGGTATTATGGATCAGACTGCTCCAATATAGTGTGCGTGCCGCGAAAGTCAAGCGGTTCGGAGCAATCAGCCCGGGGGAGCCGCAAGATGCACGAGGCGCTTGTCTCTACGCTGATCGGATTACTTGAAATTGCGTTTCGGTCCCGCAATCGCTCCCTTGAAGATTCAATGCCCCACCATCGGCGCCGCATTCCTCTCTCCGCGGAATAGTGGTAGAAACCCAGCGCAACGTCAGGATTCCCATCCTGACGCCCCACCTGTAGGTCAGGATTCCTGTGATCGTGACATTCCCCAATTTGGTGGCACCGACCTCCGTCTGCATTCCCGGTCACATCAGGTCAACTTGCGCGCCGCGAGCCCAAGATACCGCACTCTCGCGTCTGCCGAACTGCCCTGGCGCGTTGAAGGCAGGGAGGTCGCAACCCGGCGGTCCCGCTCTGGCGGCACCGTGAATTACCTGCAGTCAGCGCACGGTGATGGCCCACCGTCGAAAATGAAGTTCACGTAGTAGACAGCGTCGGTGATGCTTGTCCGTCCATCGCAGTTGATGTCGCCCTCAGAGATGTCCATCGGCGCTGGTCCACCGGCAAAGATGTAATTGACCAGATAGACGACGTCTTTGATCTTGCCTATACCATCGCCGTCATGATCACCGCACTCGTACGTAACCTCGCTCCAGATGGCGATATTCGCGCAGTTCTTCAGACCCGCTTTGCTGAATTCACCCGCGGCCACCAGCTTTCCTTCGAAAACGGTCAGGGCGTAGACAGTACCATTGGTCCCTAATCCCAGCGGTTGCCATTCGGCGCCGTCCCAATGAGCAATGTGATTAAGCGTCACGTCTCCGGAATGCTGGAAAGCACCGCCGACAACCCCCAATTCACTACACATCGCAAACACCGCTCCGTCCAGCGTCGTGCCCAATGGTGGCAACCAATAGTCCCCCTGCCGCCAGCCGATGTGGTCCGCCGCCGCGCCGCCCGCGAAGGAAAATTGTCCACCGACAAAGTGGTTCTCATCGAAATAGCCGAGCGAGCGCACCCAATCATTGATCCCCTGACCAAAACCGGACCACCCTGAGCCGCTCCAGAGCGCCACACGACTGGCCGACAGAACGCCCGCCTGCGTAAACCTCCCGCCGACAATGAGTGTGGTATCAACCACCAGAAGTGACGCAACGGCGTCATTGAGACCGCTACCGAGACTCGACCACTCAGATCCGTTCCAACTGGCGATCCGATTGTGCGGGCCCGGCAAGTCCATGCGCGTAAAATACCCGCCGGCGACTAATTGATTCCTGTAAACTGCCAGACACGTCACGATCTCATTGGCACCGTAGGCATTTCCCACCGGTCCCCAACTAACCCCATTCCAAACAGCGATTCGCGTCGCCGCCTCTCCTCCGGCCGAGGTCAGGTACCCTCCGATAAACAACTTGTTGTCCCAGACCGCCAGTGCATTGGCACCCTGATCCACGCCGATTCCCAGCGGCTGCCAGGCCACTCCGTCCCATGCGGCGACATTGTTTACCACCGTGCCTCCAGCTGTGGCAAACCAGCCCGCTGCAATCAACTGACCGTTGTAGACCGTCAGAGCCGTGACCGCCCCTGCGATACCTGTTCCCAGCGGTAACCAATCCATGACTTTCTCACCTTGTGCCGCTTCGCCTAACGACTTGCTGCAGAGAAAAGTCAGACAAAGCAGGACCACCAAGATAGCTATGAGTACCTTCATCATGAACCTCCTCAACACGAAGTGTTGATTCTGCGCCGATTCCAGATGAATTGCGCGAGGGCTTCGGCAGATTTTGTTAATCAATGGGTTGCCGGTGGGACTTGCGTGATCGCTAGCGCCAACCCTGATGCATAATAGACATGCTTACACACGTTTGTCAACTCCCCTTTTGTCATTGCAGCGTACCACAAAAGATGCACCCTCGCGCAGCTTAGCGCGAGGGTGCAAATTCATCCGCGTAGACTCCGGCCTACCGCCGCGGTCCCGCCGCGACGATTTCCGGCGGACAACCGTCCTTGAACTTCTTGAAGTTCTCGATATAGAGCGCGGCCAACTGCTTGTAACGATTGCCGTAGGCTGCCTTGTCAGGCCAACTGCTTTCCGGATAGAGCGCTTCCGGCGGTACATCGGGGCAAGTCAACGGCACCTTGAATCCGAACATCTTGTCCTCGCGATATTCGACATTGTCCAGCTGTCCGGTCAACGCTGCCTCAAGCATCGCGCGCGTATAGCGAATACTGATGCGCTTGCCGACGCCGTAGGGCCCGCCGGTCCAGCCGGTATTTACCAGCCAACATTGGGCGTTATGCCGGATCATTTTGCGTTTGAGCAGGTCAGCATAGAAATATGGATGATGTACCATAAACGGCGCGCCGAAGCATGCCGAGAAAGTGATCTCCGGTTCCTTGCCCAGATCAATTTCAGTGCCCGACACTTTCGCCGTGTACCCGGAGATGAAATGATACAGCGCCTGATCCGGCGTCAGCCGCGCGATCGGCGGCAGCACACCGGAGGCGTCGCAGGTCAGCATGATGATGTTCTTCGGATGCCCCGCCCGCTTCTCCGGCAGCGCGTTTTCGATGAAATCGAGCGGATACGAGGCGCGCGTATTCTCCGTGCGCTCGTCGTCATCGAGATCGAGATGCCGCGTGATCGGATCATAAATCACATTTTCGAGAATTGTCCCGAACCGCCGCGTGCAAGCGTAGATCTCCGGTTCCGCCGTCGCCGACAAGTTGATCACCTTGGCATAGCAGCCGCCTTCAAAATTGAACACGCCTTCATCGCTCCAGCCGTGCTCGTCGTCGCCGATCAGATTTCGCCGCGGATCGGCCGACAGCGTCGTCTTGCCAGTGCCGGACAACCCGAAGAACAGCGCGACGTCGCCCGCTTTGCCGACGTTGGCCGAGCAGTGCATCGTCATCACGCCTTGCAGGGGCAGCAGGTAGTTCAGAATCGTAAACGCCGATTTCTTAATTTCGCCGCCGTAGCCTGATCCACCGATGATGACCAGCTTCTGTTCGAAATTCAGCAAGATAAAGGTCGGCGTCAAGGTTCCATCGATCGACGGCACCCCTTGGAACGACGGTACCGCAATGATCGTGAACTCAGGCACGTGCCGCTTCAACTGATCGAGCGCATCGATCCGGATGAACATATTCCGCGCAAACAGCGAATGCCAGGCGTGCTCGGTGATCACGCGAATCGGCAGCGAATAATTCGGGTCGGCACCGACGTAACAGTCCTGCACGAATAGGTCGCGATCCTGCAGGAACGCCTGCAGCCGAGCATACACTGAACTGAACTTATCCGCCGAAAACGGCCGATTATATTGCCCCCACCAGATCTTGTCCGCCGTGGTCGCCTCCTGCACGACGAACTTGTCGTTCGCCGCGCGCGCCGTATGCTTGCCGGTATTGACCACCAGCGGCCCCAGGTGCGAAATGTTCCCCTCGCGACGAAACATCGCCTCCTCGTACAGCGCCGGCTCCACCAGATTCCAGTACGCCATGTGCAAATTGGTCAAACCGTGATGCTTCAGGCCGAAATCGCTGGCCCGCTCCTTGGCAATGTCGTGCGCCGGAGACTTGATATTTAGATAGTTGCTGTTCATTGCCAATCCCTCACAAGCTTTCTGTCGCCGATGTAGATTTCGTTCGGTGATTGCGGATCCAACACCCACTTGATCCGCGCGATCCCCTCCATGATATCCTTGACGGTTCCGCAGTAACTCAGCCGTAGGTGCCCTTCCATTCCAAATTCCTTGCCCGGCACCGCCACCACCATCGCCTTCTTGAGCAGAGTCTTCGACAAAGCCACCGAATCGTTGCTGTAAGCGCGGAAATCGGGCAGCGCGTAGAACGTGCCGTCGGGCGGGATCAGCTTGACGCCCTCAAACGCATTCAGTTCCTGTACCATCACCTTGCGATTGTTTTCGAGCATCAGCCGCAAACTCTCGACGCCGGTCTGAATTCCCGTCAAAGCTCCCACGGCCGCCACCTGCGACAACAACGCCGGACACGAGGTCGTCTGCGCCTGCACGTTGATCATCGTTTCGATGATCTGCGAGTTGGCGATTGTCCAGCCGATCCGGTATCCGGTCATCGCGTACAGCTTGGAGACGCCGTTAATCACGATCAGCCGCGAGTTGTCGGACTGATCCTTGGCATACTTATAGCAGGACGTCCACTTCTTGCCCGAGAAGACCAGCTTGTGGTAGATGTCGTCCATGATCAGGTAGATCCCCTTCTTCTCGCAGTATTCGACCACCTCGGCGATGAACTGCTCGGAGTAGACGACACCGGAGGGATTGTTGGGGCTGTTGATGATCACCGCCTTGGTGTACGAGCTGCTCATGTCGATGATGTCTTTCAGACGCGGCTCGAAGCGCCCGTCCCCCGGCATCACGATCACCGGCTTGCCGTACACCATCTTCACCATTTCCGGATAGCTCACCCAGTACGGTGCCAGGATGATCACCTCGTCCATCGGATTGATCAGCGTCGTCAGGAGAACCGACAACGCCTGTTTGGCGCCGCCGGACACCAACACGTTGTCCTTGCCGATCACCTTGCCGTAGTTCTCTTCGGTGTAGCGAATGATCGCCTTGCGCAACGGCGAGATGCCCTCGGTCGGAGTGTAGCGTACTTCCGCCGTCGAAAGCTGGGCCGCGCAGTTGAGAAGCGCTTCGAATGGTACTTTGCTTTTCGGCTCCCCTGCGCCCAGATGGATCACTGCTTCGCCGCGATCGCGCAAGTCCTGGGCTTCCTCGTTGAGCTTTAGCGTTGGCGACTCTGCAATCTCTCTCGCCAGGGTGCTGATACTCATGAATTACCTGCCTATCAGTTAGGTGTCAAATTCTCTATCTTCATCCCTCACCGAGGGTCTCTCGTCAATTCCATCGGATTCCCTCGACTCTCCGTCTCCCCTGTCCTTCTCGGAGCGGGGCGGGTAGTGAGGGCCGCGTCGACTCCTCCCAAAGCAAAAAGCCGTTACTGACACGCCACTTCTCTGGCCAATCCGCGCGCCGTAACGACGGTTAATATTATCGCCTTTTATTCCTCGCAGCACAAGGAAAAAATGTGAAATTTTTCACGAGATCACCCTTCAGCCACCAGCTAACGCTCAATCAAGACCCCATAAGTGCCGATAATAATACATAGTGGGCACCAATTTGTTACAGCGCAGATTCTTCCCTCCTCCCACCAATGGGGAAAGCAACTTCACCCGCGCCATTCTATCCAATTCTGGGATTCGCTACATTCTGGTGCCGTTCATCTGCTCGTTCATGATCATGCTCTATGTCGGTTTCCGCGACGCTGAAACCGGCGGGATCATCCTCTGCACGCTACTGGAAATCTCCGCTCTCCTCTTGCTCGCGGCGATGTTCCTGCCTTCGTCAATGCGCAAACCTGCGCTGCGCGCACTCTGCCTCGTTGTCGCCTTAACCTTTGTTTGGTACGTGGTGGCTGCGCCAGGCGTGCTGTCAGTCTTTGGTATAGTGTTGATAGGCTTACCCAGCCTTAGCTACGCCATCAAGGGAAGCACCAAATACCTTCCATCCCGGCGTGCGGAGCCTGAAACACCAGACCAGGATCCCCTTCACTCTTGACACTTAGCTCTTTCTTCCGCCGCGTCAAAACTCACAACTCGCCATAAATCCACAGGAAATACCACGAATTGGGTAGCGCCCATTTCACGAACTGCACTCTCGCTCGTCTTTGTGATCAAAGCCAAGTGGAGGCTCTATGAATCTCAAAGGATTGTTGTGGCTGTTGATGTTGGCTGCCCTGCCTCCGGCTGTCTCCCAAGCCGACCAACAGGTCGCCGTCTATGGCCTGCAAAGCCTGACCAATAACAATGATCTCCCGCATCCGGCCGGAGTTGGGGGATTCCTGCAGAAGTCACTCTCCCCGGATATCCGCCTGCGTTTCAGCGCCTCGGTCGCCTTCGATCGCGAACGGTACGTCGCGACGATTCGCCGAAGCTCGGGTCCGCTTTTCCCGGTGATACACTGCGCGATTTCTGGCGCGAATCCACACCCATGGAAGTCTTTGAGATCTCTCTCCTGGCCCGTCCCTTTGACTCCCGTCTCATCAACGTTTTCGTCGGCGGCGGTTTAGGACTGACATCCTTCAGTTGGAAAATCAGCGGGCAGAATTCCGGCCATGTCAAGTCTACCGACGCCGGTCCGCGGCTGGCTCTCAGTCTTCTCTGAGACTTCGAAATTGCCCACCCGAGCCTACGGCCCCTGGTCTTCCATCTTTGGCTGCGCGAGCGCATCACGATGGCCGCCGCGGCTCAGTGCGTCGACTGCGCTTCTTTGTTCGACGGCTCCATTTCCTCGGCCGAAGTCTCCTTGGCTCTGGCCCTCCGATGGTGATTCTCTCACGCCCAGTCGACCGCGAAATCCTCACCGTTGTGTTTGGGCCGCTGTGCATGTGCCAGCTGCCGCGTCTTCTCGATCAGCTCCGTCAAATCCCCCGAACTCGTCACGCACGCGTCCGCCAGCCAGGTGAAGAAATCGTCCCAATAGCTGAAGTAATCACAGGAGATAATCACCGAAATCCGCGGCCGATGCTGGTTGAGATAGTCGAGCAGTTGATGACACTCCGCCGACTGCCCCGGCGAATTCACAATCACCAGATCCACCCTCTCATTGCGGCTCAAAAACTCGCGCACTTCCGCCTCCCTTTCGCAAATGTGCGGCGTAAATCCCTCCGCCAGCAGCGACGCCGAACACCGTTCTTGAAAACGCGCGTCGCGACTGACGACCAATACTTGTCCCATGGTATCCCTCCCAGGACCAAGCCGTCATTCCAATCTTCGCCGATCGCGCGGGCTGCCGACACCCGCGAAACGAACTCTCATTTATCCGTAGGTCAGGATCCCTGCGATCCTGACTCCTCAATTGAAATCCTTACCTCCCCCCTGGGAGAGGGGAAGTGGTGAGGGCGCCGTCAGAATCTTCACCAACGACAAATTTACCGCGACCAGCATTCCCTGCCGACCGCGTGCCCAAGAATTTGTGTCCTTCGAAGCAGCCCTCTCAACGTGCGGAATTCGTGTCTCGAATAGATGTCTTAGCCAGAAGTGCGGATATCTGTCGATTTAAGGCATCTATCTTAAATACGCCAATGCCCCTTTTCGGTTCAAGCAAATTTTGCCGCACGTCGGCTTTTTTGCACTCGTACCGCCCTTGGCGAGGCCGACGCCGCCGAGACAAACAGCTGTTTTCCGGTCGGTGCTGAAGAACCGCGCTTGTTCGAATCAGATAACGGCCGAGCCCGCAGCTATTTAGAGCACCCCGGCGGAGCGCCGCCGGCGAAGATGTACAGAATGACCGCGACGGCGTCGGCAACGTTGACCACACCATCACAATTGGCGTCACCTCGCAGAACTTCGCACGAAGCCGGCACCCAGTTGACGGTGATTGTGACTTCGATCGGCAGCGTGTTCAACTGGTTGTCGGTTGCAGTGAAATATGCGATCCAGATTCCGTCCTGGAATGCCGTCGGCGTCCATACCGTCGTTACGGGATTGCTCCCGAACGTCGGTGGGAGAGTCATCAGGCACGAGTCGGTCGCCGGCTCACAGAGGCTGTCCAAAGCAATACTGACCGGCGGGTGCGCTCCGGTCACCGCCACGTCAAATTGAATCTGGGTCCCGGCATCTCCCTCAGCCGTCAGCGGCGTCGTCACAAACATGTCCGCCGGCGCTGGGACAACCGTCAGCGGTTGCGTGACAAACTGCGGAATGAAGAGTTGGCCCATCGATCCATTGGGTAGGAATCCCACCTCGTAAGTCGGTGGAAATGCTGCAGAATCCACTGTGACAACATCGCCGATATTTGCACCGTGAAAAAATACGTCGCACAGCTTGTATCGACCGGCCGGGGTCACTGTGTTGATGCAAATCGCAGCGATCCCGAGAGTATCAGTCGGTGTGCCATCGATACTCGCGGTGTTCGCTAACAACCCCAGTTGAAAGTACGGACCCTGCATGAAGATCGATCCGAACTTCGAGAGCGAATCATAGACAATCCCCGAAGTCTGCAGATTGTACTCCATGCCATGCACCACCGCGCACAGCGGCTCGTCGCTGCTTACGTAAATGGGGATTTTGAAAATGCCCCCGGGATAGCCGTACGCCTGGCCGTGGTCCCCGTAATACAACGTATCCGGAATTCCGGTGTCTTGTGCGAAGGATTGCGTCGGCACCGACCACAGCAGGGCAATCGCACCGAACATGCATCGCAGGCCATTCACAAATGCCTCCTTCTCTCGTGACCGGCAGACAGCGGCATCCGCATACGCAGTAGTATCGCGCCCGCCGTCACTCGACTGAGCTCCTTGGGTTTTGACTTTTCTTGTTCAGCAAAATGGTAATGATCATCGACGAAGTTGTCAAGATCAAATTGTGTTTGGTCCCGGGCAGCTGCCGGCCCAAACAGAAACCCCGTTCCGCGAGTGCGGAACGGGGCTGACGGTGAAACAAGTGAGGGGTTGCACCTCTATTTCATTGAAGCCTTCGCAAAGTCGTACCAGTCAATCTCTTCGGCGTCACCCTTGTCACGGAATACGATCACGCCCTTGTTCTCTTCATTGACGTCGTTCGAGCCGCTCAGCAGATAGGTCGTGCCGTTCTTCAACGTTACTTCGGCGGTCCGTTGCGAGCTCTTGGCGATCGTCATGATCACCGCAAACGGGACCGCCATCTCGACACCCTTGTATTCGCCGTTGAGATGCTCCCAAGTGTACTGTTCGTCGTTGTCCCAGGCCAGCTCGCCGGCAAAGTCCTCGCCGTCCTCGGTCGTCACCACGCCGCGAATCTTGCGCCCGCCGTCATAATCGCGGTAGCGCGGCAGTTCGTTCTTCGGAACCGGCAGAAACTCGGCCTTTTCAAAATCGCTCCAGCCGATCTTGACGCGCCCGTACTCCGCCGATTTCACTACGATTCCCCGATTCTCCGAATTGACGTCGTTGGAGTTGCGTAGCACCATCTCTTTGCCCTCCTTGGTGGTAATTCGCGCCGAGGAGGACGAATTGCGCTCGATCGCGGCAATCCGCCCGAACGAAATTTTTCGCGTTCGGCCGCCGTCTTCGTCGCCGTCCAGGTCGTCGTCATTGAAGACTTCATCAACGTCCCACTCGATCCAGCCGGTAAATTCGCCTGCGCGCCGCGTCGACACCCGCCCGTACAACCGTTCCAGACCGTCCGTCGGCTCGCTCTTCTCTTCCATGAAATCAATGGACTCAATGTCATCCCAGTCGAAGTAAATCTCCCCTTCGTTGATATCCAGCAAAGCAATCTCACGAATCGCCGGTCCCATGTCCGAACTCGACTCAAAGATGACTTCATTGCCACTCTTGAGAATCACCGTGGCGCCGTCATCATCCCGCTTCAGCCGCGAAATGTGACCAAATTGAAGCTGGCTCTCCGACGAAGTGCCCAGGCCGCCCCAACTCATCCCCTCGCCGAAGGTCAGTCCCAGCACTTCCACATATTTCTTCTTGGATTCTTTGTAGTGCCGCCCCCGCTTCTCGCGCCCCTCAAATCGATCCTTCTCAACGATGCCGTCGATGATGTCGTCCCAGAACGCCTCGTTCTTGTCCCAGCGGATCCAGCCTTCGAAGACGTCATCGTCCGTCGTGGTCAACTTCCCATAGATCCGACCTGATTCAGCCAGTGCGATCCCTGCCCACAGGCAGGCGCAACAGCCCGCGAGAATTGCCATGTGCGTAAGTCGCGGCATTCAACCTCCGTTCACTTCAGTACTTCGCCGGTGATATTTACGAACTGCGTGAAGAAAGGTTTCGCAACTGAATACAGAATTATGATTTGCGGGGATTTGACCGAACCGACAGAGTTGGCGGATGTCAGGATCAATAGGTTCGTCTTTGTCGCAAGTAGCACTTAAGCTACTTCTGGTTAGCTATTGTCTCGTAAGTAATTACTAACTAAGGACGCAGATGTTAGCGTTTGCGCTTCAGCACACGCTTGACAGCGATCTTGACGTCGTTCGCCTTCAATCCGAATGCCGCCATCAGCTCATCGGGCTTGCCGGACTGCCCGAAGCGGTCCATCACGGCGACGAACTCCATCGGTGCCGGCACGGTGTTCACCACGACCTCGGCAACAGCGCCGCCCAAGCCGCCGTGCACCTGGTGTTCCTCCGCTGTTACAATCGCGCCGCACTCCCGCGCCGCCTTGGCGATCGCCTCGCGATCAATCGGCTTGATCGTGTGCATATCGATCACGCGGCACTCAATCCCTTCGGCAGCCAACTGCTCCGCGGCCACCAGTGCCTCATAGACCATCACGCCGCAGGCGATGATTGCCACGTCGCCGCCTTCACGATAGGTATTTGCCTTGCCGACGACGAACGGCGTCGACTCGTCCGTCACGACCGGCACCGGCTCACGGCCGAAGCGAACATAATACGGACCGTAGTCTTCCCCCGCCGCTACCGTGGCTTTGCGGGTTTCCCAGTAGTCGCACGGCACGATCATGCGCATGTTCGGGATTGACCGCATGATGGCAATCTCCTCCAGCGCCTGATGAGTCGCGCCGTCGGGTCCGACGGAGATCCCGCCGTGGGCGCCGCCGATCTTCACGTTAACATTCGAATAGCAGATCGTGATGCGCACCTGGTCGAGACAGCGATATGACGCAAATGCGCCATAGGTTGCGAAGAACGGAATCTTTCCGATCAACGACAGGCCCGCCGACACTGCGGCCAGGTTCTGCTCGGCGACGCCGACTTGAATAAACCGATCCGGAAACTTCTCCGCGAACACGTGGGAATTGGTTGATTCCACGAGATCGGCGCTCAGTACCACCACGCGCTCATCGCGGCTGCCCAGATCGACCAGACCCTGCCCCCAGCCGGCGCGCGTCTTTTCCAGTTTTACTTCCGTCATTTGTTCCAGCATCATTCTCTCGGTTATCCGGCCAGCAGCCGTGACGACCACTCCTGATATGTCGTTCCCAGTTCGGCCAATGCCTTCTCTCCCTCGTCCGATTTCGGCGGCTTGCCGTGCCACTGATACTTCCCGTTCATAAACGACACCCCTTTCCCCATCCGCGTGTGCGCGATGATCACCGTCGGCCGGCCCTTGGTGGCCAGCATCTCCTCAAATGCCGCGATGATCTGCTCCATGTCATGGCCGTTGATTTCGATCACGTGCCAGTTGAACGCCCGCCATTTATCCGCCAATGGCGCGATATCCATGATATCCACCACCCGCCCGTCGATCTGCGCGTTGTTGTAGTCTACGATCACGCCGAGGTTGTCCAGCCGGTAGTGTCCGGCAAACATCGCACTTTCCCAGCAGGAACCCTCCTGCAGTTCGCCGTCCCCCATGATGCAGTACACGCGCCGTGGGTGCTTATCCATCTTGGAGCCCTTGGCCACGCCACTGGCCACGCCCAGGCCGTGACCGAGCGAGCCGGAGGAAATCTCAATCCCGGGCGTATCGAGCCGGTGCGGATGTCCCTGCAAGTGACCGTCGAGCTTGCGAAATTTCATCAGGTCCTTCTTGGGGAAGTAGCCGCATTCCGCCAGCACCGAATAATTGACCGGCGTGACGTGGCCGATCGAGTAGAAGGTAAAATCGCGGTCGGGCCAGGTCGGCTCCGCCGGGCGATGATTCAGAAAACGAAAGTACAGCGCCGTCGCAAAATCGGTGCACGACAGCGGTCCGCCGGTGTGCCCCGACTTGGCCTCGATCAACATCGTGATGATGTCGCGCCGAATTTCCAGCGCCTTGGCCCTGAGCTGGTCTATCGAATAGTTGAACGGATTCAAGTTCCCTCCGCCTACTTCACAGGCAAAGCGGGAAGATACACCCGGCGTCGATAAAATCAACTGCTTTTAGACCGCAAGCGCGTAAACAATGCCCGCGCGCGGCGCTTCAAGTCAGCCAGCGTGCCGTCGTTGCGTAACACGAAGTCCGCCTTCTGCCGCTGCAGATACTTCGGCACCTGCCGCCGCATGCGTTTAGCCGCCTCGCGGCGATCGACTCCGAGTCGCTGCAGCCGCGCAAATTGCAGCGCGCGCGGCGCTTCGACCACAACCACGTAATCCAGCTCACGCTCCAGTCCCCAGTCGAAAATCAACGCCGCGTCAACTACAATTATGTTGGCCCGCCCTATCCGCTTCTCCCGTCGGATTTGGGCGCGCAATTTCTTGAGGAGCTCCGGATGAACGATCCGATTGAGGCGGCGCGTAGACTCCTTGCTGTCGAAGGCGAGAATTCCAAGTTCGCGGCGGCGCAATCGGCCTTGGCCGTCAAGAATCTTCGGTCCGAACGCCCGGGCCAATTTCTTCAGTGCCGGCGACGCCGGCGCCACGACCTTGCGCCCGAGAAGGTCGCCGGAGATGATCACAGCGCCGCAGCGACGCCACTCCTTGGCCACTTCCGATTTGCCGCTGGCGATTTGTCCGGTCAGTCCGACGGTCAGCATCGTCGTTACTGCACCAGCAGTTGCCGCGCCAGAGTAATGCCTTCTTCCCCGGAGCGGCGATAATTGTCAGGCGTGAGATTCTTTAGAAAAAGTACATTGAGATCGGCGGTGTACAAATCTCGCTTGGGGAGTTTCTGGTCGTTGGCCAGATTCCCGGCGGCCATGTAATATTTGCGCGCGTCGAAGTAATCTTCCTTCAAACGGTACGTCAGCGCCAGATCATTGAGGCATTCGATCACATCCGGTATCGCCCGCAGGTTGCGCCACATCTCCAGCGACCGCGCCAGATATTCGATAGCCTCGTCGTACTTCTGCTCGTCGCGCAAGATCCGCCCGTAGACGCGAGTAGCGTAGGCTGTCGTTCCGTCGATGACATTGTTGTCCATTGAAGTGCGCAGCGGCTCCAGGTAAACGCGCGCCGAATCGCGGGCGCCGCGCCGCTCGAAGTAGTCAGCCAGGCCGGCACTGCCGATGTCGTTGAAATCGCCGCCACTGCGGCCGCGGTACGCCAGCAGGTCGCGAAACACGCGCTGCGCGTATTCGAGACTGTCAATATGCAGAGCCGCGAAGCCGAGTCCCGCCTTTGTAAACGCTACCTGAAAATCGTCCTTCAGCGCCGCCGCCGCCGCCAGGGCGTCCTCGCAATAGGCGAAGGCCGAATCCTGGGCGTCGAGCGTGCGGTGATGCGTCGCGAGGACCAGGTTGGCCGCCAACTGCGCCGAGGCATCCCCCGCCGTCCGCCCGCGTTCCAGCGCCTCCTGGGCATAGTATAACATCGAGTCGGCCTGTGCCCGCAGCTCGAACAACTGCGCCAGACTCACCCGCCCGATGATCGTTGCCGGATCGTCTGCGAGCACCTGGTACGACGACGCCAGCGCCAGATCGAATCCGCCGCCGCGATTGAGATTGTCGCGCGAGCGCGCCAGGAACATCTCGCGCTTGACCATCTGGTCCTCCGGCGCCGCGTTGGCTGCCTTGTGATAATTCAGGATCGCCACGTCAAAGTAGCCGCAATTGAACGCCCGCCGCGCCAGCGTCACATATTCCTCTTTCGTCAGCTTTTCTTCGCGATTCGACAAGGCGAAATAGGCCCACCACCCGATGGCAAACAGCACGACCACGCCGATGCCGAACAGCAGTCCCCGATGCACGGCATTTTTGTTGTGTCGATACCAGCGCCCGGGGCTGAAGGAACTATCGGTTGCGGGTTGCGTCTGCGGCTTCTTCTTCGTCATCGCTTATTTGCTCTCCAGCCAGTTATCGCCGACACCCATTTCCACCGTCACCGGCACCTTGAGTGTCACGCAATGTTCCATCCGGTCGCGCACGATACCGCCGAGCTTCTCGACCTCGCTCGTCGCGGCGTCGAACACCAGTTCATCATGCACCTGCATAATCATCATCGACTTCATCCCGGCCAGCGCCCGGTCGATTTCAATCATGGCGATCTTGATCATATCCGCCGCCGTGCCCTGGATGATCGTGTTCACCGCCGTTCGCTCGGCAAATTGCCGCAACGAGACGTTTTTGGATTCGATCTCCGGCAAATAGCGCCGCCGTCCGAAGAGCGTAGTCACATAGCCGTCGCGGCGCGCCGCAGCAATCGTGCTGTCAATGAACTTGCGAATCATCGGATAACGCGCGAAGTAGATGTCGATAAATTCTTTCGCTTCCGCCACGCTCATGTCCGACTGCTGCGACAGCCCAAAGGCCGTCACGCCGTAAATCACCGCGAAATTTGCCGTCTTGGCCATCCGCCGTTGCTGCGGCGTCACATCCTTGAGCGCAACACCGTACACCTCGGAAGCCGTGCGCGCGTGAATATCCTCGCCATGCAGGAACGACTCGACCAGTGCCCCCTCGTCGGCAAAATGCGCCAGCACGCGCAGTTCGATCTGCGAGTAGTCGGCCGTCAGAATCTTATGCCGGCCGTCGGCCGGGATAAACGCTTTCCGAATCTGACTGCCTTCTTCGGTCTTGATCGGAATATTCTGCAGGTTCGGATCGGTCGAGGACAATCGCCCGGTGGTGGCCACGGCCTGATTGTACGAGGTGTGCACCCGTCCGGTCGTCGGATTGACCAGCGCCGGCAGCGCATCGATGTACGTCGATTTCAGCTTCTGCAGCTTGCGGAATTCGAGAATCTTGCGCGGCAGATCGTGGACCTTTGCTAATTCGGTCAGGACTCCGACGTCGGTGGAGTACGCCGTCTTCTTGGCGGTTTTGCGCATCGGCTTGAGCTTGAGCTGGTTGAAGAGGATATCACCCAACTGCGCCGTCGAATTGATGTTGAACTCGCGGCCCGCCAGCGTGTAGATGTCGAAGGTGATCTTCTCCATTTCTCCCGCCAGCTCGCCCGACATCTTCTGCAAGAACGGCACGTCGATCCGCACGCCGTGCTCTTCCACCTTCGCCAGCACTTGGCACAGCGGCAGCTCAATATCGTGAAGCAGTTTTTGCGCGCCGATCGCCGCCACCTTCGGCTCCAGCGCTTTCACGAGCCGCAATGTGAAATCAGCATCCTCCGCCGAATAAAATGTTGCCTTGTCAATCGGAACCCAATCGAAGGGAATCTGCTTCTTTCCGGTCCCGATCAAATCCGTGATCGGCTGCATCTGATAATCAAAGTGCTTGAGCGCCAACGCGTCCAATCCGTGCTGACCGGCTGGATCGGCCACGTAGGAAGCCAGCATCGGATCGTAATCGAAAGCGGGAATCTCGTACCCGTGCTGATGCAACACATGGTAGTCGAACTTGAAGTTCTGAGCGATCTTGCGAAGCTTGGGATTGAGAAAGAGCGGCTGCAACAGCTGGCGGCAAACCTCCGCGTCCAGATTCTTTCCCTCGCGATGCGCCAGCGGTATGTACCAGGCCCGGCCGTCTGCCACTGCCAGCGAGATGCCGACCAATTTGCAGGTCAGCCAATTCAGGCCGGTAGTCTCGGTGTCGAATGCAAACTGGCCGGCGCGCTCGATTTCAGCGACGACGTGTTCGAGCGCCGCCGGGTTGTCGATGGTGAGGTAGTTCTGCGCCGCCACTTCCCTCTTTTCCTCGGTCGGCTGACCAAGTTGCTTGATCAGTGAGGTGAACTCGAATTCCAGGAACAGCCCGCGCAAGTCCGGATTGTCGAGAGTCGGCACGCCCAGCGCCTCCAGGTCGCAGTCAACTTTGGCGTCGTATTCCAGCGCAATCAGTCGCTTCGTCAGCGCAGCGCGGTCACGAAAGGCGATCAGCGACTCGCGCAGCTTCGGCTTGGTGATCTTCTCAGCGTTGGCCAGCACCGCTTCAAACGACCCGTATTCCTCCAGCAGCTTGACCGCGGTCTTTGGCCCGACGCCGTCAACACCGGGCACGTTGTCCGAGGCATCGCCGACGAGGGCGAGATAATCAAGAATCTGTTCGGGGTAGACGCCCATTTTCTCTTTGACTGCCTCACGATCGTACCACTCCCCGGCTTCGGACACCTTCTTCAAATTGAAAATCTTCGTCTTGTCGGTGACCAGTTGCATGAGGTCCTTGTCGCCGGTCACCACGACCACCTCCCAGCCGGCAGCTTCGGCGCGTTTGGTCAGCGTGGCGATAATATCATCCGCCTCGTACCCCGGCTTGCGCAGAATCGGAATCTTCATTGTATTGAGCAGATGGTCGAGCCGCGGCAACTGCTCGGCCATTTCGTCCGGCATTTGTACTCGATTGGCCTTGTATTCGGTATATAATTCGTGGCGGAAGCTCTTCTCCTTCGTGTCCTGCACAACCGCCAGATGGGTGGGGTTCTCTTTGGTCAGGATGCGCAGGATCGTCGCCGCAAAGCCAAAGACCACTGAGGTATTTTCGCCGCGGCGCGTGCGCAGCGGATTTTGGGCGAAGGCGAAATAGGAGCGGTAGGCGACAGCCGTGCCGTCGATGAGAAACAAACGCTTGGTCGACATCAATCCTCGCGATAAAGACGATTGGCGCCAATATACGCGATTACCGATTCCGGCACAAGATAGCGGAGACTGAAACCGTCACGGACGCGCTGACGCAATTGCGTGGCGGAAATCTCGATCAACGGCATGTCGAGCCGCGCAAAGGGAAAAGTCGATTGCAGATTACTGCCGGATCGTGGCGCCGCCACCAGCTTGGCCAGCTTGATCAGGTGCTCCGGATCGTGCCACGTGCCGACTTGCTCAAGACTGTCGGCCCCCATCAGGAAATAGAACTCGGCGTCCGGAACTTCTTTGTGCAGCCGCTCCATCAAAGTCACGGTGTAAGTTGGCGGCTTGAGAACTTCTTCGATGGCGGAAGCGCGGAAGCGATCGTTGCCGGCAATCGCCAGCCGGGTCATTTCCAGCCGATGCGCAAAGCCGGTAGGAATCACCTTGTGCGCAACCGCGGGGGCGAAGGATGGCACGAACAGGACACGGCTGAGCTTCAACTCGTCCAGCGCCGACTGTGCCAGAACCAGATGCCCGATATGAATGGGATCAAACGCGCCCCCGAGTACGCCAATCTTCTCAGTCACCCTTCTCACCGTTAAGTTGCGCGGCAGCCGTGGAGTCTTTAGCCGCCTGCGCCGCGATCTTGCTCTCCAGCTTGGCTTTCATCTCGGTCGCCTTGGCCGCTGCCGGCGCCTTGGGGAAGGCATTGAGGAGGTTGCTGAGCTTGTCGCGCGCGTCGGTAAGTTTATTGTCCTTCTCGTCGAGCTTCGCCAGCAGCAGCAGTGCTTCCGGCGCGAACGGCGATTCGGGGTACTCGGTCACGAGGTCTTCCAGGTACAGCCGCGCCGACACGCGATTGCCCATGCGGTAATACTGCCGACCCGCCATGTACTGCTTGCCGACCATCTTCTCGATCGCCCGCGACAACATTTGTTCCCCCTCGCTGCGGCGGTCCGAGGCCGGGTAGTCCTCCAGAAACGCCTTGAGTTCGCGGATCGCATCATTATTGTCCGACTGATCGAGGCCAACGTGATTTGGTGCCGCTTCGAAGTACGACTTGCCGATCATCAGCGCGGCATCGTCGAGCAACTCCGAGCGCGGGAAGGAATTGATCAAGCGGCGGAATTCGGCAACGGCCAGATGGTAATCCTCGTTGCCGAAGAAAGTCATCGCGAAGTTATACTGGACGCTATCGATGTAGCTCAGCCCCGGTGCGCTCAGCACCAGCCGCTGTAGCAGCGTCTGCGCCTTCTGGTGCTTGCCGGCCTCTAATTGCCGGAGTGCCTCGTCGTAGATTACCCGCGGATCCTGGCTCGATACCTGCGATTGCGAAGCGCATCCTGCCAGCAGCGCGGCCGTCAGCAGAAGCAATCCGATTGTGCGAAACTTCATCGTACCCTTCCCAACTTCACCGTGAGGCGAAGAACAAATAAACCAGCGCCCCGGTGATGCTTACGACAATCCCCGGTTCGACAACTCGCTGGAACAGCGTCGGCGGCAATTCGGGCGACAAGAGAGTCCCGGGAGCGCGCGCCGCCCGCGCCTGCTCAAAACTGAGCGTGTCCTGTAGCGCCACAACAGTCGTCCCGCCCGCCTGCAACAATTCGCCGCCGGGCTGAAGCGTGCGGCCGTATCCCGCCAATGTAAAGACGCGTTCCACCCGCCCCTGTCGAAACAGGCCGGCGCCCGCATTGCGATAGCTAAGACTATAATCATTCACGAAGGTCTGCAACAACAACTTCCCGTCGCGTTCCTCGCCGCCAAGATAGCTGGCAAGTCCCTGGGCACTCAGACGGCGCGCCAGGCCTTGGCGCAACGCCTCGCCCAACGGCCCGGCAACGCTGTCGATGGCCACGGCATCGCGAGAGCCGACCAGCAAAGTCAAAATCAGACTGTCGGAGAAAGCATCGATGCCCCGCTCGACGAATTGGCGATTGTCGATCGTCCCTGCTGTTGCCGCGGCAACCAACAGGACGACCACCAGCAGACTAAATTGTGGTATCCTCGAAGTGGTACTTGTCACAGAGCTCCTGGTAGCGCGCCATCACCTTCCGCACATACTCCGAGGGAATCTGTTCCCCCGCCCTCAGGCGCGTGCGCAAATTGGTCTCACCCCAATTATATGCAACCAGAGCCTTGCGAACATCACCGAATTTGAGGATCAATTCGAATAAGTAGCGACTGCCCAGCCGCACGTTGTAGGCCGGGTCAAACAGCGATTCGTTGCCGCGCCAGCCCAGGCCGGTGCGCCCCGCCACGTCGGCGGCCGTTGCCGGACGAATCTGCATCAAACCATGCGCGCCCTGATACGAAACCTGGCCGTTCTTCATCGAACTTTCGGTCAAGATCACCGCCAGCAGCAGGCGCGGATCGTAGAGGTAACGCTTGCTCTCCGAGTCGATCACCGCAGCCAGCGTCCCGATCTGCTCGGTCGTAAGACCGACCTGGAAATCCTCAATCACCTTGAGAATCTGCAGTTTCTCTTCCAGCTCCGTGATCCGCTTCTGCTGGAAGTGAATCGTCTGGCGGTTGTCGTAGTACTCGTAGACGAAGTAGATGAGCACGCACGATTGAGCCAGATAGATCAGGAAGAATAGGTAGGCGACGGGGCGCGAGAGCACGACTCCCAGTTTGCGTTCAAAACTCATCTCAACCTCCTAACGGGGGGTGACGACATACTCGCCGACGAAACCCTCCGGGGTGAAGTCGGCGACGCGCACCGGGTGGAAGCCAAGCGATTGCGGCTTGCCCGCCGGCACGCGAATCGTGAAGTCGATCTCGGGGGCATCGCAGTAAAGGCGGCCCGTCAACGACATCGACGACGCGTCATACTCCTCGATCAGCGCCGGCAACTCCCGGCCGATCAACGACGCGTTGAACTCCTCAGCGTTCTCATTGATCAGCCGCGTCAGCTCTTCCTGGCGCTGGCGAATGCTACGCTGTGAATGTACGGTTTTGTAGCGATAAGAAGCGGTTCCCTCTTCGTGGCTGTAGCCGAATACCCCGGCGCGATGAATCTTGTGCTCGACGACGAAATCGCAAAGCTCATCAAATTCCTTGGCGGTCTCGCCCGGGAAGCCGACGATAAACGTCGTGCGCCAGACCGTGTTCGGCAGCTTGGCGCGCAACCGTTCAACCAGACTCTCGATATGCTCGCGATCGTAGCCGCGGTTCATCTTCTTCAGCAGCTTCGACGAAACGTGCTGAATCGGGCATTCAAGGTATTGGCAGAACTTCTCCGACGACGCAAAGAAGTCGAGGATTTCATCGGTTAAAAAGCGCGGGTGCAGGTAGAACGGCCGCAGCCAGAACCGGCCCGGCTTGTTCTCAATCATGGTCAGCAAATCCAGCGGGCGCTTACCAAGGTCAAATCCGTAGTAGGCAACATCCTGCGCAATCAGATTCAGCTCCACCACGCCATGGTCGAGCAGCCGATCGACGTCGGACTCAATCGCCTCCAGTTGACGCGAGCGAAAATCGCCGCGCATCATCGGAATCGCGCAGTACGAGCAACGACAATCACAGCCGTCGGCGATTTTCAGGTAAGCAAGCGGCCGGTCGCGCAACACCTGCACGGCGTGCATCTCTTTGTAGCGGCTCGGCGGCCGCGTGATGTAGGCGGAGTCGGCGTCCAGCACTTCGCCGATCTTCTCGAACTGGTCAATTCCTACCATCCCGTCGATTTCGGGGATTTCGGTCAGAAGCTCGTTCGGGTAGCGTTGCGACAAACAGCCGGAGACGATCAACCGCTGTTTCTTGCCGTTGGAGTTCTTGACCGCAGCCAGCTTGAGGATCTCATCGATCGATTCGGCCTTCGCCGACTGGATGAAGGCACAAGTATTGACCAGCAGATAATCGGCATGCTCTGCCGTGGCCGTCAGCTCCACGCCTCGCTGCTGCAAATGGCCCAATATGACATCACCGTCTACCTCGTTCTTGGGACAGCCCAGGCCCTTGAAGTAGACGCGTTTCTTACCATTAGATTTCAAGGAATACGGACCTCTTCTACGCCGGCTGGGGTTTGGAAACGAAAGTCTTCCGGCTTCAGAGTTACGCCCAGCTTCCAGTCGTGGAAGTCCAGGCTGATTTTGTTGTCGTTGATGTCCCGATACACGACTCTTCTAATCAAGTAAGTCTCCGGGTCAATCATCACCTTCATTGATCGAACGTACTGGTCGTCCTTGAGCGAACGCAGGGACAGCCGATGGTACGGTTTCTTCTCGATCACTTCCGTGGAATCATAAGAAAGCTCGTAATGCTCCCTGAGTCTAAAGAGATAATCAGCAGGAGTAACGAAATCGTCAAGTCTATTTGTGGGTTCCACGGTAACCTGACGATTCTCATCCGAATATGTCCACAGCGTATCACCGTCGGAGACAAAGACTTGCGCAGGAGTATCGATTCTGTACTTTTTTGGATATGCCAGCTTCATCGAGCCATTTGTATGCTCGTCATCGAAAAATTCACCGGTCGAAACCACCTGTTCAAACTTAACAGAAAATGTCTTCTTTTCTGAGTAAACTGCCTCAGATTTGTCGGCAATTTCCTTGGCAGTGATTGCCATTAACAGTGATGGTAACAGAGCCCACCAGAACAGTAACCGAATCAACATCGTGGTTTATACCGTCGTTCAGACTGAAGGTTTGTCTTTTTTAAGCTGGTCGAGATAGCTCCTATCGACCAGAATCTCTCGTGCCTTGGAGCCATCGTAGGGACCGACGACTCCGGCAGCCTCAAGTTGATCCATTATGCGGGCAGCGCGCTGATACCCGATTCCCAGGCGGCGCTGGAGCAGCGATACCGACCCCTGTTTATGCCGGATCACCAATTCGGCGGCTTCGGGAAGCAGCACATCGTTGTTGTTGCGCTCGACGATCGCCTTCTCAGCATCCTCGGTAAAGGCGTCCATCGGCTTGGGGTCACCTGCATTCTCCTTGAGGAATCCCACAATCGCCTCGGTCTCCTCTGAGGAGACATATGCCCCGTGAACCCGCAGCGGTTCCGGCTCGCCCGCCAGAAGCAATAACATGTCCCCCTGCCCCAAGAGCTTCTCCGCACCGTTAGCATCGAGGATGGTACGGCTATCAACCTTGGACGCTACCTGGAACGCAATGCGGGAGCTAAAGTTAGCCTTGATCAGTCCGGTGATTACATCCACCGACGGCCGCTGCGTCGCCAGAATCAGATGGATGCCCACCGCCCGAGCCATCTGGGCCAGACGAGTTATCAGAAGTTCGATCTTGGACGCTGACGGCGACATCATCATATCCGCCAACTCGTCGACGACGATTAGCAGGTACGGCAACTTCTCCGTGTCCTCGACCTTGGCATTATAGTCGTCGAGCGAGCGCACCGACTGAGTCGCCAAACGACGATAGCGCTCCTCCATCTCATTGACAGCGCCGGCCAGAACCGATTCGGCCATCTTGGGCTTGGTCACAACCGGCCGCGCCAGGAATGGGATATCCGCATAGATCGACAGCTCCAGAATCTTGGGATCGATGAAGATGAACCGCAGCGTCTTGGGTGTGTGCTTGTACATCAAGCTCGTGATCACGGCGTTCAGACAAACCGACTTGCCTGATCCGGTTGCGCCGGCGATCAACAGATGCGGCATCCGGGCAAGATCGACCACGTAGGGTGCCCCCATCGTGGTCTTGCCAAGCGCCAGAGGCAGTTTGTACTTCGAACGCTGGAAGGCATCGGAATTGATGATTTCCCGCAGATAGACCTTCTGGGCTTTCCGATTGGGAATCTCGACTCCAACTGCTGACTTCCCCGGCACCGGCGCGATAATTCGGATCCTCGAAGCCTTGAGCGCCAAGGCCAGATCATCGGCAAGGTTGACGATCTGATTAATCTTGATGCCGGGGGCGGGCTTGAACTCGAAGCGCGTGATGATCGGCCCGGGATATTTCTCGAGGCTGTTCGGAACGTATTCGACCCCGAAGGTCGTCAAAGTTTGGAGCAACGCGGCGCCAGTGTCATAGAGATCCATCACCGACTCGGATGGCTCTCCCAATGGCGGCATCTGCAACAGATCGAGCGGCGGCATAAGGAAACCGTCCTTGGAAACCCGCGTGGCACGCACAATCTTGATTTTCCGCTTCTCCGCCTGATCCTCCAGCCGTAACGGCAACTGTTCGGGCTCTTTGCGCGACGGCGGTGGTGTGGCCGGCACCTCGTACACCGGCATCGCCTCATCTGTGACCGGAGGGACCGAGGGCATCTCCGATTCCGACTCCGGCTCAGCGGCTTTGGGAGGTCGCCTGATGAGCTCCTTCAGGCTGCCCATCCAGGTCCTGGATTGCTCCTTAAGATGAAAAACTGCACTTCGTGATGAGCGTCCCGCGACCGAGACTCCGGTGTCGAGGCCCTTACGGATCGTGCCCGGCCGGAACGGGACAATGGCGAAGAAGAGAAAGATCAGGGTTGCGCCGAGGATCGCAAAACCGCCGGCTACGGCAAAAAGCGACTTGATCACGCGGGCAACCGACAGCCCCAGCGCCCCGGACAGGCTGACTGTAAGAGTCTCGGCGATATGCGTGTTGTGCAGGTCAAGCAGATGGAGCAGCGTGCCCAGTACGAACACAAATGTGAAGACCACCAGCATCTTATTGCGAATCCACGAAGTCTGGTAGCCAAAGAGCATCTTCCAGCCGATCAGAATCAGGACAAAGGTCAGAATGAAGGCCGAGCGACCGACGCCGCGTAGGGTGTACTCCGCGACGAACGCGCCCACAATTCCAGCGGCGTTTTCAACCCGCACATCAAGGAGTTCTGAGAATGATAGAGAGCGCGGTTCGGCAAGCTCTTCATTGACGAGGTTCTGCTCACCCTGCGCTTGTTCCTGTTCGGCCGCGATTTCAAGTTCGTCGCGATAGTCGCCCTCGCTGATCAGGTAGTCGGGGTCTTCACCGATGGTAGCCGGCGTCTCGGGCTCGGCGGGCGTAAACTGCTCGATATCGCCGGGATGGTAGCTGGCGAGAGACAAAAACAGAAAGATCGCCAGCACGATCAGCAAGAACCCAGTGATTTCAGGGCGATTACCCGCGTGGAAAAAGGACTTTACACCCATAGCGCCAAATCTACCCGCTGTTTATGCGGGCGTCAACAAGAACAAAAAAATTGCGGCAGGCAGGAGAATAGCCGCCAGCCTGGGCCAGGATTGTGGTAGTTCCAAATAACGAAGATCGGCGATTATTGCTGGAAAGCGCCAATCCCGCCGAAGAGGGCGTCGCGGATGCCCGATTCCGACTTCTCGAACTTGATGTCGGGAAGCAGCTTGACGTTGATCTTGAAGTAGTAGCCCTGGCGGGATCCGTCCGGTATCCAGGTGAAGCTTCCCTCCCAGCAGTGCAGGTCGCGATAAAGCTCGACCACGCGCTCAGTACTCTCCTTGCCCCGGACATTGTAGTTCTGCCGATACTGCAATCGCCAATTCCTCGACGGCGAAAACGAGACGGCGAAGTCGATCCAGTGCGAAATCGAAGTGCGGCCGTCGATGGAGCGATTCTCGCTGTAGCGCTCGGAGATCGAGTACTGCACGCGTGACTTCCCCGCCGCCGCGTCGGGATCGAGCGGATTGGCCGCAACTGGCGTTCCCCGGCCGATCGGAAACATGAACGCGCCGGCATAGCCGGTGCTGATACTGACCGTCCGCAGATAGGGACTCCACCAGCGCAGATCACCGGTGCTCGGATTGTACAGATCATGCGACATTGTCACCTGCATGGTCAGATTGCGAATGCTCGGAGAGCGCAGGCTCGAAGAGACATTGGACCACTTTCGCGTCTTCGCTTCAAGATTATAGCTGGCAGAAATGTCGTAGTTCAGCAGGCCGACTTTCATCTCTTTGTCGCCCTTCATGTACTTCATCTGGAAGGTATTGCTGACGCTCAGGCTGAGCGAGCGCGAGCGCGCGCCCCCGCCGCCGAAACCGGTGAAGCGGGCATACTCCTGGTTGCGCGCAATTCCCGGCTGGTAGTTGAAAGACACATTCGGCGTGATGACATGCCGCAGACCCACAATGCCAAACACGTTGGGAGCAATCGTGCCGTAAAGATTGGTCTGCAGGCTGATCGCTGACGACCAGCTTTGGCGGCTGTGCAGCGAGTTGGTCTGCAGGTCGGCGCTGTCGGCCTGGTCCGAATACGGCAAGTAGTACCAGTCGTCTCGAAACGAGATCGACGGCGACAACGTCAGCGCGCCGGCGGCTTTGAGTGGCGCGTTCAGGCGCACCCCCTGATCGAAGACGGCGTACTTCTTGCGCGAGGCCAGGCCGTTGACCTCGAACTTGCTCTGCGAATTCTGCAGTCGATTATCATAGGCGAAGTAGATATCGTGATACCAGCGTTTGTCGGCCGTTTCCTTGGGTGAACCGAATAACTGGCGCTGCGGCAGGCTGAAACTCACAGTGGGCAGGCGCTCAGAATGCGAATTGCGGTCGAGGTCGCGAGTCTGATCGACCGCCGCCGACAGCGAAGCCCGTTCCCAACTCTTGGAAATACTCATGTTCGAGGTGATCTGGCGCTGGAGACGATTGCTCAGGTCGGTGGAGTAATCAGTGAAATAGCGACTATCGGAAACGAATGTGCCGGAGCCGGAAATCTTCACCGTTGGATCGAGCGTCTGATTATGGGAAAACGTCAACTGGCCGCGCGTGCGCCGGCCGCGGTTCAGCCCCGAGAATTCGGTCTCGCGCGTGTACGAGCCGGAGATCGCGCCGCTGAGTTTGTAGCGCAGCGCATAGCGCGCGCCGGCGTTGAATTTCAGACCGAAGTCGGAAACGTCCACCGAGGTCTTCAAATCCCAATAGTCGCTCATCGCCCAGTAATAGCCGATATTGTTGACGAACCGCGAGCCGCGCTCAAAGTTGCCGATCTGGAACGGCAGGAACCCGGAGTGGCGATCCTTCTTGATCGAAAAGACGAAATACGGCAACGCCAGCACCGGCAGCGTCTCAACGTAAAGCACCACCGGCCGCGCGAAGACTTTGTCGTCGGTCTTCAGTTTCATGTTCTTCGACGCGAAATGAAAGTGCGGGCTGGAATCTTCGCACGTCGTGTACCAGCCGTCTTTCACCAGGAATTCCCCTTCTTCCTCCTTGCGCAACTCCTGGCTCGAATAGTACGCCTGCTCTAGCTTGGTGCGACTCTCCTTGATCTTGCCGCGGCGCGTGTTGAGATCGAAGACAAGCTGATCGCCCGTGATCGCCTCGGGACCGTCGCGTAACGTGAGCGGGACATACTTGTGCGCGGCGGTGTCATCCTCGGCGTAGGCGTAAACAATCTTGCTGTTGAGGTGATAATCGATGCGATCCGCCTGCAAATTCATGCGCTTCTGCGTGACCTCGGCGGCCGTGTAGAGCTTGATGATATTGTCGGCAATCTTGAACTTGATCCGGTCGGCCTTGTACGCAATCGTATCGACGGCCGTGACGTTCCCCAGCGAGTCGCGGGCAGCGTCAGTCATGTAGTCGCCCTCCGCCGATGTCACTACCGAAACTTCACTGAGTTGTCCGTTGATGAACAGCAGCATCGTGGAATCGCCGGAGGCAACGTTGCTGCCGCGCGCGGCGGTGTCCTCCGGCGCCGGCGTGTAGTACGTGAAGCTGTTCCCCTGCGCCTTGATGACGTGCAGGAGGTCATCGGCAAAGAAGAAGTCGATCCGGTCAGCCGTAAGACGGCTCTGGTTGAACACGATCGTGTCCAGATCGGCGGCGGCCGGCTGGCGGAAAATCGCCTCGCCGTCGTCATAGACTTCGATTTTCTCGAGATTCTTGTCGCGTGACTGGATGATCATCCGGCGGCCCGAAAGTTCGCTGGCACGCTGCGAGGCGTGCACTTTGCCGGTTAGCGTGATCTCTTCCCCGTCGATGCTCATGCTCGCGGTGTCGGCAGTCGCTCTGAGCGAACCCTGCAGGATCGTCACCCCGCCGGTGGCGTCGACGCGCTCCGCCTTGGAAAACATGCGGATCGTGTCGGCGGTGACTTCCGTCGGCACCCGCGGCTGGTCGAAGTCAACCACCAATTGGGGCTGATCGGTGATGAGCATCGACTGCTCGCGATCCTGGAAAATCGCTCTGCCGCCGGCCACGCGGACGTGACGACGACGGTCTTCCACCGCGACGCGACCCCAGGCGCGGGCGGTTTCGGTGCGTTGATCAAAGTGCAGGCTGTCGGCGCCCAGAATGCGACCCGGCTGCTCAATCCGCACATTGCCAATCAGCCGGACATACTCCTGCGCCTCGTAAAGCACGGCGTAGTCGGACCGCAGATCGCTGGAATCCTTGACGAAATGGACGTTGCCGATGAATTCCACCACATTGCCGATAGCCGTTTGCGTCGAGCGTAACTGGTCGGAGCCTTCGATCCGGATCTTGCCGGCATGAGTGGTGCTCGGAATCGCAAGCAGCAAAATGAGGGCAAGAAACGGCAGTCGATGCATGAACGTAAGTAAGCTGTTGTCAAAGGATTATACAATTCAGAAATGGGATAGCGGCGGACAAGTTGACTTCACAAAGGCTGTGGCTTGCCTGCCCAATTGAATATGCCGGCGAGATGCGGAAAGGCAGCCCAGAGCCTATTCCGCGCGGACGTGATTGCGCAAAATGCCGACGCCTTCCACCTCGACCTCGACAATGTCACCTTCCTTCATCGGGCCGACCCCCTCCGGCGTGCCGGTAACGATGAGGTCGCCGGGGTTGAGCGTCATCACGTGGCACATGAACGAAATCAATCGCGGGATCGGGAAGATCATGTGCCGGCTGTTGGAGAATTGTCTCGTTTCACCGTTCAGGCGCGAAGTGACATTCAACTCGGTATAGTCGAGATCGGTGACCAAGTACGGCCCGACCGGGCAAAAGGTGTTGAAGCCTTTGCCGCGCGTCCACTGCACATCCTTCTTCTGCAGGTCGCGGGCAGTCACGTCATTGACACAGGTAACGCCGAAGATGTTGCCGCGGACTTCGTCGGGATCGAGTTTGTGGCAGGTGCGCGCGATGACGATGCCGATTTCGCCTTCGTAGTCTACGCGTTTGCTCGCAGCCGGCATCAGGATCGTATCCTCCGGGCCGATCAATGCCGTCAACGGCTTCATGAACGTAACCGGTTCTTCCGGCACCGCATTCGCCGACTGGCTTTCCTTGACGTGGTCGGCGTAATTCAACCCGACACAGACGATTTTGGTCGGCGTCACCGGCGGCAAGAGCTTGGTATCGGCCAGCTTGATGCGCTCATCGCTCAGTTTGTGTTGGGCAAAGAGATCGCCGGCGATGACGCGGATAGTGTCCTTTTCGACCAGTCCCCAGGTTGCGGCACCGTGGAAATTGAAGCGGCAGTATTTTTTACTCATCGAGCAGTCCTTTCACATGTTGAACGACGGAGCGGCCCAGGGCATCACGATCATAGCCGCCTTCAAGAAACGAGATAACCTTGCCGCCGCAATACTGACTCGCAACCGAGCAGATCATCTTCGTGAAATAGTAAAAATCGAGATCATCAAAGCGCAACGCCGCCAACGGGTCGTCTTTGTGCGCGTCAAATCCGGCGGAAACCAGGATCAACTCCGGTCGAAACGCAGCCATCGCTTCGCGCCACGCCGGCTCGACCAGCTTCAGCGCGGTATGACCTTCAGTGCCGGCATCGAGCGGAAAATTCAAAGTCAGACCGCTCCCCTTGCCTTTCCCGGTCTCATGTGCGCCGCCGGAACCCGGATAGAATGGCCATTGGTGCAGGCTGGTGACATGAACCCGGTCATCCTCGTAGAACGTCGACTGTGTGCCGTTGCCGTGATGGACGTCGAAGTCGAAAACGGCGATGCGGGCGTAGTTGAGCCGCTCCAGTGCGAAGGTCGCAGCCCCGGCAACATTGTTGAATATACAGAAACCCATCGCGCGATTGTGTTCGGCATGGTGCCCGGGCGGACGAACAGCACAAAAAGCGCGGTCGATGTCGCGATGGTCGATCTTCTGCAGCGCCAACAGGCCGGAGCCGAAGGCGAGCAGGGCGGCACGCGCCGAGTGCGGATTGACGTAGGTATCCGGGTCGATCAGGCGCAAGCCAACCGGCTTGAGATTTACCATGGCGTGCACGTAATCGCGGTCGTGGCAGAGGCTGACCTCCTCAACCGTCGCCGGGCGAGCCTCCAACCTGACCATCTGGTCCATGACACCGGTATCGACGAGGGCACTTTCCACGGCGCGCAGGCGGTCCGCATTTTCCGGGTGGCCGTCACAGTCATGGAGGAGACAATCGGGATGAGAGATGTAAGCGACGCGCTTCATGAGTGACAAGATCGACAAAACCGGCGGGGTTGCGCAAGCCGATTAAGCAAGCGAAGCCTCAGCCGCGCCACCATGGATTTCCTTGTGTTTCCAAGTGCCGCGGCTGAACCAGATCAGCAGAACAATGCCTTTGACGATTGTTGTCAGCGTAATCGACCAGAAGACACCGCTGACGCCCGCGTCCAGTCCGAAGCTGAAATAGTATGCCAGCGGTACGCGGGCAACCGAGCCGACCACCGAAACCAGCATCGCCGGCCAGGTGTAGCCGGCGCCGCTGAAGGCGCCTTCCATGACAATCTCGATCGCCATGAAACTCTGCGACAGCGCGAGGATCATCAGGTAGCTGGCAGCGATGTCGATCACTTCCGGTTCCGGTACAAATCCCGAAGCGATCAGACGCGGGATGGTCAGGAACGCGATCGAAATAACGACCGTAAAGACACCAGTATACAGCAACGCGTACCAGACCGATTTGGCGGCGCGGTCCGGTTTCCGGGCGCCGAGATTCTGCCCCACCAGAGTTGAGACTGCGATCGAGAAGCCGAAGCAGACCAGATACGAAATTGACTCACAGCGATTGCCGATGCCGAGCGCGGCATTGGCCTCGGTGCCGAAGCTCGACACGATCTTGTTCATGAACAGGTAGGCAACGGAGAATACCACCCCGGCGGTCGCCAGCGGTGAACCAATCTTGATCATCTGCCACATCATGCGCAGATCGGGCCCGGTGTACTTCGGCCAACTGAACTTGAACGTCAGCCGGCCGCGCTTGATCGCGATCAAATACAGCGTGAAGGCGAGCAAGTAGGCAATCGCCGTTGCCAACGCCGCGCCGGCCACGCCCAGCCTCGGAAACGGCCCCACGCCGAAAATCAGCAACGGGTCCAGGACGATATTGAGCGACGTCACGGCCGCGCTGATGATCAGCGGCGTCCGGGTATCTCCGGAGGCCCGAAACATCGCCGAGAACAATTCGCCCATCACGAGCGGGATGGTGACGGCAAAGACGATCTGCAGGTACATCGTGCCCATGTCGGTGACGTTCGCCGCGGTCTCCATGACGTGGAACAGCCAGCGCACGGTGATGTAGCCGACGATCATCATGACCACGGCGGCGGCGCTGCCGAGCACGATCGCCTGGCGCGCGGAATGCCCGACCAGATCGAAATTGCGGGCACCATAGAAGCGCGCAATCACTGCGACCGAACCGATCCAGACAATGTCGAAGATGCTGAAGAAGGTCCAGAGGACGAACATCGAAGAGATGACGGCGGCCATCTCCGCCTTGCCGACGTGCCCGACCCAGAACGCATCCGTGATCGTCAGCGCCGTTCGCAGTAACATCGCCAGCACCGCCGGCCAGGCCAGGCGCACAACTTGGCGCGGAATCGAGCCTTCAGTGATGTTGTGAAAGTGGTCGGCCATGAGGGGGTGGTTCTCGCGGAGCGCTAACCTCAGGCGCCGGCGCCGCTAAGCAGATCAAGCAGTTTCTGGAAATTCGTTCCCCAGCGCGCCCGCGCGGCGTCGACACGGTCGACTTCGACCGCCGGCACTGTTCCGAGCGCGGCCGCGGCAGCCATCAGCGCGCAAACCGGATCATCTCCGGTCGCGACGTTGTCCGCCCCTAATTCGCTACGGCCCTCGAGCACGACACCGTCGGAGATTTCGGCGACCTTGACGCCGAAGGCGCGAATCAGGTTCGAGACGCTGCGCCGGCGCGCTTCCTCGCGGTCGGTGTTGAAGGGCGAGGAGCGAATCACCGCCGTGCCGTCGGCACGGGCATTGGCGAGAGCGATAGCACCAATGGCATCAGGGAACTCGTGCATCTGGTCGTAATGGACGCTGCGCGATTTGACCTGCGAGCGCGTGACCACGAGGCTCGGTCCCTCCGGCCCGCGTTCCGTGGCAACCTCCACGCCCATGCGCTTGAGCTGCGACAGCGGTGTCGCCGTAATGTCGTCGGCGCGTACGTGGCGCAGAATCAATCGTCCGCGGGCGTGATTGACAACCGCAGCGGCAAGAAACGCGGCGAATTCGGCGTCGGGGCGCAGCGTAATCGGCGTCGGACTTGTGCGGACACCACCGGCAATGGTAACGCGCGACTTGAATTCGAGTACCCGGGGAGCACGTTTTTGCAGACGGCGCTCCAATTCATCGGCGGCTTCCACCATCGTCAGATCGGCGCGCGCGAATTCGGAAACAAATTGTTCGAAGAGATAGTCGAGGCGGCTGCTTTCAAAGAGGTCATTGATTTCCGAGCGCCCGCCTTGCGCGGTCATGGCCAGCACCAGCTGTGGCACCAGCTTGGCGCTCTCGCGCTTCAGGTAGTATCTGACTTCCTTTTCCAATGCGCGCTGCACCGCCACCTGCGGTTCTCTGTCGCCCGTGAACTCGAGTTCGGCGCCCATGCGACGAAACGCCAAGACCAGATTCTGCAGCGTTTCGTCGAAATCGTCGATCACTGCCAACCGCGAGCCGGTGCGCATCGCCGCCAGCGTGAGGGCATAGCGGAACAATTCGTAATCCGGCAGCTTGGTCAGGTAGGTGAACGGCGCCGACGTGCGCGGGACGGCGGTGACGGAATTGCCGTCCCAGGTCAGCTCGATGCCGCCCGAGTTCAAGAATGGTTCAAAGGCGGCGAGCAGATCGGTACGTTCGACGTTGGTGATCGTCGTCGGCTCGGTCCGGAGGGCGGCAAACGACAGCGCCGCGAGCGTGGACACGTAGTCCGCGACCGGCTCGATGATCAGTTCGTATTCTTTGGGTCGGGTGAATTTCATCTTACATCCGTTCCAGCGGTTCAATGCCGAGCAAACGCAGCCCGTCGCCGATAATCGTGCGCACGGCAAACGCCATCTGCATCCGCGCGCGGGTCAGCTCGGCGTTGTCGGTGATGATCCTGATGCGTTGCCAATAGCTGTTGAAGGCAGACGCCAGGTCGATCAGATAGTCGGCGAGGAGATTGGTCTCATAGACCTCGGACACAAGTTGCAGGCGCTGCCCATAGAGTTCAAACTTCTTGATAATTTGCTTTTCTTCGTCGGCCAGCAGCGTGAAATCAGCACTCAGGTCGGGCAGCGGCTGGCCGTATTTCTGAATCAGTGACGAGAGACGCGCGTGCGTGTACTGCAGATACGGACCGGTCTCGCCTTTGAACGACAGCGCCTCCTCCCAGACGAAATTCACGTCCTTGTTGCGACGAACGCGCAACTGCGTGAAAATGATCGCGGCCACGGCCACGCGCTCGGCCGTCCAATCGACATTGGCGACCTCCTGGTTCTCGCGCAGGATGATTTCACGCGCGAGTTCCTTGGCCTGCTGCAGCACTTCGTCAAAAAAGATCAGCGTCCCCGACCGCGTCGACATGGCGCGATCGCCGAACTTGACCCAGCCGAAGTCGACATGCACGGCGTCCTTGACCCAAGCATTCCCCATCAACTCGGCGACCTTGAAGAACTGCTGGAAGTGCAGCTTCTGCGCGGTGCCGACGACATACAGCATCTTGTCGAAATTGAATTTCGCCTTGCGGTAAATCAGTGCCGCCAAATCGCGCGTGGCGTAAAGCGAGGCATCGTCAGAACGCTTCATCAAACAGGCCGGCAGGCTGTACGGCTCCAGATCAACGATCCAGGCACCCTCGCTCTGCTTGAGCAAACCCAACTCGTTCAGCCGTGCAACCACCGGCTCCATCTTGTCCCGGTAGAACGACTCGCCGGTGTTATGGTCGAAATGGACATGGAGCATCTCATAGATGCGGTTGAAATCGGCCATGCTGTAGTCGATGAACCGCTGCCAAACTTGTGTATTCTCAGCGTCGCCCTGCTCAAGCTTGCGGAACTCGGCGCGACCGCGTTCCTCAAGTGCCGGATCAGACTTGGCGGCATCGTGGAACCGGACATACAGCTTGTACAGGTCGGCGATCGGGTTCGACGCGAACGTGTACTCCCCGCCCCAGAGCTTGTAAGCTGCGATCAGATTGCCGAACTGTGTGCCCCAGTCGCCCAAGTGGTTGATGCGGATGACTTCGTGCCCGAGCTTGGCGTAGACCCGGGCCAACGTCGCGCCAATAATCGTCGAGCGCAAATGGCCGATACCGAACGGCTTGGCGATGTTGACGGAAGAATACTCCACCACCACGCGCCGACCTGCAACCTCGCGCCTGGAACCGTACTCGTCGCCGGCTTTCAAGACCTCGATCAGCGCGCTCGCGACCACCGCATCGGTGGCAACATAGAAGTTGAGGTACCCGCCCAGCGGAACGACCTTGGTTATGCCGGAGGGCAGGTTCGTCGTGAAGAAGTTCTTGTAGAGTTCCGCCGCGATCGCCGGCGGCGCTTTGCGCAACTGCTTGGCGAAACGAAAACACGGCAGCGCCAGATCGCCATGCTCGGGAGCCTTGGGAAGCTCGAACATCGCGACGATCGCTTCAGCGGAAACGCCTACAGCGTCGGCAATTGCGCTCGCAATTTGATGTTTTAGTTCAGCCGTGCTCACAAACTTCCGCTACCACCATCGAATGCCACATCCTCGCGGCGAGGAGAAGCTGCCCAGAATCAGATTGACATATATACGGGTTTTTGGCGCGCAGACAAACGCTTTTAGCGGGCGCAGGAAATATCCAGTATCCAGCGATTGGCACTCTTGCGTTCGGCACAGGCAAAGAAGTAATAGTACGATCCAGCCGAGAAGATATAGAGCCCGATCGCAACGAGGAACACCGGTACATAGCCCCCCTTCTCGATCATCGATCCGCCGATCTGAGCAGTGAGCGCCCAACTGACCGCCCAGGCGATCGAGGCCAGCGAATTGACCAGGCCGTGCTGTTCCTCCGGCACCGACTCCATCATGAAAGCCGTCGAGACGGGACTGCCCATGTTCATCAAGGCCCCGCGCAGCATGAACGCCCAAAAAGCGAGGTCGAGATTCTCAGTGAAGCACAGAATCAGCATAAACGGGATCGACAGCACCTCGGTCAGCACGACGGTGCGGACAAAGCCGAGCTTGCGCTTGATGACCGGCACGGCCATGACCGCAACAATCATGGCAATCGACAGCAGCGAGAAGTAGACGCCGATGCGGGCGGCATCGAGCCCAAAGCGATCGCGGAAATAGAGATTCAGGAACGGAATAATCAGCCCGGCGCCAGTCCCCAGCAGGAAATACGGCGTCATCAGCTTGAGCAGCAATCGCCAGTTATTGCGGATCGAGTCCCAGTTGAAAGCGCGGGCGACTTCGTTCGGCGCGGGCGCTTTGGCTCTGATGAATGAATACGCGATGATTGACAGCAGTCCGACCAGGCAGGTAATCAAGACCGCGGTGCGGTAGGCCTGCAAATTGGCTTCCAGCGACGGCATGGAAGCGGCATAAGCGTGCTGCAAAACCTCATGCAGGTAGCCGCCGCCAACCGAACCGATGATGGCGGCGGTCATCCAGGTCGAGTAGTTGACACTGAAGACCAGCGTCCGCTCCTGATCGGTGGTGTTGCGCATAATAAAGGGCGCGGACGCTATGCCGCGAATCTGGTTCGCGAAGCCGAAGACGAAAGCGGAGGCCAATATCAGCCAGTGCATGCCGGTATGACACATCATGAAGAACGACGCAGCGACGACGACCGCGGACGCGATCAGAATCGGCTTGATCTTGTACCGCGCCGCCAGATACACCGCCGGCAGCGCCGCGGCGACACCGCCGAACGAGTTGAACGATAATGTGCGGCCAATGAAGGTCTCTTTGAAGCCGGCGTCCTTAAGATACAAATTGAGCAGCAGCGACATCGAGGCCTGAACGATGCCGATCATCAGCCCGCCCAGCACGAAGAGGTGAATATTACGCGTGATCAACTTGAGATCAGCGATGTATTCCGAAACGAGCTTTCTCATCGCCGCGTGAGGACAAACTCACCGGCGGCGACAAACTGCGACGGGCCGGTCAATTGTATTGGCTGATCGAGCGACGGAATGGCCACCTGCAGTGCGCCCGCGGGTGCGACGACGGTGACACTGTGGTCGAGCCAGCCATTGGCAATACCGGCCGCGACGACTGCCGAGGCGCCGGTACCGGAGGCTGAAGTCTCCCCAACACCGCGTTCCCAGATGCGGACTTCAACGCGCCGGCGGTTGATGATGCGGGCAAATTCGACGTTAACGCGCTTCGGAAAGCGCCGGTCGGATTCGACTTCCCGGCCGAAGCTTCGCCAGTCAAAATCAAAGCGATCGACGAAAAACACGATATGAGGATTGCCGACGCTGACGGCAGTACCGAGCAGCGCGCCGGCGGCGACCTTGAACTCCTGCGAAATGAAGAACCGCGAGCGAGTCCGCAGCGGGATCATCCGTGCGCGGAGTTCCGGCACGGCCATCGCGGCACGGATATGCATCAGCGGGGACTTGCGCCCCTGGACAAAAACATGATTTTCGGCGGTCGCGGAGCGTATGGCAAACTCTCGTTCTTTCGCCAGACCGAGACAATAGAGATGATGCGCCAAGATTCGCAAACCGTTACCGGAAATCTCGGCCTCGCTACCGTCGGCATTGAAAATGCGCATCCGGTGTCGGCCGCGCGGGCTGTCGTGCAATACTACGCCGTCGGCACCGACACCATAGTGGCGGTCACAGATCGCGCGGACGAACGCGGCAAGCGATTTGCGGCCGCGGGCCAGATGTTTGGCGTCGAGGACGAGGAAGTCGTTGCCGAGCGCATGGTATTTGGCAAAGGGAATGCCGAGTGCGGGTGACGGGCTCATAGGCAACTGATACAAATCTGATTGGCTGCGGGCAAGCGCTTTGTCGTGCGGCGCAATCAGCAGTAGCGCTGGAAGACGCGGCCAAGGCGCCGGATGCCTTCCACAATATTCTCCGCCGTCGAACTGGCGAAATTGAGCCGCATTGTGTTGTCGCCGGAGCCGTCGGGATGGAACGGCCGACCCGGCACGAACGCGACTCCCTCGTTTACGGCCTGCTGGAAGATCATCGTCGACGAGACATTCTCCGGCAACTGCACCCATAAGAACAGCCCACCGTCGGGGAACGGCCAGGTGACATTGGCCGGGAAGTGCTCTTTCATGGCATTGATCATGATCTCGCGGCG
>CAZFNN010000017.1:0-76410 GCA_964520555.1 uncultured Ignavibacteria bacterium
GCTGGGACACAGGGATTCGAACCCCGAATAACTGATCCAGAGTCAGCTGTGATACCATTTCACCATGTCCCAGGCGAACTTGTCTGCAGAATATATCGGCAGCCCCTCGGCCTGTCAACAGCTTTAATGTCGCCAGGCCACTCGGTATTCTCCCTCCAGATTCCGGCGTCGCCCGACTAAGTTGTGCGCAGCGAGTCAACGATCTTGAGCCGCGAAGCCCGCACGGCCGGCAGAAAGCCACCGATAAAGCCCATCGCCAGCGCAAAAATCAGGGCCGCGATCACCGTCGGGACATTGAGGCTGAAATTGAAGGCCAATTCCGTGAACGTATTGAAATTGACCGTCGACACCTGCACAAACTTCAGGAAACTGGCCGCCACCAAACCGAGCACTCCGCCGAGCAGGCTGATCAATACCGCCTCAAACAAGAATGTGAACAGGATGCTCAGGCGGCTGAAACCCAGCGCCCGCAGCGTACCGATCTCCTTGGTGCGATTCGCCACGGCGGCGTACATCGTGATCATCGCACCGACCACCGCGCCGAAGGAAAAAATCACGCAGATCAAGATGCCGACCAGCGTGATGAATTCCGTCGTCGCCTTGGACTGCGCCTTATAGTACTCCTTTTCCGCTTTGGCCTCCAATGGCAACCGCGGATCACCCTCGATCCGCGACTGCACCGCCGCCAGTTGCGACGGGTCGTTCAGCTTCATCGTGATTGAGGAGACATAGTCACCGCGCCGGAACACATCCTGCATTTGCGCGATATCGCCCCAGATTTCGGAGTCGAAAGCCGTGCCGGCGGCGTCGAACACGCCGACGACGGTCCAATCGCGCGCGTTGAAGCGCACCGTCTCGCCGACCTCGCAGCCACGGAAGCGCCGCGCCACCGACTTGCCGGCGACGATTTCCGCCGTACCCGGCCGGAACATCCGGCCTTCGATGATCTTCACGTCGGGCCGCAGCGTCAGAGACTTCTCGGTGACACCGCGTACCGCGATGTTGGAAGTTCCCTCCTCGCTGCGTTTCGCCAGGCTGATGATCGCATACATCTCGCGTGTGCAATCGGCTTTGCCCTCGCTGTCTTGCTTGATCTCGGGGAAGGTTGACACGATGTCGGCCTGCTCGCCCGAGACGATCGAAGTGACCTCGGTCTGCGAGGCCTTGCGAATCACGACAATGTTGTCGTCGGCACCGGTTGTCACCAGCGTCTCGAGCAATCCGTGCGCCAGCATCAAAACAGCGGTGAATACAAACACCACCAGCGTCACACCCAGAATAGTCAGCGCTGAGGTGATCTTGTGGTTAACCAGATTTCTGATTGTATAACTCGGAGGAATCATCGTTCTACCTCTTTAATCCACGACGCGCAGGCCGTCGATAATCCGCATGCGCAGCGCCTTTTGAACCGGGAAGATCGCCGCCACCAATCCGATCGCCACCGCAATTACCACGACCAAAATCCAGGTCAGCGGCTGGACGGTGAAGATCGGGAACCAGGCGCTCAGGCCGGCCTTCATGACATTGACCATCATCGCCAGCAAGATGAGTCCGAGCCCGGCGCCCAAGGCCGAGATCACCAGCGACTCGCCCGTGATCAGGCCGAAGAGATGGTAGTTCTGGAATCCCATGGATTTCATGAACGCATGCTCAGTCATTCGCTCGCGCGCCGTCATGACCATCGTGTTGATCAGGACCATCATGATCACGCCGATGATCAGCCACGACATCACCGTCATCAGTACCAGAATGGCGCTCGACATTTGCACGAACGACATCGCAAAGGCCTTCTCGGTCTCGGTCAGCGTCTCGAACGAAGAATTCTTGAAATGTGCATCGACCGCCGCCGAGATCTCCGCGGCGCGATTGGGGTCGGCCAACTGCAGCGCGTACCAGCCGATTTCACCGGAGCGCCCGGGAAACTCCTGCTTGACCCGCTCGTCGAGATAATCCCAGCGCATGAACCACGCCGACTCGTCAATGGTCTCGTCGCGACCCTTATAGATCCCGACGACATCGAAGTCCCAGTCACCGGGATAGATCGTGCCGATCAATGTCACGCGGTCGCCGACTTTCCAGCCGAACCGATCCGCCAGTTTTTGTCCGACGATGACCGCGCGGATATTCGCGTCAAACGCCTGCTTCGTCTCGTCGGAAATCTGGAACTCCGGGAAGAGCCGGAAATATCTGTCCTTGTCGACCGCAAATTGCGCGAAGAAATTGTCCGGGTCGACGTAGATGCCGCCGAACCAGTTGGCGTAGGTGACATCCTTGACGCCGTCAACCTTGAGCAGTTGGTCGCGATACGAGAGCGGCAGGGTCATCACGATCGAGACTGCGTGGCGGGTAATGAGCCGGTCCGGCGCTGCGGCTTCGACGCCGGCATGCCAGGCGTCGATCACCGTGCGAATCAGCCCGAACGCCATCACCGCGACGGCCAGACCCAAAATGGTCAGAATCGTGCGCAGCTTGTGGCGGAGCGCGTTACGAAGAATCAATTTCATCAACATATCGTTACGCCAGCTCGCCTTTGTCGAGGTTGCGGATTAACGAGGCCTTGTCCGCCGCGCGGGGATCGTGCGTCACCATGATGATGGTCTTGTTGAATTCCTTGTTCAGCCGCGTCAGCAGCGTCATGATTTCTTCCGCCGAGGCCTTGTCCAGATCGCCGGTCGGCTCGTCGGCCAACAACAACGTCGGATCGGCGACAATGGCGCGCGCGATGGCCACGCGTTGTTCCTGGCCGCCTGACAACTGCCGCGGGTAGTGATCCATGCGATCACCGAGTCCGACGATCGAGAGCGCCGTTTCAACGCGCTTGCGGCGGTCAGCTTTTGAGAGCTTGTAAAGCAGCAGGGGCAGCTCAACGTTCTCGTACGCCGTCAACACCGGCAGCAGGTTGTAGAACTGAAACACCAAGCCGATATGCTGCGAGCGCCACTTGGCCAGCTGTCCCTGGCTCAGACGGGCGATGTTCTCCCCCGCGACCATCAGATCGCCGGCGGTCGGTTGATCGATACCGGAGATCAGATTGAGCAGGGTCGTCTTGCCGGATCCCGAAGGACCCATCAGGGCGAGAAACTGCCCGGCCGGAATGTCAAAACTGATATTGCGCAATACCGGAATCTCCAGCGAGTCACGATAGTACGACTTGGAGACGCTGCGCACCTGGACTAAAGTCTCGGTCATGCTCTTCCTTTGTTGTATGGTCCTATTGCGATAATTCGATTTTGTCGCCCGACTTCAACGCCCCCGGCGGCGAAACGACCACCTGATCTCCCGCCACCAGGCCGGATAAGATTTCGGTGAACGTTCCCAGTTCGCGCCCGATTGTCACGGCAACTTCCTGAACGTTTTGCCCGATGATCTTGAATACGACCGGGCGCCCGTTGCGATTGCTGATCGTCGATTTCGGTACCGCCAGCACCGGCGGCTGCGGCTTCTCCGCGCCGGCAGTCTTCTCCGGCAGGAAATTTACCCGCGCCGACATTTCCGGCAGAACCTTGTCGTCGATCTGAGTAAAGGCGATTTTCGTCATCACGGTGGCGCGCGAACGGTCTGCCGTCGGTACGATCTTCTTCACCCGCCCCGGATACCGAACTCCGGGATAGGCATCCAGGATGATCTCGCACGGCTGGCCGACATTGACCTTGTAAATATTCGATTCCGAAACATCGGCTTCTACCTCGAGCGAGCTCATATCCGCCAGCGTTACGACAGCACCGCGCGATGATCCCGCCGATGAGAACGGCGCTACCATCTCACCGACATCGGCGTCCTTGGAGAGCACCGTGCCGTCAAACGGCGCGCGAATGATAGTATTTTCCACCGCCACTTCGGCATAGCGCACGCCTGCCGACGCCACCGCCACCGATGCCTTGGCACGATCATAGTTCGCTATCATCTCGTCGACGATATCCTGCGTTGTTGAGCCGGATTTGATCAATTCGTTGGCGCGATTGAGCTTGATGTAGGCATCGGTGGAATCGGCCCGCGCCATCGCCACATTCGCCTTCATCCGCTCCAAATCTGCCTTGACATCGGAATTCTCGAGAATCGCCAGTACCTCTCCGGCTTTGACGACATCTCCTTCTTCGACGTTCAGAACTTCCAGTCGTCCCGTCGCTTTTGACGACACCGCCGCCTTGACCTGTGCCACGACATAACCGGTCGCGACCAGCTCCGCTTGCGCTTCCGAGCCGGTCAACATCTGCGCGGTCGCACTGCGCACTTTGGTGGCCGGTGTGATTTCGTGCAGCCCGATCCGGTATACAAGGTAGCCCACAATCGGAATCAGTAACCACAACAGGTGCAACCACTTGTGCCAACGCCTCGGCGCGCCGGTTTTCTGTCGTTTATCTAACTTTAGTGCCGTTAGGTCGGCATCGCTCGCTTTGAACTCACTCATGATAATGTAGACCTACAATGTAAGCCCCGCTCGGATAATGTCAATCACTTCTGCTGATCCACCCGAGAGTGGTGAATTATGTAATATAAACTCTCTCTGCCCGAAATGGTTGCGCGAATCCAATATTCGGTGAAATTGTTCCCAGACGCGCCCTTTGCGAATGTCCTGACAACTCGCATTCAATTTTCATGAGTGATACGGAATTCGAGCTCTGTGTTCCTACAGAATAACAGACTAAATCTGTCGCAGCAGTCGACTTCAGTGTACACATACGTCTTACCCCCATCATTACACAAGCGTTCAAGATTGGCGTATTACTGGTATAGGAGAAGAGTCCCATGAAATGGCGAAAAGTTCTACCGGTAGTCCTCTTGCCGTTGGTGTTCGTTTTTCTCCAGTGCAATGACAACGATGATGATCGTGTCATCACAGTCAATATGGATCAGTCCTTCATGCTCGACTACTATCAAACGGCACAGGTCAGGGGCGAGGATCTCGAAATCACCTTTGTCGGAACCGCCATCGACGTACGCAGTCCCGAACATCCTGAGTACATGTACCCCGGCTATGCCGAGGCCAGCTTCCGCGTGAAGCAGGCGCAGTTGCCGGAGGAATTGATCACGGTCGGCATCACCGGCGCGCCGACCAACGACGATTGCGCGCGTCTGCGCACTCTCTGGAATGGCTATTACTTCGAATTGCGATCGCTTTATCCCGATCCCAAGGCCCTGCCGCTTCACCGCGCAGCGACGCCGCCGATGCCTCCTACGAACGCCGGGTTAATGATTACGCGTTCGGCGCCGCCCGATTCGCTGACGGGGAGAGTGATCTTCTCGGACTATTACTCTGGATTGCCACACGATGAGTATGATCTGGAAAACGCTACAATCAGTGGCGACACGCTGCTACTGAATGTCGAATACGGTGGCGGCTGCATGAACCACTATTTCTTCTTGTATATGGCACCGGGAGCTTTTGCGGAATCGAATCCGGTCCAGGCGAATCTCTATCTGCGCCACTACAAGAACAATGACAATTGCCGCGATGGCGACTGCGACGGCGGGCGCTGTTGGATTGAGCGCCGGCTGCGCTTTGACCTCACGCCGATTCGCGAGCTGCACGAGCAAGCTTACGGCACCAGCGGTCCAATCATTCTGAATCTCTACAAGTACTTCGACACCGAGCCGGGCGAGAAGTTCGTCATCACCTACGGCGAATGAATATTTGTAGGTCAGGATCCCCGCGATCCTGACAATCAGATGTCGCCCCAATAAGAACACCCTCGCCCCATCGCCCTTCTCCCTGAGAGGGAGAGGGATTGGGGTGAGGGTGTCGATTACGGAAATCTAAGATTTATCTACAGATACGCTTCAAATGCGTGCGTCAGGTTCTCCGCGATCGTCTGCGGATGATGGCCTTCAATATCGTGCCGCTCCATCATATAGACCAGCTTGCCGTCCTTGAACAGCGCCACCGACGGCGACGAGGGCGGGTATCCGACCGTATGCTTGCGCGCGCTTTGAGTGGCTTCGACATCCTGTCCGGCAAACACCGTGGCGAACCGTTGCGGCAACTTCTTGTGCTTGAGGGCCAGCTTGATCCCCGGGCGCGCATTGCCGGCGGCGCAGCCGCAGACCGAGTTGAAAACGAGCAGCAATGAGCCTTTCTCGTTCAAACCTTTTTCGACATCCGCCGCCGTCTTCCATTCCTGAAACCCGACGCCGGAGAGTTCCTTACGCATCGGAGTAATGAGTTCTTCTGGATACATTCTGTATTTCCTCGAGTTATTCGTTCACCGATTTCGCTAAGATCGACTAGTCTACTCGCCGATCCGCTCATAATCTACGCCGCGACCCGCGGTTTCGCTTGCGGCGGCTGGTGTTGGTATAACCGGGGATTTCGCGAGGAGTTCCGGGGCAGGATAGGCAAGGCGTGGACTGGCGGACGTCGTTCGCGCGGAATCTGGAATCAGATTCAAGGCCCTCAGAAAATGCCGATCCCGACTGTCAGATGCGCCCCAACCGAGACTGGTGTCTGGGGGCGTTGCGGCGGGTGCGTGGGTTCGGCATGGACGTCGACAAAGTCGCCCCTCGCGTTAAATGAGCCGAACACGAGCGCCCGTGCCTCAAGTGCAACAAAGCCCCGTTTACCGAAATCATGAATCATGCCGATCGCGCAACTGAAGATGCCGAGCCAATCGTCGAACCCTTCATACACGAATGTCAGCTCCTCCCATTCAATGACCAGATCGGAGGAGCTAAAGTGCCCAGCACCTCCACCCAGTCTGATGTAGGGTGCCGCCAACTTGTCGATCCACGGCGCGGCAATCACTCCTTCAAGGAGAACCGCGTCAATCGCCCGTTGCCCGCCGCTTGATTGAAATGCATCGGGCGGCAGCCCCAAGTCGTTGCGATAGCGATCAACAATCCCGTTGGGATCGGGTGTATGCTTCTCATGGTGGAAAGTCAGGATACCAGTGAGACTTGCCAAATCCAAACGCTTGAGCCGGGGCCGCCAGTAGACGCCGAGTGAAATGCACCGAACTCGTGAGACTTCAGTGCGGAAATCTTGTCCGCCCAGGGGGCCCCCAACTCGCCCGAAACCACGACACCGAAACTTCGCGACCTGATCGTCGTGGTATCCTTCTTGGCTTTCAACTCCGCGAGATAATCCGGCGGCTCGATTTCACCGGCACGCGCAATCGTCGCCAGCACCAGCAGCGCAGCCACACCAACGACCGTTTGTCGCCACCCCATTCTGACCTCCGTGATTCTGTAATCTCGGCGGAATCTTAGACTATTGTATCGCTGTTGTCAAGGGCGGCTATTCGGACAGATAAGTTCGTAGGTCGGGTTCTGAGCACTGCTGTATCTCAATTGTCCCGCCCGCTGCCTGAAGCGAGAAACCCGACATTCTCTTTTGATTTGCCCGCCAATGTCGGGATTCTCATTCCGCGGTTCCCCATTCGTTTCTTCCGGAGATTCATCCGCGCGGAATTCGGAACCCGACCTACGAATTCAGCCTGGATTCCCGCGTTCGCGGGAATGACGGGGAATCGTTCACCTACCCTGTCCCACCCGCGGCCTTCGTCCGCGGCGGTTTGCGCAGCGCGCGCATGTACTCGCGGTTCATCATTGCAATGAACTTGACGCTGATCTCCTTCGGGCAGACCGCCTCGCACTCGTAGTAGTTCGTGCAATTGCCGAAGCCGGCGTCATCCATCGCATTCACCATCGCCAGCACGCGCCGTTCGCGTTCGGCCTGTCCCTGCGGCAGCGAGGCAAACTGCCCCACCTTGGCCGAGACGAACAACATCGCCGAGGCATTCTTGCAGGCCGCCACGCAGGCGCCACAGCCGATACACGCCGCCGCGTCCATCGCCTGCTCGGCGGCGTCTTTCGCAACCGGCAGGGCATTGGCGTCGGGCGTGCCGCCGGTGTTCACCGAGATGAACCCGCCCGCCTGCATGATCTTGTCGAACGCCGAACGGTCGACGATCAGATCTTTCACCACCGGAAACGCCTTGGCGCGCCACGGTTCGATATAGATCGTCTCGCCGTCGCTGAAATGCCGCATGTGCAACTGGCACGAGGTGGTGCCCTTTTCCTTGCCGTGCGGGATGCCGTTGATCGTCAGCGAACAGGTGCCGCAAATTCCCTCGCGGCAGTCGTGGTCGAAGGCGATCGGTTCGAGCCCCTGCTTGATCAAATCCTCGTTGACCAGATCCAGCATCTCGAGGAACGAGGTATCGGGACTTATATCTTTGGCCCGATAGGTTTCGATCCGGCCCTGTGAATGGCGGTCTTTCTGCCGCCAGACTTTCAATGTCAGATTCATTACTTGTAACTCCTCTGTCCGGGCTGGACGAATTCGAAGGTGAGCGGTTCCTTGTGGAGATTGGGTTCCTTGTTCACTCCGGCATATTCCCAGCAGGAAACGTACATGTAATTGTCGTCGTCGCGCGCGGCTTCACCGTCCGCTGTCTGATACTCGGTGCGGAAATGCCCGCCGCACGACTCGTTGCGCATCAGGGCGTCTTTGCACATCAGCTCGGCGAATTCGAAGAAATCCGCCACACGGCCGGCGCGTTCGAGCGATTGATTCAGCTCTTCGCCGCCGCCGAGCACGCAAGCGTTCTTCCAGAATTCCTCGCGCATGCCCGGGATCAACTCCAGCGCTTTCTTCAGACCCGCCTCGTTGCGCGCCATGCCGCAGTATTCCCACATGACCTTACCCAGTTCGCGGTGCAGCTCCATCAGGGTCTTCTTGCCCTTGATCGCCAGCAGCTTCTTCGTCTTCTGGTCAACTTCCGCTTCCGCCTGTTTGAATTCCGGCCGATCGGTCGGAATCTTCATCGCGCCGGTACGCGCGAAGTAATCGCCGATCGTGTACGGCAGAATGAAATAGCCATCCGCCAGACCCTGCATCAGCGCGGAAGCCCCCAGCCGGTTGGCGCCGTGATCGGAGAAATTCGCCTCGCCGATCACGAACAGCCCGGGGACGTTGCTCATCAGATTGTAGTCCACCCACAGCCCGCCCATCGTGTAGTGCGGCGCGGGGAAAATGCGCATCGGCGCTTTGTAGGGATTCTCGCCGGTGATCCGCTCGTACATCTGGAACAGGTTGCCGTAGCGATCCGCAATCGTCGCCTGGCCGAGCCGGCCGATCGACTCCGAGAAATCAAGATACACGCCCAGCCCCGTCTCGCCGACACCGCGCCCCTCGTCGCAGACTTCCTTGGCAGCCCGCGAGGCAATATCGCGCGGCGCCAGATTACCGTAACTCGGGTACTTACGCTCGAGATAGTAGTCGCGCTCATTTTCCGGGATGTCGTTTGCCTGTCGCTTCTCCCCCTTGGCCTTCGGCACCCAAATCCGCCCGTCATTGCGCAGCGACTCCGACATCAGCGTCAGTTTCGACTGGTGTTCCCCGGCCACGGGAATACAGGTCGGATGAATCTGCGTATAGCATGGATTTGCCATCAGTGCACCCCGCTTGTAAGCGCGATAGATTGCCATCACGTTGCAGCCGGTGGCGTTGGTCGACAGGAAAAACACATTGCTGTAGCCGCCGGTCGCCAGCACCACGGCATCCGCCGAGTGCGAGCTGATCTTGCCGGTCTCCATATCGCGCACGACGATTCCCTTGGCGTGGCCGTCGACCAGCACCAGGTCAAGCATCTCGGTGCGCGGGTACATCCTGACGTTCCCCAACCCGATCTGCCGCGAGAGCGCCGAGTAGCATCCCAGCAGCAACTGCTGTCCGGTCTGCCCGCGGGCGTAGAACGTCCGCGACACCTGCGCGCCGCCGAACGAACGGTTCGCCAGCAGGCCGCCGTACTCGCGCGCAAAGGGTACACCCTGCGCTACACACTGATCGATGATATTGGCTGAGACTTCGGACAGTCGATATACATTCGCTTCGCGGGCACGGAAGTCACCGCCCTTGACGGTGTCATAAAATAGCCGAAAGACCGAATCTCCGTCGTTCTGATAATTCTTGGCGGCATTGATTCCGCCCTGCGCCGCGATCGAATGCGCGCGCCGCGGGCTGTCCTGATAGCAGAACGCCGTCACCTTGTAGCCCAGTTCGGCCAGCGAGGCCGCCGCTGAACCGCCGGCGAGGCCGGTGCCGACGACGATCACCGAGTATTTCCGTTTGTTCGCCGGATTGACCAGCTTCATGTCGAATTTATGCTTGTCCCACTTCTTCTCCAGCGGACCGGACGGGATCTTGGCATCGAGGGTTGTCATAGGGTCACTCCCGCCGGCAGCTTGATGATACCGGCTAAAACTGCGAGAGGCATCGAGACGTAGCCCAGGAAGAGAATCGTCGCGAGTATGATTGCCAGTGCGTTCAACTTGGGCTCATAGCGCTCATTGTTCATCCCCAGCGTCTGAAACATACTCTTGATGCCGTGGCTGAGATGATAGGCCAGCAGGAACATCATAATAATGTAGAAGATCGAAATCAGCGGCTGTTGGAATCCGAGGATTACCATCGAATAAACGTCGTGCACCGGCTCGTGATGTCCCGGCAGGGTCGCCATCAGGTTGTGGTATTCAGGATGCGTGGTCAAAAACGTGAAATGCAGCAGGTGGTAGGTAATGAAGCTGGCGATCAGCAGCCCCGACCAGATCATTGTCCGCGACGCCAACCCTGCCTGCACGGTATTGTTGTAGGCATATTTGGTTGGCCGGGCCGCCCAGTTCTCCAGCTTGAGCTTGGCTGCAAACCAGATGTGAAGCACCAGCATCACAATCAGGACAATCCGCACCACCCAGAGCAACTCACCCAGGCTCTGCAGGAAGAGCGCGTATCGGTTAAGTTGTTCCTGCCCGATGAACAACTGCAGGTTGCCGACCATGTGCCCGATCACGAAGAGCAGCATCAAGCCGCCGGAGACGGCGACGAACAGCTTCTTGCCGATCGAGCTGGAGGTCAGACCTGCAGCGATTCCAGGGGCTTTTGCTGCTAAATCTGTAGACTGCATCAAGTAAACCTCTCTTTCCAACTGAGCGGAAGATAGAAGAAATCCCGTTTTTAAGTCAACCCCGAAAACCGACCCGTCGCACTCCGATTATTACGACCGAAGAAGTCGATGAAAGGGGGGCCGTCAACACAATTCCGCGGACATACCAAGTCAGTGGAAAGCTGCTAGACAAGGATACATCGGTCCAATAGTGTTATCCTAAAGAACAGCTACAAGACCAACAGGGCTGCTATCGACTCAAGAGGCCGAAGTTAGTTAGAAAGGCGAGCGGGTTGCGCATGCTGCTCAATTTCGTGGCGATCCAGGAATGATCGGGGCGCCGGATTGTAGAAATTGTGAGACGACCTCAGGCGTCTGCAGCTCTCTGCCTTTTTGACGAGCTGGCACTCAGAAGCGGCATGTCGCGACCAAAGTAAACAGGAAGTGCTAAATGATGTCCGTGAGTTCAACATCAAGAACGTGTGCGATCTTGTCGCTACTGCGACAATCAGTCTTCTTGGTAATTCTATTCTTCGCGGCGACGAAAGCAAATCAGAGCAGTGGCCTGAACTATACCCCACCCGAACCACCTGTCAGCTGGGAACTGGTGTTTCCCGATCAGCGATTGTCCGTAGGAGCCTCTTTTCCGATCCGCGTTGTCGCTGCATTTGATTCCATCCCGTACACTCATCTTGATTCACTGTGGAGTGTACTCATTGAAATCACAGGACTAGATCAATCAGATACCGCATTCTGCTCAGAACTTAAGCCGGTCCAGCCGCTAACTGTCGAACAGTTTGAGGTTCTCTTCACTCCGCAAGTCCCAGGGAACTACAGCTTCAGCGCCAAAATCAGATATGGAACTCCCGCTCTTGACGGTCGAGGAACGAGATTTCAATATCATTCATGGGCAAAGCGAGTCGTGCTCCAAACAACCGAACCGGCTTCGCCGCCCCTGAAATCAGGCCCAGTAAGCCGTGGTAGTACGGCCACGGCGCATGAAATCGGGAACTGTGGTGTTCTTGCCCGCTGACGCCGATGGAAGTTGCCAGACCGACATCAATGATGCCGTATACCTGATCAACTTTATCTTCGCCGGCGGTGCAGCACCCATCCCTGGTTGCTCTTGATCTGCGCACGATATCCGCGACAGCCTTCTCGTTATCCGTGAAGTTCCGTCGCATCCCGTCCGGCTCCGGCACGGCCACCTCTTGCTAAAATCGCTCGCCCCGGCTATATTAGCGTCGTCAACGCTACTTCAAAACCAGCGAGGTTAACATGAGAACCTTCCTTGCGACTCTGCTGACGTCTCTCCTCGTCATTGCGCCCGGCGCTCTCTCCCAGTTCGACTACTGCGGCGATTTTGACAATAACGGCATGACCACGGTTGCCGACATTGTTGCGGCGATGAAGTACCTTTATGAGGGTGACGTGCCGCCGGTCAATTTCGACCAGGCCGACTTCGACCTGCACCAGAAACTGACTTTTCGCGACGTTGCCCACATCTGGCAGTGTGCATTCATCTGTGATTTCTGGAACGTGCAATGTCCACCGACCGAGCCGCCGTTCGTTGCACCCGTCGATTCGACACTCAAGATCATTCATCCCGACGCCGTGCCCGCCAATAACACGAAGTTCGGTATCGACTTACGCATCAGCGGCCCCGTAGCTATCGGATTCAGCTATCCGCTGCAACTGCGCATCGATGGTGCGGTACCGACGATTGACTCGGTCGTGTTCCCGGTCGGAGCGGCTTCCCCGCCGTACGCTGTGGCCGTTGACTTCGTCGATCCGGCCAATGGGATCATCACCTTGGTCGGTCTGCGCAATACGGCCGGGTTTTCATACGAGCACTTCGCGCGAATCTTCGTGACGATTCCCAGTCTGCCAACGGAGCGGCCGATGACAATCGAGTGGGTGAAGCTGACCCCGGCACAATCTCCGGTCGGACAAGAGGAGGCGGTTTTCGCACTGGCTTCCAAGCCGTCATTTGCCGGTGAAGTTGAGCCGGTCTTTGACCCTACCTGCTGTAATGTGCCCGGCGACTACAATGGCGACGGGCATGTGAATATCAGCGACATCGTTGCGATGGTCACCTACATCTTCGGCGGAATCTTTCCGCCCGATTGCCTGGCAGAGATCGACGCCAACGGCAGCGGCAATTTGAACATTGCCGACGCCGTCTACCTAGTGAATTTCATCTTCGCCGGCGGCACAGCTCCCGTCTGCTACCCGTAGTCACGGATTTCAGTTGTTTGTTCATCGTGCGGGGACTTATTCTCTCCGCACGATGAACAAGCAGATTCTTCGCCTCGCGCTTCCCAGCATCATCACCAACGTCTCCGTCCCACTGCTTAGTTCCGTCGATACCGCACTGGTCGGACATCTTGAGAGTCCCGCCTATCTCGGCGGCGTCGCGATCGGCGCCATGATCTTCAATTTCATCTTCTGGGGCTTCGGCTTCCTGCGCATGGGCACCACCGGTCTGACCGCGCAGGCCTTCGGCGAGCAGCGCCGCGACGAATGCAGTCTGATTCTGATCCGCTCGCTCCTCGTAGCCCTGGCCGGCGGCCTCTTTCTGATTCTCCTCCAGTGGCCGATCCGGCTGATCGCGCTGGGGCAAGTCAATGCCAGCGCCGAGGTCGAAGCCCAGACGCTGATCTATTACAATCTCCGCATCTGGTCGGCGCCCGCCGTGTTGGTCCTCTACGCCGTCCAAGGCTGGTTCCTCGGCATGCAAAACGCCCGCTACCCGATGATCCTTGCTATCGTTGTCAATTGCCTGACCATCGGCCTCGATATCTTCTTCCTGCAGGCGCTCGGAATGAAAGTCGCCGGCGTCGCTCTTGGCACCTTGATAGCGCAGTATTGCGGTGTGGCGCTCGCCCTGATCTTGCTCGTCATGAACTATCGCGGCTATCTGACGCGGTTCACCCGCGCGCGTATCCTCGAACTGGCGGCGATTCGCCGCTTCTTCGCCGTCAACCGCGACATATTCTTGCGCACGCTGCTGCTGATCGTCACCTACAGCTTCTTCACCGCCAAGAGCGCCGAATACGGCGACACTGTCCTCGCCGCCAACTCGATTCTGCTTCAGCTCTGGATGATTCTCGCTTACGGCGTCGATGGTTTCGCCTATGCCGCCGAAAGTCTGACCGGCCGTTATATCGGCGCACGCGACAAGCCAAATCTCCATCTGGCGGTCCGATACATCTTTGTCTGGGGCATGAGTCTCGGCGTGGCCATGTCGCTGGTCTACGGGCTGTTCGGAAATTCGATCCTGCATTTGTTCACGTCCGACGAAGCCGTTATCGCCACCGCGCTGGCATTCTACGCCTGGACGATCGCCGCGCCGATCGTCAATGCCGCCTGCTTCGTCTGGGACGGCGTTTTTATCGGCGCCACCGCAACTTTTCCGATGCTGATCTCAATGGCTATCGCCACCGTCGCGTTCTTCTTTCCGATCTATTTTCTGACGAAGCCGGCGCTCGGCAACCACGCGCTGTGGCTGGCCATGCTCAGTTACATGGCGATTCGCGGCGTTACGCTGACGGTCTATGCCCCCAAGGCGGTCTTTGCGCAGCTTGGCGCCGTCGGAACTTCCACCCGACCGTAGGTGTTCAATTCGTTAGCGCGTCGGCCATCGTATTGCTATCTTATCGTGCGACCTGAGAATCACTCATGCAATCTTGTTTGAAAATCCCCACCCTCTTCCTCGCAGTCACAGTGATGCTTGTTTGTTTGCTGGCCTGCGGCGACGCTCAACCGCAAGCCGAAACCGCTGCATCCGCGCCGCCGGAGGAATTCCCGGAGCTGACCGAAGATGTTCTTGAAGGCCGCGTCCACGCCCCTGATTTCCCCGAAGGGCTGCAGTGGCTCAATGCCGAAAATCCCATCTCCATGGCGCACCTGAACGGCAAGGTCGTCCTGCTCGACTTCTGGACCTACTGCTGCATCAACTGCATGCACGTGATCCCCGATCTCAAAAAGCTGGAGGAGAAATATCCCGACGAGCTCATCGTCATCGGCGTCCATTCGGCGAAATTCACCAACGAGAAAGACTCCGAGGCGATCCGCCAGGCGGTCCTGCGCTATCAGATCACCCATCCGGTTGTCAATGACAACAATCTCCAGCTCTGGCAGGCTTATGGCGCCAAGGCCTGGCCGACCTTCGCCATCATCAATCCGGCCGGCCGCGTCGTCGGGATGCACTCCGGCGAAAACGTCTTCGCGCTCTTTGACAACGTCATCGGACAGATCGTCAAGCACTTCGACGCCAAAGGTGAATTGAAGCGTCACAAGGTGTCGTTCGGCTCCGAGGCGATAAAGCGGGAGCAGACGTTGCTGAAATACCCCGGCAAGGTCGCCGCCGATGCTACCGCCGCGCGTCTTTACATTTCCGATTCCAATCACAACCGGATTCTCACCACCACCGCTGACGGCAAGGTTGAGTTCATCATCGGTTCCGGGATGCCGGGGAATCAGGATGGCCCCTTTGCGGAAGCGCGTTTCAACCGGCCGCAGGGAGTTTGTCTCGATGGCGATATCCTGTACATCGCTGATACCGAGAATCACACAATCCGCGCGGCCAATCTGAAGTCGAAAAAGGTCACGACCGTGCTCGGCACCGGCACGCAGGCGCACCAGGACATTGTCGCCGGCACCGGCACCAACGTCGTTCTGAATTCGCCGTGGGACTTGCTCGTCCACGACGGCAAGCTCTATATCGCCATGGCCGGCTCGCATCAACTCTGGATCGCTGATATCGATTCCTGGCAGGCCCGCCCCTATGCCGGCTCCGGACGCGAAGCGTGCGTCGATTCCACCCTGCTCGAAGCCTCTCTGGCGCAACCGAGCGGCATCACCACGGACGGCGGCAAGTTGTACTTTGCCGATTCCGAGACCAGTTCGATTCGTTCCGCTGATCTTGCCTCCAGCGGCAGCGTCAGTACCATCATCGGTTCCGATCTCTTCGATTTCGGCGATATCGACGGTGATGCTTCTGCGGCTCGCCTCCAACATCCGCTTGGCGTGCTTTCTCATGAGGGCAAACTGTATGTCGCCGACACCTACAACCACAAGATCAAGATTGTCGATCCGATCCAAGGCACCGCGACAACCTTCGCCGGCACCGGCCGGCCCGGATTCAAGGATGGTGACCTCAAGACCGCGGAATTCAATGAGCCGTCGGGACTGGCCGTGATCGGTAACAGGCTATTTGTTGCTGACTGCAACAATCACCAAATCCGTATGATCGACCTCGGCACCGGCACGGTCTCGACCTTGACGTTCCGGGACCTGGCGCCGGTGGCCGTCCGCACGATGGACAATTTCTCCGGTCGCGAAATCAAGCTGCAGCCCAATCGCATCAAGTCCGGCGCCGCAAAAATCAGCGTCGCGCTTGTCGTCCCCGACGGCTACCAGTTCAATGAACTGGCCCCGTTCTATGTTGATTTCAATAGCTCCGATCAGGGCGCTGTCGAGATCGTCGCCAAGCCGCAGCAGATCGTTTTGAATCGCACCACCGGTGAGTTCGAAATCCCGATCACCGCTGGATCGGGCGAATCGGTCATCACACTTGAGACTGTCGTGTATCTCTGCAAGGCCGATTCCCCCGCTTGCTTGTTCGACATGGTGCGCGTGAAGATTCCGGTCACCGTCGATCCTAAGGGTCCCGGCATGTTTGGTGTCGCCATCCCTGTCCGCACCCTTCCGCGTCTGTAGCGCCGACTTCAGTCGGCTGACTGTGTTGCTGCGGATCCATGTTTGGTGTCGCTATCCCTGTCCGCACCCTGCCACGTCTGTAGCGCCGACTTCAGTCGGCTGACTGTGTTGCTGCGGATCTTGGTTCCGTGCACTGGTCTGAAGAGTCCCTACCCAACGCGGAAGGCGTTCAGACGTGCGTTTCCGGAATCATAGACATGGCCAGCCCGGCTGCCCCGATCGTCGTTTCAACTGTCGGATTGTGCTACTTAAACAACGCCTTGATCTTGCCCCAGGTCGATAGCTTGACATCCAGCGACGTCTCAACCCGCAAATCGATCTTGAGTTGATCCTGCGTTGGACTGAAACTCGGCTTGGCCTTCCGGCCGTCTAGCTTGACTACAATCACGTCATCCGGCGACCGATATCCGCTGATCTCCGGCTTGGCCGGATCGTATTCGGGGATGCGCAACTCAAAGGACCCACCCTCTTTGGTCTTGCTCTCGACGATCTTCTCCTCGCCGATGAACGCCGCCACGGTTAGATCCTTCTGCGCCGGCTGCCCCTGTAAGGTGATCGTGCCGGTCACGACAAACAGATTGGCAAAGAACAGCCCATTGGCGACCGACGCCGTCAGAACCGTCAGCAGGATAGCAGCTATGATTACTGGAATTCTGCGCTTCATTTCATCCATGGCAGCAATCCGGCCCCCGCGGCCGCATTCCACCACTAAAAAATGTAGAGGAGAACTCAACTGGTGTCAAGGCTTTTTCCGCTCGCTCTTGCTGCGGGAGTTCACCAACGTGAACGAGAGATGCTCCAGTTCCATGGCCATGTTCTCGGTCCGCACCTCGACGTCGTCGGGAACCTTGAGCTTGATTGGCGCAAAGTTGAGGATCGCCTTGATGTTGCAGTGTACCACATGATCGACGATCCCCTGCGCCGCAGCGGCAGGCACGGCAATAATCACGACCTCGATCTTGTACTTTTGCAGTTCTTCTTCCAGGCGCTCTATCCCGAGCACCGTGATTCCCTTGTGGTTCGACCCAATCTTGCGCTGATCCGAGTCGAAGAGCGCCTTAATGACAAACCCTTGCCGCTGGAACTCCTTGTACGACACCAGAGCCGAGCCGATATTGCCCACGCCAATCAGTGCCACGTTCCAGGTGCGGTCAATGCCGAGAATCTTGGCAATCCGCGCCTTCAACTCCTTTACCGGATATCCCAACCCGCGCGTACCGAACGACCCGAAGAACGACAAGTCCTTCCGCACCTGCGCCGGCGTCAGCTTCTCCCGTTTGGCCAGCTCCTTTGACGAAATCGTCTCGTAGTGCTCTTTTTCAAGAATATTCAGCGCACGGTAATAGTGGGAAAGCCGATGAATTGTCGATTCCGAAATCTTGCGCTCTCTCATAGTCTCCCAGTCACCGTTTTCCGCATCGAAAAAATGTGAAAGCTTTCACAAAAAATATCTTCTCACACAATCTCGGTCAAGCATAATTTTTGCATCTTCGACCGCATTTGTCGCCGAATATACCGTCATCTACCACCAAATCGTCACAAAGTTGTCATAAAACTGTCAGAAATATTGAGGCGGTCCCCATGCCCGGAAACCGCCTCGCCCACTAACCACGGAAAGGTTGCTTGTCAATGCACCGTAATGCTCAGTTTCAGAAGCACCCGGTCGCTATTATAGTCGCACAGAAGTCGATAACGGTCATTGGCCGTCAGCGATGCCGTTACGCCGAGAGCATCCATGATGATGTCGCGATACGACCAACCCTCCCGATAGGCGTCATCGTATTCCTTGAACAAACCAAACGACATCACCAGCGCTCCGGCAGCATACTTGTTCATGAACTGGCTCAAGGCCGAGGTCGAGCCCATTGAGCCCATCATGTGAGTCCATTTGTCAGGGGCCTCAATCTCCCAGTTGTTTCGGTCAACGTAGAACCAGTAGTCCTTGCTGTCGGGAAGGCGTTTAAATTGGCCATCCTTCGGGTATCTCCCCGCGGCCGCTGCAGGAGCCAACATCAGGGTGAGTACCACAATACCGATAATCGTTAGCAACACCAGCAGAGGGCTCTCGTACATCCGTATCATAACCTCTTTCTAATAACGCAGAGGTCGTGCCGAATCTAAACACACTCGAACTTGTTGTCTTATTATGACTTAACTGATTCTTTGTGAGTGCAGAGTGCTGCATAGTTGAAGAGACTTACACAATCTCTCCGCTTCGGCGCAGCTCAAGCTGCGCGAGGTGGTTGTGGCAGAACAGGTTGGATTGTTCGCTGTTGCTGAAGAAATTTCCCGAACGCAGACGCCCAGTCGAGTATAATGTGATGTACAGCGCGTGACGATTAATCAAAGGTAAATGCGGTAAAGAGCACTCAAGCAGGAAGGCAGTCTCATATGTGTGGAATTGTTGCCTATATCGGTAAGCGTCCGGCCAGCCCGATTCTGATCAACGGCCTCAAGCGCCTGGAGTATCGCGGCTATGACTCCGCCGGAATCGCTTTGATCGAAGACGGTCAGGTGATCTTTGAGAAGGCTGCCGGCAAAATTCGCGTGCTCGAAGACGTTATCGAAGGCAAGACGTTTCAGGCTACGGCCGGCATTGCGCATACACGCTGGGCCACCCACGGCATCCCCAACGATATCAATGCGCATCCGCATCTTGATTGTCACGGCAAGATCGCCGTCGTCCACAACGGCATCATCGAGAACTTCAAGACTCTTCGCTCCTTCCTTGAGCGCCGCGGTCATAGTTTTGAAAGCGACACCGACACCGAGATCATCGCCCACCTGATTGAAGAATACTATGACGATAACCTGACCCGTGCGGTCCAGTTGGCCATGTCGCAGGTGGAGGGCACTTATGGCATCGCGGTGATCTCGCTGGATGCACCTGACGTGATCGTCGCCGCCCGTCACGGCTCTCCGCTGGCACTGGGATTGGGCGAAAACGAGAATCTGGTCGCTTCCGACGTCTCGGCGATGCTCGAACATACCAAGAAGGTCGTATATCTCAACGAAGGCGAGGTGGCAACCGTCTCGCGCCATGGAATCCAGATTTCCACGATGGACAACGTCCCGGTACCGACGAAATATCAAGAGATCGAGTGGGATCTTGATCAGCTGGAAAAGAGCGGCTTCGACCACTTCATGCTCAAAGAAATCTACGAGCAGCCGACCACGATCCGCAATGCGATGCGCGGCCGCCTCAACTACGAAGAGGGTACATCGCGGCTGTCCGGCCTTAAGCTCCAGTATGATCAACTGCTGCACGTCAAGCGAATCATCCTGTCGGCGTGCGGAACCTCCTGGCACGCGGCACTCTGCGGCGAGTATATGATTGAGGAATTCGCCCGGATTCCGGTCGAAGTCGAATACGCCTCCGAGTTCCGCTATCGCGCACCGATCATCGACGAAGGGACTCTGGTCTTTGTGATCAGCCAGTCCGGCGAAACGGCTGACACGTTGGCGGCACTGCGCGAAGCCAAGCGCAAGGGCGCCACCGCGCTCGGGATCTGCAACGTGGTTGGCTCGACCATCGCCCGCGAGACCGACGGCGGCATTTACATCCACGCCGGTCCTGAAATCGGCGTCGCTTCAACCAAAGCCTTCACCTCGCAGGTGACAGTGCTGGCGTTGCTGACAATCCTGCTGGCCCGGCAGCGGTCGATGTCGATGGAGAAAGGGCGTCAGTTGATCGAAGCGCTCGAACTTATCCCGGATCAGGTTACGCATCTGCTGCGCAATGATCACGTAATCCGCGAAATCGCCGAACAATATGCGCGCACCAACAATTTCCTTTACCTCGGCCGCGGCGTCAATTTCCCGGTTGCCCTCGAAGGCGCACTGAAGCTCAAAGAAATCTCCTACATCCACGCCGAAGGCTATCCAGCGGCGGAGATGAAGCACGGGCCGATCGCACTGATCGACGAAAACATGCCGGTCGTTGTGCTGGCACAGCAGGACATGGTTTACGATAAAGTGATTTCGAATATTCAGGAAGTGAAAGCTCGTAACGGCAAGATCATCGCACTAGCCACCGAGGGTGATGAGGAAATCGCGCGGTTGGCTAATCATGTGATCTACCTGCCGAAGGTGCCTTACATGTTGAATCCGATCATCGCGGCGATTCCTTTGCAATTGCTGGCCTATCACATTGCCGTGCTGCGCGGCTGCGATGTCGATCAACCGCGCAATCTCGCCAAATCAGTGACGGTGGAGTAGACAGGGAAATTCGCAGCGGTACGTAATCGCTTACTGATCTGATCTCCGCGTGAATCGACGCGCCGGATTTCGCGCGGGCAGGACCGAGTATCGCAAGCCGCTCAGAAAGTGTTAGTTAGAGATTCGTTGTTCGCCAAGTTATCGCGCGAGCGCAAGCAACAGCTTTTTTTGAACGCAAACTGCAAGGCAACCAAGACCTTTTCTCAACCGCTAATTTTCTCACGATTCACTTGACTTCCACCTTCCGAGCTGCATATATTTTACGTCGGAAGTCGCTGGTAGATAACGTGTTAACAATCTGTTAACAACTTGTGGATAACCCCCAAAGAACTATCCAGCGCCTTTCTGTGCCCAAGTTGTGATTGCCCAAGGCATTCCGAACTTGTACTGGTTTGATACAAAAATCAGATCGCGCCTATATATGGGGGGCTGTGTGCGGGGCTGCTCTTTTGTCGCTCGCTCCAAAGCTTGGATCTGGACGGGCCGGGTCAGTCGTCGGGCTGATGATGTTGGGAGTTTTTGGCTCTGGTTCTCGAGGAGGGATTTTTCGAGGGGAAAAATATGCAGGAAGAATTAAACGCACTTTGGGACCGTTGCTTATCCAGCCTATCCCGCCGGGTGAGCAAGCACATGTTCTTCACTTGGTTGAAGCCAACAAAGGCGGAGTTCGTCGACACCGACTCCTTCAATATCCTGGTGCCGAACCGATTCGCCGCCAACTGGCTGCGTGAACGTTATCGCAGTCAGATCACCGAAGCCCTTGCAGAGATTTCCGGCCGCAATTGGAATTTCGATTTCAAAATCCTGAATCTGCCGATTCAGGCGGAGATGTTTGGCGGCAACGGCAACGGAAACGGCAATGGTGACCACATTGAATTGAATGACGACGGTGATGAGGTCGAAGTCGTTCGTCCCGCGGCGCCGCCGCCCAAGCTGAACCCGCGTTATCAATTTGAGACTTTCGTGGTTGGCGACTCGAACACCTTTGCCCACGCCGCCTGTGAAGCCGTCGCGGATGCGCCGGGGGAAAACCGCTATAACCCGCTCTTCATCTATGGCGGCGTCGGACTCGGCAAAACGCACCTGGTGCAGGCAATCGGAAATGCCGTCTGCCAGACGCAGCCGCATCTGCGCGTGTTATATGTGTCGAGCGAAGAGTTCACCAACGAATTCATTCGGTCCTTGTCGACCAAGTCGGTGCACGAGTTCTCCAATCGCTATCGCACGGTCGATCTGCTTCTGCTTGACGATATCCAGTTTTTCACCGGCAAGGAATCGACGCAGGAGCAGTTCTTTCACACCTTCAATGCCCTACACCAGGCCGGCAAGCAGATCGTCCTCACCGCCGACCGTGCGCCCCGGGACATTCTCGGACTCGAAGAACGTTTGTTATCGCGCTTCAGTTGGGGCTTGGTCGCCGACATTCAACCGCCGACGCTGGAAACGCGCATTGCCATTCTACAGAAAAAGGCTGACTCTGATGGGGTCATCGTTCCTCAGGATGTGTTGACTTACATCGCCGATTCGATCACTTCCAACGTTCGCGAGCTGGAAGGTGCCTTGGTCCGCTTGGTGGCCTACGCTTCACTGCGCCGAAAGGAGCTGACCATGGCCCTGGCGCAGGATGTCTTGAAGGACACGATCCGCTCCAAGGCGAAGCCGGTGACGATCGAGCAGATTCAAAAAGAGGTCGCTACTTACTACAAGATCTCGGAAGAGCTGTTGAAGTCGAAGAAGAAGACGCAAGAGATTGTGATTGCCCGTCAGGTCGCCATGTATTTGTCGCGCACGCTGACCAATTCTTCACTCAAACTGATCGGCATCAATTTCGGCAATCGCGATCACTCCACGGTGATTCATGCTTGCCAGCAGGTGCAGGACATGATGAAATCGTCAATCGATTTCAAACTCCAGACCGACAAGTTGATCAATGTGATTTGCGGTCAACAGTGAATTCACAATGATGTTGAAAAGTCGGCATTGTCTGGCAAACTGTGAACAGTGGCTGGAAACGATGGGTAGATATTACCCATCTTTCCACTGTGGACAGGTGGCTTAGTGCTTCAATATCAAGAATATCTCTTTACAAAGCCACATATCCACAGTACTATTACGATTACCTTTTTATTCTTTATCTAATAGTAAAGTCATGTGTGGTGTGAATTGTTAAGGAAGCGAACATGAAAGTTACTGTCACAACCGACAAACTTCAATCAGCTTTGGCGGCGGCAATGAGCGCTGTTCCAACCAAGTCGACTTTGCCGATCCTCGGTAATATTCTGGTTGAAGCCGATAACAAAGGATTGAAGATTTCCGCGACGGATCTTGAGCTTTCAATCACCACTGCTCTCGAAACTAAAGTCAGCAAGAAGGGCGCAGTTGCCATTCCGGCCAAGACCTTTGCTGAAATTATCAACGCGCTTCCTCAGACCGAGATCGAAATTGAATCAAACAACAACCGCATTGAGATGCGCTTTGGCACCGGTGACTACAAGATCTCGGGGATGCCGGCGGACGAATTTCCCAAACTGCAAGAGATCGACCTCAAAAAGGAAATCAAGCTTCCGAGTGACGTGGTGCGCAAACTGATCCAGCGGACGGCCTATGCCGTTTCCACCGACGAGACTCGTCCGGCCTTAAACGGAATTCTGTGGCAGACCAACGGTGAACGGATGCGGATGGTGGCGACCGACGGTCATCGTTTGGCGCGTGCCGAGGCCGACAATGAGTTGCTTAAGGGGCTCTATGGTGATGTGATCGTCCCGCCGCGGGCGTTTAATTTGCTCTCCAAACTGGCGACCGACAGCATCAAGGAGGTCGGCGTCATTTTCGGCGAAAACAACCTGACTTTCATGTGTGGTGCCAACACGGTGACCACGCGCATCATCGAGGGTCCCTATCCGAATACCGACCAGGTCATCCCGCGCGGCAACAACAAGACTCTGATCGTGCCGAAAACGCTGCTGAACGAGACTCTGCGCCGCGTATCGATTCTCTCGAATTCGTTGACGCACCAGGTTAAATTCGGCATTACCAACAACACGCTGGAACTGTCGGCGACGAACGTTGATCTCGGCGGCGAAGCCAAAGAGAAGATTCCCTGCCAGTACGATTCCGATGATCTCGAAATCGGCTACAATGCCAGTTACATCATCGATATTCTCAAGCAGGTTGAAGATGACGAAGTGCGCTTCTCATTGTCCTCGGCGACCGCTGCGGCGATTATAACTTCGCTGGATGACGGCGACGACTATCTCTGCCTGGTGATGCCGCTGCGGCTGGCAGAATGAGTTCAACAACACTCTTGAGCAGGAAACCCATGGAAATGAAGAATCTACTGCCGCGCAATGGCGCGCTTCTATCTCTCCTGGCAGCGCTACTTCTGCTGGGGTCCACCGCGAACGATCTCCACGCCCAATCCGACCCGGCGCGCGCCGCGGTTGAATCGTATCTGGCTGCGCAACACGCCGGCGACTGGAAGACCTTCATAGGCTACTTCGACCCACAGGATATATCTACGTTCAAGAACAGCTTTGTCTCCACGTATGGCGCCCGGGTCGCGCAAATGGACACCACCGTGCTGAGACCCTCCTATTTCGGCATCCGGACTTTGTCCGAACTCGATCAGGTCGACTCGGTGACCTACGTTGCCGGCATCTTTCGGATGATGATCGATGTCATGCCGCCGCTGCGGGAAATGTTGATGACCGCCAAGGAGACGATCCTCGGTTCCATCGACGAAGGTGCCACACTCAAGCACTTCGTGCTGCGTGTGAACGCCACGGTCCAGAATGAGGCGGTCAGCAATGTCGAAGTCGTGTCGGTGCGCAAGGTCGGTACGCAGTGGCGGGTGGTCAGCAAGCGCAACGTGGAACAGATGACCAATCTACTCAAGCGCATCATTCGCTGATCCGGTCCGGCGTCTTCCGCAACATCCGCAAGATCGATTCCTCCCGAGTTATCGCCGCAACTTCTTTCCTGCTTAGCCAGCGTAAGTCGTGCGACTCGTGGCTGATGGCCAACGGCGCGGCGTCATTGGCCTCGCATAGGAATCGCACGTCGTAGTGGTAGTGCTGCGGTATGGCGTTGCTTTCAGGAATCAGGTGGATGTCGAGATCAAAAATCTCCTCGGACACCAGCGCAATCTCCGACAATCCTGATTCCTCCCGCGCCTCGCGCAACGCCACCGCGACCAGATCAGTTTCGCCGTCGGCATGACCGCCCAGTTGGAGCCACAAGCCCAGTTGCTTGTGAAAGGTCAACAAGAAGCGGGTACGCAAACGATTCGTGATCCACGCCGAGCCGGTGACATGGCCGATGGCGGGCGTGCGTTCGCAGCAGTTGGGGTTATTATCGACAAACTCGATGAAGCGCTCCCGGCACTCGCGGTCACGCGCGTCGCGTGCTCGATACGCGCGCAGTAGTTGCAGCAGGTTGTTGCGGTGCATCGCCGTCAGTGTCCTCCCGGAAATCGTACTTCCCCGGTAATTAGTGAAATCCAAAGATATTAGCGAATACTAACTTATCGCTGGTTTTTTTGAATCATTTTGAGGGAGCGGCAATCCAATCTGATAGCGAATGGCCGGGAACTACCGACCGGCCCGGTCGCGCCAGCGACCTGCTGGTCCTGATATAGAATCGACAGCGCTTCCCGGCGCCCCTCCGTTGTGGGTGGGGCGCTGCCGGAGGCGCGCACAACCAGAGAATTCAGAAGGAGCAATTCAGATGTCCATGGAAAACAAAATTCGCATTATGGCCGGCATGATGATCCTGTTGTCGATTGTGTTGACGCTCACCGTTTCGAAGTACTGGCTGTTTCTCACCGGCTTTGTCGGCGTCAATCTGATTCAGTCGGCCTTCACCCGGTTTTGCCCGGCAGAGATGATTCTCGCCAGGTTCGAGAGCAAATAACCCTCCGACATTAGACCAAGCGGGCTGATACCGCCGCGATCTTTTGCCTTGCTTTTAAGACCGCAGATCATCTCTATTTGCGGCGATGACGCTATCTACGTGGTTTACCAATCTTGATCCGATCCTGCAAGCGCTCCTGGCGACCTGTTTCACCTGGGGTGTGACGGCGCTGGGGGCGGCGGGTGTGTTTCTCAGCAAGGAGATGAGCCGTCGCGCACTCGACATCATGCTCGGTTTCGCCGCCGGCGTGATGATTGCAGCCAGCTACTGGTCGCTGCTGGCGCCGGCGATCGAGATGTCCGAGGGCGGCGCGGTACCGGCCTGGGTTCCCGCGGCGGTCGGGTTTCTGCTGGGGGCCCTGTTCCTTCGCGGGATCGACCTGATTCTGCCACACCTGCATATCACCGACGACGGCACGCACGCAGAGGGCATTCGCACTCACTGGCAAAAGGCAACGCTACTTGTTCTCGCGATCACGCTTCACAATTTCCCTGAAGGCCTGGCGGTTGGCGTAGCTTTTGGCGCGGTGGCCTCCGATCTGCCGTCGGCCGGACTGGCCGGCGCAGTGGCGCTGGCGCTCGGTATCGGCATTCAGAATTTCCCCGAGGGCCTCGCGGTATCGGTGCCGTTGCGTCGGGCCGGAGTATCGCGACGGAAGGCATTCTGGTATGGCCAACTTTCCGGCGCCGTCGAACCGATTGCCGGGGTGCTTGGCGCCGCGCTCGTCATCGCCGCCAAACCGATTCTGCCGTATGCGCTCGCCTTTGCGGCCGGCGCGATGATCTTCGTAGTCGTCGAAGAACTTGTTCCCGAGTCGCAGACCTCCGGCCACTCCCACGCCGCCACAATGGGCGTCATGATCGGCTTTGCGGTGATGATGACCCTCGACGTGGCGCTCGGTTAGGTTGATCGCCCTGTATTCGCGGTCACGCAAATTCAGACCCACAGCAGCACGTTGCGTCCGTATTTCCTTCAATCGCTATGAAGACATCTGACCTGCAACCCCTGTTGGAACAGCGTGAGCGTCTCCTGAGTTACATCCGCACACGCGTGGCCGAGCCCGAGGTCGCCGAGGACATCCTGCAGGACAGTCTGCTCAAGAGCCTGCGCTCGGCACCCGAATTCGACGCTGATGAACGGCTGGTAGCCTGGTTCTATCGGGTGTTGAACAATGCCATCATTGACTACTACCGTCACCGCGCAACGATCGCCAGACATCGGGATACCGGCGTAGCTGAAGCCGCAGCAGCAGCAGAGCCGACTCCTGCCGACGTGGCAGCGCTGTGCGAGTGTTTTCGCGGTCTCCTCCCCTTGTTGAAACCGGAATACGCCGAACTGATCGAGAAGCTTGAACTCGCAAAACAAGAACCCGCCTCGGTCGCTGATGAACTTGGCATCCAACAAAATAATCTGAAAGTTCGCCGCCATCGGGCGCGGCAGGCGCTTCGGCAAAAACTGGAAGAAACCTGCCGAACCTGTGCCAAACATGGCTGTCTCGATTGCACCTGCTCCCCAAAATAATTTCGAACGCGGTGTAACCTTGGCAGAAGTCTCCGTCTTAAGGAGCAGACCGGCCATTCAAGGCCGCCAGATCGGCTAACACGACGGAGGAATCATATGGAACACACCATGCAACATCATCGCCATCAACCATCCGCCAAGGCTTCATCGGGCTCGCTGAGCCGCCTGGCGTTCAGCGCCACGATTCACTGCCTGTCCGGCTGTGCCATCGGCGAAATCCTCGGCATGGTCATCGGCTCGGCGCTCGGTTGGGGCAACTGGACAACGGTTGCGCTTTCGGTGGCTCTGGCCTTTATATTCGGTTATTCACTGACCCTGATGCCGCTTCTCAAGTCGGGTCTGACGGTGAAAACCGCCCTGGCGTTGGCGTTCGCCGCCGATACGCTCTCGATTGTCGTTATGGAAATCATCGACAATGCGCTGATGTTGGTGATCCCGGGAGCAATGGATGCTGGCTTGAACTCCGTGCTCTTCTGGGGCAGCATGGCGGCCTCGCTGGTGCTCGCGGGCGCCGCGGCGTTCCCAGTGAATCGTTGGCTGATCGCGCGCGGCCGCGGGCACGCCGTCGTGCATGCGCACCATTAGCCGCCGCTGTCTCCATCTTCATGGAAATTCGTTTTCGCGAAACCTCAAAACCGCTGGGCGCAGCGCCCGGCGGTTGCGTATAATCCCTACATGGCGGATCAATCGCACAGCAAATACCTGGCGCCGGAGGTCCTGAGCAAGCTCAAGAGCCTCGAGGTGAAGGCACGGCTGGTGGTCGAGGGCTTCATCGCCGGCCTCCACCGCTCGCCCTATCACGGCTTCTCGGTCGAATTCGCCGAGCACCGTCAATACATGCCGGGCGACTCGATTCGCGATATCGACTGGAAGGTCTTCGCCAAGTCGGATCGGTTTTACATCAAGCAATACGAAGAGGAAACCAACCTCAAAGCGTACCTGCTGGTCGACTGCTCCCGCTCGATGGCCTTTGCCGCCGATCAACGCCTGAACAAGCTGACCTATGCGCTGCAATTGGCGGCGGCGCTGTCGTTTCTGATGCTCAAACAGCGCGACGCGGTCGGGCTGGTTGGCTTCGACGAAAACATCAATGCCTACGTGCCGCCGCGTTCGGCAGCCTCGCACCTGCACGTTCTGCTGCGCGAGATGGAGCAATTTGCACCGGCGCAGAAGACCAATGTCGCCTCAACATTGCACGAAATGGCCGAGCGCATCAAGCGCCGCGGACTGGTGATCGTGCTCTCGGACCTGCTGGATGACCCCGATCAGATCATCGCCGGGCTCAAGCACTTCCGCCACAAGAAGCACGAGATCATCGTCTTCCACGTGCTCGACCCTAAGGAACGCGACTTTTCATTTCCTCTGGAGGCGATCTTCAAGGACATGGAAACCGGCGAGCAAGTCAGCACTTTGCCGTGGCAGGTGAAGGGGGAATATCAGAAAGTCGTCGGGCAGATCCTCGAACGCTTTGCCCGCGAATGCCGGATGTCGAACATCGACTACGTGCCGATCGACACGGCGACCCCCTATGATCGCGCGCTCTTCGCCTACCTGAACAAGCGCGCGCGGCTCTATTAGCCAGTTCAATTACCCACATCTCCCCGCACTGTTAATATCTGTTAATTCTCGGCAGCAACTCTTGTCCGCCGGCTGTGCACGACCTAACTTCGTCTCAGCTGTATCACAAATCATGGGAGAAATGATGAAGCGCACAATGTCGAGAATCCTTGTCATCGGCCTGATCATCGTGAGCCTGCTTACGGCAACTGCGGCCGCCCTGTCGCTGGCAGATTCGCCGGCGCACCCATTGGTGGAACACTTCCTACAGGCGTTCAACTCCGGCGATGCCGAGAAGCTGCGTGAATTCATTCAAACCGACATTTCGCCCGAGGCACTCGCGCAACGGCCGGCGGATGTTCGCTTGAACTCGATGATGAGTCTTCACCAAAACCTGGGCGGGCTCAAACTCGAGCAGGTGACCGCCATCACCGACTCGACGGTCGCGCTCGTCGCGCGCGGCAACAACGGCATCTACTTTGAATTGGTGTTCCTACACGATGCTTCAGTTCCACCGAAGATGCGGTCGCTGTCTCTGATGAGCATCGACGAACCGCTTGATCCGAATCTTCCGCCACTGACTGAGACGCAGTTGTTGCACGCGGTCGACTCACTGCTGAAGGCGAAGACTGCCGCGCAGGAATTCTCCGGCGTGGTGCTAATCGCGCACGATTTCAGGCCGCTTTATCATGAGGCATTCGGCCCGGCCAGTATCGAGCACCAGGTGCCCAATCGTCCCGACACCAAGTTCAATCTCGGCTCGATCAACAAGAGCTTTACACGCTTGGCGATCGAGACGCTGGCGGCGCAAGGCAAACTGTCGCTCGACGATTCGATTGGGACATATTTGCCGGACTACCCGAACGCGGAGGCCCGCGCCAGAGTGACGATTCGTCATCTCGTGGAGATGTCGGGCGGGATCGGCGATTTCTTCGGCGAAGCCTTCGACAACTCGCCCAAGAACCGCTTCCGACACAACCGCGACTTCATCCCGCTCTTCGCGAATGAAGCCCTGCATTTCGAGCCGGGCACAAGCCACGAATACTCCAATGGCGGCTACATCCTTCTGGGGGCGATCGTTGAGCGGGCAAGCGGGCAAGACTATTATGAGTTCGTGAAGACGAACTTCTTTGATCCAGCGGGCATGGAGAATTCCTCGTGGTATGAGGCCGACGTGCCGGTGCTCAATTTGGCCGGAGGTTATACGACCGAAGGCTCAGTCGACGGCTCGCTGCGCAAGAACATCTACACCCGACCGGCTCGCGGGAGCGCGGCCGGCGGCGGCTATTCGACGGCCACTGACCTGCTCAAGTACGCACAAGCTCTGGCTTCGGGGAAATTCGGTCCGCCGCGCATTGATCTGGGAGTTGCCGGTGGCGCGCCGGGGATGAATGCCGTGCTGGATTCCGGACTGGAAGGTGGATATACCGTGATCGTTCTGGCCAACTATGATCCGCCGGCAGCGGAAGAGGCCGCACGGACTATTCGCTCTCTGGTACGGCGCGTGCGTTAGCGGCCCGCTACTTGATCTTCTTCCCCGGCATCACCTGGCCGCTCTGGTAGAGAATCAACTGCTCGACCTTGCCGTCGGCGCCCCGGACGAATTCGATCTGCGCTTCGACGACCTTCAGGAAGAACTTGGTCTCCGAGCTGGGGAACATCTCGAACTTCGATTGCCCCGTCGCCTGGCCGAAAATCTGATTGCCTTCGCGCGTGATCACGATCGAAAAGATCGGCGCCAGTTGGTACTCGCCGACGTACTGATCGTAGATCGCCGGATCAACCTGAGCGACTTCGTACTTCGGCATCACTTTCTCGGCTTCATCCGGCGGCAGCTTCTTGTGCTCTGAGTCGACACCACCCTGATGGAACCGCTGCGCAATCACTTCGCCCGCCTCGTTGCGGATGAAGAGCACCGTGGTCGCGTTATCCATCGGATAGAAGAACTTGTCCCCGCCTTCGGGAAGAATCTCAAACTGCGGATTGCCGGAGCGCTGCGAAAACAGCTTGCCGTTCTCGGTCGTGATGAACCGGTACTGGCCGCCGCCCAGATCGTAGGCGCCGACAAATTCCGGGTAGCGGTCGGGGTTGCCTGCGACCGGCGTCTTCTTAACCGGAACATCGTACGGTTGCCCGACGGCCAATGCCGACAGAGCAATCGCCAGACTGCGCGCCGGGCCGGTGTCGTCGTTGCTCAAGACCGCGATGCAGAGTTCTTCGGACGGAATTCGCACCAGCGCCGCCGCAAAGCCGGCGATCTGTCCATCATGCCAGATGCGCTGGTAAGCGCCGATTGAATCAATGATCCAGCCGAAGGCGTAGCGATCGAGGTTGGGCGTGTACATTGCCGCGAGCGAGGAATCGCTGAGGATTTTCTTCGTGCGCAGCGCCTCATCCCATTTGATCAAGTCGAGCGTCGTGCTGTAAAGCGCCCCGGCGCCGCCCGCGACTCCGGGCGGCCACAGCTCGGCGCGCTGGCGCGTGCTGTCGGGCGTCGTGTAGCCAACCGCCCGCAAATCCTCTTCAACCTGCATCAGATCGAATCCGGTCGCGCTAAGTCCGGCCGGCTCGAGGATGTTCTTCGCCAGATACTGATCCCACGGCAGGCCGGAGATCTTGACGATGATCCCTTCCAGCAACTTGTAGCCGGAATTGCTGTACTGGTAGCGCTCACCGGGGGCAAAATCGGGTGGCAGCGTAGCGATCATGGCGATCTGATCATCCAGCGAAGGGTTCGTCTTGAGCCAGGTGGTGAACGCCGCGCTGGCTGTGTAGTTGGCGATACCAGAGGTATGCGTCAGCAGATGCCGGATCGTCACGGTGTTGGCGATATTCTCTGGAAAATCGGGGAAGTATTTGCTCTGCGTATCGTCGACCGAGAGCAGGCCCTTCTCTTGCATTTGCAGAATCGCTGCCGCCGTAAACTGCTTGGTGACCGAGCCGATCAGAAACCGCGTGGTCGGCGCGTTCTTGCGTTTGGCCTCGAAATCCGCCATTCCAAGTCCGCCGGCGTAGATGATCTTGCCGCCTTTGGCGACCGCGGCTGAACCGGTGAAGTTGTAGACGCTTTCGGCCGCCCTGAGGTACTGCTCAACCTGCTGCCGCAGAGTCGATTCAACCTCTTGCGCACGCGCGGTCGTTATCAGAGACGCGGCCAGACAGGTGGCGGCGACGAACAGGCAAAGGATCGTTCTCAGATTACGCATGAATTGACTGGCCTCCTGACCGTATGCCTCCCCAAGCCTCTTAGATGCACTGTTGAGGGCGGTTGTGTCAAGAACTCTTGTCAATCGTGCCTTATGTCGACTCCACTGGGCCGTAGCACGATCCTGCCATTACCAGTGAGTAAGGATTGCCGGGGAAGATCGAACTATCTTCCCCGCCGGTTTTTTCATCGCCGCATTGTCCAACGAACGTTATGTTGAAAACACCGATGTCGGGTGAAGCCAACATAGATGAACGCGAACTGATTGTTGCCGTCGCCAAGGGGGACCGCGCGGCTTTCAAGACTCTCTTCGATCGCCATTCTCCCACGACCTATAATCTTTGCCTGCACCTGCTGGGAAATCCTGACGACGCCCACGAGGTGGCGCAGGACGTCTTCGTCACGCTGTGGCAGAAGGCCGCGTCGCTGCGCGGCGAGAGCAAGCTGTCGACCTGGCTGCACCGCGTGGCCGTCAACAAGTCGATCAATTTCCGCAACCGTGGCGGGCTGCTGTCCAAAATCAAGCAGATCATTTCGATCGATACGGATGAAGTCTCGCTGGAGCAGCAGCTACCCGCGCCGGAAACCGACCGCCCCGACCGGCAGCTGGAGACCGCGGAAGCCCGCATCGAGCTGGCTGAGTTGATGGCGAACGTGCCGGAACGGCAGCGGACTGTCTATCTTCTGCACAAACTGGAAGGCTTGAGCTATCAGGAAATCGCCGAACAACTTAACCTGACGATACCGTCGATTGAATCGCTGATGCACCGCGCCAAGGAAAACCTGCAGAAGGCGATGCTGGCGAATTTCCACAAACGACGCAAGAAATCGTAGGAGCTGATTGTCCAAGAACTGTAGGACGGAGGTTGATGATTGTGACCTGCAAAGAGATCGAACGGAACCTGATCGCACGGCTGGAGAACACCCTGCCGGAGGATCAGCGGCTTGCGATCGACGCACACCTGCGCGACTGCGCCAACTGCCGGCAGTTGTTCGCGCAGTATCAATCCCTGTTCACCACCGACAAGCTGGGAGCGGCGGTGCCGGCATCCCTGTGGCGGGCGGTCCAGTCCCGGATCAACGAACTCGAAGCGGATCGCCGCCCGACGCCCGCTTTCGGGCCGCTGCGCCGTCCCTCGTTCGGAATCGCCTTGCAGGCGTTCGGCGTCGCCGTGGCGATCGTGGCCGGCGTGATGCTGGGCCGCACACCGCAGACGACGACCACGACTTCCGAAACCGATGAATTGATCGAATATTACGCCTCCGGCTTCTCGACCTCATCGTTGTTGCTGGACGAGGTTTACGAGCAGATGGATAACGGCAACGGAGGTTCGCGATGAAGATTAGAACATTGATCTACGTCGTGATCCTGCTGCTCGTCGTCAACGTCGCGGCGCTGGTGACGATTGTCATCAACCGCGTCAAGCCGGAGCCGCCGGCGGGTTTCGGCCCCGGGATCAGGGATGGTGAACCGCCGGCAGCGGTGTTCACACCGGAGGAACGCAAGAAGTTGGAGCAATCGCGCTACTGGCTCGATAGCACCGTAGCGCCGGTAATGGAGCAGATGAGACAAAGCCGCAAACAGCTCTTTGACGAACTCAGCGTTGCCGAACCCGACACTCTCAAAGTGTTCGCATTGGTTGACGAGATCGCGCAGCTTCAGTTTTCGGCGCAGCGGCGGCTGGTGGAGCGTTTCATTGCCGACCGCGGCGTGCTCTCCCCGGAGCAGCGCGCGCGGTTGCTGCGGATGATTGAAGAACGCGGGCGCGGTCCGATGCCGGGCCGCTTCGGCGAAGGCCGACGCGGCAAGTCTCGACCGGGCCCGATGCCGATGGAAGAAGGTCAATAATGATATCAGCCGGACCAGACGGCGGCCAGTCGCGGCGGGTGGAGTTTTCGCGCGCGGACGGTCTGCCGAGTAGCCGTCGCGCGATGCGCCCGCTGCATCTCGCCGCCGTCGAGTCCGTGCGTGAGTTGGAGTACTGAAAGGAGACATGCAATGAGAGACAAACTGAGATTCCGGGGCTTGCTGGCGGCGCTGGTGGTAATGGCGTCCCTGCCCTTGATGGCGCAGGACGCGCCCAATGCGCAAAGCGATGACGATGATGAAAATGAGTTCATGTGGGTTGGCCGCAAGGGCCAGGGCATGGGCGATGGACCGCGGTTCCAGTTCGTCGAGCAGATGAAATTGACGGAAGAACAGCAGAAGAAGATGCAGGAGATGCGGGTGGCGCATCAGAAGGAGATGATCCCGCTGCGCGCGCAGGTGAAAGTCAAGCGCATCGAACTGCAGGAACTGTTCCGCGGCGACGCCAACCAGGGCGCGATCAACAGCAAGATCGATGAAATCAGCAAGCTGACCGCGGATCTTCAGAAGAAGAACGCTGCGCACCGTCTGGCCATGCGCAACCTGCTCACCCCCGATCAGAAGAAGATTTGGGACAGCCACCCGCACCGCATGGGCATGATGGGCGACGGACAACGCGGCATGATAAAGCATCGCGGCATGGGCGGCAATTGTCCGCAAGGTCGCGGTGATGGCTTCCGCATGGGTCGCGGCCGCGGGCTGTAACGATTATGGCTGATTAGACCACTTACCATCCCTTTTCTCCCCTTGACGGCGTCCTGCTAACTTCCGGACGCCGTTTTATTGTGATTCAGGCATAGGGCTCGACGTCTCCTCCGGTTCCTCACCGCCGTAACGTCCCGAGGAACGAGGGATTGCGGTGGGATGAATGCGGTCACTCGCGATCACTCAGTCCAGTCCGGCATCGGATTTTCCGGCCGCTCATCGTCCCAGACCATTGATACGATCCACCAGCGGTCACTCTCCCATAACAATTGGATGCTGTTGATCCCGCGTCCGATCACTCGCTCGTCGGGATCGCTGATTACGCCGACGTAGGCCGATAAGACGTGCAGGATGTTGCCAAAGCGCTGCTCCTGGCGTTTGGTTTCGGTCTCGCGGAAGCCCTTGCCGCGGAAGAAATCGCTCGCAAAGGTCACCTTGCAGCGCTCGATGAATTCCTCTACGGTCACTGATGTTGAATCGGTCCCGGCTCGCTTCGGGATCAACAGCCGTCCCGCCGGAATCCAGAGTGAGCGCAACCGTTCATAATCGGCGCCGCCGCCCAGCGGAAAGGATATCGATCCGTACAACGCCGCGAGGATGCCGTCCACTGCCGCAACGTCGTTTGAGTTCACGTGAATGTTGTCTTGAGTTTTCATATCAGATACTACGAAAGCCCATCCCTTGGGTTGCCGCAAGCCTCAATTCGTCGCTCCAGTAGGTCAGGATCCCTGCGATCCTGACTCAACATCCAAATGTCCGGTTTCTCGCTTCACAGAGCCGCTGAGGCGTCAAGTCACAGCAGCGCTCGGAACCCGACCTACGGACTCGAATCACCTCCCGCCTCCGCGAATGCGATCACGTGTCCGTCGGGGTCAAGGCTGTAGGCGGCGCGATCTCCCCACGAGCGCAGCGCCATCGCGCTCAGTTCTATGGCGCCGGCAGAGAGAGCACGCTGGTGATAGGTCGCCGCATCAGCTACACGCAGGTACAACTCCGCCCGGGGAATGCCATGGGCGCCGGCCGGATCGGGCAGTGCGTCGCCGAGAAGCCGCTTGATTCCGGCCTCCGGCATCAACCCGAGCACGCTGGTTGGTGTCAAGGCATACTCGGTCATGCCGGGGACATTGAGCGTCGGCTCGCAAGCCAGGACCCGGGTGTAGAACTTCGCGCTTCGTTCTTGATCAGCGACATAGACTATGAAGAGCGACTTATTCACCGTCATGGCTTCTCTTGCGCAAAGATCTCGTTCAATTCACTGAATGCCGCTGACTCACCGAGCCGATCAAACTGCCCGGTCTTGGCGATTTCCTCCGCCGCGCGCTGAAATGCGCCCAGAGCCACGCGCGACAGCGCCGACCCGACTGAAATTCGCCGCACGCCCAGATCAGCCAGTTGCCTCAAGTTCAATCCCGGTGCCGGCGCCACCACCAGCACGTTGACCGGCTTGGGCGCGACGGCTTTGACGATGCGGGAAATCGCGTCCAGGTCCTGCACGCGCGGCGCATAGAGACAATCCGCTCCCGCTTCAGCATAGGCGACCAGTCGATTGAGCGCCACTCTCTCGCAGTCCGGATAGTTCACGAGCCACGCTTCGCAGCGGGCAGTCAACAATGCGCCACTGCCGGTGGCATCGATCGCAGCTCGCGCAGTGCGCACCCGCTCGATGGCGACCTCCCGCTCAAACAGCGGATTCGCCGCGTCGTCTGTCGCATCCTCAATCGAGAGTCCGGCCACGCCCGTCTGAACGCACAGCTTCACATTCTCGGCAAGACCTTCAAGGTCGCTTGCGTACCCGGCCTGGAAATCGGCATTCACCGGCAGCGGTGTCGCCGCGACGATGTCCCTACAGTGCGACAGCACCATGTCAAGCGACAGGGCGGTTGCGGTGTCGGGCAACCCCTGAGAGAAGGCAAATCCGGCGGAGGTTGTCGCCAACGCCTTGAAGCCAAGATGATGGAGTATTTTCGCTGACCCGATGTCCCACGGGTTCGGGATGATGAAGCACCCCGCGGCGTGGAGCGCGCGGAAGGTGGTGATCGCGGAGGCAGATTTGGAATTATTCATAGTGAAGCAAATGTCGTTGATCAATCGGCGCGGCGCAAGCCGGATTCGTGCCCCGTAGGTCGAAACCCCTAACACCAGTCACTCGATATCGCGGATACTTGCAGCGGGGTTTCGAGCTACTCGGCTAGTACAAGAGGAGGAACAGAAACATCGCGGGGAACGTCATCATCAAGACCGAGAACGTGATGCCGAGTTTGAACAGCGCCGCTCCAATATTGCGATCGTTTATCTTCCACAGGTACCGCAAGGTCAGCTCGCCGAGCCAGCCGAGAGTATAGCAGGCGTTCACCATGAATGGCACCATCATCATTGCGAGAGACGGATCGCCGAGATCCTGGCCATCCGTGGAGGCTGGGGGCGAGATTTTGGCTGAGGCGATGACTAACCCGAAACTGAGGAGTGCGACAAGTCCGACGATCGCGTTATAAGGAATCCGCCGCAATTCCCACCAGAGTATCACCTGCCACCAGGACAGCTCTTTGTCGGGTCGCGAGAACAACTGCCTCCACAGCTCCTTTAGCACCTGTCATTCCCCATATTGCACATCCGTTGAATTCATGAAGGCCGCGTCGGGTCACATTCGGCGCCGCTGTTTGTCGGAGTCATCAGTCGAACAAGTGCCCGCGCGGAACAAGACCCGACGCAACGCCATCAGGGCGACCACGAGGGTCGCCCCTACGGACTAGCTACACTTCCAATTCCGCTTGCTCGGTGCCGTCACCGTTCCCGTTGCCGTTCCCATTGCCGTTGCCGTTTTCATCGTCCTCGGCAATGATGCGCGCCACGTCGGTGACTTTGTCGCCGGACTCGAGATTGATCAGCTTCACCCCCTGCGTCGCGCGGCCGATCACGCGAATCGACTTGATATCCTGGCGGATGACAATGCCGTTCAGCGTGATGATCATCAGCCCGTCTTTGTCGACCACTTCCTTCACTGCAATCACCTTGCCGGTCTTGTCGGTGGTCTTCATGTTGATCACGCCCTTGCCGCCGCGGTTGGTGACGCGATATTCGGAGATTTCGCTGCGTTTGCCGAAGCCGCCCGCCGCCACCGTCAGGATCGAGGTCTCCCGCTTGACCACCACCATCCCGACCACGTAGTCGCCCTTCTCGAGTTCGATTCCCTTGACGCCGTACGCCGTGCGGCCCATGGCGCGCACTTTGTTTTCCTCGAAGCGGATTGCCTGGCCGTCGTGTGTTGCGAGAATGATTTCGTTGTTGCCATCGGAGATATCGACCTCGATCAACACGTCATCATCCGGAATGTCGATCGCGCGGATACCGTCGCGGCGCGGGTTGGAGAACGCCGAGAGGTCGGTCTTCTTGATCGTCCCGTTGCGCGTCGCCATCACGACGAACTTGCCCTCCTCGAAACTGCGTACCGGCACGAACGCGCAGATCTTCTCGCCCTCTTCGAGGTCGACCATGTTCACCACCGGCTTGCCCTTGGCGAGTTTGCCGCCGACCGGCACCTCGTGCACCTTGATCCAGTAGGCTTTGCCTTTACTCGTGAAGAACAGAATATAGTCGTGGGTCGAAGCGACGAACAGGTGCTCGACGAAGTCTTCTTCTTTGACGTCGATGCCCTTCACGCCGCGCCCGCCGCGATTCTGCTTGCGGTAGGCGGAGGTCGACAGCCGCTTGATGTAACCCTGGTGGCTGATCGTGATCACCATGTCTTCCTCGGCGATCAGATCCTCCATCGTGATTTCTTCTTCGGCGTCGACAATCTCGGTGCGGCGGTCGTCGCCGTACTTGTCTTTCAGTTCGATCAGCTCGGTCTTGATGATTTCCATCCGCATCGCCTGGCTGGCCAGCACGCTCTTGAGATACTCGATCTGCTTGATCAGGTCGCGGTACTCATCTTCGATTTTCTGGCGTTCCAGTCCGGTGAGCCGCTGCAAGCGCATATCCAGAATCGCCTGCGCCTGAATCTCCGACAGCTTGAACCGCGTCATCAGGTTTTCTTTGGCTTCCGGCACAGTCTTGGAGGCGCGAATCGTCGCGATCACGGCGTCGATATGATCAAGCGCGATGCGCAGGCCTTCGAGGATATGCGCCCGCTCTTCCGCTTTCTTCAGGTCGTACTGCGCCCGGCGTACCACGACTTCATGGCGATGCTTGATGAACTCATCGAGCATTCCCCGCAGCGGCAGCACCTTCGGCGCGCCGTGCACCAGCGACAGCATGATCACGCCGAACGTCGCCTGCATCTGCGTGTGCTTGAACAACTGATTCAGCACCACCTGCGGCGGCACGTCGCGCTTGATTTCGACGACGATGCGCATGCCGTCGCGGTCCGACTCGTCGCGCAGATCGGAGATGTCTTCAATGTGCTTGTTGCGCACCAGATCGGCGATCTTCTCGATCAGGTTCGACTTGTTGACCTGGAACGGAATCTCCGAGATCACAATTTGCTCTTTGCCGTTTTTCAGCTTCTCGATATTCGCCTTGGCGCGTACGTTAACGCGCCCGCGGCCGGTCAGGTACGCCTCGCGAATTCCCTCGCGGCCGTAGATGATGCCGCCGGTCGGGAAATCGGGACCGCTCACCAGCTTGAGCAGTTCCTCGTCATCCAGCTCATTGTTGTCGATCACCGACACCAGCGCATCGACGATCTCGCGCAGATTGTGCGGCGGAATGTTCGTCGCCATGCCGACCGCGATACCGGCCGAGCCGTTGCAGAGCAGGTTTGGGAATTTCCCCGGCAGCACTTTCGGTTCGCGTAGCGTCTCGTCGTAGTTGGGCATGAAATCGACGGTGTCCTTTTCGAGATCAGCCAGCATCTCCATCGCGATCGGCGTCAGGCGCGCCTCGGTGTAACGCATCGCCGCGGCATCATCACCGTCGATCGAACCGAAATTGCCCTGGCCGTCGACCAGCGGGTAGCGCATGTTGAATTCCTGCGCCATGCGTACCAAAGTCGGATAGACCACCTGTTCGCCGTGCGGATGGTAGTTACCCGAGGTGTCGCCGCAGATTTTCGCGCATTTGCGGTGCGGGCGGTCAGGCGCCAGGTTGAGATCGTTCATGGCGATCAGGATGCGCCGGTTGGAGGGTTTGAGCCCATCGCGGCAATCGGGCAGCGCCCGCGCCGTGATGACCGACATCGAATAATCGAGGTAGGAGCTTTTCATCTCCTCCTCGAGATAGACCGTAATCAGATTTTCGCGGTTTAGGACCATGATAGTGTCTCTATGTTAAAGTATGAATTTTCTAATCTAACGAACTTCTTCGCAATCTCTCGTAGGTCGGGTTCCGAGCGTCGCTGTTGCTTTATCTTTCGGACTCTCGTCGATGCGAGAGACTCGACATTTGTCTTCTGATCTCTTGTTCCTACTTCATGGCATCAGCCAGAAGGATTAACACAATAATCAATGCTAGAACGCCAATTCCGACTAAACAACCGAACCGGCGCATGAATGGAACCGGTTGGGTCTTGAGCGCACTCTCTATTTTCTTCGCGTCTAATTCCCATCCCCGCTGACAAATGCTGCAGAGCATGAGATACTTCTTCCGGGTGACGAAGTTGAAGATCCAATAGAAGCCAAAATACCTGTATTCCAGCACAAGGTCGAAAGCACGGTCTTTTTCGCAGATATCACAGTGCCTCGTTTCGATTGTGCCCAAGTTGAGAACATCTCCGCCACTGCCCCATACGATCATCTGGCCCTTCCTTTCGCGCCCTGCATGCTAGAATAGCTTTGAGCGGGCATTCACTGCGCCTAAACATGCAAGAACAAAACAACGTAACCTAACACGCTCCTCAAATTCCGTACATCCATCGATCGCGCGTGGTGTTCCGCATTGCGACCTAATATTATATATCCAAATTCTTCACGTACTTCGCGTTTTCTTCGATGAACTTGCGGCGAGCTTCGACTTCCTCGCCCATCAGCATCGAGAACACATGATCGGCGGTCGCGGCGTCTTCCAGCGTTACCTGCAAGAGTGTCCGCGTTTCATTGTTCATCGTGGTATTCCACAATTGCTCGGGATTCATTTCGCCGAGACCTTTGTAGCGCTGAATCGAGACACCCTTGCGCCCCATCTGCTCCATCAGCCGGTCGCGATCGTCATCGGAGTAGGCGTAAATCTCGCGTTTGTTCGACTTCAGCCGGTAGAGCGGCGGCTGCGCGATGTAGACATACCCCTGCTCCACCAGTTCCTTCATGTAGCGGAAGAAAAACGTCAACAGCAGCGTCTTGATGTGCGAGCCGTCGACGTCAGCATCGGTCATGATGATGATCCGATGATAACGCAGCTTGGAGACATCGTATTCCTCCTCGCCGAAACCGGTGCCGAGCGCCGTGATGATCGAGCGGATTTCGTCGTTCGACAGAATCTTGTCCAGCCGCGCTTTCTCGACATTGAGAATCTTGCCCTTGATCGGCAGGATCGCCTGGAAGCGCCGGTCGCGACCCTGTTTGGCTGAACCGCCGGCCGAATCGCCCTCGACGATGAAGATCTCGCAATGTTCCGGTTCGCGTGAGGAACAATCTGCCAGTTTGCCCGGCAGCCGTCCCGAATCGAGCGCCGTTTTGCGCCGCGCCAGATCCTTGGCTTTGCGCGCCGCTTCGCGCGTATATGCCGCGCCTAATCCCTTATCCGCGATCTTCTTGCCGTCAGTCGGATTTTCCTCCAGCCATTCCGAGAAGGTCTCGCCCATCACCTGCTCGACAATCCCCTTCACTTCGGAGTTGCCGAGCTTGGTCTTGGTCTGGCCTTCGAACTGCGGATCGGGCACCTTGACATTGACCACCGCCGTCAAGCCTTCGCGCACGTCTTCGCCCTGAAGCGTGTCCAGTGAATCCTTACCCGACTTGAACAGGTTGTTCTTCGTCATGTAATTGTTGATCGTGCGGGTCAAAGCGGTTTTGAAGCCGACCAGGTGCGTGCCGCCTTCGATCGTGTTGATATTGTTCACGAACGAGAAAATGTTCTCGACGTAGCTGTCGTTATACTGCAGCGCCACTTCGACCGTCACGCCCTCGCGTTCTTTTTCGCAATAGAAACGTTTGTTGTGTACCGGGACTTTGTTCTCGTTGAGGAACTTGACGAAGTCGACGATACCGCCCTTATTCAGAAACGTTTCGGTTTTGCCCGAGCGCTCGTCGATGATATCGATCCGGAGGCCCTTGTTCAGGAACGCCAATTCGCGCACGCGCCCGGCCAGCACTTCGTAGGACCATTCGATCTTCTTGAAGATATCTTTGTCGGCCTTGAAATGCGTCTTGGTGCCGGTCTTCTTGGACTTGCCGATGATGTTCATATCGGCGACCGGATTGCCGGTGTGGTATTCCTGGAAGTAGACGTTGCCGTCGCGGCTGACTTCGACCTTGCACCATTCCGACAGCGCGTTAACCACGCTCACGCCGACGCCGTGCAAACCGCCCGAGACCTTGTACGAATCGTGCGAGAACTTGCCGCCGGCGTGCAGCATCGTCATTACAACTTCTAGCGCCGGCCGTTTCTGCGTCGGATGCATATCCACCGGAATACCGCGGCCGTTGTCTTCGACGACGATCGTGTTCTCGGTCGTGATCGTGACTTTGATCAGGTCGCAGAATCCTGCCAGCGCCTCGTCGACGGAGTTGTCCACGACTTCATATACCAGATGGTGCAGCCCGCGTACGCCGGTGTCGCCGATGTACATCGCCGGCCGCTTGCGCACCGCTTCCAGCCCCTTGAGCACCTGAATCGTTTTGGCGTCGTAGCTCTGCGCGCCCTTCTTCGGCTTGTCTTCAGTATCCACTTCGTCGATTTCCGCCATGCTTATCCTCTTATCTCAAGTAAAATAGATATCCGTTACCACCGCCGCGCCGAGCGCCGCGTTCAGCTTCTCGATGATCTCCGCCTTGCCAAAGTTCAACTCCTGCCGCCACGCCGCTGACGGCACCCGCACCTGCAGCACCCCCGCACTGATGCTCACGGCCTGCGCCTTCTGGGCGATCCGATCGCCAACCACTTCGGCAAAAACCTTGACCGCTTCCGATTCGCGCATGCGCTTATCCAGACCCAGATTCGCCAGGGTCCGGGACATGATTGTCTTGATATTCTCTGCGCGTCGAACCACGATTTTCCCCGCAAAACAAGCAGTTAATATACGCTTTCCTCAATGTCACGGGCAAGATAAAACTCGCCGCCAGAGCGCTTTTTTCTCGCTATAACTCATTACGTTGCTGTAAGTTACAAACACGCTCCAAATACTCCATGTTGTCTGCGCACAGTGCGTGACGGCACCCGGATCAGGTTCCGCCGACTTCGTTTTCAGCCAGTGTTTATGCGGTCAAGAACACGTTGAGACGATGCGGAGTTCAAGTCGCCGGAGTCGCCAAATGCGCAGTTCTCACCCCGTACAAATCCCTAAAGCAGCCGCCCTTCGACCAGTTGAATCTCTTTCGCGATCGCCGCCACCGATCGCAGTTGATCCGGCTTGGCCGTGGTCAGGAAGACCTGCCCCAGCTTCGGTAATGTTGCCATCAACGCGGCCAAACGTTTTGGATCAAGATCGCTGGTTACCTCATCCAGCAGCAGGATCGGGGCGTCACCGAGCTGCCCGGTGAGAAAATCGTAGATGGCAAACTTGATTGCCAGCGCCATCGACTTAGCTTCGCCCTGTGAGGCGTAACCCCTTGTCGCCTCCGCCGCCAATTTGATCGCCACGTCGTCGCGATGCGGTCCGTGCCCGGTCGAGCCGAGATAAAGATCGCGCTTGCGCCCCGCTGCCAGTTTCTGCCGGAACGCCTCCGCGGAAGTGCAGTCATTGCTGATCGAGCTTTCGTATTCCCAGTTCAGATCGCCAATTCCGCCCGCGATCGCGCGATGATACTCCGCCAACTTCGTTGTCGTCGCAGCGAGCATCGCCAACCGTTTGGTGTTGATCCGAGATCCGACCGCTGCCAGCTGGGCGTCCCAGACGTCGAGCATCTCAAGATCAGCCGGCTCCTCGTCGCTGATTTCGAACCCTTTGAGCAACGCGTTCCGCTGAGTCAGGATGCGACTGTACTCGAGCAAATCGTTCAGGTATCCGCGATCTCCTTGCGACAGGTATAAATCCAGTAGTCGTCGCCGCACTGCCGGGCCGCCGTAAATCAACTCCACGTCTTCCGGCACATAGCTGACGGCGTGGAAATAATCGAACACTTCCGCCACGCGCGGTACTTTGACCCCGTCGATCTTGATCTGCCGTCGGTGCGCCGCGCCCCAGGCGATCTCGATCGCCCGCTCTGCACCACTCACCACCCCCTCAACCTCGATCCGCGCCACCTCGGATCCCTTGCGAATGAGCAGATCATCTGAAGCGGTTCGAAAAGACCGGGCAGTGCAGGCATAGAAGATCGCCTCAATAATCGAGGTCTTCCCCGACCCGTTCGGGCCACCGATCAAATTGATCCCCGGTTCCGGCGCGAATTCGATCGTCGCCAAATTGCGAAAGTCGTTCAACCGGACTCTGGTCAGGTGCATGGCCGTAAGATGGCTGGCACCCTGGCTTTCGCAATCAGATTTCACGTGGAACAAGCCGCCGTTACGTATAATCCACAGGCGGGCATCGGAGTGAGTGATGACTAACGTACTACAACCGATGACTTCTCGGTTGGATTCGGCTGACGAGAACCAGGCCCCTGCTGTCAATCCGGTCGCAGGCGACACCTCGTTGCTTGATGCTTATTCCCAGGCCGTCATTTCAGTCGTCGAATCCGCCAATCCCGCGGTCGTAAACATTGGCGTTAAAACGAGAGCCGCTCGCGGTCGCCGCCATCAAGAGGGAGCCGGTTCAGGCGTCATCTTTGCCCCCGACGGATACGTCCTGACCAACAGCCATGTCGTCCACGAAGCCGCCACGATCGCCGTCACCCTGCTTGACGGCACAACCGCCTCCGCCCGGGTTGTCGGTGATGATCCGGCCACTGATCTGGCGGTACTGCGGGTCGAGCTTTCCGGCCTCGGCTATGCCCGGCTCGATGACTCTGGTCGCCTGCAGCCTGGCCAGCTCGTGATCGCCATGGGCAATCCACTCGGGTATCAGTCAACTGTCTCAGCCGGTATCGTGAGCGCGACCGGTCGCGCGATGCGCAGTCAAAACGGTCGCCTGATTGAAGACGTCATACAGCATACCGCTCCGCTCAACCCCGGCAATTCCGGCGGTCCGCTGCTTGATAGTCGCGGCAAGGTCGTCGGTGTCAACACCGCAATCATCCACATGGCGCAGGGAATCGGTTTCGCCATCCCCGCACGCACGGCATCCTGGGTCATCACTCAGTTGTTGCAGCATGGCCGCGTCCGCCGCGGTTATCTCGGCGTTGCCGGCCAACCACGCTTGCTTTCAAGGCGCTTGGTGCGTTTCTACAACTTGCCCAATACTCATGGGGTGGAACTGATCCACGTCGAGAAGGACACGCCTGCGGCTGCCGCGGGCCTGCTCAGAGGCGACATCGTGCTCGCCATCAATAGTCAGACCGTCGAAAGTATCGATAGCGTCCATCGCCTGATGACCGAATGGCGTGCTGGCGAGGTTTTCCGGCTCGACTTCGTCCGCCTCAATGAGCTTATGACCGTTGAGATTACGCCGATCGAAGCGCCGTGACCGTTAGCCGACTGAGGGAGCTTTCCCGGATAATTCCCTTGACAATCACCGCCCCTGCCGCTAAAATAGCGGGCTAAATTTTTATCGATTGGGAGAGGAATGAAGCGAACATTTCAACCATCGCGGCGGAAACGCAAAAACGACCACGGTTTCCGTAAGCGAATGTCAACCAAGGACGGCCGCAAAGTGCTGGCGCGTCGCCGCCGCAAAGGCCGCTATAAACTGACGGTTTCCGACGAGAGATAATCGATTTGGCAGGGGATTTCGTCTGTCCGATGAGGCCATCATCCGCCAGACTCTGCACACCGGACGCAAGAAGGAAGATCCCTTCTTGCTACTCCGTTGTCTGCCGACTCCCGGTCAATCTTCCCGCTGGTGCTTGCGCACGCCCAAACGGCTCGGCAATGCCCCGCAACGAAACCGAATACGCAGGCTGATGCGAGAGTTTATTCGCACTAACAAGTCAATCTGGCCAACCGAATGTGCCATCGTCCTGTCCGCCAAACCCGCGGCCCAGGCAGCGACTTCCCAGCAGATCGCACAGTCAATCGTGGAGCTGCTCCGCAATGAATAGTTTCCTGGGAAAGCTCCTGGCTTGGCTCGTGCGCGGCTACCAGCTCGCGGTCTCACCCTTTCTGCCCAAGGTCTGTCGCTTCTATCCCTCTTGCTCGCAATATTCCGTTGAGGCCTATCACAAATACGGCTTCCTTAAAGGCACATCACTAACCTTGAAACGAATCGGCCGCTGTCACCCGCTTCACCCGGGCGGCTATGATCCGGTGGAATAATCACTCATGTTTGATCGTAACAGCGTCATCGCAATCGCTTTGATCTTTCTAATCTTCGTCGCATGGAGTTTCTTTTTTACCCCGACTCCAACTCCAGTGACCGAACCGCAGCAATCATCAGCTCTAGATTCGGCTGTCATCAAACAGGATACTGTCAAGCTTCCGATTGTCGCGCAACCTGTCGTTTCGGCAGTTGATTCTGTCACTGTGGCGGTAGACTCTGTCGCTCTCCATGAAATATCGGTTGAAACCCAGGAGTACCGTGCTGTTTTGACTAACCGCGGTGCCGGGCTGATCGTGCTGGAACTCAAAGATTATCGCCACGGCGACTCTGGACGGGTACAACTGCTTGGGCCGGATTCAGAGCCGGTACCGGCTGTGATGTCGAACGTCTCCGGCTTCTCTGACCGGAACCTCGTTTACCGCGTCGAGGGCTCAGACCTAAACCTGACTGCAGGCGGGAGTCAGACTCTCACCTTCACCACAACCGTGCCTGGTCGAGGCGAGATCGTCAAAGAATTCACATTTTACGCCGACCGGTACGACTTCGACTTGAAGCTTACGATTAACGGCGTGCCGCAATTTGGCCTTGATCGCGAATACATCCTTGCCTGGCTTCCCGGCCTGCCCTCCTCCGAAGAAAACCTGCAAGATGATTTTGGCAGCTTCAAAGGTGGCGCGCATTTGGCCGGCGAGATGCGGGAACTCAGCAGTTTCGACGGCGGCAAACTCGAGGGTGGCGATATTTCCGGCACCACTGCCTGGGTCGGTTCCCGCACCAAGTACTTTGCTTATGCCCTGATTCCGCAGAATCTCGAAGGCGTTGGCGCCTACTTCCGAGGCACCGAGAAAGAGCGCATCGGCCCGAGCGGAAATTACACGGAGCGGACGATTTCCGCCGGAATCATCATGGCTTCCGGTGCCAATGTGACGATCGAACAATCTTTCAAGATTTTTGCCGGGCCGCTCGACTATCATCTGTTGAAGCAGTACAATCTCGGGCTGCAAGATTTCATCGATTGGGGCTGGAAGATCATCAAACCATTTTCGATGGCGATCTACTGGCTGACCTATCAACTCGGCCGCATGATCCCGAACTACGGCGTCGTGATCATCATCATTGCGATCCTGCTTAAGCTCATCACCTATCCGTTGACGCGCAAATCACTCAAATCGATGCAGGCCATGCGCAACCTCGCGCCGAAGATGGAAGAGCTGAAGGCCAAGTACAAGAGCGATCCTCAGAAGCTGAACCAGGCGATGATGAAGATGTACAAAGAGGAAGGCGTCAACCCCTTCTCCGGCTGTCTGCTGCTGTTGCCACAGATGCCGCTGCTCTACGGCCTGTACACCGTTTTTCGCTCGACCATCGAACTGCGGCAGGCCTACTTCATTCCGATTTGGCCCGATCTGTCGCAGCCCGATAAGCTCTATATCATGCCGGTACTCATGGTGATCGCAATGTTCTTCCAGCAGAAGATGTCGATGACCGATCCCAAACAGAAATTCATGATCTACCTCTTCCCGGCGATGTTCTTCTTCTTTATGTTCGGCCTGCCGACGGGATTGGTACTCTACTGGACGGTCTACTCGGTGCTGTCGATCCTTGAGCAGATCTACATCAAACGGACTTCGACGCCGCTGAATCCTCAGGTGCGATGAAGCTTCCCCCCAGCGGCGATACGATCACAGCGATCGCGACGCCGCCCGGCTACGGCGGCATCGGCGTCATTCGTATCTCCGGTACGAGCGCCTTCGCGGTCGCCGCCGCGCTCGTGGCCGACCCGCTCGACTTCACGCAGCTCAAGTCGCACACGCTGCATCACTGCTATCTGAGCGGTTCGCATCGCCGGCCGATCACCGATGAAGTCCTCCTCGGCGTCTTCCGCGCGCCCCACAGTTACACCGGCGAACACGTCGTCGAAATCTCTGCCCACGGCAACCCGCAAATCCTCAAGCAGATCGTCGAGATGGCGATCGCCGCCGGTTGCCGCCAAGCCGCGCCGGGAGAGTTTACCCTGCGCGCCTTCCAGAACGGCCGCCTCGATTTGCTCCAGGCGGAAGCCGTCGCCGATCTGATCGCCGCCGAGGGCACCGCTTTCCAGCAGGCCGCCATGTACCAGCTCTCCGGCAAGCTTTCGGAGTTCATCGGCGATCTGCGCAATGAGCTGGTGGAAATCGCTGCCCTCTTTGAGGCCTATACCGACTTCCCAGATGAAGATATCCCGTCGCGAGAAAAAGCGCAGTTGCTCGGCAAGATCGATGCCGCCGTCGCCCGTTTGCAGCGGCTCGCCGACAGCTACGCCCGTGGACAGATTCTGCGCGACGGCGTCCAGGTGCCGATTATCGGTCCTCCCAATGCCGGCAAATCGTCGCTCTTCAACGCCATTCTCGCCGAGGAACGAGCCATCGTTACCGAGATTCCCGGTACCACTCGCGACACCATCGCCGAAAAGATTGAACTTGACGGTATCATTGTGCGCTTCATCGACACGGCCGGCATGAGAGAAACTGATGATCGGATCGAATCGATTGGCGTCGAGCGCGCACGCCGTGAGATCGCCGGCGCTCAAATCGTCGTCGCGGTGTTCGATGCCGCCAAGACCTCGATCGCCGCGATCCGCGAGTCTCTGGACGGCTACGCCGACAAGCAGGTTGCGCTGGTGTTGAACAAGATCGACCTGCTAACCGAGGCGCAGATTGCCAGCCTCGATGCGGAATTCCAGGCCGCCTTTCCCAGTTTCGTCTCGGCCCGGAACCTGATTGGTATCGACGAATTGCTGGCGCGCATCTCCCGGTACATCGCCAACACCATGCAGCCGCTCGGCACCGACACAAACCTGCTGACCAATTCGCGACATCAACGCTGTGTCCTCAACGCCTTTGCCGCGCTCAGTGCCGTTCGCACCAAGCTTGCGGACGACGAGAGTTTCGAACTGCTCGCCTTCGACTTGCGACAGGCTGTCGAAGCGCTCGAGGAGATCCTTGGCCGGATCACCAACGAAGACCTTCTCGCGGAAATTTTCTCCCGTTTTTGCATCGGCAAGTAGCGCAGCCAGTTGGCGGCCGTCCTTTGCGTTTGCGTACCGAGAACAATCATGGGTCGATGATTCACTGATCGACCCGCGAATTCCGCCTTGCAACTGCTGCCCGCGCCGCGTATGTTTTGCAGCCTTATGGTTGATTTCGACCTTATCGTCATTGGCGGCGGCCATGCGGGCATCGAAGCCGCCTGCGCTGCTGCCCGCATGGATCTCGCGACCGTCCTCATCTCCGGCGACCTTGCCAAGATCGGCGAGATGTCGTGTAATCCGGCGATCGGCGGAACCGGCAAAGGCCAACTCGTGCGGGAAATCGATGCCCTTGGCGGAGTTATGGGCTATATCACGGATAGTACCGGCATCCACTTCCGCACGCTCAATAAGAGCAAAGGCCCGGCAGTCTGGTCGTCGCGTGCACAGTGCGACCGCAAGCTGTATCGCGAATTTGCACAGAGAGTTATAGCTGATACACCAAATCTGACCGCAGTTGCCGGGATGGCTGTTGGCATCTCGGCGCAAGATTCTGATTTTGAGTACGTTGTGCTTGCCGACGGCCGCGAAATTCGCGCGAGTGCATGTATCCTCGCCTCTGGGACCTTCCTTAACGGCTTAATCCACATCGGCGAGGAGAAGATACCAGCCGGTCGCGTCAACGAGTCGCCATCGCTTTATCTCTCAGAGTCGCTGCAGCAACTCGGCTTTGAGACGGGACGTCTCAAGACCGGCACCCCGCCGCGCCTCGAGGGCGAGACTATCGACTATAGCCGGCTTGAACCCCAACCGGGCGACGACTGTTTCAAGCCGTTTTCCATGCGCACTGAGCAGGCGGTCGTTAACCGCGCACTCTGCCACATTACGTACACATCGCCTGAGACGCATCGGATCATCCAGGCCAACCTTCACCGCTCGGCCATGTTTTCCGGCAATATTCAGGGGGTCGGCCCGCGCTACTGCCCGTCGATCGAAGACAAGATCAACCGCTTCCGAGACAAGGAGCGCCACCAGCTCTTTATCGAACCGGAAGGCCTCGATACCACCGAGATCTATATCAACGGGCTGTCGACGTCGCTGCCGGCTGACGTCCAATTGGAAATCCTGCATTCGATTCCCGGTCTCGAGCAAGTTGTTATGAAGCGGCCCGGCTATGCGATCGAGTACGATTTCTTCCCAGCGCACCAGATCAAGTCGACGCTCGAAACGCGCCTCATCGGTAACTTGTATTTCTGCGGTCAGATCAACGGAACATCGGGCTATGAGGAAGCTGGAGCCCAGGGCCTCGTAGCCGGGATCAACGCTGCCCGTAAGCTGCGGCATCAGCAACCGTTCATTCTTGACCGTTCGGAGGCGTATATTGGAGTTATGATCGATGATCTCGTGACTCGAACGCCGACCGAACCGTATCGCATGTTCACCTCCCGTGCCGAGTATCGATTGGCGCTCCGAGAGGACAATGCTGCTGACCGACTAATCGGTTACGGCCGCAAGTTTGGACTGGTCGATGATGAGGTTTACGATCGCTTCCTCCAACGCCGGCAATCTGTTGAAGATGAGAAAAAGCGGCTGAACCGGACTCTGATCCCCGTGGCTTGGGTGGACCCATCCTCCAACGGCGACAAGCAGGATATGGCGACACTACTGCGTCGACCGAAGCTCACCTATGCCGATTTCGGAAAATTCGATGGCATCTGCGCGGCGATGCCGTTAGACCTGGCCGAACATGTCGAAATCGAGATTAAGTACGCGGGCTACCTGGAGAAGCAGGACCGCGAAATCGCCCGCTTCCGCGAGCTTGAGTCAAAGCGAATTCCCAACGGATTCGACGTGACCAAGGTCGGCGGCCTGAAAAAGGAAGCCATGCAGGTTATGGCGAAATTTCGGCCCGTGAACCTCGGCCAAGCCTCTCGCTTGGCTGGTATAACCTACTCTGATATCACTGTGCTGATGATTCACTTAAAGCGTTACCGTGAGACCGGTGTTTCACGTGAAACATTGTGATTGATCTTGATCCGTCAATCCGCGAGCTCCTGGCTGAGACTAGCGCCGAATACGCCCATGCCGCCTACGACAATCTCAAATCATTCGCTACTTATCTTCTCCAGGTCAACCCCCAGATCAACTTGATTTCTCGCCAGAATTCACAGGCGCTGCTTAACAATCTGATCTACGATTCTCTGTTGATCGCAACCCTGGTCAGATTCGATGCCGGCGCCAGCTTGCTCGATATCGGCTCCGGAGCCGGAATTCCCGGGTTGATTCAGAAAATCGCCCGCCCCGACATCACTCTTTGTAGCGTTGATTCAAATCGGCGCAAAATCGAATTCCAGCGAACGGCTGCTGCCCAACTCGGTCTTTCGAACTGTCGCTTCGTCTGCGGTCGCATCGAAACGGCTGCTGTCGCGCCTTGCGACTACGCAGCAGCCAAAGCATTCGGGAGTGTCTCCGAAATCTGCCGTCTGGCCGCGCCGCACTTGAAGTTCGGCGCGATTCTCATCCTGCCACGCGGGTCGAACGAGACTTCAGCGGATCAACTCCCGACTGCGGACTTCAGTTTGATCGATCGCCATCAGTATCACAGTCGTCTTGCCGGTCAATCCATCTGCTATTTCGTCACGAGGCCAGGTCCGTCCGGCCGTTCGTCATTGACGGCAGCTAATAGCCATAAATCTTGTCATCTCGCCGATTAAGGGTTCAAGTTTTTGTTGCGCAACCGAGCGAGAGCTATTAATTACGCACTGAACGGATTCGGACTCGGCAGGAGGGATTTCTGGCTAAGGTATTTACTATCGTCAATCAGAAAGGTGGGGTCGGCAAAACCACTACCGCCATCAATCTTTCTGCCTGCATCGCCATCGCCGAGAAATCGACGCTTCTGATCGACCTCGACCCGCAGGGCAACGCGACTTCCGGCATGGGCATCGATAAGCGCGCACTGACGTCGTCGGTCTACGACCTTTTCGCCGATCCACCACAGCCAATCGAAGCCGTCGTGCAGAAGACGAATATCAAATACCTCGACATCATTCCAGCTAACATCAATCTCGTCGCGGCCGAACTGGAATTGGTCGAGCGTACCGATCGCGAGGTCTTCCTGCGCGACAAAATAGCCCCAATCCGTGACTATTACGACTATATCGTGATCGACTGCCCGCCATCACTGGGACTATTGACATTGAATGCAATGGTGGCCGCGGATCATCTACTGATTCCGATCCAGGCGGAATATTATGCCCTGGAAGGTCTTAGTCAGTTAATCGATACGATTAAGCTTGTACAGCAAAGTCTGAATCCTCAACTAACCATTGGTGGTATCTTGATTACGATGTTCGACCACCGACTGAATCTCGCGCGACAGGTTGTCGACGAGACTCGCAATCATTTTAGAGACAAGGTCTTCAATACGATAATTAACCGCAATGTCCGCCTTGGCGAGGCGCCGTCCTACGGCAAGCCGATTATCCTGTATGACATCGGCTCAACCGGCGCGGAAAACTACATCTCGCTGACGGAGGAGGTCCTACGGATATGAAGAAACCTGCGCTGGGAAAGGGTTTGGCAGCACTGATTCCAACCGTACCGACGGAAGCGGCGCCGATTCCGACTCCAGGCGTCGATATTGGCGAGCGGTTGCTTATGATCAGTCTCGATCAGCTGCTGACTAACCCGAATCAGCCGCGCAAGCATTTTGAGGAGGAGAAGTTGCAGCAACTGGCGGATTCGATCCGTCAGAAGGGCGTCCTGCAGCCAATTCTGGTGCGCAAGATCGACGGCAGATATCAGATCGTCGCCGGCGAGCGGCGATTCCGCGCCGCCGAACGATTGGGTTTACCGGAAGTTCCGGCGCGCCTGGTCGAGGATTTGACCGATCGCGATATGCTGGAGATTTCTATCGTCGAGAACCTGCAGCGCGACGACTTGAACCCACTTGAGCTGGCGAACGGCTATCAGCGTTTGATTCGCGATTTCAATCTCACGCAGGAAGAACTGTCGACGCGGGTCGGCAAAGACCGCTCATCGGTCGCCAATACACTGCGATTGCTGCATCTACCCGAGGAAGTCAAGGATCAGATCGTCGCCGGCAAACTCAAGGAGGGCCATGCACGGGCCATCCTGGCGCTGGAAACCGAACGCGAGCAATTGGAGCTGGCGCGCAAGATCATTGCCGAGGATCTCACCGTGCGCGCTATCGAGGAGATTATCTACGGCGCCAAGCGCAAGAAACGCGGTCGCAGTTTGAAGTTGAAGACGCGGCCGGTCGAGATCGCGCAGGCGGAAACCGCGCTCAAGCGCAGACTCGGCACGGCAGTAAAGATCGAGCGCGGCCTCAAACGCGGGAAGATTCAAATCGAATTCTATGGCGATGCCGATTTGACGCGGATTTTGGAACTTCTGGGGGTAGAATTATAAATGTCGACCGCCAATAACCACATTACTTTGATGCTGATCTTCGAATCGGGCAAACCGCCGGTCTCGATCAAGCTAGCGCGCTGGAAGTACCAGTTGGCGATCGGCCTGCTGGCGTTGCTGGTGCTGATCTCGATTTTCGGCACGCTGAATTACGCGCGGCTGTCACTGCAGGCGAACGAACGCGATTTTCTCCTGCAGGAGAATGAGGAACTGCGTCGGCTCAACTCAAAAGTTATTGTGCTGGAAGGCAATTTGCAGGCGTACCGTGACATGCTTCACCAGGTGGCGACCTTGGCTGGAGTCGATTTGACGCAGTACGGCATGAGCGCCGTCGACGATTCCGCCACAGTCCTTTCGGATACCGAGTTTAACATAGATGCCGGAGCGCCCATTTCCGGGGCGTTACAGCCGGCCCCAACCGGATTGCCGGTGCGGGGCTATCTCTCGCGTACGTTCCGGCCGCTGGATGAGAATCCCAAGACGCGGCACCTGGGCGTCGATATCGCGGTGAAAAGAGGCACCCGCGTGACGGCGACCGCCGATGGCGAAGTCGTGTTCGCCGGCTGGGATGATACCTTTGGCTGGATGGTAGTATTGAAACACGCGAACAATGTCGAAACTATGTATGGACACAATGACACGCTGCTGGTCGCAACCGGCGCACCGGTGAGTTTCGGACAAACGCTGGCACTCTCCGGCAATACCGGCGTCAGCACGGCGCCGCATGTCCATTACGAGGTGCGCATTGACGGCAAACCCGTTGACCCGGAAAAGTATTATGGGAAAACCACTCATTAACCTAATAGGAGAGGAATCGATGCCAGAGAATCTGAGCACCATTATCGGCAAGGACAGCACATTCACGGGCACACTCGAAATCAAGGGCGCCTTGCGCGTCGACGGCAAAATCAAGGGGAAAATCATCTCGGACGAAACCGTCACGATCGGGAATACCGGCGAAGTTGAGGCGGATATCGATGCCAAAATCGTCGTTGTCTCCGGCACTGTAATCGGGAATATTCACTCCTCGGACAAGACCGAAATGCAAGCTAAGGCCAAGGTAATCGGGGACTTAGTGACTAAGAGCATCGTGATCGAACAAGGTGCAATTTTTCAAGGGTCTTGTCAAATGAAAGGACTAAAAGAACTCGACCAAAAACCCGATAATAAAATATTGGAAAAGAAGCCGCTGCCGTAGTGAATCCTCACCACGGCCGGAATTTGTGGATAACTAACAGAGCATTGTGGATTCTTCCGTAGTCGGTTGATTCACAACACAATACAAGGTGCAGTTAACAGTACCGATTAAGCGTTATCCACAAGAGCTTGATCTAAGTTTGCTTAGTAATTAACGGGGAATTTGGCCGTGGGTACGTTCTTTTTGATCGCCAGCACCGTGCTCTTCTTCAGTGGGCTCGGCTGTCTCCTGATCGTCTTTGTGACGATCGCACGTCGTCTCAAAGACAACATGACTACGTCGGTCTATTTTCGATCGAAGCGCTCTTACAAGACCTGGGTATTGTCGGTCGCCGGTGTGATTCTGATCGTGCTGGCTCAAGGCAGTTATTGGTTCTATAACCAGGTTGGGCGTTACATCCCGTTCGAAAACAATGTCCCCAAGGCGACGGTGAGTTTCCTCTACGAAGAGTACCGCCAACCGCGCCTGATCCTCCAGACAACTGATCAGAATAATCAGCTTAATATTCAACGCGTTCCCTTCACTTCCGATTCGCTGGCGCTGGGCGTCGAGGTGATTCAGTGGAAGAAGGTGTGTCAGGTTCTCGGACTGAAGGACTGCTATCGCATCAACGGCATCTATTACGTTAACGGCCCAGACGACACCGTGGCCAGCCTGACGCGGATACCCAACCACGAACTCAACGGCGGCCCTTCCGGATTCCTGACGCTGGCGGCCTCCATGGGCGGAGCCTTTCCGGGCACTGTCCGATTACTGCTGTCCAAGCCGGTCGAGGCGCAGGGCAATCTGCTCTACACGCTGGAATTTGCGCGCGACGGCATCAGCCTGACGCGGGCAATTGACAATCAGCAAGCCGCGAATTATCCTCAGTAACGCAAAACAATTGGGGCGGTTGCGGCGTTTATCGGTATAAGCGTTTGTCGCTTGTGCTGCATCGGCGCCGAGTCGGATTCCGCCCGAGCGCGGAGGAATTTCAAGCGATGCGGGGCCGTGGCAGCAGATCGTTTCGGAGGACGTGAATGACGGATCAGATCAAAGAATCGGCCGACCTGCAGGCGGTCAGTCGGCTGAAAGAAGCGCGGGCCAAAATCAAAGCTGAAGTCGGCAAGGTCATCATCGGCCAGGAGCGCGTCATCGATGAGTTGATGATTGCGCTGCTGTCCAACGGGCATTGTCTTCTTGTCGGCGTGCCGGGGCTGGCGAAGACGCTGTTGATTTCAACGCTGGCACGCGTACTTGATCTGAAATTCTCGCGAATCCAGTTTACCCCGGATCTGATGCCCTCCGATATCACCGGCACGGAAATTCTGGAAGAGAACAAATCGACCGGCCAGCGCGAATTCAAGTTCGTCAAGGGGCCGGTGTTCGCCAATATCGTACTAGCGGATGAGATCAACCGCACGCCCCCGAAAACGCAGGCCGCTCTGTTGCAGGCGATGCAGGAACATGAAGTGACCGCCTCGGGACAGACCTTCAAACTGGATGAACCGTTCTTCGTATTGGCGACCCAGAATCCAATCGAGCAAGAGGGCACCTATCCGCTGCCGGAAGCCCAGCTTGATCGCTTCATGTTCAATATCCATGTCGACTATCCGTCATATCAGGAAGAGCACGCGATCGTCAAGTCGACCACTGCTGTGATGGGCCATCAGGTCAGCAAGGTGATGAGTGGGTCGGAGATTTCAAGTCTGCAGCACCTGGTGCGCAAAGTGCCGGTTTCGGATCACGTTATCGATTACGCCATCAAGCTGGTACGCGCCACGCGCCGGAGCGGGGGCGAGGTGCGTGAGTATATCAGCAACTGGGTGACCTGGGGCGCCGGTCCGCGGGCGTCGCAGTATTTGATCCTCGGCGCCAAGACCAATGCGATCTTGAACGGCCGGTACACGCCTTCGATTGAGGATGTACAGTTAGTCGCCAAGCCGGTGCTGCGGCATCGTATCGTAACCTCGTTTAACGCCGAGGCTGACGGCGTCGACACGCTGCAGATTATCGATAAGCTTTTGGCGGAGGTGAAGGAGTAATCACCGCCGCGTGACGGTCGGGTTGCGCCGGGAGAGTCTCAGACGGAAGGGGAGCACGGTCAGTGCACGAACGCGACGGCGTGCCAGCTTTGTGCGAAGGGGATTTCCCAGAAGCCGGTTTGCAGTTCGCCAACTTTGGTGATGGCGTTGTTGAAGACCACCGTATCCTTCTTGATCTTGCCTTCGTCAACCAGCCGCTGAAAGTCGGGGCGTGAAACACACTTGATGTAATCACCGTCGCGGAAGTAGACCAGGCTGCGGTTGAGGGCGTCAAGCTGGTATTGCGTCTTGAGGGCTTTGAACACGCGGACGGACGAATCGATCGAGCAACCGGAAACGCCGTCCGCCGCTTCACCGGCAAGGAAGACGAACTGGTCGTGGACGATTCCGAAGGCGCCGCGGACGTCGTCCTGGTGCGATTTCCAGTCGTCAACAAACTCAGCCAGCGAATCGCGGACGATCTGCACCTCAGCGGGGTCAAGCCGGCGCGGGAACGCGTAGATCCACAGCCGGGTATCGGGGCGAAAATCATGGAACAGTTTCATCGACAATGATAACATCGGCAATGGGGGGAAGTTCCAATAGAAGTAATTCGGTAGCTGTGCGCGCGGCTGCAGCCGGTCGCAGCCTTCAGGAGTTCGAGGAGTTCTCGTTGCCCTCGTCACTCACCGGCTTGCGCTCCAGATACAACATCGTCCCCAACAGCGGCACCCAGTCGGAGAAGGCCTGGCCGGCATTCTCGGGCTTGTGCCGGATGCGACCGATAGCGTTGAGCTTGGAATCCATTTCGTCAATGAAGTAGAGCACGAAGGCTTCTTCAAACGCCGGCTCGACCGGCGCGGAATATTCTTTCTTGCCCTGGTGCGAGAGAATCATGTGCAGCAGCTTCTTAACGTTTACATCGTCTTGCAGTCCGAGGCGGACAATCGTCGCGCGGACCATCTCATAGCCGATCACCATGTGGCCGAAGAGCCGACCGTCGGTGGAGTACTCAAAGGTTGATTCAAACTCGAGTTCGCTGATTTTGCCGACATCATGCAGCAGCGCCCCGGCGATCAGCAGCGAGCGGTCGAGGTAATCGTAGTGATCACAGAGCTTGACCGCAGCGCGCGCCATCGAAAGCGAGTGCTCGGCCAAGCCGCGCAGATAGCCGTGATGCCAGCGCGTTCCCGCCGGTGAGGCAAAGTAGCGTGGCTTAACTTGTTCGTCGTACAGGATTTCAACCAGAACCTGGCGCAATGCTTCGTCGTCGACCAGCTCGATGACAGCTTCGACACCGGCCTCAAGTTCCTCCGGCGAGTAGTCGCTGGCCGGAAGCAGTTCAGTGACATCGTACTCCTCCGGCTTGGCTGCGCGAATCTTCTCGACGCTGAGCTGTTGTTGCCCCTTGTAGGAACTCACCAACCCCTTGACCTTGACAACGGCGGCATCGCGAATTTGCGGATAGGTGGCCTCGGCTTCATCGCCCCACATGATGCCGGCCAGCTTGCCGGAAGCATCCGCGAATTCCAGCTGCAGGCGCACGCCCCCGGTAAACGGGATCAATTCGCACTTGGCGAGTGCATAGAATCCGAAGATGGCGTCCCCGGTTTTGGCGTCGCGCAGATTGATTTGCATGTGGGTAATGTTTGGAATCGGAGCGTGAATGTCAAGGCCAACGCGCGACTACGGCGCAATCGGGGTGTAGAGGCAGGCGGTTTCGGCGAAGCCAGCCCAGTAATTGATCAAGGCGACGATATCAGTGATATTGATGCGGCGGTTGCAGTCGCAGTCGCCCTTAAACGTCGGACAGCCGACCGGTGTACCGAGAAAAATCGTATTGATCAAGCGGGTAGCGTCGGCAAGGTTGATCTTGTTGTCATCGTTGAGGTCGCCGACGCGGTAAGGATATTCAAACACGCCGACATCCTCGCGCGCGCCGCCTTGCGGATAGGTACCCGGTGCGGCGGCACCGGCATCAATCAGTCGCGACGTGCAGAGCAGGCGGTAGTCAAAGCCCGTCGCGTTAACGAACTGCGGATCCTTGGCAATGTTGTCATAGATATCGGCGGAATCCAAATTGAAATTCTTTGCGCCGGCAAAATCGCCCAGTTCGGGACCACCGCAGTTGACGAAGTTGGCCGCCTGATTCAGATAGAAGTCGTTATTCTCAATCGTCCAAATTCCGCCGCTGCAATGGAGACCGCCGCAGTCGGGAGCCGCATTGCCCGCCACAATGTTATTGAGGAAGTTCACGAGCGAGTTCTTGATGTACATGGCGCCGCCGTTAAACTCGGCGTCGTTATTGACGATGACGTTGTGATTAATCGTAACCGCGGCGCCGTCGAGGTAGATGCCGCCGCCGTCGCCAGCCGTATTGTCGACGATGGCGTTGTGCTCGATCAGCGGCGCGGAATTGCGCACGGCGATTCCAGCGCCCTGAATGGCGTTATTGCCACGGATGATGTTGTAACGGATCTGCGGCGCCGAGGCGTTCAGCACAATGATCCCTCCGCCGGCAAACGATCCCGGCACCAACGTGCCGATGCCGTTGATCAACGTGAAGCCACACAGGGTTGCGGTCGAATCAACACGTGTTACAAATCGCACCACCGAGCCGGTGTCGGCATTGGCAGGGGAGGAACCGTCGATAACCGTCTGCTGGATAATTGAGGGATCCGGATTGAGCAGATACTGCGAAGCGACCGTGATGTTCTTGCCACGAAAACTGATGTTTTCACGGTAAGTACCCGGGGCGACGAGAACCGTGTCACCATTAATCGCTGCGCTAATGGCATCTTGAATAGTCGCATATGAGCCGGGGACATTCAGGACGCGGCCGAACGTGGGCGGAAATAGCAACACTACCGCCGATGCTATCAAGAGCAGAGCACGAATCAAAGTAGTAAAATCTCCCACTCGGCCAGTAGGGTCACGAGCAATTTAACCAAATCCACAGAATATGCAAACACTTTGCACCAACTGCGCGACGAAGACCTGATTTCCACACGCCTGGCCAGAGATCGAATCTGCAAGCCCGATGGGTAATAGAACCGAGAAGTAGAAAGAACTTGAACCGGCGACCGCCGATCAGTTGGATCTGGCGCCGGCAATGAATCGGTCGGCCAGCGTCTGCGCCGACTTGCGGTCGGAATAACCGGTGACGACCACCAAGGTTCCCGCGTCCGCCGTGCAGTAGATATTTCCCCAACCGGGATGATTGCCGAAGAGCCCTTGCATACCCGGCAACATCAGCCACTCTTCAACTTTGCCCTGATCACCGATGAAAGCTTCGGTCGCGGTCGGAAGGCCAACGACCGAGTTAAAGCGAAGATGCAGAGTCATGGTGTCACCCGCAATAACATATTGCGCACCAAAGAAATCAAACGGCTCCTCCCGCTGCTCCTGATCGCGAATCCAATGAGTTTCGGTAAAGGGGAGGCGATCTTCGGCAGGGAATTGCGCAAATTCCGCTGGCAGCGATGTGGTATCGCTGATCTTATCCGCTATCATCCGCGCTGCTTCGATCACCGTTTCGTCGCTCACCGAGCCACTGCGAACCAAGCGGCCGACGTAACTCCCCTTGATGAAGCCAAGCGTATCGGCCAGAAGATAACCGACCTGGCCGGCTTCGATAGGCCGAGTCGGCGGCACGCGATGATACGTGAACATGGTGAAGGCATCCAGCGGCGACCGGAAAGTCATGAGATCGATTCGCAATTGGTTGTCGCCGGATGCATACATGCCGCTGGCCAGTTTATCGAGTCCGTTGTTCAGGTAGACCTCGGCAATCGAACTGAGATGGTCCCAGACGGTATTGCGTTCATAGATTCTTAGGGTGTCCCTGAGTTCAAGACCGGAAAGTGCGGTTTTTCCCGGAAGCAGCGAGCGCAGGGCATCCGGGGGATTCTGCGGAGTAGAACCTCCTGAACAGCCGGACAGAACCAAACCCAAAACAAGGACTATCGTAGTACAGTTTTTAGGACTCAGACTCATAAGACCTCCAACAATTCGACTGGCCGGACGGCTAATGGTTGCCCGCCGAAAACATGAATATCGCCATCACCGACAAAAACCACAACACGACATTGACTAGAATCGGAATGTCCGATAGCAGGACGCTGGCTGGCGACCCGCCGCGCTCCTCCTGATGAATCAGGTAGAGGTAACGGAAGATTCCGTAAAGCACGAACGGGATCGTCAACTCCAGGTGTTCTACACCCAATTTCTCCTGAATTTCCGGGGAAAGCGTATAGAACGTATAGGCAACCACGGTCGAGGCGGTGACGACGCTGATTAGCTGGTCGAGAAAATAGGGAGAGTATTTCTTCAGTGTAACCCGGTGGCTGACGGCATCGTCTTTGAGTGTCACCAGTTCGTGGCGACGCTTGCCGAAACCAATAAACAGCGCCAGCAAGAATGTGCACGCAATCAGCCAAGGGGACGTTGGGACTTCGATTGCATACGAGCCGGCAGCGGCGCGGATCACGAACGACGCGGCGATCGCCATGACGTCAATAATGACGATATGCTTGAGCAAGGCCGTGTAGAGAATATTGAAAGCTACAAAGAGGCAGGCGATGTAAGTCACCGGACGCGGCAGGAACATCGTGGCCAGCAACCCCAGCAGAATCAGGGTGATTGCCAGAGCCCGGGCGTTGCCCACTCTGAGCGCGCCGGAGGCGATTGGGCGGTTCTTCTTGAGTGGGTGCATGCGGTCCGATTCGCGATCGTGAATATCGTTGATCACGTACACCGCGGAGGAGAGCACACAGAAGACGCCGAAGGCCAACAGCGTCGCGAGAATCTTGTCAATCTGGGTGAATTCGCGCGCGAAAATCAGAGCGCCAAATATGATGAGATTCTTGACCCATTGTTCGGGGCGAAGCAAGACAACGACAGCGCGCAGATACGGCTCCTCACTAACGTCTGTGTCACTTTGATGGCTGCGCCGGCAAGCGGCACGCGGCGGTCGGCTAGAGCGACTCGAAGGGCAGGGACTGCCGCAAGGCGGGCAGGAACGCGTCCATAAAGCGTTCCGAGATGTGCTGGCACTCCTCGGGCGTGCGGCCCTGCTGGCCGACCGTTAGTCGGATAATAACGGCATCGGTCGGGGATAACAACAGCGAATTGCGGACCAGATCGAACTTCAAGGCATACTCGCTGGTCAGATCGCCGGAGCGGGTGTGAAACCAGTAGAACATCTGGTCGGTGCGCGCGCGGCGGGTAATGGTCATGCGATTTACTTCGACCTGCTTTTCGCCGAAACGGAACGGCACGCGCTGAATCTCGGTCAGTACCCAACCGCCGCCGGGTAAACAATGGCGCGGCGAGTGGATCTGCGATCCGTACTTCTGATCGCGGAAGTATCCGAGGTAGACGCCGACGGAAATCCCGGAGGAATCGGCGTAACTGCGCAGCAGGATCTCGGTCGCCTGCAGGACCGCAGCCGTGGCTTCGCTGATCGGAAAGTCGGCGCCCTCCCATTCACCGATCTGCAGCGGAATTGCAGCCAATTGCGACGGACGTTCCGGTTCCACGACCAAGTAGCGCAGGACGGTCGCCATCGCCCCGAACGGAATCAACAACACCAGGATGATCCAGAACTTCTTCATGATCCGCCTCCAGGTGGTGCGTCCTTCGACTCACCCATGCGCAGCAGACTGCTGAGGATCAGCAGGCAGATCAGCGAGAACATAAAGACGATCGTGCCCGACAATTCATGGATCGTGCCCTCGGCAACCTCGCGCGAAATGCCGTACGCGCCGATGGCCGTGACACAGATACGGAAGATATTGGCGGCAATCGCAATCGGCACCGTGGCGGCGAATAGCAGCAGCGCTTTCCAGAGCTTGTTCTGCGTCAGATAGGCCAGCAGGGCCCCGAGCGCAAGCAAGGTCACCAGCGAACGCAGGCCCGAGCAAGCCTCGGCGACTTCGAGCGAATAGTTGTCGGGTAGATGAATGACATTGCCCTGACGCAAATGCGGGATGCCGATCACTCCCAGCACGACGGCGGCGACTTTGGAGCCGATCAACTGCAGTGGAAACGTAGCGCTGTAGTAGATCACGTACGGAACCGGGATCATGAAGAGCAGGAAGAAGAACGCGAACCAGATTTCGCGCACGAATTTTGCACCCGCCAAATAAAGCGTGATCCCGAAGAGCAGCAGCACGAAGGAGACGCGCACAGTGAAGTACTCCATACCGGCGGTGCCGAGTAGGTACATCAACAGGGCACCGACGATCACAGCCAATCCCCACTTGTTGCTGTCCAGCGGAATCAGCCGGAGCGTCTCGCGCTTGCGCCAGACCAGCCAGAGGCTGATCGGCAGGATCAGAAAGCCGTGTGAGTAGTTGTCATCGGTATACCAGTCGCGAGCGAGATTCGACAGCACCGGCAGATACATCAAGACGATGACCAGGACGATCAGTCCGATCTGCCACCAAGCCGGCGTAGGTTTATTGCCGATATGGGAGGCCGAGGGATTAGACACGACTCTGAACTAAAGCTTCCCGACGGTAAAACGCGACAGCTTTTTCGAGACCCTCGCGGAAGCCGATCACCGGCTTGATCCCGAACGTCTTCTGCACGAGTGATACATCGGCGAACGAATGCTTGATGTCGCCGGGGCGCGGCTCGTCAAAGCGCGGTTCGATCTTCTTGCCGATGATTTCATTGAGATACTTGACCAGGTCGCGCAGCGTAATTTGATCGCCGCAGGCGAGATTGTACTCGCCGGGAGTGACCTTATCCAGGTTGCAGACGGTGGTGATCGCGCTGACGACGTTGTCGACGTAGGTGAAGTCCCGCGACTGGTAGCCGTCGCCGAAAATCGTCGGCTGCTCGTCGTTGAGCAGTGCCGTGATGAACTTGGGAATCACCGCCGCGTAGTGACTTTGCGGGTCCTGATTCGGGCCGAAAACGTTGAAATAGCGGAAGGCGACGCAGGGCATGTGGTACAGTGTCGAATAGATGCGGCAGTAGTACTCACCCGTAATCTTGTTAACGGCATATGGCGACAAAGGTGAGGGCAGCATATCCTCGCGCTTGGGCAAGGTCGGCGTATCGCCGTACACTGACGAGGACGATGCGAAGAAGAATTTCTTGACGTTATTACGGCGCGCGCACTCGAGCATCGTCAGCGTGCCGTTGATATTGGCGTGATTGGCCGTGAGGGGATTTTCCACCGAGCGATTCACCGACGGCAGCGCCGCCTGGTGCAGGACGAAGTCGATGTCGCGACAGGCGTCCAGCGCCGTCCAGAAATCGCAGATATCGCCCTCAACCAGTTCGATTTGCGCCTCGATCCCGGCCAAGTTTTGCCGGCGGCCGGTGGAGAAATTGTCAAGGACGCGGACGTGTTCGCCGCGTTGAAGCAGCCCCTTGACGAGGTTGGAACCGATGAAGCCGGCGCCGCCGGTAACCAGGTATCGCATGATATTCTATCCTCTCTCTCTATCGTCGTGACAGCTTTCGAAGTTGTAAACAGCGACTCGGTGCGCCGACGCACTACACAGTATACTCGTGCTCTCGTCGTGCAGCCGGATTTTCCTTGAACCACGCGATGGTGCGGGCGAGGCCGTCGTCGAGACCGACGATCGGCTCCCACGATAATACCTGTCGCGCCAGCGCATTGTTGGCGAGCAAGCGTTCGACTTCCGATTCCGCCGGCCGCAGCCGCGCCGGTTCTGACTTGAGCCGCAACGGTTTTTGCATCAATTTGGCGATTCGCTCCGCCAATTCCCCGATTGCGATTTCGCTGCCGGAGCCAAGATTGATCGTTCGTCCGATGGCGGCGTCGACCTCCGACCCGCGGATCAGCCCCGCAACGGTGTCGGTCACGTAAGTGAAGTCGCGTATCGGCGCTGTCGCCCCGAGCGAAACTTCCGACCCGGTTCGCAGTTGCGCGATGATCGTCGGTATAATGGCCCGCAACGACTGTCTGGGGCCGTAGGTGTTGAACGGGCGGATAATCGTCACCGGCAGACCAAAACTGCGGTGAAACGACTCGGCGAGCGCATCGGCGGCAATCTTTGAAGCCGAATAGGGCGACTGCCCAACGCGAGGATGTCGCTCATCGATCGGTACATACTGCGCCGTGCCGTAGACCTCCGACGTTGATACCGTCACCACCCGCCGCACCTGGTAGTCGTGCGAGGCGGTCAGCACGTTGGTTGTACCGCCGATATTGGTTTCGACGTAGTGGCGCGGATGGATGTACGAATAGGGAATCCCGATCAGCGCTCCAAGATGAAACACCGTATCGCAGCCCCGGACGGCGCCCCGGACGGCGTCGGCGTCTTTAAGGTCGCCGGCGATGATCTCCACCTGGGCCTTCAGAGACTGGGGCAGCACCTCCAGCCAACCGCGATCGTTACGAGAGGTATAGCGAATGAAGGCGCGCACGCGATCGCCGCGCACACACAGAGCTTCGACCAGGTGGCTGCCGATGAAACCGGCGGCCCCCGTGACCAAGACCAGACGATGGCCTGACATACAACTATTATATCGGAACTTTTGGCGCTCCAACAGCGATTCTTGAGGAGCAAAAGCGGGGGAGTCGTCCTTAGTTAAGCTGGGTCAGACCCTCGCGGATGGCATATTTCGTCAACTCCGCGATTGAGTGCAAATCAAGCTTGTCCATGATCTGCTTGCGGTAGGTCTCGATGGTCTTGACCGAGACCACCAACTGGCCGGCAATCTCTTTGGTCGTCTTGCCCTCCGCCAGCATTTGCAGGACCTCGCGCTCGCGGGCACTGAGGATGGTGAATGCGGAAGACTCACCGGTCTTGGCGAGGTTGATATAGTCTTTGATCACGAAGTCGGAGATCTTGGTGCTGAGGTACACCTTACCGGCGCGGCACTCACTGATAGCGTTGACGACTTCCTCCAGGGCGGAGTCCTTGAGCAGGTAGCCGCGCGCCCCGGCTTTGAGCGCTTCAATGATATAGCGGCGGTCAGTATGCATCGACAGAATAATCACTTGCACCTGCGGAGATTCGGTCGCGATCCGGCGGGCGGCTTCGATGCCATTGAGATCAGGCATGGAGATGTCCATCAGGATAATATGCGGCTGCAGTTCCTTGGCCAGTTTGACCGCGCTCTGTCCGTCGCCGGCCTCACCGATGACCGTCAGGTTTGCCTGTGCCTCCAGCATCGACCGCAAGCCGTCGCGGACGAGTTTGTGGTCATCAGCGAGGACGATCCGGGTTTGCATCGCCTGCGGTTTCATAGCGTTGGTACCGTCAAACAGACCGCTGTGCCGTCGCGGGACGAGTTGATTTCCAGTGCGCCGCCGAGGTGCATCAGCCGTTCGCGGATGCTGAACAGTCCGAATCCGCCCGGTGCATCGGCGCGCGCCAGACGCTCGGTGTCGAATCCGCGACCGTCGTCGATCACGAAGACCTGCAGCTTGCCGTTGCTGCGTACGACGTTGATCTCGACGCCGGTGGCTTCGGCGTGCTTGAGGGCATTGGTCAGGAGTTCCTGCACGGCCTTGAAGATAACAATTTCTATTTCATCGTTCAGGCGTTTGTCGTAGCTGTCGGCGTGGACGACCACTGGCAGATTGTGCTGGTTGGTGAACTGCTCGCCCAACCACTCCAGCGACGCCTCCAGCCCCAATTCATACAACACCGGCGGGCTGATGGCGAAAGTCAGTGAACGCGTGTATTGAATCGTCAGGTCGAGCAGGTCGAGGATTTCGGCGGCGCGGGCATCGCGCTGACCGGTGTCGCTGTACTGGCGCAGTCCGGCGATCTTCATCTTGATGATGGCGAGAGTCTGGCCGATGTGATCATGGAGGTCGGAAGCAATCGCACGTCGCTCGCGGGCTTCGGTCAGCGACAGATCGGAGGCGAGTTTGCGCAGTTGGCGCTGGTAAGCGTCAATCTTCTCCTGGGCCTTGCGAAATTCCTCGATTTGATTTTTCAGCGCGACGTTGGTGGCGCGCAACTCGGCCGTACGCTCCTGCACCAACCGTTCGAGTTCGTCATGGGCGCGGCGGATTTCCTCGCGCGCCTGTCGGTGCTGCAGGTACATCCGCAGCATCTCGGCCAGCGAGCCGATCAACTCGCGTTCCTCCGCCAGAAACGGCCCTTCGGCGGCGGTGGGGCGGGCATCGCGATAATAGACTTCGATCAGGCCACGGATGCCGTTGCGCGTCACGAACTGCGCCTGCTGCATCCACGGACCGGTTTGGAAATCGGCAGTGCGGACGTCGATGTCGCCAAAGGTAATGCGTGCCGAGGTGATTTCGGGATACTGCCATGCCGACGGCAGGAGGTTCACCAGTTCGGCGAGCAACTCGGGGATCGGACCGATGTCGTCCTGCAGCAGCCGCGCCGTGCGGTGGAGCGTATCCAGTTCCTTGATGCGCTCATCGAGATTTTGCCGCAGTCGCGATACGAAATCATGCATAGTCAAACACAAGAATAGGGGCACAGCGCACTGTGCCCCTATATTGAAAGCGAAAAACGGGTTCAGGCCGGGGCCAAGCGCCTACTTGACGGAAGCGGTAGCATTGGCGGCCGGCAGTTCGACCGTCATCCGCCCTGCCTCGACTGTGGCCAATGCCGCCATCACGACGATCTGGTCGACGTCGTTGGAGCGATGCAGCACATGCACCGGCTTCTTCGTTCCCATCAAAATCGGGCCGATGGGCTCGGCGCCGCCGAGCTTAACCATCAGCTTGTACGCGATATTGCCTGCGGCCAGTTCCGGGAAGATCAGGACATTGGCCTGATCCTGCAGCCGGCTGAACGGGAAGTGCAGACGCAGGATCTCAACGTCGGTTGCGGTGTCGGCCTGCATATCGCCGTCGACCACCAGATCCGGGTGTTCGCGATGCAGGATTTCGACCGCTTTCTGGACTTTCGAAACCAGCGGATGTTTCACCGAGCCGAAGTTCGAGAACGACAGCAGAGCACAGCGCGGTTCGATGCCGAAGCGGCGCGCGGCCTCGGCGCACATCATCGTAATCTCAACCAGTTGTTCCGGTGTCGGGTCGATATTGACGGTCGTATCGCCGAAGAAGTAGAGTTTGTTCTTGATGATCAGGACGAACATGCCGCTGACGATGGTCAGATCCTCCCGCTTGCCGATGATTTCCAGCGCCGGCCGAATTGTCTCCGGGTAGTGCTGAGCTACGCCGGCCAGATACGCATCAGCATCGCCCATGTGGACCATCATCGCGCCAAAGTAATTCGGGTTGCGCATGAGCATCCGGGCGTCATAGAGCGTCACGCCCTTGCGGTGCCGCAGCCGGAACATCTCTTTGACGTATTTCTCAAAGTTCGGCGAGGAGTGCGGGTGGATGATTTCCAGGCCGGCCAAATCGATTTCGTTTTCGGCCGCCAGTTGGCGGATGTCGCTTTCCTTGCCCAGGACGATCGGGCGCGCAAATCCTTCGTGATTGACGATCATGGCAGCGCGCAGCACCTTCGGCGAGGTGCCTTCGCTGAACACGATCCGCTTCGGCGCAGTCTTGGCGCGGTCGATGAGGGTCGAGCGGATTTCGCGACCCAGGCCGAGCCGATGCTCGAGCTGGCTCTTGTATTCGTCAATGTCGACTTCAACGCGGGCCACGCCGGAATCCATCGCGGCTTTGGCGACCGCCGAGGCCTCCCACAACAACACGCGCGGGTCGAACGGCTTGGGGATGATGTACTCGCGGCTGAACTTGAAGCTCGACACGCCGTAAGCGCGCGCCACGGCATCCGGTACGTCTTCTTTGGCCAGAGTCGACAGCGCCTTGACTGCCGCGATCTTCATCTGCTCGTTGATCGCGCTGGCACGGACATCGAGAGCCCCGCGGAAGATGAACGGGAATCCAAGCACGTTGTTGACCTGATTGGGATAATCGGAGCGGCCGGTTGCCATGATCACGTCTTTGCGTACTGAAACGGCATCGGGATAGGTGATTTCCGGATCGGGATTGGCCATCGCGAAGATGATCGGATCTTTGGCCATCGTCCGGACCATGTCCTTGGTGACCAGGTCCTTGGCCGAAACGCCGACGAACACGTCGGCATCGACCAGTGCGTCCGCCAGGGTATGGCAGTCGGTCTTCTTGACGAACTGGGCTTTGTACTTGTTCCAGTTGTCGCCGCGGCCTTCGTACATCACGCCCTTGCTGTCGGCCATCATGATATTTTCGATCTTGACGCCGAGCGAGAGGTAGAGTCTGGCGCAAGCGATACCGGCGGCGCCGGCGCCGGAGAAGACGACGCGTACCTTGCCGATATCCTTGCCGGCCAATTCCAGAGCGTTCAGCAGTGCCGCGCCCGAGATGATCGCGGTACCGTGCTGGTCATCATGGAAAACCGGGATATTCAAGAGTTTCTTGCATTCTTCTTCGATGTGGAAGCATTCCGGTGCCTTGATATCCTCGAGATTGATCCCGCCGAAAGTGGGCTCCAGGATCTGGCAGGTGCGGATGATCTCTTCCGGGTTTTCGGTATTCAGCTCAATGTCGAATACATCGATGTCGGCAAAGCGTTTGAATAACACGCCCTTGCCTTCCATGACCGGCTTGCCGGCCAACGCCCCGATATTGCCAAGGCCGAGTACCGCGGTGCCGTTCGAGATCACCGCCACCAAATTGCCTTTGGCGGTGTACATGTAGGCATCGGCCGGATTCTTCTCGATTTCCAGGCAGGGTTGCGCCACGCCCGGGGTGTAAGCCATGGACAAGTCACGCTGGGTGACGCACGGCTTGGTCGGTACTACCTCGACCTTCCCGCGCCGTCCCATGGAGTGGTATTGTAAGGCTTCTTCACGTTTAATCACAAAAGCATCTCCCGTTTCGGGTTTTTCCAAGAAGTGAATATAGTCATTACGATCCAGCCAACCAAGATAAATTGCGGTCGGAATCCAGGATTTTGTGCAAATTTTCACAAAGACCCGGCTATTTCGGGTCGATATAAACCGCATGTCGCCGTGGGATTTGGCAGGCAAATTGCTGATTGCCGACTTCCATCAAGCGCGACACATTACCGTAGATGTCCACTCTCTCGATCCGCCGACTGGCGGCGATCAAAGCCGAATTCGGCCCAGCGCCCGCTCGGGAAAAGGTAAAACTGATTCAAAGTTTGGCTTCCGCCAGATTCCGCTTAGTTGCCGACCTGATAAGCTATCACGATTCACTCTGTTACCTGCGCGCCTACTGCGACAGCCCGGAACTTTTGCAGCTTGTCGACGGTGAGCTGGACCGCTTTAGCCGGCATCTGCGACAACTGAACCGACCTCTCGGCAAGAACGCTCGCCTTCGGTTGGAGCGTTCCGGCATCGTCGGCACGAGCTTCACTCACGATTTTGGGTACCAGATGACAAAGTGGATCCTGCAGAAATTTCCGACTGCTGCCGACTTCGACCGCGCCGAACTGAAGAAACTGAAAGGCGATCCAATTCTCGATATGCTGCCGGTGCTTGTGACCTGGAACGAGAACGACGCCGTCGACGACCCGTACCTCACAACTGAGGAAATCCGTGATGCCGATATCGGCAGTCGGCGGATCTCACCGTTGCAGTGGTTTCTCAACCTCTATCGCCGCTTGCCCGCCGACGAGAATCTCAAGCGGCTGCTCTTCGACAAGATCGCCTTCTCGCTGCGCGTTGCGGTGGGAAGTCAGCCGTTTGCCATTACCAACAGCCGCGATCCGGTAGGGGATTACTATTTTCAGCAGGAGCCGCTGCAACGCAGCTATCCCGATCTCCGCAGCGAATTACGCCGCCATCGGCTTGCGCCGCAGTTGCTCGATCCGGCCCCCGGTCGCGCGGTCATCGACCGTGCCCGCATGGCACTGCTCGTGCGCCGTCGCGAACTTTGGCCGCTGTCGTTCGCCAACGAGCAAGAAGTTTGGTGCGCGGCGATCGGCCGCGGCACGACGATTTACTTGATTGGCATGCTGCCGGAGACCCGACTCCCGCTGGAAGCGAATTACTCGGCGCTGCTGATTCGCAATGGCGTGCCGATCGGATACGGCGTGGCGGCGATGGTGGGCGAGCGACTCGAACTGGCGATCAATATCTTCGATACCTTCCGCCGCTGCGAGGCGGCTTTTATCTACACAAATTTCTTGCGCATGCTGCACCAGCTCTTCGGCTGCAGTTACCTGGTCGTGCGGCGCTACCAGGTAGGCTATGACAACCCGGAGGGACTCGAGTCGGGGGCGTATTGGTTCTACTACAAGCTCGGATTTCGCTCTCTTGATAGTGGATTGCGCGGACTCGCTGAAACCGAGGCGGCGCGAATCGCCTCCCGTCACGGCTACCGCACTCCATTAACGACGCTCAAGCAGCTGGCAGAGTCTGATCTCTGCCTGAATCTGCGCCGCCCAGATGACTTCAGTGATCGTGACTTTGCCCTGGGTCAGATTGCACTGGCGCAGACGCGCCATATCTCGCGAGAATTTGAAGGCGATCGTGATCGCGCCCGGCGCGAAGCTCAAAAATCGGCGGAAATGCGGCTCGCCGTGCGCTCAACGGCACGCTGGCCGAAGTTGGAGCGGCTGTGGTTTCAGCGGTGGTCGGTGCTGGTTTGCGCGCTGCCGGGAATCGCGCGTTGGAGCACGGCCGAAAAAAGGATGTTAGTCAACCTGATCCGCGCCAAGGGGTACCTCCAGGAACAGACTTACGTGCGGGCCGTGCAAGATCATTCGCGCCTCGTGCGCACGCTGCGCGCCCTTGCCGGCACGCGCAGCGCAGAGTGAGAGCCGGTTAGAATCCGCCGCCAAAGCCGTGGCCGTGGCAGCCGGAGTCGTTACCGGCAGGTTGATGCTGTCCGCGTCCGCGGCAGGCCCGGGCCGGGTCGACGACCCGCAGATCTTTGGCCTTGATGCGATCGATGAGCGTTCGTACGCTTGGTGTATCGGCGTAATAGATGCGGATACCCTCGCTGTTCAAAGCTTCGATCGCCCGGCGACCCATCCCTGAGCAGACGATGGCGTCGACGTGGAAGCGCGCCAATTGCGTCATCGGATGGCAGGTTCCATGGCTGTGGTGCGCGTTGCGATTCGCGATCACCTCGATCTGATCGTTCTCGCTGTCATAAAGGGTGAAATACGGCGCGGAGCCGAAGTGCTCACAGACCGTGTCGTCGAGACCGGCGGCACCGTTGGTGGGAATGCATGTCAACATGACACGCCTCACTTTCTTTGAGGTTGATTACAACCGCTCGATTATTGAGGATAGCTTCGACCAATTGTCGGCGCGCCGTGTAGAGCAGACGCTGCACGGTGCCGCGCGAGACTCCCAGGCGCTCGCCGGCAGCCTCCTGCTCGAGACCGTCGACATCGCATAACCGCAACGCCTCGAACTGGTCGAGTGTCAGCTCGGTTGTGGCCAGCTCCCGTAGTGGAATTCCCTGCGGCTTGTACACGCGATCAGCTTCGTAGCGGCGGCAACAGCGCCATTTCTTCGGTCGTGGCATACTCAGTTCATTATGTGCATATGCACAATACAAGTATCGACAAAACCGGCGACGATGTCAAGCGATTTAGCGTTCTTCTTGCTGGTCAGGAGAACGGGAAGCGCGAAGCGCCGGAACGACGCCCCGCGCAACGACTTAGGGGCAGTGTGGTGCCGGACCGCCGGCAAAGATGTAGTTGATCAAGTACACCGCGTCGGAAATCGAGATGGCGCCGGAACCATCGGCATCCCCCTCGCAGAGTGGGTCGGGCGCCGCGCCACCGGCGAAAATGTAATTGATCAAATAGACGGCGTCCGAAATCGAAATGGCGCCGCTGCCGTCGGCGTCGCCGCAGAAGCAGGCAATGGCTGCAGCAAAATTCTGCTGAAAGCCGTGAATGAGCTGGTAATTAGTGGAAGCGCCGGGACCAGCCGCCGTTTGACCGACGGTGCTCGATAGTTTGAAGTTGGTCGATGAGCCATTGGTGGTGCCGCCGCCAGAGACAACCTGCCATTTCAACTGCTCGCCCGCTTGTGGCGCTTGGTCGTCGGCGGTGAGTTTCGTGCAACCGAGAAGCAATAAAAGTGCCATTAGGATTCGAGTGCATAACTGATATCGTCGGATCATGCCGGACTGCCTTTCGCGAAGGGAATTGCTTCGAGGAGTATTTAAATCAACTTACTCAATTTTTCGTGTCTGTCAACCGCTTTCATTCTTCAGCTCCCGCACTTGGAACCGACTCGCGCCCGGCCCGCTTGTGGACCCAGTCGACGCCGAGTTCCTCGGGCATGCCGAATGCCTCGGGGTGCGCGTACTTGCCGCGCTCGTCCGGCAGCTTGTCCTTCACGATCGGGGTCCGGTGGGCCTTGGCCCAGTTGTCCTGGCGGACCCCGGTTACCTGCCAGGAAACCTCGACATTCGGCTTGTCCGTCTGAATTACGAAGCGGTTGCCGTTGAGCTTCTGAGCTACGATCGCCTGGGCGAACTGCCCAACCACCGTAAGCTGATAACGAAAGTCACCGATCGCAGACTCGAAATAGTCGGGCATTTCCACCGTGGCCAGGCCGTGGTCATCCGTGACGATATTGCCACTGTAGACACTGGTCATCTCCGGTGACTCCACGAATGAATGCTGCAGGTACTTGTTCTCGGGGTCAAGTGGATGATCGATTCGCGAGACCAAAGACGGTGTGGCGACAATCCCGGTGACGTTGACGTCGCCGCTAAAATAGCCGGCCCAATTGGTTGTTGCCGACTGGCCGATCCCGAAGACTCCGATGGCAGTCGCGCCATCCAGCGCGTTTCCATACACACCGTATGAAAGTCCGGTGTTGATTACCGGATTGACAGCCGAGGCATAGCCATAGACGCCTCGTCGTGTGTCGCCATCCGATCCTCCCACTCCTCGCAGGGCATCTACATCTGCGTCGACCCCCGAGGGATGGGAAGCCCTGACGTAGGCGCCATACAACATGCCGGTACTGGTGTTTTCCACGTCGATGTAGTGACCATACCTGATCGCGGCTGTGCTGAAACTTCTCTGGGCTCGAATGAGATATTGATCGCTTGGCGCCAAATCTCGGCCGATCGAAATTCCGGACGCATTGGCCCTGAACGTGCTATCGCCGATCTGCAATTCGCCGGTAAACGTGTGACTCGAGGAAATCGTCGACGCCAGGTTCAGCGTCACTGACCCTGATACACCGCCACCGGACATGCCGGCGCCTGCATTGACTGAGGTAATGTCGCCATTTCCGAATGCTGCCGAGGTCACAGTGCCGTCGGCATTGATCCCCGTGATCGCCGTCCCCCCCGGCGCCGTACCGGTGACCCGCTGTTGTGTCGCTGCAAAATCGACGCTCACCGCGACTGCGCCGGAAACGCCACCGCCGATGAGGCCGGCTCCCGCCGATACCGCGGTGATATCGCCGCCCGCATCGTTGTCCACACCGTCCGCAAAACCGGCCGGCACTCCGGACAGGCCGCTCCAGTCAGTAGTATCTGCCCTCTGCGAATGGAGCGCGTAAGCCGAAGCCAGCACCTGCGTGCGTGGGACAATCTCTGGGTCGACACCTACCGTGATACCAAGCCAACGGTCGGTACCCCCGGAGAAGAGGCCATCGGGGAACGCGACGTCAGCCCCGAGCACGTAAGTGAACAATCCATCGACTACCGTCACGCTCTGGAACCCGGCGTTCCAGAGCACGCTGCCGCCGACCGGCGCGTCATAGATGGTGAACTTGATGAGGTAGGGGCCGTCAGCCACGGGAGTTCCGGCGCCATCGGTCAAACGACCTTGGTGCGAAATCAACTGCGGAACAGTCGCCAGCAGCGAATTCGCGAGCGTCAGGCAGATCACTGCCTGCAGCCCAATCATCCTTAACCTGTGTGCCATAGGCTCACCTCTCAATGAATGTCGAGTTTGTGGATGTATTTTGGATGTTCAGGGGACAACTTAATTCAAAACTCGGGACAGTCAAGCTCTATTTTTTGAGGGAGCGCGGATCAGAACCAGGCGACATCCTGTCGTTATGCAGCAGTTAGTCGATCGTGACTTCACGGGTCACATCGAGTTACCGGCGCTTGTAGTTGATCGCCCACATCACCTTCCAACTCTTGCCGCCGTCGTCGGAGCGCTCCCAGTTCCACTTGAGGGAGTTGGCCGCAATGTCAAACCACACCATCCGCTGCAGGAATACCGGCTTGCCGGCGGGCCGGGCTTCGCGCACCAGAATCATCCTGCCCTCCTTGTACTCACCGGTGAAATCAAGGTAACTTCCTTGATTATCGACCCAGGTCTGATGCCACTTGCCGGTGTTCGGATTGAAGACCGAAGCCGACGTGCCGCGCAGCGGTACAGAGTCTAGCGATGTGAAATTCTCCCGAATGACACACCCGTCGAATTCCTTGCTGATCGTATTGTGTCCCCGGCCGGAATCGGCCCAGGTCAAGTCCCAGTCGCCCAACCAAAAGTCGAACTCAGTCGCGTGGGGCGAACTGCACGGTTGGGGCCGGTCCTCGGCCCAAATGTTTGCGACCATAACTGCACTGAGGATAACAACCAGCAAACAGACAAGCTTACGTAACATTGAAACCTCCGCTTAAGACGTTTATAACAGAGACGATTATCCGCGGCAAATATGACGCAGGCTTCTTAAGAAAATTCGCGAAGGGTACAAATGCCTACGGCAGCGTCTTGTGCGTGCCGTCGCAGAAGGGGGGTGTCTGCGTGTGCTTGCAGAGGCAATACGATCGCAGCTTCTTCTCCGTGATGGTGAATTCCAGCGGCTGAAACTCCGTCACGTGATGCGAACCGTCGCAAAACGGCTGATCGGCCGAGCGCCCACAACGACACCACGAATAGGTGCCCGGCTCCAGCTCGAGTTTGATTGACTTACGGTCGGCTATATGCGGGTCGGCCATGTGGCCCTCCACTGAGTGAACCGGCCGGCGCCGCCTATGCGACGCCACCCGACAAGAGAATTTCTTCCGTCAGCTGCGCCAACAGATGCAGCGCAAAGATGTGCTCTTCCTGAACGCGCATCGTCGCCGCCGCCGGCACCAGCAGCGGCCGGTCGCATAGCTCCGGCACGATCAGTCCGTGTTTGCCGAACAGCCCCAGCGTCAGTAGACCGCGTTCCTTGGCGGAGCGGAAGGCCTCGAGGATATTGCGCGAGCGCCCCGAGGTGCTCAGGCCGATGAACACGTCGCCGGTTTGCCCGAGCGCCTCGACCTGGCGGCTGAAGATGTGATCGAAGCCGTAGTCGTTGGCGGCGGCGGTGAGCAGGGAAGTGTCGGTCGTCAGGGCGATCGCCGGCAAAGCACTGCGATTGCTGTCGGAAGTCAGCCGCACGACAAACTCGGTCGCGAAGTGCTGGCTGTCGGCGGCGGAACCGCCGTTGCCCGCAATGAGAATCTTGCGGCCGTTCGCCAGGGTCTCCGCCAACGTCGTTGCCGAAGACAGGAGCCATTCTTCCCGCGCCAGGGCAAACGCTGTCCGTAGCGTCGCGGAGTCCTGCACCGCCGCGGCAATGATCTGCTTAAGTTTCATCATGTGAATTCTTCGCTGGCAGCGCCGCTTTCTGATGAATCGCCTCGGCGAACTCGATCATCAGCGGTAGCTGATTGTTCTCTTCAAAACGATTGCCGATCACGACGAAACTCGCTCCGGCGGCAACTTTGCACGCGGCGTCCTCGGGGTGGCGGACGCCGCCGCCGCAGATGATCGGCAGCGTAACAGACTCACGCGTCGCGCGAATCATCTCCTCCGGCACTGAGTGGATCGCGCCCGACCCGGCTTCGAGATACACCAGCTTCATCCCCAT
>CAZFNN010000018.1:0-9212 GCA_964520555.1 uncultured Ignavibacteria bacterium
GTCCTGCTCTGGTACATCGGGTTCCGGCTGCAATCGGACAAGGTGGCGCTGCTGGCGGACGTCGTCATCAACGGCGACGGCAACGCCAACCCGGCGACCGTGATCAACACCGATGTCACGGCCGCGCTCGACTACGACGATCTGATCAAGTTCTGGGCGGAGTTCAGCCCCTTCGAACTCAACACGATCATCTGCCACAAGACCAAGATGCGGCAGTTGCTGAACCTGGCGGAATTCAAGGACCCGCAATCGGGTTTCAAGTTCCACGCGACGGGCGAACTGGTGTCGCCGCTGGGCGCCAAGCTTGTCCGTTGCGACGACATTGCCACCGACCTGCTCGTCGGTCTCGACTCGCGCTTCGCCGTCGAGGAGGTAATCAGCCAGCCGCTGATGGTCGAGTTCGACAAGATCATCGAGCAGAAGTTCGAAGAGGCGGTCATCTCGGAGTCGGTGGCCTTCGCCAAGGTCATCAAGGAAGCCTCCCTCGTCCTTGACGACTCCTTCTAACCCTCCCGCTCCGCACCGCTCGTACCCTCCGCCTCTGGCGGAGGGGCGGGCGGCGGAGATTGCGAAAGGACGCTATGCAAACCCTGATCGATACCTCGACCGCTCATTACGCCGCCGGCACCGGTTTTGCGCGCCGCCAGTTCAAGCTCGCAGCCGGTCCGTACAGCGGCCGCAAGGTCGTTATTTACAACTCCGGACCGGCGACGATCAAATTCAGCTTCGCCGATCCGCCTTACACTTCCTGGTCGTCGCCGATGACGATCACGACAACTGCCGCCGATTTCCCCGGCAGCGCCTGGCTTGATCCCGATGGCAGCATCTCTCTGGCCTACACCGCGCAAACGACGCTCGACCTGATCTTTCGCAAACTGACCTTTGCAGCCGGAGAGTGGAGCGTCGGTCCCGAGATCGTCATCTATGGTGACAAGGACAACTATTTCCCGTCGCTGGTGAAAGACTCGCTCGGCCGTCTGCACGTGTCGTGGTCGTGTTACGATTCCGGCACCGGCCACCAGGTAGTGCGCCACAAGCGCTCGACCTCCGACGGTGCAGTCTGGGGTTCCGGCCCGAGCGATGCCGGCAACGCGTTGACCGGTGGATCGGTCGCGGTGTACAGCCAGCTCGTTCACATGTCGGGGAGCGTGTATTGTCTTTACACGGATGGCGGTACGCGGCTGGCTTGTCGGCGAATGATCGATGGCGCGCTGCAATTTGAGGATGAAACAACGCTGTATCAAGGCGTGTTCCTCGGCGAGCGTTTCGCGGTCGCCGTCGCTGCACCCGCGCCGATGATCGGCGTCGCGTTCGAAGCGCTGTACAAACTCTGGTACATCGAATTCGACGGCGCGAACTGGAGCGGCCTGTATGAGATCGCGTCTTCGCCCGCCACCGGTCCGCTGGTGCTTTTCAATGGCGCCACTCCCTGCGTCGTCTACGGCAGCGATCTCGGCGGCGGCCAGATGGAGGCAAAGTACCGCATCAAGAGCGGCGCCGGATTTGCGCCCCAGCAGGATCTGGCGCCCGAATTGCGTCGCTTCCCCTACGTCTTCCTCTATGACGATTCCGCCGTTCAGAAGTACGCGTCGTTGGCCGTCGAAGCTGCATCATCCGCCGCGGCCGACGTCATCCATCCGATTTCGGGCAAAATGATCGAAGTGGCTAACGATGCGATTTATCTCGGCGCCGATGCCCCGTTCGCGGAGGTGATGATCACGCTTGCGACTCCCGGCGTCGGCGGCACGGTGGAGTGGCAGTACTTCGACGGCACGATCTGGCGCAGTTTCACGCCGATCTCCGGTGCCTACAATCTTGATGCGGCATCGCGGCGCGTGCGGCTCTGGATCGACTCGGCCCACTGCCCGGTTGACTGGCAGAAGAATCTGGTGGGACTGAAACTGCAGCATTGGCTGCGCATCGTCGCAACCGCGCCGTTCACGACACCGCCGGTCGGGTCACAGATTACGCCGCTGCCCCAAATCGCTCACTTCAGCAATTAAAGGAGGAATCATGCCGTTTACCGACATTGCCACGGTCCACCAGCATTTGCAGGAGACCGCGTCGTTGCAGGACGCTTTTCGCGACGTGCCGCTGCCGCTGACCGGGGTCGCCGCGGCCGCGTTGCTGCACGGCAACCTGCGCGCCGGTTCGGTTACTGTGAAAGGGAAGGAGCTGGGTGCGCCGCAGTTCGTTGAGATTGCGCTCGGCAGCCAACCGCAGTCGCTGGGCGCCCTGCAATTGATTCCGGACAGCGTCGTGGTCGCTTCCGACAGCTCGCTCGGTCGAATCTTCACCGAGCACGTTGATTACCACATCGAATACCGGCTCGGCCAGATCACGCGCCTCGAGGCGGGCGCGATCGCGCCGGATGTTGTTGTCGCGGTCTGGTACTACGCGTATCGCATTCATGACGAAGGCGTCGATTACAGCGTGGACTACGAGAAGGGGACGATCCGCCGCAACGTTGGCAGCAGTATCGAAGACGGGCAGACGGTCTTCGTTGATTACGAGACCGACGGGGCGCTGTTGAACGACGACCAGATCACCAACGCCATTGTCGAAGCGGACGACCTGCTGTTGGCGGTTATCGATCCGGCTTACCATAGCACGACCGCGCAGGCGCTGACCACCGCCGAGACGTACCTGGCCGTGAGCATTCTCTGCCGCATCAAAGCGGTGGCGACGTTGCAGGCGGGGCAAGATTTCAACGTCACGGCGGCGCGCTCGTGGCAGGAGTTGGCGAATCGCTACGAGGCGGACGCGTACCGGATCGCTGCGCGGTATCGCACGCCGCTGGGGACGCTCAACTCGCCGGTGCGCGTCACGGGAGGAGATCGCTTATGAATCCGACCCTCAGTTATCTTCTGGGCCGGCGCATGTGGTGGGTTCCGGGCGTCGCGGTGTGGGGGCAGATTGCCGATTTCGAGCCGGAGGTCATTCTCAGTCAGGTCGACGGCGCGAGCAAGCGAATCGTCCACGGCAAGTTCGCGATCGGCGGTTCGAGCCAGACAATTCGCTACTCCGATTTGCTCGACAGTAAGGGCAATCCGCTGCCGGAGACGCTGGCTAATCCGCGCGTGATGGCGCAGGCCAAGGGGGAAATCGGTGTCATCGTGCAAGGAGAGGAGACTGCGCAGTCGTTCGTCCTCGCCAAAACGCAGGCGACCGACCAACTCGCCGTCGCCGATCTGCTGATTGTGGAAATGGGGTGAACAATGCTGATGACGATTCTCACCACGGTGTGTCCGCAGTGTGGGCTGGTCTTCGTCGCCGACACGGAGCACACGATGAATGTTTGTCCGTTCTGCCACCGCGGTTTCAAATTGCAGGCCGGGATGTTGCTGGAGGCGCAATTGCAGCAGGAGGATGATGAGCGGCAAGCGTAAACCGGTGCGCCGTCCGCCCAGCGATCTGGAAGTGCTGGAAGAAATCCAGGCCAAGATCGTTCAGGAACTGCGCGCCAAGGAGATCAATCCGCGGGTCGGCGATTTGCTCAAGGCGCTCGAGTTGAAATTGAAACTGAAGTCGTCGGAACAGCAGAAGGAGAAGATCTGGGAGCTGATCAATCAACTGCGGGCGGAGGAATTGCCCGCCGATGAGCCGTCGTCTGCCGATGAAGGCGAGTGAGGTGCATCGACACGCGGCGCCATCGCCAGTCGCATCAGGTAGAAGATCAGCGAGACCGGCGTCATGGCCACGGCCAGCGAGAGCAACATCCCCTGCAGGATCGGCGAGGGCAGCAGGTAGGAGAGGATCAGCAGGGTCCAGATCAGCGCCGTGATTTTGCCGAACAAATTCGAAGTCGGCGTGGGCCGCTTAATTTTCAGAGCCAACAGCCCGCCAAGCAGAATTAGCAGGTCGCGGCCGATAATCAACGCCGCCGCCCACCAGGGGAAATCCTTGTAGGCGACCAGCGCCAGCGCGAGCGCGGCGATGGCGAGTTTGTCGGAGAGCGGATCGAGAATCTTGCCGAGTTCGCTGACCTGATTGAGCCGGCGCGCCAAAGTGCCGTCGAGCACGTCGGTGACGATGCCGACCGCGATCAGCGCCAGGGCGGCGTAGTCGTGGCCGTAGGCGATCAGCGCCACCGGCAGCGGCATCAGCACCAGCCGAAAAAGGGAAAGCAGGTTCGGGATCAGCAGGAAATCGCGGGCGCGGATCGTCATCGGCGTGGAGTATCAGCAGTTGTTGGCGCGGAGTCAAGGGGAAGTGCGGGTGCCTTCACCCCCGACCCCTCTCCCAAAAGGAGAGGGGAGATGGTGTGAGGCACACCGTAGGGACGGGGCTTGTCCGTGTCCGGCAGTGATTGGTGAAATGCGTCGACCCTCACCCCCGACCCCTCTCCCAAAAGGAGAGGGGAGACGGTACGAGGCACACCGTGGGGACGGGGCTTGTCCGTGTCCGGCAGTGATTGGTGAAATGCGTCGACCCTCACCCCCGACCCCTCTCCCAAAAGGAGAGGGGAGACTTGAACGATCAACGAACTATCGATCCAGGTACTGCTCAAAGACATCAAACGGATGAACGAGAAGTGGTGTGCACGGCTGACTGCCTCAGCAGAAGTGACCATACTCCGTGGCTAAGTATCGACACAGTCAAGGTGAGCCTTGAATCGCGGTCGCTGATTCTACATGGCGATTACTAAATCCTGCGACGCCAGACGTTACGACAGTCTTCTCCCCTCTCCTTTTGGGAGAGGGGTCGGGGGTGAGGGCGTACGATACTCCAGAATTAGCATCAGAACCGACTCCAATTGCTCACGGACCTGTTTTGCAGTCACCCGCATTACCTCGAAGCCAGAACCTTTCAAATCATTGTCCCTGATCCGGTCGCGTTCAACACTGTCGGGGATAAAATGATGGACGCCGTCAATTTCGATAATCAGGCGCAGTTCCGCGCAGTAGAAATCGGCAATGTAACGACCGACGGGATGTTGGCGGCGAAACTTGAGTTGACCCAGACGGCGATTGCGCAGGCAGCGCCACAATTGCTGTTCGGGTGGCGTCGACGAATCGCGAAGCTCCTTGCAGAGCGTCACGACATATTCGGGGACGTCACGATACATGACTCTGATATCATTGCGGCAAATCATGGGTTTGTCAATCACTGTGAAGGCCCCACTGATCGGATGAAGTCAACAGACACTCACCCCTGACCCCTCTCCCAAAAGGAGAGGGGAACGCAATAGTCATGAGACTCGTGGGGTCAGCTTGACAGTTCACATGATGCGATTGCGAACTGAAGGTGGATTCCCACGAAGAGATTATGACTGGGCGACACTCTGCAGATGCGTGTGGGTCCGCTTGACTCCTTGAATTTGCCCGGAAAGGTCCTACGGGCAGGGGGCGGGGCCGGAGCCGAAGATGTAGCTGATCAGGTAAACAGCGTCGGAGACGGAGACCAGGCCGTCGCAGTCGGCATCGCCATGCACGGTCGTGAGGGGCGCCGGACCGCCGCCGAAGATGAAGCTGATCAAATACACAGCATCGGATACCGAAACGATGTTGTCGTTGTCGGCATCGCCGCGGCGCGCCGGATGCACGCAGTCATACTTCATCAGCCAGTAGCTGTCCGCCACCGCGTTGTTGCCGTCGAGTGCGCGCGCACGGATCAAGTACAGCAAATCTTCCTGGAAATATGCCGGCGGAAGCACCGACCAAAAACCATCGATGAAGGTGAAATCGGTGCTGAAGGCGGTATACGTGAGCGCTTCCTGCTTGGGGTACAGCGCGATGCCGAGCGGCACGGTGTACTTGCGGTTGTTCGGCAGATAGCCGAGGACGAGCGAATCTCCGCGCGCGATCAGGAAGGACTCGCGCAGCAGGCCGCCGACCGGATCGTAATAGGTCACGGTCAGACTGTCGCCGGTGGACGCGCCGTAGTTGACTTTCTGCGCGGCCAGCCAGTTGCCGAAGGGACTGCTGACGGCGAGCGCCACGGTCGCCTGATGACCCATGTACGCGGCTTTGAACCACTCGCGGTCGGGTCGCGGTTTGACGTCGACGGTGAACCGATTGCCGTGGGCCGCGATCCACTGCTGCAGCTCGTCAACCAGATCGTCATCCTCGGTGCCGAGATTCGCGCGCGTGCCGAATTGCGCCGCGAGTTCTTCCACAAGCTGCTGAGTCGAATAGAAATTCGAGCCGTTGGCCATCAGCTCGATATAACCCTTGTCAAACCAGTGCTTCATGAAGGACGCAAAAACCGCCGGCGCGACGTAGTACTCGCCGAATTCGCCGTCATAGTTGTGATTGCCGTCGGCGAAATCGCCGTCAACGTCGCCGTAGTCGTTGCGTTTTAGCAGCGACAGGATGCGCTCCTCGATCGGCAGGAGATAGCGGAAGCCGAAGGTCACGGCAGTCGGATTTTCGTCGGCGATATTCACGCGCAACGTCTCGGCGCCACAGGCGGACATCAAGTCGGTGCGATTGACGAAAGTCGGGGTCAGAGGCTGCAGATCAAGATAGAGGCTGACCGTGTCGGAGACGTAGGTCGAATCAAAGTCGGCGATCGAAACGCGTACCGGGTAATTGCCTTCGGTCAAGCCGTAGGGATTCCAGCTCACCGCCCAGCCGTCGCGAGTCAAGGCTGCTGTGACGCCGTCGCGCTTGGCCACAATGCCGTCGAAATCGGAATTGAGTTCATACCACACGCCGGTCTTGAGATACTCGAATTTGGCGCTGGCGAATTGAAACTGATCGTTGCGATCGGCTGCCCACAATCTGCCACCGGCGGGGATGACGGCCGAGTCGACCGGCAGGATGAAGCGCGGCATCGGCAACGTGCCGGCTTTGGAGTAGCCTTCGGAATAAAGATGGATCGACCCGGGGAAGTTGTAGTAGTCGTTATCGGCCAGATCGGTCAGGCCTTCGCCCCATTCGTTGTAGTTGATGCAAAGATAGGGAATCGTATCGAGCGCCAGGCCGGGGTAGAAGTCGACCATATCGGAACCGAAGTAGATGCAGGCGAAGTAGGGTCCGTAGACCGGTGCTGGCGTTTCGAGTCCGATGGCGATCGAGTAAACGCCGGGCTCGTAGATTTCGACCGGATACTCGTCGGAAAGATAGATCAGCTCGCCCGGAATCGGGCAGACCGGTGAAGAATAGAGCGGATCAAGTCCGGTGAGGAAGACCTGCATGTTGAACGAGCCGGTATTGTTGAGCACGAGCGTCATGCCGACGTAGGTGACCACGAAGGGGAAGGTGGTGTCGCAATTGACGCGGGGGAAGCGCAGGTCCTGGTACGCGTAATAAATCTCGTAACCTTCCATCCAGTCATAGAGCGCGTACTGCGGCTCGTCGACATAGACCGTGCAACTGGCGGCGTCATTGAAGTCGGTCGTCAAGTCAACCGGAGTCAGGCGCGTGGCCGGGCCGAGTCGCTCGATGCGCGGCGCTGTAATCCGCTCGCGTTGCACGCGCCGGTCCTGCGCGCGCGCCTCCAACTGCGGGGGCTTGTAAGCGGCGCATAGTGAATGGGAAAGATAGACGCCGAGAAGGGCGGCCAAGATGAAAATCTTATTCCGCATATCCTTTTATATCGGCAGGCGATAACGGTTCAAAGAGGGCAGCCGAGCGCGGCGCAACGTGGCGCGAATCCCGCAGAGTATGGGCGTTAGCCAATTGTTTCCCCCGAAATTTCAGGCGGTCAGTTTGTGAACACGGCAGGCACCGGAAATTACTCACGGCGTAAGGGGTAATTAGCTATGCGGTTAGTCGACCACCCCGCCGGAGTGTTTCAACACGTTTAGCTTCGGAACAGAATTCGCTTCCATTACGGCAGATGAAACGATTGCCGAGTTTAGAATCCGAAAGGAGTTTATCGAGTAGTATGATGGGAGAGGTCGAAAACCAGAGGGGCTTGATCGCGGCGGGGCTGATCTTAGTGTGTTGTGCGGTGCTGGCGCTGGTTGGCTGTTCGCAGCAGCCGCTCAGTCCGGCCAGTTACTCCAATGATCCGCTCGATGCGCTTTCGCACATCGGCGGCGACAATGACGGTGGTCCGGCGGCGGTTGAGACCACGCTGGTGGCGACAGCGTTCCTGAGTCAAGAAGTCGGGACCAAAGGAGATATCCTGCTCCTGACGCTGGACAAGCGCGTGATCGTGTTCAACGTTCCGAAGAACGCTTTGACCGAGACCGTGACGATCACGATCACGGGATCGAAGTACGAGATTGGCGAAGAAGAATTCTATGTGTACGAATGCGGTCCGGACGGACAGCAGTTCCTCGAGCCGATTCTGTTGACGCAGCCGGTGGCGCTGACGAACGGCCAGCCGCTGGTACTCCTGTACTTTGATGCCACGCTGGAAGACGGCGACGGGATTGGCTGGCAGGTGGAAGATGCCGGCGTCAGCGCGAATGGCCGCGGGATTTTCGAGATTCATCACTTCTCGAAGTACGGTATCAGCTACACGCCGGAGCCTTCGGTGAATGAAGAAGGTTTCGGAGGCTTGAACACTCAGTAGATCTTTCTAACGCATTACCTTCTCCATGCGGGAGCGACGCCGGTCGCTCCCGCTGCATTTTTGTGCCGTTAGCTTGGTATCACCTAAGCCGCAGTCAGCCGGTACCCTCGTTCAAGTGAAATTCAATGTCATTGTCATAACACAAAGTCTTGCAGCAAGATAACAACAGTCCTTCAATAATTCATTCCCCGCGAGCAGTTCGTCGCAACATTTTATCACTAAACTCGTAGAAAGGTATTGACGACTGCACAAATGTGCAGTATATTCGTCCATACCACGACAGGAAGACGGTTACCACGTCGCCGACCGGGTCGGTTGCCAGCCGCTGCTATCGGCGGCAGCCGCCGGGCGGGCGTGGCAGGATTGAGGAGAAGATGACGGCGAGAGAAAGGATGATACGATGGAAGTCCAAGATGTCTGCGCGCTGGAGTGCGCTTGCGGCGGCCTGCTGGTGCCGAGCGGTAATCATTATCTTTGTGCCGACTGTGGGGCTCGTTTCTGCGCTGAATGCGGGAGTGATGTAATCAACGAAGGTGGGTGCTACTTCTGCCTCGGGTGTGCGGCGTCGAGCTGCGAGATGGGGTGAAATGCGATCGCCCTCACCCCCGCCCCCTCTCCCAGGAGGAGAGGGGAGAAACGCGCGAGGCCGACCGTAGGGACGGGGCTTGTCCCTGTCCGGCGGTGATTAGCGAAATGCGCAGGCCCTCACCCCCGCCCCCTCTCCCAGGAGGAGAGGGGAGGAC
>CAZFNN010000018.1:9312-72625 GCA_964520555.1 uncultured Ignavibacteria bacterium
GGCGAAATGCGCAGGCCCTCACCCCCGACCCCTCTCCCAGGAGGAGAGGGGAGGACGGTGCGAGGCCGACCGTAGGGACGGGGCTTGTCCCTGTCCGGCGGTGATCGGCGAAATGCGCAGGCCCTCACCCCCGACCCCTCTCCCAGGAGGAGAGGGGAGAACGGTGCAGGTCACGGGGCGTGTCAGGATCGCAGGGATCCTGACCTACGAGGAGGATGGTTTGTAGATCCGACTTCAGTCGGATGTGTTGCACGGGGCGAGAAAGGGTTACGAGCGAACTGCGATGATGCGGGTTGAACATTTGCAGTCATACGGACTGCCGGAGATTGTTGTGAAGAGTTGGCAAGAGCGATTGGGCGAGAACTTGCTGCCGCTGCAAGAGCGGGCGGTGATCGAGAACCGCGTGCTCGGCGGGGAGAGCGTGCTGATCTGCGCGCCGACTTCCGCGGGCAAAACCTTCTGCGGCGAACTGGCGGCGACGGCGGCGATTCTCCGCCGGCGCAAAGCGATCTTCCTCGTGCCGCTCAAGTCGATCGCCGAAGAACGCTATCGCGAATTCACCAAGCGTTACGCCGCGCTCGGCATCCGCGTGTTGATCGCCACCGCGGATCATCAGGAGCACGACAGCCGGCTGGAACGCGGCGACTTCGATCTGGCGATTTTGATCTACGAGAAATTCAATCAACTGCTGATCAAGAATATCGACCTGCTCGCGCCGATCGAGTTGATCGTCGTCGATGAAGTGCAGATGATCGGCGACGAGGAGCGCGGCGCGGTGCTGGAATTGGCACTGACCAAGGTACTGATGGCGCCGCGGCGACCGCAGATTGTCGCGCTGTCGGCGACGCTGGCGAACGCCGGAGATCTCGCCGCTTGGCTCGGCTGTCGGCTTTTGAACGACAGCTTCCGGCCGGTGGAATTGCGCCACGGCGTGCTGGCGAACGGACGCTATCGCTATCGATCCGGCAGCACCGAGGGGATCGAGGAATTGGCGGGCGCCGCTTGTGACGAGCCGGAGCAGGCGCTGATCGCGAACGTCGAACACCTGGTTGGCCGCGATGAGCAAGTGCTGGTCTTCCTGAAATCGCGGCGCGCGTGCGAAGCGCTGGCCTATGCGCTGGCGGAACGGAGTTTCCGACCGCGGGCCGCGGCAACGATCGAGCGGCTGGTGCGCGAACCCGCGACGAGTCTCGGGGCGAAACTGATCGCGACGCTCGACTCGGGAGTGGCTTTCCACCACGCCGATCTGTCGTACCGGCAACGACGAATTTTGGAGGAGGGTTATCGGCGGGGCGAAATTGCGGTGCTGGTTTCGACGACGACGCTGGCGATGGGTGTGAACCTGCCGGCGCGAAGCGTTTTCATCGACTGCTACAAATTCCAGCCGGGGAAACAGACCGGCCGGCCGCTGATCGTGCCACTGGAATGGAGCGAGTACGAGGCGATGTCGGGGCGTGCGGGGCGGTTCGGCCAAGGCGGAGAATTCGGGCGCTCGATCGTTATTGCGGGGTCGCCGCTGGAGGCCGAGATGCTGTGGAAGATGTATGTCACCGGCAAGCCGGCGCGGCTGGAGTCGCGGTTGGCAACGCATGATTTGCTTGATGTACTACTTGATGTAATCGCTGCCAAGGCCGCGAAATCATTGAGTGATCTGTCGGCGGTGATCGGGCGGACGTTCCTGGCAGCGGAGACAAGAATGGTCGCTGATGACGAGATCGAGGCCGCCGTGGAGCAGCTCGCCAAACGCAAGTTGGTCTTCGTTCATGGGGAAGAATTGGAAGCCTCGCCGTTGGGACGGACGGTCAGTCTGCGAGGGATCAGTGCGGCTTCGGCGGGGCAGATTCTGGGCCATCTCCACGAGTATTCCGGCTGCGACGAACTGAGTTGGTGCTACGTCGCGCTCGCTTTGGCGGAAGCGGGACGCGCGCCGATCTATCTCAGTTACGCTGACGAGCAGGCGGGCGAACTGCGGCGGCGGCTGTGTGAGTATGTCGGCGCGCATGCCGATGTCACGCCGCTCTTGGCGCGGATGACGGGCGCGGAATATGTCCTGAGCGAAAGCGAATTGGTGCGACTGAAGGGGGCGCTGCTTCTGTGCGAGTGGCTGGCGGGGGTGCCGACGCTGGAGATCGAACAGCGTTACCACTGCGCGTTGGGGTCGATCGCACAGTTGGGCGAGGTCGCGGGCTGGTTGATCGAGACGGCGGCGGCGCTGGCAGAGCATCTGAACAAGCCGGAGGATTTCGTGCAGCGGCTGAATCAGATCGCCGTCGGCGCGCGACGCGGCTTCGATCTACCTGACACGATCTTCGCCGAGGCGGGATTCGGCGCGGAGGAACGCGACTGGGTCGTGACTCTGTTCAACGCCGGTTGGACGACGACGGCGCAATTCACGGCGACGGATCGCGCGGCAGTGCGGCGCCTGATTGGTGAAAGCGGGGCGGCGGACATTCTGACAAGAATCGAGAAGGTCATAAAGGAAACCAAAGTCATTGATGGCGAGGAGGAACAACCGATGCCGATGCTGAAACTGCGGGGCGACATGCGGGGCGAGCGCGTGTATATCCATTTCGACAATTCCGAAATCGATCTCACGCCGAAGAGTTTCAATTACCTGTACAAGCTGGGCGCGGCGCGTTTGACGCGGCCGGACGGCTGGTTGAGCAAGGACGAGATCGAGCCGGGCTTCAACCAGGCGAAGAACATCTATCGCGTCAAGCAGGAGCTGAAGCGGTTTGCGACGGGACTGGAGGAACGGATCGAGAACAACAAGTCGGGATTCTACCGCTTGAACCTGCGGCCGGAACAGATCAAGATCGACATCGACTCGATGAAGGCGTACTCCGATCTGGAACTGGCGGAATTGACCAAGCAGGTTGAGCGGTCGCCAGTGTGCTAAGCGAAGGATCCTCACCCCTCTTCCCGATGACACCGTAGGGACGGGGCTTGTCCCCGTCCGCGGTGGGAGCCCTCACCCCCGACCCCTCTCCCAGAGGGAGAGGGGAGAAGGTGTCATCCGCGCTTCGCGTGACGACGTGTCGCAACAACATGAAGGGAATGGGTCGTCAAGATCACGGGTCAGGAGCGGTAGGATAGACACTCTTGTCTGTCGCGGTAATGATTCAAAGGACTGTCAGACAGGAATGTCTAACCCACCGGTGAAGGGCCGTCAGGAAAGGATTCCTGACGGCGCGGGGTCGTCCGCCCTCACCCCCGACCACTCTCACCAGGGGGAGAGGGGAGAAGGTGCGCGAGAGAGCCCGACGCAACACCGGGGAATATACCGTAGGGACGGGGCTTGTCCCCGTCCGCGGCGGCAACGCGTGAAGATCTGTTGCGACGGAATGAGCGGTAGGATAGACATTCTTGTCTGTCGTTTGGTTATAATTCAAAGGAGCGTCAGACAAGAATGTCTAACCCACCGGCGAAACGGCCGTCAGGAAAGGATTCCTGACGGCGCGGAGCTGTCCGCCCTCACCCCCGCCCCCTCTCCCAGAGGGAGAGGGGAGCGCGCGCGAGAAGGCCTGACGCAACACCGGGAAAAGATGTCGTAGGGACGGGGCTTGTCCCTGTCCGCTCGATGAAGGATGAATTCACGTCAGGATCGCAGGGATCCTGACTGACGAAAAGGCGATATTGCGTGATTCAGAGGCGATACTGCGTGTTTCAGAACGGAAGGGGGGCACCCAGGGATACGGTGTGAGGCGGCGGAGCCGGGCGGGCACAGGAGGGTGAGGGACAAGATTTTAGCGCCAAGGGAGGAGTTTCTTACGGAAATGGCCGCAGTGCGGAGTTCGATTGTCCGATAACCTGAGAGATGGAACGACTGCGCAAGATTCGCACGAACTCTGCGCGCGGCACTTCCGCGTTTCTTCGTGGTTCTACCAAATGTGAGGGCGTAGACGGCCGCCAGGGAGCGAGCGGCCGGAACGTTGCGGCCTGAAGATGGAGACACCGATGCCTGCGGCCGGCGCGACAAAGCAATTCCCAATCATTCCGATTCGTTCGACGGTGATTTTTCCGGGCTGTGTCGAGACGATGCAGATCAGCTTGCCGTCGAATCTGGTGTTGCTGCAAAGCCTGAAGGCGAACCACGGCGAGATCGCGATGATCCCGGTGCGCGACGGGCGCGGCGAAGTGCAGACGCTGGACGACCTGGAACAGATCGGCGTGGCGGCGCGGCCGATCGTGATGCAGCAGTCGCGCGACAACACCTACAGCGTAACCTTCGAGGCCAATCGCCGGATCCGACTGGACCGGCTGACCGCGACCACCCCGTACATCATCGGCGAATGCAGCGAGCTGCCGGCGGAGGCGGATGATCCGTCGCTGGAGCGGACGCTGGAAAAGGTTTTTGCCTACGCCATCCGCTTGCTGGCGGCCGACTCGCACTATTCGCCGGAAGTCTACGAGATCTTCAAAGCGAATCGAGCGGAAATGGCGCGGTTCATCGACGTGGTCTCACATCATCTGCACTTTCCGTTCGAGGAGAAACGCGCGCTGCTGGCCAAGACCGCGCTAAAGGAGCGGGTGTTCCAACTTCTGGATTTACTCAGTGCCGAGTGCCAGCGCATCGAACTGGAAGACGAACTCAAGATCAAAGTTGAAGATTCAATCAATAAGACGCAGCGGGAATTCTTCCTGCGGGCGAAACTGAAAGAAATCCGGCGCGAGCTGGGCGAGGACTACGAGGAAGACAACGTCGCGCAGTCGTACCGGCGGCGGATCGGGATGATGCCCGACCTGCCGGTCGAAGTGCGCGAGCAGTTGTTCCTCGAGACTGAGCGGCTGAAGATGCTGTCGCCGGCCTCGGCGGAATTCGGCTCGATCAAGCGTTTCCTCGACTGGCTGATGGCGATCCCATGGAACAAGGATTCAGGCGTGGCCCAGGATCTGGCGCAGGTCGAGAAAGCGATCGCTGAGTACTTCTTCGGCGGGCGCGACATCAAGGACCGCATCACCGAGTACCTCGCGACGCGGCAATTGACGCAGAACGTGTCGGCGCCGGTGATCTGCCTGGCCGGACCGTCGGGGACGGGGAAAGCCTCGCTCGCGAGCGCGGTGGCCACGGCTTTGGAACGGAAGCTGGTGCGCTTCAGCGTGGCGGGATTTTCCTCGACGGCGGAACTGCGCGGCGAACCGCACACGCTCGAGGGCGCGATGCCGGGCAAGATCGTGCGGTCGCTGATCGACGCCAATTGCGCCGACCCGGTGATTCTGATCGAAGATTTGGACAAGCTGACGGCGGATGAAACACGGATATCGATTGCGCTGGCATTTCTCGACGTGATCGATCCGCGGCAGAACCGCAAGTATATCGACGACTATGTTGCGCTGCCGATCGACTTATCGCACGTGATCTTCATTTTCTCGGTGCGGGGCACGGAGACGATTCCGGAGCCGCTGCTCGAACGGATGGAGGTCATCGAATTCTCCGGCTACGTCGATCGTGAGAAAATCACGATTGCCGAACGCCACCTGATTCCATCGCTGCTGGCGGCCAGCGGCATTCAGAAGGGCGAGCTGGTGATCACCACCGGTGCCATTCGCAACTTGATTCGCAATTACACGATGGAAGCAGGCTTGAGCCAGGTCAAGGCCAAGCTGGAAGCGCTGTGCCGCAAGTTTTCCAAGGCGAAGGCGACCTCGGAGAAAAAAGTCAAGTGGGTGATCTCGGAGGATAATCTCGAGCAGTATTTCGGTACGCCGATCTATATCCCCGAGACCGCCGAGAGCCGGCCGGAAATCGGCGTGGCGGCCGGTGTCGCCTGGACCGGCGCGGGCGGCGATATCATGATGATCGAGGGGCTGAAGATGCGCGGCGGCGGTAACGTCGTCTGTACGGGATCGCTCGGCGACGTGATGCGCGAGTCGGTGCAGGCGGCGCACAGTTTCGTGCGCTCGCGCGCGGACGTGCTCGGTATCCCGCACGAGGATTTCGCCAATTACGACATTCACATTCACTTTCCGCAGGGGGCGATTCCGAAGGACGGGCCGTCGGCAGGCGTTACGATCTCGCTGGTGATCGCCTCGGTGATGAGTGACCGGCCGATCCGCAACGACCTGGCCATGACCGGCGAGGTGTCGCTGCGCGGGAAAGTGCTGCCGGTGTCGGGGATCAGGGAGAAAGTTCACGCGGCGCACCGCGCCGGGATCTACAAGATGGTGTTGCCGTCGCAGAATAAGAAAGACATCAAGGATATCGCCAAGGAACTGCGCGAACAGATGGAGTTCATCTTCATCGACCGCACCGATCAGTTGTTCGAGGCGGCGCTGCTGGATTACGATCCGGCGAACGCCTCGCTGCAGGAACTGGTGATGCTGGAGATGCGGCGGCGGGCCAAGCTGGAACAGCGCCCGACAAAGCGGTCGGCGGCCAAGCAGGTGCCGCCGCCGGCCGAAGACGAGGCGCCGCCAAAGCCGAAGCGGCGGAAGAAGACGGTGCAGCGGCGAAAGAGTCGATAGGGGGCGGGCATCGGCAGTGGAATAGAAAGGGTGAGAGGCTGTGGCATGGAGACTGATCAAACGACATGGAGAATCCTGGGTCGGGCGTTATGCCTGTTTGCGGCGTTCGTCGTTGGCTTCGCGGTGTACATGGTGGAAGCAATCAGAACTTCCTATGACGGCTTCCCATCCATATTCATCTTACCGTTCATGGCGACAATCGTAAGCGGCGCGGTCGTCCTGATCGCGTTTCTGGTCGGTCTCGTGCTCCTCCTTAGACCACTCAAGAGCTTCTGGACATCAAGTCGCGTGTGGGCGGGATTGGTTTCACTGATCGGCTTGCTGCTATTGCTCTTCGGATACGCTGTTGGGTTACGGGATACGGGGTACAATCCGGAGCTGGGGACAGAGTTCGAGATGCTCCATCCGGCAGCGGCGCTGGGAGGGTACTTTCTGCTCTTGTTCGGGATCGCGAACATGCCGGTGTTTCTAAGGCCACAAGTGGGCGCTGAGACCAATCAACCAAAGAGTGAGGCGATAGCACAATGAACCGCATGTTAAGACGATTATGGATTGCATCGTGGGTGCTGGCGGCGACAGCGGCGGCGCTTTTCGGTGCGCCAATCGAGCGGCCGGATGAAGCGATGCGGCTGTATTTCCTGGAATCGAACGGCGCGCTCTACGAAGAGCGAGTTGCAGCGCGGCGCGGTGAGATGCCGACGCGGCCGACATTTGGGGAGTCGATTCCGCAGGACTCGGCCAAGATTGTCTACCGGCTGTTGGAACAGGATTCGACCCGCGCTGTGTTTGCAGTACGCGTGGAACTGGGAGAAGAGGGAATCGACATCTATACTTTTGTCGAGCAGCAGAGCGCGGGCTGGTACATCGCCGCGCTTCGCGCCCTGGCGCTCACCGGGATCCCGCAGATGGTCGTCGACAGCGTTGCCGATCCGAGCCAACTGCCGATCGCGCAGCGGCAAATCTACGAGAACTGCAAACTCGTGATCAGCTCAGACGACCAACTGAAGAGGTACTTTCTGGAGCACCAGGGACAGATCGAGCGGCTCTACCAGCTGCTGTTACAAGCAAAGGGTGGGGACCGTTTCCGGTGCGAGATATCACTTTCACCAAGCGATGACGATACAGCGGCAATGGCAGAGGGCGACTTGCTCTTGTGTGACCTGAATCTGAGTACCGCTCGCCTGCGTGATGACGGCACGGCCGAAATCTCTATCGGCGGCATGGTCGACAACGAAGTTGGATATCTATTTGTCCCGGACGGGGCGCGGCCGCCGCGGATGGACCCATCGGAATATATCTACGTCGAGCGGATTGTCGACGGGTGGTACATCTACAAGACGACGTGAGGGGCGGTGCCGTGATCTCACTCAGAGTCTGTTGAGCATCACAGAAACTCAGACGGTTTATAGTCCAAAGGAAGGGTAAGCACGAGAAGTGCCTTTGAGTGGGGTTTGCCGTAAACTTCCTGCGGGTTTGGTCGCTCGTCAGGATCGCGGGGATCCTGACCTACGACGGGGCTGAACGCCGCCAAAGTTGCAGCCGCGGGAGGAGCGAAAGGGGGAATGAGAACGGACAATATCCGAAATGGCAGCGCCGGAAAAATGGGTCTTGACAGGTTGCGGGTGAGGATGTTGATTGCGACAGGGTGGTTGGGTGCAACCTGTTCACATCCGCGTGAACTTCAAGGTATTTCAGTCGTTACTTTCAGGACTTGGGCGTCCTGAGCTACAATCCGATCGAGGCCGTCGGCAGGTCGCTGCTGACACTCGGTACAGATCGCGATAGGAATTCGAGTTGACGGTGGGCGCCGCTGCAGGCAGCGCACATCGGGCAAGAAGACGGCTTTCCGGCCGCCGGTGATTTCTGCCGGCATCGGAGGGAAGCGGCATCGGGAACTGCGCATCATGATATCAGAATCAAGTACCATTCGATACACAACCTTATCGGACGAGGGAGGTTCGTTATGAAACGAGCGCGTGCGATCGTGTACGTTTTGCTCACGTTGGCTTTCGTATGCGGGAATGTCTCGGCACAGGACGCCGGAAATCTCGACACCGTACGAGTAGCAAAGGTGACGACCAATGCCGGCTTGGATGTCGGCGTGCCGGTCACATCGTACAATTCACATCCAATCGGCGGGTACAGCCTGGGAATCCACTGGGATTCGGGAGACGTAACCTACGACTCGATCTCCTACTCCGGGTCGCGAATTCCTTCCGGTGGTTTCAAGATCCTCACGCCGGATCTGGCGAACCAACGGGTGCTGGTGGGATTTGCCGATTTGACGGCATTCAATCCGCTTCCGGCCGGTGACGGCTTGCTGTTCACTCTCTGGTTCAGCGTGGCGCCGGCTGCACCGGATCAGTTCATCAAAGTTGACTCGATGTTCGTGCCGCCGGCGGGCAGTTTCGAGTTGGTTCCGCAGGGCGGGCTCGGATTTACGCCGCAATTTAAGGCGGGCGAGATCAAAGTCGGCAATCCGCAACCGCCGGCGATCATCAACCTGTCGGAGAGTTCATTCACGTTTAACGGCCTGGTCGGGCAGGGCAATCCGCCGACGCAATTGCAGCAGATCACCAATCTGGGCGGGCAGACCCTGGTCTGGACGGCAACCAAATCGACCACCTGGCTGGTGCTCAGTCCGATGAATGGGACGGCGCCGTCCACAATGGTGGTCGGCGTTAACACGGTGGCGCTCGGCGCCGGGACTTATCAGGACTCGGTGTTCGTTTCGGCGCCCAATGCTTCGAACAGCCCGCAGAAGTTCTATGTGACCCTGAACATGACGGTGCCGCCGCCGACGATCAAGTTGACACCCGACAGCCTGTATTTCCAGGCGCTACAGAACGGCAGCAATCCGGCGACGCAGGACTTTGCGATCACCAATATCGGCCAGGGGACGTTGAACTGGACGGCGACCGAGGCGATTCCGTGGCTGGATCTTTCGGCCACCAACGGCACGGCGCCCTCGAATGTGACGGTGACCGTCGACAACACGGCACTCGGGGCCGGAGTGTACAAGGACTCCGTGGCGATCAGCGATGGAACGGCAACCAACTCGCCGCAGTACCTGGTTGTGGTCTTCGAAATCTTCTCGGCCTTTCCGGTGATTGATCCGGTGCCGGATTCAATCTATGCGATCGGTTCGGAGACGCAGAATCCGTACAACCGCATTCTGACGATTGAAAACGACGGCGGCGGGACACTGCAATGGTCATTGACCAAGAGCAAGCCGTGGCTGTCGCTCAGCGTCGACACGGGTTCGGCCGTGCAGGGCTCGCCGGCGACGGTGACGTTGTCGTTCAACCGTCTGGTCGTCGATTTCGGCAAGCAATACGATACGATCGTGATTAATTCGACGAACGCGGTCAATGCGCCGAAGCGGGTGCCGGTGACGTTCTGGAAGATGGAAGTCCCGCAGAACATGTCAGTCTCAACCAGCGCGCTGAACTTCAGCAGCGTCGAGTGCGGGACCTATCCGCCGACTGCCTCCAAAACCTTCCTGATCACGCCGTTGCTGGGGACGCCGTTGCTCTACTGGCACTTGTCCTACGACGCGCCGTGGCTGAGCGCAACGCCGGGCTCCGGCAGCGGTCAGCAGACAGTGACGGTCAAGGTCAATGTCACCGGGCTGGCACCGGGCGTTTATATGGACACCATCTACGTCAATTCCGATCTGGCGCTGGATCCGCCGAAGCAAGTGGTGGTGACATTCACGGTGGCCGCAACCCCGGCGACGAAGGTGCTGCAGCTGTCGCGTGACTCCCTGCTGTACATCTTCAAGTACACCCAATTGGGAAGCGCGAATCAAAAGGTTTACATATCCAACCAGCTTGGCGGCTGCGTTGACTGGGCGGCGACTTCAACGGTGCCGTTCCTGACGCCGGAACCGGCCGCCGGCACGACGGTCGACAGCGTAATGGTTCGCAGCGATCCCGTCGGGTTGTCGCTGGGCCGGCACACGGGTTCGATCGTGTTTACGTCGAACACGGCCTCCAACTCACCGCTGACCCTGCCGGTGGTGGTCTGGATCTATACTTTCGGCGATGCGAACGGCGACGGGATGGTGAATGTCTCGGACTGCGTCTATATCGTCAACTATATCTTCCTTGGCGGTCCGGCGCCGGTGCCGATCTTCATCACGGGCGACGTCGACTGTAATCGCGAGATCACTATCTCCGACGTCGTTTATCTCTTGAACTGGATCTTCGGCGGCGGTCCGGAGCCGTGCTTGTATTAGCATAGGCTGACCGACGCTTGAATTCGGGACTGCGGTGATTCACCGCAGTCCCTTTCTTTTTGGCCTCGCTGCAGCCGTCCAACCGGGGCGGTGACGGGAAAAAACTGCTTGCCGGTTGGGTTTAATTCCGTTTAATCACAGCAAACCTTGGGAGCGGGTAGCCGTGTTTGTCGGGCTGATTATACTTGCACTGGGCGTTATCTTCTTGCTTAAGAATCTGGGCGTCATTCGCGGCGACATCAGCGCGGTCTTGTGGCCGGTGGCGTTAATGGCACTCGGACTCGGGATTTTGATCAAAAAGCGCGGCCGCGGCTGAACGGCGCGCTCTTCCGGAATACTGCACAGGCGGCGGTCCCGGTTCGGGGATCGGCGAAGAAAGGTGATTGATGCGCGTGAATATCTATGGGTTGGTGATTGTAGCGGTGGCGGCGGGATTGCTGTTCGTCATTCCGAAGTTTCGCGCGCGGCTGCACGGTCTGGCGGCGAACGGCTGGACGAAAATCGTCCTCGCGCTGTGGTTGCTGGTGCTGACCGGCGGGCTGCAATTTCTGCTCGGCTGGCCGGGTTTCGTCAATCTGTTCGTGCCGAAGTTGGTGTACTGGCTGACGGTGCTGTCGCAATTGACAATTGCTGCCGGGGCGGTGATGATGATTTGGGGCATCGGTAATATTGTCTCGTCGATGCATCAGATCGAAACGCAGAAGAGCGACGACGAGGAATGGCGCGCACTTTACCTGAACCTGCAGGATCTCTCGCAGCAGCCGTTTTCCTTCGTCGAAATCCTCAATCTTGCCATCAATCAACTGCTGAAGCGTTCGGAGTCGGACGGCGCAGCGGTTTTGCTATATAAGGAAAATACGGAAGAGCTGATCTTGGCGGCATATTCGAATCTGCCGCCGGACATCACCAAACGGATCGAGCGACTGGCGGTGACCGGCGACGTCTTCGGCCGCGTGCAGAAGCTGGCGCGGACGCAGAATATCGCGAACGTCGCGGAAGCCGATCAGGCCACGACGACGTTGTTTGCCGGCTCGGGATTTCTGTCGCTCGCGGTGTATCCGCTGCGGGCGCGCGATCGCGTGCTCGGGAGCGTGGCGCTCTTCTCGACGCGGCCGTTTCATTTCCATCAGCGGCGCGCGGCGGCTTTGAATGTAGCGACCAATCATCTGGCGACCCTGCTCGAAAGCGCGCGGAACGAGAAAGAGATTTTGCGGCTGAAGGACCGGCTCCGACCGTCGGAAGAAGCCAAACGCATTACGGAAGAGCTGTTTTTCCGGCGCGGCATCGGCAGCAATCTGGAACTGCGCGAAGCCGTGGAGTTCGAGCGCGTCCGTAAGTTCTTCGATGCGGATTGCATCAAGTTGGTGTTCAGGGACGCCGCCGGCGAGTTTCGCGTCAAGGCATCATCGGGCGGCGCCGAAACCGGGTTGCTGCTGGATCAACGCAAGCTGCCGGGACTGAATCGCGCGGTGTCGGAGCGCAAGCTGCTGCTGCTGACTTCGCCCAAATCCGCCCCGGCCGGGCGCGGCTTCGACTCGATGCCGCGACAGACGCTGTTCGTGCCGGTACCGTATCCCGACCGCGACGATCTGGTGTTTCTGCTGGAAAGTGAAAATGCCTCACTGGAGTTTTCCGAGGAAAAGCTGTCGGCGGTGCGGGTGGCCTCGGTCTATCTGGCCGACCTGCATTTTCTGTTTCTGGCCAAGCGCGAAGGCGAGCGGTTCCGGTACTCGGTGGCGCAGTTGGATGCCTGTCTGCGGCAGCTTCTCGAAGCGGAAACGCCGGAACAAATTGCCGCAGCGATCAGCGACAGCACGGCCGGCTTGGTGCCGCAGGCGCTGGTGCGGATCGTGGCGCTATCGAGTGGCAGCGACGAGCGCGAACCGGTAGTTGAGCAGACGGGCTTGCGCTTCGGCTCGGAGGCCGGGCGCGCGCGACAGAGTCAGTTGCTGACGGAATGGATTGGCCAGCTGACGGTAGGCGAGGAGAACGAACGACGTCTCGCGCGCGCTGAACTGGCCGCGATGGTGTCGGGGGAAGCGCAGATGCAGTTGGCGAAGGCGTTGGCGGGATTGCCGGAGACTGTGTCGCTATGGAGCCTGCCGATGCGGACGCATGAAGCGGCGGTGGGAGCGCTCGTTCTTCTCGGCACGCCGGACGAGCCAATGGCGAAAGAGAGCCTCGAGTTGCTGCGGCGGTTGGTAGATGTCGGCGCATTGAAATTGGCGCGGCGCGCTAAAACTGTGGCGCCAGCCGCGAACAATTCAGAGCCGATGGCGCCAACAACGACGGCGCGGCGCGTGGCGGCGCCGGCGACGACGCCGGAGCCGGCAGGAAGCAATGGGACTTCACTGCTGGATTTCGTCACCTGGCATCGCATCGACAGCAACGTTGATGCCGCTGCGCTGGGCGGCGAGAATCGCGCGGTCCCGGCGGCCATCGAAGCGTTAGTCAAGACGTTTTTCTCCGAACGCGCCGGGAGACGACTATTCTTATCCAGTTTTGAAGATGAACACTACCGCTATTTCCAGCTGACGGTGAACGAGATTGAAATGCGGCGATTTCGCGAGCAGCGGGTTGACGTCGGCGACTGGCAGCCGGCGGTCGTGGCCCTGGATTTTCCGGAAGCATTTCGGTCGTTGCCCGCGGAATACGCGGCGGCACCGGGCGAAGGGAATGTCGAAACGCTGGTCTGGCGCTTTGTCCGCGCGGACCGCAAGAAGGACAAGGGGCGCCGGCTGAGTATCTTGGGGATCGACGATCAGGAAGTGATTCGCGAGTTGCTGACGAACATCATCACGCGGATGGGGCACCGCATCAGCACCGTCGCCGGCGGGCACGAGGCGCTGCGCTTGTTCCGGCAAGAGCACTTCGATCTGGTGATCGCCGAAGCGGGTCTGCCCGACATCAGCGGCTGGTCGATCGCCGAGCAGGTGAAGCTGCTGGCGCCGCATACGCCGGTGATCATCCTGTCGGGGTGGGACTCGCTGCAACGACCCGAGCGCATGGCGAGTGATGCAGCGGACTTCGTGCTGACCAAGCCGTTCAAGATGGAACAGCTGGACAAGATGATCGGCGCCGCCTGCGAAATGATCGCCGGATAATCGACAAGCTTCAAGCACGCCACGGTTCTTCCGATAATAGAATTGGCTCTACATCTTGTATTCGGGAGAACCATGGAAAAGATTCGCCTCCTTGACAATATCGATGCCTCAAGAGATTTACTGTCAATCCCTGACACGCTGATTCGAGTCCTGGAAGCCGTATCATCGGAAGAAACCTCGCCGGACCAGCTGGCTGACATCATCCTGAAAGATCCGTCGCTGACGGCGCGCGTGCTGAAGATGTCTAACTCCAGCTACTACATGCGCAGCGCGCAGATCAAGACCGTACATCAGGGAATCCGGGTGCTGGGCGCGAACGCCATTAAGTGCATCGCGTTGTCGGTTTCGGTATTCGTACCGCCGCGCAAGGACTCCTTGCTGAGTGAGCCGGACCTGCGGCAATTCTATTTGCATTGCATCGGCGTTGGCCTGTTGGCGCGCAAGATGGCGCAGAAACTCGGTATCAAGAACACCGAGGAGGCGTTTGTCGCCGGTTTGTTGCATGATCTGGGCAAGCTGTACATGATGAATGCGCATCCCGAGTCCTATCTGCGGGTGCGGGAAATGATCAATTGCGGCGAAGATGACATTGAGGCCGAGCGCCGCGTATTCGACGTCGACCACGCCGAGCTGGGCAGCATCATCGCCACCCGCTGGCGGCTTCCGGAAGACTTGCAGCGCGTCGTCCGCTCGCATCACCATCTCGATTTGAATCCTAACTCCGACCGACTGCTGGCGATCGTGCAATTGGCCAATATCCTGGCGCGCAACATACAGACGCCGAGCATCAAGTACATCGAGCGCAATACGCATCAGGTCGCGCGGCTGGCGGAGGCGCTGCACTTCGACCGCGAGTTCCTGGACAGCCTGGCGTTCGAGCTGCTCGACGAGACAGTGGCGGCGGCGACAACGATTGGCATCGACATCGGCAGTTCGACCGAATTGCTCACGCGTGCCAACCGCGAATTGTGCCGCTCGTACCTGACGATTGAAGGACTATTCAAAGACCGCCAGGAGCTGTCGGGGAAGTTGCTGGCCGAGGAGCGGCTGGCGGGGATGGTACGTTCGAAGAACATCGCCATCGCGACCCTCTCGCATTACCTGAACAACGTGGCGACCGCGATCAGCGGGCGTGTGCAACTGCTGCAAATGGCGGTCGACAAGAAGGAGATTGTCGATCGCACCGGCAAGATCGACGTCTCGCTCAAGGTGGTCGAGAACTCGATCCTGAAGATTCTGGCCGTCCTGGCGGAGTTAAAAGCGCTGTCGCGTTTCGACGATCAGGAGTTCTATAATGACTCCGATGCCATCAACATTGACGAGCGTATCCGCGAGCGCATGGAAGCCTTTGACCGGCAGATGGTCAATTCGTAAGACCCGACCCGACATCCAGAAAAGCCAGGGCGCGGACTCCGCGCCCTTTTTTGCTTGCACACGGGTGATGAAAAGAATTCCTTGTAATGTAGACCCGAGAAAGATAGAATAACGTCATGATCAAGACCACAACGGTTGGCAACTATCCGAAGCTGTCGTCCACGAAGGGCGATGTCAATATTCGCAAGATGCTGCATCGCTTTGACAAGGGCGAGATCGCAGCCGCGGAGTTAACAACGGCCTATGATCAAGTGACGGCGCGCATTCTGCGCGAGCAACGCGAAGCGGGGATCGACTTGCCGACCGACGGGCAGATTCGCTGGGACGATCTGGTGACGCCGCTGGCGGCGCGGCTGGAGGGATTCCATAGCGGCGGTCTGCTGCGGTGGTTCGACAATAACGTCTATTACCGGCGGCCGCGGGTGACCGGCGCCGTGCGCTGGCGCGAAGCGATCACGGCGGCGGATCATGCCAAGGCGGCCAGGGAGTTCGGCGGCCCGGTCAAGGCGGTGTTGCCGGCGCCATTCAGCTTTGCGCAGTTGTGTGAGGATCAGCACTATCGCTCGATGGAAACGTTGATGGCCGACCTGGTGTCGGTGTTGCGCCGTGAGACCGAAGCGCTGATCAAAGCGGGCGCACGGCACATTCAATTTGACGAGCCGTGTCTGCCAAAACTGGCGGAGCACGCGTCGGCGGCGGTTGCGGCGGTGAACCAGGTGATCGCCGGCTTGAGCGCGGAATTCTGGCTTTGTTTCTACTTCGGCGACATCAGCGGGCTGGTGGCGGCCCTGCGGGAGTTTCGCGGCCAGGTGATTGCCGTGGACTGCGTTTCTCAGCCGCGGAATCTGGAAATCACTCTAAATCTGGAAGCGGCACACAATCGCTGCTTCGGCATCATCGAAGCGCGGAATATCAAGCTGGAACGTCCCGAACAGGTGCGCGCGCAACTGGAGCGGATCAGTGGGCTCCACCCGGATGCCTACGTCAGCCCGTCCTGCGGTCTGGAATTTCTGCCGCATCGGGACGCGCTGGCCAAATTGTCATTGCTGGGCAGCGCGGTGCGGGCCTTTCGCGGAGGGCAGTAACATGCTGGAAACGACAAGCGTCGGCAGTTTTCCCAAACCTGAATACCTGCAAAAAGCGCGGACGGCCTTCGCCGCGGGCAAGCTGCCGTACGAGCAGTTGCACGAGTTGGAGTTGCAGGCGACGCGCGAGACGATTCGCCTGCAGGAGGATCTCGGGATCGACATCCTCGTGCACGGCGAAATGGAACGCGGCGACATGACCACCTATTTCGCCGAGAAGCTGATCGGGATGGGAGTCAGCGATCTGGTGCGCTCCTACGGCAATCGCTATTACCGCAAACCGATCGTCGCGGGCGAACTCAAGCGGCCGCAGCCGATGACCGTGGAGATGTTCAAGTACGCGCAGTCGCTCACCGCCCGGCCGGTCAAAGGGATGCTGACCGGGCCGTATACGATGTGCGATTGGTCGTTCAACACTCACTACGAGACGCGGCGGGAAGTGGTGCTGGCGTTTGCGCGGCTGCTGCACGAGGAGGTGCGCGATCTGGAGGCGGCCGGCGCAAGATATATCCAGATCGACGAACCGGCAATTTCGACGCGGCCGGAAGAATTGGAGATCGCGATTGAAGCCATGGGGATCGTGACGCAGGGAATCCAGGCGATGACGATCTCGCACATCTGCTATGGCGATTTCAAATCGATCTACCCGCGGCTGCTCGATCTGCCGGTGGATCAACTCGACCTGGAGTTTGCCAACTCCGGCTACAGCAATCTGGACGTTTTTCGCAAACCCAAGTTCACCAAGCGCATTGCCTTCGGGGTGCTGGATATTCACAGCCACCGGATCGAGAGCGTCGACGAAATCGTGGCGGGAATCCGCAAAGGACTGGAAGTGTTCGATCCGGAGTTGATGTGGATCGATCCGGACTGCGGACTGAAGACGCGCACGACGGCGGAATCGGAAGCGAAGCTGCGCAACATGGTGGAAGCGGTGGAAGTCGTCAAGGCCGGCCACGGGCTGAAGTAGTCTCCCATGAGTCAGACGTTTCGCGAGCGTATTGCCGCCGGGCCGATCTTGGGCGACGGCGCGATGGGCACGTATCTGCACACGAAAGGGGCTTCCTTCAATCAATGTCTGGACCAGCTCAATCTGACCGCGCCGCAGTTGGTGGGCGCGGTGCACGATGAATATATCCAGGCCGGCAGCGAATTGATCGAAACCAACACCTACGGCGCTAATCGCTACAAGTTGAGTCAACACGGGCTGGGGGATTTCGTGCGCGAGATCAACGTCAAGGGGGTCAGGATCGCGCGTGACCGGCGGGAAGTACTGGGGCGCGATATCTTCGTGGCGGGAGCGATCGGGCCGCTGGGAAAGTTGATCGGGCGTTTCGGCGGTATCTCCCCGACCGCGGCACGCGAGTATTTCGCGGAGCAAGCAGAGGCACTGCTGGAAGGCGGCGTCGACCTATTCATCATCGAGACAATGCCGGATGTCGAGGAACTGCGGCTGGCGGTTGAGGAAGTGGCGCGGCTCTGCCGGCTGCCGATTGTGGCGCAGGTAAGCATCAACGACGATCTGGCGACGATCCGCGGCAATACGCCTCCGGAGGTGCTGGCGGCGGGCAAGGCGCTGGCGGTGGACATGCTGGGAGCCAACTGTTCGGTCGGGCCGCAACGGATCTATGACTTTCTCGCCATGCTGCGTCATCACACCGACTTGCCGTTGTCAGCGCTGCCGAACGCCGGATTGCCGCGCTATTACGAAGGTCGGTTCTTCTACGTTTCGTCGCCGGAGTACTTCGCTGATTACTGCGGCAAGTTTTTGAATCTGGGTGCGCGGTTGATCGGCGGTTGTTGTGGCACGACACCGGCGCATATCCGCGCGATGAGACGGGTGCTGGATACGTTTGATGCCGCCCGGCCGACGGCGACCGTACACGAGACGCGCGCCGAAGTCGAGCGCATTGAACCGGCGCAACCGGGGCGAAGAGTCTCGGCCTTTGCGGAGAAGTTGGGCAAGCGGTTTGTCGTGTCGGTGGAAATTGACCCGCCCCGGGGGGCGAATCCGGAGAAGGTGCTGAAGGCAGCGGCGAAACTAAAAGAGGCGGGTGTGGATGCCGTCAACGTTGCCGATTCGCCGATGGCGCGAACGCGCATGAGTTGTCTGGCGGTGTCGGGGCTGATTGCTGCGCAGGTGAAGATGGAGGTGATTCTGCATTTCACCTGTCGCGATCGCAACCTGATGGGACTGCAATCGGATTTGATCGGCGCGCACGCCCTGGGAATTCGCAATGTGCTGGCGCTCACCGGTGATCCGCCGGCGCTGGGGGACTATCCGAACGCCACGGCAGTATATGATGTTGACGCGATCGGGTTGGTTGAGATCATCTCCAAACTAAACGGCGGTTCCGATTTGGCCGGAAACCCGATCGGATCGAATACTGAGTTTTCGATCGGGGTCGCAATCAACCCGACGGTGGAGAATCTGGAGCACGAAGTCGAACGGTTCGTGCGCAAAGTGGCGGCGGGCGCACAGTTCGCGATGACGCAACCGCTCTACGAGTTGGAGCCGCTCGAGCGATTTCTCGAGCGCACCGCGCATCTGAAGCTGCCGGTGTTGTTGGGTCTGCTGCCGCTGCAGTCGTACCGCCACGCCGAGTTTCTGCACAACGAAGTGCCCGGGATTGAGATTCCGTCAGCGTTGCGCACACGCCTGGAAGCGGCGGGCAAGGACGCCGCAGTGGTCGGGATCGATTCGTGCCGCGATCTGCTGCAGCGAGCGCGCCACTTGGTGCAGGGAGTTTACTTGATGCCGTCGTTCGGCCGCTTCGATACAATTCTCAAAGTTCTCGAACCGTAATCTGCTATATTTCCGCCGATTAGAATTCTACTCAGGGAGAACGACATCATGCGTGTCAATTGCGACATCAGCGATATCAGAAAAACGAGCTGCGACCTCTTATGCGTCTTGCTGACGAAGGAAGAAGCTGCGCCGGCGGACGTAGACAAGCTGCTGAAGGGACAGATCGCGGAACTGCGGCGCCGGAAACACTTTCAGGGTGAAGCGTTGGAGCGGGGCACGTTCGTGCCGCATCCGCCGCAGAGATTTGCGCGGGTGCTGTTGATCGGGCTGGGCCGGTCAAGCGAGGTGACGCTGGATCGGATTCGGCGCGCCGGCGGCACGGCCGGTCAGGCCGCCATGGGCCGGGTCGTGACGCTGTGGCCGAGGCAACTGCCGGTGGCGCTTGATGTCGGCCGCGCGGCACAGGCGTTTGTTGAAGGATTCATCCTGGGCGGTTATCGTGACCTGCGCTTTCGAAGCGAGAGTGCAAGCCGGCAGGATGTACAGCAACTCACGCTGCTAACTCCACAGGTGCGGCAGTTAGCAAAGATGCGCGCCGGCGCCGGGCGCGGGCGGATTCTGGCCGAGCTGCAGAATCACTGCCGCGATCTTTCCGGCGCTCCGGGAAATGTGCTGACGCCGACGGCGCTGGCCGGCGAAGCGCGGAAACTGGCGCGCAAGCACGGACTCAAGCTTGCAGTGTATGACCGCCGACAGATTGAGCGAATGAAGATGGGGGCGTTCCTGGCAGTGGCGAAGGGATCGGCGGAATCGCCCAAGCTGATTCGCCTCGACTATACGCCGAAGGGGCGCGCGCGCAAGCGGGTGATTCTTGTCGGCAAGGGAATTACGTTCGATACCGGCGGCATCTCGATCAAGCCGGGTGAGAACATGTTCGAGATGCGGCAGGACATGACCGGCGCGGCGGTGGTCATCTGCGCGATGGCGGCGCTGGCGCAGCTGCGGCCGGCACTGGCGGTGACGGCGCTGATTCCGACGTGCGAAAACATGCCGGGCTCGCGGGCGTACAAGCCGGGCGACGTGGTGACGACCTCGATCGGCAAGACGATTGAAATCATCAACACCGACGCCGAGGGACGGTTGCTGCTGGCGGATGTGCTCGGCCACGCGACCAAGTCGAAGCCGGACTATCTGATTGATGTGGCGACGTTGACCGGCGCGGCTACGGTGGCGCTGGGGAACGCGGGCGCGGCGATTCTGGCGACCTCGGAGATGCTGGTGGAGAAGTTCACGGCGGCTTCAGCGACGACGGGCGAGAAGCTATGGCGTCTGCCGTTGTGGGAAGAATATGAGCAGCAGATCAAGTCGAATATCGCCGACATGGTCAATTCCGGCGGGCGTCCGGCCGGCACGATAACGGCGGCATTGTTATTGAAGAAGTTCACGGGCGGGATACCGTGGCTGCATCTGGATATCGCTGCCGTCGACTATGAGTATCGCGGGACCGAGATTACTCCGAAGGGGCCGTCGGGATTCGGCCTGCGAACGGTCGTGGAAGCGCTAACGAATCTCTGAGTCGTCACAACACGAAAGGGCACGTTTGCACGTGCCCTTCTTCATCCGGACATTGGAATAATCGGTCTAATTGCACCAGGCGGGATTGAAATCGTTGCCGGGACCGGAGAGACGCACTGGTTCACCGCCGGCGATCGCCAGCTTATAGATCGAACCGTTTTGCGTGGCGAAGGCGACGTACTTAGAGTCCGGCGACCAAGTCGCCGGTCCGCCTGCAAAGCCCAGACCGGCGGCCGGCTTCCAGATGACGCGCTTGTCGCTCAGATCGGGAGTCGCGATCGAGAGCGCCTGGTTGCTCATATCGCTGGACATGTAGGCGATCCACTTGCCGTCCGGCGACCAGACGGGAGCAGTCGCGCCTTTGAACTTGGAGGCCCGCTCCAGCAGGACTTCGTCCTTCAAGGGGAACTCCGCCACGCCGGCGATGGCAACTCCGGTTGGCGTAAACTGCTCGCCCTGCATGCGCATCACGACGAAAGCGACCTGCTTGCCGTCGGGCGATATCGTCGGCGAGGAGACAATCAGATCGGAACTGGCGGTCATCTCCAGGTTGCGCAGCAGGAAGGTCTTGGTATCATAAAAGCAGAGCCGATAGTTCGGCTTGGTGACATTAGCGAGGTTGGCATTCAGGTCGTGCAGGAACATGATCTTGCTGCCGTCGCGGACAAATTCCGGATACTGTGCGCCCATCGTATTGGTGATGTTCTCCCAGAAGTTGCTGCTGGAATCGGTGTAGGCATAGAACAAATCGTAGACGGCGTGCTGGTGGCCGCCCATGTCGGGGTACTGCAGCGTGACCATGCCACGACGGGAGAAGACGATCTTCTTGTTGTCCGGTGACCAGCTCAACCGGCCCCGGGCGTTAGTCAAACCGGTAACGAACGGGCGCTGGTTGGCGCCATCCGCGTCCATCAGCCAGAGATCGTTGTTGCGCAGGAAGGCAATCGTATTGCCTTTCTTGATATTCTGCTGGGCGAGGATCGTCGCGGTGAGGGCGATGACGGCGGCAAGCGCGATCAGGGTAATTCGTTTCATGATTCTCCTTATCCGAACTGAAAAATGATTCTCACGTAATTGTACTCGAAACTGCGCTATTGTTTCAGATTATCGGCAAAAAACGGGAGTGGCAGCAGTTGTCAAGTCGTGCCTCTAAGTTGTTGATATTAAAGTAAATAGCGCCGTCAGTTCAGCTACCGATTTAAGCGTTAGGTCGGGCTGAGTCAAAGCCGGTGCCGAATCGCTCTTGCCGCTCGTAACGAGCACAGCCTTAAGGCCGACTGCCTGAGCGCCGGCGACATCGTTGTCGAGGTCGTCGCCAACCATGATGACCTCGGACGCCGGCAGCTTGAGGCTGGAGAGCGCCATCAGGTAGAAATCGCGGCTCGGTTTGCCGATGACGACGGCCGGAGTGCCGGTGGCATACTCGAGGCCGGTGATGAACGCGCCGATATCGAGTTTGATTTGGCCGCCAGTCAGCCATGATTTGCCTTTGTGGAGGGCGACGATTTCGGCGCCGTTGCGAACAAGCTGGAAGAGGCGGTTCATCAGGGCATAATCCCAGCGCTCGCCGATATCGCCGATGACAATCAACTCGGGATTGTCGGAGTCGCGGATGAACTCGGAGAAATCCGCCAGTGTGTCATCGGCCAGAAGCAGCCAGCAGGTCCTGGCCTTGCGACGCCGCAGATACTCACGGGCGGCGCCGGGGGCGGAGAAGACCTGATCGGGAGCAACGGGCAAACCGGCAGCAGTAAGCATTTGTGCCATGCTGCCCTGCGAATGGGTTGTCGTATTGGAGCAGATGCGGAAGGGGATGCCGCGCTCACGCAGAGACTGCAGCGTCGCGGCCGCGCCGGGTAGCGGACGGCCATCGACGGTGAGCGTGCCGTCGAGATCAAAGAGGACGGCGCGGACGGTGCGGAAGTCAATCGCCATGACCCGGCTAATATAGAGTGCAAGCGGCGAATTTGGCGATCAATTTGCGGCAAGAGCTATTGATTTTGAGGGAAATGCGCATTTATTAGGCGCGGGCTCGGTGAGCAACAACTAACAAGGACTTTGCCGCTTTGAATTTCTCCACGATTCGCTGGGTTGACGGAGAGGTAGAGATACTCGATCAGACGAAGCTGCCGGCGGTCGAGACGTACCTGCGCATTCAGGATTTTCACGAGTTGGTCCGGGCGATCAAGACGCTGCAGGTGCGCGGCGCGCCGCTGATCGGGATTGCCGCAGCTTACGCGATCGTCCTGGCTGCGCGGCAGTGTCGCAACAAGATCGAGTTCGCCGTGGCGATCAATGAGATCAAGTCGGCGCGTCCGACCGCGGTCAATCTGAGCTGGGCGGTGGAGCGGATGTTGATTTCCTATCACGCCTACGCCGGTTCGCCCGACGTAGAGGCGCGCTTGCTCGATTTGGCGCTGCAGATTCACGATGAAGACGCGCGCATGTGCGAGCGGATCGGGACGAACGGCATGGATTTGATGCCGGCCGTCGGGACCGTTTTGACCCACTGCAACGCCGGCGCGCTGGCAACCGGAGGGATGGGCACGGCGCTGGCGGCGATCTATCAGGCGTTCCGCTCTGGCAAGAAGCTCGGCGTGTTCGCCTGCGAGACGCGGCCGATTCTGCAGGGCGCGCGGTTGACCGCGTGGGAGCTTTCGCGCGAAGGGCTGGACGTCACCCTGATTACCGACAATATGGCCGGCGCGCTGATGGCACAACGGATGATTGACTGCGTGATCGTGGGCGCCGACCGGATTGCGATCAACTTCGACGTTGCCAATAAGATCGGCACCTATGCGCTGGCGGTGCTGGCGCAGTATCATGGAATCCCGTTCTACGTCGCGGCGCCGACCTCGACCTTTGACCCGCGGGTCGCTTCCGGCGTCGACATTGAAATCGAGCAACGCGGTGGCGAAGAGGTCACTCATCTGGCGGGGCAGCGAATCACGCCGCCCGGAGTGCGCGTCGCGAACCCGGCCTTTGATGTCACTCCCAACAGTCTTATCACGGCGATCATCACCGATCGCGAAGTAATCAAGTGTAAGCGCTGGGGCGAGCGGTAGACAGGGGCTGAGTGCCGGAAAACGGGATCAGCGTTCCGGATTGATCGACTGGGCTTGGAAGAAATCGACGATTTTTTGCGCCAGCGGTTTGTTCTTCACGATTTGGTTGATCGCCTCAACATCGGCAGCCCGGATCGCCTCGAGCGACCCGAAAGACTTGAGCAGTTGTTCTTTACGCTTGTCGCCGATCCCCGCGATGGCGTCGAGCAGCGAGCGCTCGGTTTTCTTGTCCCGCAGAGAGCGATGAAAGGTGATCGCAAAGCGGTGGGCTTCGTTGCGCACGGCCTGCATCAGCTTGAGCGAGGGCGAAGTGCGCGGCAGCGACAGCATGCGTTTCTCGCCCGGCAGGACGATTTCCTCCAGATGCTTAGCCAGTCCGCAAATCTGCAGGTCGGCAATGCCGACTTCTTTGAGAGCTTCGAGCGCGGCGCCGAGCTGGCCGCGGCCGCCGTCGATGATGCACAGATCCGGCATCTCCGCCTCGCCGGTCAGGACGCGCGTGAAGTAGCGCGAGACAATTTCCCGCATCATAGCGAAATCATCCTGTCCGACGACGGTCTTGATCTTGAAATGCCGGTAATTGCGCTTGAGCGGTTTGCCGTTGCGGAAGAAGACCATCGAGCCGACCGGATCGGCGGGGCCCAGGTTGGAGATATCGAAGCAGACGATATTGACCGGCGGCGTCTTGAGGTAGAGGTCCTTCTGCAGCAGGGCGACGGCGGCGGGGAGTTTGCCGGCGCGTTCCTGGCGCTGCTTCATCAATTCCTGCAGCAGCAGGCGCGCGTTGGCTTCGGCCATTTCGATCAGCCGCAGTTTCTCGCCCTTCTGCGGCACCTGCAGTTCGACGCGATCGCCACGGCGCTGGGTTAACCACTGCTGAATCAACTTCTCGTCCTCGGGTTGGAAGGACGAGTAGACTTCCTCCGGCACCATCGTTGAACTGAGATAGTATTGCTTAAAAAATGATTCGGCGATATCAGCTTCGTTGTCGCCGGCGTCGGCCTTGAGGTGGAAATTCTGGCGGCCGATCAGCAGGCCATCGCGCAGTTGCAGGACGACCGCGGCGATGTCGCCGCCGGAGCGGGCGAAGGCGATGATGTCGCGGTTGACGGCGTGGTCGGCGACGACCTTCTGCTTCTGCATGATCGCCTCGATCGTGCGGATCTGGTCGCGCACCCGGGCGGCCTCTTCGTAGTTCTGGTCGAGCGCGAGCTGCTTCATTTCGACGTGAAGCTGGTCGATCAGGCTCGCCGATTTGCCCTGCAGGAGCTTGATGACCTTCTGGACTTCCTTGTCGTAGTCCTCCTTGCTTTGCAGCCCGACGCACGGGCCGTCGCAGCGCTTGATATGGTACTGCAGACAGACCTTGTAGCGGCCGTCGCCTTTGGGGTGCGGGATCTTCAGCTTGCAGGTGCGGAGCTTGAACAGGCGCGTGATCATCTTGTAGGTTTCGCGCATGCCGCCGACGTTGGCGTATGGGCCAAAATAGATCCCGTCGTCGCGGCGCATGGTGCGGGTCACGACCAGCCGCGGGAAGTCGTCGTCCTGCGTGATCATCAGGAACGGGTAGCGCTTATCGTCCTTGAGATTGATGTTATAGCGCGGCTTGTGCTTCTTGACGAGATTGGCTTCGAGAATCAGCGCCTCGATCTCGTTGTCAGTGACGATGAGTTCGAAATCCGCGATCTTGCTCTTGAGCGCAGCAACCTTGGGGTTGATTTCCGGCGCCTGGGCAAAGTAGGTGCGGACGCGGTTGCGCAGGATTTTGGCTTTCCCGATATAGATGATCTTGCCGGCGTCGTCCTTCATGATGTAGACGCCCGCTTTGGTCGGGAGGTCTTCCAGCTTGTTGCGCAGGTGCGTCGAGATTTCACTCATGGCAGACAAAATACGCGCGCAGGCGGCAATTGGGCAAAGAGGAAATGCGGTAATCAGTGGATGCGGCGGCCGCCGGCGTAGCGGCTGGCGAAGTATTCGTCGTTGAGGCTGTCGACGACAACGCCGCGCGATTCCGAGGCGTGGATGAACTTGCCGTTGTCCAGATAGATGCCGACGTGCGAGACGCGGCGGTCGTTGATGCGGAAGAAGATCAGATCGCCGTAAGCGAGATCGTCGTAGCCGACGCGGTTGTCGAGGCGGTAGAGTGCCTGGACATTGAGCGGCAGGCGCGTGCCGTCGTAGTCACGGTAGACGACGTAGGCCAGCCCGGAGCAGTCGATCCCGAGCGTGCCAGTGCCACCGTCCTGATACGGCGTGCCGAGGTAGCGCGAAATCACGCGGTTCATTACCGCCTTGTCGATCCGGGTGAGAGTTTCCTTCGGAAGCGGGTGCTCCTCCGGCTCCTCTTGGAAAACCGGCTCGCTGGGCAAAGTATCAACGGCGTCGGCGCGCGCGTGAACGCCGCCCGGAGGCGTCGAATAGCGCACGGCCGAAGAACAGCCGACGAACAGCAGCGCTACCGCCAACCCGATCAGCGTCGCGGCGAGCTTCACTTCTTCTCCACGATCACCGGATACGCGATATTGAACTTGCGGGAGTGGTAGATTCGCGTGCCGACGATAGTCAAGATCAGGATCGCCAGATAGAGGGGGAAAAACAGGGCCGCAAAGAGCGAAAGCGCAAGGATCGAGACCTTGGTTGCCAACGTCGCGGTCGGGATCGACTTGGTCGAAGCGGCGGCGATAAAGAACGGCAGGGAAGCGGCGGCCGCGACGGCAAAGGCGTAATCGGCAATCATAATCGAGAAAATCAACGCGCCGGTGACCATCCAGGCCGCATATCGCAGGGTCTTGGCCACGCCCCACTCGGCAGCATACGTTTTCTTGCCGACAGCGGTGTCGCCGTGCAAATCGGGGAGGGTGGTGTTCAGATAGACCGCGCCGACAGCGAGGAAGTACGGAAACGACTTGATGATGCCCTCGATGTTGAAGTTGTGGTACATCACCCAGCCGAACAGGAAGGCCAGCGTGCCGTGGGCGAGGACGTTATTGCGAAACGACTTGTAGGGATGTTCGCGCAAATTGAAGCGCGGATACGAGTACTGGAAACCAAGCCAGGCGCCGACGACGAACAAACAACCGAGCTGCCAATTGAGAACAAAGGCACCGATCAGCGCGATGCCGGTGAGAAAGAAGTAGATATTCCAGGCTTCACGAATTGAGACGTGACCGTCGGGGATCAGAAACAGCTTCTTGTTTTCGCGGTCGGAGTCGACATCGAAAATCTGATTGAGCACGAAGACGCCGCCGGCCAGCAGGGTCGAGAGCAGCAGCATCAGCAACAGATTCAAGTCGGAGGTGGTCAGCCCGACAAAGGGGAAGTGGTCAAGGGTTACGGGACTAAAACCGCGTTCGCGCCAGAGGGCCGCGCGGGCGCCGAGCAGCGCGATCGTCCACACCGGGATGATCAACATCGGGCGCATCAGGAACATATAGTCGATGATTTTCTTCATATCCGGTCGCAACAGTTAATATGGCGGCGGGCGGGGAAGGTTTCAATAAAAAAGATGGCCGGGACTACACCAGATAGCGCAGATACAAGTACAGCGCAGGCGCGGCAAAGACGAGCGAGTCGAAGCGGTCGAGAATACCGCCGTGGCCGGGAATCAGGTTCGACGAGTCTTTGACGCCCATCTCGCGCTTGAAGATCGACTCAACCAGATCACCGAGCTGCCCAAAGAAGGCGATGACCAGCGCCGGCAGAATCAACCGGGGGAATCCGACGTCGGCAAGGAAGAGAAAGTGAAAGATGCCGGCGGTCAGGATCGCACCGAGGAAGCCGCCGAGAAAGCCCTGCACGGTCTTGTTCGGGCTGATGGCGGGCGAAAGTTTGGTGCGGCCGAATTTGACGCCGACGTAGTAGGCGGCCGTATCGATAATCCAGATCGCGGCGAACAAGAACGTCACCCAGCCGGCGGCTTGCTCCGTTACGACAACGTCAGTAGAGCGAATCAGGATGAGGCAGGAGAAGCCCAGGCTGAGGTAGAGCACTCCAAAGAAGCCGAGACCAATCGAGCGCGAGACTTCACCCAGCCCGCGGGTGAAGGTGTAGGGCAGGGTGGTGAGGAAGATCGCGCCGAAGAGAAATTCGAGCAGATAGGCGCCGTGCAGATAGGCGTCGGTGATCGGCGGAAACGCCGCCAGCGCAATCAGGATCAGCTTCTGCCAGAGGTAGAGCTTGATCTTGGTCAGGCTGAATACCTCCCAAACCGAGAGGGTGATCAGCAGCTCAACGAAAACGAGAAACGCGACGCCGCCCAGATGAAAGATGTAAAGCAGCAGCGGAATAAAGATCGCGGCGACGGCCAGGCGCTGGATCAGATTGCGCGAAATCATAGCTTGCCGAAACGGCGCTCGCGTTTCTGGTAATCGAGGACGATTTCAAGGAACTCGCGCTCGGCAAAATCGGGCCACAGCGTCTGCGTGATGAAAAGTTCGGTGTACGACGTCTGCCAGAGCAGGAAATTCGACAGCCGCATTTCGCCCGACGTGCGGATCAACAAATCGGGATCGGGCAGCGGGTGCGTAAACAGGTAGGTCGAGAACAGGGACTCGTCGATATCGCCGACTTTGATCTTGTTGGCCTTGACGTCGCGCGCCAGTTTCCGGGTCGCCTCGACGATCTCCATCCGGCCGCTGTAATTGAGGGCGAGATTGAGCACCAGGCCGGAGTTCTTGGAGGTCTTTTCGATCGCGTGCAAAATCGCGCGCCGGCGCGTGAAGGGAATCTGGTCGAGTTGACCGGTTGCGATCAGGCGCACGTTGTTTTTGTTAAGTTCGGCCAGTTCCGAGCGCGCGGTGTCGTCGAGGAGCTTGAACAGGAAGCCGACCTCGGACTTGGGGCGCTTCCAGTTCTCCAGGCTGAAGGTGTAGAGCGTCAGATAGGAGATGCCAACCTGGCCGCAGATTTCGACGATCCGGCGCACGGCGCCGACACCGGCCTTGTGGCCGGCGGAGCGGTCGAGGCCGCGTTTCGCGGCCCACCGGCCGTTGCCGTCCATGATAATGGCAACGTGGGCGGGCAATTTGTCGGGGACGATCTTCTCTTTGAGAGAAGCCAGATCGGAGGTCAGGCGCGCGCTCAGACCGCCATCACCTCGGCTTCTTTCGTGGTGGTGAGTTTGTCGATCTGCGCGATGTACTTGTCGGTCAGCTTCTGGGCATCGATTTCCGCGTTTTCCATTTCATCCTCGGAAATCTTGTGATCCTTAAGCTGGCGCTTGACGTGGTCGAGCGAGTCGCGGCGGATATTGCGCACGGCGACCTTGTTCTCCTCGGCCATCTTCTTGACGAGCTTGACGAGTTCCTTGCGGCGCTCCTCGCTCAAGGACGGTACCGGGATGCGGATCACCTGCGCATCGGACTGCGGATTGAAGCCGAGATTCGACTTCTGGATCGCCTTCATGATCTCGCCGAGCAACGGCTTTTCCCACGGCTGCACGACGATCAACTGCGCTTCGGGAGTGCTGATCGAACTGACATTCTTGAGCGGCGTCGGGGTGCCGTAGTAGTCGACCATCACCTCGTCGAGCATGTGGACATTGGCTTTGCCGGAACGCACGGTGCTGAAATGGTGTTGCAAGGCAGCGATCGACTTCTTCATCTTATCTTCAGCTTCAGTCAACAACTGCTTGACGATTGTCATACAACTTCCTCCGAACGGAACGTTACCAGTGTACCGATTTTCTCGCCCGTCACCACCTTATACAGATTCCCGGCATCGGTCAACTTAAAAACCACCAGCGGCAGCTTGTTCTCGCGGCAGAGCGTGAAGGCGGTACCGTCCATCACTTTCAGGTCGCGGCGCAGCACCTCGTCGTAGCTGATCGCGGCGAAGCGCTGGGCCTCGGGGTGCTTCATCGGGTCGGCATCGTAGACGCCGTCGACCTTGGTTGCCTTGAGCACCACGTCGACTTCGGTCTCGATCCCGCGCAGCACGGCGGCGGTATCGGTCGTGAAATAGGGGTTGCCGGTACCGGCGGCCATGATGACGATGCGGCCTTTCTCCATATGGCGGATAGCGCGGCGACGGATAAACGGTTCGGCCACGGCCTCGATCCGGATCGCCGAGAGCACGCGGGTATACATGCCGTAATTTTCCAGCGTCGACTGCAGCGCCATCGAGTTGATGACGGTGGCGAGCATGCCCATGTAGTCGCCGGTGGCGCGGCCGATGCCGAGTGCGGTGCCCTGTGCGCCGCGGTGGAAATTGCCGCCGCCGATGACGAGGCCGACCTCGACACCGAGCTCTTTCACGGACTTGATTTCGTTGGCGATGTATTCAAGGCGGCGGAGATCGATGCCGAAACCCTGCTCTCCGGCGAGTTGCTCGCCGGAGAGTTTGAGCAGGATTCGCTTATAAACCGGTGCGACCGCCATTATTCACCGAGCCGGTAGCGGACGAAGCGGCGGACGACGATATTTTCACCGATCTTGGCGATGGCGTTCTTGACCAGATCGCCCACCGAAATTTCGGGATCGCGGACGAACGGCTGTTCGAGCAGCGCGACCTCGGAATACCACTTCTCCATGCGGCCGTCAACGATCTTGTCGACGATCTTCTCCGGCTTGCCCTCGTTGAGCGTCTGGTGGCGGTAGATTTCGCGTTCGCGGTCATAGACATCCTGGGAGATGTCCTCGCGGCGCACCACCAGCGGATTGGAGGCGGCGATGTGCATGGCGATGTTCTTGACCAGTTCCTTGAAGTTGTCGGTGCGGGCGACGAAGTCGGTTTCGCACTGAACTTCGACGAGGACGGCGAGTTTGTCGCCGGGGTGAACGTAGTGGCCGATCAGGCCTTCGCGGGTCTCGCGGGCGGCTTTGGAAGCAGCCTTGGCGATGCCGCGTTCGCGCAGAATCGTCACGGCTTTGTCCATGTCGCCGTTGGCCTCCGTCAGCGCCTTCTTGCACTCCATCATGCCGGCGCCGGAACGCTCGCGCAGGACCTTTACCATGTCAGCTGTTATGGTCATTGTTGTTTACCTCTCTGAGTGTTCAGCTCCATCGAACTTGCCGGCGGAAGCTTCGTGGTCGGCAGCCGGAGCTTCGGTTTGCTGCGGGATCATCATCGCTTTCGCCTCGAGGGCGGCATCAACCACCTGGCGGGTGATGATGCGGATCGACTTGATGGCGTCGTCGTTGGCGGCAATCGGGAAGTCGATCGGGTCGGGATCGGAGTTGGTGTCGATGATACCGATGATCGGAATACCGAGCTTGTTGGCTTCGGCGACGGCGATCTTCTCCTTCTTGCAGTCGACGACAAACATCAGACCCGGCAGGCGATTCATGTCGCGGATCCCGCCGAGCACCTTCTCGAGTTTCTCGTGCTCTTTGGTCAGGCCGGCGATTTCTTTCTTGGTGAGCTTCTCGAAGGTGCCGTCTTCGCGCATCTTCTCGATATCTTTCAGCCGTTTGATGTTCTTCTTGATGGTCTGGAAATTGGTCAGCATGCCGCCGAGCCAGCGTTCGATGACAAAGAAGTGGCCGCAGCGCTGGGCCTCGGCCTTGACGACATCCTGCGCCTGCTTCTTGGTGCCGACGAACAGGATGTACTGATTCTTGCCGACGACTTCCTGCGCCTTGCGGCTGGCGATTTTGATGGCGCTGAGGGTCTTGTTGAGATCGATGATGTAGACGCCGTTTTTGGCGGTGAAGATGAACTTCTTCATCTTCGGGTTCCAGCGGCGGGTCTGATGACCGAAGTGCACGCCGGCTTCGAGGAGGTCACGAACAGTGACTTCTGCGGACATTAAGAACTCCTGATGTGTGGTTAAACCGCCACCCGGATCCTCTTCGGTCAACGGGACGAGTCAGCGACTCGACCACCCGTCCGAATCCCCGGATGTGTGATATCGAAGGGCAGACCTTGCGGGCTGCCCGGTGAATTCGAATTAACGCTTCGAGAACTGGAAGCGTTTGCGCGCCTTGACCTGGCCGTACTTCTTGCGTTCGACCGCGCGCGGATCGCGGGTCAGCATACCGGCCACTTTCAACGGCTTGCGCAGTTCCGGATTGAAGGTCGCCAGCGCCCGCGCCAGAGCGAGGCGGATCGCGCCGGCCTGACCGGACAAACCGCCGCCCGTCGCGTTGACTTCGATGTCAAAGCGGCCGGCGAGACTGGTCACCTTCAGCGGCTCGGAGGCGTGCGTCACCAGCGATTCGCGGGTCAAATAGGGCAGGATCTCGCGTCCGTTGACGCTCCACTTGCCGCGACCCGGGATCAGCCAGAGACTGGCCACGGCGTTCTTGCGCCGTCCGGTAGCGTGAATTCTGTCTTGAGACATTTACTACCTTTCTATCTCCAACAACTATTTCAACTCCAGCGGCTGCGGATTTTGCGCCGCATGCGGATGCACCGGTCCCTTGTAGACCTTGAGCTTGCGGATCATCTGGCGTCCCAACGGGCCCTTGGGCAACATGCCCCAGACCGCGTCGCGGATGATCGTTTCGGGATAACGGGTGATGGCCTTATCGAAGGTGATCTGACGATGGCCGCCTGGATAGAGGGTGTTCCAATGCCAGGTCTTCTCGGATTCCTTCTTCGGGGTCGACAGACGCACCTTGTCGGCGTTGACCACGACGACAAAGTCACCGAGATCCATAAACGGCGAGTATTCGGGCTTGGTCTTGCCCATCAGGATGCGGGCGATCTTGGTCGCCTGGCGTCCGAGAATCTTGCCGTTGACGTCGACGACGTACCATTTGCGCTCGACGGCCTCGGGTTTTAGAAAAGCGGTTCTCACTAACTACTCCTTACACTTCTCACCAATAACAAGACCCGCAAGATAGTGAACCGGATTGGTTTGTCAAGGGTGCGCACACAATAACGCGATTTTTTTACGCCGTTGGGGGAGAGCCGGTTGGCCGCTCGAGCGGCTTTTTTTTGGCCCTTTTCCCTCTTCCAGAACATTTATCGCGCTCGCCCTTCTACGGGCACGACGCGCAGGGTGCCGTGCCGCCGGCGAAAATAAAGTTCACCAAATAGACCGCGTCGGTGATATCGACGCGAGCGTTGCAGTCGACGTCGCCCGACGCAATCGGATCAGGCGTCGCACCGCCGGCAAAAATGTAGTTCACGATGAACACAGCGTCGGTGATGTCCACCCGGCCGTTGTCGTCGACATCGCCGCACAGGTATTCCGCACCGGTACCGAAGTTCTGCCAGAATCCCGAGTTAAGCACGAATGAAGCGGAACTGGAGGGGCCGGCCACGGTCTGACCGATAGTTCCATCAAGCACGAAATTGGCCGAGGACATGGTGCCGCCACCGGAGGCAATCACATCCCAATTAATCTGCTCCCCGGCGCGCGGTGCATTCGGCTTCTGTGCCGCCGGCAGGGTCGTGTTATCAATCTCACTCCCGGACGTCGGCACGGCGGTCTGATTTGTTGTCGTAGCCGATTGCGTCGGTTGCGAAGCGGGAGCTTTGACAGTTGCCGTCGGAACTGGTTTGGCTGCTTTGGCCTTGGTGTCGGACTTGGAAGCGAAGGCGGAAGCGACCAGAGTCAACGCGGTCAGTATGATCAGTAGTGGCGTAAGTGGTGATTTCATGGGAATTCTCCTGCGATTATAGACCAAAATAGTACTTCCTCGCCAAAAGGCAACTGTTTATTCGAGGAAACTTCCGTTGCTGCTCATTCATCCGCGTCATCCGCTTCTGTCGCCGGTCGCTGCGAACGCGGTGGCTGTTTCATCAATTCCTGCACGGACGGATAGTCGATGCTGAGCTCAAACGGCAGGCCGTAGGGCTGCGGATGGAGATAGCGGCCGCGCTGCTCGGCCGGCTTGGCCAGCTCGGGAATCAGCGGATTGGCCGTGGCAAACTTGTCCGTCCGTACACCGGTAACTGCCCATGATACCTTGACATTGGGCTGATCGGTCTTGATCTGGAAGCGATCGCCCGCCAGTTCCGCGCTGACGATCGCCTGCGCGAATTGGCCGATCACGGTCAGTTGGTAGCGATGATCAGAAGTTATGGCCGTGAAGTAAGTGGGCACGGCCACTTCGGCTTGGCCGGCGGCATCGGTCTCGGCATTCCCGGAGATCGTGACCAGCATTTCCGGCGAGTCGATGCCGGCCAGTTGCAGGCTCTGGTTCTCCGGGTCGGTCGGGTGGTCGATTCGCGTGATCTTAGCGGGCATATAGACATTGCCGCCGACATAGACATCGCCCGTGAAGTAGCCGGACCAGTTGGTGGCGTTGCTGTAAGAATGGCCATAGACGGCGTAGCCGGTACCGACGTTGCTGCCGGTTGTGCCGGAGATACCATAGGCGTTGCCGCCATTGTTCAACACATAGTTGGTAGTTCCAATTGAGGACGCACTCGCGGAGTTGTCGTGTACGCTCGTGTAGACACCGGTACCGGTGCTATTACCGGAGACTTCGGCAAACACACCGAATCCTGAAATCGCGTCGGTGGTGTGTAGTTCGGCGCCATAAGCGCCTACGCCGTAGCTGGCTTCGGCATACAGGCCGTAGCTCGAGCCGGTGGCAAGGCCGACAGTGCGTGCCCGTCCGTGGACATAGGCGCCGTACCGAGACCCGCCGTCGGAGATGCCTACCCCATAAAATCCGTACGCCGTTCCGGCGTTAGCAGCGCCGGCCGTGGCTCCCGAGGCGCGGCTGCGAATTCCGTAAACCGTGCCGGTACTAAAGTTATCGAGGTCGGCATAGATCCCGTAGCGCGAACCAGTCGTGCTGTAGTTGCGTATGATCTGGAGCAGATACGTCGAAGAAGGGCTGAAAGCATCGCTGCCGATTACAATGCCACTGTTGTTGCCATAAAGCGTCGAGTCGCCGATGTGCAGGCCGCCTTCAAAGGTCTTCGAGGCGGACACAATTTGTGATGAAGTGAGATTCATTGCCGTGCCGGAAATCTTGCCGACGGCAATCCCCGCGGCTGCGTTGATGTCCACGTTGGTGATCGTGCCGTCGAGCAGATGCGTCGAGGTCACCCCGGCGTCGGCGATGCCGAGAGTCGCACTGCCGGTTGTCGCGCCGCCCTCCAGCCCGTCGCCAGCTACGACCTCAGTGATATCTCCGGTGCCGACATTGTCGGTGCCATCGGCGAAGCCCGCGGGCATGTTGGTTAGATTTGTCCAGCTATGATAGTGCGATGCCGATTCTCCCTCCAACAGGTCGCTGTCGAAGCTGTGAAAGGCGTAGGCTGAAGACAGCATCTGTTGCCGCGGCGCGAGCTCGGGGCCGCCATCCACGCTGATCGCCAAATAGCGGTTCGGCCCGACAAAGTAGCCGGGAGCGAGGGGATTAATCGAACCGAGAACGACCGAAAACAGACCATCGGTGACCGTCACCGCCGGGTGTAATTCCGACCAGACCATAGCGCCGCCGCTGTCACTGTCGTAGAGCGCAAATGCGAGCTGATGGGATCCGTTCAGTGCAAGGCCGGCATCGTCGGTGAGTCGACCTTGATAGCTTAAAAGGAGCGGTGTCGCCGCGAAGAGACCGGTCGAGAAGACGATCAAGCAGACGAGCGTTGTTAGTAGATGAGGACGCACAGCAAGACTCCTATGGTTGAGGCGATCTGATTACCTGCGCCTTGGTGTCGGGTCGCAGTTGTTGGCAGAACTGGGAACAGCAGCCCAGCGCGAGAAAATCGGACGACGTAGTGCCCTCCACGGAATGAACAAGTCGATGTGGTAGATTTATGGCTGCGGCGGGGCCGTAACCGTGTACGCCGTGATCTTGGAGGACGACGATCCGAGAGAAGTACCGGGGTGCGAACCGACGGTGATCCTCGGATCGGTCAAACATAGGAATGCACGGCTGCGGCCTCTCCGGCGCTCTCAAATCATAGCAAACCGGACAAAATTGTCAAGGAATTTGATGTGGGCGGACTGGCCCCTGCTCAGCGAACGCGAGTTAGGGAGAGCTATCGATTGTCGGTCGGTTCCGGCATGGCCGCTGGCTCCGCCTGAGGCTGCCGTAACTGGCCGTGGCGAAGTTGATCAACACCGCGCTCACGCGGCTGGCCGAAAGCATCTGGCTGCAGGTACGTGCCGCGCTCCTCTGGCCGCTTCGGTATCTCGACCTGAGTCGGATGCGCGATTGCAAAAGCATCCTTTCTGACTCCGGTTACCTGCCAGGAAACTTCCAGATTCGGTTTGTCGGTCTTGATCGTGAATCGGCCGTGATCCAGCTTCCGGAGAACAATCGCTTGAGCAAATTCTCCGATGACCGTTAGTTGGTAGCGAAACTCGGCATTGAGAGCATCGAAATAGGTTGGCATTGCAACCACAGCCTCGCCATTGGCATCTGTCGTCACCACGCCGTCATAGATGACCTTCTGCTCCGGTGAGTCTACTCCGGCCAATCGAAGAGTCTGGTTTTCCGGATCGAGCGGGTGGTCGATCTCTGTGAACTTGGCCGGCATGACAACCGCACCGGTGACATTTACGTCTCCATTGAAATATCCAGCCCAGTTAGCCAGGCCATTACCCGAGGCCTCGCCATAGACGCCGTATCCGTAGGAATCGTTATTGTAGGCTCGACCGTAGATGCCATAGCCCAGACCATTCGCCGTGGCGTCGCCACGAACTCCAAATCCAGCGAATTCAGCTGTGTCTGCGGATCCATAAGTGCCGATGATGTCCGATCCCCAGATCGCTGATCCGAAGACGCCGTAAGCGGTTCCAGTTTTCCGACCCGGAGTCAAAGGCCGCGCGATTGCCTGTACGCCGTAGCGAAGCGAACCGTCGGATTCCGCTCGTGCGTATACACCGTGGACCGTCCCACCGTTTTGCTCGCCAGGGGACGAGGCGCGACTGAGACCGTACAGCGCGATCAGGGGTCCGGTGGAGACGTTCTGAAGCCACGAGTACACACCATAATTGAAAAGCGGATTGTTGTAATTGCGCCGCGCCGACAAGAGCGCGTTCGGGGCGGCGGTAATACGCCCGATGGCAATCGTCGTGTTGTCGAGCCTTGCCGTGCTGTCGCCGACAATCACGGCATTGTTGAACGAGTTGGCGCCGGAAAATGTCTGCGTACCGGTTAGTGTCGGAACGCCGCCGGCTATCTTGCTCGGTGATATGTTGGCGGAGTCCGAGAGGTCGGCGTCGACGATGGTATGGTCAGAGATGTGGGAGGATGTAACACCGCCATTCGCGATGGCGATGTTTGCATCGCCACTTGCGGTGCCACCGGCCAGACCGCCTGAAGTGTTCACGGCCGTGATATCGCCGCTGCCGGCATCGTCGATGCCGTCGGCAAATCCGGCCGGGACATTTTTGATGCCGCCCCAGTCAATCGAGTCGGCGTGTTGACTGACTAATGCGAATCCGGTGGTCAGGAACTGCCGGCGAGGAGTCATCTCCGGATCAGCGCCGACGGTGATGCCGAGCCAGCGGTTGCCGCCGGCGAAGAGTCCGTTAGGAAAGGGGAGATCCTGACCAAGAACGTACGTATACAGCCCGTTGCTCACTTGTACCGACTGGAGATTCGAGTTCCAGAGGACGTTTCCTCCCGAAGGCGCGTCGTAGATCTGAAATCGAAGAGAATACGCACCATCGGGAACCGGAGTTCCCGCTGCGGTCGTGAGTTGCCCCTGATAACTGATCAGTCCGGGGACCGCGGCGGTTGCGGCGGAAGCGACAAGTGTCAGGCTGAACATCACAGCCAATCCAAGTTCCGAAAGCAGTCGTAGGCGTCTCATGAGCATAACCTCGTTGTTAACCGTGAATACGGCTGTGAGTCAATTAGTCTTTCCCGGCGTCGCGAGGTCGCGGCGGTTCATTGTCGGCGGCAGCCGCCTTGAGTGCGGCGGCTCTCAGTTCAGCAGTCATGCCGCGTTCCGGGCTGAGCCCAAAGGCTTCGGGATTTTGGTATTTTCCGACTTCGCGGGGCGACTTGGCCACCTCGACCGGAATGCGATTGGACTTGGCGAAGGAATCCTGACGAATCCCCGTGACCTGCCACGAGACAGCGACGTTGGGCTTGTCGGTCTTGATCTTGAATTGGTTGTTACTAATCGTCTCGGCGATAATCGCCTGCGCGAACTGGCCGATGACGGTGAGTTGATACCGGAAATCGCCGTTGATCGCCGCGAAATAGCTGGGCAGGACAACCACAGCGTCGCCGTTTGCATCGGTGGTGATGTTGCCGGTGTAGATGTTGAGCATATCCGGAGAGACAACTTCAGCGTGCTGGAGATACTTGTTTTCCGGGTCGGCGGGGTGATCGATGCGCGTGGCAAAGGCCGGCATGAAGATCGTGCCGGAGACGACGACATCGCCGGCGAAGTAGCCCGCCTTGGAATCGACAGTGTTGTTCCAGGCCTCACCGTAGACGCCGATCGCGTAGGCGCTGGTCGTAGCCTGCCCCGAAACGCCGATGCCGAGATTCGGGCAATTCTCGGCAAGGCCGTGGGCTCCGATTCCCTGATAACTGGCGCCGCGGGAAACGCCATAGACTCCTCGTCCTTCGATTCCGCGGCCACTGGTAGCATAGACGCCGTAGACCCAGTCGCCGTCTTCTGCCCCGGCCCGTACTGCGGTTGAGTTCCCCGTGGTTACTCCGGTCGGTTTTGCTGCAAAAGAGGTCGTCCCGATCAAGCCGCCGGTTGTTCCCGTCACATAGGTCTCGACCCCGATGGCGTAGCCCGTGCCTTCATTCTTGATATAGGAATTGACTCCGCGCATTCCGATCGCCGTGTTATCCGTGCGGTCGATGCGGAGGATGCCCAACTGCAGCGGCGGTGCTGCTGCGGACTGGCCGAGCACGACTTGGCCATCCACGATGCGCACGGTGCTATTTGCGAAGTGGACTGAATCGCTGAAGGTGTTGAAGCCGGTGAAGGTCTGTGTGCCGGCGAGGGTCGCGACTCCAGCGACTTTGGAAGCGGCAATGTTGGCGCTTGCGCTGATGTCGGCATTGACGATCTGCCCGTCGCCGATGTGAGCGGACGTTACGCCGCCGTTAGCGATGGCGATATTGGCGTCGCCCGAAGTTGCTCCGCCCGTGAGACCGCCGCTGGTATTCACGGCAGTAATATCGCCGGTGTTGATATTGTCGACGCCGTCGGCGAAGCCGGCCGGAATGTTCTTGATACCGCCCCAGTTGACTGAATCGGCATTCTGGCTGACGAACGCAAAACCGGTGGTCAGGAACTGCTTGCGCGGCGTGGACTCCGGATCGGCGCCGACCGTAATTCCCAGCCAGCGGTTGCCGTTGTTGAAAATGCCGTCGGGAAGGGGAACGTCCTGGCCCAGCAAATAGGTGTAGACGCCACCCGTCACAACCACGGCCTGGATGTTGGAATTCCAGAGCGAGGTCCCGCCCGTGGGAGCATCGTAGATCTGGAAGCGCAGGAAGTAAGTGGCGTCGGGTACAGGATCGCCGGCGGCAGTGGTCAGTCGTCCTTGATAGCTAACGAGACCGGGAATCGCGGCATGCAGCGACAGCGCCGCGACCAAGGGCAAGAGCAGGGCCAGTCGGACAAGAATCGAACGCGCAATTGCACAGGGCATGGGAATCTCCTTGAATCGGATATCGATAATCGCGAGTATCGCCCTATATTATCCATTTTTGAGAGATTGTAAAGCGGAAGTTGAGCGACTGAGGATGCGAATTTAGCGGGCGCCGGCCTGCCGCAGGAGTTCCGTTTCAAGTTGCCGCAGACGCGCCTCGAGACTCTCCCGCTCGGCAGCCTGTTCGGCGGCCGCACGGGCCGCGATCTGCGCCTCTAGTTCGCCCTGCGCCGAGTCGCTTCTGGCCGGCGCGATCCCGTACCAGGTCGGGATGTACAGCGCCGTCAGACTGATATTGGCAGCGCTGGCGCCGGCTCCAGAGTCCTGCCGCCCCAGGAGGTAGAAATGCCTTGCGCCGGAATTGACAACGAAGACCGCCTGCAGAGTGACCGGCTGGGCAATCGTCGCGCTCGGCAGTGCCGCCGGAATCAGCCAGCGGCCGTCCTGCGCCGCCGGCAGCGCAATCGCCTGGTCAGTGACGGCAAGATGAATCTCATCCGCCGCTCCCTGCTGGTGATTGACCTCAAGCTGAGCGGTGGCGATGACAAGCACATAGCCGTTACCGGGGCAGTTCAGGCTGCGGTCGGCGAGAACGCTGAGCGGACTGCTGAGCGCGAAATCGGTGATGGCGGTGGCAGCCACTCCCGGCTCGTCGGCAATTTCGAGAGCGCTGATCGATCCGGAGGGCAGCATCACGGAATTGTCGCCGCCGACAGTCATGTCAAAGAGTGCCGACCGATCGGCGCCGGTGATGGCAATGGTCGGATTCGCCGTGCCCGCGTAGTTGCCGTCGATCACCACGCCGCTGTGGCCCTGATTATCGCGGTTGACCACCAGCATGCCGCCGCCGCCGCTCGACACATCCGCCGCCAGCTGCGCCGCCGGCGCCGCTGAGAGATCGCGCAAAATCAATCGTGAACCGGAGGCAGTCGCCTCCAGAAGCGCAACCGACTGCGATGATCCGCCGCGGAAGAGCGACAGGCCGCCATCGTGCGCACTGCTGCCGAGGCGAACTGATACGGTACGCAGAGAATCACCGGCCACCAACTCGCCTTGAATCGACAAATTGCCGAGAATTTCGCCGCCGGCGGCGCCGTCGACGCTGCCGGAGCGCAGGGCATAGGCGGTTGCCACGATTTGGCGGCGCGGCAACAGCTCGGCGCCGCCGTTGATGGTGACACCGAGGAAGGTGTTGGGAGAATCGAATATCTCCGGTGTCAGTGGAGTGACGGCTCCCAGCAGGACTCCGTAGAGACCGCCGGCGACGGAAACGTCATCGTGGATCTCAGTCCAGAGCGCAGTTCCACCCATGGGATTTTCGTAAATGCTGAAGGTGAGTTGAAAACTACCGTTTAAAGCGACGCCGCTGTCGTCGGTCAACCGGCCTTGATTCGAAATGAGCAGCGGCACGCCGGCAGTTACCGGCCCGACGGTTAGTCGCGCGACAAACGCCACCGCCAGCACGAAGCTTAATGGGATGCGATTCATTGGCTCTTCCTCCTTTGTGAGTTGTGTCCTGGACCGGCGCCGACCACGTCGAAAAGCAGCTCCGCGCGGGCGGGGCAGAGTGACGCCGTTTTTGTGCTTTCCAGAATCAGGACTTAACGTCGAGAAATATATCCAATCTTCTGCAGAAGTCAAGCTTCTACTGTCTCCCAATCCTGCTTGGCAAGCGACGGCGTAGCGCTTATGTTCCCTCAAGAAATCTTATGATGGGAAAGGAGAAAGCGATGCTTGATGCCGCGAAGGCGATCCTGGTGATCGTTGACGTCCAGGGCAAACTGGCGCAACTGATGCACGATCGAGAATCCCTCTTTGCCAATCTGCAGCGGATGGCGGGCGGGGCCAAGACGCTGGAGATTCCGATTCTGTGGAACGAACAGAATCCGCTCGGCCTGGGCGCCACGATTCCGGAAGTGGCCGAAATCCTGACCGGACAGCAGCCGCTGGTGAAGAACACGTTCAGTTGCTGCGGTAATCCGGCGTTCGCCGAAAACCTCAAGGCGAGCGGCCGCCGCCAAGTACTGCTGGTTGGCATTGAGACCCATGTTTGCGTGTACCAAACCGCGCAGGATTTGCTCGGACAGGGCTTTCAGGTCGAAGTCGTCGCCGATGCGGTGTCGTCGCGCACGGAGGCCAACCGACGGCTCGGCCTCGAACGCATGAAAGCTCTCGGCGCCGGCGTCACCAGCACCGAGATGGCGCTGTTCGAGCTTCTGCGCGTGGCGCAAGGGGACAAATTCAAGGCGATTCTCAAGTCAGTGAAATAGAAGTGCCGGAACTAACGCGACTGACCGATCGGGCCGCGATCCATGGATTTTTGCGGCGCAATATCCCGCTGCACATCTACCAGATCGGTGATCTCGATGACTGCTTCTGGCCCCACACCGAATGGTGGCGTTGGGCGGAAGAAGGCTCGACTGAAGCGCTCGCACTCATTTATCAGGCGCAGTTCGGCGCGACACTGATCGTCCTCGATAGCGATAATCACTCATCGAATTTGGCGCTCCTGCGCGCGTTGCAGCCGGCATTACCGCGGCGGTTCTTTGCGCATCTATCGCCAGGGCTGAAAGTGGCGCTCGCAGAATTCTGTGAATTGGACGATCACGGCCTTCACCTCAAGATGCACGCGACGCTGAGTGGGGCCAGCTTGAGCGAGCAATCAAGCGGTGTTGAACCACTGACGATAGAGCAAACACAGGATGTTGAGAAATTCTACCGCGCGGCGTATCCGGGCAACTGGTTTGATCCGCGCATGCTGGCGACGGGAATGTATTTTGGCGCGCGTGACAATGGTCGGTTAATTGCCGCCGGCGGCGTGCATGTCTATTCACCGCAGTATCAGGTGGCGGCGATCGGCAATGTTGCGACGCTTCCGGAGTACCGCGGGCGCGGGTTGGCGACCGCCGTGACGCAGGCCATCCTGCATGCGCTGGCTCCGAGGATAACTTCGGTCGGCCTCAATGTGAAAGCCGACAACGTTGCCGCAATTGCCTGTTACCGCAAGTTGGGTTTCGTTGAAGTCGCGCACTATCGTGAATTGGGCGCGATAAAACGGGACACCTGATATCGGGGCACAACTCATGAGCCGTCTTCTCGATCCACTGCGCCAAGCCTTCCATTCGGCGATTCCCCTCCCTTTGAAGTATGGCGTGGAATATCGACGCTGCTACAAGCGCCATCGGAATCTGCAGCAATTGAGTCGTGACGAAATCGCCTCGTACCAATTCCGGCGATTGCAGGCCATCGTTGACTATGTAGTTGTTCACGTGCCGTTTTATCGCCGCGTTTACGGCGCCGTGGGATTTCGCCCGCGTGATCTGAAGACACCCGCCGATTTTCTGCAATTACCATGCATCCACAAGGACGATATCTTTCAGTTTGGGGAGGAGTTCAAGTCCGACGAGTTCGAACGCCTGCGACCGATCAAGACGGTCACGAGCGCCACGACACGCGACGGCATGGTGATGTATCGCAGTGCGCGCGCCGAGACCATCCGGCGCGCGATCGTCTGGCGGCATTGGTTCAACCTCGGTTACCGCTACCGCGAACCGCGGGTGCAATTAACGACCGCACTGGCGTCAGCGGACAAATCCGCCATTCATGATGACTTAAGCGAGAATTGCCGCCAAATCGACCCCCGCGCCATCACCTTCGAGCTGGCGCCGCGGCTGTACAGCAGTATCCGCGAGTTCCGCCCGCGCCTGATCTACGCGCAGCCATCGAATCTGGCGGCGCTGGTGTTGTACTGGCGACAGCAGCAATTCGAGCGGTTCCAAGTCCCGATCGTCTATCTCGTCGGCGAGAAGATCTACCCGGAATATCGCGATATCATCGCCGATTTCTTCGGCGGGCAAATTCGAGAATACTACGGCAATCGCGAGAACACCGCCTCTGCCGGCGAACTTGCTGATGGCCGACTCTACGTCCACGCTGATTTCGTCCACCTCGAGTTCCTCGATGACGCCGGGCGGCCCGCCGTCGACGCACCGGCGAACATCGTCTCGACCGGCTTCGAGAACTACGCGTTTCCGCTGATTCGCTACCACACCGAGGATGTCGGCATCGACCGCGGCTATCCGGCGCAGGCCCTCGTCGGCTTCCCGACCCTCGAAATCGTCGGCGGGCGCAATAAAGATCTGCTGCTGACGCCCGAGGGCTTGTTCTGCCCCTACATGGCGTCACAGCTGCGCGACGTCGGATTCTCTCGATTCAAGCGGGTTCAGTTGGAGCAGACTGCCGCCGACCGGGTCCTGGTCCGCGTCGAGCCAACAGCGGACTTCGAGACTCCGCGCGATCGCGAGATCATCAAAGCTGCGTACCGCAAGTATCTCGGCCGCTGGTTCAAGGTCGAAGTCGCCATTGTCGAAGCGATTCCTTCCAGCGGCTATTGCAAGAATCGGATGGTGATCTCAGAATTGGCGCTGCAGGAACTGCGTAAACAACGCGCCGTCTGAAGTGCGGGTTGTGGGCAAAAAGAAAGCGGCAGGCGTGGCAGCCTGCCGCTGAAATTTCGAGATCAGAGTCCGAATCAGAGACACAGCGCCGGCGGCGGGCCGCCAGCAAAAACAAAATTGATCAAATAAACCGCATCCGAAATCGACAGTGAGCCGCTGCAATCCGCATCGCCCGATGAAGTCGGAGTAGGCGGCGTTCCACCCGAGAAGATGTAATTGATCAGGTAGACCGCGTCGGAGACGGTAATCTTGCCGTTGCTGTCGGCATCGCCCGGCAAAAACACGGGGGCATAGGAATAATGCAGCGCCGACCAGGCGTTGACAATTCCCCAGCCGTAGTTGTTGTCCGGCGTGGCCGACTGCGAGGCCGTCATCATCAAGGCTTCCCGCACCTGCATATTCGTCCAGTCCGGATGACCGCCCCAGACGATTGCCGCCACTCCCGCCGTCAGCGGACAAGAAAACGACGTGCCGCTCGAGAACGTGTAGGACGCATCGCCGCCCGAAGAAGCCACGGACACGGACGATCCCTGCGCACAGACTTCCGGCTTGATCCGGCCGTCGGCGGTGGGACCGCGCGAGGAAAATGAGACGATCGTACCTGTAGAACCAACCGCGCCCACGGTCACAATACTGTCGGCATCCGCCGGGGCACCCAGGGTGGAGGCGCCCGGTCCGGAGTTGCCGGCCGAGTTCACGACCAGAATGCCATTGGCCGCTGCAATATCCGCTGCGACCGTCGTCGCGCAGGTGTTGCCGTCATAATCGGGGGCAGTGTACCAGTCGGTGTAGCCGAGGGAAGAGGACACAATGTCGGTGCCGATGGAATCGACCCACTCGATCGCCGCGACCCAGTTATACTCCTCCTGAATCGTCTCATCACGCACGTCTTCCGTCTTGCACAAAATGAACGAGGCTTCGTACGCCGGACCGTAGTGGACGCCCGGGTTTTCGCCGCCGGAAGTCGACCAGGTCGAAGTACCGTGGCTCCAGGCGGAGGACCAGTCGGCGGCTTCATTGGCGACGTTACCGTCGTTGTAGACGAAGTCCCATTCCGCGAGTACGCGCCCGTCGAGGTAATGGTTCGCGAAGGAATTGTGCGTCTTGCGAAAGCCGGTGTCAAACATCGAAATAATGATGCCCTGGCCGGCGTAGCCGGAGTCGTGGCACACCGGGACATTAATCTGCGCCAGTTGTCCCAGAGAATTCCCGTAAGACAGCGCGTGCGTCCCGAGTGACTGCTTTTCCACCGGCGCGTCGCCCTTAAGCGGTTCTTCCACCGGCAACGCGCGTTTCATCGTCACTGCCGGTTCGATCGATGCGACGAATTCGGCGGTGGCGAGGCTGCCGAGGCGATTTGGCGCGATCTCGATCGCCACAGCGTTCAGCCACTTGGAGGTGCGCAAGACATGGGCTCCCTGCTGGGTCAGTTGATCGACATAGCGCGCATAGACCGGCAAATCAGTAAACTTCACGTCGGTTACGCCGTGCTTGAGTCGGCGCGCCTTGGCCCGCTCGGTCATGCCGGCATCAGCAAGCTGCGCGGCTTGCTGAAGTTGTGCCTTGTTGAATATTCCCTTGTCCGTGAAATAAACCCAGACTTTGACCAGGCCGTCGGTCTGGTGGCTCGCCAGGTATTGAACTGCCCGGTCGGTGATCACGGCGGCACGCTTGGCGCGAACCAGCGTCGGATCCTCAGCTTCGGGGCGAACTTTAGCAACGGCCATGGATATTGCCAGCAGCGATAACGCGGCGATCCAAAGGCGGAAATTGAGCATGCTGCACCTCGTGCGTGGTAGTGAATCGAAGTAACTAACGCTACGTCAAGATATTAACGAAGCCTCGTTATGTCAACGTTGAACTCGCCCATTTGCTCAATGTATCGGCAGATTTCACTTCACCGCGAACTTCTTGCCGAGACAAGGCGCCGATCTGCCGAGGACAGGAGACGAATCCTCGTGATTTGTTTGTCGGTGCGCTGACGATTGCCATGAAACCGGCACACAACAACCACGGGGTATTGTCTTTATCCCATACTCTGGAGTCTGGGAATCATAGTTTTGCGCATGGTCGACAGCGGCGCGATTACGGCCGTGGCGCCTAACCCACCATCGGCCTTCGGCTTTCGCCCGCTCCGCGATTTGGCAACGCAATTGCAGAGGCATTCGCCGGTTACAATACGAACGGAGTAAGGAAGCGATGACCAGAATCAAGTCTCATAGCGGTATGTCAATGATGGAGATGATGATTGTCGTCGTCATCATTGGGCTGCTGGCGGCGATCGCCGTACCGAATTTCGGCGGCGCCATCAAGAAGATGAAATTCGACAATGTTGGTCGGGAAATGTTGAGCTCGTTGCGTTATGCGCGCGCGGCCGCCATCGGCACGCAGCGCCCGCACGGAGTGTTTTTCGACGCCGATGCTCGCAAGGTCTTGGTCTTCGTCGACTTGGTTAGTCCGGAGCTCGGTACTTATGAGATGGGCGATTCCGTCGTCAAGAGAGACACCATCCAGGTGCCCCTGAGCTCGATGAACAGCACGTTCGCAAATTCAACAGTCATCTTCAATCCGGACGGCACAGCCTCGCAGAGCGGCGATATCCTCTGCTACGGTGCCTCCGGCTACTCAAGCTCTTCATTTTCAGTCTCTTTGGTGGCGGGATCAGGGCGCGCCCGCCTCGAACGCTACGATTAGCCTTTGCTTCACTTTAGTACAGGGCCGCGTCAACACCTCGGCGCGGCCCGATCCCGCTGTAAAGAAATTTAGCACCCTCGCTAATTTTTTCCGAAGCGCTCGACGATAATAAAACAGAGTTAAAGGACTTAACAGGTTCCGGTATTGCGGGGACGCCACGGTCTCCCTTTGCGATGAAGAAATTAGCGACTTTTAACAGATAAGGTACGATATGTTGTTTGGCAAAGGCAGCAAGACGGTCGTCGGCCTTGATATTGGCGCGTCGTCCATCAAGTGCGTCAAGCTCGAGCGCCGCAGTGGTACCTACGCGCTACTGGCCATGGAGACCCGTGATCTTCCGCCGGAAGCGATTGTTTCGGATGAGGTCAAGGACCGCGACACCGTGATCTTCAACATCCAGTCGGTCATTGACATGGTCGACCCGCGCGCGCGCGACGTCGTCGTGTCGGTCTCCGGCCACGGCGTCATCACCGACAAATTCACGCTCGATCGCAAGACCGGTCCGGAAGCCGAGCAGGCGATCCTGTTCGAAGCCGAGCAGCGGGCGCCCTATGATCTCGACGATGTCACGATGGACTACCATGTCCTCAGCGTCGACGAGGTCAACAACAAGATGGACGTGCTGCTGGTGGCGGCCCGCAACGACTTCCTCAAGCAATACCTCGACCTGCTGGTCGATGCCAACCTGCGGCCGGTGCTGGTCGATACCGACGCCTTCGCCGTGCTCAACGCCTACGAGATCAACTACGATATTCATCCCGAGCGCGTCACGGCGCTGGTCAACATCGGTTACGATAATACCAACGTCGTCTTCATCAAGGACGGCATTTATCACTCGACCCGTGACGTTGCCGCCGGCGGGCGCATCATCTTCGACACGATCCAGAAGGAATTCCGCCTGAATCAGGAATTGACGATGAAGGCGATCAAGGGGGAAATGGAAGCCTCGATCGATCAGGATATGCTCAAGGCGACGATCATCACTTCGGCGGAAGAGCTGATTTCCGGCCTGGAGGTCGCGTTCTCGTACTTCCGGTCGTTGGCGAAAGTTGACAAGATCGACTGGGTGGTGCTGTCGGGCGGCGGCGCGCTGATGCCGCACCTGCCGGAATTTCTGCAGTCGAAGCTGAATATCCCGATCGAGATCGCCAACCCGCTGCGCAACATCGAATACGATCCCGACATCTTTACCAATATCCAGCCGGAGCGAATTGCACCCCTGCTGGCGGTGCCGATTGGACTGGCAGCAAGGAAGGTATAGATACTATGCTGGAAATCAATCTACTCCCCAAAGAATACCGCCGGCGCAGCAATGTGCTCAACTTCGACAAGAAGTTCATGTACGTCGGCATCGCCGCGGCTGCGGTCGTGGTCGCCCTCGGCGGCATCAGCTTCTACCAGACGCACCAGGTCAGCCGACTGGAGAAGCTGATCCAGAAGGCGCGCATCGAAGAAGGCCGCTACAAGAAGGACATTGCGATCATCGACGCGTTGACCGAAGTCAAGGGCAAGATTCTCGCGCGCGTGTCGGCGATCGAGAAGCTCGACCAGCGCCGCGATTTCTACATCCGGCTGATGGAAGACCTGAACAGCCGCATTCCGGAATTCCTCTGGATGACCGGCTTCCAGGAAACGCCGCCCAGCATCGGCGCCGTGACGCCGCAGCAGCCCGGCAGGAACGCGCCGCCCTCAAGCGGTACCGCCAAGACGCCACCGCCGGCCGCTGCAAACCCACCGGCGCTGGAAGGTCCGGCCATCGGCACCGCCGAAATCGACGGCTACGCCCACAGCCTGAACGCCATCGGCTCCTTTATCATCGGGCTGATGAAATCCGATTTCTTTGACAACATCAAATTGAGCCGCGCGGTCGCCGAAGACGTCGGCGATGTCACGGCCTACAACTTCAAGATCACCTGTAGTCTGAATTATGATGCCGACCAGGCGCGCGACGAGTTCGAGGACGTCTCCGAAGACGATCTCAACCTGTCGTCGACCGCCGGGCACGAAGATGACGTCTACGATTTCGACTATACCGCGGATTACCGGGAACAGTAAGGATTTTGGCAAGCGAGCCGGAGGCATAGATGGATTTCAAAGACCCGAAAACACAGAAGCTGCTCCTGGTAGCGCTGGTGTTCATACTGGCGATCTACTTCTGGCACTCGAAGGTGTTCGAGCCCGCGAGCGAGCGGCTCAGTGCCCAGCGCGCCAGCTACGAGCAGGTGATGACCAATCTGAAAACGATTGAACTCAAGGCCAAGTCGCTGGCGGGACTGCGCAAAGAGTACGAAAAGCTGCTCGATCGTTACCAGGCGATCGAACAATTGCTGCCGGAAGAAGAGCAAGTGCCCGACTTCCTGCTGCAACTGCATTCGGCCTCGATGGTCGCGCAGGCCAAGATCGGCGAAGTGACGCCGCAAATGGCCAGCAGCGAGTCGTTCTACAACACGTCGGAATACGGCGTCAAGTTCATCGGCACCTATCATGAACTGGGACGATTCCTCGCCGCCGTCGCCAATTTCCCGTTTATCACCAACGTCTCGCGTCTGACGCTGAAGGGACTGCCTCCGGAAGTTGCCTCCCAGAAGACGGCCGACCGCAAGAAGGGTGATTACGACACGCGCACGCTCGAAGGCAACTTCTTCCTCTCGACCTACTTCGTGAAACCGGAAGAGAAGCTGAAAGGCGTGCAGTTTGAAGGAGAGGAGCCGAGCAATGTTACGAACTAAGCTTCTGCTGCTGCAGACGATCATCTTGGTCGCCGCGCCGCTCTCGGCTTACGCGACCGTTCAGGTCACGAATCTCCAGATGGTAAAGAGCGGTCAGTTTACCGAGCTCACCATTGCCTGCAGCGACAAGTGCGACTTCACGCACCAGATCGTCGAGCAGGCCGCCAACAAGCCTTACCGCATCGTGGTTGACATCAAGGATGCCATCCACGGCTTGCCGCAGCACGCGTTTGCGAACCTGCCGGGCGCGACGATCAAGCAGATCCGCACCAGCCAGTTCTCGACCGAGCCGGAGAAGATCGTCCGGATCGTCGTCGATGCCGCGGCGACCGTGACTTACAAGGTCAAGGCCGGCGACAACGGCGTCACGCTGATGATCAGTACGCCGAACGATCAGGACTTTGCCGCCTGGTCAGCGGTGCCGGGCGCCGCTCCGGTGGTGGCCAGCTCGCAACCGGCCGCGCCGAAACCGATGCCGGCGATTGAAGGCAACGAGGCCAACGCCCCCAAGATCGACAAGAGCGATCCGGCCAAGCAGAATCTGCAGTTGGCCGGGAAGCCGATCGATGAAGGCAAGCTCCTGAACAAGAAACCAACCAATTCGAGCACCAACCAGACGCCGCCGGAAGTCACTGGCGATCCGGCGCTGCTGGAAACGATATACGGAGCCAGCCAGCCCGAGTCGAAGCAAGCTGCTCCGGCGACGACAACCAAGCCGGCGCCCGCGACATCGACCACGGCGCAGCCCAAGGCGGAACCGGCGAAAGTGGTGGATTCGGCGGTGATCCCGCAGCTCAACAAGCCGGGCACGCAGCCGGCGGCGACTCCGAGCGAGTCGCTCAAGCCGCCGACCAGCCAGAAGACGGCGCTGCCGGATGTGAAGGTGAATCCGAAACCGAAATTCGCCGAGAACCAGCCGCCCGCTGCCGGCACCGTCGGCACGGCGCTGAGCCATGCTCAGACCGAGACCGCGCCGGAAGTTGCGCAGGATGACGCGAGCGCTGCCGTCAAGTCGAAGAGCGAGGCGGTACGCGAGAAGTACCAGGCGCAGCGCGACAGAAGCGCCGATGACCAGAGCGCGACCGAGACGGGCGAATTGGCGCAGGACAACGACACCCCCGCGTCGCTCAGTAAAATTGACCGTATTCGCCTGAAATACAAACGCGGAATCAAGTTCGTGCAGAACGAAGCGGACGAACAGCGGCAAGCGGAAGAACTGATGGAAGTCCCGACCGACGAGTTTGTCGAAGCACCGCAGGTCGGCCCGTACAACGAATTCCTGCCCGAACGCGAGATCGTCGTCTACAACACCGGCGGCCGTCTCGATCCGTTCGAGCCCTTAATCGAGGACGCCCAAAAGAGCGCCGGTTACGACCGCATCCCCGATGTCGAGTCGCTGCGCCTGGTCGGCGTGCTTCTCGACAAACGTTCCAGTCGTGCGCTGTTTGAGGATGCCAATGGCTACTCCTACATCCTGCAGACTGGTGATCGCGTGAAGAACGGTTTTGTGCTGTCGATTACGGAAGAGCGCGTGGTCTTCCAGATTCGCCAGTACGGCTGGAACCGTCAGGTCGCCTTGGATCTGGAAGACAGTCAATAATCAATAGAGAGAGGGACCAATGTTAGGGAAAAAGCTCGATTGCCTGATAGCGATTGTCCTGCTCGCGCTCGCCCTGGCCGTCGTCGGTCAGCCCGCGCTGGCGCAGGATGATCCGTCGGCGCCGATCAAAAACCTCAGCTTCCAAAACGCCGACATTCGCACCGTCATCGGTTTCCTCGCCGATTACGGCCAGGTGAATATCGTGACGACGCCGGAAGTTCAGGGCAACGTGACGTTCAGCCTCAAGCGCGTGACGTGGCGCGAGGCGCTCGACATTCTCTGCAAGACCTACGGCCTCACCGTGGATGAAACCGCCAAGTTCATCCGCGTCGTGCCGACCAAGACCTATCTCGACGAAGTTGCCACCCTCGAAAAGCACAACGCCGAGAAGGAGAAGCTCACCGAACTCAACACCTCGGTGATGAAGATCGACAACGCCGCGGCTGAAGATCTGCAAAAGACCGTCACCCCGCTGCTGTCGGAACGCGGCAAAGTGCAGATCGACAAGCGCACCAATAACCTGATCGTCCGCGATGTGCCGTCGAACGTCACCAAGATCTCCAAGCTGGTCAGCGATCTCGATTATGCCACCAAGCAGATCAAGATCTCGACGCAGATGGTCGAAGTCTCGACCTCGAAGCTGCAGGAGTACGGCATCGACATCACCTCGACCGGCTTCAAGCGCACTTCCTCCGGCAAGGAGTACACCCAGGAGTCGAATCTCCTCCTCGATCGCGTCGCCAATCCGGCCGGCAACTTCACCTTCTCGACCATCCAGGACGGCTGGGATCTGAAGGCGACGATTTCGGCGTTGGTTTCCGACGGTCACGGCAAAATCGTGGCGCACCCGGAAATCACGACGGTCGACAACAAGGAAGCCAAGATCCAGATGGGTCAGAAGATTCCGATCAAGCAGTTCGACCAGGCCGGCAACGTGGTCATTACCTTTGAAGAAATCGGCACGCTGCTGCGCGTGACCCCGCACATCACCGAGGAGAACAAGATCCTCATGGCATTGCGGCCGGAACGCAGCTCGTACCAGTTTGACGCGAACGGCGTCATCATCAATACCAGCAACGCTGAAACCAACGTCGTCGTCGAAAATGGCCAGACGGCCGTTATCGGCGGTTTGACGACGCAGGATGTGATTAACGACGTTTCCGGTATCCCGGTTTTGAAAGACATCCCGCTGCTCGGCGCGCTGTTCCGTTACGAGCGCAAGAAAGTCGAGAACCGTGACCTGGTGATTTTTGTAACTCCGACCGTTGTCGAGGGCAGCCTGGCGGGCACGCCGCCCGACAGCGATCAGGGCAATTAACTCGGGCGAGATTAAGCTCAGGACTTTAACAGCCTTAAGGAGATGATCGCAATGAAGTCGATTTCCCCCTTGCGCAAGCTCGCCGTCGGGTTGATGATCGCTGCCGCCGCCGCGCTCGCGTTCGTGATCGCCGGCTGCGGTGATGACACGCTCTCGGGCAGCGGCAACTATTTCATCGAAACGATCTACTCGACGCCGTCGTCCGAGGTCACCAAGGGTTCGACCGTGATTGTCGAAGCCCAGGTGACCGACGCCAACGGCAACCCGGTCGCCGGCCGCGAAGTTACCTTCACGGTCAGCCCGACGTCGCTCGGCTACTTCACGCCGACGACAGATACCTCCGATGCCAGCGGTTTGGTCGCCGCCGTGTTTACCGCGTCCTCCGCCGGCAACGCCACGCTTACCGCCACCACCGGTGGTAATTTCAAGAGCAAGGCGATGCGCATCAACGAATCCGCCGTCTCCACCGGCCGCGTCTCGATCGAATTGACGCCGGCGCTGATGACGGCTAACGGCGAAGACAGCGCGTTTGTCACGATCACGGCCGAGACTTCCGCCGGCGCCCCCGTTGCCGACGGCACGGTGCTCTACCTGGTCGCGGGCGAACGCTTCGAAGATCGCGATCAGGACGGCTACTACACGCAGGGCATCGATAGTCTGATGTTCGACGCCAACGCCAACGGCCGTTGGGATCCGATCGGTTCGATTCCGTCGACCGTTCAAACCAACGGCGGCTCCGCGTCGGTGATCTACCGCGCCGGCAGCCAGGCCACGACGGTCTATATCCGTGCCACCATGATCGACGGTGCTGATGTGGAATACTCCGAAATTCCGGCAAAGCTGAATCCGAATACCTCCGTCGCGTCAATTACAATGACCCACAACGGCGAGGACCTGCGCGTTCGCGGCGTTGGTGGCATCGAATTCTCGATCGTGACCGCCACGGCCTACGATCAATATGGCAACAAGGTGCCGGAAGGCATTCCGATTGACTTCACCATCGCCAACGGTCCGAACGGCGGCGAGAACATCCAGGGTCAGGGCTACGGTCCGGTCACGGTTGCGACCAACTCGTCCGGACAGGCCTCGGTGACCATCTACTCCGGTACGGTCGCGGGAACGATTCGTCTCCGCGCTTCCTCCGGCTCGGTGCTATCGGCGGTGACGCACCTGACCATCAACGCCGGTCCGCCGGCGCATCTGTCGGTCGGCGTGGCCAGCCTGAATATCCGTGCCTGGGATATCGTCAACGTCCTTAACCGTCTTGCCGTAAATGTCAACGACATCTACGGCAACCCGGTGCCCGATTCAACCTCGGTTTACTTCGGTACGGAAGAAGGTACCGTGCAGGCCGAGGCGATGACCGGCACGCAGTGGCCGGATGGAATCGTGGAAGTCGATTGGTACTCCGGCAATCCGCGCAACGACGGCCTCGCTTACGTCTACGTGACCACGGCGGGTGGCCAGGTCGGCGACACCGTCATGTTCATCACGTCCGGTCCCTCGGTGTACATGACCGCGCTGGCTTATCCCAGCTCGCTCAATGCCGACGGCGAAGACAAGGGCACGGTGATCATCCAGGTGCGCGACATCAACAACAACTGGGTCGTGCCGGGTACGCCGGTCACCTTCAAGACCGATTTCGGTACCATCAATGGTGGCGGCACGCAGGACGGCTGGATCAACTCGCTCTACGAGACCGAGTACCACTCCGAAGTCCTCAAGCGCGACTATTCGCCGGTTTCGCCCGATGACGGCGTCGGCGCGGTCGCAGTGGTGCGTTATCAGGCCGGCGGCGTCGTTGGTCCCGATGCGACCTTCCAAACGCTGTTCCTGACCGGTTACACCTACGTCGGTAATTGCGATATTCTGATCGAACCTGAAATCGAGCCGGGCGCTACCGTTCCGTTCTCGATCGTGGTGAAGGACCGCGCGGGCAATCCGCTCGGCGGCCATTCGCTCGAGATCTCGGCCAGCCTGGGCACGTTGTCGGCCGTCTTCCTGACGACCGATTCGTATGGTGAAGCCAACCTGTTCTTCACCGCCCCGGCCTCGATCGGCGCGTCGATCATCACGGTTAACGACCGCGATCCGCGCGGCGAAGTCGCCTTTGCCAAGAAGGTGAAGATCAAGAACGAAGAATAATTCGAACTTGCTCCAATTCCTGTTGAGACGGCCCGTCCCGGTAACGAGACGGGCCGTTTCGTTTTCCCAATTTTCCCTTGCCAAACGGGGGTCGGTGAAGGGTATTATATGATGCATGCTCATTCACGAACTGCTCTTCGCGACCGCTGAGAGTCTCGGCGATCGTCCGGCCTATTGGCTGCGCGGCGGCTCGGGGGTGCGTCCCCTGACGTACGCCGAATTGGCTGATCGCGTCCGGGCTCTTGCAGCGGGCCTGCAGGAGCTTGGCGTCGGCGCCGGCGACCGCGTCGGCCTCTATGCGCCCAATTCTCCCGACTGGGGGCAAATCTACTTGTCGATCCTGTCGGCCGGCGGGATCGTCGTGCCGCTCGATTCGCAGGCGAAGTATCTGGAGTTGCGCTCGATCATTGCGCGCTCGCAGATGAAGTATCTGTTCTGCGGCGGCAGCGCCTACGACGACCTGACCCAGTTACAGTCGATGTCGGCGCCGTATCCCGACATCATCGCGATCGATCCGCCGCGTGATCGCAGTGTGCCGATCGACCTGTCGCTCGAGAAGTTGATTGACCTGGGTCGGGGCCGCGAGTCGCGTTCGTCTGCGGCGCGGCCGACCGACATGGCCGTTCTGATCTTCACTTCCGGCACTTCCGGCGACTGCAAGGGGGTGATGCTGTCGCACGATAACATCGTCTCCGACTTGGAGGCAGTGACGGCGCGATTGTCGATCGGACCGGACGACATCTTTCTGTCGGTCTTGCCGCTGCACCATACGTTTGAGGCCACCTGCGGCTTCTTGTATCCGCTGTCGATCGGCGCGTCAATCGTGTACGTCAGCTCGCTCAAGTCTGCCGAAGTGATGGCGGATATCAGACAGTTCAAGGTCACGGTGATGTGCGGCGTGCCGCTGTTGTTCGAGAAAATGTATGGCGGCATCGAGCGCGCCTTGCAGAAGAAATCGCTGCCGGCGCGGCTGTTCGTACGGTTCGGGCAGAAGTTCTCCGACCTGACCAAGTCGCTGCTCCATCAGCCGGCCGGATCGCTGATCTTCGGGTCACTGCGCCGCAAGGCGGGGCTCGACTCGATTCGCCTGCTCGTTTCCGGCGGCGCCGCGCTCGATCCGGAGATTGCGCGTTTCTTCAACAATCTCGGCATCCTGCTGTTGCAGGGCTACGGCCTCACCGAGACCTCGCCGGTGCTCTCCGTGAATGACAAATCCGACAACAATTATGCCTCCGTCGGCCGCCCGCTGCCGGGAGTGGAGGTCAAAATCATCGAGGCGAACGAACAGGGCATCGGCGAAATCGCCGTCCGTGGCCGTATGGTGATGCTCGGATACTTCGAAAATCCCGGCGCTACCGCCGCCGTCATGGACGACGGCTTCTTCCTGACCGGCGATCTCGGCTTCCTCGACAGCGCCGGACACATCCATATCACCGGCCGCAAGAAAAATGTGATCATCACTCCGGCGGGGAAGAACATCTACCCCGAGGAGATCGAAGCCGTGATCGACGCCTCGCCGTTCATCATGGAGTGCACGATTCTTCCGCGCCCCAAGGGTACCGGGCAGGAGCCGATCGCGGTCGTCGTTCCCGATTACGAATTCATCGCGTCGATCAATAATGGCACGCGCCTGAGCGACGCGGAGATTCGCGAACTGCTGCGCGAGGAAGTGCTGCGCCACTGCGACCAGTTGGCGGAGTACAAACGCGTCAAGGATGTCATCGTGATGACGGAAGAGTTGCCCAAGACCTCGACGCGCAAGGTGCGCCGGCACGTGCTGCTGGAGACACTGCAGAAACTGGGAGCGATCTGACCCGCGCGTCATGTTTAAGAACTTCGGAATCCGGGTGGCGACGAAAGGCGATGGCGATATTATCGACCTGACACCCAAGGTTGCGCAGTCCGTCACCGATTCCGGCATAATCGACGGCACCGCGCTCACGTTTGTGCCGGGCTCGACAGCCGCCATCACGACGATCGAGTATGAGCCGGGACTGATTGCGGATCTGCCGGAATTCTTCGAGAAGCTCATTCCGTCGAACAAAACCTATCACCACGACGCTACCTGGGGCGACGGCAACGGCTACGCGCATTTGCGCGCGGCCCTGGTCGGGGCCTCGTTCACCTGCCCGGTTGTCGGCGGCAGACTGGTGTTAGGCACCTGGCAGCAGATCGTCCTGCTCGAGTTCGACAACCGCCCGCGCCGGCGGGAGATCATCGTGCAGATTCAGGGCGAATAGCGCGTCGCGCTGTGCCTTGGGATTCTGAGGAACCTTGCCGCGCTTCCTGCGTTCATACAGCGGTATGCGGAACTTCGTGCTTGTCATCTCGAGCCGGCCACGATGAGCAATTGGCTGAGTATTATCGTCTTGATTGGCGCCGTGATCTTCTACGCATATTGGCTGAGGCGGGGTGGTGGCTGACGATAGGAACATGGCGGCTGCGTGTCAGCCGGAGAGATTTCATCCCGCTTAAATTGCCCGACAGAATAAAATTCGTTCTACAATATATGCCGGCAAGTTACGTAACTTGCTTATTGGTTTGCATATACGCCATCATTTTTTAATGAAACTTGTTGACAATTATTCCCGTAATGTTATCATTGATAGACGATAATTCTGATTGGTGGCTTGTTCGCCGATAATCTTCAAGCAGCGAGGTGATGTGTATGAACTACGATGCAGTGTCGGAAAAGATCCTTCAAAACGTTGGCTATTCTTCGATGCCGGATGACGACGTTTTCAAGCTCGAAGATACTTACGGCGCACACCACTACACTCGCTTGCATACCGTCATTCATCACACCGAGGGCGCCTGGCTGTACACCAAGGACGGCCGCAAGATTCTCGACTGCCTGTCGGCCTACAGTGCCGCCAATCCGGGGCATCATCATCCACATATCGTCAAGGCGATCGTGGATGCTCTCCATAAGGGGTACGGCTCGGTGATCTCCAACGTCGTTTACACCGACGTGCGGGCGCAATTCCTTAAGAATCTCTGCGAACTCGTGCCGCAACTGGGGCCGCGTTTCGGCAACAACGGCAACAAAGCCCTCTGCAAGAACGGCGGCGTCGAGTCGGTCGAAACCGCCATCAAATTGGCGCGCTACTACGGCTACAAGGCCAAAGGCATTCAGGACGGCAAGCAGGAAATTATCGTCTTTTCATCGAATTTCCATGGCCGTATGATCACCGTCGTTTCCTTCTCGGAAACACCGAAGTACAAGGAAGGTTTCGGCCCGCTGACGCCCGGCTTCAAGCTGGCGCAGTACGGCGACCTTAAGAGCGTCGAATCGCTTATCAACGAAAACACCTGCGGCATTCTGGTTGAGCCGATGCAGGGCGAAGGCGGCATGTACATTCCGCCGACCGGCTTCCTGAAGGGCTTGCGCCAACTGGCCGACAAACATGACCTGATGCTCATTTTTGACGAGATTCAGGTCGGTCTGGGCCGCACCGGCCGCGACTTCTGTTTCCAGCACGAGGATGTCACGCCGGATGCAATCATTATCGGCAAGGCCATTTCGGGTGGCCTGGTACCACTGTCGGCGCTGGTCACCAACTCGAAATTGATGGACATGGTCTTCCATCCGGGGACGGAAGGCTCGACCTACGGCGGCTATTCGCTGGCGATGGCGGCGGGAATTGCCGCAATCGAGGTGTTCAAGCGCGAGCGGCTCTCCGAGCGTTCGGCGAAGATGGGCGCCTATTTGAAGGCCAAGATCGAGGCAGTCGCCAAGCGCTCGACGCACGTCAAGGAAGTGCGCGGTCGCGGCTTGTTTATCGGCATCGAGGTCAAGGACGGCGATGCCATGAAGTTCTGCCGCAAGTTGCTGGAGCTGGATCTTTTGGCGAACGACAGCCACGGCCACACGATTCGCATCAGCCCGCCGCTGGTAATTACCGAAGCTGAAGCGGATTACATCGTAGACCGACTCGAGAAAGTGCTGATCGACTAAAATAGAACTGCAGAGGTTCCTGATCTTGATCGGGCCCGCCCGCTGGGGCAGGCCCGATTGCTTTTGTCTTGTCAACGCGGGGATTCGAGTGTATAAGTCATAACACACAAGCTGAGTGGAGAACAAAAATGAAAGCCATTGCCATAGCGACCACCGCGCTGACCGTCATTCTGATCGGATGTGCCGATGCCGCCGGACCGGGAGGAGCGAAGATTCAACTCAATCGCGACAGCACGGAGATCTTCGTTCGCTCCGGCGAAAATAAGCGCACGGTACTGCTTCATGTCTCCGATCTGGCCGATACCGTGCCGATGGCGTTTCCGCACTCGGCCGATCAGCGCTTTGACAATCAGAAATTCCATCACATGACGGCCTCCCCCGACGGCAAGTGGGTCGCGTTCGTGACCGGCACCGACGATCAATGGCTCGGCGTCTACAATTGCGAACAGCAATACGACAAGTTCGTGGTGTTCGGAATTCAGACGCGCTTCTACGATCTGATCTGGAGCCCCGACAGCAAGTATCTGGCGTACGGATTCATAGGGCCGGACAAGCGCCTGCTGATTCACCTGATGGAGCCGCAAGGGAAGAATGACATCAAGCCGAAACCGATGAACGGTTGGCAGAAGTTGACCCAGAGCAACGAGAACCTGCGGCTGGTCGGCTGGAAGCAGGCGGCGGATACCTCGTTTGCCTTCGAGGTGCTCGACTCCCTCGGGCGGGTCAGCGAAAAGCAGGAGATTCCGCTCCGGCGTCCGCTGCCGCCGACTCCGCCTTCCGACCGTTAGACGCAGTTAGTCTTTGTTCGCAACCGACGCGTGTCGTAATTTACTCCCGTGAAAATTCTTCTCGCCGCGGCGGACGCGGCGTCCTTCATCGCGCGCGACGCGAAGATCTTGCGCGAACGGCACGAGGTGACCGAGTACATTCTGCCGGCGCGCGTCTGGCCGAATCCCGATCTGGAAAATCTCGTGCGCAGGCATGATCTTGTCCTGCTTTGGTTCGCCTCGGGGCGGGCGGTGCCGCTGGTCTGGCGAGCCCGGCGGGAGCGCAAGCCGATCGTGGTCGTCGTCGGCGGCTATGAGGCGGTCTGGCTTCCCGAAATCCAGTACGGCACGGCGAACGGCTGGCTCCAGCGCCGGCGAACGCGGTGGATATTGAACCAGGCGGCGCGCGTCCTGACGGTGTCGCAGGCCTCGCAGCGGTCCCTGACCGGGAATTTCTCCGTCGCGGCCAGTCGCTTGCGGTTGATCTATCACGGTTTCGAAGATTTGTGGGGGCGAGCAGAGGGCGCGCGGCGCTCGGAGGTGCTCACCGTCGGCGATATTAATGCTTCGGTCTGGCTGCGCAAGGGGCAACAGGAGTTCTTTCGGGCGGCGGCGCTGATGCCGGATGTTCCGTTCGTGCATGCCGGCAAGGTCGATCAGGAATTTCTGCTATCACGAATCGAGTCACTGCCCGCCAACGTGCGCCTGCTGGGATCGATTCCGTTTGAGCGCCTCGGCGAAGCGTACGGCGCGGCGAGAGTCTATTTCCAGGCATCCCGCCACGAGAGTTTCGGCTGCGCGGTGGCGGAAGCGATGCTGTGCGGCTGTATCCCGGTGGTAAGCGGGCTGTATGCTTTGCCGGAAGTTGTCGGAGAAACGGGAGTCATCGCCCGGAGTCTCGCTGAGGACGACATTGTGGCGGCGATTCGCGCTGCTCTTGATCTGCCGTCCAGCGTGGGCGAGAAAGCGCGCCAACGGGTGTTGTCGGAATTCTCGTACGCGCGGCGACGGGATCAATTGCTGGCCGTGATTGAAGAGGCGGTCGTTGTTGGGTCTTAAGTCATGTGTGGAGATTTAGCTTGCTCCCCACCCTCCGCTGGCGCTGCGGGTGGGCTACTGGCTTAAATGAATTCCTGCTTCCAAACGCTGGGCTGCCGGCGTCTGCCGGCAGCCCGTTTAGAACTCACATCGTCCAGTAGCAAGTACAAATTGGGGGCGGCGGCCCGCTGGCGTAAACATAGTTGATCAAGTACACCGCGTCACCTATGGACAATGCGCAGCTGCCGTCTGCATCCCCGGTCTCCGGTACCGGGACTGGAAGCGGCCCTCCTTCGAAGATGTATTTCACCATGTACACCGCGTCCGAGATGTTCACAAGGCCGTCGTTGTCGGCGTCGCCGTGACAAACAGCCGCTAATGCGCGAGCGGCATTGAGACGTCCCCAGCCAAAAAGAGTGTCGTAACCGGCTACATCGTTCTGGTGGATTTGATCCTCGGCAGAGTGCCGCAAGATGCCATAGATTAATTCCGTACTGGCCGTATCTCGGATCGAAGGCAGCATCCGCGAAAGTACGAGAGCAGCTACGGCGGAGACCATTGGAGCGGCACTCGATGTACCACCCCACCCGCATATGTAGTTCTGGTTTCCGTCGCAAGTGACGGCGTTGGGGTTGTAGCCACGACTACCCGTAGCATCGGTCGACCAGTTGTCCACAGCAGATCCCTGCGGAGAAAGTATGTCGAGATGGATTCCACGAGATGAGCAAGGATCAATATTATCATAATGATCTGAAGCGCCCACTGCAATGGTCTCACTCATGCTTGCCGGCCAGCTGACCGTTTTGTCACCAGAGCAGTCAGGGTAAGGCTTATTACCGGCTGCGCAGATGACTGGTATTCCAAGGTTGTAAGCGCGCAGAATCTGGTTGCTGACTACTGGGATTGGATCACTGGCAACGCTGTATGAAATCACATCAGCTCCCATGTCAATCGCCCATTTCCACGCCCACTCACGCGAGAAATTCGAGATCCCCAGATTGTCATCCACGTACTTGATTGGCATGTACCAGAAGTTCGAGGCGATCCCGGCGACTCCGATTGAATTATTGCGTTTGCCAGCAAAGTAGCCCATCACCACCGTGCCGTGCCCCCACCAGTAGTGAGACGTGGGTACGCCTGTCGGAATTCGCGGATCAAAATCTGGTTGCTGTAGATCGACACTGTCGCCACCTGAGTCGAAAGGCATCCAGAGCCGGGCCGGATCGAAATCTTCATGGTCAAGATCAAATGCCCAGTCAATGAATGCGACGACGATATTCGGATTTCCGGTGGCGTGATCCCAGGCCTCTGGGGCATCGATATCAGCATCAATCTTGCCGCCGAAGGTTGAGTCATGATTCAGGTTCCATTGTTGGGGAAAGTAATGGTCATTAGGAATCGAGAGAAGCTCATCCAAACCGACCATATTCGGAACGGAGTAGATGACCAAGCCGGATTCGAACACCAAGTTGGCAACGTCAAATACATCAGCGGGTGAGTTCGGTGTCATTCGGACGAGCCATGAATCATGAAACTCGCCTGGCGGATTCGCCACGATCAGGGAGTAGGCATCAAGCAGAGAATCACAAGATGAAGCGGGCGCGCCCTGCTTGAACAGGACAAGCAATTCATCGCGTGCATACCAGATTGCTCCCCATGCCTTTTCGAACATAGCCTGCGCAAACTCCACTTCGTGCGAACTTCTAAGTTCAGCCAACAACTGCTCGATGTCGTAGCCGGGAGTCACGGCATATTGAAGGAAACCGCGACCTTTGTCCACAGCCTCGTACCCATCGACAAGCCCGGCAAACTGGTAGGTGAACTGATCCGGGAATTGTGAGGTGTCGGTTGGCTGATTGCGCTTCACGAGTACCAACGAGTCGCAAACGGAATACGGGATGAGCGACCCATCCAGATTGTACTGAAACCAGTTTTTCGCCTGCAGGGGCACTACAAGCGCCAACCCGATGACAATAGACATCGAAACGATGCTTTTCATTCGTCCTCCCTTATTTTGAATGTGGCTTTGGCCCGATCGCCATGTTAGTGGGCAGGCGATCGAACTTGGAGAATAACACCTTTGTAATGCGTTTGGTTCTTGTGTCGATTTTGAGAACGGTACCCCCTTGGACTCCCTCGTGACCGGTACGTACGTAGACTGCCGAGCCGTCCGGTGTGAATTCCAAGCCCTGAGCGTCGGGGGGAATCCCCAGTGGCGTCAACACCTGCCGCATTGACACGCTGTAAAGTAGCGCACCGTTGCCGGTGTCGAAAACATAGATTACGTCAGGGAAATCATATCCGAACGGGTACGGCGCAGCGTCAACTACCCAGACTTCATGTTCCTTCGGGTGGATGCGGACGTCGCCAAACGGTCCCCGAAGGTCAAACAAGGATACTATCGAATCGCCCTGCAGATCGTAGGTGTAAAATAGGTTGCCAACGGAAGTCTCGGCCAACCCACAAAGCAATGTTGCCTGGCGATCAACGTCAAACTTGCGAAGAAGCTGGAAGTCTGCGAGGATAATCTGCCATTTTCTGGTAATCCGTAAGGAGTCGATGTCGACAATAACAATGGAATCAGCAGACCAAACTCCAAGAAACTCTCTGCCGGATCTTACTTGGCGGGAACTATAGGGGACTCCCGGCGGTCCACTATATTTGAGTGACAAGGAGGGCAACTGGTAAATACTGACAATGCCCCCTTGTCCTCGAATCAGCAACTCATTCGAATTACCCAAAAACTCTCCCCCGCCATAGCCCGGGAGTTCTGCGAGTTGCTGCATTGTCGATGCCGCAAACAGCAGAATCCGTCCACCACCCAAGTTCGCTGTGAAGTAGTCGCCGTTCGATGAAACTGACACGTCAAAAACTGTCGACCCTGGCGTCATTACGCTGTCAATCAACGAATCAGTCTTCGTGTCAAAGATGTACACCCCTGGTATTGGTGTATCCATAGCCACATAGAGCCGGCCATCGTAAGGACAGTCTAAGCATTCGACGGGCGGGCAGGTCGGGCAGTCTTCACCACAGCCAATCAGCCAAGCTGCGGCTGTGACTATCACGAGTAAGACGTAAAGCAACTTCTTCACATAGAATCCCTCCTCTTGAAATTTAGATAATGCCAATCGCAGCCGCGCCACAACCTCTGGAAGAGATGTAGCCGAGTTCCGCAACGAATAGAGACTGGCTCCTTGAGTATCGAACTTCCAAATTCATCCTAGCCTGAAGGGTCGCTCGGTGGCCCTTTGAAAAGCGCGTGTTGCTGTCTTTAATTAATTAAATCGTAAGTTCGAACGGAGGGGTTGTCAAGACAATTCGAAAAACCATTTTGATCGGTGCTGTCCCCTTTTAGCGATCACATCGACCAGTCTGTAGGAAGGCGGGCAGTTGCCGCTCGACCTCAAGCGAAAATATCCAGCAACGCGCCGCCGGCGTCGATTTGGGCTTTAAGGGCGGCGACGTTGGC
>CAZFNN010000019.1:0-72261 GCA_964520555.1 uncultured Ignavibacteria bacterium
ATGGGCTGGCAAAGGGCGTTTGCCCTTTTGACTCTTCTTTCTTCTCTGCTGATTCTATTCGCGTTCAATGTCGTTCTGGGGGTTACGCACTACGTGTCCTACTCCGGCAACAACACGCCACCACACACATCCTGGGAGACCGCCACTTTTCGCATCTCCCTTGCGGCTCAGTACGCTGGTCCGGGCGACACGATCCGGGTCGCGGCAGGAGTCTATACTGATCCGCAGACTATTGTGCTCAACGGCGGGTTGACCCTCACCGGCGCCGGGATGGATTCAACGGAGCTGCGAAACGATGGCTTGCCTACGCAGCAGATCCTCTGCGAGCAGGGAGATCTTAGTATCTCGGATATGATGTTCTCGTCGCAGCCGGCCTCCCCTTATCCGATTGCCATTACCTTCTACTCGCAAAATTACGTCCTTAACGTCGAACGCTGTGAGTTTCAGGAGTATGAGGACGCCGTCGGCTCTACAGCCGCCTTCTTCAATCTTGCGAACTGCGTTTTTCACAACTGCGGGTCCTCTGGTGGCGCGAGGGCTATCTATGTCAGTTGGGGCAGCGGTAACGGGCGGTTCGCGAACAACACCTTCATTGCTGATCGGCATGGTATCTTGGACACTTACAGCGTCTACATCGACTGGCCCTTCCGTGGCGGTGCCTTTGAGTTCGTCAACAATGTCTTCATGGGATATCATGAGCACATCTATGTCGCACTCTCGAGCCAGCCCGTCGTCATCGAGAACAATCTCTTCCTCAATAACGATTTGGAACCTTATCCGACGAAGCGGGCATTCCTGCCGTATATCTATCTCGTCACTGAGGAGGCGATTGTTCGGAACAACGTCTTCGAGGGCAATTGTACTGAACCGGTAGGGGGCGAGGATATCTCCTGTGTCGATATCCGACGCTATCGGAACATAGAGGTCTACAACAACGTCTTCATCGGTGAGCAAATCGGAGTGAAGGTACGGCATGACAATGAGTACCAGGGTTCGCCCCCCTTCATCTACACAATCGATCACAACGCCTTTTGGCTCGAGTCCCCCTACCCGCACGTGGTGTTCAACTCGCTGGATTTTCACCCGTACGACTCGTTCTATTGCGAGAGCTACTACCACGAGACCGACACTACCATCTCAGTAATTGATTCCAACCTCTGTCGCGATCCGATGTTCGTCGACACCCTCGGCTATCTGCTGCAGGCCGGCTCACCCTGCATCGATGCCGGGCGACCCGACATCCTCGATCTCGACGGCAGCCGCTCCGACATCGGCACCTTCGGGGGCAGCGCCGGGCAGTTCTACGTCTATCAGGACCTTCCTCCGGCAACCCCGGCAGAGTTTACCGGCAGCGCTCGCTCGAGTGGCGCGACGCTGCAGTGGCAGAAGAACAGCGAATCGGACTTGCGGCAGTATGTGCTGTTCAAATCGACAACCGGCGTAATCAGTCTCGATTCGGCGCATGTCGCCTGCTATTTCCCTCTCGACAGCGACACTCTGCTGCGCCGGACGCCGGATGACCTTTCGATCTTAGTCTGGAACGATTCCACCTTCGATCCGGGACTGGGGGCGCGCTACACGATCGTGGCGGTCGACAGCAACGGCCTCGTCTCCCAACCAGCCAACGAGGTTTATTTTGTGGGTACGGCCGTGGGCGATGATCCGGATTTGCCGCTACCCCAAGCCATTGAACTCGAACAGAACTACCCCAATCGTTTCAATGCGGCGACTGCCATCGTCTACAACCTGCCCAATATCGGCGCGCAACCGGCGTCGGTGCGTCTAATCATCTACAATATTCTCGGCCAGGAGGTCCGCACGCTCGTCGACGAGCCGCAGCCCCCCGGAAAGCACGTTGCGTATTGGGATGGCCGGGATCGCGGCGGCAAAGATGCTGCGTCCGGCGTCTACCTCTACTCGCTGCGAGTCTCCGGCATTGACTATGTGAAAAACCGGCGGATGGTGCTGATGAAGTAGTCTGAGTCCGGCAGAAAGTGTCTACAGATCCCGATGCTGCGCCTTCGCTCGGAGCGCCGCCGCACTCGATCTCAGTCTTTTACCCACGCGACTATCCCCGCTAATTCCCATCTCGCACTCCCATCGCCAAAGAGCCATTCCCCTCCAACAAGAGGACTATTGTAGCTGAATCCCGACTCGCATCTCCATCACCAAAGAGCCATTCCTGTCCAACAAGGGGACTATTGTAGCTGAATCCCGACTCGCATCTCCATCGTCAAAGAGTCATCCCCCTCTTGAGAGGGGTGGATCGAGCCCGCCTGACCAGCACCTCGACCAGTCGCACTTCACCGACCGTCGCAGCGCCGCTCCTGACTTCCATCCCGCGGGCTCGAGACGGGGTGTGTCATTCTATGCTTCTCCACACTTCACCGTAACCAAGCGAACCCTCTGCGCTTCGATCTCGCCCTCCTCATCAATGCCTCTATCCCGCGCGCCTACTTTCCCGCCGCTTTTGCCCGCCGCGCCAGTTCCTCCGGCGCCACGTCCTCGACGTGCGTTGCGATCCACCACTGAATGCCGTTCGTGTCCGCGATGCCCGCGTTGCGATCGCCGTAGAACTGATCGGCCGGATCCATCAGCGATCTCCCTCCTGCCGCCATCGCCCTCCTGTAGGTCGCGTCGCAGTCCGGCACGTAGACATACAGCATCGCTGTGGTCGCCGGGAACTTCTCCGTCGCCTGACTCAGCATGATCATCGAATCACCGATCTTGACCTCGGCATGCGAAGTGCGCCCGCTCGGGTCAACCATCCGCTCCACTTCGGCGGCGTCAAATACCGCTTTGACGAAATCAATCAACTGCGCTGCGTCCTTCACCACCAGGTACGGTGTGACCGCGTGAAAACCATCAGGAATCGGCTTTGTGGCCATGATCAACTCCTTGTCCGATGTTACCAGCCCCCCAAAAAATCTACATTTTCAGTCTACGAAAGGGAATCACTTTTGTCACGCGAATCGCCGATTGAACTCGGGGTCTGCGTCGTCGTATTATTAGACGTGAATCCGATTATCACACCGGCCGCGGCCGACCAGCTCCCTCTGGTCCGCGAATTGTTTCTCGAGTACGCCCGCTCCCTTGATTTCGATCTGTGCTTCCAATCGTTCGACGAGGAGCTGGCCGGTCTCCCTGGCGATTATGCCCCGCCGCGCGGCGCCTTGTTATTGGCGCTCCACGATGGTCTCGCCGTCGGCTGCGTGGCGCTCCGTCCGCTGGAGGCGGACATCTGCGAGATGAAACGCCTGTACGTCCGCCCGACCGCGCGTGGTCTCAAGCTGGGCTATGCTCTCACGACTGCCATCATCGAGGCCGGCCGCGCTGCCGGCTACCGCAAGATGCGACTCGATACGATCGGGTCTTCGATGCAGACGGCCGTCGAAATCTATCGCCGCTTTGGTTTCGTGGAAATCCCCCCTTATCGCGCCAACCCCGTTCCCGGCGCCCTTTACATGGAGTTGACTTTGTAGCTGCCGGGCTACCTTCGCTCCGGCAGCGGCAGACGCACGATCAATCGCGTGCCTTGTCCCGGAGCGCTATCCACTTCCACTGCGCCGCCATGAGCGACGACCACATGATGCGCAATCGGAAGTTCCAATCCTAGCCCGACACGCTGGCTCTGAATCGAAAAGTGCGGGTCAAACAGCCGCAGCCTCTCTTCAGGGCTCAGTTCGCCGCCGGAACTGTGAAACGCGATTTCCAGCGCCTTCGTGTCTACCATCGTCGTCACCGTCACCGTACCGCCCGCACCCGCGCCGCTGATCGCATACCGCAGAAAGACCTCGATCATCTGCGTCAAATCACGGGCGTCACACTCGAACTCCGGCAGCGGAGCGAGCCGGCAGTTCACCTTGACCTGTTCGCCGATCTGGTACCTCAGCAATTGCAGCACGGTCCCGATGACGGCGTTGATATCGATCTGCTGCCGCTCCGCCTGGTCAAGATGCGCGTACGACCGCAGCATCCGGACCACTTCCGAAATCCGCCGGATACCGCCGTTGGCCGCGGAACAGACCTCGCGCAACACATCGAGGTTCTTGCGACGCCGCGCCCGCACTTCAGCCGAGGTTTCGCCTTCCGGCTCCTCGGCATTCGCGATCTGTGCCGCCGACCGCGCCGCCACGTCGACATTGCATTGGATCGCCGCCAGCGGGCTGTTCAACTCGTGGACCACCCCCGCCACCAGCCCCGCCATCGCCGCGGTCTTCTCCGCCTGCACCAGCCGGGTCTGCGTCGCCACGATCTCGCGATTTGATTTCTCCAACTCCGCGGCATACTCGCGAATCGTCTGCTCCGCCTTGATCCGCTCGGTCAGGTCGCGCGCGATCCCCGCCGTCAGTCCCGGCCGGCTCAGGCGGTGAATCGTGATTTCGCAAAAGTGAATGGCTTCCGTCGGCGGGGCCACAATCCGCGCCTGGTAGTGATCCGGCGCCTCGTCGCCGCGGATGCGCGCCCGATGATAACCGCTCACGCGCTCGCGGTCCTCCGGATGGATGATCTCTTGAAATTGTCGTTGGCGCAGCCGCGCGCTTGATTCCCCCAACAATCGCTCCAGCGCCGGATTCACCTCCTGAAACCGCCCGGTCGCGTTGTCGATGGTGAAGATTGCGTCGGAGGCATCCCGGAAGAGCGAGCGATAACGCTCTTCCGACATCGCCGTCTTCCGCAACCACTCGACGCGCTGAGTCCGGCTCTCCCACAGCGCCCCGCTGATCCACGCGCCCAGAATCGTCAGGACACCGAGAAAAATCAGCAGCTCCGGATTCAGCCGCAGCGATAATCCCAACGTCAGGCCGGTCGCCACCGCGACCAATCCCGCCCCGATCCCGAGCATCTCCGCGCGCCGGTACGGCATCAACCCCACTGCCGCCAAAACCAATAGCGCCAGGTAACCGGTTGACTGCAACTGACCGTGATGTACCGCATCATCCAGCATCACCACAAACCCCGCCAGCCAGAGCGCGGTCGCAAACACCAGTCGGCCGGACCGTACCAGTCGTGGCGACCGCGCCGATGCTACCAGCACCGCTCCCAGCAGCGCCACCGCCGCTTCGTCCCAGATTGCCGTGCTGATGTCCCGACGGCCGACCCACGTGATTGGCAGGTTGAACACGAGCGTGTACACCGCGATCAACGCCAGTGCCAGCACCAGTCCCACCGCACCGGCGATGCGCAGACCCGTCCGCGTCAGGCGCTCGATTTCCTCTTGCTCGGAAATCGGCTCGACGGCGCGATCGGTCGCACTCTGTTCTGCTTCGACCACGGCGAACCCTCGTTACGGAATCCGCGCAAAGATCACCGCCCGCTGAAGTCGCTCGGCTCTGCGAGTTGTAGATTGTTCACCTATATGCAAACACTTGATCGCCGCCGGAGCAAGGGAAATCGCCGGCGCCGGCGCGCCCAGTCCCTCCCTTTGGGCGGCGACACCGACTGCAACAATCAGATTGCCGAAAAGGTCTCAAAACCGCCGTAAGCCATCCGCTTCATGTCGAACAGCGGCTTCTCCTTCATCATCTTCTTCATTCGCGGATCGGCCATCAGCGCCTTGTTAACCTGGTCGCGATGCTTGCGCGAGCGGTATTCGATCACCGAGTGCACCAGCACCTCATTCGCCTTCATCTTCATGATCTTCGGAAATGGCTCCAAGTGCGGCGTCGAGAGATCCTCGGCGACAAACTCGCGGCACTGGAGCGCACCCAAATCGCCCGCGACCTTCGCGAACCTCCGTGCCAACCGCTTGTACGCCGCAAAATTCTTCTTCGGCACGGCCAGCAAGAATACATCCACATAGCCTTTCATCGTCGTTTCTCCTTTCAAGATGTTGACATTGACTCCAGCAGCACCGCCAGCCGCTCCAGCGTCTGATGCATGCCTTCCACCGCTCCGTACTTCTCGGCGATTTCGTTGCGGATGGCCTTGGAGGTGAAGACCGCCTGCAGCGTCAGCAACGTCCGCTCGCCGAGTGCCTCGAACAACACTGTCACTTCGAACTTGTGCGGATCGTCGACCGATTCGGCGCCATGTGTGTACACCAACCGCTCCGGCCGGACCACCTCGCGGAAAACGATGTAGTTCGGATAGTCCACGCCGTCGGGACCGTGCATCGTCAATCGCCACACACCGCCCGGGCGCACCTCCATCTCATGAATCGTGTTCGTGAATCCGATCGGCCCCCACCACTGCGCCACGTGCTGGGGCTCGACCCACGCCTGCCACACCACCTCGCGCGGCGCATTGAAAATGCGCATCGAGGTCACCTCCCGATCGAGGGTCGAGATCGCTGTCTGTTTTTCGCTCATTGATTGCTCCTCGTTCTGCGCTATTCTTTGGCGCCCGCTGCAGCCGTTTGCCGCCGGCGTCGAATCAGCGCATCGATACTCCACTCGCCGCCGCCATACGCCGCCATAAACAAAAAGACAAAGCAGTACAGCGCGGCCGAGACCCCGCCGTTGAGAACCGGCCAGGCGCCGTTCGGCGCGTGAAACTGCCAGTACGCGACCGCCATTTCACCCGACAGGATAAACCCGCTGACCCTGGTAAACAGCCCCAGCATGATCAGAATCCCGCCGACAACCTCCAGCAGTCCGCCGATTCCAACTTGCGTCGTCAGACTCGCCGTCGCGCCGTCCGCTCCCGGCATCCCGCCGAACCAGCCGAAAATCTTCATCGCGCCCGCCTGGAAAAACATCAAACCGGCCGCCAGCCGCAGCAGTAGGTAAGCCGCCGGGATCAACCGTTGCGTGTTCATCTTCGCACTCCTGTCTGTTGGGCTAGATATGCGTCCAGTTGGCTGAGGCTCCCGCCAAACCCTTGACGCATCGAATCGAACCCCGCCGTGAATACCGCGATCTCCGCCGCCGTCGCCGCAAACGGTTCCACCGTCATCGTCAGCTTCGTCCGGCCGCCGCTCTCGGTCAGGGTCATCTCGCTCAGCATTTGCAGCGGCCAGTCGGGAGCCATCGGGTGCCGGGTGAAGTTGCCGATCGGGTCGGAGAAGCCGGTGATGTACACTAGCCGCTCCGGTGGCACAATCTCCTGGTAAACCATTCTCCCCCACATCTCATAACCTTCCGGCGAGCGCAAGTGATACAGGAATGCGCCACCAGGTCGGAAATCCTGCTGGACGCTGACCATGGTAAAACCCTTCGGGCCCCACCAGTGCGCCAGCCGCTCCTTCTCCGTCCACGCCTGCCACACCAGCTCGCGCGGCGCCGCGAACTCATGCGTCAGCGTTAACACCTGATCCGCCGGCGCCCGTTTGCGACCTGAATTTTCCGCCATCGTGGCTCCTTTCATTTGATTATCTCAAGAACTCAGTTCTTCCGCCCCAACCGCCGTCGAACTGCCCTTCCCCTCAGCTCAGCGTACATTAGTGCCCTGGGCAGTCGCGCTGTTGCATGTTATGGCTCCATATAATCCATATTTTAACCGCAAGAGCGCACGCCGCCCGCATGTTGAACCGGCAGCACCCGTCATCGCTTTCCCTCATTCTGTTTGATGCGCGCCTTCACGATCTTCGTCACCAGGGTCGCGGCCAGCGGCTTTGCCGGCGTGAATTGAATTGTCGTCCCCGATACCTTGTACCCCGCCAGTTCCTTGGCGAACTGCTCCGGAACCGATTTGTCCACACAAATGAAACTGCAGTGATTCTGCGCGGCCAGGAAATGCACCAGCGGCCCGTTGAGTTTGTAGGTGGGGATTTGGTAGCTGATCAATTCCTCCGCCTGCGGCGCCGCCGCGCGGATCGCCTGGCGCAATTTCCCCAGCACCGCGCGTTCCCGTTCCGGCAATCTCGCCAGATATTCAGCAACACTCTTCGCCGGGTTCATGCCAGACTCCGCAGCAGTTCTTCGAGCTTGTCGAAGCTCTCGGCCGCGCCCTGCTGCATGCCGCTCTGGACATGGCCGCGACAGGCCTCGGCGGTCGGATGCGCAATCAACTCCTGCACCAGCGTCCGGCCGCGCTCCTCGGCAAAGGTCACCGTCACCACCGCCACGCTGTTGTTGTAAGGCACGACGTCGAAGATCTGCGTGTGCACCAGTTTCTCCGGCGCTGCGATTTCGCGGTACTCACCCTTAAACGGATACTCGTTGCCGTCCGGCATCCGCAGCACGTACCGGAAATGTCCGCCGACCCGCAGGTCGATCTCGCATACCGGCATCGTCATCGCGCGACACCCGCCCCACCAGCGCACAACGTGTTCCGGCTTCGTCCACGCCGCAAACACCAGCCGTCGGGGCGCATCAAACGCCCGCGTCAGCAGGATCTCCCGCTCCGACGGCAGCGTCAACGTCATCTTGTTCTTCTCGGCTTCAATCATCTTCGTCTCCTTTCTGTGGCAACTGCGATACGGCCGCTCTGCGAACGCAGGCGACAACCGTTCCTGCAACTGCGTCGCGCCGGCCTACATACGCCTTCTCTCTCTTACCGATTATGCCTCAGGCTCGCTCCCAACTTGTCGAACGACTCGTTCCAGCCGGCGCCGGTCATCTCCTTCATCACGCCCGCCGGCAATCCGACGTGCCGCAGCGTCATGATCGTCTGCCCCGCTTCCTCGATCAGCGTTACGTAGACCGTCGTCTCCAGCGGAAAATCCGCCGCCATCCCGTAATGCGCCGCCGACACCACGTTGCCGTCCCGGTCGGCAAAACAATCCGTATACACCAGCCGCTCCCCCCTGACAATCTCTTTAAACACGCCGGTCGTGAAGTAATCCTGCCCCTCCGGCGAGCGCATGCACCAGAAGTATCTTCCGCCGACGCGCACATCCATCCGGCACACCGGACAGGTAAATTTTCCCGGTCCCCACCAACGCTGAAAATGTTCCGGCTCGGTCCACGCTTTCCACACCAGTTCCCGCGGCGCGGCAAAGGTGCGCGTAATCACCAGGTCGCCGCCGGCGATGCTATCGCTTGGTCGTTCCTTGGCGGACATGCTTCTTCCTTTCGCTTTTGACTCGTCTTGCTTTGCGCGCCTCCGGCCTGCCGCCCGGTTTGGCTGTAGCGGCCGGCTTCGCTTGTGCCTGCAATTCCTGCAGGTACTTATCAAGGCGGTCAAAGCTCTCCTCCCAGAAGCGGCGGTAGTGCTCGATCCACCCCGAGGCTTCCTTTAGCGGCTGCGCCTTCAGCCGGCACGGCCGCCACTGCGCCGTGCGCCCGCGCTCGATCAGCCCGGCCCGCTCCAATACCTTCAGGTGCTTGGAAATCCCCGGCAGGCTCATTTCGAACGGCCGCGCCAGGTCTTTCACCGACACTTCGCCCCGCATCAGGTGCGTCAGAATCGCCCGCCGCGTCGGATCGGCCAGCGCGGCAAACGTCATGCTTAAATGATCTTGCGTCGTCATCTAATAAACCATTCGGTTAATTAACTTATCGGTAAAGTAATGGCTCAGGGTTAGTTTGTCAATCACTAATTTTGGATTTTGTGGAGTGACGATTCGCCTCTTGAGGCAGACCGTCGTTTCCAATGCCCGCACGGAGTGTTCTGAAGTTGCGTCAGGTCTTCTCGCGCGCCGTTCCCGTTGGAAGGGATAATCCGCGATTCCGCGCGAGGCGACCGGACGCTTCCCTTGCCCCTTACCGATCCGCCATACGGGCTGGGTCGGCCTGCCCGCGCTGAAATCTCGCGACGCTCATTTCACTTCTTCCATGGATTGCTCATCGCCCCTTTATGGCGGAGTGGCAGGGATTCGAACCCTGGAGACCTTTTTGGGGCCTACACACTTTCCAGGCGTGCTCCTTCAGCCAGCTCGGACACCACTCCGTTTTCACGCCGACCGCGCTCCGGCGGCCGGCCCGCCAAGGGCTTCAATCTATCGACCGCCCGCCCAAAATCAACCGATTCTTTGCCGCCCCGGTCGATTCGCGCCGACGGCTGTTTAAAAAATTTCCGCGAAGAAATCTTTCATCGCCTGCCACGACCGCCGGTCCGCATTGGCATTGTACGCCGACCCCTTCGTCTTGTCGTCGCCCGCTTCCTTCTGCGTAAATGAATGCACCGCGCCCGAGTAGGCGATGAATTGATAATCGACGTTGGCCGCCTTCATCTCCTCCATAAATGCCTGCACGTCCGCCATCGGCACGTAGGAGTCCTCCGCCCCGTGGCACACCAGCACCTTCCCTTTGATGTTGGCCGCATCCGCCGGATTGCTCGTTTTCAGCCCACCGTGGAACGAGACGACGCCCGCCAGCGGCGCACCCGCGCGCGCCAGTTCCAGTACCGCGGAACCGCCGAAGCAGTAGCCGATCGCCGCCACCCGCTTCGCATCAACCCTCTTGTTCGCCAGCAACGTCTGCAGCCCCGCCTGTAGGCGCTCGCGCAGCAATTTAGTGTCGGCGTAGTATTTGCCCGCTTCTCTCGAAGCTTCTTCACTCGTCGCCGGCCGCACGCCTTTACCGTAGACGTCCACAGCCAGCGCGACATAGCCCAGCTCCGCCAGCATCCGCGCGCGCATCTTTTCGTTCTCGGTCAATCCCCGCCACTGATGGACGATTACCACTCCCGGCCGCACGCCGGTCTTGGCATCGTCGTAAGCCAGGTATCCTTCCAGCGTCGTGTTCCCCAGCTTGTACTCGATCACTTCGGTTTTCACTGCCGCTGTAACTCCCGCCGCCAGTGCCAAGACCAGCGCGGCGACTGCCATTAAGTTCTTCATCATTCCTCCATGATTACCATTTATCTTTAACCACTTGGCCAATGCAGGTTATACGCTGCTCCCGCCGATTCGATGGCGCGCCTGACTCGGCCGCGCATTTTCCGCTTGCGCAAGGCCGCCGCCGGTTCCTTCTATTCCGGTGATGGCTGTGCAAACGATACTTCTTCTCGGCAATCCATTGCTCTACCAGAAGTGCGCGGAGATCCTGCCCGACGAACTGCCGCAACTGCCGCCGCTCGTCGCCGATCTTCACGACACCCTGATGGATTTCCGCGCCCGCTACGCCGCCGGCCGCGCCATCGCCGCGCCGCAGATCGGGGTGCTCAAACGCCTGATCTACATGCACGTCGGCAGCCCCGTCGTTTTCATCAATCCCGTGCTGCACGACCTCTCCGAAGAGATACTCGAAATCTGGGACGACTGCATGTCGTTCCCCGACCTGCTCGTCAAGGTGCGCCGCCACCGCACCTGTCGGATCACCTACCGCGATCTGGATTGGAACGAGCAAACCTTGATCCTCGAAGACGCCCTTTCCGAGTTGCTGCAGCACGAGGTCGACCACCTCGACGGGATCCTCGCCGTCAAGCGCGCGATCGATTCCGAGTCGTTCGCCTGCCGCAGCGAACGCGAGCGCCTGCTTTGAGCCGCGCACCCGGCTCTACCTGAATCACGCCAATAGCTTACCTGCTCGGCAAATACCTGTTGACTCGACCGAACCGGCAGCTATATTGGGCGTCTATTTGTCTTCAACCTCATGTAGGGTTTGAGTATAACGACGGAGGATTATCCCGATTATGAGAGGCGATACCTGGAAGATAGTGCTGACGATCGTCCTGATCATCGCGGCTATCTTTTATCTTTGGCCCACGTTCCAATTGTTCACCATGAGCGAGTCCGAACGGACCGCCATGCAGCAAAACGACCCCGATGCTTACGCCGATCTGCAGAAGAAAGCCCTCAAGCTGGGGCTCGACTTGCAGGGTGGCATGCGCGTCGTGCTTGAGGTCGATAAGTCGCAGCTTGACGATAACGCCAAGCAGGACGCCCGCGAGCGCGCCCTCGAAATCATCCGCAACCGCGTCGACCAGTTCGGCGTCTCCGAACCCGTGATTCAGGCCCAGGGCAACGACCGCATCGTCGTTGAACTCCCGGCCCTGCAGGATCCGGAGCGCGCCCGCAACCTGATCGGCAAAACTGCTCTCCTCGAGTTTCGTTTGGTCGAAAGCCCGGAGAACACCGACCTGTTGATCAAGCGCCTCGATCAGATCGCCGGTCGGCTCAAACTCGGTTCGACCCAGACACCCACGCTCGACACCGCGGCCACACCGTTCGCCGACCCGTTTGCGGATACGACGAAATTGGCCGCCGATACGACCAAGGATACCACCGATGTCCTCGCCAATGTCGACCAATCCAACGTCCTGACCCAGTTCCTGGAGTTCAATGGCGTCGCCTATCAGGTAGTCGAAGAGGACTATCTTGAAGTCGACCGCCTCATCAATAATCAGGAGATGAAGGCCGCCCTGCCGCCGGATGTTGAACTGGCCTGGGGGATTCGTCCCGAAATGATTAACGGCCGCCAGCGCCGCCAGCTGTATGTGCTCAAGAAGAAAGTTGAACTTACCGGCGCGCATCTTAAAGCTGCCAGCCCGAATTACGACCAATTCCACAAACCGGTGGTAGACTTTGAGCTCGACCGCGAAGGCGGCGAGATCTTTGGCAAACTGACCGGCGCCAACATCAACAAGCCGCTGGCAATCCTGCTCGACGGCCGCGTCGAGTCGGCGCCGAATATCCGCTCCAAGATCCGCGACCGCGGCCAGATTACCCTCGGCGGCAATGCCACCTTCTTCGACGCCAAGGACATGGCCACGATCCTCCGCGCCGGCGCTCTACCCGCTCCGGTGAAGATCGTCGAGAACAACGTCATCGGCCCAACTCTCGGCCGCGACTCGATCGAGGCCGGCAAAATCGGCCTCACCGTCGCCTTGATCCTGATCGCGCTCTTCATGGTGATCTACTACCGCACCTCCGGCATCATCGCCAATGTCGTGCTGATCACCAACGTCTTCTTCCTGCTCGCCGTCATGGCGGGTCTCGGCGCCACGCTCACCTTGCCCGGCATCGCCGGCATCATCCTGACGATGGGACTGGCCGTTGACGCCAGCGTGCTCATCTTCGAGCGTATCCGCGACGAACTACGCACCGGCAAGACGGTCAAAGCTGCAATCGATTCCGGCTATTCCCGTGCGTCGATTCCTATCATCGATTCCAACATTACCAACCTGATCGCCGCCGGCGTCCTCTATTACTTCGGCACCGGCCCGGTCAAGGGCTTCGCCGTCACCCTCGGCGCCGGTATTATTATCTCACTCTACACCGCGCTCGTCATCGGCAAGCTCGCCTTCAACATGCGCCGTGGCGCCGCTAAACTGAGTATCTGAGTCCGGGAGAAAGACGACTATGCAGTTAATTGGCCAAACCAATATCGACTTCATCGGCAAACGCAAGTATGCCTATATCCTGTCCGCGATCCTCGTGCTGCTCGGCATCGCCTCGCTCGGCTTCATCTTCATCGGTCAAGCCGATCTCTCGATCGACTTCTCCGGCGGCACCTTGGTGCGCGGTAATTTTGAACAGAATATCACTGTCGGCGACATCCGCAGCGCGATTGCCGCCGAAGGCTACTCCGAGGCCGGCATCCAGCAGGTCTTCGGCTCGGTGCCGAACAACTTCATCATCCGTGTTGCGACGGCCAGCACCGGCACCGGTGAGGAAACCGAAGCGCGCAAACTGATCAGCGCGCTCGAACGCGCCTTCCCGACCAACAAGTTCCACCTCGACTCGGTGCAGGAGGTCGGCCCGACCATCGGTAAAGAACTCCAGCGCCAGGCCGCCGTCGCCATGATCATCGCCCTGGTCGGCATCCTGATCTATATCATGATCCGCTTTGACTTCCGCTTCTCCGTAGCGGCTATCGTATCGACCTTCCACGACATTCTCGCCGTCCTTGGCATCTTGTTCATTCTCCAGCGCGAAATGTCGTTGCTGATCTTGTCGGCGCTGCTGACCCTGATCGGCTACTCGCTGCAGGATAAAGTCGTCGTCTTTGACCGTATCCGCGAGAACCTCAAGATGTTCCGTAAGAAGGGCGACTTCGTTTCCGCCGTGAACGCCTCGATCAATCAGGTGCTCTCGCGCACGCTGGTCACCCAGCTCAACGCTATCATCTGCATCCTGGTGATCCTCTTCCTCTGCGGTCCGGTCGTCCGCGACTTTGCCCTGGCGCTCTTCATCGGGATGATCATCGGCACCTACTCGTCGGTCTTTGTGGCATCAACCCTCGTGGTTGAATGGGAAGTCCGTCGGCCCAAACGCTTCAAATAGGTGTCATGACTCGGGCCGATTCTTGACATCGGATGTGCGCGGGCAGTCGAAATGCGGCTGCCCGCTTTTTTTCGCTCGCGCGGCCCGGCGGATTCGCGCAAATTGCCGCCCCGCCCCCTGCGTAAACTTTGGGTAACCGCTGACGGTTTTTAGTGCCGGCGCGTATCGCCAGGATAGGAAAGGACTCTTTATGGCCAGACAAGGCAACGACCCGATCAGCCGCATCCTGCGGAAACTCCCCCTGGCGTTCCAGGTGATCGCCGCGCCCAAGCCCGGCGCCGTCCGCCAGCGTAGCGAAATCGACGACCGCCACAAATGGCGCCTTGACCACATCTACACCAACGACAACGACTGGCGCGCCGACTTCGAAACGGTCAAGACCATGATCCCCAGAATCACCTCCTGGCAGGGCCGCCTCTCCGAATCGGGCCGCAGCCTCTTTGACTGCTTCGACCACCGCGACCAGAGCGCCATCCTCTTCTACAAGCTCTATATCTACGCGCACCTCAAACTCGACGAGGACAACCGCTCGGCCCAATACCAGAGCATGGCCGACGAAATCGCCGCCCTTTCCACCGTTTTTGCCGAGGCCGGTTCGTTCATCACTCCCGAAATCATGGCGATTACCGACGCCCGTCTGGAACAGCTCAAAGCCGATTGCCCGGAACTGAAGCTCTACGACCACCACCTCGATGAAATGCGCCGCATGCGCGAGCACATCCTCTCCCCCGAGGAGGAAAAACTCATGGCGCTCACCGGCAACGTCGTCCGCGGCCCGTCGCAGATCTTCCGCATGATCGATGATGCCGATATCAAGTTCGGCGAAGTCACCGACGAAAACGGCAACCGCATCCAGTTGACCAAGCAGCGCTACAGCGAATTACTTGAAGCCAAAGAGCGCCGCGTCCGCAAGGAAGCCATGGAGACCTTCGTCGCCGGCTACAAGACCTATGTCAACACCCTCGGCGCCACGCTGGCCACCTCGGTGTACAAGGACCTCTTCTTCGCCAAGGCGCGCCGCTACAGCACCTGCCTGGAATCGGCACTGGATGCCGACAACATCCCGCTGGCGACCTACCACAATCTCGTCACCACCGTCGACAACCACCTCGGCGTGCTGCACCGCTACGCCTCCCTGCGCAAGCGGGTACTCGGCCTCGATGAACTCAGGCCGTACGACATCTATGTCCCGCTTGTGCCCGACGCCAAAATCAAAGTGCAGTATGATGAGGCCGTCCGCCGCATCCTCGAAGGGCTCTGGCCGCTCGGCAAAGAGTACCTCGCCGACCTGAAAACCGCCTTCGAGTCGGGCTGGATCGATGTCTACGAGACCGAGGGCAAAGGCTCCGGCGCGTACTCGTGGTCAACCTACGCCACTCACCCGTACGTGCTGATGAACTACAACGACACCCTCGACAACATGTTTACCCTCGCGCACGAGATGGGCCACGCGCTGCATTCGCACTACTCGAAGAAATACCAGCCCTACATCTATTCCGGCCATTCGATTTTCACCGCCGAAGTCGCCTCGACCACCAACGAGGAACTGCTGATGCACTACATGCTCGACCGCGCCGAATCGCGCGACCAGAAAGCGTACCTGCTCAGCTACTACCTCCAGCAGATCGTCGGGACCTTCTTCACGCAGGTGATGTACTCGCAGTTCGAGGATCAGGTGCACCGCGATGTCGAATCCGGCCGTCCGCTCTCAGCCGATGGTCTGCGGCAGACGTTCCGCGGCATCTACCAGAAATTCTGGGGGCCGGAGATGAAGCTCGAAGAGTATTCCGACATCGCCTGTCTGCGCATCCCGCATTTCTACCGCGCGTTCTACGTCTACCAGTATGCCACCAGCTATTCGGCGGCGACGATGATCGCGGAGAGACTGCTCAAAGGCGACGAGCAGCAGCGCGTGAACTACTTGAAGTTCCTGCAGTCGGGCGAATCGAAATATCCGATCGAGACGTTGCAGCAAGCCGGCGTCGACCTGACCAAACCGGATGCCATCGAGGCCACCGCGCGCCTTTTCGGCCGCCTCGTCGACGAACTCGAAGCCTTGCTGCTGAAGTAGCCCCCGCTCTCTTCGAACAATCACTCCGTAGGGGCGGGGCTTGCCCCCGCCCGCAACGATCTCGCAGGTCCGAACCCCCGTGGTTTGGACCTATTCTTATCTTGTAGGTCAGGCTCCCCGCGATCCTGACTCTTCCGCTGCTTCCCGTTTGCCGTTGCGCCAGCTCTTCCCGAAGCTACGTCTCCCTATAGCGCCGACTTCAGTCGGCATCCTTTCATCGCCGTTGCAGCAGCTCTTCCCGCGAAGCGGCATCGACTCCCGCACTCCCGCCAGTGAGTGATTCCCCTCTATCAAGAGGGATGGATCGAGCCCGATTCACGAACTCCACAACCATCGACACCCCTCTGCACGTCCCCGCTCCACTCCTGTCCCCCATCCAGCGGGCTCGAGACGAGGTGTATCTTTCGATCCCGGAGCACCGCCGCCCATGTGCCTGTCATTGCGAGGAGCGCCCCTACTCTCAATGTCTCCTCCGCACTCCACCGCGACGAAGCAATCTCCTTCCCGCCGCAAGAATCGTGGATGTTGTCATCTTCATCGACTCGTGTGTATAACTTATGAGTGTGCAGACGTGTGGTGAGGCTGAGGGGAGGATGTATGCAATACGAAGTCACCGGCGCAGAGCGCTGGAAATTCAATGGGACGGTCGCCGCAAGTTGCGCGCGCATGCTCCGGAGTTCACTGAGCGTTGTTTCAATTGCCTTGACACTGCAAACAACGCTGCCGGCGCAAGCCGCAGAAACGGTCTCACCACCGGACGACTCAGTGATTGTCCGGCAGGCCATCTTGCGCTCGCAACAGACGGGGAGTTGGATGATCGTCATCGACAAGTCAGAACGGTTGCTCACCGTCTATCACTTGGGAGAGATCGATACCAGCCTGGCCGCCGAGTTCGGCCGCGGGCGACGGCTCGGTGACAAGGAACGATCCGGCGACTGGAAGACTCCGGAAGGCGAATTCCGAGTCTGCCGTCGCAATCTGAACAGCCAATTCTACCGAGCGCTGCTGCTGAACTATCCGCTGTTCGAAGACGCCGAACGGGGGCTGAACGCCGGAATCATCTCGCGCGCTCAGTATGATCGCATCGTGCAGGCGCACCAGACTGGCTCCGTGCCGGACCAATACACGGGGCTGGGCGGCTTGATCGAAATCCACGGCTTCGGCGGCGTCGGTTGGGACTGGACCCGAGGCTGCATTGCCGTCAGCGACGCCGGGATGGACTACTTGCTGGAGCGGATCCAGATCGGCACGAAGGTCATCATCACCGATTGACGATGCCCGCCCTGCCGTTGCCCGTTGTCTGCAACTCCTAACCCCGCGGCCCCGACCCGAATGCGAGTCAGGACCCCCGCGATCCCGACGTACCGATTGTCCTTTCTGATTGCCGTTACGGCCGGTCATCCCGAAGGGGACCTTCCCCAGTGGCGCTACCCCCTGTACCACCGCCGCCTGTGCCACCACCTCTTGTGCCACCACCTCCCGTGTCACCACCTCCCGTGGCTCCGACTTTAGTCGGCTTACCGCTTCTGTTTCTCCACCCCCCGACGCCTGCTGTTGCAGCCCGATTCATTCCCGCGCGACGCACCGTTGCGGCAGGTCTTCGGGGGAATGCCGCCTTCTCCCCTCTCCCTCTGGGAGAGGGGCCGGGGGTGAGGGTACCATTCATCATCGCATCGTCAATCTCGTAGGTCAGGGTCCCTGCGATCCTGACATTTCCGCTGCCGCTATTCACGCCGGTGCCCCACCGCCTGCGTAGCGTCCCGAGGAACGAGGGATTGCGGTGGGTTCTCCGTACCGTTACGGCAGGTTTACCCGCGAAGCGCCATCGATTCACGCTCGACCAAGAGCCTGACGCGCACCTCGTCGCCACATAACCTGACCGTCCTGGATTCCCGCCTTCGCGGGAATGACTCTTGCTCCCCTCTCCCTCTCGGAGACGGCCCGGGGGTGAGGGTGCCATTCATCTTCGAATTGTCAGCCCCTTATCGCTCCCAGCGCCCCTTCAAATACCGTCTATTTCTCGACGAATCGAAGTTGGCCGTCACCGGTGGCGGCCGCAATCGTTACGGTTGCCCCCCTACCCCTTCACTCCCTGGTACAACCCCGTAATATCCACATCCTCCGCCGCGTCAATCACCCGGTACTCATCCGGCTTGAGATGGTCGTCGGGAATGATCTCGATCTTGAACCGATGCGCCTTCTCAATCTCGCGAATCCGGTTTTCGTCGCGATCCTGCATGAACTTCGCCACTTCCGGATGAAAATGCACCTGGTAGCGCTTGCCCGCCTTGGCCACCTTGGCGCGCATGAAAAACCGCTCGATCTTCATCGCCACCGTCTCTTTCGACTGTATCCGTCCGAACCCGGAACAGGTCGGACACGAATCCGACAGCGTGTACATGATTGACGGCTTGGTGCGCTCGCGCGTCATCTCCACCAACCCGAATTCCGACACCGGCAGAATCGAGTTCTTCGCCCGGTCGTTGGCAAAACAGCGCTTGAATTCCTCGAACAGCACCTTGCGGTTCTGGTGCGAGTACATATCGATGAAGTCGACAATGATCAGCCCGCCGATGTCGCGCAGCCGGATCTGCCGCGCCGCCTCCCGCGCCGAATCGAGGTTCGTCTGCAGGATCATGTTCTCCGGATCCTTCTTGGTGCCGACAAACCGCCCCGAATTCACGTCGATCGTCGTCAGCGCCTCGGTGTGGTCGATGATGATATACGCCCCCTTCTTTACCCAAATCTTGCGGTCGAGCATCTTGTCGATTTCCGGCTCGATGGCGTACGTGTCGAACACCGGCACCGGCGAATCGTACAGCTCCACCCGGTCGCGCAACTGCGGATCGATCGTCTTGACATACTTGACGACGTTCTTGAAGGTGTCCTTATCGTCGATGATCAACCGGTCGACGTCGGTCGTAAAGACGTCGCGCAGCACCGAGGCCGTCATCGACTCCTCCTTGTGCAGCAGCGTTCCCGGCCGCGCCCGCTCCGATTTCTTCTTGACCTTATACCAGATCTTCAGCAGCCGGCGGATATCGTTCTTGAATTCCTTCTCGGTGCGCCCCTCCCCCTCGGTGCGGACGATCAGCCCGACGCCGTCCGGCTTGACGTCGTACACCAGCCGCCGTAGGCGACGCCGCTCGGCGAAATTCGTGATCCGCTTCGAGACCCGGATATAGTTGCTCCCCGGCGCCAGCACCGAGTAGCGCCCCGGCAGCGACAGGTCGGTCGTCACGCGCGGACCCTTGGTGCCGATCGGCTCCTTGATGATCTGCACCACGATCTCCTGCCCGACGCTCAGGATTGACTCGATATTCTCGTACTTGTGCTTGCGCGTCACCTCGGCGTTGACCTCGTCGTCGTCGGCATCGATGTCGTAGCGTCCCGCCGATTCCGACTCCAGCCCGATGTCGGAGATGTGCAGAAACGCCGCCTTTTCCATCGCGATGTCGACAAACGCCGCCTGCATCCCCTGCACAATGCCGGTCACCCGGCCCTTGTACATGTCGCCGACCATGCGCTTGTCATCGGCGCGCTCGACGTGCAACTCGACCAGCTTGTCGTCTTCGGTCACGGCGACACGGGTCTCGTGCTCGCCGACGTTGACGATGATTTCTTTCTTCACTTGTTACTGCTCCTGACGGTTGTCAGGATGCGGCGGTCAGGACGGTACCCGGGGCCGGATGCACGCCGTTCAAAAACGCGCGTACTTCCATGCGCTTCTTCCCCTCGAGACAGACTTCCAGCAACCGCACTGTTCCCGCTCCGGCCGCGACCACCAGACCGCTGTGACGGTCGGCCGCGATGATTTCGCCGGGCGGGTGCAGGCCGTTCGCTGCTGCCGACGGCTCGGCGCGCAAAATCTTCAGCCGTTTGCCGTCGAGTCCGGTGTAAGCATCCGCCGATCCGGCCAGGCCGCGAATCTGATTGACCACTTGGGTCGCCGGGCGTGACCAGTCGATGATGCTGTCGGCGGGCGTGATTTTCGGCGCGGGCGTCGCGAGCGCGTCATCCTGCGGCAGCGGCCGCAAGCGGCCCGCCTCCAGTTGATCGATCGTCTCGACTAACACCTCGGCGCCGATCTGCGCCAGTCGGGGGTAGAGGTCTTCATACGTCTCGTTCGGCCCGATCGGAACTTCGCGGGCAAGCAGGATACCCCCGGTGTCGACCGACTTGGCAATCTGAAAAGTCGTCACACCGGTGGTGGTGGCACCGTCGATCAATGCGCGTTCGATCGGCGCCGCGCCCCGGTAGCGGGGCAAGAGCGAGGCATGCAGATTTATCGCGCCGTGCGCCGGCAGCGAAAACAGCTTTTCCGGCAGAATCCGAAACGCCACCACCGCGAATAAGTCGGCGGCGATGTCCATCAAGCGTTTCAAAAACCCTGCTTCCTGTAACTTTTCCGGCTGCAAGACCTCGAGGTGGTGGCAGAGGGCAAATTCTTTGACCTCGGATGGCACCTGCTTGAGACCGCGGCCTTTCGGTTTATCGGGCGCCGTGACTACTGCCGCGACTTGATGCCGCGATTGCAGCAGCCGCGCGAGCGCGACTTGCGCGAACCTGGGCGTACCGAAGAAAACCAACCGCATCCAGAATTAATCTTTTATGCTGAAACCTTTATTTTTTTCAACTTCCCGGCAATCAACTCGCGTTCCGCCGGTTCAATATGATCAATGAATAACACGCCGTTCAAATGGTCGTTTTCGTGCAAGATCGCCCGCGCAAACAGCCCCTCGGCGCGCACCGTCTGCACCTGGCCGTCCAGGTCGATATACCGGCACACCACCTCGCTGGGGCGCGTAACTTCCAGAAACAGCCCCGGGAACGACAAACACCCTTCCTCGCCGCACTGCTCGCCCGAGGTCGTCACGATCTCCGGGTTGATCATCACCACCCGGTCGTGCTCCAGCGATACCGACGACATGTCGAGGATGAAAAAGCGTTCCGTCCGCCCGACCTGCGGCGCCGACAAGCCCAGCCCTTTCACCCGCCTGAGCACCACGAACATCTCCGCGATGAACTCCCGCAGCTCTGGGGTAATCTCTTTCACCGGGGTGCACTGCTCGCGCAGAACATCGTCCCCGTAAATCACAATTTTCTGTTTCGGCACTCGTATCACGACACCTTGTTGGCAATCGCCGACTTGTGGAACTCTAATTTTACTTCATCGGAAACTTTGAGGATGATTTTATTCTCGTCGTCGGAAAACCCGAAAATCGTCCCGTACATCCCGCTGTTGGTCAGCACCCGGTCACCTTTCTTCAACTCCGACAACATCTTCTGGTGCTCCTTCTGCCGCTTCTGCTGCGGGCGAATCATAAAGAAGTACATCACCAGGAAGATCGCCCCGAACATCAAAATCATGCTCAGGAATCCGCCGCCCGCCGATCCACCCTGACCCTGCGGGGCCGCCATCAATAATAAATCCATCAAGTCCTTCCTCCAGGAAAGTTATACGACGTCGGGCTCCTCCTGATAGAGACGGAAAAACGCCTCCTTGAACGGGCCATAGGCGTCCGCCAGGATCGCCTGCCGGGCCCGACGTATCAAGTCAAGATAGTAGAAGAGGTTATGCAAAGTCAAGAGACGCATGCCCGCAATCTCCTGCACGTTGATCAAGTGCCGCAAATAGGCCCGGCTATAGTGCCGGCAACATAGACAGGCACACTCCTCATCGAGCGGCCGGTAATCCGCAGAATACTGCGCCAATTTGACGTTCAGCCGTCCCAACCGCGTAAACGCCGTCCCATTGCGCGCATTCCGCGTCGGCATCACGCAGTCAAACATGTCGATCCCGCGCTCCACCGCCAGCACCAGATCGGCCGGCGTCCCCACCCCCATCAAATACCGCGGCTTGTGCCCCGGCAGAATCGGGTCAAGCGTTTCGAGGATCGGAAACATCTCGCTCTTCGGCTCCCCGACCGACAGCCCGCCGATCGCATAGCCGGGAAAGTCCAATTCCACCAGCGCCCGCGCCGATTGCTCCCGCAAATCGGGATACACCGACCCCTGTACAATCCCAAACAGCGTCGGCGCAAAATTCCCCACCACGGGCCCAAATTTGCGCCGTCCACCCGCCTCACTCGGATGTTCGATACCGGCCCCGCCCTCGTAGGTCGGGTTCCGAGCGCCACCGCTCTCCTGATGATCCGATTCACTCAATCGCGAGAAACCCGACATTCTGCCCCGTATCTGCTCGCACACCTTCTCCCAATGCGCCTTCGACCGTTCCGCCCACCGCAACGTCATCCGCTCGGCGCGCGCGGCCTCCTCATGCGTGCACGGATACTCGATACAAACATCGAGCGGCATGATGATATCCGCCCCGATCGCCGTCTGCACGTCGATCGTCACCTCCGGCGTAAACAAATGCGGCGAGCCGTCGATGTTCGACCGGAAATGAATCCCCTCTTCGGTGATCTTGCGCAGTTCCTTCAGCGAAAACGCCTGATAGCCGCCCGAGTCGGTCAAGGTCGGTCCCAGCCAGCCGTTGAACCGCGCCAGCCCGCCGGCGTTGCGGATGATCTCGATCCCCGGTCGCAGAAACAGGTGGTAGGTATTCCCGAGGATGATCTGCGCCCCGACATAGCGCAGATCGTCGGCATCGAGCGTCTTCACCGAAGCCGCCGTGCCGACCGGCATGAAGATCGGCGTCTCGATCCGCCCATGCGCCGTCGTCAACACTCCCGCCCGCGCCCACCCCGATCGCGCCGTCAATTCGAAGCGAAATTCTTCAGTCATGGGCTGGGAATATAGGGAGTGTGGCGGGATTATCAAAGCGGGATGGGGGTGGGAATGTAGTCCATGGGAGTATCATTGCCTACGCTGCACCTGACTTTGCCGCTCCAGCTGATGGGTGGAGCGAATATTCTGATGCGCCATCAAGAATCCCTTCCTGACGGAACCTACAGCGTGGGGATTGGCTCCCTGATCGGGCCGCCATTCGCACGGGAGAGCTCGTAGCAGCGACCCTCATGGTTGCCCGCGACGCCGAGTTCTCCGGCACAATAGCGATCTGCGTGCAGTATACCCAATGCGTTACATCCACGCAGCCCGACCAGCGCCGGGAACTGACGGTAGTGGGCAAATTCAAGAAAGAGCTTGACTCTCGGAATTAGAGGATCATACCTTTGGAATAAAGGAGCTAGGGTCACTCGCATCAGTGCGTTCAGAAGAAATGAAAATGCTCGGTCAGGCAGAAGGCTAGAGATGAAAGGGAATGCGACATTGCGCAACAAGTCGACATACTTAGGGCCGCTCTTGGTAGATGCCTCACGCATAAAGAGGGAAGCAGTCAAACGACGAAAGGTGTTTGATGAGAAGTCAGTTTCTGCGGAGGAACTCGACAAGTACGAACAGCAAGGATGGAAAGTAGATCGAAGGTTAAAACGCCTTACCAAATTGAGGCGAGAAAAGCAAATTGACGAGAGGATAGAGAACCGATTCTGGATGTTGCTTTTCAAGCTAGGCTATCCGGAGCTGAGCGATGGCAGGAACTTCACGATTAGAATCGAGAGAAAGGGCGCCGAGCCGCTACAAAAGCAGATTGACGTATTTGCGAAGGACGACGAGACCGTAATTGTTGCCGAATGCAAGGCCTCAGAAAAACTCGCCAAGAGAAGCCTTCAGAAAGACCTGGAGGAATTCGCTAATCTTAGAAAGCCAATCTCAGAATCAATTCGCAAACACTACGGCGGGAGCACGAAGCACAAACTGATTTGGTTATTTGTGACAGAAAACATCATCTGGTCAGCGCCAGACAAGCAAAGAGCTATAGGCGCGAATATTCGCGTCATCACGGAGAGGGAGCTTCGTTACTACTCTCAGATTGCGGAGCACTTGGGAAAGGCAGCCAGATATCAGTTCTTGGCCGAGTTCCTAAGAGATCAATCAATTCCTGAGCTGAATGGGATTTCAGTAGCGGCTATTAGGGGTAGTTTAGGCGGTCGGCAGTTCTATAGTTTTGTAACTACGCCCAGGCACCTTCTGAAGATCTCATTTGTCAATCATCGATCTCTTAACGACCCAGATGGCGCGCCGTCTTATCAACGACTGGTGAGTAGGTCTAGGCTGAGGGAAATCGGTGCTTTCATAAAGGGCGGCGGGTACTTCCCCAACAATCTAATAATCAACTTCACACGACAAGTGAGATTTGACAGATCGCAATCTGATGACGAGTCGGGTGTTGCGTTCGGGAGACTGTACTTACCGGATAGATATCGCTCCGCATGGGTAATCGATGGTCAACATCGTCTTTATGGATTTTCACCCATTGATGACAAGTACCTCGATCAAAATGTGATAGTGGTTGCGTTCGAAAGGATGCCAAAGGCAGAGGAAGCGAACCTGTTCGTCACCATAAACCACGAACAGAAATCTGTACCCAAACATCTTCTTGACGACCTTGAGGGGGAGCTAAAGTGGGGCTCGGATGTACCCAGTGAGCGTATTGGTGCAATTAGTGCTAGGCTGGTAAACTTCTTGAATACGGATGTTGACGAACCATTCTATAATCGCATAACTCAACAGGGGATGCCATCCACAAACAGGACGTGCCTCACAATTCCTGCCATAAAAGAGGCACTGCGACGCTCGGGGCTCGTGGGTCGCGCGTTGTTGGGAAATACTAATTATGAGCTTGGGCCGTTTAGTGGGGTGAGAGACACCGAGACACTTGACCGTGCGCGAACAGCATTGAATCAATACTTCTCGTTGGTGCGAAACGCAAACCTCTCGGAGTGGGAACGCGGACGAGAGGGATTTCTTTGCACAAATGTGTCAGTACAAGCTTACATCATGTTGCTGGGAGCACTCATAAAGTATTGGGAGGCGAACACTGCCGCTGATGCGCGAGAAATGGAGGTTGAGGACATAATTCTCGAAATCGAAGAATTTCTCCGACCTGTGACCGATTTTCTCGAGAACTCGAGCCCTCAACAGATCAGAATTGCCTTTGAGGTACCATTCGGCTCCGGGGGGCCCCCAGAGTACTACTACCGACTGTGCCGGTTGATAAAGGTGCGTTATTCAGACTTCAAGCCGGAGGGCATGGAATCGTGGGAAGCAGAGCAGTCAGAAGAACGAATTCAAAGTGCTGACACCAAATTGAAAGAAATAGTCTCGCAGATGCGAGAATACATTTTTGATGTCTTTCGCGTGATCTACGGGGAATCTAAGAACGAATACTGGGACAAGGGAGTAATTGACAAGCAACTCAAGGTTAAGGCATACGAGAGGGCTCAAGACTATGATACAGAGGAGCGCTTACCACTTGAAGCATACTTAGAGGTGGTTGAAATGAAGAAGATCGTCGAAAACAAATCTCACTGGCACTTGTTCAAAGCGGTGTTCAACATTCCTGAACCTGGTGAAAAGGGACTGGCCAAGAACCTCAAGTGGATGGAGCGAGTCAACGAACTCCGTCGAATTCCCGCGCACCCCGCAAGAGAACGTCGGTACAAAGTCGAAGACTTCGAGTACATCGACTTTGTACACTCCGAGTTGCTTCAGCGTATCCAAGAGGCACAGCGAAATCCAACCCTCGAACCCCTGGGGACATCATCGGAAGATGACGATTGAGCCGTTTTTGAAATGGCCTGGTGGCAAACGCTGGCTGGTGCAAAGATTTCGTGAACTATTCTGCACTGATTACAATCGCTACATTGAGCCATTCTTGGGCGGCGGCGCAGTCTTCTTTCATCTCGGCCCCTCAGATGCCATTCTCTCCGATGCAAACGAAGAATTGATAAACGCGTATCACTGCATTCGCACAAATGCCAAGGAAATTGAGGCCGGCCTGCGAGTCATGCAGAATCGGCACTCCTCACGAGCGTATTATCGTGTCAGAGACCTCGTCCCGGGAGACGCGGTTCAGAGGGCTGTTAGATTCATTTATTTGAATCGTACCTGTTTTAACGGCATCTATCGCGTGAACAAGAGAGGTGAGTTCAACGTTCCCGTCGGTACCAAGACGCAAGTCGAGTATCCAGAAGGATACTTAGATACAATTGCTCGGTATCTGAGCATAGCTACGATTCGAGTTTCAGATTTTGAGCAGACGATTGACCTAGCTGGAGAAGGTGATTTCTTGTATGCAGACCCACCATATACTGTGATGCACAATAACAACAACTTCATCAAGTACAATTCAAGCTTGTTTTCGTGGTCGGATCAGGTACGATTGGCAGCAGCCCTCCAGAGGGCGTCGCAGCGAGGGGCGTCAATTTTGGTCACTAATGCGGATCATTTGAGCATCAGACGGCTCTACGGTGAGCTCGGAACCTTTACTCGCGTGTCACGTACGAGCATCTTGGCAGCCGACTCAGGCAGTCGAATCCAGATAACTGAATTGGCTATCACGAATTTTCCACTGGTCAGAAACGAGAATCGGCTAGCTGATGCAGCTTCCTGCAAATTGCGGATTGGAGCGCCAGAAGAGTAGCCTCAAGACTCGCGGGGGCTGGGAACGAGAAGCGGCTCCTCCCGTTAATGCTACATCACCATCACGGTCATCGTGGGCGATCTCAATGTGAAGCCTCTGTGATTTTCATCGGTACTCGGTCGTGGGCCACCTCTACTGTGATTAGCCCCCCATTCCCCTTGCAATCCCAAAAATCGCGTATTAATTGCGGACGCACATTCACGGAGAGCAGGTCACTTACGCGCATCGCCTTAGGACAAATCAATCCCACCGTCGGGGACTTCCCCGGCAACCTCGAAAAAATCCTCGCCTATGTCGAGCACGCCGCCCAACTCAAGTGCGACCTTGTCGCCTTCCCGGAACTTGCGCTCTGCGGTTACCCGCCCGAGGACTTGCTCCTCAATCGCAGTTTCGTCGAGGCTAATCACGAGTACCTGAACAAACTGATCGCCCGCAGCCGTGGCCCCGCCATCGTCTGCGGCTGGGCCGGCTCCGAGGGCACCAGCGTCTTCAACTCTGCCGCCGTCATCAAAAAACGGAAACTGCAACTGTCGTACGAGAAAGTTGCCCTGCCCAACTACGGCGTCTTCGACGAAGAACGCTATTTCCAGCCCGGTGCCGAGATGCCGCTGCTGCGCCTGCGGAATACGCTGATCGGCATCAACATCTGCGAGGACATCTGGATCTGCCCCGGCATCACCGAACAGCAGGCCGCCCTCGGCGCGCGCATCATACTCAACATCTCCGCCTCGCCCTACCATGTGCACAAAGCCGAGGAACGCATCGAAATGCTCCGCGACCGCGCCGTCCGCAATCGCTGCCACGTCCTCTACTGCAACACGGTCGGCGGCCAGGATGAATTGATCTTCGACGGCGCCTCCCTCGCCATCGACCCCAAAGGCAAAGTGATCGCGCGCGCGGAGTTGTTCAAAGAGGAATTACTGATCGTCGATCTCCCCGAAGGTCCCAAACCCAACAACGCGACCTTCGATCTGCTCAAACGCGCCGGCGCGAACGCCAATCAACAGTTCCCAATCCGCTACTGCGAACTCGACGGCGCCGACCGGAAAGCGTCCAAGCCCGCCAAACTCAAAGTCGCGCGGCGGATTCCCGAAGAGGAAGAAGTCTTCCAGGCATTGGTACTTGCCACCCGCGACTACGTCACCAAGAACGGCTTCAAGAGTGTCGTCATTGGCATGTCGGGCGGTATCGATTCCGCCCTCACGAGCGCGGTGGCCGTCGAGGCGCTCGGCAAGAAGAACGTGCACCTGATCTTCATGCCATCGCGCTTTACCTCCGAGCTGTCGCACCGCGCCGCCGCTCGGCAGGCGAAACTACTCGGCGTTGCGATGGACGATCTGCCGATCGTTGATCTCTTCGACGAGTACGGCGAATTGCTGAACCCCGTCTACGGCGACGCCACTTCCGGCCTGACCGGCGAAAACCTGCAAGCGCGCATTCGCGGCAATCTGCTGATGGCCTATTCCAACAAATTCGGCGCGCTCGTGCTCAACACCTCGAACAAGTCGGAAGCGGCCGTCGGCTACACCACGCTCTACGGCGACATGGTCGGCGGCTTCGCGGTGCTCAAAGACATCCCCAAGACGCTGGTCTACAAGATCAGCCGCCACCTCAACCGCAGGCGCGAAACCATCGCTCGCGAAATCATCAAGCGCCCGCCGACCGCGGAACTGAAAGACAACCAGCTCGACACCGATTCGCTGCCGCCGTACGAAATCCTCGACGAGATTCTGCGCCTCTATGTCGAACTTGACACCGACGAGCAGGAAATCGTGGCGGCCGGCTTCGACTCCAAAATCGTGCACCGCGTGATCCGCATGGTCGGCGCCGCCGAATACAAACGCCGCCAGTCGCCCCCCGGCGCCCGCATTACCCCGCGCGCCTTCGGTAAGGACCGCCGCTGGCCGATTACCAACAAATTCTGATTTGACTATTTGACTTTGGTTGTCAATCTTCCAGCCGTTGGCAATCGACCCAACAGCATCGATCCGGCAAACTCGGTCCGGTCAATACCCGCAATCTCCGAGGGAAGGAGTCTTATGCTCAAGGAATTCAAAGAATTTGCGATGCGCGGCAATGTCGTCGACATGGCCGTCGGTATCATCATCGGCGCGGCCTTCGGCAAGATCGTTTCGTCGCTGGTCGGCGATGTGATCATGCCGCCGCTCGGTGCGCTGCTCGGCGGCGTCGATTTCTCCAATCTTGCCATCACTATCAAGGCCGCCAGCGCGGAAGCCCCGGCCGTCGTGATCGGCTACGGCAAATTCATCCAAACCGTGGTCGACTTTCTCATCGTCGCCTTCGCCATCTTCATGGTGATTAAGGGCATGAATTCACTCAAGCGCAAGAAAGAGGAAGCCCCGGCAGCCCCGCCGGCTCCGACCAAGTCCGAAGTGCTTCTGACCGAAATTCGCGACGCTCTCAAGACTCGCTAACGGTCACAAGCGCAATTCGGACTCCCCGATTGCGCCAAGTTAATCGACAACTTATCGTTAATTCAACCGGGTGACTGCCAGGTCACCCGGTTTCTCTTTCTCTCCAACAACATTGACAAATAATTGACATATAGTCGACACAAACTTGTTAGACACGCAAACCACGATATTATTACTGATGTTAAATAGACAGAATCGAGACATGAAGCTCGAACAAAGAAAAGTAAACGAAATCTAACTTATATCAGAGGAGCAAATCCGTGAAAACACTCGACATCATCGTGGCCATCCTACTGATCGTGGGCGGCCTGAATTGGGGCTTGGTTGGTTTACTGAATTTCGACCTGGTCGCGACCTTGCTGGGCGACGGCACTATGCTCGCCAAAGCGGTCTATGTCCTGGTCGGTTTGTCGGCTGTCTATCAGGCCGCCGGCTTCAAGGCGATCCAGCGTCGCTGGGCGCTGGCCGCGGCCTGAGGTTGGCAATTCCCGCGCCGGTCGGCGGTCACTACCGCCGGCCGGCGCCAATTAACAAGAAAACAAACTGGCAGTTAGGATTACTACGGAGGAAATCATGAATAAGACTCTTAGCTCTTTGACCGTCGCACTCGGTCTGCTCTTGGCGGTGAATACCACCAATGCCGACAATTGCGGCGCCGGCAAAACCGGCGCGGAGGCCCAGAAGGCAAGTGCAGTGGTAGCCGCGAGCGCTACCCAGAAACCGATGGATATCGTCGAGACTGCAGTCGCTGCCGGCAGCTTCAACACGCTGGTTGCTGCTGTGCAGGCCGCCGGTCTGGTCGAGACTTTGAAAGGCACCGGCCCGTTTACGGTGTTTGCGCCGACGGACGAGGCCTTTGCCAAGTTGCCGCAGGGCACGGTGGAAGCACTGCTCAAGGAAAAGGCCAAACTTGCCGCCATCCTCACCTACCACGTCGTTCCCGGCAAGGTGACCGCCGCCGATGTGGTCAAGCCGCGCGAAGCCAAGACCGTCAACGGCCAGAGCGCCAAGGTTACGGTCGGAACAGACGGCGTGATGATCGACAACGCCAAGGTGATCAAGACCGACGTCATGACGACCAATGGCGTGATTCACGTGATCGACACCGTGATTCTGCCCAAGGATGAGAAGAAGTCGTAATCAAGCCAACCGGAACGAACGGGACACTCGGCGGAGTTTCCAGCGACCCGCGTCACTTCTTGCAACCGCCAGTGTCCCGGCTCTACCGGTCGGGATTCATAAGAGACACGAACACAACTGAAGATACCGTCGGGCAGCAAACAGCGCCCGCAAGCAAAATAGGAGCAAACAAACAATGACCAGACTTAAGAACATGATAATCGGGCTTCTTGCCCTGATGACCGTAACCGCCGCCGCCCAGAGCGGGAGCGCGCGACTGCAGGTGATCCACAACGTCGCCGATCCGGCCGCGGCTGTGGTCGACATCTACGTGAACGACAACCTCTATGAGAACGACTTTGCCTTCCGCGAAGCCACCGAGTTCCGCACGGTTCCCGCCGGCGTGACGCTGAACATTCAGGTCGCGCCGGGCAACTCCTCCTCTGCGGCTGAAGCTATCGCCGTGATTCCAGTCACTCTGAGCGCCAATCGGACCTACGTCGCCGTCGCTAACGGCGTGGTCGGCGCCGGTTTCGCCGCCAATCCGGACGGCCTGCCGATCAGCTTCCAGCTCTTCGCCAAGGATGGTATCCGCGAGAAGGCGCAGCGCTCGCCGTTTTTTGATGTGATCGCGCTCCATGGTGCGACCGACGCTCCGACCGTCGACATCCGCTCGCGTATCGGCGGCAAAAAGCCGCTCTTTGATGACCTGAGCTACGGCGAGTTCAGCAGCTACCGTTCGCTGCTGGCGCGCAAGCAGACCTTTGACGTCACCCCCGGCAGTGATCCCAACACGGTCGTGGCGACCTTTGAAATCGACCTGACCGGGCTGCGCGGCGGTTCGGCCGTTGTCTTTGCTTCCGGCTTCCTTAACCCGGCTGCCAATAACAACGGTCCGGCCTTCGGCCTGTTCGCCGCGCTCCCCAACGGCGCTGTGGCGGCCTTGACGCCGATCATGCTGACCGCGCGTCTGCAGGTCATTCACAACGCCGCCGATCCGGCCGCAAACGTGGTCGACATCTATGTCAACGACGCGCTCTATGAGGACGATTTCGCCTTCCGCGCAGCCACCGAGTTCCGCACGGTGCCCGCTAATGTGACTCTGAATATCCAGGTCGCGCCCGGCAATAGCACCTCGTCGGCCCAGGCGATCGCCACCATCCCGGTGACGCTCGAAGACGGCAAGACTTACGTCGCCATCGCCAACGGCGTCATCGGCTCCGGCTTTGCCGCCAACCCGGACGGCGCTGACATCGGCTTCAACCTCTTTGCCGTCGACGGCATTCGGGAAAAGGCCTGGTTGAACTTCGGCGTCAATGTCATCGTCTTCCACGGTGCAACCGATGCGCCGACCGTTGATGTCTACGCCAAAATCGGCCCGTTCAACTATCGCGCCGTCAATGATCTGAGCTACGGCGAATTCTCCACGTACAAGTCGCTCTTTGCGAAGGAGTACACGCTCAGTGTCACGCCGGGTAACAGCACATCGGTGGTGGCGGCGTATCAAGCCGACCTGACCGGCCTGCGCGGCGGCGCGGCGGTGGTCTTCGCCTCCGGCTTCCTCAACCCGGCCACCAACAACAACGGCCCCGCCTTCGGACTCTACGCCGCGCTCCCGAACGGCGCGGTGGTGGCGCTCCCGGCGGTCAGCCCCAGCCCGATGGTTACGATCGACGACGAAACCGAACTGACGGAAGCTCGGATCGAGCAGTTCGAACGTCAGGCGGCCGTGCTGCCCTCGGACTTCGCTCTGAATCAGAACTATCCGAATCCGTTCAACCCGACCACGACCATCTCCTTCGCGCTGCCGAAAGCCGCGCCCGTGACGCTGACCGTCTACAACGTCATCGGCCAGGAAGTGGCGCGGTTGGTCGATGGTTCGCTTCCGGCGGGTCCGCACCAGGTGACCTTTGACGCCGTCAATATGGCTTCGGGCATCTACTTCTATCGACTGCAGACCGACGGCTTCAGCGAACAGCGGAAAATGGTGCTGATGAAGTAACCGCAGTTCCGGCAGACTCCGCCGCCGTACAGCCGACCGAGCTGCGGCTGGCGCAGGCGCAGTCTGATTCAATGCCCGGGCGTCGCTGTAACCGCAGCGGCGCCCGTGCTGTTTCCTGTCGGGACATCGACTTCCACACTTCTCTCGGTGAAAAAGCCGCTCGAAGTGCACCTTCTGGCGCTCCCGGCGAAGACTCTCAGATATACCATTGCGAGAAGCGAATACACCCCCTGAATCGTCGCTGCCCTCAACCGCGACGAAGCAATCTCGCACCCGCCGATTGCCCGGAGCCTGATTCCTCGCTTCGCCCCCGCCCGGCCGTCACACCCGCCGGGCGAAGATTTGATGCAACTCCGTCGCCGCCGTCACGTTGGATTAAACAGGGTGAGTCGAAGGGCGTCTTTCCGAATATCGGTAAGCGATAACACAAACGTACGGCGCGGTGGCGCCGGAAGCTTCCCAAGGAGAAACCGATGCAGATTGTTCGTGTGGTAAGCCGGGCCGGCGCGATTCTCACCGCGCTGGCAGTAATGGCCGGATGCAGCTCTACGCCCGTCGATGACGGCAAAGTCCCGATCACCACAAAGTCGGAAAAGGCGCGCGAACTGTTCGTGCAGGCGCGCGATTTCAGCGAAAAGCTGCGCGGCGTCGAAGCGCTCGCTTTGCTCAAGCGCGCGGTCGAGCAGGACAGCCAGTTCGCCCAGGGCTTCTTGCTGTTGGCGCAGGTCTCACCCGGCGCCGGCGAGTTCTTCGCGAATCTGGACAAGGCACGCAAAACCGCCACATACGCCAGCGAGGCAGAGCAGCTGATGATTCAGGCGTTTGCCGCTCAGGTCAACGGCGACCTGCCCGCGCAGGAACAGGCGCTGACACAGCTGGCGACCCTGCGCCCCAAGGACGAGCGCGTCCAGATGCTGCTTGGCAACTACTACTTCGGCCTGCAGCGTTGGCCGGAGGCAATTACCCATTACCAGCAGGCGGTGGCGATCGACTCAAACTTCTCCCCGGTCTACAACCAGCTGGGCTACAGTTACCGTTTCAACGAGCGAATGGCCGAGGCAGAAGGTGCCTTCAAAAAATACATCGCGCTGACTCCCGACGACCCGAATCCTTACGACTCCTATGCCGAGCTTCTGATGAAATTGGGCCGCTTCGAGGAATCGATCACCCAATATGAGCGGGCGCTGAGAGTGCAGTCGACTTTCCCGCCGTCGTACTTCGGCATTGCCAGCAATTTGAACTTCCTCGGACGACACGTGGAGGCGCGCGAGAAGCTGCAGCAATTCTTCGATCAGGCCGAAAATGACGGTCAACGCCGCGCCGCCTACGCCGGCATGGCGATTTCGGCGGTTGATGAGGGCAACTACGAACTGGCGCTGCAGATGCTGCAGAAGATGTATGAGGTAGCCGCCGCGAAGAATGACTTTGCCGCGATCTCGGGCGATGTCAATCTGATGGGCAACGTGCTCCTGGAAATGGGCAGAGCCGACGATGCCTTGAAGCGCTTCCAGGAGACGGTCGACTTGCAGGCCAAAGCCGAGAACAACTCCGAACAACTGATGTCACTCGCACGGCTGAACTTCCTCTATGACGCCGGCCGGGTCGCGCTGGCCAAGGGCGATCTGGCGACGGCGAACGACAACCTTACGCAGTACCAGACGCAGGCGGAGGCTAACAAGAATCGTTTCCAGATCTGGCTGGGGCAACAACTGGCAGCACTGATCGCGCTGCAGGAACAGAAATGGGATGCCGCGCTCGCTGCGATCGAAAAGAGCAATCTGCAGAATCCCTACAACCTCTGCCTGCTGGCGGAGGCGTATCGCGGACTGGGCGACACTGCGATGGCGCAGGAGTTCTTTAAACAGGCGGCGGAATACAACTCGGTGAACAACATGAACCAATCCTTGGCGCGCCGCCGCGTCGCGACCAAAGCGGGTGGTGCATAGCCGGTTGCGGCAACCGAAACCCTTCGCGGCGTGAGATCCCTATCCCCGCACCACCGCCCATGTGACATCGACATCTACTACAGTTGCAGAGGCGGGCCCTCGGCCCGCCTCTACAGCTTTCCCCTTTGTTTCACCGCCAGGTGAAGCCCACTTTATTTGAATGCGAATTCCGCTCGCTGGGTAAGGCGAGCGTCGTAATCATTCACCTTGCATGCCGAACGGCTCCGGCGACAGGCGGCGTTCGCGCTCCTGCCGCAGCCGGTCCGCCTTGGCAATCATGTCCATGAATTCAATCAACTGATCGTCGTTACGCGGATGATACTCTTCGGTCCTGCCCTCGTCGTCGCGCCAACGATCATCACTCCGGTCACGATCCAGCGCGCGCACCACTGCCAGCACATCGCCCAGATTGCTCCCCTTGGCCCAGTACGACCCGCGCATGATCTCGGCGAACTCCGCTGCCGCGGCCGCCAACCGGAAATCAACGGACGCATGATCAAACGAGGTCTGGAAGAAGCCGCGGTCGATGCGCTCGGCGATTTCGGCAACACCGAAGTTCTCGGGATCCTTGTAGCGCACGAAGATCGTACCGATCTCACCGCGCGGAGCTTCGTTCTTGAGCTTGATCTCATAAAGCGCGGTCACGGTATGGCCGGACCCGATTTCGCCACCGTCTTCCTTGTCGTCGCGAAACTTCTCATCGGCAACGTCGCGGTTCTCGTAGCCGAGCAGACGATAGCGCTCGACCACCTGCGGATTGAAATCGACCTGGATCTTCACGTCGCGTGCGATCACCTGCAACGTGCCGGTCAGATTCTCCAGAAACACCCGGCGCGCATCTTCCCAGGTATCGACGTACGCGTAGTGCCCGTTGCCCTTGTCGCCCAGCTTCTCCAGCAGGACGTCGTTATAGTTGCCCATGCCGAAACCGATCGATGACAGCGTAATCCCCTTGTCCGCATACTTCTTGATCGACTTGAGAATTTCCTCGGCGCCGGTCTCGCCGACGTTGGCGACGCCGTCGGAGCACAGGATCACGCGGTTAATCTTGCCCCGCTCGAACATCCGGTCCGCCATCTGATACCCGAGCTTGATCCCGGCTTCAGCATAAGTTGAGCCACTGGGGTAGAGCTTCTCGATCGCGTTGATGATCTCTTCCGAATTCTTAATCGAGGTCGGCTCCAGCACGACCCAGGCATTCGAACCGTAGACCACGATGCCGACCCGGTCACGCGGCGTCAACTGGTCGACCAGCATCCGCAAACTGCGGCGCACCAGGCCAAGACGGTTTTCGCGATCCATCGAGCCGGAAACATCGACGACGAACACGAGATTGGCGTCAAGACGATGCGCCGGATCGATCTTCTTGCCGACGATACCGATTTTCAGAAGCTGATAGTTCTTGCCGAAGCGCGACGGCGCGGCTTCCATGTCAACGTCAAACGCGCGTTTGTGCGGGAAGCGATAATTGTACTTGAAATTGTTCACGAATTCCTCGACGCGAATCGCCTCCTCCGGCGGCAGGTTGCCGTCGTTCAGATAGGCGCGCGCCATCGTGTAGGCGGCATTGTCGCAGTCGATGGCAAATGTCGAGAGATGATCGTCTTCAGTATCGATAAACGGATTGACACCGTACGTTTTGAAGAACATCGCGTCGACCGGCTCGCCGTTGGGCGGCGTGGTGCCGCCGTGCGCCGGCCCATAGCAGCCGCCGACCGCGATCGACGGCGGTGGAATGTAGTACACCAGGTCTTTGCCGCCGCGCTTGTGGGCTTCATTCTTGCCTTCAACTACTCCTGCTTGTGCCTTCAACACATCCTGAACCGTCTGCACCGGCATGTTCTTGATCTCTTCAGGAGTGATCTGGCGTAGATTGGCGGTTTCCGCCAGTTTGAGCAGATCGCGCTCGGCCGTGACGATCTGAGCCTCGGCCCCGATCACCGACTCATCAAGGCTGAAATCCTGCGTGGTCGTGGCGTTCGCCGTGACAGAAAGTTCGGTGACGCACAACTGGACATAGCCGGTGACCCGGGCGCAAAGACGATATTTGCCCGGCGGGACGTTGATGATCAGATACTCGCCGTTGACATCCGCCTGTGCGCCCATCGTGGTGGAGTCGATCTGCACGACGGCAAATGGAATCGGCGCCTTAGTCTTGAGGTTTGTAATTTTGCCGCGGATTTTGCCGGTTTCGCCCGACAGGACCTGGGAGGCTACCACCGCCAGTAGCCAGAGGGCTGCGATTGCAGCGGTCAAAAGGAAGCGTTTCATGGGTTCCTCCGTTTTTCCGGTTGATCGTTCTTCCTTGTCTTCAGTACAGCTCGCGCCCGAGCTTATTCCCCATCTGGCGGTGAAATTCATTTGTCGATGAATTTTCAGGGGTTACTCAGCGAACGACCACACCTCCCCAATACCGACTGCACATTTCCGTGAATCACCCCCGAATTCACGGATACTTCCCATTTCCTTAGTTCCAATAGCTCGATTGTCGCAACGAAGCGCGTGGGTCGCTTCCATAATCTCGACGCGGCAGTCCGTCGAAGCGTTTAATCGGAAAATTGCGCTTGCCGATTGCGCGCCGATCGACGAGTTTGCCGATGTTCACGGGGAGGTGCCCATGACCCCATTCCTATCGAAATCGCTCAGCAACATCGGCGCGCGCGCCTGCCGTAAGCGCGAACTCCTCTCGCTGGCCGCATTTGTTACGACCATTTTCGTGTTCCTGGCGCTCAAGGTGTACGACGTCAGCCGCGGCTGGTACATCGCGCTTTTCCTCTCGGCCTTCGTTGCCGTGCTGGCGCTGCTGCAGGCGCGCGAAAAAACCTGAGTACTGCTGGCGACGCGCGGTCAGCGCGATCTCGATAACGGCTTGGAAACTATCAGCGATCAGGACGAAGCCCAACAACTCCGCGGCAAAGCCCACCGCATGATCGGCCTCTCGCTCGCCGTCGCTCTCGGCTATACCGCCATCGTCTTCGCCGTCGCCTGACCGCCCCGCCGCTAATTGATTCCCCTTTCGAGAGGGGTGGATCGTGCCCGCCTCACCAACATCTCGACCAACAGCATTCCACCACCCATCGCAGCTCCACTCCTCTCGCCCATCCTGCGGGCCCGAGACGGGGTGTGTCCATTCACTATCCCGTGCCGCCCTTCGTAGGTCAGGATCCCTGCGATCCTGACGCAGAATCCCGCGCCGAAACGCCTTTCCCCCCTCTCCTCCTGGGAGAGGGGCCGGGGGTGAGGGCCTTCGCACTTCCACGAGTCCCCGTAGGGCAGGTCTCCTCCAGCATTTGTCAAATCCCACGACCGTGCAACCTGGAGACCTGCCCTACAACCAATTGATTCCCCTCTCGAGAGGGGTGGATCGTGCCCGCCTCACCAACATCTCGACCATCTGCATTCCACCACCCATCGCAGCTCCACTCCTCTCGCCCATCCCGCGGGCTCGAGACGGGGTGTGTCCTTCGTTGCCTCATCGCCGCTCCATAGGCCCCCTCAACAAATCACTCCCCGCCCCCGCCGAATCCACTATCTTCTCCCCATGACCAACGACATCTTCTCTCTGCTGAAATCGCACCGCTCGATCCGGCGCTACAAACCCGATCCGGTGCCGGAGGAACTGCTGCAGCGCATCCTCGATGCCGCCCGCCAGTCGCCGACCTCCTCCAATCTGCAATCCTACTCGATCATCGCCGTCACCGACCCGGCGAAGAAAACCCAGCTCGCCGAGTACTGCGGCAAGCAGGCCTGGGTGGCGCAATGCCCGGTGTTTCTCGCGCTTTGTCCCGATCTGCGCCGCCTCGAGCGCGTCTGCCAACTGCGCGGCTACAAATTCAGCGACCGCTACATCGAGATGCTGCTTGTGGCGACGGTCGACACCGCGCTGGTGGCGCAGAATATCGTCGTCGCGGCGGAGGCCTCCGGTCTCGGGATCTGCCTGATCGGTGCGATTCGCAACAATCCCGCACCGGTCAGCACGCTGCTCAGACTCCCCGAGCGCGTGTTTCCGCTGGTCGGCGTCTGCCTCGGTTACCCCGATCAACAACCGATGGTCAAGCCGCGACTGCCGGAGCAAGTTGTCATCCACCGCGAGGAATACAACGACGCCGGCCTCGAAACGCTGCTGGCCGAATACGACCGCACGATCAAGGCCACCGGGCTGTACGACGGCCCCAATCGCATCATCGCCGCGCCCGACGGCCGCGAAATTAACGATGCCGATTATAGCTGGACCGAGCACACCGCCCGCCGCGCCGCGACGACTAATCCGGCAGCACTGCGCGTGCATCTGCGAAAGTTTCTGGAAGAGCGAAAGATCGGCTTAGAGTAGAGGGCGCCTAAGAAATCTTCTCGACGACCCGATGTGCCTGCTTGACGCAATCATTCAGGCCGATGCCGTAGTAGGCGTTGCTGGCCAGATGCAATTGCGGCAGCCCCGCCAGTTCCCCTTCCACGATATCCATAATCGTGCGATGCCCCACGCGGTATTGCGGGATGCCGTACTGCCAGCGGTAAATCTTGACCGTCTCCGGCGCGCCGGTGATGCGCATGATCTCGCCCAGATCGGAGCTTGTCACGTTTAGCAACTCGTCATCGGTGAGCTTGATCGATTCGTGGTCGCCGTCGCCGCCGACCATCGTGCGGAACTGAATCTTGCCTGCGGGCGCGCGCTTGGCGAAAATCGACGACGTCCAGATCGCGCCGAGAATCCGGCGCTGCTCCTTCTGCGGTACCAGGAATCCGAACCCGTCGACCGAATTTCTCACCTGCGCGGCATCATATCCGAGACAAACCACCGCGATCGGCGCGTAGGGGATCTTGCCGAGCGCGTCCGCCAGCGGCAGTGACAGTTCGACGACAATCTGCGCCGCGGCATAGGACGGCGTCGCCAGCACCAAATGCCGACACGTCTCGACAGCACCGTCGCTGAGTTCCACGCGCAGCTCGCCGTTGTCGCTCCGCACCGACTTGACACCGACGCCGCAGGTGATCTGATCGCCGTACAACTCGGCAAAGCGTTCGATGACCGGATACAGCCCGCCGTAAAACGACGTCAGCCAGCCGCCCGGTCCACCCGGGCCGCCCGCTTTCTTCCCCGATGCGCGCGCCGCCCGCGCCTTCGCAAACAGGGCCTTGATCAGCGAGCCGTATTGATCCTCCATCTCGCGCATGATCGGGAAACATGACTGCAGCGACAATCGCTTGGCAACACCGCCGTAAACGCCCGAGACCATCGGCTGCACCAGGTAATCGGCCGCTTCCTGCCCGATGCGCCGCGCCACAAAATCGTACACCGATTCATCAACGCCGTCGGGTCGCGGTTTGGCCCACGGTTCGAGCGCCAAACGGAATTTGCCCCGCCAACTGAGGATGCTGCTCATCAGGAACTTCGGCGGCGACATCGGCACCGGCCGCAATCGTCCGCCGCGCAAAATGAAACGTGCGTTCACGCTCTCATTCGCGCGCTCGAGCCGCTCCTTCAATCCCAGCTCGTCACACAACTGCAGCGTCAGCGGCTCGCGATCAAGAAATCCGTTCGGCCCCCAGTCGAAGCTGTAGCCGTCGATCTGATCGGTGCCGATCGTCCCCCCAAGGCGGTTGTCCGCCTCGAGCAGGCGCACGGTCAACTGCGGCTTGTTGCGGCGCAGAAGATGCAGTGTCGCCAGGCCGGAGATGCCGCCGCCCGCGATGAGGACGTCAACTTTGGCCATGAGCACTCACTGCCTTCCGCACAATCTCCGCCAGCACCGCACCGAACCGCTGATCGTCGTTAAACATCGGCATGCGGCGCAGGCGGCGCCCGAACTCGGCACCGACGATTTCGGGGAGCTGCAAGTCGATCTCAAACAGCGTCTCGATATGATCGCAGACAAACGCAATCGGCACGATGAACAGCCCGCCGCGCCGCTCACTCAATAGCCGCTTCACCTCGTCGATCGTGTCAGGCCCAACCCACTTCACCGGACCCGTGCGACTCTGAAATGCGACGAAATACTCCCGCCCGCCGGCGGCAAGTTCGGCCGTGCGGCGAATCTGGTCGACGTAGGGGTCGCCCTCGTCGACGAATTTCTGCGGCAGCGAGTGCGCCGAAAAGAGCAGCGTTTCGTCGGGACGGATATGGTTCGTGATATATTCGCGCTGCAGTGTCGTATAGCCGGCGTCCTCGTGAAAGTCCCGAATCTCGATTGCCGCAACTTCGGGATATCGCCGCAGACTCTCCCGCGCCACTGCAAATGACGAACCCGTCGTCGCCTTGCTGAACTGCGGATAAAGCGGCAGCAGCACGAGCTTGCGGAATCCTGCCTCCACCGCCGCGGCAATCGCCGAATCGATCGTCGGCCGCGAATAGCGCATCCCTGCGTAGCACTGCACCCGCGCGAAATCACGGCGCAACTCCTGTTCGATCAGCCGCGCCTGCGCCTCGGTCCACTTCAGCAATGGCGAGCCGCCACCGATGCGACTGTAATTGTGCGTCACCTCCGGCGTGCGGCGCCGGGAGATCATCCGCGCAAACGGCTTCTGCAGAAGTGTGCCCCCGGGCAAGCGAATGATGTTGCGGTCAGAGAAAATGTTGTACAGGTACTCGGGAATTTCCGCCGTCGTGGCGGGTCCGCCCATCGCAAGCAAGATGACGGCGAGACGGTCGTTCATCTGGCGCTCAAATCGTCCGCGAAAAACGCACGCCCTTCGATTCGCCGTTCTCGTCGAGATAGGCGTCGAAGGTCATTGCGATGTTGCGCACGAAGGTACGGCCCACCGGCGTGATCTGCAAACCGCGCTCGTCGTGCGTCATCAACCCGTCGCCGACGAACGGCTCCAGGCGCTGATGTTCGGCCGCGAAGTAGTCCTGGTAGTGAACTTGAAGCAGCTCCTCCAGTGCCCGGTAATGCAGGCGAAAATTGCACATCAACTGGCTGATGACATACTGCCGAATCAAATCATCGCGCGTCAGGTACAGGCCGCGATACACCGCGAATCCGTGTTCGGCGAGCGCCTTCTCGTAGCTGTCCAGCTTGGAAGTGTTCTGGAAAAACGCATTATTGACATACCCGATCGCCGACATACCGAAGCCGATCATCTCCGGCGCGCTCTGCACCGTATAGCCCATGAAATTGCGGTGCAGCCGTCCGTCCTGCTGCGCCAGCGACAGCTCGTCCTCCGGCAACGCGAAATGATCCATGCCGATCTGGCGATAACCCGCTTTGGTGAATTCCTCGACCGCCGTCGCAAACAACTGGTATTTGACCTCCGTCACCGGCAGATCGCTTGCCGGGATCACCGACTGATGCGGCATGCTCTGCGGCAAATACGCAAACGAATACATCGCCACCCGATCGGGGCGCAAGGTTAGCGCCTGCCGGATCGTCTCCGTGAACGATGCGACCGTCTGCTTCGGCAAACCGTAGATCAAATCGAGATTGATGCCGCGAAATCCCAGCGCGCGGCTCTGGGTGATGATGTGCTCCACCGCCGCAAACGACTGAATCCGCCCGATCGCCTCCTGCACACTCGGGTCAAAGTCCTGCGTGCCGATCGAGATGCGGTTGAAGCCTGACTTGGCGAGAAACTCCAGCTGCTCGTCGGTCGTGACGCGCGGATCAACCTCGATCGACTTCTCGCACCCCGGTACGAACTCAAAGTGCGCTGCAATCGCGCTGAAGACGATCTCCAATCCGCGACAATCGAGAAACGTCGGCGTCCCGCCGCCCAGATGCAACTGGCTCACCTGTCGGCGCGCACCGAGCAATGCTGCCGTGTTCTTAATCTCGGTCGTGATGTTGGCGACGTAGCTGTCCACCCGCTCGCGATGCTGGGTCACCACGGTGTTGCAGCCGCAGTAGTAACAGCGCTTGCGGCAAAACGGGATGTGGCAATATAGTGCCAGCGGCGTGTTCACCTGCGCCGATGCCGCCTGCAGCGCCTCCCGATACTGCGTCACCCCGACCTCATTGCTCCACACCGGCACCGTCGGATAGCTGGTGTAGCGGGGTCCGGGACGGTCATATTTGCGCAGCAGCTCGATCGGAACGCGGGTATACTCAGAGGCGGTTGTCATGCTATGAACGGAAACTCTTGACGGTCTTGATCATCGTCTCGACCGAGGCCAGAGGCGTCTCCGGCAGGATTCCATGGCCGAGGTTGAAGATGAGATTATCGTGCTGCGTCAAACTCCGCAGAATATCCTGCGTCCGCGCCGCGACAACCTCGGGGCCGCTAAACAACACGGTCGGATCGAGATTTCCCTGCACCGATTTGCCGGCCAGCGCCGTTGCCGCGGTCGCCAGGTCGATCCGGTAGTCCACGCCAATCACCTCGCAGTCGATTTCGCGAACCAGATCGAGATACGGCGCGACGTTGTTGACGAAGAAGATTCGCGGCACCTGGCGTAATTTGAGCGATGCGAAGATCCGCGCCGCCGGCTCCGCCGACCAGCGACGATAGTCGTCGTGCGCGAGAATCCCGCCCCAACTGTCGAATAGCTGCACGGCATCCGCGCCTGCCGAGATTTGCTCGTTGAGATAGGTTGCGACCGAGTCGGTAAGCAAATCGATTAGTCGCGTCGCCGCCTCGGGATAACGCTGCAGAAAAATCTTGGCCTTATCAAATGTCTTCGAACCCTTCCCTTCGACGAGATAACAGAAGAGCGTAAACGGTGAGCCGGCAAACCCGATCAACGGCGTCTGCGCCAGACGCTGCTTGATTTCGTCGATCCCCGCCAGCACAAACGCCAAATCCCGCCGCACATCGCACGCGTGCAATCGCTCGACGTCTTCCGGCGTCGAGATCGGCTGCCCGATCACCGGGCCGCCGTCGGGGAAACTCACCTTGGCGCCCATCGGTTCAAGCATGGTCAGGATGTCGGAGAAGAGAATCGCAGCATCGAGCCCGAAGCGCTCAACCGGCTGGCGCACCACCTCGGCAATCAGTCGCGGCGAGCGGCACAGCTCCTGGAACGATACCTTGCTGCGCACCTGCCGATATTCGGGCAGATACCGGCCCGCCTGGCGCATAATCCACACCGGAATCGCGCCGTCATTGCGGCCATAGCACGCTTTGATAAACGGCGAGTCGGTTACGCCCACGTATGCGCCTCGCGCTGGATCGCCGTGCCGAGGATGTCGGCGGCCTGCGCCAGCAGCTCGTCGGTATGCGCCGCCGAAATGAAGCAGACTTCGTACCCCGAGGGCGGCAGATAAATCCCTTGCTGCAGAATCGGATGATGCAGGCGGTTGAAATGACTGATGCCGTCGCTGGAAATCTGATGCGCCGCGCGCGGTAAGTCGGGCTGGAAGACAATCCAGTAGATCGAGGCGACCCCCGCGACCGTGACCTGGCTTTCGCGCAGATGGGAAGTCAATTGCGTCACGAAACGGCGATTCATCGCTTCCAACCGCTCGTGGATTTTGCCGTCGGCCAGCTTCCTTAGTGTGGTCAATCCCGCGACCATCGCTACCGGGTTGCCCGACAGCGTGCCCGCCTGGTACACCGGTCCCAGCGGCGAGAGCATATTCATGATCTCCGCCCGCCCGCCGAACGCGCCCACCGGCATCCCGCCGCCGATGATCTTGCCGTAGGTGACCAAATCGGGGCGAATGCCGTAGTATGCCGTAGCGCCGCCCATGCCGAGCCGAAATCCGGTGATTACTTCGTCGAAGATCAACAGCGCGCCGTGCTTCTCCGTCAACGCGCGCAGCAAGCGGATATAGTCGTGGCGCTGAATCAGCAGGCCGTTGTTGGCCGGAATGCCCTCGATAATCACCGCGGCCAGCTCGTCGCCGTGCTGGGCGAAAAATTCCTGCAGGGCATCTTCATCGTCAAGCGGCAGCACCGCCGTCTGACTCGTGATCGCCTCCGGCACTCCTGCGGACGACGGCTGCCCAAATGTCACCAGCCCCGAACCCGCCTTGACCAGCAGATGATCGCTGTGGCCGTGATAGCAGCCTTCGAATTTCAGAATCAAATCGCGCTTGGTAAATCCGCGCGCCACCCGGATCGCCGACATTACCGCTTCCGTCCCGGACGAGACGAAGCGGATCTTCTCGACCGCCTCCACCGTCTTCACGATGAACGCCGCCAGCTCGTATTCCAGCTCGGTCGAGGCGCCGAAGGTCATCCCCTTCTCGACTTGCGCCTTCACCGCGGCGACCACGTCCGGATCGCCGTGGCCCAGAATCAACGGTCCCCAGGAATTACAGAAATCGAGATACTTGTTGCCGTCGACATCGTAGAGAAACGCGCCGTCGCCCTTGGCGATGAATCGCGGCGTGCCGCTGACGGAACGGAACGCGCGCACCGGCGAATTGACGCCGCCCGGAATCACTTCCGCGGAAAGTTCCATCAGGCGGCGCGACTTTTGGTGGTCGAAAACGACCTTAGAGATGCCAGCCATGTTTAAGGATGTCCCTGAGATGATAGGTCAGTATGATCGAAGCGCCCGCGCGCGTAATCGCCGTCAGATTTTCCAGCGTCATCGTCTTCTCGTCGGCCATGCCCGCCTGCGCCATCAACTTGACGGCGGTATATTCGCCGGAAACGTTGTAGGCCGCGATCGGCAGGCTCGTGTTGGCGGCGAAATCGGCAATGATATCCAGATACGCCAGCGCCGGCTTGACCATCACGATGTCCGCCCCCTCCGCTTCATCCAATTCCAATTCCTTCAGCGCTTCGCGGCGATTGCGGAAATCCATCTGGTAACCTTTGCGGTCGCCCTTGCCCGGCGCCGAATGCGCGGCCTCGCGGAACGGGCCGTAGTAGGTTGAGGCATACTTCGCCGTGTACGCCAGAATCAGTTCGTTGGAATACCCTTCCTTCTCCAGCGCCAGCCGGATCGCCGCGATGCGGCCGTCCATCATGTCGGAGGGCCCGACGCAATCGCAGCCGGCCTTCGCCAGCGCCACCGCCATCCGCGCTAGGATCGCTACCGACTTATCGTTGTCAATTTCGCCGTCGATGGTAATGCCACAGTGGCCGGTGTCGGTATAGGCGCACAGACAAACATCGGCGCTGATGAACAGCGATTCGGCGAATTTCTGCCTGAGTTCCTTGCCGGCGTGGATCACGGGGTTCTTTTCATCCCAGGCGGTCGAAGCCAACTGATCCTTGCGCTCGGTCACGCCGAACAGCATGATCTTGTTGATACCGAGATTCAGGTCGGCGGCGACCGTCTCGACCAGACGGTCAACCGACTCGCGGTGGATGCCCGGCATCCCGGCAATCTCTTCCCGCACGCCGACGCCGTCGGTGACAAAATAGGGCTGAATCATCCCCTTGAGACTGAGCTGCGTCTCGGCGACCAGGTCGCGAATCAATGGATTGTGCCGCAGTCGGCGGGGACGAAAGGAACGCTCCACCTACAGGTACTCCAGCACGGAGTTCACGTCCGCTTGCTTCAACACGACGATATTGCGCCAGCGCTGGCGCTCCATCTCGGCCGCGGTGGTGTTGCCGATCGCCAGCAGTCGCGCCTGCGGATTGCCGAACTGCCGCTGGTAGGCGCGCACCATCGAAGGAGCGGTAAATAAAATCGCATCGTTGCGCTTGATTTTCGAAATCACTTTGGGATCAATGTTGCGTTCCACCGATTCGTAACACGGTACCGAGTAATACTTGTAGCCGCGGCCGAAAAACAGCGGCGCCGGATCGTATTCGACATCGCGCGCCCGGGCGTACATCACCACCTGTTTGTTTTCGGGATAATGTTGGATGAATTCGGTGAACAGCGTCTGGCCGTAAGAATCGGAGGGCTGGAACGAGGCTTCCTTCTCCCACTTCTTCAGCGACGTATCGGTGCGCGCGCCGACGACCGCAAACCGTGTCTTGTCGGCCAGCACCAGGTCCAATTCCGACAGCCGCAGAAAAAACGACGCCACCCCCTGCGCGCTGGTGAAGAACACCCAGTTAATGGCCTTAATATCGAGACCGCGCGGCCATTCGAATTGCAGCGGCACGATCTCCATCAGCGGCAACGGCACAACTTCGATGTTGCGCTCCGCTGCGCGCTGGGTCAATTCGGTTAATTGCTTTGCCGGCCGGGTCACGATTACGCGCATGGCGACTCCTGCGTCAGCATCACGTACGCCCGGTCGATCAGGCTGCGGATTTCCGGCCCGCGCACCTCGGCACGCTTCAGCCCCAGCCAGCGGCCCTCCCGATGTTGCCCTAATACTGCCTTCAAGTGATATTCCCCGTTTCTCCTGTCAGACCACACCCCAAGCGGCAGCGAACAACCGGAATCGAACATCTTCAAAAGTCCGCGCTCAAGCTCTGCCTGAAGCATCTCGTCACTGGATCCAAGTTTCGATACTACCTTCTCCACGCGCGGATCGTGATCGCGAATTTGTATCCCGAGAATGCCCTGCGCCGGCGCCGGCAGAAATGCTTGCGGATCCAGCTCGACAACTTCCAAATCCGATAAGTCCAACTGCAGACGCTTGACGCCGGCACATGCCAGCAGGATCGCGTCGTACTGACCTTCGCGCAGCTTGCGCACACGCGTGGGCACGTTTCCGCGCAGATCAGCAATTTGCAGTTTTGGATGATGGAAGGCAACCTGACATTTGCGCCGCGCCGAACTTGTCCCGATCACCCCGCCGTCCCGCACCGGCAACACCCCCGTCCCGATCCGCGATTCCTTGCGGATCAACAGCATCTCGGCACGGTCGGCCCGGTAGCCGGCGGCGCCCAATCTGAGCCCCTCCGGCTGAGTGGTCATAAGATCTTTGAGGGAATGTACGGCTAAATCGATCTCGCGCCGCAATAGGGCATCCTCTAACTCCTTGGTAAAGAAGCCCTTTCCTTCCATCTTGTCGAACGAGATATTGTCGATCTTGTCGCCGGCCGTGTGGATGATCTTGATCTCGACCTCGCAGCCGTGTTCACGAATCAAGATATCCTTGATGAAATTTGCCTGATACAGGGCAAGATCGGAGCCGCGCGAGCCAATAATCAGCTTTTCGGTCATATTGCGGTCTTGCGCCGCCGCAGTTCCGTCAGGTCGATGTCGCCGGAGAGATTGGCCAGTTTGTCGGAGAGTACCTTGGCCGGTTGATAGGCGGAGTTGGCAATCAGTTTGGTAACCAGCCGGTAGATGGCGTCTTTGTCTTCGTCCGAGATCGCAGTCACTTTCTTGGCAAACAAGTCGTCGAGCGCGCGCTTCGCCAGTTGCATCGACTCCTGGAAGCTGTCGGTGAAGATCGGTTTGAGGGAAACCTCGATGCGGTCGGACATATAGTCATTTACTGCGGCACGGACGATTTCGTTGGCCTTGCCGGTCTCAATAAATTTCTGCCGCAGATTGACCGTGCAGGCCGACCGCAGATACGCGATATCGATCAGCTTGACCTTGGGGTTGTCGTTGAAGCATGCACCGAAGTCCTTTGGGATCGCCAGGTCGATGCAAATCACCGGGGCATCGGACGGCGGCAAAGCATCGAGGAATCGGGTGTCAAACAACGCACCCGGTGCGGCCGTGGCCGAAACGATGGCATTAATCCGCGGAGGTTCGGCGATGAAGTCGTCGAGGGAGACGGCGCGGCCGCCGAACTGCTCCGCCAGACTCTCGGCCTTCTCCAAGGTGCGATTAACGAATAACAATGAACCGAGCTTATGATCAAGGATATAGCGCGCGAGCTTGACTGTCATCGCGCCCGCGCCAATCAAGGCGATCGTCGATGTCTCATTGCAGGTGGTCGCCAGCTCGTCCGCCGCCAGCGACGCCATCGACACCGACCCGGAACCGACCGAGGTCTCGCGCTTGACCTTTTTGGCCACCAGCAGCGCTTCCTCGGAAATATCCTTCAGCGCATTCCCCGCCAGCCCGGTTGCGAGCGCTTCCATATAGGCTTCTTTGTACTGCCCCGCAATCTGCGTCTCGCCGACCACCAGCGATTCGAGAGAGGCGGTTGTGCGGAATAAGTGCGCAACCGCCTCGCGTCCCGTGTAGTGATAGAAGTCGTTCGGGAAGAACCCAAACCCTTGTTGATCACGGAAGAAAAAGTCGATCAGTCGATGCAGAAGTTTCGATCCCGAGTAGCGCCCCGAGGAGATATAGACGAATTCCACGCGATTGCACGTGGACAGGTAGATCAGTTCATCGAGCGAGAGATACTCTTTGAGACAACGCAGCGCTTCGGTGCGGCTGTCGCGATCGACAGTCAAACGCTCCAGCAGCTTGAGATTCTGTTGCCAGATTGAGGTGCCGATGATACCGAATTCCATATCGTCCTTATACACACCCAAGACTATCGTCTTTGGTTGCGCTGAAGTTAAAATAAACTCGACTTCTATTGTCATATAAGTGTCATCATTTGTGAAAAAAATAACAAGACGCCCGTCGTCGTGAATTAGCACTTACTCACATAGGCCTAAGACACGGCAGGCGGTATTTCCACTAATCGACCTATTCTCAACATATTACAAACATCAACCGCATCACAAACGCCTCGACTCCTAACCGCAATCAGGATTATTAAGACGATTATCCCGCTCGACATTGCTGGATATACGATCCGTAGGGGCAGGGCTTGTCCCCGCCCGCGAATCACGACTCTCCATCCGCAGGACGTGACCTGGAACCCCCTCGGTGGATCAGACAGTTGCTTCTTCATCTCCGTCAAATCCCTTCTCATTCTTCCACGGGTCTTTCAACTGACTACCCCCGGCATCTTCACGCGCATGACGTCATCTTCGAACGGGATTTGACCTACGCCCTACGCCCCTAATCCCCGCCCTTGATCTCTCCCCGCCGATTCCCTAACTTCGCCTTGATGACTGTTTTCAACCCAAGGGTACGACCATGACCATGCGAAAAATCGCGTTCGTGACGGGGGCGTCATCCGGGATCGGACAGGCCACCGCGCGCAGATTGGCCGAGGCCGGATATGATCTGCTCCTCTGCGCGCGCCGTGTCGATCGTATCGAAGCCCTCGCCCGGACCCTCAAGACTGAAACCCACTGCTTCAAACTCGATGTCCGCGACCTCCCTGCCGTCGAAAGGGCGATCCTGTCCCTGCCAGAGCCCTGGCAAGCAATCGATTTGCTCGTCAACAACGCCGGGCTGTCGCGGCAACTGGTGAAATTGCACGAGGCCGACCCCGAGGCGTGGAACGAGATGATCGACACCAACGTCAAGGGGCTGCTCTATGTCACCCGCGCCGTGCTGCCGGGGATGCTCCAACGCCAGCGCGGGCACATCATCAACATCGGCTCGATCGCCGGCCACGAGGCCTACGGCGGCGGCAGCGTCTACTGTGCCTCCAAATTCGCCGTCGATGCCATCACCAAGAGCCTGCGGATGGAACTGGTCGACACGCCGATTCGTGTCTCGACGGTCGACCCCGGTCTGGTCGAAACCGAATTCTCGCTGGTGCGTTTCTATGGCGACTCGGAACGCGCCCACAAGGTCTATCAGGGGATGCAGCCGCTGAGCGGCGAGGATGTCGCCGATGCGGTGGTGTGGGTGGCCTCGCGTCCGCCGCACGTTCAGATCGCCGAGGTGATTATCTTCCCGACCGCCCAGGCCGGTTCGACGGTGGTTCACCGGAAGGGGTGACCGCAGGCAGTCGCGTAGGTCAAAACCCGAATCCTTGATCCACCCGAATGCGGTAACGGGGTGCGCCTTGCCGGAGATACTGGTTCTATTCGAAGACGAGGGTTTTGACGCCGGGTGACCGCAGCGCCATCGCTGTCAAATCCCTTTTCGACTACTCAAGCATTCTGCGACTGACTACCTCCCGCATCATCAGTCGCTTAGCGCGATCTCAGGGCGGGATTTGACCTACGCCACTATCTCTTCCGCCCCAGCACGTAAATCATCCGATTGTTGCGGCCGGTCGGTGTGTCCTGATGCGACCCGAAGCCCTCGATCTCCACGAATCCCGCCTTCTCAAACATCGCGCGCAATTCATGATAGGAATAGAGCCGCAGCTTCGTCGCGTGCACCTTGATCGCACCATCTTTCTCAAACTGCCAGTTGTCATTCATGACCGAGTGCGCGTAGTCGAAGGAACGCCACTGCAGCAGCCGCACCCCTTTCAAATCGAACCAGTCGCGAGAAGTGAAATTGATCAGGATCCAGTCACGGTTGATCAGCGACAACAGAAAGCGCCCGCCCGGGCGCAGCGCCTGGTAGACTTTCTTCAGCGCCAGGAGATTCTGCGCCTCCTCCTCGAAGTAGCCGAACGAGGTGTACAAATTGGCGGCGGCATCGAACTCGTTGCGGAAGCTGATGCGGCGCATGTCCTGGTGAAACAATCGCACCGCCACGCCGGCGCGGCTGGCGTTGCGCTCAAATTCTTCCAGATATGACGGCGTTATGTCAACGCCGGTCACCTTGATACCGCGCTTGGTCAGAGGCAGCGAGATCCGGCCGTAGCCGCAGGGGCAGTCGAGCAGGCTCATCCCCGGCTTCAACCCCAGCTTGCGGCTGACATACCGGACTTCCGCGTTGATTTCCTTGCGGCTGTAATGCCCAAACACCGGGCGGAAGTCAACGAAGAACGTTTCCCACCAATTCGCTTTGTGCGGCATAGAGATTTCCTCCGATGGGGACAAGCTATAGCATGACTGCTTCACGCGCCATCGGAATCTGGACATGCAAGACGATCTTGGCGTGGCCAATCACCGTGCCGCCCGGATTCTTCCAGCGCCGCGAGGGTCGCCCCTGGCGCGCCGTCAAGAATCTTTCCTGACGGTCCTATCACCCGCTGTCCCATCGCCACAACATGGAGCCATCGACTTAGGATAACCCGTAGGGGCGGGGCTTGTCCCCGCCCGCGATGTCGCGTAAGTCCTTGTTCACGGGCGACCGCAAGGGTCGCCCCTACGGACACCGCAACGCTGTCGTGGTAATAAAAACAGGGCTCCGACACATTCCTGATGACAGGAAACCAAGCGTGCCGAAGCCCCGGGAGTGGGGTCTAAGCGGGGGAGTCTGTTAACGGGCGCTTAGACCAGAGGGGAAAACGTTACAACCGAAATAACAAGCCAACATTGATCGAATAGAAATCCGACTTGGCGCCGTCGAGTACGGCATCCGGCAACTCCTTGAACTTGCGCTCCAGGAAAACGTAACGCACGTCGCCATAGATGCGCATGCTCGGCGAGGCCGGCAATTCCACCCCGGCTGCCAAATGCCACCCGAACTCGCTGTCGGTTTCGTCATCAATCCCGGCGGCGTTGTAGGTATCGTTGTAGTCGAAAGTCGCGTTGTACCAGCCGCCGCCGACGCCGCCATAGATGATCGGTAGCGGATACAGCAGCGCCGTGACGGTGGCCGGCCATTCGCGAATTGTCAGAGCGCCGGAGCCGAATTCCTCATGGCGGTAACCGATATCACCTTCGGCCGCCAGCGCCGGCAGCAACTTCAGCCGCAACGTGGCGCCGACCAGGTAGCTGAGGTCTTCGGCATCCTGCGCTTTTTGCATTCCCAGATGCGGGCCAAACAGCGCGACCGACTGCGCGCGCAGGCTCACTGCCGCCAGGCCGACAAAGCCCAGCAGAATTATGATGCTGAATCGTCTGCGCATAGTGTCCTCCTCATTCCGTTGGAGTGAATGCGAGTGCCCATCTATGTCAACGCGCTGCCCATTGGACGCGGGGTTGTTGCAAGCTACCCACGGCGCTGTCCGGAGCCGTTCAAATTAGAATTGTGTCGATGAAAATTGATGAAAAGGTGCGGGAATGAATTGCTGCGATTTGCCCACAATCAATTATCGGATTGAGAACTCTGCCTGATGTTCCGACGTCGAGTTATACTCTGCCACTACCGGCAGGTTCCGCACAAAGATTGTTTTTTTGCGAAAACGTATAAATGTCGATCTATATTAAACTTGTGGCTCCCATCACTGCATCCAATGCAGATCTCTTCCAAATGGCTGTTTACATCCCTGTAGATCCGACTTCAGTCGGATGATTCCCCCTTGCATCCCTGTAGATCCGACTTCAGTCGGATGACTCCCCCTTACATAGCTGTGGGTCCGACTTCAGTCGGAAGATTCCCGTTGCCCATTGCGTCAGGTCTTGTCCCGCAGAGCGCACCCCTGGCGATCACATCCGCCCGCAACCGTGCGGGATGTGACCTGGCGCCGATCGAATCCTCAACCGCCCTCGGCTCTTGCTTGCGCCCGCCCGCTTGCCGCTACCGCCGCAACAAGCCGACCGCGGTGGCCTTGCGCGGCGCCACCACCCGCTCGATCTCGAACCGGTCGAGCCGGCCGCAGACCTGGCAGAAATTTGCCTGGATGCCGTAGAGCCCCTTGGTCTGCATTCGCTGTGAATCGCTCTTGGCGATGAAGGAAATCCCCTCGAGGATCCCGGTAACAACCTCGTCGCTGCCGCAGAAACTGCACTTCATAACGCTGTTCTCCAGAAAGACTGAATCGCTGTTTGGCGGGTAATCCGCTGCGTACTCTTGTGTCGCCCCTTAGCTTTGTCGGACGCGCCCGCACCGAAAATTACCACTTTGAAACACCCGCCCGCGTCCGCCGCGCGCAGGCCGCCTCGTCCCAAGCCGAGGGCCTCAGCACCGGCGCGCAAGCCGTGCCCAAACAACGGCTTCGCAACTGGTCAATTGCCTTGCAGATCGTGTGCTGATTTCGGACAACGGCGTGCGCGCGGCATCGAGTGGGAAAGTTGCCCCCGCGCGACGATCCCCTTCTGAAAGGTCGAAGCACCGCTCAGCGCTTGCGGCCGCCGAGCAGTGAACCGAGCACGCCGCGAATCAGCGAGCGTCCCAGTTGACTCCCCGCGGAGCGCAACGTGCTCTTGGCGACTGCCTCGATTACGCTCTCGCGCTGACGCGGCGCGCGCGGCGTCGTGCGGCTACGCAAAGAGCCGGACGAACGCGGCTGCGCCTCGGGATATTGGTCGAAAACCACTTTCGGCGTCGCGTCAGCGGCGCGTTCGGCGCGGGCTTTGAGGATTTCGTAGGCCGACTCGCGGTCGATCGCCTGCTCGTAGCGGCCGCGCACCGCCGCCTGGCGAATCAGTTCGGCGCGCTCCGCCGGCGTGATCGCGCCGATCCGGCTCTGCGGCGGGCAAATGATCGTGCGCTGCGTGATTCCCGGCGCGCCCTTGGCATCGAGAAACGACACCAAACCCTCGCCCGTGCCCAGCTCGTTGATCGTCTTTTCGATGTCGAGATTGGGATTGGGGCGGAACGTCGTCGCCGCCGCCTTGACCGCTTTCTGGTCACGCGGCGTAAACGCCCGCAAAGCAAACTGGATGCGATTGCCGAGCTGTGACAGCACCGTGTCCGGCACGTCCAGCGGATTCTGCGTGATGAAGAACACCCCCACACCCTTCGAGCGGATCAGCCGCACCACCTGCTCGATCTTTTCCAGCAGCGCCTTGGGCGCTTCATCAAACAGCAGGTGCGCCTCGTCGAAGCAGAACACCAATTTCGGCTTGTCGACATCGCCCGCCTCCGGCAATTGCTCGAACAACTCCGCCAACAGCCAGAGCAGGAACGTGGCGTAAGCGCGCGGCGACTGCATCAGTCTGTCAGAAGCGAGCACGTTCACCATGCCGCGGCCGTCGGGGGCAAGTTGCATCAGATCGTCGATATCGAGCGCCGGTTCGCCGAAGAACTCATCGCCGCCCTGTTCCTCCAGCGTCAGCAACGCCCGCTGGATCGCGCCGATGCTCGTCGCGGAGACATTGCCGTAAGTCGTCGTAAACTGCTTGGCGTTGTCGGCGACGAAGGTGAGCATTGATTGGAGATCTTTGAGGTCGAGCAGCAGCAGTTGGTTGTCGTCGGCGATCTTGAAAACAATGTAGAGCACACCGCTTTGCGTCTCGTTCAGGTCGAGCAGGCGGCTGAACAACAGCGGGCCCATATCGGAGACGGTTGTGCGAATCGGATGCCCCTGTTCGCCGAACAGATCCCAACAGGTGACCGGCGAGCCGCGGAACTGGAAGTCGGCAATTCCAATCTTGCCGAGCCGCTCGCTGATCTTCGCATTCGCTGCCCCCGGCTGGCTGATACCGGCCAAATCACCTTTAACATCCGCCAGGAACACCGGCACCCCGCGCGCGCTGAGAGCCTCCGCCATCACCTGCAGGGCGATCGTCTTGCCGGTGCCGGTAGCGCCGGCGATCAAGCCGTGGCGGTTGGTCATCTGCGGAAGCAGCAGAAGTTCGCTTTCGCCCTTTCCCATCAGAATCGGTTCGCTCATTTCAGCCAGACCTCCCTCAGCCAATAGCATTGCGCCCGCCCGCTGCACGATAGCGAATGACAGCGGTCGGGGTCAAGCGATTAGCTTCGCTGCGCAATTGCGGTCAGAATTTGAGGGGAACTTTGGAGACAACCCAGCGGAACTTACCGGCGGAAGTGCGCGGAATGTCAGCCACGGTGCGGACGGTGATGTTGACATTATCGCCGACCATCGCCTGCAAAGACTGCCTGACTAGATCGCCCTCTTCCTCACGATAGTTGGCGCGTGGCACCAGCCGCACGTCGATTGTATGCAAATCTTCCTGCCAGATCTGGATATGCTCGACGTTCTCCAGGTCCTTGGTCGCGGTACCCAGCGCCGAGGGCGACAGGTATCTCCCGTCCGGTGTCGTCACCGTGTCTTCGTCGCGGGTGGTGACATCCTGAATCCGCGGAAACGGCCGTCCGCAGCCGCACGGCTCGTGGTAGAAAGCGGAAATATCGCTCGATTGATAGCGCAGCAGCGGCTGGGCGTAGTTGTGCAGGCCGGTGGCGACAATTCGTCCCAGCCTGTCCGTCGGCCGGCCGTCTTCGCCGAGGATTTCCGTGACACCGAAGTCGGTGTCGAGATGCTTGCCCTCATGGCGATGGCACTCGGTCGCGAAAATCACCCGCTCCGACATGCCGAGGAAATCGTACACCTTGCAAACAAACGCCTTTTCGATCGCTGCGCGCTGGTTCGGCAACAGCGGTTCGGCCGAGGTGAACACCGCCTTAACCGGGAACGACTCGCCGCGCCGGTTGAGATAGGCGGCGACAATCGACAACGTCGAAGGGAATCCCTCGATCGCCACCGGCTGGAATTTCGCCAGTCGGTCGATGTAATGGCCGAGATTCTTTTCGGAGAGGTGGAACGCTGAGAAGAAGAGCTGATTCAGCGTCCAGTTTTGGCGCCAATACGGCGGCTTCTTGACCTCGGCGGGGACGATCTGCCGGCCGATGAAATACGCCATCCGGTCGAACGGATTAACGCCGGCCAGCCGCTTCTGCCGCCAGTCGACCACGGTCTTGACCATGCAGACGTCCTTGTCCCAGACGATGCGAATCGGGTTGGCCGTTGTGCCGGAACTGAACCCGACGATCAAATCCGATTTGCGCACGCTCGCGGCGATTAGCTGATCGCCGTAGTCTCGCATCTGCTCGCGCGTCAGCACCGGCAGCTTCGGCAAATCTGCCGCCGACTGAAAATCCGCCGGCGTCAACTTGCGTTCCTGCATGATTCGGCGGTAGTATGGCACGTTGCGGTAGCAGTGGGCGATTAGCAGCCGCAGCTTTTCCGACTGATAGGCCTCCAGCTCGGCGGCCGACAGCGACGCATGGCGCTCGAACTCCTCGAGCAACCGCTGAAATTTGTGGCCGTACTCGCGATAGTACAGCTTCAACCCATACAGCGAAATGCCGATGGTTTGGAGGATGATCGGGCTCAACAAGTAGAATTTGTGAAACAGTCCGGTCATGAATCGAACGCGCATGCGTCTCCGCTTGATCTCCTCAGCTCTCTTTGCCGCTTTCGCACAGTTCCGTGCTACACACCAATAACGCGAAATCGGCATTCTGGTTTCTTTGTCGGACGCGAAACGCCGCAAATCGAGGCCGCAAAACGGTGATTTCTTCCCGCCGCCGCCTACGGACAGGCGGAACACGGCTGCGGCCCGCCGCCGAAGATATAGTTGATCAAATAGACGGCATCGGAAATGCTGACGCTGGCTGTACAATCGGCATCCCCGGCCAGCACCGGACTCGGCGCCGGTCCGCCCGCAAAGATGTAATTGATCAAGTAAACCGCGTCCGAAATCGAAACCGCCGCCGACCCGTCCGCGTCACCGCAGACGTAGCAAGGCGCGGCGCCGGTGGACGGCGGTTCGCACTCGTCCGGGAAACCGTTGCCGTTAGCGTCTACTGACGTGCCGTTGAGCAGATCGAGGCTGTCGGCCACAGCGTTTCCGTTGCAGTCCGGGAAACTGACCGGCTGCACCAGCACGACGTCGAGCGCGTCGGCCACGCCGTCGCCGTCGACATCCGCTTCAATCAGGATCGACTCCAGATCAAGCGGATTAAACGCCCCCAGCATGGCGGCGCCGTCGATATTGATCTCGCCCCACGGCGGCAGATTCAGCGAACCAACGACCGGCACACCGGGCGGCAAACCGTTCAACTGCAGCGCCGTCAAGGCGCCGCCTTCGGCCGAACTTTCTCCGCGCAACGTATAGTCAAGCGTCGCCGCGGAATCGGACTCGTTCCGGGCTGTGAATACGAATGTGCGCGCCTGTCCCATCGCCACACCGGTGACATCGCGCGGATCCTTCACCGTCACGCACCAGTTGTTGGAGGCAATCAATTTTGAGCAGCAGGTGCTCATCGCGCCGGAAAGCGTATCGCGCACCGTCACGCAGAAGCAAGCGACGCTGCCCGCCGTGAATCCGAACGGACGGCTCAGCGTCACCGGGATTTGCGTGCACTGGCCCGGCGCCAGGTTGATGGTGCCATTGGCCGGGCTGAAGGTGATGCCGGTCGCGTCGAAATTGCAGCCGCTGCCGGTCGCCATCGGCGCAAACGAGAATTGTGCCACGGAATTGTTCGGCGTGCGGTTACAGATGGTGAGATTCAACGTCACCGTGGTCGCGGTGCGGCAGAGCACGGCCGAGGTCGGTAGGGTGCAAGTGATCTTGCACTTCCCGCGCGAGCCGGCGGAGTAGAGGCGGCCGATTTCGGTCGCCGGCAGCGGGCGGATCCAGATTTCCAGTTCATCCAGCAAACCGACGAAATGCCGCTCGGTGTTCGGGCAGCTTTCGCCGGGGTCGGAACTGACGGAAGTCGGCCCGTGGCCGATATCGAGTACCGAACCGACGCCATTTGTCGAGTAAATGCGTCCCGCTCGCGGCGTAAAGGCGCTGACTGAATCGCCGTTGTAGTAGAAGACGCCCACCGGCGAACCACTGGAGCGGTCAACCGTCACGGCGACGTGCTGCCACTCGTTGAGCACGACCGGCGCCGTCGGGGTCTCGAAGGTGTCGACGGAATTCGGGAACACATTCATCGCCAGACCCAATCGCGCCTGCGTCGGCGACACGCGCTTGAGGTACAGCATGATCCCGTTGTTGCCGTCGCCGCCGGAGGCGGAGTTGCGGTTGTCGAGAATCGGAATCGCCGCGCACGGCTGGAAGGGCGAATTCTGGCAGTCAGACGCGAAGGTCTCCGGGTTGACCCAGACGTCGATCGAGAAGTCACCGGTGTCCACCTGCGCGAACGGGTCGTCGAAGACGCGGACATAGCGCGCCGAATCCAGCGCGATCGCGCCGTTGACGACACCCTCCGCATGCGCGAACTGGTCGGCGTAGTGCCAGCCGGAGCGCGTGCGGGCGGCGATATCGTTGGCCGGTCCCGTCGCGGTTTCGTCGAACGGATACCACGCGATCATGCCTGCCGCCGGTTTGATGCAGCAGGTGTCGGCGATGCAACTGGCGTTGCCGAAGTCCGCATCGCTGATCGTCTGACCGGTGCCCATGCTATAATTGTGCACGTTCGGCGAGGGGAAGGTCTGCACCCAGTTCGGCTGCAATTGCTCCGTCACCGTCCAGGCACCGCAGGGGATATCATTGAAGCAGTAGTTGCCTGAGCCATCCGTAGTCGTGCTGGCATAGAGTGGACCGTTCCAGTAATAGAGCTGAATCGTCCAGCCGGCCAGCCCCGGTTCGCCAAGATCCTGAATTCCATTCTTGTTCAAGTCGTTGTACTTGGTGCCGCAGATGTTGCAGAGGATGCTGCAGGTCGTGGTCGAGCACGATTGATTCGGGTAGAATGTCTGCCCACCGAGCGCCGTGCACTCAGCCTGGCTGTTGGCCGGAACGCAATTGAAGTCGATGCAGCACGCGCCAGTCGGCTGGCAGAACTTGGCAATATAGCCGTCGTCCAACCCGCCGCAGACTGTCTGGTAGTAAGCCGAACCGCCGGGATTGGCCAGGAAGAACGTCCCCGAATCGACTGCCTCGCCGGTAGCAAAGATGCAACCATAGTTTCCGATCGAGATACTGGATCCGAAGTCGGGATTGTCGCTGCCCCAATAGGTCGACCACAGCATCGTGCCGCTGTTGTTGAAGACCCCAATCGTGGCATCCTGCACACCCACGTTCGTTCCCTGGAAGAACGACGGACCGGGCGGATTGAGCACCGGGAAGTTCGTCGAATAGGTCATGCCGGTGATATACAAGCGCCCTTGGGGATCGAGGCAGATCGACTTGCCGCTCGCGCCCAGCAGGAAATCAATCTGGCTTCCGCCGTAATACGTGCTCCAGATCAAGCTGTCGGCGCCGGTGAATTTGGTGATCGTCATGTCGAGGTCGCCGCCCCAACTCTGGATATAGGCGCCGCCCGGATTGACCACCGGGTAATTCGTCGATTCGGAATAGCCCGCCACAAAGACGTTACCGCTGCCGTCGACAACCGCGTCATCCGCCCAGTCGGTGCTGTCGCCGCCAAGATAGCTCGCCCAGGTCTGCACCCCGTTGAGATTGAAGCGACTGACAAAACCGTCCTGCGTGCCGCCGAGCGTATTGTCAAAGTACGCTCCGGCCGCGTTCAGCACCGGAAACGCCGGCGACTGCGTCAGACCGGTCACGTAGATCGCGTTGACCGTAACCGCGATACCGAGCGCCTCCTCGTTCCCAGGCCCGCCGAGATAGGTCGACCATAACGGCGCGCCCAGCGGACTGAACTTGACGACAAAGGCATCCTCGAACGTCGCAATCGCCGGCTGGAAATAAGCCCCGCCACCGGGGTTCAACAGCGGAAACATTGTCGAGGAGGTATAGCCGGTCATGAAAATGTTGCCGGCGGCGTCAATCACCAGACTCGTCGCGTAGTCGTAATTCTCGCCGCCGTAATAGCTGGCCCACTGGCGCACGCCGAGCGAGTTGAATTTCATGATCGTCGCGTCCGCCTGCCCGCCGTTGTAGGTGGAATCATTGTAGGCGCCCGGCATGACGTACCGCGGCCAGTTGGTGGCGGTCGTGTAGCCGCAGACATAGAGATTCTGAAACAGGTCGAGGGCACAGTCGGCATGGGCCTCAGAGCCGCTGCCACCGTAATACGTCGCCCACAGCCGCACTCCGGCCTGCGTGAATTTCCAAATGAAACCGTCGATCAACAGGCTGTCGGTCAACGTGCCCTGGAAGAAAGCGCCGTTGGGTGCGTTCTGCGTCGGCATGTTGTTCGAAAAACTGTAGCCGACGACGTAAACAACATCGTTGACATTGTCGCAGAGGATCGAGCGCGGACCGTCGAAATTTGAGCCGCCGTAGTAGGTGCTCCAAACCAGCGGCGGGTCGATTGTCAGCGTCTGACTGCGATCATAATCGTCGATGGCAAACGTCACGATGTTGCCGTCAACCACGAAGCGGCCGTTCACCGGCGCGCCGTCGGCCTGGAAGCAGTGCAACGCGCCCTCCTGCACCTCGCCCAATTCCGTGCGAATCCGCAGCCGGGAGGCATCGGCCGAAACTTCGATCGAGCTGGCGCCGCGATACTCCATCCGAATCTGCGCGATCTCGGCGCCCGGACGGACGATGAAATCATGCTGAACGGCCCCGCCGGGTCGGCTCAGCACCACCCAGTCGATCCCGCGATATACCTCCGCAAAAGTCACTTTGCCATAAGTGGGGACATCAAGCACGCCGTCAGGACAATGGCCGCGATAGAAATGCGTCACGCCGAGATCGGTCAGGGGTTCTTCCACCCTCACACGCTCGGCCACAATCGACGCGCCGGTCAAGTCCAGATCGATCCGGCGCCACTCGAACTCTTTCGGTCCGACCGCCGCGCCTTTCGGCATCCACACTTTCGCGCCCTTCTTGATGCGCTTCAGGAAGTAGTGCGACAGGCCGGACCTGGTGACATACACCTCCGCGCCCTGCACGTTGGCGCTGAACAGAACGTCCTCCGCCGTCTTTCCGTCAACGTTCGCCACCTGCCCGAGATTGGGCGTAAATCCGAATGAGAGATTATTGGTCCATTCGTTGACCTGAGCCTCCGTGGCCGCGTCGGCCGGCTCCCACGTCTGTGCGCTCAAACCGCTGACGCCGGCAGCGACCGTGACGCTGGAATTCTCCGCGCGCAGCGGCTCCGCCAGGAACATCAGCAGCAGCGCGAGCGCTGCCGGGCTCAAACGAAAGAACATGGCGTAGGTGGTCTTGGATGCACTCGGGCGGACGGAAGTCAACATACTGCCTCACTTGCGGACCAGGTCAGACCGCAACGCTACTGGTTTCGAAGAGGGTTCCCGATAACAGGAAGAGTTTGGACTTGATGGGTCAATAATAAACACTTTTGCTTAGTTTTAGGAAACAAAATCTTCTTTCCGAATCTTCGACGGGACCGTCAAATCAGGAGTTTAATCGTCAACTTATCGCCCCCGAATTGCCACCCGCGTTCGCAGGAGTTGACTTCGGTTTGAGCGGCTGGGAACACCGGCGAACGCTCGCCGGAGGCCGCTTTTAACCGAGACAACAAACTCTATTTACTTTGACAACTGCGCGTGCGGTTCATACTTTGTGGGAGCGTTCGAGCCCGCAAGTTTGAGCGCGGAAGCGCGGATTTGCCGTAACTCGACGCGTCACAAAATCCAAAATCCCAGTTGCGTAGCGTTGTGCCTCGTCGTCCAGGCGATCGGACACGGCAATCAGATTGCCGTCAGCACTGACGAGGAGGCCAGAGTCAGAGCTGTATATGGGTAATCCTGCGGCAAGAATCGGTGACATGACCGCCCACGGTGGCGTGATCACCGTTGGTGAGCCGACGGTTTTGATCGGCGGCATGCCGGCGGCGCGCGTCGGCGACATGCACGCCTGCCCGATGTGCGACGGCCCCAAGCCGCATGTCGGCGGCCCGATAACAGTGGGCTGCTTCGTCGTCCTGATCGGCAGTCGCCCGGCCGCCCGCGTCGGCGATATGGTAACTTGCGCCGGACCGCCCGACACCATCACCATGGGCTGCTTCACAGTGTTGATCGGCGAAGGCGGCGGCGCTGGTGGCGGCGCCGGCACCGGCGGCAGTGGCAGCGGGCAAGGCACTGGACAAACCGCGGCAGCGGCCGAAACCGATGTCGGCAGCGGCGCCGGCGGCAGCAGCGGCGGTTCCGGGGAAAGCGAAGATCACTACCTCGACGTTAAATTCGTCGACCGCGGCGGTCATCCGATCACCGATGTCAGCTACAGCGTCAAGAAATCGGGCGCCGATGTGGGCGGCGGCTCACTTGCAGGGGATGTCAAGATGAACGGCGTTGATCCCGGCACCTACGACATCGAACTCAAAGCCATCAAAACGGCCAAGTGGTCGGTTGCCAAAGCCGCCGTCGGCGACACGGTGAAACTCACGGCGGAGACTTTCGGTATTGCTGCCGGTACCGCCGCCTCCTTCCGCATCTTTCAGGTCGGATCAAAGAAAGGCGATCGGTTGCTGGAGACGACTGCGGACCCCAAGGTCGCCGGTGACAAGGTCGAAGCCCACTGGAAGTTCGATTACTCCGATGACGACAAACCGGAGATCGGTCACGAGGATGCCAAGGAGTATTCCTACCCCCGCTTCTACTTCACCGTGACCGTTGCCGCGATTTCCGCGCGCTCCGACTTGCTCACCCTATCGGACGAACTGCAGATCACGCTCAAAGACGATAAGGGCAACGCAATACCTGATGAGCAGTATGTCGTGCAATTCACCAACGGCGAGATGCGGCAAGGGCAGCTCGATGCCAACGGCACCGCGACTGAGCGTAATGTTCCGCCGGCCAAATGCCGGGTGACGTTCCCGAACGTGAGCGACGCCAAGAAGCTGCCGACATAGAGCGAAGGTGTGATGGCATGGCACTGAAAGTTGATGCAACCACCGCTGATGTCGTCCTGGCGCTGCAGACCGCGCCGGGCACCGAGGCTGACACCATCATCAACGCCGGTGAGGCGAAGATCGTGGCCGACGGAAAGGAATCGCCCGTCAAGCCGCAAGCGAACGGTTTCTATGGGTTGAAGGTCAAGATCGGTGGAACCGTCGACATCAAGATTCTGGGCACGACCTACACGATCAAGCATGAGCCGGAAGCCACCATGGAAGATGAAGCCGCGGGGATGGTTCTTGCCGGCTGGCAGAAGTTGGGCGATCTTGGTCAAATCCACGGCCGCCAGCGCCGTCTGCAGTTGCTCGGCTATTACACCGGCCGGGTTGATGATGAGCGCGGCGAGAAGATGGAACGCGCGATCCTCGATTTTCAGGCCGACAACAATCTGCGCACCGACGGCAGGGCCGGCGGCAAGACCAATCCCAAGCTCGACAACGTCGTCACCAAGAATGACAAATTCGGCGACACCTTTGTCATTCGCCGCTCGCTGATTCGCTTCACTCGCGCGCCCTCCGACAAGGATGCCACGGTCAAGTCGGGTATCCCCTCGGCGAAGGCACCCGATATCGACGATCGCGGCTTCATCAAAGCCAAGTCGATGGGCACCGATCTGCGCGGCCCCGTCCTGACCATGGCTCCCAATAGCCCGTTTCGCATCAAGGTAATCCGCGAGTACATCGCCAAGGACGTGCCGCTGCATGTCACGACGGCTCCGGCCGATCTGATCGAAGTCGTCTCGAAGCTGCCGCTGCCCAACGAGAAGGAGATGATCCTCGAACTCAAGACGGCGGCAGTCAAGGCGAAGAAAGAAGCTGAATTAAAAGTGGTCGTGAAGCAGGACAAGACGGAGGTTACCGTCGGCGTGTTGCAGGTCATCATCTTGCCCTTTTTCCGAATGGAGGTGCGCCCCTACTGGACGATTATCGCCGGTCCGGGCGGTGTGACGCCGACGGCGCCCGCGACATCGAAAGACACCTGGAAGACGATCTTTGCGCTGGTCAATGCGATCTGGAAGCCATACGGCATGTATTTCCACTTCCAGAACTGGCGCAACTGCAACGTCAATCTCTCCGTGGCGGGAAAGCATAGCGCGGTCGGCGGCGTGTATCAAACCGAATTGACCTCGATGACGACGGCGGTGGCGCCGCTGGAGCAGGATAAGATCAATGTTTTTGTCGTGAACGATATCGACGGCGCGAACGGCCTGACCTGGAGTCCGCTGCGGTTCCACTGGCCGAATGCCATCAGTATCGCAAAGAGTGCCGGCGAGCATCGCGGCAATGCCGGCACGGCGCTCGATCTGGCGCACGAGTTAGGACACTATCTCGGCCTGGCCAACAACTTCGGCGCGACTCTCTACAGCCACGCCGAAGATGACCCGAGCGCTGCCAACAAGAAACATGACATTTACTCGATGCGCCGGCTGATGTATGGCGGCTGGCCGGCTGACGACCGCAGCGAAGGCTGGGCACGCAACGTCGGCTACGGCCACAATGCCTCCGGCGGGGTGGTCAGCGTGCGCAATTTGCCGCAGGACAAGACCGACAATGAATGTTTCAACGCGCGCAAGCAATCGCGCTCGGCGAAACGCTATCGCAATCCGTGAGGCAGGGCCGCCATTGTGTTTCGAGTCAAGCTTCACATCTTGTGTTGGCTCCTGACGACAGCCGCCGTCGTTGGAGCTGGCTGTCGATCGCAAGTTGATCGCGGCGACACCCGCGAGCGAGGAGGTATCGTGGCAAGTAACATAGACAGTCTGCGCAAGCTGGTGCTGGAGAAAGACTGGGAGGCGATGAACCTCGCCGAAGACATTGGCGACACGGCCGCGCCGATGCTGAAGGAATTGCTGGGGAATCATGACGGCGAGATTCGCGATCTTGCCCTCGGCTGTCTGGTGCTCACTGGCGATCAGCATCTGACGAAGATTTTGGCGCAGGCGCTGAGCGATACCGATGTGGATGTGCGGATGCGCGCCTTGCTGGCCCTCGAATCGCGTTACGATCAAACGGTGCTGCCCGAACTATTGGCCAATCTGGAAAATCCCGATGCGGATATCCGGACCGGTGTGGCTGCTCTCATCGGAAATCTGCGCGACAGTTCTGCGGTGGCGCCGCTGCAACATCGACTGCAACAGGAGGACGACCACGAGTCGGCGCGCCAGATGCGTCTGGCTCTGGCCAAGCTGGGGGACGAATCACTGAAGCAGGAATTCGCCGGTCAACTTGACGGTGCGGATTCTAATCTCCGCTTGCAGGGGATTCGCGATCTGGCCTACATCGATGATAAGGCTTTGGCAGCGCGTCTGCGGCCGGCGTTGCGCGATCGCGACAACGCCTACGAAATCGGCGACCCCGACCAGCCGCGCTTCGCCCGTGTCTGCGATGTCGCCGTCATTCTTCTCGCCCGCTGGTACCCGCAGGCCCTCCCGTTCGTGACGGAAGCGCCCCGGAACTACACGGATGAAGAGATCGCCGCGGCCGAGCGCTTGCTCCATTCGCTGGAATCGCGCCCATGACCGCAGTTAATCATCAGTTCACGCTGCAGTTGCCGGAAGGCTGGGTCGACAATTCGGCCTATCTGTTCTGCGGCCCGACTCACAACGGTCGTCAGCCGACGATTCATCTGGCCGTCGACAAGACACCGCGGACGACCGATGTCGACCTCTACGCACAGGAGCGGATCGAGATGATCCGATCGGCGTTCCCGCAGGCGGAAGTCCTGAAGGCCGAGGCGATCGCGTTGAACAATCGCATTCGCGCATTCGAGTTGATCTATACGCTCAATCAGCAGTCCTTCCGCCGGCAGATCTTCGTGATGCTGCGTGGCCAGGGCTACACCTTTTCCGGCGACTTCACGCCGCAGGAGATCAACACGATCGGCACCTGCGTTCGGGCGTTGGCCGATTCGTTGTCGGTGCCGGGGTCGGCTTAGAGGTGAAGCGGTCGTCATGGAATCCAAGTTCAGCAAGTCAACCGACGCTTCGCATCAGGTGAAGCTGGAATCGCAGCTTCTGTATGCGATCTGGCGCTCGCGGGTCGCGCGGATCGGCCGTGCCGCCAAACTTGAGGTCGGCACCTCACTAGTGGGATTCGGCGCCCCCGTGGAGTTGAAATTCCTGACCGATTCCGGCCAAGCGCTCGGGATGCTGACGACGGAAATCAAGCACAACCGGCTGTCGACCCAGTTCCTGATCCCCGACAGCGTCCAGGTTGGCGAATGGATCTACTATCAGGTTAATCTCTCCGACAACGGCCTTTCCGGCGAATCGCTGCGGATCGTCGCGCGGCCGCCGATCTCTGTGACCAATCTCAAGTGGAGCGCCGACAAGGCCAAGCGCGGCGACGTGCTGACATTGAGCGCCGACGTCACCAACGCCGAGGACGGCGAGGAGGCCGAGATCACGATTTACCGCTGCGAGTTCGACAGCGGCCGCCGCAAGGTGACTGCGATTCCGTGTCTGGTGCAATCCAATCGCCTGGAGGTACAATGGGAACACCAATATCTCGATCCGACCGTAGACATCCTCAGCGAGGATGAACTCCAGCCCTATGGCCGCAACTACGAGCCGCCGCGCTACTTCTTTACCGTCACGATCGACGAGGAGGAATTCGGCGGCAGCCGCGAATCGGGCCTGCTCGAATTTCGCGACTGGATCGAGGTCCAATTGCTCAACTGCAAGGCAGGCGACCAGTACGTGCTCTATCTCCCCGACGGCAGTCAGCGCTCAGGAACCTTTAACACCGATGGCGTCTTGCGCGAGGACGACATCCCGCCCGGCAAGTACTTCATCGAAGTGACGCCGGGGAGTTGACGTATGGCCGGTAGTTCTTCCCAGCCGCGCTTTGCCCTTTACTCCGGCAGCAGCTTTCCGATCCCCAAGCTGATTCCGGCCATGATCCTCTACCCTTCATTGATGACGCCGGAAATTGTGGCCGGCCGCGATGAAGAGGAGTGCATTGAGTTCCTGATCCTCGGGCATGAGTCGTATCCGCTGCTCGCCGAGAATGTCAATTATCAGCTCAAGTTCTCCGACGGTCTTGATCCGCGCAAAAGCTACTCGACCGCACCGTTGTTCGACTCACCGCATGTGATCAGCGTCGTTCTGATCGAGTCGCCCGAGATGATCCTCGGCACGGGGCTCGAATCGCCCGACATCTATGCCCGGCCGGCCAAGTTTCGCGGCATCCTTGATAAGCGCTTCAAGGCAATCTTCGAAGACGATGACACCGGCGCCTACTCCCCCTATTCGAAGTACTACCGGGTGCGCGTCCCGAACTCCTGCTTGCACACCGGCGGTCTGTACAACGCGTTCTGGATGTTTCCCTCCGACGGCGTCTGCAGCGTCTTCAGCACGTCTGAGGGCGTCTCCACCGCATGCCTGAACGCTGAGCGCGACGGCAAGATTATTCCGAACGAGATGCAGGATTGTCTGGTCAACAAGGTGCTCGGCGAGATGAACGGCGAGGCAATCGCCGAACGTGGGAAGTACTGCTTCAAGGTCGATCCGGCGCTGGACGATATCAACTTTACTCAGATCGACGCCGTCAACCCGATTCAGTCCTATCACCCGGTGTTCTTCTACGAAAGCAAGGGCGCGCTCAATGTCGGCCACATGGCCGACTTGCACATCTCGGCACGCCAACGAATGCTCTCCAAGAGCCGTGCCCGCGTCATCGAGTATCCGGCCGAGTGGGATCAACCGCCGCCGCCGCCGCCACCATCCCAGCCGCCGGGTTCGACGCCGTCGACGCCGCCACCCAGTCAGCCGAGCCAGCCGGAGCCGCCGCCGATTTTCGAGTACTACACGATCGTATCGGGTGACTGGCTGTCGAAGATCGCCCAGCGCTACGGGATGACCTGGCTGGAATTGTGGAATTACGACGGCGGCACCGGCCTGGCCAACAAACATCGACTGCGCAGCGGTGATCCGGATCTCATTTACCCGGGTGAAGTGATTGTCGTGCCCTACACGGGCGGACCGACAACCCCGACCAAACCCGATCTGATCGTCTCCCCGACCGCGCTGACTTTCGCCGCAACCGAAGGCGCGGCCGATCCGCCGCCACAGCCAATCCAAATCAGCAGCAGCAGCGATGCGGTCAATTGGACCGCGGCGAGTTCCGAGAGTTGGGCCACCCTCGATGCGACCTCCGGAGCCACGCCGGCAACGATCAACGTTGCGGTAACGGCGGCCGGGATGACCGAGGGGACTTACAACTCCGCCGTGACGATCTCCTCTGCCGACGCTGCTAATTCACCGCAGACAGCGGCGATCACACTTGTCGTTTCGGCGGCCGTGCCGCCACCGGAGGTCAAGGCCGTGTCGCCGAAGATCGGGACGATGGTCAATATCAGCTCGCGCAACGTCAAGCAGATCCTCGATGCGCTCGGTGCCAGCGGCGATGTCGACATGGTTCTCGTCGGCGGCGACCTGATCGACTACATCCGCAGCTTCTACGCGCAGCAAATCGACGACAACATCGCCATCCGTCAGATCTGGGAGAAGGTCAGCGTCGCCGACGGCTACGAAGCCAACTACGCCGACTTCGTCGATCACATCGCCTTCTATTCGCTCGTCGTTCATTTCTACCAGACCTACCGCAAGCCGATCTTCGTCGTGACCGGCAATCATGATTGCTATCACATGCCCTACGGCATCGCGCCGCGCGCGCAGTTCCTCGGCGGCGACATCAAACGCGCCAACGAGGGCATCGCCGCCGATCACAATTTGCTGATCTACGAGGCGATCCTGATCTTCGGCGACAGCTACAAGCGGATCGTCGAAAACAGCATCTTCGAGAAAGAGATGCTGAAATGGTTCTACGCGATCTACACGCCTTTCTCCGATTTCGCGGTCGATCTTCCGAATCAAGTGTTGGTCGGACTGGCCTGGGGCGACGACGAAGACAGCATCATGAATCCGCTCGGATACAAAGACTACGATCAGGGCTGGCTCGGCCACCTGCCGCGCGCAGACGACGTGGTCAAGACCGAGCAGTTGCAGTTGGTCCAGGACTCCTGTTACGGCAAGATGGTGCTGTTGATGTCGCATTTCACCTTTGTCAGTTATCTCGAAAGCGTTCCGATGGTCAATCTCGACGAGGACGGCCGCGAGATCGAAGGCGAAATCGAATTCGACCAGATTCTGTTCGAGTACTACGGCAAGTACGACATGGGCACGTTTGAGATCAACCGCAAGCAATTGTACAAGGATATTATCGGGGGCGGCAAATTGCAGTGCACGATCGGCGGCCATTCCCATCGCCACGGCGCCTACGAGGTTACCCGCGTCGAAACAAACACCCTCAATACGCGTTACCTCGATTTCGGCCCAACTCCGACGCCCCCCTGGCCGCTGATCATGGTCTCGGATTCCGGCGGCAATCTGCCCCGCTTCAATCGCCATGGTGAATTCGGCGGCTGGGGCAGCCATCGCCCCTCCGGCTCGATCATCGCCTTCTCGCCGATCGGCGACGTCGCCGACATCGAAACCGTCCCGGTCGGACCCTCCCCCCGCTTCGTCGTCGCGCTCGATTACTACGACGTCATCGCCGAGGAGGACGTCATCGCCACTTTCGAATCGGACGAATTTGCGATCGACGATGAAAATCTCGGGAGTGCCCCCTACCAGTTCCGGCTGCTGATGAACGCCGACATGTGCGCGCTGTTCGACATCGATCCCGAAATCCTGATCTACTGCTACGCTGCCGACGGCAGTTGGAAACGGGTGCATCTCAACTTCATTTCCGGCATCGAACGCTGGGTGATCGCCGACCCGATCGAACGGCAGATGTTTTTCCTTTACTTTGCCAATCAAGATGAACGCGCTAACTTCATGTCGATCAAGTTCTGGCCGAAGAGCCCGCTGGTTTCGCATTACAGTTTCGAAGAGCGGTGGAATTTCGAATTCCAGATCGAGCCGGAGAAAATTCCCGATGTGCCGGTCCCGATCGTCGGCCCGCTCTTCGGCTACACTCTCAAGAAGTATCATCTCAAGCGCGACAAGGAATATGCGGAAGAACCCGACTTCGACTGGAGGAACAAGTACTATGACGAGCACCCCGACACCGGTGCGTCGCCGTAACCTCTGGTCGTCAACTCGGGGAACGGCGCGATGGCGGCCAGTTGTCCTGGGCATCGTATGGTTGGTGATTGCACTCTATGGAGGAGCCGGTTGTATGAAATCGGAATTGAATGAACGGGAGAAAGCCCAATTGGCCAATATCGACGAGTTCAACGCGTCGGTGGCCCAGTCGGGCTGGCAGCTCAAAGGCAAACGGCTCTTCGACCTCAATCTCTCCCGCATCGAGCTGAACAAATCCTCGCTCGTGGACGTCGAGATGATCCGGGTCGTCGCGCACGACGCCAAAATCGCCAACACAACCTTTGACGGCGTGGACTTCAATTTCACCGACTTCGCCCGCTCCAGTTTCAGCAATGTGACCTTCACCAACTGCAAGTTCACTGGCGCCGCCTTCAAGAACAGCACGTTTGCCGGCTGCAAGTTCGAGCAGATCACCGCCGATGAGGCCGAGATCGACAGCGCGCGGTTTCAGGACTGCACCTTCACCGATTTCAAGGATCACGCCGGTAAGTTCGGGCACGCCGCCTTCATCAGTTGCCGGTTCCAGAAACCCAAGTGGGAGAAGACTTCGCTGTATTACGCGCATTTCGCTTCCACTGAATTTGACAACGGCAAGCTGGAACGCGTCATCTTCGCCAACACCGACGTGCCGGCGCTGACTTTTAGTCGCTGTGCCGTCGACTTCTGCAGCTTCAACGAAACGCGCAGCGAGCAGTTGCGGTTTCGGTCGTGCTCTAGCCAGCGCGTGACGTTCGGCAAAGCGGAAATCGGCGAACTGCATCTCAGCGAGTGCAGCGACTTCGGCGGGCTGGCGCTGCTCAACTCCACCTGCCGGCTGCTGGCCATCACCGACTGCAAAGGCGTCTCGGAGCCGAAATTCTATCAGACCAAGCTACATGAGCTGCGCATCACCAACTCGAAGGTCGAATACTTGTATGGCGTCGAGTCGGAGATCCTCGGGGCAAGCGAGATCAGCAATTCGACAATCACTGGGCTGAACATCGCGCAGGCCACTGTGAAGCATCTGACGATTGCGCAATCGAGGATTGAAAAGTATCTGTCCGTGGAAGGCGCGCGCTTCGAGCGTCTCTCACTCAAGCAGGTCGAGTATGGCGCCAAGCTCGAGTTCCTTGACGCCGGCGTCACCTACACCGACTCCGACCACTTCGCACCGCCGCGATAGACAGCCGCATCCGATCCGGCTGACTCCGGGCGAACTCCCTTTGCCGTGTCCTTTCGGTTCCCCGTGCGGTCATTCGTCGAATTGGCGTTGACATTGATGTTGCCGGCACCTTGTTTGCTCCGACTGCGATTCGGCGGACGAAAACTATGGGCGAGATCGAACAGCATTCCGAGATATTTCACAAGGACTTGCGTTTCGGCGCGTTGAGTGTCTCCATCAGGCTGAGAGGCAAGGTGCACTCGAGGCATGGTGACAACTACTTCTTCGGCTTCCCGCTTCACCCCACTCTCGCTTCGATCAGCAATGCCACGATCAGGGAAGCGGTCAACGAGATCAAGGGTCATTTCCTGTACGTGGGCATTGACGCCGATCGCGTGATCGTGGCGAACGACATCGCTGCCGGGTTTCGAACCTACACAGCCTGGATCGACGGCAAGTTGCACATCTCTGACGATCACCTGTATCTCGCGGAACGCATGCGGCAGCAGGCTCCGCTCCAGTTTGATGACAACGAGTACCGCTACTGGACTAAGCACAGCTACACGACGGGCGGCGCCACATTCGTCAGAGGCCTCAGGAAGCTCGAGCCGGCGACCATCGCTGAGATCACTCCGGGCGGGCTGAGAACGGATTGCTACTTCCGCGATATCGAGAATACGCCTGATCCCGCGCAGCATAGCGAATCGTGTTTCAACGACGTCTGCGAGACGATGCGCTGGGTGGCCGGTCTAGATGCGGAGATTATCCTGAATTTCTCCGGCGGCGTCGATTCCACTCTCCTTGCTCTCTTGCTGCGAGAGTTCAGGACAGATTTCACGCTCGTCTTTGCGAAATCGGCGCCGTTCTATGACCGAAACTACTCTGACTGCATCAAGGCGAGCCAGGTCGCCAAATATCTCGGGCTTCAACTGAGGGAAATCGAAACGAGAGTCGATTGGGCGCCGGAGAAACTGACGGACATGGTGAAGAGCCTGATTTTCGATCGTCACCCGTCAGCGTATCAATACTTCGGCTCGATGGAACAGATCTGCAGGATGTACGGTACGAAGACCGTTGCCATCAACGGCCAGGGAGCCGATAGCGTTCTCACGTTCGGGCCGTCCGGAAAACTACAAGCCGATTACATCGCCAGGTTGCTGAAGAACTTCCCCGGGGGAATTCCGTCGCGACTTGCGGGCGAGATCGTCCGGTATCTGAAAGACAGGACGTGCCGTGTTCCGAGGAGCCAATTGGAGTTCCTAAGCGCCTTCCTCGATGACTTCGGTTACTACTATCCGTTGCTCTCCCGGCGCGATCCGGAAGGCTACCGGGATTACATCAGGACGGTCGCGTCGGATGCCACCGGCCGTTTCAAGCATCTCGATACGAAGGTGATGTACCTTGAGATCTACGGTCTGTTGCAGGGCACCGACAGCCGCGTTATGCTCAAGTCCGCTCAGGCTGCTGGTATCGAGAGTGTGGTGATGCCATACAAGTCTCCGTCGTTCATCTACAACACGATCCGGTACAAATCCAAGACTCGGGACCTGTACGATCCGAAGTACGTCATCCACCGGGGCATAAAGAAGCTCGGCGTGAACCTGCCCCCGGTTCAAGTCCCACCGGACACATCTGTCCTGGATCAGGCCGCTGTCACGAAACAGATCCGCGACCAGTACTTCTCCGAATCCCTTTGCCTGGTTGCCGGCGACAAAGATCGAGTCGGCGGATAGACGTTGACTCTGCGGCAACTCAGGCCGTGCGTCGATCAGCCGCCTCCCGTTTCCTGTGCATTGACTGTAAATCAACAATACCCGGACGGTTCGCGAAGGCAAAAAAAGCTCCCCG
>CAZFNN010000020.1:0-66655 GCA_964520555.1 uncultured Ignavibacteria bacterium
GAGACGGCGCGAAAGCGGCAGGTCTCCGCAAGATTGAGAGCTAACTCCTGCGGGCATGCGCCGGAGACCTGCCTACTCCACACAGGCGCACCGGGCATTTGTCGCAAGCGCACTCAGCAGTTGCGATTGGAAAAGTCGCCGCATATATTGATCGACAAAAGATTCGTCGAACCCAACTCAAGGAGGAGAACGTGATCATGTTCCGCGCATTCATCGTGGTCGTGACGGTGCTGGGGCTGCTCGCACAAGCGGACGCCTCGGTCACGTCGGCCTGGGAGGCCCTGCACAGCCTTGATATCGTCCAGGCCCGCGCCGAATTCAAGACGTTGTTGGCTAAGTCGCCCAACGATCCGCAAGTGCTGCGGGGCGCGTTGCTCGCGGCCCACTTCGACCTCGACGACACCGCGCAGGTCACGATCATCAAGCGGCTGGCGGCGCTACCGGAGCCTGATCCCTTCCTGCTCGCAGTCTTCGAGCACGTTGCGGCCGAACTCGCCACGCATTACGAACAGCGCGAGCTGGAAGCGTCGATTGGCCGGAAGCTGCTTTCGGCCAAGAATCCGCTTCTGCAGTACTGCGGGCGATCGATGCTGCACCAGGTGAGCCTGAAGCGGTCGCTGACCCTCGACTCCACACGGTCCGCCGCCGACCTTTGCTCCGGCGCCTGGGTGTGCGGTCCGTTCGACAATCAATCGAATATCGCGATGTTCCGCCGCCTTCCGTTCGAGGGCGAAACCTTGGATACGGCGACGACCGCCCGCGGTAAGCTTGGCAGTCTGGTCGCCTGGGACTATGTGGAACAGTCGCAGGGCGGAATCTCCCTGTCGCCGGCAATTGAAGACTCCGACAATTCTGCCGGACAATTGCGCGCGTTCTTTCTCCTCCCGGCGGCGTCGGAAGTGGTGGTTCTTCCGGGTGGGCACTACAGCGGACGCCTGTTGGTCGACGGCGTCGAAGTCCATTCCGATCCGATTCTACGCAATGCGGTGATCCGCGACGGCGTGCGCGTCTCTCTGGCCGCTGGAGCCCACGAGATCACCGCGGTATTGGCACATCCCATCGCTCTGGAAATGCGCCTGGCCGTACTGGGTGGCGACTTCCGCCCCATTCCCGGCCTGAAATGGTTGCGCTACGCTGCCGTCAAGCCGGCCGAGAGTCTGGCGGCGACCAAAGTCCATCCGCTGTTCGACGCCTTCGCGCAAGCGACGGCCGCTGAGCGGACGGGGCCGGATGCACGTTTTTGGGGCGCGATGATGCAGGTCTACAATGGTTACGTCAAGGAAGCGATTCGGGATCTGGAGCGCCTCGATGCGCAGGACAGCCTGTCCCGCCTGGAACAACACCTTCTCTACGATGCGCTTGTCATTAATGGGGAAGAAGCGCAGGCCGGCGAACAGATTCTGAAACTGTATGAGGCGGTCGAGGCGCCCTTGGTCGAAGCCGAATGGATCACGGCGACGGCCGCCGACTATGCCGCCAGCATCAAGAGCTTTGCCGAATTGCGACGGAAGTACCCGAATCGGCCGATCATCGAATTGACCGGCACGCTCGAGCCACTGCTTAACGGCAATGTCGGCGGCTGCATCGAAGCTCTCAAGCAAGCGAAAGCGCGCTTCCCCTGGTTCAGCGCGTTCTCGCAGTTGTTGAGCACTTTCTATCTGCAGCAGCTCGGCGACAAGGAGTCCGGGTACGCTGAGTTCAAGGAGTATTGCGAAAAGTCGCAATCGGGATCGTCCTGGATCATGAGTGAGTATTCCTTCCTGGCCGAACTCGGCCGCATCCCGGAGGCTATCGCGGCCGCAGCTACCGCGTGCCGGATAGCGGCCTATCGCGATAAACCGATGTACGCCTACTTGGATGTTCTCGCCAAAGGGAATCGGCTGCGGGAGATGTTGCCGCTGCTGGACAGCCTCATCGCCGAGCATCCGGGCAATGTCGAGTTATATAGCATGAAGTATCCCATTCTCCAAAGCCTCAACGACATTGCCGGCGCGAACATGCAACTGCAGCTGATTCATCAGGTCAAGCCGGCGGCGACACTGCCGTATCAACGGCTGGACTCCTTGCGCAACGGCTGCAGCCTCGACAGCATTTTTGGCACGCCCGACTTGGGCGATCTCTGGAAGACCGACCCGACAGCCGAGCAGAAAGGGGATGCCTCCCGCTGGCTGTTTCTGGATCGCCGGCAGACCCTGCTGTTCGAAAGCGGAGTTCACTGCGTGGACTTTCACATCGTGTCCGTTTTGCTCGATCAAGAAGGAGTTGAGGGATCGCAGGAAGTGGAGTTGGGATTCACCGAGAGCGATGCCAACAACAAGCTGCTGGTGGCACGCCGACTGCGCAAGAGCGCGGCGCCGGTCGAGGCCAAACGCGAGGGTGGGACATTGTATTTCCAGGATTTGCAGCCGGGCGATGCCATCGAAATCCGACGGCGTCAGTGGGGAGCCAACGACGGCGACCTCTACCAGCACTTCTGGCAGGAGTACATGGTCGGGGCCAACACTTATCAGCGGCGCTGGGAATTTGCCGTGCTCACCAACCGCGGCGATCTGCGCTGGGAGACCGCCGGTCCCGTGCCCCAGCCGCAACTGGATCGGTACTGCGGATTTCAACGGCTGCACTTCAGCGGCGAACATGTCGCCGCGACTTCCAGTGATTTGGAACTGCTACCGGCTCCCGAGTCGGTGCTGGGCAAGATTTTCGTTTCGACGATGGCCGACTGGCGGACACTTCACGACTGGTACTACTCGATCAGCCAGGCGATCCTTGCCGAAAACCCGCGCGCGGTGGCCTGGGCGGAGCGGTTGAAGCCGGCGGCCGCCTCACAGCGTGCGCTGGTTCAGGATCTTTATTCGCGCGTGGTGTTGGACATTCCGTACCAGACGCTGGATTTCAACTACGACGGCTCGATTCCGCAGCGCCCGGATGACGTCATCCTCAATCGCTGGGGCGACTGCAAGGACAAGAGTCATTTGCTGATCGCGATGTTGCGGACGGCGGGCATTCCGGCCTGGCCGGTGCTGGTCATGACCCGCAACGAAGGCGATGTGCTGCCGATGCCGTATTTCGGCTTTGACCATCTGATCCTCGGCTGCATCGTGGATGCCGATACCATCTTCGTCGATCCCAGCGCCACGCCGATCACGTTCGAGCGCTCGCTGTCGGAATCAGTCGCCGGCCAGCCGGCGCTCGAAATCAGTGGCGTGGGACGAGCCAACCTGCGCACGTTGCCGCCGTTTCAAATCGATGATGCCTGGGCGCGCCGCAATCTGATTCTCACGCCGAACGGGGCCCAATTGGAGTTTGTCTATGACCAGGTGTTCTACAATGTTTCCGCCGCCAATCGCCGCGACGGTTACTTCGGCAAGACCGACGACGCCTATCGCCGCGAACTGGAGGCTGCACTCGCCAAGACCTGGGAGACCGATGTGGCGATCGATTCCATCCGGCACGACTCGCTGCCGTCCACTGCGGGGCAATTTCTGGAGGTCGTCTACGGCCGGGTGCCGCTCCGCGAACAGAAGATCGGAACCAACCGCATCATCACACTGCCCAACCTGTCGTCGTTTGCGCGCAGCTACCCGGCAGCCATTGCGCCGAGCCAGACGACCTTTGCCCGCATCCCGGTCGATCTGTGGTCGCTCGTCGGACGCTATGAGCGCAGCATCGAGTTTCAAATTCCCGCCGACTGGGGCACACCTGAGTTGGCGCCGGCGGAGTCGCTGACCGCCGTCTGGGGCAGCGCGCGCATGAATCAGTCCTGGGATAGTGCGGCGCGGCGGTTGAAGGTGGAATACCTGGTGGAGATCAACAATGGGCAGTACGATCGAATCCAGTTTGCGGAATTCATTCGCAAGCTAATCGACCTCTATACGACGCCACTCTTGCTCCAGAAATCGTAACTTCGGAATCCGGAAAACGAAACGGGCGGGATTATTCCCGCCCGTTGGCTTAGTCCGAGTGCGAATGGCAGCCGCTTACGGCTTGAACTCCGGGTCAACCTTGAAATCCATTGCCGCCAACTGCTCGTAGTATTTCCAGCGGGCATTGGTGTCGGCTTGCGCCTGCTGCATCAACTGCGCCGCCACTTGCGGATTCTGCGACTTGAGGGCGCGGAATCGGTTCTCACCGTAGGCATACTCCGCGTACGGAATCGACGGCTTCTTGCAGTCCAGTTGGAACGGATTCTTGCCCTGTGCGCGCAGCCGCGGATCGTAGCGGAACAGCAACCAGTGACCGGAATCCACCGCCTTCTTCTGCTCCTCGAGGCCGTAAGCCATGTCAATGCCGTGCGCAATGCAATGTGCGTAGGCGATGATCAGCGACGGACCGTCGAACGATTCCGCCTCGGCGAATGCTTTGACGGTTTGGTTCGGGCTGGCGCCCATCGCGACGCGGGCCACATAGCAATTACCGTATGCCATCATCTCCAGACCGAGGTCTTTTTTCGGATTCGGCCGTCCGCCCGCGGCGAACTGCGCGATCGCACCCAGCGGCGTCGACTTGGACATCTGGCCGCCGGTGTTGGAATAGACTTCGGTATCGAGCACGAGTAGATTGACGTTGCGGCCGGAAGCCATGACGTGGTCGAGGCCACCGAAACCGATATCGTAGGCCCAGCCGTCGCCGCCGACGATCCACACCGATTTCTTGACGATGTAGTCTGCCACGGCGAGCAGGTGTTTGGCTTCGGAGGAACCGATCCGCTCGAGTTCATGCTTGAGCTGGTCGACCTTGGCGCGCAGCGCCTCGATCTCAGTCTGCGTCGTCTGCGGCGCCGACTTGAATTCGTCGAGACGATTCGGCAGCACCTTCGCCAGCAACTCCAGCGCGAAATCATGCATCTTGTCGATCGTCAGGCGCATGCCGAAGCCGAACTCGGCGTTATCCTCGAACAGCGAGTTCGACCAGGCCGGGCCGCGGCCGTCGGAGCGCTTGCAGTAGGGCGTCGTCGGGAGATTGCCGCCGTAGATCGACGAGCAACCGGTAGCGTTCGCCACCACCGCGCGATCGCCGAACATCTGCGTCATCAACTTGACGTACGGAGTCTCGCCGCAGCCGGCGCAGGCGCCGGAGAATTCAAACAGCGGCTTGACGAATTGGCTGCCCTTGACCGTGGCGATGTTGAAACGCGCAAAATCCGGTTCGGGGATGTCGAGGAAGAACCGGAAGTTCTCGCGCTCGGGCACCCGCAGCGGCATTTGCGGCGCCATGTTGATCGCCTTACGATTGGTCTTGTTGCCGTGCTCATCCTTGGCGACCGCCGGGCAGGCATCCACGCAGACCACGCACCCCGTACAGTCTTCGGGGGCCACCTGCAACGTGTACTTCAGGCCCTTCATCGCGCCGGTCATGGCGTCGACCGCCTTGAAGGTCGCCGGCGCCTTGGACAAGATCGCCGGGTCGTAAACCTTGGGGCGAATCGCCGCGTGCGGACACACCAGCGCGCAGATATTGCACTGGATGCAGATATCCGGCTCCCAGACCGGGATGTCGATGGCGATGTTGCGCTTCTCGTACTGCGTTGTGCCGGTCATGTATGAGCCGTCCTCGGGGAAGGCGCCGACGGGGAGGTCGTCGCCTTTGCCTTCGATGATTTTGCCGGTTACCAGCTTGACGAAATCGGGCGCCTCATCCGGGACGACCGGCGGGCGCTTGGTCGCACTGGTCACCTTGGCCGGGTACTTGACCTCTTCCATGCCCTTCACCGCAGCGTCGGCGGCGGCGTAGTTCATCTCGACGACTTTCTCGCCTTTGATGCCGTACGTCTTGTGGATCGCCTTCTTGATCGCCTCGAGTGCTTTGTCCTGGGGGATGATCTTGGAGATCACGAAGAACGCGGTCTGCATGATCATGTTGATGCGCGCGCCCAGACCAAGCTCCTTGGCGATCTTGATCGCGTCGATCACGTAGAATTTCGCCTTCTTCTCGATAAGGCCTTGCTGCATCTCGATCGGCAGCTGATCCCAGACCCTGTCGGCCGGGTAGGGCGACGCAAGCAGGAAGGTTCCGCCCGGGACGAGCTTGGAAAGCATATCGTACTTCTCGACGAACGAGAAATTGTGGCAGGCGACGAAATTAGCGCGGCTGATCAGATAGGGGCTCTGAATCGGCTTTTTGCTGAAGCGCACGTGCGAGACCGTCACCGCGCCGGCTTTCTTGGAGTCATACACGAAATAGCCTTGCGCGTAACCGTCAGTCGTTTCGCCGAGAATCTTGATCGAATTCTTGTTGGCGCCGACCGTGCCGTCGGAGCCGAGGCCGTAGAACAGACCGCGGAAGACTTCATCCGGTTCGGTGTCAAAATGCGGATCCATGTCGAGCGAAGTCTTGGTGACGTCGTCGACGATGCCGACCGTAAAGTGGTTCTTGGGCGTGGCCTGCTTGAGATTGTCGAGCACGGCCTTGGCCATAGCCGGGCTGAATTCCTTCGAGCCCAGGCCGTAACGGCCGCCGACCACCGCCGGCGTCTTCTTGAACGGCGCGATTCCGCGCGCCACCATTTCTTCGAGAGCGGCCTGAACATCGGTATAGAGCGGTTCGCCAACCGCACCCGGCTCTTTCGTCCGATCGAGCACCGCCAGCGACTTGACGGAGGTAGGAATGGCCTTTGCCAACGCATCGACGGAAAAGGGGCGATACAAGCGAACCTTGATCAATCCGACCTTTTCGCCGCGCGCCGTCAAATAGTTGATCGTCTCGTGCATGCATTCCGCGCCGGAGCCCATCATAATGGCGACGCGCTCGGCATCGGGCGCGCCGACGTAGTCAAACAGATGGTACTTGCGGCCGGTCAATTGCGCGAACTGATCCATCACCTGTTGCGCGATCGGGATGGCTTTGAGATAGAATTCGTTGACCCGTTCGCGGCCCTGGAAATAGACGTCGGGATTCTGCGACGACCCGCGCAGCAGCGGCCGGTCCGGCGACAGCGCGCGCTGACGATGGGCGATGATCAACTCATCCGGGAGCATGGCGCGCATGTCGTCATAAGTCAACTCTTCGACCTTGGCGACCTCGTGCGAGGTGCGGAAGCCGTCGAAGAAGTGGACGAAGGGAATGCGCGAGCGCAGCGACAACGCCTGCGAGATCAGCGACATGTCCATCACTTCCTGCACCGAGCCGGATGCGATCAGCCCAAAACCGGTCGAGCGCGTCGCCATGACGTCGGAGTGGTCGCCGAAAATCGAGAGTGCCTGCACCGCGACGGCACGCGCCGAGACGTGGAATACCGTCGGCGTTACTTCGCCGGCAATTTTGAACATATTCGGAATCATCAGCAACAGCCCCTGGGAGGCCGTAAACGTCGTGGTCAGGGCGCCGGTCGTGACCGAGCCGTGGCAGGCGCCGGAAGCGCCGCCTTCCGACTGCATCTCGACGACATTCGGGATCGATCCCCAGATGTTGCGCTCGCCCTTGGCCGACTTGGCATCGGCAATCTCGCCCATTACCGATGAGGGGGTAATCGGGTAGATGGCGATGACTTCGTTGGTTGCATGCGCGACGTGGGCGACGGCCGTGTTGCCGTCAATCGAGACCATGCGCCGCTTCGCCGCTTTCGCCCCGGCGGGTGTCTGAGCGGCCTTGTTATCAGTTTCGTGTCCGTGTATCATCAAAGATCACCTGATCCTTTCTTAAGTGGACGTCTCCCGACGTCAACGCTAATCATCAATTGGAACATGGCGCCGGCTCTGCCTATCGTTTGACGCGCGCGTTCGTGATCGCCTGCTGCGCCTGATACTTCCCCTTCTTGTCGGCATAGGAGACGCGGCAGATTTCGTCCGCGCCCAGAAACAGCACCTGTGCGATGCCTTCGTTGGCATAGAGCTTGACCGGCAGCGGGGCCGTGTTCGAGATCGAAATGGTCACGAACCCTTCCCACTCCGGCTCCAGCGGCGTGACGTTCACGATCACACCGCAACGGGCATAGGTCGACTTGCCGAAACAGATCGCGAGGACGTCGCGGGGAATACGGAAGTACTCCAGGCTGCGTGCCAGCACAAACGAATTCGGCGGTATTTTGATTGTCGATTGCTTCATCGCAACGAAATCATCGGCGGAGTGGTCCTTCGGATCGATCACCGCCGCGTGAACGGGAGTATAGACCTGAAATTCGTCGGAGAGCCGCATGTCGTAGCCGTAGGCCGAGACGCCGAACGAGATCACCCGCTTGGCGACTTGCTTGTGGGCGAACGGCTCGATCATCTTGTGTGACCTGGCCATTCGGCTAATCCAGTGGTCGGGCTTTATCGACATGGCTAATCCATATTAAATAGACAATTTAACTCTCGACAAGAACCGATTTCGGATTTAGTCCTGCCAATCGGTCAGATCTTTGATGGTGTGCTCGGAGAACACACGAAGTAGCTTGCCTTGCGCTTCCTCAAGCAGTTTGCGCAGGCTCAGCATCGCCGGAGATTGCCCATCGATCGGTTCCGTGAGGCACTTAGAGATGAAATAGGGTCCCTGAATGCTTTCAACGACTTCCTTGATCGTGATTTCTTCGGGTGCTTTGCCCAGCGTAAATCCGCCCTTGACTCCCCGGTGTGAGCGAATCAGGCCGGAGCGCGAGAGCGACTGGAAAATCTTGGCCAGGAACTTCTCCGGCACCTTCTGATTTTCCGAGATTTCCGACAGCGGCGTAATACGGCCGGGTGGTTGAGCGGCCAGATACATGATGCCGAAGATTCCATATTCTTCAGCTTTTGTGAACTGCATGGCGATACCTCTTTCCCTGCATTAGAGACGCAATCGCGTGCGGCAAGCGTCAGTGCGCGCCGACAAAGATGTGAAATAATTCACAAGAATCGTTTCAGTATGTCGACGCTCGCCGGCTTCCGCAGTTCAAACCTTCTCTACATTGTATTTTTCGCCAAATACATCGCTGGGCTCAACATAAAAATTCCTATAATTTGTGTCAACTATTATTTAGTGATTTTTTTCACATTTGTTCGGTCGCGAAATCTCGCGCCGGCACTCCCCATATTTCTCTTAGTGCTTGCCAGTAAATGCTTTACAAATGCCGCCGAAGCGAGTAGATTTCCAGGCGGGCTTGGTCTGGAGGAATTGTTGACAGGAAAAGAAGGAGAGAACAAGGGTTTAATTATCGTCTATACCGGCAATGGGAAGGGAAAGACTACCGCTGCTCTCGGGATGTGCATCCGAGCCGCCGGATACAAAAAGAAGATCAGAATTCTGCAATTCGTCAAGGGTAGTTGGAAATATGGGGAGTTGAAGGGGATCAAACTGCTCGCGGATTTCGTGGAAATGGAGCAAGTGGGCGAAGGCTTTGTCGGTATCATCGATGACAACAAAGACCGAGCAGTCCACGTGGCGGCAGCCAAGGCCGGATTAGATACCGCGCGCGAAATCATGCATTCCGGCAAGTACGATATCGTCATCTTGGATGAATTGAACGTGGCCGTCGACCTCGGTTTGATTGGGCTCGACGATGTCCTGACACTGCTGAAGGAGAAACCGCCGCTGCTCCACGTGGTCGTCACTGGCCGCAATGCCAAGCCGGAGCTGATCGAACTTGCCGATCTGGTTACCGAGATGCGCGAAATCAAACACCCGTTCCAGCAGGGCATTCTGGCACAGAAAGCCATTGACTGGTAGCGTGGGAACCTTTTGATTCCAGCGCCATTCAATATCATGGCGGATCTATGGGGCTGGCGACGAAGTGGACAACTCTTGTGAGGCGACAGAAGACGCATGACAACTGACTACGATATCATCATCATTGGCGGCGGTCCCGCCGGACTGACGGCCGGACTCTATGGTGCCCGCGCCAACTTGAAGACGCTGTCGATCGAGAAATATCTCGCCGGCGGCCAGATTGCCAACACTGCCGAGGTCGAAGACTATCCCGGCTTCGAGCATATTTCCGGCGCCGAACTGGCGGCGAAATTCGAGTCGCACGCGCGCAAGTTCGGTTTGGAGATCATCAGCGATACCGTGGAGGAGATCCACAAGGATGGAGATGTCTTTCACATCAAGACGGGTGAAGCGAATCTGACAAGCAAAGCCGTGATTCTGGCGACCGGCGGCTCGCCTAATAAACTGAACGTCCCCGGCGAACTCGAATTCGCCGGTAAAGGGGTGTCCTACTGCGCTATCTGCGACGGCGCTTTTTTCAAGAATCAGGTGATTGTCGTCGTCGGCGGCGGTGATGCCGCGGTGGAGGAGGGAATCTTCCTCACCAAGTACGGCTCCAAGGTGATCCTGATCCATCGGCGCGACAAGCTGCGGGCGCAGAAAATCATTCAGGAACGGGCATTTCGCAATCCAAAGCTGGAGTTTATCTGGGACTCCACGGTCGAAACGATCAACGGCAACGGCAAAGTAACACACGTCATGGTGCGCAACGTCAAAACTGGCGCGGTGCAGCGCGTCGATTGCGGCGCGATCTTCGTGTTTATCGGGTTTGTGCCGAATTCCAGCTTGACGCGCGAACCGCTCGCCAAAGACGAAAACGGCTATATCTTTACCAACGAAAACATGGAGACGTCGATCAAGGGGCTCTTCGCCTGCGGCGATGTGCGTCACCAACTGGTGCGGCAGGTCACGAACGCCGTCGGCGATGCCACCACTGCGGCCATGGCGGCGTCGAAATACATCGAAGAACTGGAAGACAAAGCTGCCGGCGCCAGCAAGCACGCCGTGAAATGAAGTGCGGGGATGTTACTTTAGTGATTCCCAGTCATCCGGAACATTCTTCGCGAGCCACTTGAGGAAATCCAGTTCCGACTTCAGAAACTTGATCCGGTGTCGCATCGCAGCGAGCCGTCCGAAGGGGAACCGCGGCGCCATTTCGGACTTCTGCCACAGCTCTTGCGCGCGGTCGAGTTCGCGCTCCAAATCCTCCTGCCGCCGCTCCAGCAGCGCCTGAAACGAAATCTCCTTCGTCTGCAGTTGCGCGGCAAATCCCAGGAACAGGTCGAAATCGAAGTAGGTTCTGCTTTGGAACATTTGTTCCAGGTTCGCCTGCTCGCGCAGCGCGGCCGTTCCTTTACCGGTGACGCGGTACGGTTTGCGCAGCGCGTGATCGGCGCTCTTGATCCGCTCAATCAGTCCCGCCCGCTCAAGCTTGCGTAGCGCGTAATAGAGATTCGGCCGCGAATACTCAGCCCACAAGTCGGCGCCAATCTCGACGAGGCGGCGGTCAATTTCCCAGCCATGCGCCGGCTGTTCCGACAGAAACGACAGGATGATCAGGTCGGTGCGCGTGATACTCATAGAACTTACTATTAATAATATCGGCGCCTGTGTCAAGTTGGTATGCATGAAATTCGCACATCGGCCGCGATCAGCCAACATTTGCACAGGCGAAACAGTTATGCGCAGCGGAAAAGCGGACGATACTTCTGGAGAACAACGCACGAAGAAAGCGCATATTCGTCACTACTTACCGATTCGGGGACTAAGGCCGAGAACATCAGAGGGACATGATTCATAAGCACAGAGTACTCGTCATCGACGACGAACCGATCGTCTGCGATGTCGTCAAAGAGATGATCCAGGTGCACGACGGCTTTCGGGTCATCGCCGAAAGCGACCCGGCCCGGGCTCTGGCGCTGCTGAAGTCGAGCCAGTTCGACCTGGTGCTTACCGACCTGATGATGGGCGACTACTCCGGCATGCAGATGATCGAGGCTGCGCTCGAACGCTCCGAGGACACGATCGTCGTGCTGATGACCGGTTACCCCACTATGGAAAACGCCATCGATGCCCTCAAGCACGGTGCCTACGATTACATCGTCAAGCCGTTCAAGCTCGACAACCTGCTGGCGACGATCGAGCGCGGTTTGCGCAAGCAGATGCTGGCGCGCGAAAATATCCACCTCAAGGAGCAGCTCGCACTCTTCAAGATTGCCGAGGCGATGGGCTCGACGATTCACCTCGGCTCGGCGCTCAATCAGGTCCTGCGCCTCACGATTAAGGAATTCAACGCCGACGGCGCTTCGATCCTATTCTACGAACCGACACTGGCGACGAAGTATATCCTGCAGGCCATCCAAACCGTGCCCGACGTTGCCGTTGATCGGCCGTTCCTCGAAGGGAAGACGCGCCATTCGCAGGCGGCCTCCGAATCACGAGTAATCGAGATTGAAAATATCTACTTCGAGAACCCGGCGGTCCACGATGCCGCCAATCAGGCGCGTGTGGAGTCGCTGTTGTCGTGCCCGCTGCTGGTGCGGGGGCGCGTGCTGGGCTTGCTCAATATCGCCCGCAACAGCCTCTATCGCGAATTCTCAACCGGGGAGCTGCAGTGCCTCAAGGTGATCGCCTCCAAAGCGGCGTATGCCATTTCCAATTCGAAACTCTACGATGATCTGGAAAAGGCCTACCTGTCGACCATCATTGCGCTGGCCAACGCCGTGGAAGCGCGCGATCGCTACACTTCCGGCCATACCGTGCGCGTCACCTATCTGGCCGAGCTGATCGCCAAGGAATTGGAGTGGGATGATGAGCGGATCTTCACTTTGACGATGGGCTGCTCGCTGCACGATATCGGCAAGATCGGCGTGCCCGATTCGATCCTCAACAAGCCGGGCCGGCTCACCGATCAGGAGCGCGTGATCATGCAGCGCCATACCGAAGTCGGCGCGCGCATGATCGAAGGCATCCCGTTCCTCAAGCCGTGCCTGCCGTATATCACCTCGCACCACGAGCAATGGGACGGCTCCGGGTACCCTCTGGGGCAGAAGGCGGAAGATATTCCGATCGAAGGCCGGATTCTGGCTGTCGCCGACACGTTTGATGCGATCGTCACCGATCGCCCTTATCGCCGCGGCAAGAGCATCGAGGCGGCGGTGCAGGAGCTGAAGGATTTTGCCGGCCGGCAATTCGACCCGCAAGTCGTCGATATCTTTATTGAGGCAATTCAGAAGAGCCGCGAGAAACTCGACACGATCTACAATTTCGTCGTCGATCTTGACCAGCAACCGGCGGCGTCCCCCACGACTTAGCAATCAATCTTAAAACGGAATCGGCGAGAAGGTCAGCACGAAGATCGCCAGCGCGGTGATTCCCACCCAGCGTGTACGGCGGTCGATCGGCTCGTAGTCATTCAGCGTCGGCGGATGACCGAAGCGGATCACGAAGAACACCAGCCCGGCCCAGATCCACCAGCCCTCCCACATAAAACCGAGGCCGATCATCGCCAGGAACATCAGCCGCGAAATCCAATAGTGCAGGCGCGGCGAGAGCGAATAGATGATATGCCCGCCGTCCAGTTGCCCGACCGGCAGCAGATTGAGCGCCGTCACGATCATGCCGACCCACGCCGCGAACAGCATCGGATTGTCCTGCAGGAAGATGTTGTAGCCCTCCGGCGAGACATGAGTCCAGATCAGCCCCTCCAGAACGCGCATGATCAGCGGTTCCACCAGCATGCCCGCCTGCAGCTCGGGCGGCGTCAGGCGGTAGGTGACGTCCGCCAATCCGATCGCCAACGTGATCACCGCCACCACGAATCCGGCAATCGGGCCGTAGGCGCCAACTTCCATCAAATCGCGGCGCGAGGGAAACGGTGAGTTCGATTTGATAAAGGCGCCAAACGTACCGATCAACGTCGGCGCGGGCAGGAAGTACGGCAGCGACACGCGAATGCCGCGCCGTCGGGCCGCCAGGTAATGCCCGAATTCGTGAAACAGTAGGATCGAAAGAAGCGGTATCGAGAATTTCTGCCAGTGCAGGAACACCCCGGTTTCGTTGAAGATGCGCACGCCGTCCGTCAATAGCCCCGGCACAATCGCCACCGATGCCGCCGTCAGCATGAACAGGAGGATGTTCAGCCACGGGATCTGCCGGCCCGCCGGATAGACCTGCAGGTGCGCAGACTGGCCATTGATATGCGAGCTCAGTGCATACCCACGCCCGGCCAGCTCGCGCGCCAATTGCGGTTTCCAGTCGGCAATTGCCGCGTCGAGTGAGGCGCGAATGTTCACCTCGTTGCGGCGCGTGTAGTAGCCGTCGACCGCAACATAGCGCCCGACCAGGCTGATGATCTCGTTGACCACGGATTCGGCGACATTTACCGGCATATCTTACTCTTCAACACATTATAGAGGTCGGCAGTTCCAGCCGCAACCCAAGCGTGACCGGAGACCGGCCGCGCCGGACGCAAATAAAAACAGGGGTCTCGTTACCGAGACCCCTGCGATCTATCCTAACAGATGACTGTCAGAATTAGAACATGAACGCGCTCTGCGGCGGAGCACCACCGGTGAAGTAGTACGCAGCCAGGTAAGCGCAGTCAGCGGAGTCAATCACACCGTCGTTATTGACATCGCCAAGGTGCTTGAACGGCGTCGGACCAAAGGTGCCGGAGGCAACATAGTTGCTCAGCTTCACCAGGTCGCGCAGATCAATCAAGTCGTCGTCGTTCACGTCACCGCGAGCGAAACCGGCGTACTTGTTGATGAACTTCGCCATTGCTTCGGTGTCGCCATTCGGGTCGGCCGTATTGTCCAGACCGTAAATCGCGAAGCCGTAGGTCTTGGTGCCGCTGGCGGCGATGTTCGCCTTACCAAAGGTCGCCAAGGTCGACTTATCCGGGCCGGTGCCGTCGGGCATGACGACCACAGCGTCTTCCGCCACGCCATCCACGAATGCATACAGCGAATCCGGTAAGCAATCGGAGCACGGAGCGGTCGGATACACAACGAGCGAGTTCTCAAGGATGTGAGCATTGTACATCGGGTCGGTCTTGGTGCCGTCCGGCCAGTACGAACCGGCAAGCGGGAGGCCGATAAAGCCGCGCGCTTCCACGCCATCGATCTGGTAGACGTAACCCTTCGCCGCATCACCGGCGCCGGCATCGGTGCCAATGTCCCAATCCATGAAGGAGCCGTAATACAGCCCGCTGATCGGGTTGCCATTACGTTCGTTAATATCGACGACGAACAACGCAAAGTCAGCGAAGTCGGCGCCGTAGGTGCCGATTTCGCGCGTATCGATCAACAAGCCGATCGACGGACCAGCCTGATGAGCGTTAAGGAGACCCTGCAGCGAGTCAATCATCGCGAAGGTGCAGATGTCACCGACGGTCGGTGCGTAGGTCGCACCGTTGTCAGTTGTGTATTCGACAGGGAGAGCAACGCCGATATCGCAACCACCGCAATCACCGTTGACGAACGGGCCAACATAGAACGGGTACAGGTATTGCGCTTCAAAACCGCCAAACACGTTCCAGGCGGCGTCGTCCATCGACGTCATGAAGTACATGGTGCCTTCGTACGCGTAAGCGCCGTCCGAGCTCGAATCCAGAGTGAATTCGAAGTTGACGTTGCCGTCGCCGAGGGCGCCATAGTTGGTGGCCCAGGCCGAACCGGCAGTACCAAAGTCGATACGGCTCGTGTCTTTCGCACAATACTCGTACGCGATCTGGTACTCAATTACGGCCTGCGGGCTCGGCTGCGGAGACTGCTCAACGAAGTAGTCCGGATCATCCGAGTCGATTAACACATAGTAGTAGTTCGGGGCAAGGAAGTTCATTCCGCTGCGATCGAACTCAAAGGTGAAGTCCTGCGCACTGCCACCAGCGACCATGAAGTTAACGGACGCGCCACCCGAAAGCGGCAGGATCCAGCTAACCCATGACGGCGGGGCCAGTCGCTCCGAGTTCGCCATCGCCGGCTTCACGTTGACAATCGCTTTTTCGATCGTCTCGCCATCAGCCGTGACTTCAAACATCGAAGCACCCTTGGTCGGCAGTGACCGTCCCACGCGTCCCATCATCGATTCAACCGAGTAGTCCACCAGGTTGGCCGCGAGGTTCTGCGCCGCGCTGGCCAGGGCCGGATGCACATCGGTGATCTGACGACGAGCCGTCGGCGGAGCGCCGGCTTCAAGAGTCGCAGTTACGTTCAACGTCGCGCAACCCGTGTTGGCGACGGCGTCGTCGTCGGTTCTCTGAACCGGGGAAGCTTCCGAGGTATTCGTACCCGGGAACACGACCAACGCTTCAGGGATGCTCAGACGCGGACGCGGACCGCCGTTCGTGAAGCACAACAGGCGGCCGGACAGGGCATCGTTCGCGTTGCGGATGGCGGTGACGATGTAGTCATTGCCGTCCGAGCCGCTGGCGATCGCCGTGCCCATGATGTTGCCGCTGACGACGTAGTTGATCAACTGCGCGCCGGTGGCCGCATCAAAAATACCCCAGAAGTAGTCATAACCGATCAGGTCATAACCACCGTACATCACGTACTGATCGCACGTGGTGGCCGGGGAATTGAAGATGTTGTTGTTCGCCGCGTCAGTCGCCGAGTTCACCCACACCGTGCTGTTCGCAAAGTTGACGGCGCGGACGCCGCGGGTGCCGGCATTCGGGCTGGCGAAACCGTTATTGATGTTCGGGAAGAACACCGCTTCGTTGCCGACCGCCGGCGGGCAGAAGATATTCTGGCCCATCAGGAAGTATGAACCCCAGATCGGTACACCGGTCGCGGGATCCAAGTTCTGACGGTAACCGGAATAGTCGCCCTGGTTGCCGAAGGCAAACGAGGCATGCACGAACAGGTTGTTGCAACGGTAAGACGAACCTGCCGCAAAGTTCTCAAACAGGACGGCCTGGAACGGGCTGATGAACTTCCAGTTCTGCGTGAACGAACCACCGTAGCTGATCGAAATCACGGCGCCAAGGCCGTTGGTCGCGCCCAGCAGGTTGGCAGTCAACCCGAAGAACAGGTCGTTGCCGTCGGTGGTCGCCGGACCGTAAATGCTGCCCTTAACCGTATTGGCAGCATCGGTGTAGAGCTGAGCCGAATACAGGTCGGCACCGGTCGTCGCATTGAGAGCGTAAATCTGGCTGTTTTCGCAACCGAAGTACACTTCATTACCGACGATGACCGAGCCGGCGAAGCGGGTCTGGCCCGGCGTACCCGGAAGCGGGTTGCCGACGCCGACGCCGCGGGCCCAGATCAACGCACCGGTCGCCAGATCGGCTTTCGCCATTCCGCGCAGTGCGCCAGTACCGAAGTACAGGCCGGTCGGGTCAATACTCATCTGGCAACGCAGCGAGTTGGTGATGACGGTCGCGTAGGCCGGAATGACCTTCGTGTCCCACACCAATGCGCCGGTCAGCAGATCCACAGCCACAACGCGATCGTTGTAAGCCGCATAGACCAAATCGTCGTAAATCAACGGCTGCGTGAAGTTGAGGCCGTTAACAGCCACGGGGCCGTCATACTGCCAGGCCTTCACGATACCGCAAAGGTCGCCGAGCGTCAGGTGCGACTGACCCGTACGAGCATAGTCGTGCGAGAAAGTCGGCCATTGGTCGGTCGGGTCGCAGAAGATCGGGCAGTAGCCCGGAGGCGTGCAGCAGCGGTCGATGTCAATCAAGAAGTTGACGTCGACACCCCAGCTGCTCTGCATCAGCCACCACGAACCCGAATAGAATTCACTCGAACGCAGCGAGCCACTGAGGCCGTCGTCCGAGAGAATCGCCAACACGTCGGTCGGAGCATTCAAAATGGTGGAGTAACCGACATGGTAGTCACCGGCCAACAAAATGTTCGCCGCCGACACGTCGATGGAGGTCGGGGTCGGGAAGTAATCGACAACCGGGTTCACAACGTAGGTCGTGATCACGGAGGTCGGGAACTGGCCGTCCGAATTCCAAATGTAAACCTGGGCACCCGGAGCGCCCACCGAACCCGGACCGTAGAAGTTCAGGTTGATGGTCTTCAGCGTGCACCAGTCGACGTTGGTGAACCGCATATTGCGGAACTGATCGCCGTAAACGTCCGGCTCCGTCCAGTAGTAGAACGGCGCACCGGCATAGTTCAGGTTGTCGCAAAGATTGACAACCACGGCGCAGCAAAGTTCGACTTCGAACATCCAGTTATCGTCGTAGCCGACGTCGATGTTCGCCATGTAGTCCCAGGAGGCGCCGTCGTCAAGCGACGCGGAACCGCGCAGCACACCCGCCTCGGGGCAGGATGCCGGGACTTCGCCATCATCACCAACCGGTTGATAGTCTTCAGCCGGATTGGTCGGACGATAACCAACATGGAAGTCCTCGTTGTTGAACACGAGGCCCAACGACGAAACATCAACGGTGGTCATCAGTGGCGAGAAGGCAATCGAAGCATGCGGGACATGGACGCTACCAAGAATCGCGCCGGGAAGACCGCCGTTATCCTGATAGACCATGACATCGATGCCGCCGGTGTAGCCGGCAGTGCCAAAGGACGAAATCATCACGGTGGCAGTCTTCAAGGTGCATTCGCCCGCCGCCGTAAAGCGCTCGGCAGCCCAGAAACCGGGCCAACGATACATAGGATCGCAGTGCCACAACTGAGTCGTGCAGTCACCCGGGTCACCTGCCACGTAGCAGCAAGTGTAGATGTCCTGCACCCAGTTGATATCACCGCTCACGAACACGCCACCGTTACCAAACCAGCCGGAGCCGACAATGTAGAGACTGGTGGACGCATTCGCGCCGCCGTCGCCGTTGTCCATCAGGCAGGCATAGGTATCGAGCGAGCTGTTCGGAATAAAACCGGTGTGGTACTCGCCCACACCCGAAAACACGAGATTCGCAGACGAGACATCAACATCCGTCGGAGTCGGATAGAACAGGATGCTCGCATGCGGAACGTTAACGGAGTAAATGACGGCACCAGGGAGTCCGGTTCCATCGTCGGCCCATACGTAGACGGTCACACCGGCGGACGCACCGAAGGTGCTGGCCGCGCCGTAGATCGTCAGACTGATCGTCTTCAGCGAGCAAGTCTCAGCCGCGTTGGTCTGAGTCCACCGCACCGCCTGTCCAAAACCAGCCGAACCATTAAAGTAGTAACTAATGGTGCCGTACTGGAACTGCCAGTCGCAGGTTGCTGCGGCTGAGCGGGGAGCAGGCTGTTGGGGATTCGGCAGCGGTTGAGCAATGCCGTTTGAATACGGAGTCGTCGGCGGGTGAATCGGCTGCGGCTGGTGAAGCGCGCGGCCCGATCCTGGCACGCCGATCGTATAGGTGCCAACTTTATAGGAACTCGGATCCTTGGTTGCAAAAGCCATGCTGCAAAGACCCACGATTAGGGCCAGTGTCAGCACGACCAGCAAAAGTCTTTTGAACATGTACTTCCTCCTTACACAGTTAGGAAAATACGTTGGTAGTTCGACCAGCGCAGCGCGGGCTGCGAAGACACCAACCTAAGTCCCCGGCAGTTGCAGCAGATCATGCAGCCTGCAGCAGTCTGACCGAGACCTGGGAGTTGGAGCGACCCGTAAACTTGTCTAGGGTTGTCGGGTCAACCGGCCAACTACTTGTCTCAAGGATTCCTAATCTTGGAGATTGGGGTCACCTCTGCTAATAACTTCGGTACTTCCGAGTATCGCTTTAGTTTCCCCGCGTAAGGTCGTACACAGTAATTGTCTTCTTAACTACGATATCGACTGTGAACCGCCCGAAGCGATCACACCTCCTCAAGACTGCGTCTTGCTTCATCAGTTAGTAGTTGCGACAAGTAAAGCGAATGAGGATTTGGTGATAAGAGAGAATAGGAGGACGCAGTTCACGGCGATCACGATTCTGTGTAACAAAAATCGCATCGACATGTGTTTGCTTGGTGCAAGAGGCTTGTGCTGTTAACGCTGTCGTTAACCGGAAAACGTGCTGATTTTGCTGAGAGTAATGTACGGTAGGTACATCAAAACGTTCAACCAACCGGCACCAATCTACGCTTGGGGGCGGAAATGTCAAGGGAATTTTTGCCCTTTTCCGGCGGAAAACTCCCGTGATAACAGCTTCATTTCCAACGAAATCGGACATCACCAGCCGGTACAGCCCGCCGACGCCCGGCCACTCGGCCCCAGACCCTGGAACCAGGCGCGGAAGGCGTCCAACCGGAGTCACCTCCATAAAGGACGTGACAGCCCCGTCAAAAGCCAGAAAAGCGCCCGCCGGCATCCTCGACCGTGCCCACCGAAGCCGCCGTTCCCGAACCGCGGGCTCCCACAGCAGAGAACTCGTCGCCATAGCCCGATTCAACCGCGATTTTCGCGGCGATTTCGCGACACCCCGGAGAATATAGTATCAATAATACTACACATCCCGACGATGATCTCTCCCCGTCAAGAGCAACGCCCACAGCCGCGCCGACCGCCAAATCCGCGGCAATTGACTGTTTCATCGGCACTTAACCTCGACTCGATAGTCGCCAGCGCTGGTCGGAATCGTCCGAGGCCGCCACTACACGGGGGCCGGATTCGTCTGAATATAGTATTAATAATAGTAAAAGAAGTCAGGTTGACGGCCCCGGGAAATAACTTCGGCCGGGCCGCGACGTTGCGGCCAAGCCGCGATTTTCCTGCAGATTCAATCGATCTCAAGCGTACCAACAGCTTGCAGGATAGTTCCCGACTATAAACGCCGATTGAGGGCATGAGAACTTGATAGTATCAATAATACTAACCAGTTTTAGTCTTGACGGTATCCGATTCCGCCGTACATTAGTCGCGTATGATCGAACAAGTCCGTGAGTTCTTGCGCGCCGTCGTGCGCCGCATCAAGCGCGCCGGCGACCCGCAGGCGTCGTTCGTCTCGATCAGTTCGGCGCTCGAAGCCGGCGACTACGACACGGTCTTGCGCGAGACCGACCGCATCATCTCCCGGAACAGCTCCATCACGAAAATCCTGCATCGGCGGGTCAGCCAGACGATGAAGTTCAACTCCGCCGAGGAATACAACAACTACATCCGCCGCAATCCGAGCGAAGCCTTCCTGCGCTGGGAATTCCCCGAGGCGCCGGAGGCCCACTACCACCGCTCGCTGGTTTATCAGCGCTCGGGCCGGATGAAATCAAGCCGGCACGAGCTGGAAAACAGCCTGCAGGAATTCCCCGATTCCGCCAAGTACCTGACCGAGATGGGCACGACGCTGTTGGCCATGTCGTTTTACGACGAGGCTGCCCGACATTTCGACCGCGCCGTCGAGTGCGACCTGACCGAGCGGCGCGAGTACAGCCATCGCGCGCTGCTGGGATTGGGGCAGTGCCGGTTGGAGAGCGGTCAGTTTGAGGCGGCGCGGGCCGCCTTCGCCCGCGGCCTGGAAATCGACTACGACAAGCGCGAATTTCACGCGCTCCTGCACATGACGATGGAGTTGGAATCCGATCCGCGCCAGCGCGCGGAGTTCTTCCTCTCGAAAGGCAACTATCCGCTGGCGATCCAGTCGTTCGAGGAGTCGCTCGACAATAACCCTGACGACTTCGAGATGCAGATGGGAATCGCTTACGCCTTCAAGGAAACGCAGCAATACGCTCGCGCGGAGGAACACGTCCGCCGCGCCTTCCGCTACAATCCCGGCAGCTCGCAGGTCAACTTCGCCCTCGGCTGGGTCTACCTGATGCAGGACCGCCTCGATGAGGCCGAGGCGGAATTTCTCAAGGCAATTCGCAAGAACCCGTACGATCCCGGCTATCTGATCGGGCTCGCTTATGCCTACCTCGAGCGGATCAAGTCGACCGACACCGAGGATGACGAGCGCTTGCTGCAATTGATCCGTCGGGCCCAGGAACTCGATGCCTCCTATCCTGAGCCGCTGATTGTGCTGGCGGAGTATTACCTGATCCTCGATCGGCTGGAGAAAGCCTCCGAAGCGATCGACACGGCGATTCGCCTGAATCCGTCGCATCAGCCCGCCCACATCGTGGCGGCGGAAATCTATTTCGAAAAGGAAGATCTGACCAAGTCCCGGCATCACCTCGCCGAGGCCGAGGAATTCGGCCGCGACACCGAGGAGATGCGGCATCTGCGCGAAAGGTTGCGGGGCGATTCGTATTGAGCAAAAGGCGCTCGGGCGGCAAAATCCGTTTTTCCCACATCTTCGGGATCATCCTACTGGCGATCATCCTGCTTCTGGTCCGCGAGATCGCGCGCAAACCCGATCCGGTGATTGCGCCCGAAACCCGCGCGCCGGTCGTCAAAGTCCTCGACGGCGACACCTTCACCGATTCAGACGGAAACACTGTTCGACTTCTGGGCATCGACACGCCGGAGAAAGGGCAGCCGTTCGCCAAAGAGGCTGAAGTAGAACTTGAACGTCTGCTGACTTCAGCCGCCCAAATCCGCTACGAATTCGGCAAAGAGAAGATGGATCGCTACCAGCGTATGCTGGCGTTTGTCTTCGCCGACTCGATCTTCGTCAACGAACGCCTGCTCGAAGACGGCCTGGCGACGGCCTACTTCTTCGAGGGTCAACTGGCGAGCGCAGCCTTCCAGGAACTCTGCGCCGCCCAGCGGGCCGCCCTGCGGGAAAAAGCCGGCATCTGGTCGCTGACGCCGGAGCTGCCGGAAAGCGTGTACTTTGGCAATACCGAGCGGCGGCGCTTCCACCGGCCTTCGTGTAACGCCGTTGAAAGCGGGGAGATGAAGCATCTGGTCAAGCGCTCGACGCGCGAGGAGTTCCTGAACGACTGCTATTCGCCCTGCCGCAACTGCAAGCCCTGATTTAGCGCTATCCGAATACGTTTCACCCACTTAAGGAAACCTCCCGCCTGCCGATAATCGAGAAGAGGGTGTTCACCGGCCGCGCGGCCGACTATTGCAAGGAACTGCCGTGTCCAACATACTCGTTATCGACGACAAAGACAGTATGCGCGAAATGCTGAAGGCCTCGCTGGCGGCCGACGGCTACGACGTCGAGACTGCCGAGACCGGTGATGTCGGCGTCGCGCGCTCCAAGGAAAAGCATTTCGACGTCATCCTGACCGACCTGCGCATGCCCGATATCTCCGGCATGGACGTCCTGTCGCAGGTGCGGCAAGTCGACCCGGATTCGGCGGTCATTGTCATGACCGCCTACGGCACGATCGAAACGGCGGTCGAAGCGATGAAGAAGGGGGCGTTCGACTTCCTGCAAAAGCCGTTCGACACCGGCCATCTGCGGATGATCGTCGAGCGCGCGCTGGAGAACCAGCGGCTGGTCGCCGAGAATAATCTCCTGCGCGAAGAACTCGCTGAATCGCTCGGCTTCACCGACATCATCGGCACCAGCGAAAAAATGATCGAAGTGATGCGGCTGGTGCAGAAAGTGGCCTCCTCCGATACGACCATCCTGCTCACCGGCGAATCGGGCACCGGCAAGGAGCTGTTTGCGCGGGCGATTCATTCGCTCTCGTCGCGCAAGACCAAGCCGTATATCACCATCAACTGCGCGGCGATTCCGGGCGAACTGCTGGAAAACGAGCTGTTCGGCTCGGAGAAGGGCGCTTTCACCTCGTCCCACGCCCGTAAAATGGGCAAATTCGAAATCGCTTCCGGCGGTACGATCTTCCTCGATGAAATCGGCGACCTCGAATTCTCGTTGCAGGCCAAGCTCCTGCGCGTTCTGCAGGAACAGACCTTCGAGCGCCTCGGCGGCACCAAGCCGATCAAGGTCGATGTCCGCATCATCACCGCGACCAACATGAACCTGCAGGAGGCGATCGCCAAGAAGCGCTTCCGCGAGGATCTGTTCTACCGCCTCTCGGTTTTCCCGATTCACATCCCGCCGCTGCGCGAACGCCGCGAGGATATCGTCCCGCTCGCCAGTTACTTCATCAACAAGTACTGGCGGCAGATGAAGAAGGGCGAAAAGACCCTCTCGCGCGAAGCCCTGCAGATTCTTGAACGCTACCACTGGCCCGGCAACGTCCGCGAACTGGAGAACACTGTTGAGCGGGCGATTATTTTGGCGGAAGGGAAGAAGATCAAGCCGGAGCATCTTGCGATCCGCCTCTCGACCTCGGAGGATGTGCGCCTGCGCGAAGGCGCGGGCTTGAAAGAAGTCGGCCAGATGGCGCAGATGCAGGCCGAGCGCGCGATGATTATCCGCGTGCTCAACCAGACGCGCGGTAACAAACGCAAGACCGCGGATATTTTGCAGATCGACTACACGACCCTTTTTGAAAAAATCAAGAAATACGAAATCGACACGAACAAGGATGTTTTCGGGTAGGCAGAGCGCATCCGAACCGCAAAGATTCCAAGGAGCAGGAATAGCACAGCCGCCCGGAGCGATCCCGGCGGCTGTTGTGTTTCTGCCCATTGACTAAGCTGATTTAGCTGCTTACGGACACCCCGCGCACGGCGCCGGCCCGCCGGCGAAGATGTAGTTCTCAGACTGACGGTGTGGGACGATGCTCTTCACTTGGCTCAATTCCTCGCCAGCATCAGTCTATCGCTTCTGCTCACCTTCACCAGCCGGTGCCAGGGCACGGCGACTTTCGTCGATTGTCTTTTGGCGCACCGCATCCGCCTGCCGCGCGTCTTCCACGGTCTTGGTTATCCAGTAGTGAAGCTGCCGATCGGGCGCTTGGCCAAATGCCGCCGGGTCAATGTAGAGCCCGACCTGTTTCGGGTCCTTGTCGACTTCCACCGCGATGCGATGCGCGTTGGCGTAGGCATCCTGCCGGATTCCCGTCACCTGCCACGAGACCTCGACCTTGGGTTTGTCCGTCTTGATCGAGAAGCGATTGCCGTCGAGTTTCTCTGAGACGATTGCTTGGGCGAACTGGCCGATGACGGTCAACTGGTAGCGGAAGTCGCGGTTCAGCGCCGTGAACCATTCCGGCATCGTGACCGTGGCGTCACCGTTGACATCAGTCGTCACCACGCCGTCGTAGATATTCTTCATGTCGGGTGACTCAACAAAGCTGTGCTGGAGAAACTTGTTCTCCGGATCAAGTGGGTGGTCGATGCGAAACGACCCCGCTGATTTCGTCAGCGTGCCCTGCACCTCAAGAGTGCCCTTGCAGGTCGTCCAGCCGTCGAAGTAGCCGGCCCAGGCGCCGTAGCCGTCGTAGAAAGTGGCTGATCCATAGACGCCAAAGGCCGATGCGCCGGCGACGCCGGAATGGTAAGCGTGTCCCCTTACGCCGAAATTGGCGATTCCACCACCGGCATCGCCAAAAACTCCAAAGTTCCAGGCGCCCGGCGAAGCATTGCCCGGAACGGTGCCATAGACACCGTAGTGGGTAACGTCGCTTCCAACCGGGGACACCACCTGACCCATCATGCCGTAAAACCCGCCTTCGAATATCGCTCCGATTCCCCAGCCGTCAGCTGGCTTGGAGAAACCCTCGATTGCCGCGGCATCAGCCGTGCCGCCTGAGTAGGAAGCGAAGAGCCCGCGCGAGTCGGTTCCGGTCGTACTAGCGTTGAAGTAGCCGCCGCGTTCATCGCCGTGAGCTGTAATCGCGTAGTCGTACGGATTAGTCGGATAAACCCAGATCGAAGTCCCAATTCTGCCGCCGGCCGCGCCATACAGGCTGTTTACGGCCAGGGCGAAAGGCGCGCTGACCAGCCGCCGCCGTGGAGTCATCTCCGGCTCAACGCCAATCTGAATCGAGAGATAGATGTTGGCGAATGTCGCCGTATAAGGCAGGGAATATGGAATCGTGGCCGTGTTGCCCAGTTCAACCGAGAACAGACCCGAGTTGACTGGAACCGTCAGGACCTCCGTGAAGATCAAGCTCCCGGCCAGTGAATCGGTGTAAAGGCGAAAGGTCATAGAATAGACCCCATCGAGCGGATTGCCGCCGGGATCGGTCAGACGCCCCTGGTAGGAGATGACATTGGGCACTGCGCCAGCGACCGCGGTGACAAACGCAGTCAAGATCAGCGCGAGGCGGAAAGTTGTCGGAAATGTGGTTCGCATGGAATCTCCTCAGAATGGGGTCGCGGCAAGGCCGACCGGCCCGGGTGAGCATAACTAACAGTTATGGATCGATTATACCCACATTATAAGCACTTGCCCATTAATCACAACTGAATTTTCAGCGCAACAAGCGCGGGGCGACCGATCGGTCGCCCCGGGATGTGTTGGAAAGGCGCACTTGAATCTACGGACACGCCGCGCACGGCGCCGGCCCGCCGGCGAAGATGTAATTGATCAGGTACACGGCGTCGGAGATGTTGACCGTGCCGCTGCAGTCCGAGTCGCCGGACAACATCGGATTCGGCGCCGGGCCGCCGGCAAAAATGTAGCTGATCAGATAAACAGCGTCGGAAATCGTCACAATCGCCGTGCCGTCGGCATCGCCGCAGATATAGCCCGGCCGCGTGACGATAAACGGCGACAATGTCGTCGTCTCCCCGCAGATCACGTTGTTGGTCTCGTCGATCACGGTAGTGATGTCATCCCAACTCGACCCATTGTAGTGAAACAGCTTCAAGTCGGATTCATTCCCGGGAGCGACCTGCGCCGAATCGTAATTGATGCAGATCTCGATGACGCCCGCAAACGGCGCGGTCGTCGTGAGATTGTAGTACGCCTCCGGGTTCGACGGAACAATCTCGAATCCGGCCGGAGGATTCGGGCCGCTCGCGGAAACAGCCACTGAAGTCTCGCCGTCGTCGGTGACCGTCGCGAAGGTCACCGTCACGCTGTCGGTCACCGCGACCGCCACATCGCTTCCCGCGGGCGTATTGCCGCAGGCCGGTGCGCCCGCGCCAATCAAGGCGGCGCAGGAGTTGTTCGCCGGCGCGCAGGGCGAGGAACTTCTGACCCGGTAATCGTCGCCCGCGAGGTTGCAGAAGATCGGATCGGCGGAAAAATTGCCGCTGCCGCCCGCCTGTCCGGCCACGCAGCCGGTCCAGTTTCCGGCGGCATTGCCGAACATATCGCTGCAGCCAACCGTGAATGCGCCGCTGCCATCACAGATGAGGACTTCATCACCGGTGTTGCCATAGAAGATGCAGCGGGAGATTTCCACCGGTGCATCCTGGGCATAGAACACGCTGGCCGAATTTGGATTCGGCGTCGACAGGAAGTTGCCGACAAATGTGCAATTGGTGAAGGTCGAGGGTGTGATCTCGCTGAAGGAATATCCGACGCCGGCCGCGATGGCCGCAAAATTATCCGCAAATATGCAGCCGTCGAAGTTGGCGGCCGCAGCGTCGCAAATCACGACACCGGCATACTGGGCGCTGTTGCCAATGAATCGGCAATCAGAAATGGTAGGTGCTGCAGTATTGTCCAGCGCCAGCGCTCCGCCGGCAAATGCCGAGTTGTTGGTGAATTCGCAAGCGGTGATCAGTGCCGTGGTTGCCGACCCAAGATAGACCGCTCCTCCCCAGTACTCGTTGTCCATGGGATCGAAAACGGAATTATTGACGAAGAGGCAGCTTTCAATATCCGAATTTGACCCGGCCTCAACCGAAATGGCGCCGCCGTTGCGCTCGCCGAAATTGGATTCGAAGCGGCAATTACGGAAAGTCGGCGCCGCGCCGTTCATGATAATAACCGCGCCCCCGCTCGGACGAGAACTCGGGCCATCGGCCGGAGCATAGCCATTCTTAATGGTCAAACCTTCGATGAGAACACTGCTGTTTTCCGCGGCATTGTCGAAGCGCAAGCCGCGGCTCGGGCTTCCCACCGATCCGGCACAGTTGATGACCGTCGCCGCCGGTCCCGCTGCGCCGCGCAGCACAATTTTCTTCCCCTGAAAGTCGAGGTCTTTGTTGCCCAGCCCCGCATAGGTTCCGGGCGCGATGACGATCGTATCGCCGTCGGCGGAGGCCGTGATTGCGTCCTGAATCTTGCCGAAGACTTGCGGCACCTCAAGATAACAGATCCCGGGCGGGTTCGACGAGCGCAGGGCAGCGGCGGCGGCCTGCAAGCCCGCCATGCCGAGTTGGGACGTCATCAGCGCAGCGCGCAGAGTCCGCTCGCCCCCGGAGGCCAGATTGAACCTGCCGAACGAAATGAGAGCCGATACGTCCTGCCCGAAGAGATCGCCGCTGTTGGGCGACAGCATCTCCGCGTAGGTCTCGCCGTCCACAAGGGAGGCATTTGGATAAACCAAGGTAGCGTTGGAAATCGCTCGCAGCGAGCCCAATTGCGGGCAGCTCATGCGACTGGTGAAACCGGCCGCGTGCGAACCCTGCTCGACCAAGACGAGTTGATCGGCCGCCGCTACGCGGGCGTTGTTCGTGCCGGAGCCGTCGATATCGAAATCGGCGAAAATGCCGGCGGCAACCTGGAGCGCCGTGTCACACTCGTTGCGCACGCGGTATTCGATCTCGATGACCTGGCAACTGTCGGACGTGCCGGTGTCGCCGCCAAAGTGGTAAATCACCTCGCCGCTCAGCCGGGCATCGATCGTCACGAAGCGCAGGGTCTGCGTCACGCGGCCGTGCGCATCGACTCCGGCCGCAAATCCATCGACGGGCAGATACTCGCTTTGCCCGAAAACGTCCATGTAGACCGTCGTGTCGACGCCGTCGACGGTCCCGAGCAGCAGCGAGCCGTCCCACAGCACGTTACTGACGGGATCGCGGAGAGCGTCGAAAGCGCGCTCACCAAGCGCCGGTGTGTTCGGCGCGCTGAACTTCAAACACGACGTGCTAAACGTGTTGAAACTCTGCGCCGCAGCCGCGTACGCGATGTTCACCGTCACCGGGATGCGCACCTCCCACACCGTCGGCGCATTGACCGAAATGACGATCGTATCCACAATCTCAGCCAGATCACAACTCGTTGTGAGCGCCAGCGCATCATACTCGAACGTTACGCCTGCCGACTCGCTCGGCATCAAGGTCGCGGGTGTCCCGCCGGTTATCGTCACGTTGCCGAGCACAGCGGTCGCGCCGCCAAACGTCACCGCGCCGGCGCCGAGGTTCTGCAGCACAATCACCGAATCCTGTTTGGTCGCCAGCGGCACGATCAGCGGGTTCACCGCGAGCGGACTGATCAGGACGCCGTTGATGATGGTGGCCAGTTCCGGACGGAGATGTTCCACGGCATAACGGAAGCGGTCGATCTGCCCCGCCGTGAGGTTGTCACGGCACGACTGGCGCGAATACGACATGATATTGTCCACCGGCGGATTGTAAGGGGTCGCGTCGCAGCCAAAGGGCGGCGAGGCGAAATTGTCGTAGAGACAGCCCGGCGGCAGCCCCACATGGCCGCTGACATTGGGGTCGGCCGGTGTGTCGCAGACCAAATCGCCCGTAGTTGCGCAGTTGCTACCGCTGGGGCACTCGGCCCCGAGATAGTTCTCGTGGGTATGTAGAAGATCGAAGTAATGCCCGATCTCGTGCACCAGCGTCGTATTATTGGACGCCAACCCGCCGCAGTTGTTGCTCATGACTATCCCCTGCTCAGCGCCGGACCCCGGAAACGAGGATATGCCGCAGTAGGGGAAGTTGGACGCCGTCGGCACCCAATAGATGTTGACGGCGTTCGGAACGCGGTCGTAGCGCCTGAGGCTGTCGATCTGGACGTTGTCCGTCATGTTGAAGTAGAAGAAGTCTTCGTCGATGAAATTGACCGGCTGAATTTCGTACACCGCGACATTGGCCGGGGCGAACAGGAGGTTCGCGCTGTCGATGGCGGCCGCCACTTCGGCGGCGCTGATGCCGCCGGTGCCGTTGCTCTGCCGCACGATGTGCATCGCAATCGGCAGGTCGTAGAAATCGGTCGAGCGCGTTGCGAGCTCATATGACGGATCGTCCAGCAGGGTTCGGATGGCCTGAATATCGGCTGCGCCCAGCACTGTGCCGCAGTCATCGGCGTGAGTTGCCGGGGCCAGCAGCATCAGGCTCGCCAATGCGTCCCAAACGAAGCGAAAGCGGACTCGTGAATTCATCGCATTCTCCAGATCTGTAAGCAGTAATCGTGATCGCCATCAAATATAGAGAACGTGAATCTATTTAGGCAGTATTTTTTTGTAGAAGCAGTGATCGGGCTGCCGTCCCAACGCCAAAGAGGAACGCGGGGGCGTTCCTCTTTGGCGTCTTCCTATGCGGGATGGCTTACCGAAGGGCAGCTTACGGACACGCCGCGCACGGCGCCGGCCCGCCGGCAAAGATGTAATTGATCAGGTACACCGCGTCGGAGATGTTAATTAGCGCGCTGCAGTCAGCGTCACCGGCCGATACCATGACCGGCCCCGGTCCGCCGGCGAAGATGTAGTTAATCAGGAAAACGGCGTCAGAAATTGTAACGGCGCCGGACGCATCGGCATCGCCGCAACGATAAAGCGGCTCAGTTAGATTCGCCACTCGCACGGAATCTTCAAATTGGCCATCAAGGTCGGAGTCCATCAGGATGACAGCCGAGTCCCCCTGTGGCCGCCAGTCGGGTCGAACCCGGTGGGCGCTATTCCCGGGGATAGCGATGCCCGGGTGGTAGAAGACGGCATCTGTCTGGGCGTTCACAATCTCGATGAACAAGTCGTAGCTGGTGCTTTCGCCGAAATTCTCGACATCGACGAAACTGCCACCGCTCAAGATCACCTTGAGCGAATCCCCGGCGGCGACCTGAAAATCGCCAATCTCAACAACGATCTCCGAATCGGGTTCAATTGCGATCGCCTGTACGTACAGGGACTCTGGTAACATGCGTGCGGGGCCGGTCAGGCTGTTGTAGACTGTCAGCGTTCCTCCCGATCCGACGACTCCGATCGGAACATATGCGGCGCTGATAATCCCCGACTTGGCAGTGCCATGGAAGAAGGCGCGTTTGTTGCCGTCGACGACCGTGAAAACGCCGTCCGTCACTCCGGTCGCCTCGCAATACCAGTGCCCCGAAGGCAACACATACCCGAGGGGGCGAGTGTTTTGACCGTTCGCGGGAATGATCGGACTCGCGTTCGGTACGTTGCCGTAGAGCGCGTCGCCCAGATGGCCAATTTCGCCGGCCGGAGATGCAATCTTGACGCTATCAGACTCGCCAAAATAGTAGCGAATGTTGGCTGAAGCTGCCGCCGTGTCGGTGAGGATGAGCGGGCCCAGGTAGTTCTCCGCTGCATCCATCAGAAACATCCGCCCGGAACCGCCCCAGCCCGGCAGGCCGCTGTACGACCACATGTTCGTCAAAGTGTTGACGACTACCTGGCGGGTATTGTCGCCCGGGAAGTTGCTGTCACGCACATAGATATACCATGTGGTCGGATCACCGCCGTCCTGCGAACATCGGTAGGGCACAACGGCATGACCGCCGCTGCCGGAATTGTCGAACAGCATCAGAACTCGGTCGTCGACAGTGCCGTTCTCGAATCTACTGCGACATTCGAGCAGCGTCTGCGTCGGATTTGAGGCAGTGGTCTGTAAGCTAATATGCGCCTGCTGATCCTGGCCAAACTGATAGAGATACAGCTTGTTGATCAGTTCTCGGGAATCAACACCAAGCGGAACTGAACTGACCGAATTGTGCCCGGGGAAGTCCGCCGACACGTTGCGCAAGCTGTCATAGTACAGGATTGACGTTGCGGCGAATCCGAAGCACGAACCGGACCATTCCCCTTTGATGGCGCTCCACTGCGCGATTGCTGAGGGTCGGATGATGACGGCACCCGGCGGCGGATCGAAGTAGCACTGGCTGGTTCCCAGCGCCGAAGTGAACAAGTCCCAACTCGGAAAATCGGACGACGGACACAGATAGCAGGCTCGTCGGCAAGGCGTTGTTGCCGTGCAGTAGTTGATTGACGACCAGTAGGACGACGGCCACATGTTGGCCTCGGAATTAGCAAACGACCACGTCGGAATCGCCAGATCGTTGCAGGTCGGGCCGTCCAGGATCGAAATCTGCGCGCTGAGCGTGTCAGCTTTGGCCGGTGCGCCGGCATCCTGCGCAACAACAGTGAAGAAGAAGTCACCCTTATAGGTGGGGATACCGGCAAGCGTTCCGACACTACCGCCCGTGAAATCACAGCCAAATGGCACATCCCCGCCGAGCAGAATCCAGGTTAACGGCGGAGTTGGCGCCGTGCCGGTAAACTGGAAGGTGTAGGGCAGTCCCAGATATCCCTCCGGAAGGACCGCGGGGGACAAGATGTGGACACTGCCGTCGCAGTGGTCGCCCGTTCCGTCTTCGTCCTCATCTTGTTGCTGCGGATTCGCCACGGATATGCAGTTGTCGCACAGATCGCCGACATCGTCGGAGTCTTGGTCCTCCTGCCCCGGATTTGCGAGTGCGGGGCAGTTGTCGGCGGCATTCATGAATCCGTCGCCGTCGATGTCGGGATCACAGGCATCACCCGTCCCGTCCGTGTCCATGTCCGCTTGGTTCAGGTTTGAATCGTTTGGGCAGTTGTCACAGTTATCCATGTGAGCGTCGCGGTCAGGGTCAGGAGCTAAGTTCACCAGGAACACACGACCGGCATCGGTACCACCAGAGTCGTCCCCGACCGCAGCGACAGCAAGCTCTGAAAATGAATCCTCGGTGATGTCCGGCAGCGATGCCAGAGAATTACCCGCAGCACTTCCCGGTCGGCCATCGACATACGTGAGAAGTTCATAGCTGGAACTACTGAAAATAGACACTCGGCCGTGCACGTTGTCGCCGTAAGCGCGGCTTGAAACTGCGATCTCGCCCAGGCCGTCCTCATCAAGATCGGAAGCATGCTGCACGCCCCAGCCGAAGTCTCCGTAGTCGTCGGATCCATTGAGATTCTTCAATTCAGAACCCGTCGCACCTGAGTATATCACGACGCGACCGACTTTGGCAGTGCCGATTGCATGCTTGGGGGCACCAATGGCGTAATCGGAAACACCGTCGTCATTGATGTCGCCAATGGAGGCTACGGACCAGCCGAACTGATCGCCCACCGTTGTGCCGTTGTGTCGCCGAATCAGACTTCCTGATGCACCGGAATAGAGATAGACCTTGCCGTACGTGTAATCCTCGGTCCAGATTCCGGGCGCAGAAACAGCGAAGTCGGGAACGTCATCCCCGTTCAAGTCGTCAACCGACCAAACGAGAGCGCCGAAAACGTCGTTACTCGCTTCACCATATCGTGTATATAATGCCGAACCATCAAGACCTGACCTGACGATCGCCATACCGCTTGCCGTCCCACCGGGACCGTTATAAAACCCAGCGCCCATGATCACATCGTCGTAACCGTCACCGTTGATGTCGCCGACTCCGCCTACATTAACGCTGATCCCACAGCCTCCAGGACCAACAAAGTGGTAGAGCTCGCCATAGGTTGTGCCGGAATAGACGAAGACGCTGCCGTCGGGGACGTCCCAGTATGCATCGATGATCAGATCCGGAACTCCGTCGTTATTGACATCACCGGCTCCTTGGACGTCGTAGCCGAACAGCCCGCCTGCATGCGTAGGATAGAAGGTATGCAGCAAAGTGAAGTCAGAACCAGAGTACACCAAGACCTTGCCGGCATTAATACCCAGCTCGCTATCATTCGGAATCCCGATCACAAACTCCGAGACCCCATCCCCAGTGATGTCGCCTACTGCTGCGACTTCCCCGACATTGTCACCGGCGCTACCCACATATTCGAAAAAGGGAGGACAATTGCGGCTATAAGGCTGAGAATAGACCGGATGCAGACTGATAAACAATATCGCCGCAACAATTGATACGATGGTGCTTGACAAACGCTGATTCGTACACCGACGGAACCCCGATACTGCTATCATGTCGTGCCTCCGCTGACTCCGTGCTGCTATAGACGCTGTCTGGCGAATCAACGAATGCAGTTTTCAAGTGGTCGGAATTGAATCTGAGGGGTGAATTTTGGACCCAGAAGCTTCTCTGCCCACCGCTTCAAAAGTGCGCGAATCGTCGATGTCGCTGATTGGTTTTGGACTGAGACAACGTTAACACAATTGTCGACGATGTCAAGCGGGAATCGCACACCTGTTAGGTTGGAAAGGCATTAGCTGAAGTGTCCCGTGAAAGGGGATGGAGGTCAAGAGCGATCACGCCAATCCCGAAATCGACAAGGCACGTTGCCGTTCTGTCGAAATCAGGATTGGCCTGTTCATGTTTCAGCCTACGGACACGCCGCGCACGGCGCCGGCCCACCGGCAAAGATGTAGCTGATCAAGTACACCGCATCTGAGATCGTTACCGTGCCGCTGCAGTCGGCATCACCGGCTTCGACCGGATTCGGCGCTGGCCCGCCGGCAAAGATGTAGGAGATCAGATACACGGCGTCGGAGATCGTCACTGACTCGCTGTCATCGGCATCGCCGCACAGGTAAGGCGGATCAAGCACCGTGATCGCCACGCTAACGGTATCTTTGGCGGCAGGAACGTTGGCATCCGACAACTCCACCGTGAAATAAAACGTCGCCGAATAGACCGGCGTACCGGTGAGCGTTCCCGCCGCGCCGCCGTTGAAGTCGCAGCCGAACGGCACGTCGCCTCCCAGCAGCGTCCACGTCAGCACGCCAATGCCGCCGACACCCTCGAATTGATAGAAGTAGGGCTGAGTACGGTAAGCATCTGGCAACACCGCCGGCGTGTAGATGTGCACGTTGCCGTCACACAGGTCGCCGTTGCCGTCGCCGTCTTCGTCAAGCTGCTGCGGATTGTACACGGCCGGGCAGTTGTCACACAGATCGCCAACCGAATCGGCGTCGGCATCCGCCTGGTCGAGATTCACGACCAGCCAGCAGTTGTCAGCGGCATTCAGCAGGCCGTCGCCGTCGGCATCGGGGTCGCAGACATCACCCAGGCTGTCGCCATCAACATCCGATTGGTCGGGGTTGAAGTCATTGCCGCAATTATCGAGCTCGCAGTTGTTGAGCGTGTCGTCCGGATCGCCCCAGCCGTCCTGATCCGTATCGTGGCAGACATACTGGTAAGTGCAGGCCTCGACCACCACCTGCGGCGGGTCGCACGGCCCCGCCTTGTCCCGCCGGAACTGCTGCACTTCGTCCCAACTCAGGCACTCCATGATTTCATCGCTCTGGTGGATGTGCGCCGCCTTAAACAGGGACACGTCGGTCAGATTGTCCCAATCATCGTAATCGGTCAAGGTCTGCAGCGTCGTTGCCGAGGTGCACCAGTCGAAGTTGCGCAGGTCCTGCGAGACCGTGCCGGCGTCGATGATGCCGTTGCAGTTCCAATCGACCGGGCCGTAGCCGATGCCGTCGGCCTCGACCAGCGCGTTCTCATTCAGCGGCGGTCGCGTGCCATCGGAATAATCCAGGTTCTTCAAGTCGATCAGAGTATCCGACGCCAGCTCATAGCAGAGCATACAGCGGCGCACGGCATCAACCTGATAGCGATACGCCATGACGCTGGCGTAGTTCGGCTTGTACTGGCCGATCGAACTCTCGTCCTGATTGCCGGCGTGGCGCAGGCCGAGATTATGTCCCAGCTCGTGCATGAAAGTACCGGCGCGTTCAAACGGTGTGCCGATCTGTCCGCCCCAGGCGCCCAGCGTGACGATGAAATCATCGCCGAGAATCTCACCCAGTCCGGAACTGCCGCCGCTGTTGTAAATGTGCGCCATGATACAATAGTGCCAACCCGGATCACCGAGATGATCCATGTAATTGGTCTTGTACCACGCAAAACCGTTCGGCGCGCTGTTCGTGAAGAACGGGCTGCCCGTCATGTCGTTGAAGTGCGGCACCGAGTCGGAAACCTCGATGATCATCGTGATTCCCTGGCAGGCGAACGCCTGGACGATCATATCCACTTCGGCCGGCTGCAATTTGTGGGAATGGCCGCTTCCGACCATGTAGTCGACCTCGACGCGGATCGTGTCGGGTTGCGCGGCGAAGGCGTGCACGCCAAGGGACAAGACGAAGGACAGGAGTGCCGGGGCAATCAGTCTATGCATAAATTCACCGTTACAGTTTGGACTCAGGATTTGACGTTGATTTGGAATAAGATACAATTGTAGGTTGATTTTGTCAACGAATATTCGCCGGGCTGTTCGTCAGCAGGGTCCGCACGGCTGAGCGCCGCCGGAAAAGATGTAGCCGATCAGCCGCACCGCATCCGAGATGTTTATGAACGCATCGCAATCGGCGTCGCCGGCCGCGGACGGCGTTGGCGCCGGACCACCCGAGAAGATGTAGGAGATCAAGTAGACGGCGTCACTGATGGTCACCAGTCCGTTGTGATCGGCGTCACCGGGCAGAATGGCGCACGCCTTGAACATTCCGGTATTCGACCACGGACTGTCCGGGCAGGCGGTGATGCCGCGGACGCGCCAGTAGTACGCTCGTCCGGTCGTGAGCCCGCCGATCTGATACCGATTCGTATCCACGTCCGCGCTGACGACCGGCGATGCGAACGTCGAGTCATCATCCAACTGCAGGACATAGCTGCCAGCCGGCAAATTCGGATCCCAATACAGCAGCACCGGATTGACCTGTTGCGCGCCCGCGATGGGGCTGACCAAGAATGGCGAATCGGCCTTCGAAGGAATCTGCCCGACCCAGGTGCCCCAGTGGAACGGGGAAGCAGTGTTGTATTCGCCGCACAGCCAGACGTTGGTCGGATTGAGCGGGTCACCGCACACGCAACTGTGATCACCCCAGCGCACCGGAGTGCTGCCGCCGCGCGCGCCGTCGCTGGCCTTGAGCACACGCGACCGCTGGTCCGACAGCAGGTCTTCGACGTAGCGCACACTGACGTACTCGTCGCTGGCGGAGCGGTTGAAGCTCAAATAAATGCGATTTTGCGGGTCGACATAGATGCCGGGCAGAAAGTACGACTTGCGATCGGCTCCCAGCACGAGGTCGATCGACGCCTGCGAACTGGTCGTGTCGATCCCCAGTACGCGGATCGCCGCGACGACACCCGAACCCCAGTTGAAGCCTTGGTCAAACGCCGTGTACAATTTGCCGTTACGGAATATGACATTCTGCGTGGTCGGCCCGAGCATGCCGATGTTGCTGCCATCGCGCTGTGGCGCGCTGGGCGGAAAGGTATACGCGGCAATCCCCACGCGATTGCGCAGGGTCAACTGCACCATCCCGAGCGGATTGGTGATCTTCCAGAACGCCGTGGAGTTGCCGCCGTGCCAGAGATTGCTGAGCAGGAACATCCCGTTGGCATCGGAATACATCAGGGCCGGCTTCACCGCGAACGCCGTCTCAGCGTCGTGGTAACGCATGTCCCACAGATCCGAATACGTCAGCGACTGACCGCCGTAGAGTCGGCTCTTCGGCACGATGCGGACCTTGGCATACTCAAAGTGCCCGTCAAAGCCCCACATGTTGGCGCTGATGTAGATCGCTTCGTCGTAGTCGCAGGCCAGACCCGGATAATCGGGCCAAATCGCCTCCGGCGTCGATCCGTTCACCGCCGCATCCAGGCAGTAATTCCACCAGCTTCCCATCGCGCTCGAAGTCTGCGAGGCGGAGACCAAAAACGCCGAGCGGTCAACGCTGTTCGTGCACAGGAACAGAACCACGAAGCGCGCGGCGACTGGGTCGTAAATGACCTTGGGGTCGTAGATGAAGGCACTCGGCGGCGCCGGTTGCGTGCCGGCAAACCATTGCTGCGCGGTGGCCTGGTAGAGCAGATTGCCGCTGTTTTTATCAAACACCGAAATCGTGCTGTTGACCACCTCGACGATATGATTCGGCCCGGCGGCAATCTGCGGATCGGGCGGATCCCAACCGGTGTAGGCTGTTCCGGTGAAACTGCGGCAGGGCGCCAGCTCGGTTGGCGCCTTGTCGCCGGTTGATGTAGCCAAGTCTTGGAGATGATTCGGATTGCCCGGCTGGAACTGCGGCACCTCCACCGCCATCTGTAGCAACGGTCCGGGAAACGGCCAGTGCTGCATCCGCTCCGCCAGCCTTTCGACCGTCGTGATCGCACTTGCTGCGGCAGGATCAAAGACCGCCGGTATTGCCTCGGTGATGCCGACTTCGAAGCGATAATCGGCGGCCGGTGCGACTCCCACCAACATGACGACAGCAGCCGCAGCAAGGTGGATTCGAACTGTGAACTTCCGTAGGATCAATGACAACAACCGAACGACAGCAGTAAACAATGATAGCGACCGAAGTAGAACCCGACTATCTTTGTGTTGGTCGGATTGGGGAGGTCGCCAAGCTCGACATCAATCATTATAGCGCGAATCTCCAATTCGGACAAGGCCAAAGTGGCCGTTGCGAGGTTATGCCATGCCCGGCGATACCGACGATCCGATTGAATACCCGATCGATGGAGTACTCGACCTGCATGCCTTTGCGCCGAAGGATGTCAAAGAGCTAATCCCGGCGTACATCGATGCCTGCCTCGAACGCGGCATCTTGTCGCTGCGGATCATCCACGGCAAGGGTATCGGGAATTTACGCCGTACCGTTCACGCAATGCTGGAGCGCGATCCCCGCGTGCGCTCGTTCCGACTCGACAGCGAATCCCCCGGCTCCTGGGGCGCCACTTTGGTCGACTTGATCGACCCGCGCCGAACGGGGCCATGAAACATTTGCCTCGCCCGGCCGGTATATTCTGACCAATGAACCCCTTGCGCCTCAATTACGATTGATTATGATTTCTTCAGCGTGGCCGCGCAGCGGCCCTCGTTTGACCGGCATTTTGGCAAAGATGACATATCCGTCCCTGAACGGTAAGGAGTACCCCATGTTCTCAGGAAAAACACATGCGCTCGGCTTGCTGGCCGTGCTCGTGCTACTGGCGTTCGGTCTCACCGTGCCCGGGCTCGGCTCGGAATTGAGCAAGGAGACCGCCGCGTTAATCAAGAAAGCGCCGGGACTGGAGCAGTATCCCGACGCCAACGCGATCGTGATCAAAAACCAGACTGACTATGAGTACCAGGCTGACGGCACCTGCTTCGTCCGCGATTATGTGCTGGCCAAGATCATGACCGAAGCCGGTTTCAAGGACTACGGCGAAATCAAAGTGCCTTTCTATCGCATCTACGATACGCTGGTCGTGAACGTGGCGCGTGTGATCAAACAGGACGGCACGATCATCGATGTCCCTCGGGAGGACATGAAGGACATCTCCTCGGCATCCACCGAAGCGATGAACATCTATGAGCAGGACGCGCTCGAACGCGTGATCCCGTTCAAAAATCTCGAGGTCGGCGACTGCATCGAGTTGGGCGTTGATGACCACGTCTTCCGCTCGCCGATTGAGGCCGAGTTCGACGGCCTGCAGATCTTTCAACGCTTCGACCCGGTTGTCTACAAAGAAGTCAACGTCGTCGGGCCAAAATCTCTCCCCCTGAAGTACATCGTCAAGAACGGCAAGGTGAAGTTTGCTCAGAAGGAAATGGGGGAAAAGATCAAGTACACCTGGACGGCGGAAAACGTCGACCGCATAATTCCCGAACCCGCTATGCCGTCCCTCGCCGAAATCGCACCGACGGTGATCTTCAGCACGATCGGTTCGTGGGAGGAAATCAGCCGCTGGTGGAACGAGATGGCCGGCAAGCAGATGATCATGAGCGACGGTCTGCGCGAGAAGGTGAAAGAACTCACCGCCGGCAAGACCACGCGCGACGAAAAAATCGACGCGATCTACCACTTCGTCGCGCAGGAAATCCGCTATATGGGACTCGGCACCGGCAAGAAGAAAGGGCTTGAGCCCAAACCGGCCACCGAGACCTTCGAGACCAAATACGGCGTCTGCCGCGACGTGGCCACGTTAATGGTGGCGATGTTGCGCGAGGCCGATGTGCCGAGCAATGTGGTGCTGACGATGGTCGGGGACAAGGTCGCCTACGACATCCCCCATTTCTATTTCAACCATGCGATCGTTGCCATCCCCAACGACGACGGCAGCGTGACCTACGCCGATCCGACCATCGACAATTCCGTTGACTGGTTGCCGGCGGTTGAAAGTCAGCAACAAGTCCTGATCTGCGACGATCGTGGCAAAAAGCTGACGGACACACCGCTGACCCCGGCGCGCGAAAACATGGGCGCCATCAAAGCAGTCACGAATCTCACTGAGACCGGACTGCTGACTTCGGACGTGACGATTACGACCGACGGTATCTACGACCTGGCCATTCGCTCGTGGGCGAAGTCCGTCCCGTCGGCGCAGATGTCGATGGTGTGGAGCTACCTGCTCCAGGACGTCTACCCCGGCGCACGCCTGACCAATCTGACCTTCTCCGATCCCGAGGATCTCGATAAGCCGTTCGAGTTGAAGCTCTCCTATCAGGTCGAAAACTACCCGACCGCCGCCGGCGAATTCGTGCTGATGAAAAGCCCGGTATCGATGGGCGCCTTCGAGATCATCTCCAGATTCCTGCTCTCGTCGGCGTCGCTGCCGGAGCGCAAATATCCCTTCGCGCTCGGCTTTACGTTCGGCGCCAGCGAAGAAGAAGTGATCAATCTGCCGCCGGGGATGAAGATCAAATCGATGCCCGATCCGGTGTCACTGCAAAAAGGACCGGTCGAGTACCGCATGACCTACAATAGTTCAGCCTCGCAGGAACTGGCCGGTGGCGCCACCCAGGTGACTTATCAGAAGGAATTACTGATCAACTCCAAGCAGATGTCACCCGAAGAGTACGCGCAGTTCAAGTCGGTGATGAAGGCGGCCTCAAAGTCGGCGCGCGGCGAACTGATCATGCAGCGCGACAACGCCGCCAACAATTAGCGGCAGGGAAGTGGAGGATTATATGAAGCGCAGATACATCTTGCTCATCGCTTTGTCGGCAGTCGTGCTCAGCGTCGGCCAGTTATTCGCGGTCACGCGGACATTCACGGACGACGACATCGCCGCCTTGATTGCCAGCGCGCCCAATGCCGACCGCTATCCGCAGGCGGCCGGCTATACGCTGGTTAACCAGCGCGCAACCGTCGCCAATGCCGACGGGAGCAGCACCACCGATTGGCTCTATGTCGTCAAGATCCTCGCTGAGCGCGGCAAGGAGACTCTTGGTGATGTAAAGTACAAGTACGATAAAGATAGCGACAGCGTTGTCGTCATTAAAGCGGTGACCCACAAAGCTGACGGCTCGGTCATGGCGGTGGAGGCCAAGGCGATCCACGACCTGACACCGGCCGGCCTGGCCAATGCCGCGATCTACTCGAACATCATGCAGAAGGTCGTGAACTTCCCGGCCATGGCGACCGGCGTGACCATCGAACTGCACCTGCGCGTCTACCATAAAGCGTCGGAGAGCGACGACGAACGCTTTTACTGGGGCGCCGAGTTGTTCCAGAGCACCGACCCAATCGGATTCAAAGAGGTGTCGCTGACGGTGCCGCAGGACGTCGCCATCAGTTACACTTTTCAAAACGAAGGTGTGGAGTATACGACGTCCCCTCAGGACGGTGCCGTCACGCACAACTGGACGGTGGAGAACGCCGCGCAGATCATCAACGAGCCGCAGATGCCCGATCTGACGCGCATCGCCCCGCGCGTCATTTATACCAACGCCGGCAGTTGGGACCAGGTCGGGCGCTGGGTCGGCAAGAAGTTCTACGCGCATGTCAAGACCGACGGAGATGTGGCCAAAAAGGCCGCCGAGCTTACCAAGGCGGCAAAATCGGATGACGAGAAGATCGAGAAAATTGGGCTGTTCGTGATCAAGGACATCCGCAGCGTTGCCGAGAATTCGCTCCCGCTGGGCCTGGCCGGTTACGAGCCGAACGACGCCGATCTCGTGCTGGCCAACAAGTACGGCGATTGGCGCGACAAAAGCGTCCTGCTGGTCTCGCTGCTGCGCTCCGCCGGAATCACCTGTTACCCGCACTACATCAGCCGCAGCGATGCCGTACTCGCGAGCGACTATCCGGCGATGAAGCAGTTCGACGCCGTCTACGTCTACGTGCCGAGCTACCAAGGTGCGCCGTTGTGGATCAACCCCTTCGGCAGCGATGCCGGATTTGGCTACTTCCCGAGTGGGCAGGGCACGTCCGGATTGCTCGTGAAAGAGGACGCCGGCGATTTGCTCGCGGTCAGCGATCTGCCCGCCGAGGAGAATCAGGCCGACTGCCGCTTCGAGATGCTGGTCAAGGCGAATGGCGACGTCCAGGGTTCGGCCGGCTGTCAACTCTCGGGCATCTTCGACAACATGGCGCGGCTGCGCCTGAAAGATGCGACCCCCAAGGAGCGCGAGCAGTACTTTCTCGCGACGGCCAACGACATGGGCGAAGGCTCGTTGAACCGCAGCTACAAGGTCTCAGAATTAAGCGATCTCATGAAAACCGTCCAGGTTGCACAGGACTACTGGACGCCCGAATTCGGTGTCGTCCAGGGCGAGATGATGATCTTCCGCCTCAAGGACATTCCCTTTAGTTTTGCCCAAATTCCGGCCTCGCCGGGGCAAGCCTTCCGCAATTACAGCCTGATGATTGATGATCAGATGTCGGTGAAGAAAGGCGGCGTCGTGCACCTGCCCGCCGGCTACAAGGCGGTCTATGTCGCCCAGCCGCTCAAGATCGAAAATGCCTTCGGACTCTGGGAATCCCACATGTCTCTCAATGCCGACTCAACTGAGGTTTACTACAACGGCCTGATCAAGTTGAGTGACATTGAAATCGACACCGATGAATACCCGGAGTTCAAGAAGGCCTATGATGATTATTCCTCCCCCAAGAATTATCTGATCCTGCTGGAAAAACGCCAGTAGGTGACGACTACAACCCGGTCGTGACAGACGCCGTCGGCTCCGACGGCGTCTTTGCTTTTTGTCTATTCGAATTTCTTGAAATCGAGAAAGATCGTCTTCGTCTGCGGCACGAGCAGCTCGCACTCGACCCCCGCCATCTCGAACATTCGGCGTGCCGCTTTGAACAAATCGTCGTGCGCATACTTGTCGCTGAGGTAGATCACTTTGCGGATTCCGACCTGAATGATCAGCTTGGCGCATTCGTTGCACGGAAAGAGGCTGACGTAGAGCCGTGCCCCCGTCAGGTCGGCTTTGGTTGAATTGACGATCGCGTTCATTTCGGCGTGACAGACGTATGGATACTTGGTGTCGAGCTTGCTGCCCGCATCGCGCGTCCAGGGGAGAATATCGTCGCTGCAGCCGATTGGAAAACCGTTGTAACCGATGCCGACAATCTTGCTCTGCGCGCTCACGATGCACGCGCCGACCTGCGTGTTCGGGTCCTTGCTGCGCTGCGCCGACAACAGCGCCACGCCCATGAAATAATCGTCCCAACTAAGATAATCTGATCGTTTGGTCATCTTCGCGTATCGCTCTTCGCACTCACTTCGGCCGTATATACCATCCGGCACTGCTTCCGACAATCGGAATTTCATTCCGGCGAGTTTTGCCCGCCGCCGGCGGCGGAAGCGCTTGACTTTGCGCCGTTATTCATTTATCAATGCGCCCAAGCCGGAGTGGTGAAATTGGTAGACGCACCGGACTCAAAATCCGGCGGGGCCTAAACCCCGTGGGGGTTCGATTCCCCCCTCCGGCATATTGAACCACAGGTCTCTACACCTCTGCCATCTTTCATTATTGACGTCGATTGCTCGTCGGTCCCCTTGAAAGCCTGTGTCTGCTAGTGTTTGCAGTGAACTGATATTGGACTATGATAGTCCAATAAACCGATTTTATCTTACAATTTGACTTGACAAAGATGTTGTGTTCGTTAAGATTAGCGTCTTAAGTTGGGAATCTGATTGTGCAGGATTTCACAAGGATTCAGAAAAACTCCGATCACTCCGAAGCAGCTGCTCCTGTTGCGACGCCGGCTTGCGCCCATTGCGGCGACTCGTGCGTGGGTTGCGAAGTTCACGATGGTGAACTGCGCTTCTGCTGCAATGGCTGCCTGACCGTCTATCGACTCCTGCACGATAACAATCTGGCCGGGTACTACACCATCGCCGGAGGTGGTGGCGTCTCTCTGAAAGGGCAGAATCTCACCACCGGCTTCGAGTATCTCGATGACCCGGCTGTCAGCCGGCGTCTGCTCGATTTCACCGACGGCACGCTCAGCCGCGTCACCCTCTACGTCCCGCAGATGTATTGCTCCGCCTGCATCTGGCTGCTGGAAAACCTCTCGCGGCTCAGCGGGGCGATTGTGGAATCACGCGTCAACTTCCCCAAGCGGCAGTTGTCCGTGACTTTCCGTGAACCGGAGTTGTCTCTGCGCCGTGTCGTGGAACTGCTTGCCGCACTCGGCTATTCACCCCGAATCACCCTCGGGGATCTCGAAAAGCCATCTTTCTTCCGCGACAACCGCCGCCTGATCCTGATGACCGGAGTCGCCGGCTTCTGCTTCGCCAACATCATGCTTTTCAGTTTCCCGGATTATCTGGCCACCGTCGGCAACCTGCCGCGCGAATTCGCCGCCTACTTCGGTTATCTGAGTCTCCTGCTCAGCCTGCCGGTGCTGTTTTACTCCGCCGGCGATTTCTTCCGCAACGCGCTCACCGGACTGCGCCAGCGCCAGATTAATCTCGATGTCCCGATCTCGATCGGCATTCTTGCGCTCTTCCTGCGCAGCGCCTACGAAATCATCAGCGCCACCGGCACCGGCTATCTCGATTCGATGTCGGGGCTGGTGTTCTTCCTCTTGATCGGGCGCGTCGTCCAAGCCAGGACCTACCAAGCGCTCAGCTTCGACCGCGACTATCGCTCCTACTTTCCGCTCTGCATCACGCGCATCCGCGAGGGCCGCGAGCAGCAGGTCGGCGTGCAGCGCCTCGAAATCGGCGATCGCATCCTCGTGCGCAACGGCGAACTGATCGTTGCTGACGCCGTCCTGATCGGCGAAGCCGCCACCGTGGACTACAGCTTCGTCACCGGCGAATCAACACCGGTAGTGCGGCAGTCGGGAGAGAAGCTCTTTGCCGGCGGACGGATCGTCGGTGCGGCGGCCCTGATGGATGTTGTCAAGGAGGTTTCGCAAAGCTATCTGGTCAGCCTCTGGAACTCCGACCGCTTCGCCCGCCGTCAGGAAAGCGCCGCCTCACGCATCTCGCTCGTCGTCGGCCGCTATTTCACGATCACCGTCGTGGCGTTGGCGGTCGCGACATTTGCGTTCTGGCTTTCGAGCGGCATCGATTCCGCCGTCACCAACGCCGTCGCGGTGCTGATTGTGGCTTGTCCCTGTGCGCTGGCACTCGCGCTGCCGTTTACTCTCGGAACGACAATGACAATCTTCGGGCGCGGCAAATTCTTCCTGCGCGACCAGAACGTGATCGAAAAGATGGCCGCCCTCAGCACCGTCGTCTTCGACAAGACCGGCACCCTGACCGAGTCGGAACTCGCCTTGGTCAATTTCCATGGCCGAGGTCTGAATGAAACGGAGCTGGCGGCACTGCGCGCGCTGCTGCGTCAATCGACCCATCCGCTCGCCCGTGCCATTCCCAATTCACTGGAACCGGGAGCCGCAGCCGAACTTGCGAGTTTTGAGGAAATCCCCGGCAAGGGTGCGGTCGCGCAGAGTGGGGAAACAACCCTTCGACTCGGCGCCGCAGGCTGGTTGGGTCACGAAGAAACCGACGCCAATACCGGCGCCCGTGCCTACCTTGAAATCAATGGGGAAGTCGCCGGTTATTTTGCCCTGCTGCCGTCGTTTCGTCAAGCTGCAGCGACTGTGGTTCCGGAACTGCGAGAGGCTTACGAACTCTGGCTGTTGTCGGGCGATAATCCGGCTCAGGCGGACGACTTCCTGCCGCTGTTTGCCGAGCGCGAGCGCATGCGCTTCCAGCAGTCGCCGCACGACAAGCTCAACTTTATCGCTGATTTGCGACAATCGGGTCAGCAAGTCCTGATGGTCGGCGACGGCCTCAACGACTCCGGCGCGCTGGCCGCCGCCGATGTCGGCATCACCGTCACCGACGGCGTCGCCTCGTTTGCGCCTGCCTGCGATGCGATGATGTCCGCTAATGCCTTGCCGCGTCTGCCGGCGTTTCTGCGCCTGAGTCGCGATGCCATGCGGACGATCAAGGCTGCCTTCGCGCTGTCATTACTTTACAATGCCGTCGGTCTGTATTTCGCCATCACCGGAAGTTTGTCGCCCTTGATCGCGGCGATTCTGATGCCGATCAGCTCGCTCTCCGTGGTCGCCTTTGCCGTGCTCGGCACGCGCTGGGTGGCGCACCGGCGGGGGTTGCTCTGATGTCGGCGCTATTCCTGCTGATCGGCTTCAGCCTGCTGGCCGCCATCGGCTTCTTGTTTATGTTCATCTGGGCGGTACGCCACGGGCAGTACGAGGATACGTATACGCCGAGCGTGCGCATGATTCACGATGATCCGCCGCTACCATCGCAAAATTTGAATTCTGATACCGAGAGGGAGAACTGAGGCATGCAACCTGAGACGTTCAGTTATGACAACAAGATTGTCAGATACTTTACGTACGCTACGATCGTCTGGGGCGCGGTCGGGATGCTGGTCGGCGTCATCGCCGCCTTCCAGATTTTCTTGCCGGCAGCCAACCATGGCCTGCCTTGGCTGACCTTTGGCCGCCTGCGGCCGCTGCACACCAACGCCGTTATCTTCGCCTTCGTCGGAAACGGCATCTTTATGGGCGTCTATTACTCGCTGCAGCGGCTCTGCAAGGCGCGGATGTTCTCGGATACGCTCAGTTATCTGCACTTCTGGGGCTGGCAGTTGATCATCCTGCTGGCGGCGATTACGCTCCCGCTCGGATTCACCACCAGCAAGGAATACGCGGAACTCGAGTGGCCGATCGACATCCTGATCGCCGTCGTCTGGGTCGTCTTCGCGATCAACATGTTCGGCACTATCATCCGGCGCCGCGAACGCCACATGTACGTCGCGATCTGGTTCTACATCGCCACCGTGGTCACCGTGGCGCTGTTGCACATCGTCAACTCGATCGAAATCCCGGTCAGCCTGTTCAAAAGTTATCCCGTCTACGCGGGCGTGCAGGACGCCCTCGTCCAGTGGTGGTACGGCCATAACGCCGTCGCCTTCTTCCTGACCACGCCGTACCTCGGCCTGATGTACTACTTCATCCCCAAGATGTCGGGCCGGCCGGTTTTCTCTTACCGGCTCTCGATCATCCACTTCTGGGCGCTGATCTTCATCTATATCTGGGCCGGACCGCACCACTTGCTTTACACCGCGCTCCCCGACTGGGCCCAGTCGCTCGGTACCGTGTTCTCGATCATGCTGATCGCGCCCTCCTGGGGCGGCATGATCAACGGCCTGCTCACCTTGCGCGGCGCCTGGGACAAAGTCCGCGAGGATCCCACCCTCAAGTTTATGGTCGTGGCGGTCACCGCGTACGGGATGGCAACGTTCGAAGGACCGATGCTTGCCATCAAGAGCGTCAACGCTATCTCCCATTACACCAGTTGGACGATCGCGCACGTCCACGTCGGCGCGCTCGGCTGGAACGGCCTGCTCACTTTTGGCGTCCTCTACTGGCTGATTCCACGCCTGTTCAGCACCCAGCTCTACTCGCGCAAGCTGGCCAACGCCCACTTCTGGATCTCGACCCTCGGCATCGTCTTCTACGCCGTGCCGATGTATTTCGCCGGCTGGACCGAAGGCCTGCTCTGGAAACAGTTCAACGATGTCGGCATGCTGCAATACCCGAACTTCCTCGAGATCGTCGCCCAGATCACGCCGATGTACGCCATCCGCGCCTTCGGCGGAACCCTCTTCTTGATCGGCGTCTTCATCATGGGCTACAATCTTTACAAGACCGCGCGCAGCGGCAAGGCCCTCGATAACGAGGCGGCGCAGGCACCGGCGCTCGCGCCTCACGTCGAGGAGAAGTTCAGCCTCAAAGAGGGCTACGGTCATCGCTGGCTCGAGTCCAAGCCGGTGCGCTTCATGCTGCTCTCGCTGGTCGCTGTGGCGATCGGCGGCCTCGTCGAGATCATCCCGACCTTTCTGGTCAAATCCAACGTCCCGACCATCGCCGCCGTCAAACCGTACTCGCCGCTGGAACTCGAAGGCCGCGACATTTACATCCGCGAAGGCTGCAACAACTGCCACTCGCAGATGGTGCGACCGTTCCGTTCCGAGACCGAGCGCTACGGCGAATATTCCAAGGTCGGCGAGTTCGTCTATGACCACCCATTCCTGTGGGGTTCCAAACGCACCGGTCCCGATTTGCACCGCGTCGGCGGCAAGTATCCTGACGCCTGGCACTATCAGCACATGGAAGACCCGACCTCGATGTCGCCCGGCTCGATCATGCCGCCGTACCCGTGGCTGCTCACCGCCAAGCTCAATACCGCCCACACCAAGTCGAAGATCAGCGCCCTGCGGTCGATCGGCGTGCCTTACGCCGCCGGCTTCGAGGAGCAGGCGCTCACCGATATGCAACAGCAGGGGAACGAGATCGCCAAGCGGCTGGAGGAATCCAAAATCGTCGTGAATTGGGACGATGAGATCGTCGCCCTGATCGCCTACCTCCAGCGCCTCGGCACGGACATCAAAGTAGGAGCGCAGGCAGCCCAATGATCAGCGAAGCACTCAGCTCGATTCAAAACGTGCAGGTTTACCCGATCGTCACAATGTTGCTCTTCATCGCGGCCTTCGTCGGCATCGTGATCTGGACCTTCCGCCTGCGCAAGCACGAGGTGGCCCGCTTGAGCCGGCTGCCCCTCGACGATTCTTCGACTTCGGACATTCAGGGAGAGCAAACCCATGGCTAAGCACAAAGACGAACTTCTCGATCACGACTACGACGGTATCCGCGAACTCGACAACGACCTGCCGCCGTGGTGGCTCTATCTGTTTTACTTCACCATCGCCTGGGCGGTGCTCTACTTCGCTTTCTACCACGTCATCGGCATCGGTTATCTCAGCTACGACGAGTACCAGCAGGAGGTGAATCCGAAGTACACTCGCGATATGAATCCCGGCTATCAGCCCTCGCGCGTCTTCAAACCTTTCCACTCGCCCTGGTGCAAACCCGGCGGCGATGAAACGCCCTACACGCTCGCCCTGAGCGGCCCAAAGGAAGCCTTTGTCGAAGAGCGCCCCGAGGATGAACCCGAGCACGTCGCCCTCACCGATCCGGCTGACCTTCAGGCCGGCGCGACGATCTACAAGATGAACTGCGCCGCCTGCCACGGCGCGGCCGGAGAGGGTGGGATCGGGCCAAACCTTACCGACGACTACTGGTTGCACGGCGCCGGCATCAATAATGTTCTGAAAACGATCAAATTTGGTGTTCCGGCCAAGGGTATGATTGCCTGGCGCGGCTTCCTGAAGCAGGATGAGATCCTGCGCGTCGCCAGCCACGTGCTGACCTTGTACGGCACCAATCCGCCCAACGCCAAGCCGCCGCAGGGCGACAAGATCGTCCCGTAGTCGTTGCGGCGACAGGAGAGAATCGCAGACAGCATGTCAACCGCGCGCCAGGATAAAGACTCGTTTCGCGACCACATCGCCACCGTCGACGACAAGGGCCGGCGCCTCGTCATCTATCCCGCCAAACCGCGCGGTCCGTTTCATCGCGCCCGCGTGATCGTTGCGGCGGTGCTGCTGGCGTTTCTGTTCGCGGCGCCGCTGATCAAGATCAACGGCCAGCCGCTCCTGCTCTTCAATGTCTTCGAGCGCAAATTTGTGATCTTCGGCCTCGCTTTCTGGCCGCAGGATTTCCATCTCTTCGTGCTGGCGACCCTCACCTTTGTCGTCTTCATCGTGCTCTTCACGGTAATCTTCGGCCGCCTCTGGTGCGGCTGGGCCTGCCCGCAGACGGTGTTCATGGAGATGGTCTTCCGCAAGATCGAGTACTGGATCGAAGGCAATTCCGGCAAACAGCGCTCACTCGACCGCGCCCCCTGGAACGGTACCAAGGCTTTCAAGAAGATCTCCAAGCACACGCTTTTTCTCGCCGTCTCGTTCCTGGTCGGAAACCTAGCCGTCGCGTATCTGGTCGGCGTTGAGAAGTTGATGCGGCTGATTGCCGACGGCCCGGGACCGCACCTGGCGGCATTCGTCGCCGTGATCGCCTTCAGCCTGATCACCTACGGCGTCTTTGCGCGCTTCCGCGAGCAAGTTTGCTTCATCGTCTGCCCGTACGGCCGCCTGCAATCGGTACTGCTCGATCCGCGCTCGATTGTGGTTTCCTACGACTTCAAACGCGGCGAACCGCGCGCGCCGATGGCAGCCAAATCCAAGGTCGAGCGCACCGCCGGCGACTGCATCACCTGCAACCAGTGCGTCGAGGTTTGCCCGACCGGCATCGACATCCGCAACGGCACTCAATTGGAGTGTGTCAATTGCACCGCCTGCATCGACGCCTGCAACCACGTTATGGAGCGCGTCGGTTTCAAGAAAGGCCTGATTCGCTACGCCTCCTATCGCGGCATCGTCGAGGGCGAAAAGCTGCGGCTGACCCCGCGCATCATCGGTTACTCGCTCGTGCTGATCGCCTTGCTCACCGTGTTTGTGATCCTGCTCACCGGTCGCACCGCGGTCGAGACTTCGATCCTGCGCACCCCCGGCATCATGTATCAGGAACTCGATGGCGGCTTGATCCGCAACCTCTACTCGATCAAGGTCATCAACAAGACCTTCGACCCCATGCCGATCAAACTGCAACTGCAGGATGGCGACGGCTCAATCACGATGGTGGCCGGCGATATCAATCTGGCCGCTCAGGGATTGGCCGAGCAGGCGTTCTTTGTCGACCGCCCGCGCACGTCACTGCACTCGTCTCACGATGAAATCCGGATCGAGGTCTGGGCCGGCGATAAACTGATGGAAACCGTCGAAACCAAGTTCCTCGGCCCGCGCACGACCGAACACCACGAGGAGGAGCACCACGATGACGAACACTAAGAAGAGCCGCTGGGGCATCGGGATTGCCGTCGCCTATTCCGTGTTCTTCCTGGCGATGGTCTCGATGGTTATTGCCTCGCGCTTCCAGCGCAGCGACCTGGTCACACGCGACTACTACGAGCAGGAAATCAGGTATCAGGAGCAAGTCGACCGGCTCGCCCGCACGGCGGCCCACGGCCACGCGCTCGACATCCGGTTCGACACGGCGCTCAATGCGGTCATCGTTCAGTTTCCGACCACCGTCGCCGGCTCCAATGTCAGCGGCAAGATCGCTCTCTTCCGTCCCGCCAACGCCGCCTACGACAAGACCTTCGACATCTCCATTGACGCCGCCAACCGCCAGATTCTCTCCTGCGACCGCCTGCCGCGCGGGATGTGGCGCATTAAAATCGCTTGGCGAATCGATTCCGAGGAGTACTATACGGAGGAAATTGTCCACTTGGAGGACACGCAATGACCGCTGTCATCGCCGGATTCCTGGTCGGCCTGCTCGGCTCGCTGCACTGCGTCGGCATGTGCGGGCCGATCGTCGCGGCACTCCCAGCCGACCCGCGCGGACGCTTCTCCTTCCTGACCGGCCGCATCATCTACAATCTCGGCCGTGCCGTCACTTATGCCGTCATCGGCGCGATCTTCGGACTGATTGGCCGCTCGCTCTTCATCGCCGGCTACCAGCAGGCGCTGTCGATAGCGCTCGGCGTGCTAATCATTCTCGCCATCGCACTGCCGCGCCGCTACTCCCAGCGGCTGATCTCGTGGCTCGGATTGGAAAAGTTGTTTGCGCGGATAAGTTCGGTGTGGGGGAAGCTGTTTCGCAACAGTTCCAAGCCCTCGATGTTTCTGATTGGTGTTCTCAACGGATTCCTGCCGTGCGGCTTCGTTTACCTCGCGCTGGCCGGCGCGGTCGCCACCGGCAGTATTGCCGGCGGAGCCGCCTACATGGCCGCCTTTGGTGTCGGGACCCTGCCGATACTCCTCGCCTTCGCTTACGTCGGCGATGTCATCGGCCACCGCTGGAAGCAGTCGCTCAAGCGCGCCTTGCCGGTGCTCGCGAGCGTCCTGGCCCTGCTTTTCATCCTGCGTGGCCTGTCGCTGGGAATCCCATATCTCAGCCCCGACCTGCACATGAATCAAGCCACGCAGACCGTCGAGTCATCCTGTTGTAAGCCCCCGCAGAAATGACTCCAATCACGTCGTCTTGACCAGCAGCTTCTGCGTATCGACGTGGCAGCGCACGACATACTGCGCGTAGTCGCGGTCGGCCTCCTGAATATGCGCGATCAGCCAGTTCTTGACAAACAGCAGTAATTCCGGTCCGGTTGCGGAGTCGGGGTGATCGAAATCGCTCTTGTATTCCAGCACGCGCGCAATCAAGCGGCGATGCGCCGTCCGGTGCGCCTGCAGTTGCGGATAGCTGATGCGGTACATCATCGCTTCTTCGTTGACGAAATGCCATTCCGCCATCTTCAGCAGCCGGCTGATCGCGGCCGATTTTTCCTGCAGTGACTTGCCGTCCGACATCACATCATGCAGTTCATTGATGACGGCAATCAGGTCTTGATGCTGGCGATCCATCTCCGGCACTTGAACACTCAGCTCTTCATTCCACTCTAAAAACGACATATTGTCTCCTTAATACCGTGTCAGCCCTGCCTACACGAGTTCTCGAACTTCAGTGGGAATATCGACCGCCATCACGATCAGCCCGCGCTTTGTGCAGAGATTCGACACCCTCGGTGAAACAGGCCGTTCAGGGATGAAATCTCCGGCCGATTATTGCACGGCCGATCCGGCATGAATCTTGAGCAGCATTCCACTCGCGAGCAACCGGTCGCAAAACGAAAAGCAGCAGGTGGTCCTGCTGCTTTTGCAGTTACGGAATCTCAAGTCGCTATTCGTGCTTGTCTTTGCCGCGGAATATGACCTTGAACAGGCAGTAGCTCGCCAGCCCGAAGATCCCCGCCCAGGCCGCAACCATAAATACCCAGCCACCCGGTGTGATTGTCATATCCCGCGCTCCGGATGAAGTTTACCGTCTTCGCGGTGACGCCACGCGTACCGCACCATCAGTGACAGAACCACGAACAGGGCAATCATCATGATCCGCGTGGCCCACCGGATCGGTACATCCTCTGGCTTGACGTTCTCCAACAGCAGAATGGGAATTGCGTCGATGATCAGCCAGTTGAGGAAGATAAAGCCGAGATAAACCGGCGTGACATACTTGATCAGATAGTAGAAAATCCGCGGCACCGTGATCTCAGCGCCGCGCGTGATCTCCGCCCAGCCTTTCTCCATGCCGAAGATCCAGGCGAAGACAATCGTCTCGAGTAGGGCGAACATCGCCAAACCGAAAGTGCCGACCCAGTAGTCCATCTCGTCCAGCGAGCCGCGCCCCATCAAGAAGACCACCATCTGGATGCAGATGAAGACGATCAGCGTCACCGTCCAGGTGGCCCGGCTGTGCGAGTACTTGAACTCCTCTTTCAGGAAGGCTATCAACGGTTGTCCCATCGCTACCGAGGAAGTGATCGCTGCAAAGAAGAGCAGCAGGAACCAGATGAATCCGAAGAACTGCCCGAACGGTATCTGGCTGAAAATAATCGGCATCGAGACAAAACCGAGATCAAACGATCCGCGCGCCGCGATCTCCTGCGTCGTCGCCACGCCGAAGAACGCCACCGCGATCGGGATCGCGATACTACCGCCCAAAATCACTTCGGCGAATTCGTTCAGGCTCGACGTCGCCAACCCGCCCAATGCAATGTCGTCGTTCTCCCGCACATAACTGGCGTAGGTCTGGATCAGTCCCGAGCCCAGCGAGAGCGTGAAGAAGATCTGCCCGGCTGCTGCCAGCCACACCTTGGGCGATGACAACAGCGAGAAATCGGGATTCCAGATGAAAGCAAATCCCGAAGCGACGCTCCAGTCCGGATGATTCACCGGATCGGGCGTGCCAATGAAAATCACCCGCACCAGCAGAATGATCGCGAAGACGAACAGCGCCGGAATCGCAAACATCGCCAGCCGCTCAATTCCCTTCGAAATGCCTTTATACAGCACGTAGTGATTTATCCCGAGGGTAATGAGCAGGAAGATATAGGCCGGTAAGATGCTGGTGAAGTGCCCGTGCGTCAAACCCTGATAGCTCGACAAGAAACCGCGCATCGTCTCGAACGTGTTCTCGTGCAGATACGAGCCGGTGATCGAGAAGAAGCTGAAGCCGAGCGTCCATGACTGGATATAGGCATAGAAGATCAGCGTCGCGATCGACAGGAATAGTCCCAGCGCGCCGAGGTATTTCGAGACCGGATGCCGCCACATCGCGTGGAACATCCCCGGGGTACTACCGTACCCGAACCGGCCGCCAAAGCGACCCATCCCCCATTCCACCCACATCAGCGGAATCCCCAAAAAAATCAGCGCGCAGAAGTAGGGAATCATGAACGCGCCGCCGCCGTTTTCTGCTGCCTGCACCGGGAACCTGAGGAAGTTGCCCAGCCCGATGGCGTTGCCGGCTACGGCGAGAACCAGTCCGATCTTGGTGCCCCATCGCTCTCTCGTCATTACACCTCCTTGGTGCCGCGAACTTCAGCCGGGAATGTCTTCGTGATGGGCGCAACTATAATGCGCGGTCGATTCAATCTCAAGGTTAAATTTCAGGGAAGGGAAGCGCGGCTACTTGCGGATCATTCTTGCCCGGCTGTGCCCGTCGAGATCGTCCGGCGCTATCAGCCCGATCAATTCTGCCAGCGTCGGCGCCAAATCGACCGTCTCGATCTGCTCGCTGCTCTGACCGGCCTTGACACCTGCGCCCCAGAACCCCATCGGCACGATGCAATCATAGCCGTAACAACTGCCGTGTGTCGTTCCTTGCTGATCGCTACTCAAGAAGTAGTTCTCCCGTAACCGTACCGCGATTTCCGGCGAACGGCCGGGGAAGTAGTTGTTGCGGAACTGCGCGAGATACGCGCGCGGTCTGCCGCCCGACGCCGTCATCTCCGCCTCGGTGTAGGCGTCGGCCACGAACCAGATTCCGCGCAGCGAATCCGCAATCGCTTGCTGCAGTACCGCGCGGGAGATGCCGCGCTGCTCCGCCTCGCTGTAGTTCAGATACACGCCGCGCGCAACCCGTTGTACCACCTTCTGCTTGAGTCCCAGCCCCTGCGCCGCCCGTTCGCACGCCGCCGCCACCTGGACCTTGAACGAGTCGGAGGAAACCCGCCCCGCGTCGATCCCGCTGGCCCGCTGGAGTTCCGGCAGTCGCGCCGCGCCATGATCCGACGTCAGCGCCACAACATACCGCCCGACACCAACCGTCGAATCCAGGTACGTGAAGAACTCTCCCAAATAGCGATCCAGCCGCAGGTAGTAATCCATGATTTCATGGCTGTCGGGGCCGTAATCATGCCCAATATAGTCCGCCGCCGAACAGCCGATTGCCAGCAGATCCACATTGTCATCGATGCCCAGTGAGTCACCGGCGACCAGTACCCGCGCCAGTCGCAGCGTCATGTGGTCAGCAAATGGCGTGGTCAGGACATTATCATAGTACTCGTCCGGTTCATCGTGCGGCCCCGGCACAAAAAAGTGCGGAAAGGTCACGTGCACGCCGTCTCCTTCGGCAGCAACGCTATCCGGGCCCGCCAACGCATAAGCCGCCGCAGGCAGAATCCGATCCCACTCACCCAGACAATAATCGTCAGCCGGTCGCGATTGTCGAAACGCCTTCACCCATTCCGAATAAATCGGTGAATAATAGACCGAAGTTACATAGAGTCCCGACCCGGCGTCGTACCAGTACGCCCCATTCGATGAAAATCCCGCCATCGGTATCGCCGCCCGATCCTTGATGGCAATCGCGAATGACTTGCACAACGGATTGTCGCGCCGCAGCCAGTCGGCCAAGGCACCGCGCCGCAAATTGACCGGTGAGCGGCCTGCCTTATGGGGATTCTCGGTGATCGACACGGCGGAATCCTCGAAACAGTAGCGTCTCTGCGTGCCCCCGTTCTCATACCAGTCGTTACCGACGATCCCGTGATTCGAAGGGTAGCAGCCGGTCGCGAGCGTTGCGTGCCCGATGCCGGTCTCGCTGTTCGCGTGATTGTGCAGCGCATTCAGGAAGACGAACCCTTCACGTTGCAGCCGCGCCACTCCACCGGAGTACAGGCTGTCAAAGCGTGTCAGATAGTCTGGCCGCATCTGATCAACGACGATCAGCACCGCCAATCGCGGCCGCTCCGATTGCGCGTAGACGCTGCACGCGGCCAGACAGAACAGGATCGCGAGAAGCGGCCTGTATCGAGTGGCGAAACCCTGTGCTGAACCGCGAACGCCCATGGTAGAAAGGAAGATCAAGTCTTGACCCGGTCTCGCCAAATAAAAACTGCTCAACATCCTGCGGCTGAGCGGAAGTTACTCCCACCAAACGCACTTCGGGCGATTTTCTACTGAGCCCTAACCTGCTTCCATCTGGCCATCACCATCAGCAGCATCGTAGTCGCCAGGAACATTAGCCAGGTGCTCAGAGACCCTCCGTTTTCCTTATACACGGCACTCCCGCTGAAGTCGAGCAGAGGAGCTTTGTTCAGCGGCCCGACATACCATAATAATGTGTAGACGACCTCGAACAGCTTGCGCCCGCCCGTCAGCGACCCGCAGGCAATAGCGAGCGTCGGTATAAACGCGGCGCCGACCAGCCACTGCGCCAGTGCTGGTGCATTTCCGGTTGCGGCCAACGAGACGGGCACGAAGATGCCGGTCACGATCGCCAGAAGAAACCCGCTCAGCCACTGCGCCGTCAATTGCCGCCGGAAGAAGTTTGGCGTACAGAAGATCATCTGTTCGGTACCATGTAACTTCTCGCGGCATCCCAATTGCGACCACAGCAGTAGCGGCCAAATCCAGGCGCACGGCAGCACGAAACGTTCGGTGACGGCGACCGGAAGCAGCAGCCCGGCGATAACCAGCCCGCCTGCGACGACATACCACCAGATACTCACCCGCGCAAGCATCAGTCGGACTTCCGCTCCGACCAGCGCGAGCAATCGCGGTTGCATCGCTGCCGCCGGCAACGGACTCAAATGAACAACCGGAATCGTCTTGCCAGTCGTCGAAACCGCTGCAGTCGCTTCGACAGTGGTCTCGGCGCTTGCCCGGCGCCGCCAGACTCCAATCCCGCCGGTGTCGAACCGCCGGAACGCCGCCGCTCCGACTCCCACCGCGGCGATAGCCAGCCCCAACAGCACGAATCGACCCAACAGAAATTCCTGCGACCACGTCGGTCCGTCCCAGACAAAAGTCGCCGCCACGCCTGATACGCCGTCAAGGTGGATGTTGAACCCGAGCGCGTGCGGCCCTTGCCACGGCACATAGCCCGGGATCGCCGCCGCGCACGCATCGATCATCTGCGCCCAGATATACCGCACGCCGAACAGATCGAAAAATGGCGAGACCGGACTGACGCCGAGACCCACGGACGGCAAACCGACCGCCCACATTACAAAGAAAAGCACATTGCCGATCCCGCCCCGCAAGCGCGCGACAGAGTCAAACGCCGCCGCCAACGCCCCGATGAAGATCATCAACGGCAGAATCACCACGACAAACGGCGCCACCAGCGCCGCCAAGTCGAACTGCGTCGACTCACCTCGCACGAACTGCAAGATCGCCGCCACGACCACCAGCACCGCCGTCATCGCCGTTAGCACCATCGCGTTGCTCAGCGCCTTACCCGCAATGTATTCGAACTTCGTCAGCGGCGTCGCCGCCGACACCTCCGCGACCCGCAGCTTGATGTCGCGGCCGATGCCTCCGCGCACGAAGTAGAACCCGGCCAGCGCCAGTATCGTCACCGTCAACATCGCCACTTGCGCTCCGACCCACGGCGAATTGTAGAGGCCGCGATTGCCGTCCATGCTCAGGCACGAGTACCCGGCTTCCGGCGGCGGCAGGAAGAGATAGGCTGCGTACGCGATGAGCGTCAGGAAAATCCAGAAAGAGTAGTGCCGAGTACGCTCGCGAAAATCCGCCAGCGCAGTGGCCCACATACGTGAGAACCGCATTATGCTGCCGTCCGCTGCTGCGAAATCGTGTACAAGTAGGCGTCTTCGAGCGAGGCCGCAACGCGCGCGGCTTCCGCCGCCGGTGCTTCCGGCGCCACGAGTCGCGCCATGAGCTGCCCGTCCCGTCGTTGTACGCCGCTAAGCACAAAGCACTGACGGTACGCCGTGAGTTGCTCCGCGCTAACCGGCGTTTCCCACACCTTCTCCCGCACCGAATCCAATAGCCGTTCCGGTGTCGTGTGTACCAGCAGCCGCCCCTGCGCGATGATCGCGATCGCACTCGCCGTCGATTCCACGTCCGACACGATGTGCGTCGATAACAACACAACCCGCTCGCCCGCCAGATCGGCCAGTAAATTCCGAAAGCGCACCCGTTCTTCCGGGTCAAGTCCAACCGTCGGTTCGTCCACGATCAGCAATTTTGGATCATTCAGCAGCGCCTGCGCAATGCCGACGCGCTGCTTCATGCCGCCCGAAAAACCGCCCAGCGGTCGCTTGGCCGCCTCCGTCAGGTTCAGCAGCGTCAAAAGTTCATCAATGCGCCGGCGCGTGGCCATCGCTGTTATGCCTTTCAGCGTGGCAACGTAAGACAGAAACTCCACGGCGCTCAGATTCGGGTAGACGCCAAAATCCTGCGGCAGATACCCCAACTCGCGGCGAATCACCTCCGGATCGGCGATGATGTCTTGCTCGTTCCACTTCGCGGTACCGCCAGTCGGCCGCGAAATCGTCGCCAGGATGCGCATCAGCGTTGACTTACCCGCGCCGTTCGGCCCTACCAGCCCCAGCACGCCCGACTCCAGCTTCATCGTGAAGTCGCGCAGACCCCAGACACCGCCCCGATACTGCTTGCTGACATTCTCTACGCTCAGATTCATGATCCTCCCATCCATTGCTCTCCATTGGATAGTGCTTGGCCGTGGGGAGTTTCACGATATGAGTTCTTTCCGGAACTGCACGAATTATCTTGACCCCCGCCGCAACGGACTGCTAAATCTCTCTTGATATAAATGTATTGCCGGTCCGCCCGATCGCGGGCCTGAGGGACACAATATGAAATACCATCTGCTGGGACGCAGCGGCCTCCGCGTCTCCGAAATCAGCCTGGGGACGATGACCTTTGGCGAGGAATGGGGCTGGGGCGCTTCCAAGGAGGAAAGCCGCAAGCAGTTTGAGCTCTTCGTTGAACGCGGTGGCAACTTCATCGACACCGCCAACCGCTACACCGAGGGCACCAGCGAGCGCTTCGTCGGCGAGTTTGTGCGACCTGATCGCGAAAAATACGTCGTTGCCACTAAATACACCCTCAGCATGCGCAAGGGCGACGTCTCTTTCTCGGGCAACAGTCGCAAGAACATGATCCAGTCACTCGACAACAGCCTCAAGCGCCTCGGCCTCGACTACATCGATCTCTACTGGCTGCATGCCTGGGATTTTATGACGCCGATCGAAGAAGTCATGCGCTCGCTCGATGACGTCGTCCGCGCCGGCAAAGTGCTCTATGTCGGTATCTCCGACACGCCGGCCTGGATTGTCTCGATCGCCAACACGATCGCCGATCTGCGCGGCTGGTCCCCCTTTGTCGCCCTGCAAATCGAATACAGCCTGTTGCAGCGCGCTCCCGAACGCGAACTGCTGCCGATGGCCAAGGCGCTTGATTTGGCTGTAACCCCCTGGGGCGTCCTCGGCGGCGGCGCCTTGTCGGGCAAGTATAGCCGCAAGCAGAACGATCCCGGTGTTGCCGGCCGCGTGAAGCCCGAGTCGTCCCGCCGCAGCGAGCATGCCATGCGCATTGCCGCCGTGGTCGACAAGATTGCCGATGAGGTCGGCCGCCCGTCGGTGCAGATTGCCCTCAACTGGGCGCGCCAGCGCGATCAGGTCGTGATTCCGATCATCGGTGCTCGCACCGCCGGGCAGCTCAGAGAGAGTCTCGACGCCCTTGACTTTGAACTCAACGCGGATCACATGATGCGCCTTGACGAAGTCTCCGAAATCGAACTCGGCTTCCCGCACGACTTCCTCAAGCAGCCACCGATCAGCAATCTGATTGCGGGCGATCTGAGCCACCTAATTCACAACCACCGGCACTAGGAGAGGGAGCACCACATGTACACGTTCCGTCGGATCTTGGTCATTGTATCTGTGCTCGCCGTGACAACGTTGGCAGCGCTGCTGGTTTCCTGCAGCGACGATGACAACGGCTACGTTCCGCGCGGCCCGATCGATCCCAACTTCGTCGATCTCGAACTTGAGGTCGGCTACTACTGTTTCTGCTGGGATCAAATGGTCAGCGACGCTCGCGCTGCCACGGGGAAGTACGAAATCCGCATGGTGGCCGGCTCCTACGACAACTCTTGGGACTTTCGCATCCGCAACGGGGCCCAACGCATTCCAGCTCATGAATGTTGTGACACCGCCACCTATGGCATCTCGAAAGCCCACAAAGATCCACCGGAATTTTTCGCGATTGATCTCGATACCGACACGGTCGCCTGGGGCGATACTGTTCACTTCGAAATCGCCGTTCCGACCGCGCGCCGTGTCCAACTCGAAATCAAGCGCACCGGCGATTAACGGCAATCGGGTCGTCTTGACCGCAAAAACCTGTTGCACCTGTCGGGAAAACGCATATATTCTGCGACTACTTTTGGAGGGGTTCCAGAGTGGTCAAATGGAACAGACTGTAAATCTGTCGGCGCTGCCTTCGGAGGTTCGAATCCTCCCCCCTCCATTGAATTCCCGGCCAGAATTCATTGCTTCCAAGGACATCCGCAGCATCTTGGCTGTTGCTTTCCCGACTCTCACAATTCGGAGGTCTGACTCATGGAATTGACGATCGTCACTTACCGCGACCTGCCTGACAAGTCCGACCTGTTTCACCTCTGGGCACAATCGTTCGGCTTCCTCGCCTCGCCGCGCTGGGTCGCTGAGTGGGCGGCGGATGAAGACTGGTTGCAGGGAACGCCGCTCGGCTTCTGCGGCTTGCTTGATGGCCAACTCGTCGGCTTCGTCGGCGTCATGGAAATCCCGACTCGCGATCGGCACGGCCAGGTCGAATTGGTCGGCGGCATCTGGGCCGTCACGACCCGGCCCTCCTGCCAGCGGCAGGGCGTCGGCCGCAAATTGCTCACCGCCGCCGAGGACTACCTGCGCAGCCGCGGCCATCGCTTCAGCTTCCTGACCACCTCACGCGCAATCGTCGCCCACGCCTGGTATGAGTCGGTCGGCTACCGCGACCTGGCCGTCGTTGATGGCTACGCGCAACTCTACCGCATCTTGCCGCGAAAATCCGAGGCGCCGCGACCCAAGTCGAAGTCGAAACTCGCTCCACCGGAACAGCGGCAGGTGGTCGCTAACTTCGCCCGCGCCATGCGCAACCGCTGCGGCTTTGTCTATCGCTCGCAATACCGGCTGCCGTACCTTGAGCGCATGGGCGCGTACGATCCGGCCAACTGCGAGGTCACCCCGTTGGGCCACGTCCTGGCTTCGCGCCAGTTCGGCTCCAGTCGGGTGATCGAAATCGTCGCCGAGAACAAGAAAACCTATCGCGAGCTGGTCAAATCGCTCGAGACCCGCACGCGGGAAGGCGTCTACCTGACCTTCGTCTTCGACCCGGCCGCTGCCGATGTTCTGGTTCAGTCGCGGTACACCTGCGATCGCGGCGCCTATAGCGTCGTGATGGCCAAGCCGCTCGCGGGCGCAGCTTTTGAAGAGGTATACGATGCCTCATTCGCGATCAGCCGTTGCGAGTTTTTCTGAGCGTCTTGACCCTTTGGTCGATGTTGAGGGAGAAGCGGGAACTCTGACGCCGCGAAATTTGTAGATTATCCATTCACCGTGACGTGACGGAGTCTGCTTGCCGTCGATTACGGCCGGCATCAATTCCCACGTTGAGAAATTTCGAAAACCGGGAGAGGGTTGAAGGTGATTGAAGTCAAGAACCTGACCAAGAAGTATGCCGACGTCGTCGCCGTCGACGATATCTCGTTCTCCGTCCCGACCGGCCAGGTCCTCGGGTTCCTCGGACCTAACGGCGCAGGCAAAACGACGTCGGTGCGCATTATCACATGCTATATGCCGCCCACCTCGGGCCGCATCACGATCGACGGCCTCGATGTCGTCGAGCAGTCGATGGAGGTGCGCCGCAAAATCGGTTATCTGCCCGAATCCGCACCGCTGTATCCGGAAATGGCCGTCATCGAGTATCTCGAATTCGTCCTGTCCTTGCGCGGCAACGGCGGCAACGGCCGCAACCGCCGCATCAAACAGGTGGTCGAAATGTGCGGCCTCGGCGACGTCATCGCGCGCAACATCGGCGAACTGTCCAAGGGCTTCCGCCAGCGCGTCGGTTTGGCCCAGGCGATGATCCACGATCCGGAAATCCTCGTCCTCGACGAGCCGACCGTCGGTCTCGACCCCAACCAGATCGTCGAAATTCGCAACCTGATCAAAACCCTCGGCCGGCAGAAGACCGTCATCCTCTGCACGCATATCCTGCCAGAGGTAGAAGCGACTTGCGATCACGTGATGATCATCAACAAGGGCAAGATCGTCGCCAACGGCGCTCCCGACGAACTCCAACGTTCGCTGGCGGGCAAGAAGACGTTGCGGCTGGAAATCGATCAGTCCCCCGATGTTATCCGCCCGCAGTTACTCGAAATCGACGGCGTCGAGGCCGTCAAGATCGACGCGCATAACGGTACCTCTAAGTGCGAAGTCGTCTGCCGGCCGGGAACTGATCCCCGCGCGGAAATCTTCCACAAGGTGGTCGCCAACAACTGGACCTTGCTCGAAATGGCGCAGGATGTCTCCAGCCTCGAAGACGTCTTCCGCGAACTGACCAAGGGAGGCGCCCATGAATAATATCCTAACGATCTTCCGTCGCGAGATGCGATCCTATTTCAACTCGCCGGTCGCCTATATCGTGATCACGCTTTTTCTATTGATCTCCGGCTATTTCTTCTCGAGCACGCTGTTCCTGATCAACTCCGCCGACCTGCGCAGCCTCTTCAACATCTCCTCCTTCGTGTTGATGTTCTTTATCCCGGCGGTGACCATGCGGTTGCTCGCCGAAGAGCGCCGCTCCGGCACGATCGAGATCCTGGTTACCATGCCGGTCAAGGATTCGGAAATCGTCCTCGGCAAGTTCCTCGCGGCCTTCGCCCTTACGGCGCTGTCGATCCTGCTCACGTTCGTGGCCTACCTCACCGTCGCGTCGCTCGGCAACGCCGACTTCGGCGCCTCCTTCGGCGGCTACCTCGGCCTGCTCTTGATGAGTGCGGTCTATATCTCCATCGGCGTCTTCACCTCTTCTCTGACGCAGAATCAGATCGTCGCCTTCATCGTCGGTTTCGTCATCATCTTCGCGCTCTTCATGCTCGACAAGGTGCTGCCATTTCTGCCGGCGGCATTGGCATCAGCCTTTGAGTTCCTGTCGATCGATTATCATTTCCGCAATATCTCGCGCGGCGTGATCGACACCCGTGACCTGATCTACTACGGATCGATGATCTTCCTGTTCATCTACATGGCGGTCAAAACCACTGAATCCCGGAAGTGGAGGTAGGACAATGAAGAAGAAATTGGCCCTGACCGGATTCTCGGCGATCGCTCTGATCGTTGTCATTCTCATCGTGCTCAACTTGATTTCGGTCAACCTCTTTGGCCGTATCGATCTGACCGAAGGGAAGATCTACTCGCTGTCCCAATCCTCCAAAGATCTCGTTCGCAGCCTGAACGACCGGCTCACGATCAAGTGCTACTTCTCGGAGGACCTCGATCCGCCCTACAACGCCAACGCCCGCTACGTCAAAGACCAGCTCGATGAATACCGATCCTACGCTGGTGGTAATCTCAGCTTCAGCTTCATTGACCCGATCAAGGACAAGAAGGAGCAGAAAGCCCGCAGCTACGGCATCCCGCCGTTCCAGATGCAGACCCTCCGTCGCGACAAGATGGAAATCAAGCAGGTCTACATGGGCATGGTCGTACTCTACGAAGATCGTCAGGAGGTCCTGCCCGTCATCCAGAACACGGCAACGCTGGAATACGAAATCACCCGCGCCATCCGCAAGCTGACCAGCAAAGTCACGCCCACGGTAGCCTTTACCACCGGCCACGGCGAGGCTTCGTTGGAAGACAATCTCAAGATGGTCAATCAGGTGCTGTCGGAGGAATTCAGCCTCCAACCCCTCGACCTCAAGACCCAGAAGTCGATTCCGCCCGACATCCAGACGATCTACGTCATCGGTCCGAAGCAGCCGTTCACTCCGTGGGAGCTCTATCTGCTTGATCAGTTCCTGATGCGCGGCGGCAAACTCGGCCTCCTAATCGACAAAATCGACGCCGATATCCAGCGCAACTTTGCCCAGCCGATCAACCCCGGCTTCGATGACTTTCTCCGGCACTTCGGCGTCGGCATCAACAATAATATGGTGGTCGACGCCCAGTGCGCCCAGATCGCCATCACCCAGCAGAACGGTCCCTTCCGCTTTCAGAGCCTGCGCGAATACCCGCTCTTCCCGCGCGTCAACAACTTCTCGAAAGAGAACCTGATCGTGAAGGATCTCGAGACCATTAACCTGATCTTCGCCTCGACCCTCGACACAACCGCCTTCCAGTCGTCGCCGCTCAAGATCGAGGTCCTCGCGCGCACCTCAAAAAACACCGGCATCCTGAATGCCCCCTATTCGCTCGACCCGATGCGGCAGTGGACCAAGGCCGATTTCGTTCACGGTCCGCAGCCGGTGGGCGTCGCCCTCACCGGCAACTTCACCAGCTACTTCGCCGGCAAACCGAAACCGCCGATGGACACCGTCTCCGCCGAAGACTTGAGCGCCGTTCCCGAAACGCGTCTTGACTCCGGCGACCAGGGCCGGCTCGTCGTCTGGGCCGATGCCGACTTCGTCGCCGATCAGGTACTGCGCGATCAGTCTAATCTCATCATGTTCCAGAACATGACCGACTGGCTCTCGCAGGACCAGGGACTGATCAGCATCCGCTCCAAGGATGTCACCGCGCGACCACTCCAGCCGGTCGAAGACTCCACCCGCACGCTGGTGAAATTCGCCAATATCTTTCTCATGCCGCTGATCGTCATCGTCTTCGGTGTCGCCCGCTGGCAGATTCGTCGTCAAAATCGTCGGAGGCAGTTGCTATGAAAAAGTCACTCGGACTCCTCGGCGCCCTCGCCGCGATCCTGGTGATCGGATATCTGATTATGATGCAGAGCGAGAAGAAGGCGCTCTCGCCGCAGGAAAAGGCTAACTTTGTCGGCGCCGACTCGGGGCAGGTCAATCGCATCACCATGACGCGCCTCGGCGCCAATGTTGAATTCCAACTCCGCGACGGACTCTGGCAGGTGCTCGACAACGGCCAGCCCAAACGCGCCGACCAAAACGTCCTCCACAACGCCGCCAATCTCGCGCACAACCTCACCGTCGGCGACATCATCTCGTCGAATCCTGAAAAGCAAATGCTCTTCGAGGTCGACACCCTCGTCGGCCGCACCGTCACTTTCTACCGCGACCAGCAGGAACTCGGGCGCTTGATCGTTGGCAAGCAGGGAAGTGACTTCCGTTCGACCTATGTGCGCAACCCCGGTTCTCCCGACGTCTACCTGGCGACCGCGGCGATCACGCGTCTGTTCGATCGCCCCGCCCGCGGTTATCGCGACAAGGTCATCCACGCGCTCGATACCGCGCAGATCGCTTCCGTTATCGTCAAGACCCGCGAATACCAATACCAGTTGACGCGCCTCGATCCCTCCTGGGTTCTTGTTGATCCCAAGACCGGCAATGCCGCTGCCGATTCGATCAAGGCCGGCGCGTTTGTCACTCTGCTGGCTAACCTCCGCATCACCGACTTCGTTGATCCTGCCGAAGCCGCCGGCGTGACCTTCGCCGCCGATGCCGACCAGATCACGATCTCGATGCGCGACGGCAGCAGCGTTACGCTTTCGCTCCAGATGAAGGATGAGGCGTCGAAGAGCTACTATCTCCGAACTTCGCTCGATCCCGACCTCTACACCGTCGCCGAACACGTCCGCAACAACCTCATGAAAAAACCCGACGAGTTGAAGTGAGGTCGCTACGTCTTTCCATAATTCACTTTTCGTGAACCTGACCCCTGTGGGTCCGACTTCAGTCGGACTACGGTTCTTCGCCCCGGTAGTTCCGACTTCAGTCGGAAACACCCGTCCGTGCCTCAAGTTGTGTATTCAGACGAAAGAATCTTCCACCCCTGTGGCTCCGACTTCAGTCGGACAACCTTCGTTGCCGCCACTTTTCCCGCGAACCGCCCTCGACTCTCGCTCCACCACAGACTTCGCGCGCTTCGTGGAGCAACCTGCCGCTCCTAATGTACACCTATGAATAAACCCCGCGCCGCCGCCATCGTCGCCCGACTGACCGAATTATACTCGAACGCCCAATGCTCGCTCGACTTTCGATCACCGCTGCAACTGGCCGTCGCCACAATTCTCTCCGCGCAGGCAACCGACGCTTCCGTCAACAAGGTCACGCCCAGGCTGTTCAAGAAATATCGCACTGTCTCCGACTTTGCCGATGCCGATCGCGACGAACTCGCCAACGACATCCGCCAGATCGGTCTCTACCGCGCCAAAGCGAAAAACATCATCGCCTTCGCGCAGACCTTGCGCGACAAGTTTAAGGGCAAACTCCCCGACACAATCGCCGAACTCCAGACTCTTCCCGGCGTCGGCCGCAAGACCGCCAATGTCATTCAGGGTGTTCTGCTCGGCGACGGCAATGCCGAAGGCATCGCCGTCGACACCCACGTTACGCGCCTTGCATTCCGTCTTGGCTTCACGAAGCACACCGACCCGAAAAAGATCGAAGCCGATCTCCAGAAGTGGATCGCGCGCGAACATTGGGTTTCGATCTCGCACATGCTGATCCTTCACGGCAGGGAAGTCTGCTCCGCCCGCAAACCCAACTGCAATTCCTGCGCCCTCGCCGACCTCTGCCCCAGACTTGGCCTGTAACTCCGCCATCACTCAGCTTGATCTTCTCCCCCCTGTAGTTCCGACTTCAGTCGGAACCCCCCGCCCGCATCCGTGGGTCCGACTTCAGTCGGAACCCCCCGCCCGCACCCATAGGTCAGGATCCCCGCGATCCTGACGCTCTGCCGACACGACCATCACGCTCCTCCCCTCTCCCTACTGGGAGAGGGGCCGGGGGTGAG
>CAZFNN010000020.1:66665-67229 GCA_964520555.1 uncultured Ignavibacteria bacterium
CGCCCCCCCGCGACCCCACCCACGCCCCCCCCCCACCCCCCCCCGCCCCCCCCCCCCCCGGGGGGTGGGGGGGGGGGGGGGGGGCCGCGACTTCTGTAACCGTTGCGGCAGGTCTTCCCGCGAAGCGCCCTCGACTCTCGTTCTATCTCGTCCTTCGCGCGCTTCATGGGGCGACCTGCCACAAATCTCGTTCATCTTCCTCGCTACGCCTGGCACCGCCAGCGGCTGTGTACAGCCGTCACCGGTCGTCATCGATTCCCCTCTATCAAGAGGGGTGGATCGAGCCCGCCGTACCAGTCTCACTACTTTCCCCAATCCACCATCTGTTTCGCCTTCACTCCTCTCGCCTTTCCTGCGGGCTCGAGACGGGGTGTGTCGCTCTCGATTTCTCAACGACACCGCGTCTCATCCCCACCTTCTTCCTGTCACCATCGCGTCCCCGGACTTTCTCCCGCCTCGTTTTCCCCCAACAAACCCCTTGCTTCGCCGCCCCCGATTGCTTATATGTCCACCCGCGAAATCGCGCGGGAGTAACTCAGCTGGCAGAGTCACAGCCTTCCAAGC
>CAZFNN010000021.1:0-3885 GCA_964520555.1 uncultured Ignavibacteria bacterium
AAGGAGTCTGGCTCCTTCCCTTCCGCCGTCGTTGGCGCACGCGTCTATTCTACCGGATCACGATGAATTTGCCGGAGATGTTCTTGTCGTCGTAGCGCACGTACCACAGGAAGACACCCGGCCCCAGTTTCTCGCCGTTGGCGTTGCGGCCATCCCAGACGAACTCCCCGGCCAGATTCTCCCTCTCGTAAACGCGGGTTGCCGAGGCTGTGAAGACCTCAAAGCGCGATCCCGCCGGAAGGTTGTGCAAGGTTAAACCTTCAAGATCATAGGTGAACTGCGTCGGCGACAGGTAGATCGGCGCGGCCACCGTAAACATATTGACCTTCGAATAGCCGCTCTCGCCCCGCTTGGCGCGCCAGTAATAGCGGCCTTCCGCCAGCGGTTCATCCGGCACCCATTCCGCCGCCGTGCCCGAACCGCGCACGCTGCCGCCACTCACCAGATCAACAAAGTCCCCGTCGCGAGCGACCTCGAACACACAGACGCTGCTGTCCGTCGCACCCACCCAACTGATCCGGAACATGGGGTTCACCGACCGCTCGATCGCGCCGTCGCTCGGCGCATCGGCACTCGGCGCATCGGTGACATCCAACACCATCTCCCGCTGATAGAACATCTCCGTCGGGGACCAATCGGAGGTGTGCGTCGAGTCGTTCGAACGGGCCCGCCACCAATAGAAGTGGTCGTTAATGTAGCCGGTCGTCGAGATCGCGCTGGTCGTCGTCGCACCCGGCGTTACCGACACTTGCCGCTCCACCAGCTCGGTCAACAGCGAGTCGGAATAGACCTCGAATTCGTAGGTCAACGAATCGCCGTCCGGATCGGTGGCATTGTTGACGATGTACTGGTGCACCGACCCGAAGACGGTGTCGCCGTCGATCGGCGAAACCGGTGTCGGCGAAAACGGCCGGCGATTGGTGCGGAAATACTGCGCCGAGGTCCAGTTCGAGTACGCCTGGTTGTCGTAGGCGCGCGCCCGCCATTGATACTTCGTCTTGTTCGCCAACGTGAACGGCACCGTCCACTGCGAGGTGGACGCTCCCGGCGCCAGCATCGTCGACTGCGACAACAGCGTGCTGCCGCTCTCATTGTATAGCTGGAACTGATAGGTCAGCGCGTCGCCGTTCTGATCACTGGCGTTGTTGACCACCAGATCCGGCGTCATGTCGATTACGCGCCCGTTATTCTCCGGTGATAGCGGTCCCGGACTTCCCGGCGGCACGTTAACGCTGACCACGAAGGTGCGCGACGACGAATACGCCGAGTACAGCGACCCGTCATACGCTCGCGCCCGCCAATAGTAGGTTGTGCCGTTAACCAGGTCCGGGCTAACGACCCATGAGGTCGTGCCCGTGCCTTGAGCGCGGCCGGTCACTTGCGCCGCAATCGTTGCGAACGACGACGACGTGGACACCTGGAAATCATATGTAATGGTGTTGCCCTCGGCGTCGGTCGAATTGGTCAACACCAAGGTCGGTGTTAACGTCGTCACGGTTGCGCCCGCTGCCGGACTCGACAATGCCGGCACCGTCGGCGCCGTATTGACCACCACCGTAAACGACCGATAGGCCGCCCAATTGGAATACAGGGCACCGTCGTAGGCGCGTACGCGCCAGTGATAGGTCGTTCCCGTCGCCAGATTGGTGCCGACAATCCACGAGGTTTGACCGCCCGTGCCTTGGGCCACGCCGGTCGCCTGCGCCGCAATCGTGCTGAATGAGGTCGAGGTCGATACCTGGAAATCGTAGGTCAGGGTGTTCCCTTCGGCATCGGTCGAATTGTTGATCGTCAAAGTCGGCGTTAAAGTACCCACTTGCGAACCCGTCGCCGGACTCGCCAACACCGGTACGCTCGGTGCGCTGTTGATGCCCACCACAAACGATCCGGTGGTCGAATAATTCGAATAGAGGAAACTGTCGTAGGCGCGCGCCCGCCAGTAATACGTGGCCCCGTTCGTCAGCGTCGTGCTGACGGTCCAGGATGTCGTTGCGCCACCACCCTGCGCCAGGCTCGCTGCCTGCGCCGTGATCGAACTGAACGATGACGAGGTTGAAACCTGGAAGTCATAAACGATGGCGTGGCCGTCGGCATCAGTCGAATTGTTGATGGTCAAGATCGGCGTCTGCGTCCCCACCGAGGCGCCCCCGATCGGACTCACCAGCGTCGGCACCGTCGGCGCCGTTACGCCGAACACTGCCAGCTCGCTCAGCCAGGCCACGGTCGGATAGGTCGACGGCCCCATATTGGCGGGCTGGTAGTACCGGATACGTGAGGTCGTCACCGGCGTGAAATTAACGAACGTACAACTGTCGGCCACACTCGTATTGACCGTCGTGACATCGGTATACGACGATCCATTCCAACTCTGAAATCGAAATTGCTGCGAGGTCATCCACCGGCTTTGAGTGGAGTTCCACGCCCAATACACGGCCGCGCGCTGAATCTGCCGCGAGGAACCGAGGTCAACCTCCACCCAATGCGGATTCGTGGCGCTCTCGGCCGCCCAGGTCGTCGCCTCGGCCCCAAACGGGTCATAAACACCGTCTGTGATGTTCAGCGAATCATACCCGGGATAAGTGTCCGACACGTGCGGCGCCATGCCGTCGGCCAAATTGCTCGTGGTCGTAAAGGAGAAGTCACCGCTGACCCCTTCATTACCCGCCGCATCCGTTGAACGGACGCGATAGTGGTAGGTCGTCAGCGCCGACAAGCCGGTCAATAACTGCGCGTGCGCCGTCACCAGCGTGGCGTTGAGCGTGGTCGTTGAACCGTAGGAAGTGGTTAGACCATAATTGACCTGCGTGCTCGCCACCTCATTTGTCGTCCAGGTGATCAGCGCCGAATTCTCGGTGATCTCGGTCGCCGTCACACTGCCGATCGTCGGCGGTGTCACGTCCGGCGTCGAAGTCATAAACGTCCGGCTGCCGCTCCAACTGCCCCAACCGCAGGCATTCTGCGCGCGCACGCGCCAATAATAGGTAACACCGTCCACCGGCGCGGAAGTCGAATAACTCGAAGTCGCCGACTGCTGGTCGACCAGCGGGCTGGAGAAATCGGAATTGTCGTCAATCTGTACTTGATAGTTGGTCGCTCCCGAGACGTCGCCCCAATCGGTAGTCACCGGCTTGGGTACGCCGGTCGCGCCATTGGCCGGGCTGACCAAGGTCGGCGTTGCCGGAGTCGAACAGGCCGTGCTGAACGAGCGCGCCGTGCTCCAGCTCCCCCAGCCGCAAGCATTCTGTGCCCGCACGCGCCAATAATAGGTCACCGATGCCGACAAACTCGAGACCGCGAGATTCGATGTTGCGCTGGTCTGGTCAACGGTCGGGCTCGAAAAGGCCGACTGGTCGTCCACTTGAATCTGATAGTTGGTGGCGCCGCTGACGTCCGCCCAATCCAGCGTCACCGGCTGCGTCAGGCCGGTCGCGGCGTCCGCCGGCAAAGCCAACGTCGGCGTCCCCGGCAGCGGACAGGCGGTCGTAAAGGCACGCGCCGACGTCCATGGGCCGTAGCTGCAGACGTTCTGCGCGCGCACGCGCCAGTAGAACGTCGTGCCGCCCGCCAGGCCGGTCACTACGTAGCCGGAAGACACGGTGCTCTGGCTGACCTCCGGGCTGCCGAAATTCGAGTTGTTATCAACTTGGACCTGATAGTTGATCGCGTCGGTCAAGTCGTTCCAGTCGAGAGTCAACGGCTGCGTCTGATTGGTCGCGCCGTCCGCCGGAGACACAAGCACCACCGAACTCGGCGCCGAACACGGCTCACCGCCGCCCGGCTGCCACGCGCCGAAACGCGTCCAGGTCTTGCCGGCGTAGGTCCGGTTCATTTCCTGCGCCGAGGCGTAGCGCGCCAGATCGGCCTGGTCGGATGCCGCAAATCCCG
>CAZFNN010000021.1:3985-7610 GCA_964520555.1 uncultured Ignavibacteria bacterium
TCCTGCGCCGAGGCGTAGCGCGCCAGATCGGCCTGGTCGGATGCCGCAAATCCCGGGTTCGTCCCGTTCAGCCCGCGCACGTCAAAACCGGCGTTGCGCCAGCTCGTCCACGATGAACCCGAATACCCTGAGTTTGAAGTGAACGCGCAGCTAAACGACCCGCTGCCGTGATAATACATGTTCGAATCCGCCGACCAGTAGGTCTCCAGCGCCGGCGACTGTTGCGGCGCCTCACCGCCCTGCGTGACGAATGCAATCGAATTAGTAAACGAGGTTGTGTCAAAGATCAGGTTGTAACGCACCTCGTTCTTTGAACCTGTTCCACCCGCCGTCGGCGACATCAGGATCGCCGTCGGTACGTTGTAGAATGTATTATTGAAGACTTTGACGCGATTGTAGGCTTGCGGCGTTCCCGAGCTGCTTGACGCCACCAGCCCGCGATAGGTCTGGTTGATGAATTGGTTGCCGCAAACGATGATCGAGTCGGTGTGTGCGGCAATGCGCACGCCCAACGCGCCGCCGATGAACTTGTTATCCATAATCACATTGTTGGCGATGTTGACGCTGGCGCTGTACCCGTTCTTGAAGTTGATACAGACGCCCTTGAGATCCAAGAAGACCGAGGCCGAGCACAACACGTTCGCCTGCACGTAAAAACCGATACCGTTGCCGTTGTGCTCGTCGACCGCGTCGTCGGCCCAGCAGTAGCGGAAGGTGTCATTGACGGCCGTGAAGTAGTGGCCGAGATCGTTCGTGGAGGCAATGCCCGGATTCCCGGAGTACACCAGCGCCGGATTCGAGGCTGGGGACGTGCTGCCTCCGTTTTGGATATTACAGTTGCGCACCACGATGGAGTCCGGCGCATCGGTGTCGCTGCTGTTGGCGCTTGCAATCACGATGACGCCTTGCACGCCCAGGTCAAGGGTCAGGCCATCAAAAATGATTTTGTCCTGGTTGCCATAGTCAAAATTTACCACCGGACACTGTGACTGGCGAATCGTGTAGTTTGCCGGCGTTCCCCCGCCTCGCACATACACATACAAGTAGCGCGTTGACGTGTTGTAGTACGCTTCACCTTCCGCATTTACATCGGCCAGCGACCGTTGCTGGTGCAGCAGGATATTGTCTTGCGAGCAGGTCATCTGTCCGTCGCCATACCAGGAATTCCAGCGCACCGGAATCGTATTGGTTGAGCGATAGACATTGCCGGAGTATACCGTCCAGCCACCGGTCACCGGCAAACCGCTGGACAAAATCGTCGCGCTGCGCATCGTCAGCGACGAACAGGCATACACGGTCGGCAAACTGCCGCCGCGCGGCGGTGTGATGTAACAGGTGTCATATTGGCCGGGAGCGATGATAACCGAGTCACCCTGGCTGATCCGCCCGTTCGTGTAGTTCGGATGCTTCCAGGCGTTCGTCCATGAAAGCCCGTTGGCGGTGTTGCTGCCGTTCGGACGAACGTAGTAGTTCGTCGCCAGCGCCCCTTGCGCTACGGCCAGCGTCAATACGGCAAGAAGAAACAGCGCTTTTCCAAACACGATTTTCATGGTTCCCATAACCCGATCTCTGTCTTTTAAGCTTCGCAGAATTCGCCGACCATCATTAGTAAATGGCGGCAGTTCTCCGTCATAGCTGGTTGCAATCGCCATACCGGTTTAGCCGAACTTCGCAGTTTCACCATCATCTTGTCTTACAACGACCTACGAACGCGGAAGTATTCTCGGTAGCGATTCTTCACGGCCGAACCTGTTCAAGCCATGGATTTGAACCGAAATTGAACATTTGAACGCAGTTCGACAAGCATTTTATGCGGCATTTTGCGTCCGATCGTCAAAGCTGCCCCCGGCCATCGTGCGACGGTCCCTAACATTCGGAAGTCGTCTTGCCCAACGACTCAGCGAAACACCTCAACGCACCTCTGCCTGTCACGAATTAGCGTTATCTGCTTTTACACTTTTCTCAAAATTTCGACGATCCGTTTCGCCGCGTGGCCGTCCCACAACTCCGGGATCCGGCCGCGCTTCGGCGCGCCGTCCAGAATCGCCACCACCGTCTGCAGGATCTTTGCCCGGTCGTTGCCGGTCATCACATTGGTGCCGACATCAACCGTAATCGGCCGCTCCGTGTTCTCCCGCATCGTAATGCAGGGAATCTGCAGGTAGGTCGTCTCCTCCTGAATCCCGCCCGAATCGGTCAACACGAACTTGCATTTGTGCGTCAACCGGCAAAAATCCACGTACCCCAACGGCTCGGTAATCATCAGATTTCCCTGCTGTGTCGCCGCTTCCAAACCGAACCGAGCGATATTCTGCTGCGTCCGCGGATGGCACGGAAACACCACCGGGATTCGCTGCGCCACCTGCCCGATGGTCTCCAGGACGTACCGCAGCGTTTCCGGATGATCGACGTTCGACGGCCGGTGCAGCGTCATCAGCGCATAGCCCTGCGGCTGCAAGCCTAACTGCTCCAGCACCTCCGACCGTTCGGCAACCTTGATTGTCTCCAGCAGCGAGTCGATCATGATATTGCCGGTGAAAAACACCTTCTCGTCCGCGATTCCTTCGTGCCGCAAATTCCGCATCCCCGACTCTTCCGTCACAAATAAGTAATCCGACAAATGATCGGTGACGATGCGGTTGATCTCCTCCGGCATGGTGCGGTCAAAACTGCGCAGCCCCGACTCCACGTGCGCCATCTTGACCCCCATCTTCGCCGCCACCACCGCCGCCGCCAGCGTCGAGTTGACGTCGCCGAACACCACGATAATGTCCGCCTTCTCCGCAATCACGGCCTCCTCGATTCCCAGCATGATCTTGGCCGTCTGCTGCGTGTGCGAGCCGGAACCGACGCCCAGGCTGATGTCGGGCGGCGCCATGCCGAGGTCGTTGAAGAGCCAATCGGAAAGATTCTGGTCGTAGTGCTGGCCGGTGTGGACCAGCTTGGTCGTGAAATCGTTCGTGTATTTATTCAGTTCCCGCATCAGCGGCGCGGCCTTCACGAAATTCGGCCGCGTCCCGACGACGCAGAGCAGCTTTTTCGCCATTTGCGTTTCCTCCGGCGCTAATATACTATTCATCGGCATTGAGACCAGAACTCCCTGCAATTTTCCCGCTCCCGAAGTGGAGTTTCTGGATCGTTAACACCAGACTGAAACCGTGTTGTACATTTCGCCAAAACTTCCGACACTCTAAGCGCAATGAGCAGAGAGCTTAAGACCCTTCTCAAACACGGTTCGGTCTACACCTTCGGTATCATCCTGGGACGCCTGGTCTCGTTCCTGATGATCCCCCTCTACACCAATTATCTGACCGCCGCCGATTACGGCGTCCTGCAGCTGCTCGCCACCACCATCGATATCGTCTCGACGGTTTTCGGCGTTGGCCTGTCCACCGCCATGGTCCGCTCCTTTCATCAAACCGAGGACGAGGCCGAAAAACGCCGCGTGGTTTCCACCGCGCTGGTCGGCGCCGTCACCTTGATGGGTACCGTTGCCGGCATCTGCCTGCTCTTTGCGCCGCAGTTCTCGCAACTGCTGTTCCATTCGACCGACAATGCCTACCTGTTTCGCATCATGTTCATCAGCATGTTCCTCAGCAGCGGCATCGAACTGCCGATGGTCTTC
>CAZFNN010000021.1:7710-67007 GCA_964520555.1 uncultured Ignavibacteria bacterium
GGCGCGCCGCTGATCATCTCCGACGTCTCGGCGTTCGTCATGACCTATTCCTCGCGCTACTTTCTCAATTATCTGGCCGACCTGACCGTCGTCGGACTCTATTCGCTGGCCTTCAATTTCGGCATGGTGCTCTCGCAGTTGTTGAATGCGCCCTTTATGTCGATCTGGGGGACCGAGATGTTCAAGTACGCCAAGCTGCCCGACGGCAAGGCGATTTTCTCGAAAATTCTCAACTACTATCTGCTCGTCGCGCTTTTCGTCACCCTCGGCCTCTCGCTGCTGACCCGCGACGCCCTGCGCATCATGTCCAAACCGGAATTTTGGAGCGCCTACAAATACGTTTCTCTGATCAGCATCTCCTATATTCTCTTCGGCGTCATGTATATCGCCGGCGCCGGGATTCTGATCATGGGCAAGAGCAAGTACCGCGCGATCTCAACCGCGCTGGCAGCGGTCGCAAATCTCATTCTCAATTTCGTCCTGATCCCTCCCTTTGGCGGCTTCGGTGCGGCGCTGGCGGCCGTCGGTTCATTCCTGGTGCGGGTCGTGATCGACATCTATTATTCACAGAAGCTGTTTCCGGTCACTTACGACCTGCGCCGCGTCGTCCACATGAGCGCGATTTTCACCGTGCTGTTGTTGTCGGCCATCGGGGTTCAAATCGAAAATCTCTGGCTGTCGATCCTGTTCAACGCCGGCGTTATCCTCCTCTTTCCGTTGTTGGTCTATGCTACCGGCGTTCTGACTTCGGAGGAAAAGTATTGGGCGCGCCGCCTGATCAAGAATCCAATCGCCGCACTGGGCGCACTGCGCTCGCGGGAGTCGGCAGGATGAACGCCCGCACTAACATTATGGACGACGATGTCCGATCAAGCTGAGACTATGGCTACCAGGCAAAAACAAATCGTCATGATCGCATACTACTTCCACCCCGACCTCGAAGTCGGGGCGGTACGCAGCGTAAAATTCACCAAGTATCTGCCTGAGAGCGACTGGCGACCGATCATCGTGACGGTGCACACCAAATACCATCAGCGCCTCGACCCGCATCCGTTGCCGTTCGACTGCGAAATCCATCGCACATCCAAGTGGCCGACGCAGGCGGAAATCTACCAGTGGCTCAAGAATCGTCTGCGCCGATCTTCCGCCGCGGCAACCGCCTCCACGTCGGCCCCGACTTCGAGTCTCGATTCGGCCGCGCCCACGGTTAGCGGACGCCCGCCGATCTGGAAGCGGCTGATGAGCGCTTTGTTCTGGATTCCCGATTATCAAATCGGCTGGTTGGTGCCCGGCACCTGGCGGGCAATCAAGCTCGTGCGCAAGTACGATGCGGACGTGCTCTACAATTCCGGACCGCCGCGCACCGGCCATCTAATGGCACTGTTGGCCAGTCTCGCGACCGGCAAACCGCTGGTCGTCGACTATCGCGACCCACTGGTCAGCCTGCAGCCGCCCAAAACCCTTGGCCGCAAAATCTCCATTTTTTTTGAGCGATGGATCGAGCGCCGCGTTCTCAAGCGTGCTGCCCTCGTCATTACCACCACGCCGGAATATCGCGATCTGCTCAGCCAACTCTATTATCCGATTCTTGAAGGCAAATGTCATTCCGTCATCAACGGCTTTGATGCCGAAGACTTCCCCCAGGTGCCGGAGGCTGCCCCCGCCATCAATCGTCCGATTCACTTTCTCTACGCCGGGACGCTTTACCAGGGCCGCGATCCGCGCGAACTCGTGGTCGCGCTCGGTGCGCTGGTCCGTGAGGGTTTCCTGCAACTGAGCGAGATTGCGGTGGATTTCTACGGTCCGGTCGAGATCGATCCGGCGCCGCTCCGCCAGATCATCGCCGACAGCGGTCTAAGCGAAATTATCACTTTCCGACCGATGGTGCCGCGCCGCGATTATCTGCAGCTCATCGGCTCCGCCGACGTGCTCGTCCTGCTGCAATCGGAAACGACACCGGTCCAGATCCCCGCCAAGGCTTTCGAGTACCTGGCCACCGGCGGCGAGATTCTCGTGATGAGCCAGCCCGGATCGACGACCAAGCTCTTCCAGCAATTCCCCAATGCCCACATCGTTGCGCCGAATAACGCCGCGGAAATCAAGGAACGCGTCCGGGCGATCATCACTCGCCTGCGCTCCGGCCAGGGCGATCGCCGCAAGAATCTCGCGGCGCTCACGCCCCTGCACAAACGCGAATTGACGAAGGAATTTGCCCGCCTGCTCGATACCGTCATCGAGCGAAATTGATTACAGAGAAGTAGTCAATTGTGCCGCTTGAACAGCGATCGCACTGCCCGCCGGCCATCCAGAATTCCTTTGGCAAGACTGCCAGGAAGCGCTGCCAGCACCGTCAGCGGCAGCGGCGGATGGTTGATGCGGCTCAGTTCGGCGCGCGCAGTCCGCGTGTCGCCCCGCAAAATCAACCGTCCGGCGCGGTAGACCTGTTCTTCCCGCAGCCGCTGATTGTAGTAGTCCCCGTACCGCGCCAGGAATTTCGGATCGGCCCCCCACACGCGCTGCATAATTGTGATGCGCGCCGTCGCCAACTCCAGCATGTCCAGATCGGTAAGCTGCCGCCCCGTGTGCTGGTGCACGAGCGTCGTCTCGCAGTGCAGGTAAACCCCTTTGCCGTGCCCCGTCAACTGGCTCGTGTACTCCCATTCCTCGGCGGTCGAGGTATCCTCCGCGAATCGGATGCGTTCGTTGGTGAACTCGCGGCGCACAATCAGCGTGTCGACGGAAACGTAATTCGTACGTAACTGCGAGCAATAGAGATTCTCGCTATCATAGCTGGGGCAATCCGCTACCCCCGTCGGCAGACTCATCCAACTCGACAGCGGCCGGCTCGGTCCGACAATCTCGTCCCAATTGAGTTCGCGGTCCTCCTGCGTCTCCAGCGCGAACGGCCGCACCGTGCCATCGCGGAACTCCGTCCGAAAATTCGTGAAACAGTACAACAACTCGCCGCGCGCCGCCATCACCTCCCGCAGCAAGTCGAGATGTCCCGGCATCCACTCGTCGTCCGAATCGAGGAACGTCAGCAGCGGCTTGGTCGCTTCCCTTAGGCCGCGGTTGCGTGCCGCGCCCGCTCCGCCGTTCGGCGCCTGAACATACCGCAGCCGACCGCGATAGGCCGCCATCACCTCCGCGGTGTTGTCGGTTGAGCCGTCGTCAATGACGATCAGCTCGTCGTCCGGATGCATCTGCGCCAGCACCGATTCCACGGCCCGGACGATCAGATCTGCCCGATTGTAGGTCGGGATGACAACGGAAACGGCCAACGACTGCATTGCTGAAATCGCCTTATCCTTGCCCTTCGCCGCGGCGAAGCACCATCGGAGCTACCGGCTACTGTGCCGGCTCCGGAACCGGCCAGCGCTTGCGACAATATTCCTGCCCCAATGATCGTGACAACAGCGGTTGTGATGTCGACAGCGGCAGCATCATGCGCCGCAACAAGAAGAGATCCGACTCTTTGTCAACATATCCCCACCAACTCGTCGCCGCATAGAGGAAGTGGTGTTTCTGCAATAGCTCTGCAAAGCGCCGGTAACCCTCGACATCGTAGCCGTACGGGTACGCAAAGCCGGTCACCTTGGTCCCCAGCCGCTTCTCAATCACCCGCCGCGATTCTACGATTTCGTGTTCGGCGGCCGCGAGGTCCAGGTGTGACAGATTCGGATGCGAACAGGTATGAGCACCGAACTCGATGCCGTACGCGGCCATCTCCTCGATCTGCCCCCAGGTCAGCGGCGGCTCAGTGGCTGGCAGCGCCTCGCCATCCGCCAGCACGCTGGTAATCTGCTCCAGCGTCGCCGTGCGCTTACCGTCCTCCATTCGCATCAGACAATTGCCCAGTTCCTCGTGAAACCGCTCCTTCCCCGCCGGCGTGTTCGGTGCGGCGCCGCGTGTCCCCCGCAACTTGCTCTCGAGCAGGCGTTCGAGTGCGGCAATCTTCTCCCCGGTCAGTTCACAGCGATCAATCCGCTGCGTCAAGTCAGTCCACCACAGCCGCATCTTCCCGTCGATCCAATCGGTCGGCAGGTAGATCGTCGCCTTGATACCGTGTTTCTTCAGTATCGGAAAGGCAATCTCGTAGTTCGAGAGATATCCGTCGTCGAACGTCAGCGCCGCGGTCGGTTCACGCAGATCGCCAAGATGCTTGATTTCCGCCAGCGCCTCGGCCACCGTCAGCACGCGGAACCGCTTCTTCAGCGCGATGATCACCGCCTCAAGTTCCGCCGCGCACGGCGGATCGATGTTGTACCAGTGGCGGCCCTTGTCCTCGTCGCTGACCACGTTGTGAAACATCTGAATTAGCAGACGCTTGTTCGTCGGCCGGCTCAGTTTCTCCTGCAGCCAATAGTAGCCGCCGTAATAGAGAGCGGTCTTGACCAGGTCTTTTGGATTCGGACTCACGGGACTAATGCGCTCTCTGGCCCTTCCCCAACCAGCGTTTAATCCGGGCGGTCTGGCCACCCAGAATCAGTTTGCCGGCTTGCTTGCTGAACCGATTTACGTAGCCGCGGAAAATGTACAGCAAAGCAGCATAGCTGCGATTGTAAATCGTCATCGCCAGCTCCCGCTGCTCCGTGTCGGTCCAGGCGTACTTGTATTCCTCGAAGCCGCGCAGGAAATCAAACCTGGTGCAACCGCGTTGAATGGCCGCTTCCAGGCACTGCGCCAACAGAATCCTGATCACGCTGGCTCCCGGCACCGCCGTGCGGTCGATTCCGGGCAGATAGAAATGCACGGCCTTGTTGTACATGAATCCATAGAACGCGGCGATCGGCTTGCCGCTGAGTTCCAGGCTGCACAGGAAGAGCTGGTTCTTGTTCACCAGACTGGCCGCCAGCGCATGATGGAACCGCGAAAACCGCGGACTGGCAAAACTGCCAGCCGCGCCGCGCTCGTGCCACGACTTCTCGTGCAGGTCGATCAAAATCTGCAAAAACTGCGGCACGTCCTCCGGCCGCTCGCAAAACCGCATTTCCAGCGGACCGAGTTTCTGCGCGATCTCCACCGGCTCACGAATATTCCGCCGCTGCTTGGAATTGAACGACGCGAAGAACTTGTCCCAGGAATCGGGCAGATCGACGTAAACGCAAATAGTGTAGTCGCGCAACACCAGCCCCAAACACCGGTCGTCGCTCTCTGCCAGCTGATGGATGTTGTGGAAGACGTGCGAATCCGCGGGGACATACTCATAGCTCCAGATGTCCCACTCTTTGCGCAGTGGACCGTAAAGCTCATCCCAGATCAACTGGCTGATCCCGGACGTATGGCTCTTGGGAATTATCAAATCCATATGATCCGGACAGGCTTCTTCTGAACCGATGAATCTGAGAATCTGTAGCCGACTCAATCCCCATTGGCGACGCTTCTCGACCCAGAACGGCGCCAGCGCGACCAGATTCTCGTCGTCATACGCGCCGAGGCAGAGCAGGGAATGGTCGTCGAGATAGACATCCAGCCAGTGCGACAACCACGTCCAGGTCATGAAGAAGCTGTTGTACCAGCTGCGGCGGACGATTTCGTCCCACTGCTTGGCGATCGCCTCCAGCTCCGCGCGCGTCCGAAAACACTTGATATGCAACATCTAAACTTCGACTACCGGCGTTGCGCCCAACCCATTCTGACTATCGGCAAATTGAAAAATTTTCCCGTAGCGCGTGTATGAATATCGGTTCTGCGCGTCAATGTCAATTCAAGTCCGGGCCCGCTCGCCCGCACGGCTAAAACCCCAGCGGCACCTTCGAGATCACCCAGCGGAATTTACCCGCCGCCGTGCGCGGAATCGACTCGACAAATACTACCGCCACCTTAACCTCTTCGCCGAGCACTTCGTGCAGCGCGTTGATGATGAATTGCGTGTCGCCTTTCTGATAACCCGGGCCGCGCACCACGCGCATTTCGACGTGCTGCAGGTCCTCCTGAACGATCTGCGACTCCGCCACATTGACCAAGTGGTGCGTGACGGCGTTCAGGATCGACGAGGAAACATAGCGCCCGTCCGGCGTCACCACGATATCCTCGTCTTTGGTGGCAACTCCGCTCATGCGCGGAAACGGGCAACCGCAATCACACGCCTGCGTGTCCAGCGTCGTGACATCGCTGGTTTCATATCGCAACAACGGCATCGAATAATTGTGCAACCCGGTGGCGACAATTCGCCCCATCGCGGCGTCCGGGCCGCTCCGGTGACGGCCGTCGGCGATCTCGACCAGGCCGAAGTCGGTGTTGAAGTGTTTCCCGCCATGCTCGCGGCACTCGGTGGCAAATACCACCCGTTCCGCCATCCCGTAGAAGTCGAATACGCGGCAAGCAAATGCCCGCTCAATCGACTTGCGCTGCGCCGCCAGCAACGTCTCCGAGGAGGTAAACACCGCCTTCAGCGGGAACGTCTCGCCCCGACTGTTGAGATACCCGGCCAGGATTGAGATTGTCGACGGATAGCCCTCGACGGCTTTCGCCTTGAACCGCGCCAATTTGTCTAAATAGGCCGGCAAGTTCTCCGGCGCCAGATGAAACGAAGAACAGAAGAGATGATTCAGCACTCGGTTATGCCGCCAGTACGGCGGTCGCGATTGCTCCAGCGGTGCCACCTGCCGGCCCAGGAAAAACGCAATGGGATCGCCGGGACTAATCCCCGCCACTCGCTTCTGCCGCCAATCAACCACCGTCTTGAACACGCACACCTGCCGGTCCCACACCAACCGCAGCGGCGAGCCGGTGGTACCCGAGGTGTGCCCGACGATGCGATCCGCCTTACGGGCGTTCACGGCAATCAGCCTTTCGCCGTTCTCCGCCACCTGCCGGCGCGTCAGCACCGGCAGCTTCTCCAGATCGCGGATGGTGCGCAGGTCACGTGGTGTCAGCTTCCGGTCGTCCATGAGCTCGCGATAATACGGCACGTGTTGATAACAGTGTTCGACCAAGAGGCGGAGTCGCTCCGACTGATACTCCTCCAATTGTGCCGGTGTCCATTTGAGGTGATGCTCGAACTCGGCCAGCAGACGTTCGAATTTCCGGCCGTATTCGCGGAAAAACAGCTTCAGTCCGTAAAGACTGACTCCCAGATCTTGCAGGAAAAAGGGGCTGTGTTTATAGATCGATTGCAGAAGCGCGCTGCTCATTCCACCTGACGATGTTGGTTTTCTGCTCTCAATGCCCCGATCTCGTTTCCTTATACACCCCGTCTCCAAGTTCGGACACAAAACATCGAAGTTTACCCGACGTGTCAAGCGGAATTCTCTCAACCACTTGGATTTCCAATTGCATCCGGTCGCCCAGGTACTGCACCAGTTTCGCGCGAATCTCCTCGACTGCCTGCTCCGGCACTTCTCCACCACCTTCCAGCAGCAGCGTCATTCGATCCACCGCGTGTTGAATCGCGCGAAATCGCGAAAACTGCGTGGGCACCGTGTAATCGAGCACCGCCGCGGCTACCCGCTTCCCTTCCGGCGTGATAATCAGTTCCGAAACGCGCCCCACGATATCGGCGATGACCGGCGTCGCACGGCCGCAAGAGCACGGCTGATTGCTGATTCGCGCCAGATCGCCGACACGATAGCGAATTATCGGCATCGCCCGCGCATGGAGCTCCGTGATCACGACCTCCCCCGATTCGCCGTTCCGCACGACTTCCCCCGTCGCCGGATCGATGATCTCGACATACAAATTGTGGCCGGCAATATGGCGATTGCCCTCCGGGCACTCGAAAGCAATGATCCCCGATTCGGTACAACCGTACTCGTCAACCACGCGGCAGCCAAAATGCTCGCTGATGTAGGCCTTCTTGGCCGCCACCTGCCGCTCGCCCGTGGTAATCACGACCTTCAATCCGACCGCCTTCGGATCCAGCCCGGCCTCGACAAGCTCCCGGCAAAATTCGTGGATTGGATTGATCAGGCCATATAAGTAGTAAGGGCGGAAGCGCAACAATTCGTGATAGAACGCGCGGCTGTACTCGCGATTGATTTCGAATGCCACCATCCGGCGCCGGTTCAGCAAGCGATCCTTTATGCGAGCCATCATGCGTGCCTTGCGCGATAACGGTATCCCCCAGATTCGCGCCTGTCGCGTTCCGACTTCGATGCCGAACCAGCCGTACACCTCGTACATGTAGGCATCCATCATGGCCTCGGCCCGGCGATCTTTCATCAAGACAAGCGGTGTTCCGGTTGAACCGGAGGTCTTCCGCAGCGACACGCGGCCATGCGTCGCAGCGACCAACCGCGTCGATTGTGCTTGAATAATCTCCTTCGTCAAGAACGGAATCCGCTCGAATTCCGCGGTGGTGAGCCCCTGCGTGGGATCGATGCCGTGGGACTGAAACAGCTCGCGATAGTACACGCTCTGCGTCGCGGCATCGCGCACCAATTCTTGAAGCCGTTCTCGCTGCCACGCCCGCATTGCGTCCGCTGTCAGTTGCTCGAACTCGCGGATGCGCCGCCGGCATTCCGAGACCGGCTCGCCGCGCAGCGCGACCACCGGGTAATAGAACAGATTTCGCGAAATCCACGGTCGCATGGCCGCCGGATCTCCTCCTGACTCAGCTTCTTCAGACAGCAGGTTATGGCGTCGTCAGTAAGATTCCGAACCGCGGCGCAGCCGCCGGCCCACGATGCCCTGCAAGTTCGCCCAGAATCTTTTCACCCCGAATCGCCGTGCGTTTCTAATGTAATGCAAATAAACTTCGCGCCGAAATCGGCGCAACTCGTTTTTCACAAGCTCGTCATATCCGGCCGCGGAAAGATCAGCGTCAATCAACCCCGACAGGCCCGCGATTCGCGCTTGCAGCGCCGCAGCCGCGCCCCCTTCGAGGAGTTCCGGCTGCCAGTTGCGGTTGATGCAAACCGGCCGGACCTCATGGGTGACGCGCGTCGGCTCGTGAAAAGTTAGTCGCAGCACCATCGACTCCCGCAAACGCTGCTGCCACAAATCAAAAACGAAATCGCCCAGGCTGTAGGCGATCACGCGTCCGCGATAGGTCTCGATCCCTTGCAGAATGTGCGGATGATGGCCCAGAATCGCGCTGGCCCCGGCATCGATCAACCTGCGCCCGAGCCGCACTTGCTCTCCGGACGGCCGATTAACAAATTCCTCGCCCCAATGCAGCGCCAGCACCAGGAAATCCGCGCTCCCGCGATAGCGTTCCAGATCGGAAATAATCCGTTCTTCGCTGCCGGCGACATCGATCGGCGGGTCGACGAAGTATTGCGGCGGCCGGAAATTGTAGGCCAGAAATCCGACGCGGGCGCCTCTGACCGTTGTCACCACCAGATTCGCGACGCCGAGATCGGCCGCTTCGATGCCGGTGGCCGCGATCTGCGCCTCGTTCAGCAACTTCAGCGTCTCCACCACGGCCGCCCGCCCGTGCTGCATGATGTGATTGTTGGCCAGCGCCATGACGTTGAAACCGGCCCGGCGCAACCCCGCGATCGCCTTCGGCTGCGCCCGCAGATGGATGCTCCCGAACGGATCGCGCTCGCGATCGAATCGCGACATGACGACTTCGAGATTCCCGAAGACGATGTCAGATCCCGCGAACGCTGCGCCGACCTTCGCGAACGGAAACTCCGGCCCGTGGCGTTCAATCATGCTGCCGACGCCGAATCCCGAGCATGCAGGTAAATCGCCCAACATCACATCGCCCACGGCGCTCAGGACGATTTCATTCGTCGTCATCTTTGCTTCTCAGCCGCGCCTCGCCCGACGCGCCGCAATTTCGCGATAGAATTCCACCAACCGAGGCACGATAATCCCCCACGCGTATTTCTTCATCACCGACTGCCGCGCATTCGCCGCCAGTTGCTTCCGCCGCTCCGGATCGCGGATCAGGTCGATCACCCGGCGGGCAAATTCCTCCGGCGACTCGGCAATAACAATATCGTGACCGTCGCGCACGTCGAGTCCCTCGGCGCCGATCGGGTGGCTCACGATCGCCTTCCCCATCGCCATGGCATCGAGAATCTTCAGCCGCGTGCCGCCGCCGACCCGGATCGGGACGACATACACGGCTGCTGCCGCGATCGTTGGCCGCACGTCGTCGACAAATCCCAGCGCCCGAAACTGTGGGTCACTTTCGGCCAACCGCAGTACCGCCTCCGGCGCGCGCGAACCAATCAGATTCATTACCACCCCCGGCACCTCGGCCTTGATCAGCGGCCAGATCTTTTCGCCGAACAAAATCATCGCGTCGCTGTTGGGATACCACGCCATCGAGCCGGCAAACACCAAGCTGGTCGTCGGCGGCGTTGTCGCGTCGGGACAAAAGAATTCCGTGTCGGTGCCATTCGGGATTTCGACCACGCGCGCGCCGGGCGCATAGCTCAACAATTCCTGTCGGTCCAATTCCGACACCGCGATATTGCCGTCATAGGTTGTCAGCGCCGCAACTTCCGCCGCGCGCAGCTTGTTGCCCTGCTGCCGCACATACCAGCGCGCCGCCGGGTGCTTTTCGATCGCCGACCGGCGCAGCAGCAAACTTGATTCCACGTTGTGGTGGTTCAGCACTGCCGGCATCCCGCGCAAGTACTTGTGATATCCCGCCAGCGCAATCGTGTCGACATGCACTACATCAAATTGGTGCCGCTCCAGCGTGCTGTTGAGCGCCGCCACCATCTCCTTCGACCAGAATCGCCACGCCGAATACGGCGCCGCCGAAAACGTATTGAACGCCAGCAGCGAGTACCATTTGAGCTTGCTGTAGTCGGTCGGAACATCAACGATCGTGACCTCGCGGCAAAACTCCGCCAGCACGCGCCGGCTCTGCTCGATCCGCTCACGCGTCGGATGCCGGTCGCGCTGCGAGAACGTCACCAGGTGGACGTCGTTGGTCTTCGACAGTTCCTTGACGATATTGTAATTCCGCAGCGAAGCGCCCCCGGTCGGCGGATGCGGGATGAAGTGCGCCAGAAATAAGATTCTCATGATTACCGAGCCAGTCTCCGATAAATCTCTTCCAGTTGTTGACATTGCCGCGTCGTCGAAAACGCCGTCGCGACGCGGGTGCGCGCCGCGCTCCCCACCTGCGCGCGCAGTGCCCGATCGCCGGCCAGTCGCGCGCAGGCTTCCGCCAGTCGCGCCGCCTCCCCGGCCGGCGCCAGCAGACCGCTATCACCGTCCTCGATCACTTCGCCGACTCCCCCGACGGCGGTCGCGACCGTCGGCTTGCCCAGTGCCATCGCCTCCAATAGCGCCACCGGAATTCCCTCGTGCCAGGACGTCATCAGGAATACATCAAAACAGTTCACGAGGTCAAGAATGTCGTCGCGAAATCCGGTCATCACCACCGTTGTATTCAGACCGAGTGACTGCCGCAGTTCCTCCAATGACCTCCGCTCGGGACCGTCGCCGACAAGAACAAACCGGACACCCGGGTGTCTCGCGGCAACTGCCTGCGCGACGCGCATAAATACTTCAAAGCCCTTGATCGCTACCAATCGTCCGACCGAGCCGAAGACGATCGCGTCGTCCGCGATTCCCAATTCTCTGCGCACCGTCGCCGCCGCTTTCTGCGTTCGCACCCCCGCGACATCAATGGCGTTGTGCAACATCTGCAGCTTGCCGGCCGGGTACACGGTCTCGAGCTGTCGCCGGATTTCTTCCGAGACCGGCAATATCAAGTCAAAGTAGCGGCGCGAAACGAACCGGTTCAACTGGCCATAGGCGCGCACCTTGAGCGATTTCAATCCTGACATGCGCTCCTGCACACCGTGGACGGTCTGGACCAGTGCCCGCACGCGCGTGCGGCGCTTGATCATGGCCGCGAGAATATTCTCCTTGTACCGGTGCGAATGCAGGATGTCGACCGGGTGGTCGTGCACGATCCGGCGCGCCGCGGCCACAATCTGCCGAAACCGCAGACGGCTCTCGTCGATCACTTCGACTCGAATCCCCGCCGCGCGCAGTCGCTCCACCAGCTTCCCTTGGTTGAGCACAATCGCCGAAACCGCGACCTCCCCGCGTCGATGCAGCGCCGTCAGCATCGTACAGGCCTGCGCCTCGGCGCCGGCCCACAGATCGCCGGAGATCACGTGACTGACGGCTACCTTTCGGTCGCTTTCCATACCACGTACTTCTCGCCGCGCCAGTATTGAATCCACGCGACCAGAATCGAAAGATTGACCATGATGAAATAGAGCGGAATGCGGAAGATCAAGTACTGTTGCAGCGACTTGATCAGATAACCCGCCAGTGCCAGCAGGTACAGCGCACTTTGCAGCACCAATAATGCCTGGAACCACGGCCCCTGTGGCCACAATGCCGCATTGGCAGCGTATGCCGCGATCAGTGCGAACGGCACCAGCCACCGCAGAAGCTTGTGGCTCCACATCTGAATCGCGTAGATGCCGTAGCGAAACGGATTGAGAACTCCCTTCAGATGGAAGATCACTTCCAGCCCGTGCACGATCGTCCGCAGCTTGCGCTGGAACTCGCGCGACGGATCGTGCAGCACGCTGTAATAGCCGATCGCCTGCTCGTCGATGATCGAACGAAAACCTTTCATGTAGGTCATGATCGGCAGGTAGAAATCGCTCGACATGTCGTCGATCCAACGATCGCACATGTCCTTGCGCACCGCAAAAAACGAGCCGCTCGCGCCGACGATCGAGGTCACCCGGCTCTCCAGCCGTCGCAGGGCCATCTCATAGCGCACGTAGGCGCCCTCGCCGGCGGAGGTGTCGGCATCTTCCTTGATGCCATCCTGCCCCGATACGCAGCCAATCTCCGGATCGGCGAAGTTGCGGACAATGGTTCGGAGCGCATCGTTCTTGAGAAATGTCGTCGCATCCGACAACACGACGATGTCGGTCGTCGCCGCTTGCACTCCGCGTCCCTGGCCGTAGTGCTTGCCGTGCCGTTCCGGAATCACCATCAGCTTCACGCCGCGCTCGTGATAGCCGTTCACGATCTCTTCGGTGCGATCGGTCGAGGCATCGGACACCACGATCACGTGCAGTCGTTCGGGCGGGTAGTCCTGCGCCAGCGCGTTATCCAGTTTCTGCGCGATCCGCTTCTCTTCATTGTGCGCCGTGACCACCAGTGTTACATGCGGCAGTTCCTGGGTGCGCAGCGGCTCGCGGCGCACCAACCGCGCGCACAACCACAAAAACAGCGGATAACCGGCATAGACCCAGAGGGTCATGAGAATCGCCGCCAGCAGAATTCCGAGGAGAGTGTAGTCGATCGTGCTCACTGTATAATTCGGTCTTTCTGCGGCCCGACGGCGGCCAAATTCATTCGCGCTGCGCCCCTTCCGCCGGTACCAAGTGCCGGAATTTCCGCCGCCGCCGCAGCAATTCGTAGTAAATGGCGACATACTTGCGCGCCATCGTCTCAACGCTAAATTCTTCGTGCACTTTGCGGGTCGCCCGCTCGGCAATCGCGCGGCGACGCGTGTCATCGGTGAGCAGTTCCACCATCGCCGCCGCCAGCGCCTCGGGGTTTTGCGGTTCCACCAGCAGGCCGTCAACTCCATGCGTGACGATCGCCGGATTACCGCCCACCTTCGTCACGATCGGCGCCACACCGGAAGCCATCGCCTCCAGCAACGAAATGCTCGTTCCCTCCCGTAGCGACGAGAGCACGAAGATATCAAACAGATTCAGCAGCTTGGGCACATCATTGCGCTGCCCCGTGATCTGCACGGCGTCGCCCAGGCCGTTACTCCGGGCATACTCTTCCAACTCCGCCCGCAACGGGCCATCGCCTACCAGGAGTAATCGCGCCCGCGGAACCCGTTGTCGCGCCAGTGCGAACGCTTTGATCATCGTGAGCTGATCTTTCACACTGTCGATGCGCGCCACCGTACCCAGCACCTTGGCGTCTGCGGCAATGCCGAACTCGTGCAGGAGTGCCGGCGCTTTGGGGCGCGGCTGAAAATCCTTTACGCAGATGCCGTTGATAACGGTGCAGATCTTCTTGGCCGGCAACTTGACCATGTCGGCCAGATAAAACTCCAGATCCTTCGAGACGGCGATGATTCGATCGACAAAGAAAGCGGAAACCCGATCCTCCATCACCCGAACGCGTTCCTCCGGTACCGCGCGACCGTGCTCGGTGTAGACAACGATCGGCCGCCCGGCAAAGGGCGAAGCCAGGGCGCCAAACACGAAGGTCGCGGGATGCATGTGGATGATGTGCGCCTTGCGCGCCCGCAGAAACTTGGCCAAGCGCAACGGATAGAGCGCCAGATGCCGGTCGTGGCGCCGCAACAAATGCACCGCAACGCCGTGCGACTGCAGCACCTCGGCGAAGCAGCCCAGATCATCCAGGCAGATGACTTCGACATTGAAGCGCTCGCGATCCATCGCCAGCGTCATGTCGGTGATCAGCCGCTGCAAGCCGCCGATGTTCATCTCCAGCACGATATGGATGAGATTGATCTTGGGGCTGGACACGCCGCTGCCTCCCGTCTGGGCCGTCATCGTCACGCTGTCTTGCCCGGCTCCGACTGGCTGCCGGGATCGAGCGTCCTCACCACGCGCGCCGGATTCCCGGCCACCACTGTGTACGGTGGGACATCCTTGGTCACCACCGCGCACGCACCGACGATGGCCGACTTGCCGATGTGCACGCCCTTCAAAATCGTCGCCCGCGCGCCGATCCAGGCGTCGTCGTCGATGATAATCGGCCGCGGCTCGCCCGCGCCGTGATAGGCCGCATGGTAGTCGCTCTCCATCACCAGGACGTCCCACGACAGACTGACGCGATTGCCGATCACAACCTTGCTGCCACAATGAATCTCGGTCCGATCACCGATATGCGCGTGCTCGCCGATCGTCACTTCCGGCTGCGTGCCCGGGAGCGCCGCTTCAAAGTCGAAGACGACCCCCGGATAGAGCTTGGTGCGCTTGCCGATCGTAATTCGCCCCACCGGATTTCTGATCTTGATCTTTCCGTACACCTTGATCGGACCGGTTGTCTTGACCCGCCGCATCAGCCAATAGCCCCGCAAGTACCCGATGATCTTTGTTAGCGTCGTTCGCATTTCCATCCCGTCTCAGCGCCCACGACTAATACCCGACACCGGCCGACTGCGGCGTCTGCCGGCGCGCCCGGCTGAGCAGCAGCGCGAATTTCGCTCGCGAGAACCCGCCGCCGAGGCCGGCCGTAGCGCCCTCATGCAATCCGACACGCGGCACCGCAAACGGGTCTTCACTCCCATCGCCGACATCAACAGCAAACGCTCCCGCATAACCCGCCGCAACCGCATATCCCTTGATAGTTTCGTCATATGCGCCGTTCGGATAAGCCGCGACGCGTACTCTTCTTCCCGTCTTCGCTTCCAGAATCCGCTTCGATTCAAGCAATTCCTGCTGCGCCTCCATTACCGGGATCGCCGTCAGCAACCGATGCGACCGCCCGTGTGAGCCAATCTCAACCAGGTCCGGTTCCATCGCCGCAATCTCGTCCCAACTCAAGACAAATCGGCGTTCCGCCCACTCCGATTTCTCAGCGCCGGCCGCCGGTCGCACCGCCGCCAGCAATTTATCAATTTCGGGTGCTTGAAGTGATTTTGCAAGCCGCAGGAAGTGATCGAGCAGGTAGACCCCGACGAGCGTCTCCGGGATCTTCAAGTTGTCTCTCTTTCCGCCGGCCGCCGTTTCCAGCGCCACCTGCAGGTCGCGTGCACCAAGATTTCGCGTCACGACTGCATGCAGCAAATTGTGAAACCAAAACTTGGCGGTGGTGCCGACAAAATCACTACAGACAAAAATCGTAGCCGGAATCCCGAAGCGCTTCAGAATCGGATAGGCGTTTTCGAAATTGTCGCGCCAGCCGTCGTCAAAAGTGATCACAGCGCACCTGGGCGGTAATGTCTCGTTGCGCCGCAGCCGCTCCACGTAGTCGCCCGCACTAAGCACCGTGTAACGCCGCGCCAAGTACGCTACCTGCGCGGCAAACGTTGCCGTCGAGACCGCAATTCCCGTCTGCGCATACTCTTCCTGCGCCTCGGGATCATCGAGCACGCGGTGGTACATCAACACGCAGGCACGCCGATTGCCGCGGCCCCCTTCAATCCAATCACGGAGAGCCAGCAACCCCGAATAGTAAAGAAGTGCCAGGATGATCTGCTTGAAAATTCGTGACATGCTTCGATGGCGGTCCTAAATCTCGCGCAAACACCGAATGATCGTCTCGATGTCCGCATCCTCCACCAACGGATGCGTTGGCAGCGTGAACAGCCGGTCAACCAGCGTCTGCGCTCCCGGAAAATTGCGTTCGGCGGTTGCCAGATGCTCGTCGATTCCAGGAATGTCACAGAGCGTCGACGGATACATTCTGGTGGCGACAATCCCGCGCCGGCGCAACTCCGCAATCGTTCGCTCGCGCGTCTCCCGATTCGGTGCCAGCACCGGCAAGCGCAGGTACGGTGGGCATTCTTCCTCTTGCCAGCCCGGAATGGCGAATCGGCCCAGCTCCAACACCCGCCGACCCAACTCCTGCGCGTTGGCGGCGCGCATCCGGTTGAAGAAGAGTACGTTCTCCAGGACCACCGTGGCCGCCGTGGCCTGCACCCGCGACAAGCGCGCAATTTCGAAGTGGGCTTCGTAGACGGTCTCGCCGATTCCTAAGAACGGTAATGAGGCCGGTATCCAGTACAACTTCGGCTTGATGAACGTCGCATACAAAAACATCTTCAGATAATTGCTGACTTCGGCCACCACGCCCGGCGCTCGCAGCGCCGTCACTCGCGCCGCCAGATGCCGCGCCAGGTCCGAGTTGTCGGTCACCAGGATGCCGCCGTTGTAGGTTGTCAGCGCCTTGCCGCGGCCCAGGCTGTAAAATCCCGCCGTGCCGAACGTCCCCGAAACTCTACCTTCGCGCTTGGCACCGAACGATTGCGCGCCGTCGTCCACCAGCAGGTAACCGTTCGTCTTGGCCAGATCCTGAAGCTTGTCCCAATCGTTGAGAACTCCAAACAGATTGCATCCCACCACCGCCACGACGTTCCGACAGTCTTGTTGCCCCAAACTTGTGTAGTCGAAGTCGAAATTCAGCGGGTCAACATCCACCAGCCGCATCTTCAGCCCGGCGCGCACCGCCGAGGCGGCCACCGAATAACAGGTGTATGCCGGCAACACCACCTCGTTGCATCCGGGGCGGAGTTCCTTCATCGCCGCCAGCAGCAGCGCCTGCGCTGCGCGACCGCTGGCCAGGAAATAGCAGTGCGGCTGCCCGGTGAAGCGCACAATCCGCGCGGCCAGCGTCTCGTAATGCGAGGACTGGTTGATCCGGTCGGTCAGTGTCCGCACCAGTTCGCCGAGGATAATCGGCGTCCCGGCCGGCGCGACAAGATGATTCCGCATATCGTTCAATGAATTCCCGGTCGTTCCTGCTTCAGGGTCGCGCGTGCTATGGAAAATTCTTGATCACAGACGGCCCCAGCCAGTTCGCCAGCGGCAACGGCAGATGCCGCCAGAGTCCCTGCGCCAACCGATACTTCGGATTGTGCGGATTGATCTGCGGCAACTCGCTAATTCCGTGCATCGAGTATTGCCACGCCAGCGGCACCGGCGTCTCCGACCACTGAATCTTGAATTTATACGTCGGCGAGTCGATCGATGATCGGCCAAAATCAAACCACCGGCTCCCCTCCCGGCATCCGCGCTCGATCACCGACCAGTACAGCGCATGATAGGGACAGCTCTTGATGAAGCGATCGTACGCCGCCGCCGACGGGATGTAGTCCTTCCCGCGAAACTGCAGCAGCAATGCGCCCGTCGCCGTCTCCTCGCCGTGCTTGACCAACACGATCGCCGCGGAATCTGGGAAGACATCCAACACTGCCGCAAAGAGCTTCTTGCTCCACACCGGCGTGCCCAGATCGCGCATGCGCCGCGAAAACACCCGATAGAACTCCTCAAGGAAATTGTGCCCGCCGTACTCGACGGTCAGACCCGACTTCTGGGCTTTGCGCACCTGATTGCGCAGCTTGGCGTCAAAATTCTTCCATAGCGCTTCCGACCCCACGCTGAGATCGGCGAGAAATGTCACCCGTTCCATCGAGGTCGCCAACTCACAGCCGATCGGCTCGACTGACCGCAATTCGATAAAACTGGCGCCGGTGGTCTTCGCCAATTCGCGCGCGCGGTCGATCAGCAGACACGCCGATTCCTCATCCGCCGCGCAAACACCGCCGTAATCGAGCCACGGCACCGAAATCAGGTAGCGCGCATTCCACCACGTGCGCACCAGGAACAATGGCAACACGCCCGACACCGTCGCACCGTCGCGCACGAGCAAATAGTGCGGTTGACATCCCAGCCCCGTTTCAATGACTTTCCGAAACTCTATTTGATGAGCGACCGTTGCCCCCGGCGCCCGGTTGACAAAGTCCCGCCAGGCGGCTTCCATGTCGTCGCTATAATTCTCTACTCGCCTCAACTTCGCCCTTCCGCTTGGCATGAGTTTGCCGGGTACAGACCCGGCGTGCATGGTGAGATATTACCCGATTTGCGAAAATCGCGCGACCATCCGACAACTCCCGCTGCCGGACCGTCGTCCGATCCGATGCCCGCGATCTGCCCTACTCTACGATATCGACCGGCTTCCTTTTTCGGTTACCGAATAACTAAAGCGATTCTGACGACAAGATGCAAGCGAAGATGTTGCCGATGAACGACTAAAACCTGTCCGCTTGGGCTCGACTCTTGGTACCCGCGACGCGGCTAAGCGGATCGACTTAGTAGATAATGGCGTCCGCCGCCCGCGTTTCTTCCTGAAACGACAAACCCGTTGTGCATCGACTTTCAAACGATTGCTTAGCACCCGCAGTAACACTGCCAGGATTTCAGCCGAGAAAGATTGGTGCATGGAAGTCAGGTTATGCCACGAGGGTCCCGAGCGCGAGTTGGTCGCGGAGTTCTGCCGGCGCGTCTTTGATGTCGCTCCGAACGCCCGCGCCGACGCTGCGGTTGATTCCACCTTGGCGAATCCCTACGATGCCGGACCGCCGCCGACTGCTATCGCGATCCATGACGGCGCCGTTGTCGGCCACGTTACTTCCACGCCTTTTCGCCTTTGGGTGGACGGTCAAGAGCGACCGGCCCACTGGCTCAGCGGCATCCACGTCTTGCCCGAATATCGCGGCCAGGGCGTCGCCCGTCGGTTAGCCGCTTGCATCACCAATGCCCTGCCGCTCGTCACCGGAGTCGCGCGCGTGGCGCCGTCGTTGCGCGCCTTCATCGCCACCAATTGGGTCTGGCCCGGCAAAATCGCCGATCACATCCACATCGTGAACCCGGGCACTTTTCTCCGCCAGATGTCGGGTGAACGCGTCGAGCGCTTCGTTCCACGAGGATTCAAGACCGCCACCGGCCTTGCGCTTTGGGTCTTCCGCGGCCCGCTGCGGCTCGGCATCCGGAGTTGGCAGCGCTTGCGCAGGGTCGACGCCAAACTCCGGCACGGCGCAGCCCTTCCCTTCGTCGAAGTTGCCAACTTCGAGCGCAATATCGACGCACTGTGGGAGCAGGAGAAATCCACCTTTTCACTGACTCACGTTCGCCGCGCCGACTACCTCAACTGGCAATTTCCGGTCGCCAAAGGTTGGCAGAAAGTCGTGTGGACGGCACCCACGGGTGTCCGGGCGTGGGCGATCTTCGCCGTCATGGAATATCGCGATGGCGGACAGTTGCACGGACTCAAAGCCCTAAACGTCGTCGATGCGCTTTGGGACAGCAGCGATCCCTCCGCTCTCGATGGCCTGGTTAGCTATTTCCTAAAGCGCGCCTACGCCGCCGGCGTCGACATCACGATGTTCTCCGGCGATCGCCCCGACCTGCGGCGCGCGTTGTCGGCCGCCGCGTTTTTCAAGCTCCCCTCGACGATCTATGCCGGTTTCGGCAGTCAGGAAGACTCCGACAATTTCACCGAGCTGTTCCAAGGCTCCTACATTACTCGCGGCTACGCTGACGCCGCGGGGGGACTCGGTCCCGCGTGAAGCTTACCTTCCCCGGCGGCAAGCGCTGCGCCTTTTCGGTTTTTGACGACACCGACGTCGCGACGCTCGACTCGATTCGCCCGCTCTATGACTACTTGAGCCAATTGGGAATTCACACCACCAAGTCAGCCTGGGGTGTCAATTACAGCGGCCACAGCAACTACGAAGGCTCTGATACGCTCGAAAGCGCCGCCTATGCCGGCTATTTGCGCCGCCTGCAGGACGCCGGTTTTGAAATCGGCTTCCACGGCGCGTCCATGGAGAGCGCCGTCCGCCCCGAGATCGAGCGCAGCCTCGCCAACTTCCACTCCGCGTTCGGGCGCGTCCCCCGCATCAACGCTGCTCACGGCCGCAATCGCGACAATCTCTATTGGGGCGCCAATCGTTTCGCCTTCGCCCTCACCCGGCGCCTCTATGCGCGCTTCCGCAGTGACGACGCCGCTCACTTTCAGGGCCACCTTCCCGACTCGCCGTACTTCTGGGGCGATCTCGCCCAACAACACTTCGACTATGTGCGCAGCTTCACCTTCACCGGCGTCGACTTGTTGTCCTTGAATCTCCCGCTCGTCTACCGCAACCGCCACACCCCGTATGTCAAAAGCTGGTTTCTGACGAACGACGCGGAGAATGTCGAGGAGTTCAACAACCTGCTCTCCAGCCGCAATCAGGAAATTCTCGAACGCACCGGCGGTCTCTGCATCATTTCAACTCACTTTGGCAAGGGCTTCGTCGCCGGCGACCAGGTCCATCCAGTCACGCGGCGGTTACTGGAGGAACTCAGCCGCCGCGACTGCTGGTTCGCGCCGGTTTCTGAACTGCTGGATTTCTACGTGAGCCAATGCGGCTGTCCGGAGTTGTCCGGCTGGCGGCTCTTGCGCCTGGAATTACGCTGGCTGCTCGACAGCATGAAACGCCGCCGCGAACGGCGCGGCTATCATCCGACCGAATTGGAATACCTGAAATCGCAACCGCGCTGACGACTCAAGCGCCGGCGCTCTGCAATCCCGGCGATGGCGCCGGTGCGCTCGCCCGCGGCTGCAGCTTGGTGCAGAGGCACAGCACGACGGTCAGCGCGTGCAATGTCCAGAGATGGGGGTAGAAGGTTACCGAGAGGAAGGTGGCTGAAGTCAGCCACCCGACCATGCCGACGGCAATGGCGCTCGCAATCGACCACTCGACCGACTTGTGATCGCCACTGTACTGCCTTTGAATCTTGATCAACGCCCGAAACGAAAGTACCAACATCGCCACATACGCCAACAACCCGAGCGATCCCAACTCGGCGATGATCAGAGGAAAATTGCCGTGGAAGGTTCGCCCCCATTGGGTATTGGGGTCGGAAAAGCCGGTGACGTACTCCGGCATTCGCACCGGCCCGTTACCGGCGCCGACGCCGATGATCGGATAGTCCAGATACATCCGCACCGCCGCTTTCCAGTAATTGATGCGGGAACTCGCCGTGCCCTCGTCGGTCCGCGTAATCGACTTCACCTCGCTCCAGTAACTGCTCGGCGCAAACACGACCACCGACAGGCACAACATCCCGACGATCACCATGCTGATCAGCTTCTGCTTCGACTTGATCATACAGAACAGCGTCACGACCGCCAGACCCACCACCCCGCCGCGCGACTGGCTGGCAACGACTCCCAACACCAACGCGAGCATCGTCCCCAGCAGGAAGAACTTCTTGAATTTGCTTTTCTCCCGCATGAACAGGAAGAACGCGAACGGGATCATCGCGTTCAGGGCGAGCGCGAAGTCGTTTTCGTCGGAGATGAAACTCGAACCTACCGATCCGCTCGTCACGAGTCCGGCATACGAAATCCCGACGAAGGCAAAATTGTAGATGCCCTTGATCGCGTAATACAGATGAATGAGCAGCATCAGCCAGACAACCAGCTTCAACTGCTGCGTCGTCTTGACAATGTTGACCACCAGCAGAAACATGATGAACGTCGTCAGCATGCCTTCGAGCACCTGATAGGCCCGGAAATTATTGGCCGCTGTCAAGACCCCCATCGCGATCACCAGCAGGAACGCTAAAAACCACGTCGCGGTCGGATGCCACCGCACCTTCTCCTTCTTGATCGCCTGATGCACGATCCATGAGAACAATGTCACCGCCACGGTCAGAATTCCCAGCCGCAACGGCCGCAGCGCCGGGATAAACGTGTAGGGTCGCAGGTAGTCCATCAGCATGAACATCCAGACCCCGGCGAAGGGATTGATCAGCGCATACGCCCCCGCCAACAGCGCCGGAATCGCCGCCACCATCGCGTACTGAATCTTGTCCGGCATCCGCACCAGTACCAAGCCCATGACGATCGACAGCAGCGCCAATCCCAAAATCGCCAGCCGATAGCCGGTGACCAGTTGAAAACTCGAGCGCGGTGTTTCCCGCTTCGTCGCTTCACCCTTTTCTTGTTTCACCTTTGGCTTAATCTTGCGATCTGGCGCGGTCATCGCTGACTTCCGCCCCCGCATTTGGGGTCCTCGGTACCGCCGGCGTGTCGAACTTCGGCAGCGCAAACAACTGGCTGTTGTCGAAATCGTTCATGATTACTCGCCCCGGATTGCCCGCCACCAGACACCGGTCCGGCACGCTGCGCGTCAGCATCGTCCCGTTCGAAATCGTCACCTGGTTGCCCAGGGTGATCAGCCCGGAAATCACCGAACCGGTGCCGACCCAGACGTTATCGCCGATGGTGGGCGTGCCCGTCTTGCCCTCGGAATGGCCCACACCGATCGTGACATTGTGGGTCACCGAGAAATTCGCGCCGATCTTGACCGGTCCGATGTAAATCGTGCCGACGTGCCCGATATAGAACCCCGGCCCGACGTTGGCATCGTCGATATTTACGTGATGAAAGAACTGCATACAGTAGTTCAAAACGAAATGAATCAGCGCCAGCGGCAGTCCGAGCAACACATTCCGCCGGCGCACGCGCTCCGCCATCTTTCCGAAGCGATACACCGCCACGCAGTGCAGCCCGAAACTTCGGATCCAAAACCGCAACCGTCGCCAAACAGCGACTCGTTCAGTCCCAAATTGAATTCGATAGAATTTGTTCAGATCCTCGCGAAATGCGCCTTTCATCTCCAGCCTCTGTGCTGTCGGCGTTGCCTGCTCCCGCCGCGGCGCCGCCAATATACGCGCCGCTGCAACGATTGCAACTACCGACCCGATTTCCTCGTGAACTCAACGAACTATATTGTCTTGCCGATCAACATGCACGTATTATCTTATCGGTCACTGGGCGGCCGGCGCGACCATTTCCGGCAGTGCCGCGCCGCGGCAATCTTGACTTTTTGAGGGACGCACAGACGCGATGGCGAAAGACAAACGACAGTCAATCCTCGATCACTACAAATTCGACTCGGTCGTCGGCACGGAATTGCGCCGGCTGTTGCACAACGTTACACGCCCCATCAAGGGTACGGCGCCCCACTCGATCCTGGTGACCTCCGCCGTCAGCGGCGAAGGCAAATCGACGATTGCGTCGATGCTGGCGATTACCTCCGCCCAGCACAAGAAACGTAAGACCCTGCTCGTCGACTCCGACCTGCGCCGACCGATCATTCACCGCATGTTCGGCCTCGAAAACTCGGTCGGCTTCGCCGACCTCATGGCGGAAAGGGTCGAATTTGAAGCCACGCTCAAATCGACGGCGCTGGAGCATCTCTGGATCCTCCCGGCCGGCAACGTCGAAGGCGATCCCACCGACCGCATGCGTGAGGAGGTCGTCAAGAAAATCATCGAGCGTGCCGAGTTCAGTTTCGAGAGCGTCATCGTTGATTGCGCGCCGGTGATTCCGGTCTCCGACCCGGTGATCGTCGCTTCCGCCGTCGATGGCGTCGTAGTCGTGATTCGCGCCGGCAAGACGCAAAAGGAGGTTGTTCAGCGCGCCTGCGATATCATCGTCAAGGCGGATGCCAACGTCATCGGCCTGATCCTCAACAATGTCCACGGGGCTCTTCCCTACCATTACGACTACCGCTACTACGGCCATTACTACGCCAAGCGCTGATCCGACAGCGCTTGTAGTCGACTTGGGGGCAAGATGCGTGGAAGCGCTGGCGCCACAGTTTGTATCTTGCTTATTTACAATAATTTACGTGGAATGATTAATGTTTCAGAATACCGGGGTGTCGCAATCGACATTACCTCACTCGTGAATGCTATCCTTCACACGGTCCCCCGGCAGGCACCCCCCGAATCACGAACCTGAATCGGATTGACATCAAATATCGAGTTTATAGTTCTATAATTGTGATTTTTATTTGATTTCTCCCCGTCCGTCGCGCATAATTCAAGCGAAATCTTCAAACCCAGCAAGACGTCTTGTTTGATCCGGTAGCGCAACTCGCTCCGTGCGCAGTTTGATACGCCCGCTGCCGACCGCAGTCGTCTGATCCGTAGTCCAGCAACCCTTTCCAGGAGACTCGTCACTATGCACCACCTCGTCAGTAAACTGCTTGCGGGAATTCTCCTCCTGCTGGCTATCTCTGCCGCCGCGCAGGCCGGAGTCACCCCTTCGCGCTTGAACTACCAGGGCCTGCTCACTGATGCCAGCGGCCAGCCGCTCAACAGCGACGGCATCCTGATCACCTTCCGCATCTGGAGCGATCCGATCTCCACCGACCCGGCGGATCTCAAGTGGCAGGAACAGCAAACCGTCCGCGTGGTCGACGGCTTGTTCAATGTGATCCTCGGCGACATCTTCGAAATCAACGACACCGTCTTCGCTTCCTCCAACAGCTTTCTCGGAATCCAGATCGAGGGCGACGTTGAGGGCGTTCCGCGAACGCGATTGGTTTCGGTCGGATACTCCACCCGCGTTGAGACGCTCGACGGCGCGCGCGGTGGTGTCATCTCCGGCGCGGTCACGCTGATGCCCTCGACCACCAAGGACAACGACTCAACCTCACAATTGCGCTACGAGCTGATGGATGAATCCCAGGTCACGCGCTTCTGGGCCAGCGCGCAGGAGGTCTTTACACCCTGCGTGGAATTCGCCGGTGATTCGACGCGCCAGTGCACCGCCGCCTTCAATGCCGGCGTCGCGCAATTTGAGGATGCTGCAACGTTCACTACGATCGGCGATACCAAGACGATCCTGGCGCAGCAGTCGATTACTTGTCCGACCGACGGCTTTGTCCTCGTGGTCGGCTCCTGCCAGGCCGACGTCGTCCATAGCGGCGGCGGCAATTCCACCGCTGAATTCGGCGTCTCGAATCAGCCCGACATGTTAGACAGCGATCAGCAGAAAGAGTGGACAATCGCCGGTATCCAGGCCTCGGCCACCTATCGCAACGTCATCTCGGCGCAAAAGGTCTTCCCGGTGACGGCAGGCACCTCCACCTTCTACCTGCTTGGCCGCCGCATCGAGGGATCCTCCGGCTTCAAGGCCTATGACAAGACCCTGTCGCTGCTTTTCGTCCCGATGGCTTACGGCTCCGTCTCCGGCTCGACGATGCTCCAGACCGCAACCGACCCGCAGTCCGCGACGATCACTGCCCGTCCGGTCTCAGCGTCCGCAGCGAGCGAGATCGAACAGCTTCGCGCTGAGGTGGCCGAGCTGCGCCGCTTGTTGGAAACGAATGCTCAAAACGGCGCCAAGCAGTGATGACGGAACGATGCGAGGTCATATCATGAATAAACTCAGTTTTCTCATCGCGGCCGTCGTCCTGCTCACGGCGGCTGTGCTTTCCGCCGCCGCTGTTGCGCCGGAACCCGCGGCGCCGCCGGCGACCGCGTCACCGGCTCCTGCAGCCGGCAAGTCGCCGCAATCCGGAGACACTCGCGCCGGGGCCGATGACTACACGATACTCTGGTACGTCGTCGCTGCCGGCGGTACCAATAGCACGTCGGACAATTACCGCCTGCGGGGCACGGCCGCGCAGACTGCCGTCGGTGAAGTGCAGTCTCCGCTCTATCGCGTTCATCAGGGTTTCTGGCAGAATCTGGTCGCGCCGTGTCTGGCGGGCGATGCCGACGGCAGCTCCAGCGTGACGATCTCCGACGCCGTCTATCTGATCAATTACATCTTCGCCGGCGGACGGCCGCCGGTCACCGCTTGCGGCGGTGATCCCGACGGCAACGGGATGATCACCGTTTCTGATGTCGTCTTCCTCACGCGCTACATCTTTTTGTATTAGTCGCGCGCCGTCCCAACTTCACGTCATGCCGCCGACCACTTGGGTCGGCGGCGCAGGGCGTTCCTTGCCATCATTCTGCTTGCGCAGCCGCGTTAGTTGTATAATCTCTCGACACCGGGTGGTCGCCACCCCCTGATCGACCGAAGCGCCAACAAGGAAACATGCGTGAGTCCCGCCGACGCACCAGAGAATCTCGATCCGACCCGCATCGCCAAACCGGCGGTGACGGCCATTGCGCGCTATCGCGTCATCGACAAGCTCGGCGCCGGCGGCATGGGGGAAGTTTACCTGGCGTTTGATCCCAAATTGCAGCGCAACGTCGCGATCAAGTTGCTGCCGCCCGGTCTGGCTGACGACCTCGACACGCGCACTCGCTTTGTCCGCGAAGCCCAGACGGCCGCCGCCCTCAATCATCCCAACGTGATCACGATCTTCGAAATCGACGAGCACGAGAATCGCTACTTCATTGCGATGGAGTATGTCGAAGGCACATCGCTGCGCGATCTGATCAAGAGTGCGCCGCTCGAATTGCCGCAGGTGCTTGACTTCGTCCAGCAAATCTGCGCCGGTCTCGCGGCCGCTCACGAACGCGATATCATTCATCGGGACATCAAACCGGCCAACATCCTCGTAACCGCCAAGGGCCGCGTCAAGATTCTCGACTTCGGGCTGGCACGGTACCAGACCGTCTCCGGCCTGACCTCCACCGGCGTTCGGCTCGGCACGATTACCTACATGTCGCCCGAACAGGCGCAGGGCTACGAAGTTGATAACCGCTCCGACATCTTTTCGCTCGGTGTGTTGATCTTTGAGATGCTGACCGGCAAGTCACCCTTCAAGCGCGACACTGAGGTCGCAACTTTGTTGGCAATGCTGCAGCAGCCGGCGCCCGCTCTGAACGAGTTGCGCCCCGGTCTGCCGTCACAATGGCAGGCGATCCTCGATCGCTGCCTGCACAAGGAGCGCGAATTGCGCTATAATAGTATCGAGGCGCTCATCGCTGACGTCAACCTGCTCGGAGCGACAACCGCCCCGCCCGCGGCCGTGGCGACGGCGACTCCGGCCGCACCGTCGCGGATTTCCGGCATCGATACCAGCAGCATCACGCGCACGGCCCTGGGCGCCAAGCGCGCGATCGCCGTGCTGCCCTTCGAGAATCTCGGCACCACCGAACACGATTATTTTGCCGACGGCATCACCGATGAAGTCACCACCAGCCTCGCCAAAATTCGCTCGCTGAAGGTCATCTCCAACAATTCCGCCCGCCACTTTTCCGCCAAGGAGAAGAGCGTGGCTGCCATCGCCGCCGAGCTGGGCGTTGAGTACTTGCTGACCGCCACCATTCGCTGGGACAATTCGCAATCCCCGTCGCGCTTCCGCCTGAGTTGTAGGCTGGTCGACGCCAGAGATGAATCGTACCTCTGGGCGGAGTCCTACGACCGGGTGCTCGATCAGATTTTCGCCGTGCAATCGGAGCTGGCTGCCGAAGTCACGCAAGCACTTGGCGTCGCGTTGGCAACCCCGGAGCTCGAGGGGCTGGCCAAGACGCCGACGCAGAATCTCGAAGCTTACGATTTTTATTTACGTGGCGCCGAATTTTTCCCGCGCAGCACCAGGTCCGAGGACATCACGCGCGCCATCGCGCTGTATGAACAGGCCGTCGCGCTTGACCCGAACTTCGCCCTCGCACACGTCCGGCTCGCGCTGGCGCATTCCACGATGTACTGGTTCTTCCACGATCGCACACCGGCCCGCATTGCGCGGGCCAAGGCCGCCGTCGACGAAGCCGTTCGCGCCGCGCCGCAATTACCGGAAACGCATCTTGCCCTCGGCTACTACCACTACTACGGCCGCAAGGACTACGTGCAGGCGCTCGAGGAGTTCGCGCTCGCGAGCAAGGGTCGTCCCAATGACTCCAGCCTGCTGGGCGCGATTGGATTCATTCAACGCCGCCTCGGTCTCTGGAATGAAGCGCTCCGCAATATCCGCAAGGCCGCCGAACTCGATCCGCGCTCGGCGCTGCTGGCAGCTGAATTCGGCAACACGTTGATGTTGCTGCGCCAGTACGATGCCGCGATCGCGCAATTCGACCGCGCCATCTGGCTGGTGCCCGACTGGGTTGATGTCCACGCCCGCAAAGCGCACTCGCTCTATCTGCGGGACGGCGATGCCGACAAGGCCGCGGCAGTCTTCCGCGAAGCGCAAGGCAAGATCCATCCGCCGGAAATGGTGATCGAATGGTCGCTGCTGGATCTCTTCGTCGCCTTCTGCAACAACGATCTCGAACGCGCGATGGAGGCGCTGGCGGTCGACGACACCGAAATGGAACTGCACTTTATCGACAAAGGCCGGCTGGCGTTTCGTGCCGGCCGCCCGCACGAAGCCCGCTCGTACTTCGAGTCGGCGCGCGTGCTCCTCGAAACCAAACTCAAAACGAATCCCGATGATGCCCGCTATCTGGCCAACTACGGTATTGCCTGCGCCGGTCTGGGTCGCCGCGATAATGCGATTGCCTCCGGTCAGAAAGCGACCGCGCTCTTCCCTTACGACAAGGACCAGGTCTTCGCCATCGTCTACCGCGAAACGCTGGTCCTGATTTACTTGATGCTGGGCGAGATCGAGTTGGCCGCGGCGGAATTGCGTTTCCTGCTCTCCGTCCCGTCGTACGTCTCGAAAGCGCTCTTGCTCGGCGCGGCGGATTTCGCCCCCTTGCGGCGCGACCCTTCGTTCCAGCAACTCATGCGCGAATCGCCTCCCCGTTAAACGAAAGCGGGCGCCGTGGTTGTCACGACGCCCGCGCTCATTGCTGCTTGAAGCATGCGCCTCGCTACAAGCTCAAATTGCGCACCATCACTGACGTTGTCAGGGTGTCATAGCGAAAATCGTTTAGAAATAGATCCGACTTCTCCGTCCGCGCCACGACTTTGATCTCAACCTCGCGCACGTAGCGATCGACCGCGACCGTGTCCCTCACCGCCCCATTGGCCATCACGTACTGAAACTGCAGATCGACGATGTTGTCGGCGTAGATCACCGGATCCGCCCCGTTCGCCGCCAACATGAATGTCGGCCGCAGCGAGTCGGTCAGCGTGTCGATGTAATACTTGCGATAGTCGAGCACGAAAATCTGCGAACCCTTGGGATATTTCTTCGAAAGCTTGGCCGTGTTATGCTGCAGATGCTCCGCGCTCTCCTGAACATTGGTGATGTAGAAGAACTCGCCGGAATCGGCCATCGGATCATGAATATACGCCCAGGTGTCTTCCTGAAAACAGCTCAGGTCGGCGCCGGCGCACTTCAATTCCGAGGACGGCTGCGGCATGTCCGCGCTCAGCGTCGCCGTGCAGGCCGGCTCGTCGAGGAACACCAGCGCGATCGTGTCTGGATTCGTATTCCAACCTACCAGACAGCTCACCGCCGGCGGCACCTTGTAGCCCGCCTGCCGCACCTTGCCCACCAGCTCGTCGATCGTCGCGCGGCCATTCTGCTGCATGTTCGTCACGCCGTGCTGAATGATCTGCTGCTGGTTCTGCGTAATGAAAACCTTCATCCCCGCGGCGATCGCCGCCGACGCAATCAGCGCTGCTACCAGCACCTCAACCAACGTGAATCCACCCGCCCCGCGCGGCAATCCCAAGGACTTCTTCCTGCCCGCTTGCTGCTTAACCTGAACCTGCTGTCTCATGGCACTCCTCATTTCTATAGCCGTCGATCCTTACGCAAATGGCAGGCCGATTCGTGCCGGGTAACGGGGCCTGGCAAGTGTCTGCCTCTCCGCAGCTTGCGCACTACACCGAATCTGCGCCGGACTGCCAGGTGCGCCGCGCGCGTCACTCTGTGCAGCCGGATACACATGAATGCCGCTAACTTGCCGGTTCGTGCTCGTCGGTACACAGCGGCCCGCCAGCGATTTTGACTTTTTAACTTCTCAACTTTGGCTATATTAGTGGGGTATTGGGCTTCAACGTTTGGAGGATGATCGAATGACAGAGATTCATGCCGACGGCCGCTCGCTGCAACTCAATGAGGAAGGCTTCCTGGCAAATCCGGCCGAATGGAATGAAACCGTGGCCGCTGCGATCGCCAAAGCACAGGAGGGCTTGGACACTCTGACGCCGGAGCACTGGGCTGTCATCAACTTCATCCGCGATCACTACCTCCAGACCAATCTCGCGCCGATGGTGCGAGCAATCTGCAAGAACACCGGCCTGCCCTTGAAACGCATTTACGAACTCTTTCCATCCGGCCCGGCGAAAGGCGCCTGCAAGCTCGCCGGCCTGCCCAAACCGGACGGCTGCGTCTAACCGCGGACACTCGGCCCCTCTATGAACTTGCTCCGACTACTTGTCGTCATCAGCGCGGTCTTCGCACTTCTCGTCTTGACGATTCAGTATCTTCGCGCCCGGCGCTGGGGGATCAAGCCGGTCTACGCTAAGATTCAGGGCAATCCGCGGCAGGCGCTAATCTACACCTTCACCGCCGGCATGATGCCCTGGAGCAAGGAGAGCGCCTCCAAACACCTGCCGACCTTCATCGCCGGAATCATCTTCCACCTTGCCGTCGCGGCGGCGGTGGTGACGCTCATGGCCGCAACCTTTGCGTGGACATTGCCGTCGTTGCTGAAGCCGGTCCTGCTGGCGGCGCTGTTCACCGGTATCGCCTGCGGTCTCGGGTTGTTTGTCAAGCGCATGGTTGTCGGCTATCTGCGCGCCATCAGCGTCCCCGATGATTTCGTCGCCAATCTCCTGGTGAACATCTTCATGATCACTGCGGCGGTCAACCTCATCGCCGGCGCGTCGACGGTCTTCTTCGTGACGGCGATTGCGCTATTCGCCTATATCCCCTTCGGCAAGATTCGCCATTGCTGGTTCTTCTTCTGCAGTCGCGCGCTCTTTGCCGACTTTTTCGGTTATCGCGGCGCGCTGCCGCCGGCGCAACAGGTGCATCATGACTGAGAACAACGCCTGCCCGATGGACGCCTTCCAGCAGCGTCTTGCGCAGCTCGACGAGACTGCTCTCGATCAGGCGCGCGACACGCTGGTCAGCAAATGGAGCTACGCGGCCGAGGTGTATGCGCGCGCCTGCGTCCACTGCGGACTCTGCTCCGATTCGTGCCACTACTTCCTGGTCGATCCATCCAAGGAATCGGTGCCGGCCTACCGCCTGAAATTGGTGACGGATGTATTTGCATGCCATCAGTCAAAATCGCGGAAGATCTCCGGCGCCCGCGAGCTTGATCGCAACACCATCGACGAGTGGATCGACTGCCTTTTCGGTCGTTGCACGCTCTGCAATCGCTGCGGGCTGAACTGCTCGGTCGGCATCAACATCGCACAGATGATTCGCATCGGCCGCACCGTGCTCGCGGCCAGTCGCCTGGTGCCGCCGGAACTGCAATCGACCGTTGACGCCGCCGTCAACACCGGCAACAACATGGCGATCTCCCGGGAGGAGTGGTTCGAGACGATCGATTGGCTGAACGGAGAACTGCAGCAGGAGGTCGGCGATCCGCGGGCCTGCCTGCCGCTCGACCGCGCCGGCGCCAATCTCCTCTACGCCGTCAATCCGCGCGAGGTCAAGTTCTTCCCGCTCTCGCTGCTGGCCGCCGCCAAAATCTTTCATACCGCCGGCGAGAACTGGACCTTCTCGAAGGAGTATTACGACGTCACCAATTACGCCCTGTTCAGCGGCGACGATACGATCGGCGGGATGCTTTCCAGTCGTCTGATCGAGACCGCGCGAAAGCTGGGCGTGCGCACTCTCGTGCTTGGCGAATGCGGCCACGGGTTCAAAGCAACGCGCTGGGATGCGCCTGAATGGCTGGGGCAAACGCCCGATATCGAGATCAAGAGCGTTCTGGAGGTTGTCGAGGATTACATCCGTCAGGGACGCATCCGCCTTGATCCCAAACTCAACAGCAAGCGCGTTACGCTGCACGATCCGTGTAATCTCGTGCGTAACGGCGGCATCGTGGAGCAGTCGCGTGCCATTCTCAAAGCCGGCGTCAGCGACTTCGTCGAGATGATCCCCAACCGCCTGCAAAACTACTGCTGTGGCGGCGGTGGCGGACAACTCTCGATGACTCGCTACGCCAAACGGCGTCTCGCCGCCGGCAAGGTCAAGGCCGATCAGATTTCCGCCACGGGCGCGCAGGTCGTCGTCACGCCGTGCCACAATTGCATCGATCAGTTGTCGGAATTGAATCGCGAATACAAACTGGGGGTGGAAGTCAAAACGGTGTGTGAAATCGTGGCGGATGCGATCGTCGGCACGCCGGCGTCTTAGCTGCCGGTAACTCGCGCCGCTTTGCGGCTGGCAACGATCTCGCCGACCGCATTCACCGCATGATGAATTTCCGCCTCGGTCGTAAACGGCCCGAGCCCGAACCGCACCGTACCATGAATCTTGTCGGTGCCCAGCTGCTCGTGCACGCGCGGCGCGCAGTGCAGACCGGTGCGACAGGCGATATTGTAGTCGACATCGAGGATCGTTCCGGTGTCGCCCGCTTCGAGATTTTCAATATTGAACGCCAGCACGCCGATGTGATTGGCCAGATCATCCTGGCAGTACATCACGACGCCATCGACGTCGCGTAGCCCGTCGCGCAGGATTTTCAGCAGCCGCGTTTCTTCCCGATGCACGTTGTCCATGCCCCGCGCCTGCAGCCACTTGAGGCCGGCGTTGAGACCGGCAATCCCCGGCAGATTCGGCGTACCGTATTCGAGCCGGTACGGGTATTCGTCGAGATGGCGCCGCACCGCCGACCGCACACCGGTGCCGCCGGCGCGCGTGTGGCGAATTTCGACGTGCTCGCAGACATACAATCCGCCGATGCCCATCGGCCCCATCAAGGACTTGTGTCCGGTGAAGGCCACAACGTCGACGTAGTCGGCCTGCACGTCGATCGGGAGTTTCCCCGCCGTCTGGGAAGCGTCCACCACCAGCAGAATGCCGCGCTCGCGGCAGGCGCGTCCAATCTCGCGGATCGGTTGCACCGTGCCGATGACGTTGGAGCCGTGGTTGATCGCAACGACCTTGGTATTGATGCGGAATTTGCGGATGATGTCGTCCGGATCGACGAATCCCTTCGCGTCGAACGGCACATAATCGACTTCGACCGCCTGCTCCTCGTAGAGGTGATGAAGCGGTCGCAGCACCGAGTTGTGTTCGAGCGCCGTCGTGATTGCGTGGTCGCCCGGCTGCAACAATCCGAACAGCGCCAGATTGAGCGCGTCGGTGGCGTTGTAGCCAAAGACCAGTCGATTGGGATCGGTGCCGTTGAAGTAGCGCGTCAGCAGTTTGCGCGTTTCCTCGACCGTCTCCCCCGCGACCAGGCACATGTCATACCCCGACCGTCCCGGGTTAACCCCGTAACGGCGATAGAATTGGTCCATGGCCAGATAGACTTCTTCAGGCTTGGGGAAGGTGGTGGCGCCGTTGTCCAGATAGACGAGCTTATCCATGGGTCGCCTGCGCAAACGTTCGCATAACGGGCGCAAAGTAACATTAATCGATCGGGAAGTCAACAAGAGTTGCGGCGGCCGAATCTGCCCTGCGCCGCGTGCACCGGTGCCGACGCCGCAGCCATTTTCAAACATCGAGCCATGATGAAAATTCAATGCCGGAGGCCGGAATCGAACCGGCACGGGTGTTTCCACCCGAGGGATTTTAAGTCCCTTGCGTCTACCAATTTCGCCACTCCGGCAAGCAGGATGGTCACGGCGAAGTTACGGAAGTTGGGGAGTTAAGGCAAGGAGCAAGAGTCTTGTGGATTGGCGGCGTCAGCGCGGCATACAGTCCGTAGGTCGAAACCCCTGGCTCGTAGCGCCACCAGAGTTCGAGAGATCGTCCCTGGGGTTTCGACATCAGCGTTACAGTATCCCATGATACAGACCAAATTTCTACGAAGCTCCGGTGTCGATACCCCTCCATCGGCATGTCGCCTGTCACCATTCTGCCGTAAGGTGTTTCGACCTACGAGGGTTGAAATCCAACGCGACAGCAACGCTCAGAACCCGACCTGCGAAGCTCCAAGTCCAAGGCGACAGCAACGCTCAGAACCCGACCTGCGAAGCTCCAAGTCCAAGGCGACGGCAACGCTCGGAACCCGACCTACGAGGCTTCAACTCCACCTGCGAGGCTTGACGCGACCTACGATGAAAAAACGTCGGGGTTCTATGGCGGCTACAACTGCGTCTTGATGCGCACGCGGCCGGGCTGGAACTGCGGAGTCATCACCCCGAATACCAGCGAGGTGTCGGCATACCCGAAATCGAGCACCGGTGTGTCGAAGAGGTCGATTACCACTTCGGTGTCGGGGGCATTCCCGAAGGCCCAGAAGTGCAGCGTCGCCATCAACCCTTTGCCCGCCGCCAGTCCGATCGTATCGATCAGGCCGATTTGAATCGTGTCGGCGCGGGAGAAATACTTCTGAAACAGAAACGTGCTGCAGCGCGAGTCGATAAACGACACCGAGTCGCAGCGCATCACGCTGTTAGCGTACTGCAGCGGCACGGCGACGGCCGCTACCGGCGCGGCGTTTTCGACGTAGATCGGAATCGTGAAGTGGTCGCCGGCGTTGACTGATACATCGGTCGGCATAGTGATCCGGTCGACCAGCGGTTCCGGCTCGGTCGAGTCGCCGCAGGCGGCCAGTAACAACACGGCTGTGCTAATCAGCCCCGCGATTGCCCGTCTTATTTGATTATCTCTGTTCATTTGTCTCAATAACGCTTCACGACAAGACCTGTGCAATCATTTTTTGAGTCAAAATGCGCCCCGCCCGCGCCGAGTACCCTCTTTACCTGCGCCGCCGTTTGGCTTATACTGCGCTCCGAGAGGAGACAAATATGTCAGCGATTGTTCTTGCGGAAAACGTCTTCTGGGTCGGCGCTGCGGATCCCGAGTTGCGCGTGTTCGACCTAATTGTCAAGACCAACTACGGCACCACCTACAATTCCTATCTCCTGCGGGGCGAGAAAGTCGCCCTGATCGACGCCGTCAAGGACGGTTTCGAGGATCAACTATTTGCGGCGATTCAAGAGATTCTGCCGCTAACAAAGATCGACTATTTGATCGTCAACCATAACGAACCCGACCACTCCGGCGCGATCGTCAAGCTGCTGCAGGCGAATCCCGGCATCAAGCTCGTCTGTGCCAAGCCGGCGGTGCCGTTTTTGCGCAATGTCATCAACGACGAGGCGCGCGCGATCGAAGGCGTCAAGGGCGGCGACAAACTCGACCTCGGCGGCCTGACGCTGGAATTTCTCGCCACGCCGTTTATGCACTGGCCCGATACGATGATGTGCTATAACCCGGAACACAAGATTCTCTTCTCCTGCGACGGCTTTGCGGCGCACTTCTGCCCGACCGAGTCGATCTTCCACAAGCCGGGCGACCAGTTGCTGCTGCACGAAGCGTGGTACTACTACGACTGCATCATGCGGCCGTTCGCGCCGTTTTCGCGCAAGGCGGCGCAGGCGATCGCGGCGATGGATATCGCCACCGTCGCGCCGTCGCACGGGCTGGTCAACCGCGCTGAGCCGAAGCTGTTCATCGAGAAGTATCTCGAATGGACTGAGCCGAAGCACCGCTCCGACCGCAAGCTGATCGCGATACTCTATGCTTCCGCTTATGGTAACACGGCGATCATGGCGCGCGCGGTCTGCGATGCGCTCGATCAGGCCAAGTGCGAACCGCACCTGATCGACGTCACAGCATCCAACGACGCCGAACTGCGCGACTGGCTGGAGTCGGCGGACGGCATTCTCTTTGGCACGCCGACCTTTGCGGGCGACGTGGTCAAACCGATCTGGGATGCGGCGCATCTGCTGACCTCCGTCGCTGCCACCGGCAAGAAGGCTGCGGTCTTCGGTTCCTTCGCCTGGGGCGGACAGGCCATCGAAATCCTGGAATCTTATCTTGAGGCGCTCAAGCTGAAGGTGATGAAACCGGGTGTCCGGGCGCGACTGGTGCCGGGGCCGGGAGAACTTGAGGATTGCCGCCGTTTCGGCAGTGACTTCTCAAAGTTCGTTGCTGAATAGCGGACTGCGACAGCAGGCTACGACTTGATTGCCGCCCGCTCGAAGGTGATTGCCCCCAGATATTCGTCGACGAAGAAGTAGCCGTCGGCGCGGAACGCCGCGAAGAGCAGGCGCACGCGTTCGGCCGCGAGGTTGAATGACGCCGAAGCGATGGCGTCCGTCTTGCCGGTCAGGGCACGGGCATAGACGGCGGCAGCGATAGCCTGCGCTTCGGCGATGCTCACGGTTACCGGCGCAAACTGCCGCGGCCAATCAGCCATTTCGATCGGCGTTGATTGCGCGCAGGCGGAACTCATGCGCGACGCAAGCCGATAAAGCGCCTCGAAGTTGCCCAGCGCAAAGGCCGGGATCACCATCTGCCGAATCTCTTTGAGTCCACAGAGTGCTTTCTGAAGTCTGCCTGCATCCGCCGCCGCGATGTCAAACACGTAGAATGGAAACAAACCGTCACCTTCACTCTGCCGCTCCGGAAAACCGAGCGGTGATCGACCGAGGCTAGCGCCCGCATCGAGCCGGATGACTGATTCGCAGTGCGCGCAGACTTGAATCAGTGAGCCGTTTTCGGGCAGGTCATAGCCGCAGTTGGTGCAGCGATGCAGCTCGATTTCGAGAGCGCCGAATTCCGTCGCAGCGGTGTCGACTTCGGGCAGATCGAGATTGTCGGCAACAGTGACTTCCCCGCTGATAGCATCGATGAGGTAAGATTCCTTGCCTCGACAGAGGTAGTACGGCATGTAAATCACGCTCAGTTCGCCGCCGAACAAGTGCGACTGGTTGCGCTTGATTCCGGTCTGCGAGAGACGGTCGAGATTGCCGGCGGCCGCGCGGGCGTGATCGAAAGCTGATTTCGCATCGAGCCGGATCGGCCAGATGGCGAAATCATCGAGCAGATCGTCGGCGGTCATCGGGTACAGCAACGCGATCTGCGGCCTCACACCGAGCGAGGCGGGAAAGGCCGCCGCCTGTGGATCGGCAGGAAGCGTCAGGGCGTATGGCGACAGATTCACTTCGGTCGCCTGCTGTTCACGCTCGACGACCTCCTCGCCGCGCTCCCAGTCGGGAACATCATAGCGCTTCTCGATGCGATTGCGCAGGCGCAGCAGCATCGCCTCGACGCGCCAGTACGGGAAGTAAACGCCGGTGATTTCCGGGGGCGCTGACGAAAGGGTTCGTCCCGCTTGCTTGAGGTGGCGATCAAGGAAGAAGCGAACTTGCAGGCGTTCGACGCGCGGCTTGAGGACGAACGCCGGCGGCGCGGTGGACGGTTTGATGCGCACCGCCGAGCCACAATGGGCACAGCGGGTGGTCAGGAAGTTCGCCTCCAGCCGCAGAATCCCGCCGCAGCCGGGGCAAGTGGTGCTGATGCAGTAGCCGCTATTGCTGCGTGGCGGAGCCATTGTCAACGGCCTTACCGCAGGAACCGCAGAAATGGGAGCCCGGAATCAGTTCGGCCTGGCAGTGCGGGCAATGCGGCCGCGCGTCCAGCTTGGCGCCGCAGTGGAAGCAGAACTTGGCCTCGCTCGGCAATTCCTGCCGGCAACTCGGGCAGGCGTTCTGAATCACCATCGGATTGCCGCAGCGATAGCAGTAACGCGATTGCACCGGCGTGTCGGTGTGGCACTTCGGGCAGGTGACGGTATCCAATGGCTGGGTGCGCAGTTCGACCTGATCGGGTGCGAAAACACGCGACATCAGTGCCGGCATCATCACGCCGACGCCCGCCGCCATGCCGACGGTGCTGCCGGTTTCGCCGGCGACGCCGGAGGTGGCCAGGCCGCGTGCCATTTCGAATTTCAGAAACTTGTCCAGATCGCCGACCGCTTCCATGCCGGAGCGCTGGTCGATCAGCTTGGAGACTTCCTCGGGCGGCGTGATCGAGGCAATGTAGAAGTCGATCAGTTCCAGCCCGTATTTTTCGAATTCGTTATCGACGCGCTGCTTGAACGCCAGCGCCAATTCGTCGTACTCGCGCGGCAGATCGAGAATCGAATCGAGCTTTTCGCCGAGCATATCGTTCATGCGCGCCACGATGACGTCGCGGAGATAGCCCTGGATGTCGTCGGTGGTATACTTCGCCTGGCGACCAACAATCGTGTTCAGGAACAGCAGCGGCTGCGCGATCTTGATCGTGTAGGCGCCGTGCCCGCGCAGGCGAATCAGTCCGAGCTTGCTGTCGCGGAAGGTCACCGGATGCCGGGTGCCCCATTTCAGGCTGATGAAGGTCTTGAGATTGATGAAGTAGACCTCGGCGCGAAACGGCGATTCGAAGCCCCACGGCAACGACAGCAGGCGGGTCAGGATCGGGATGTTCAACGTCGTTAGTGTATGTCTGCCGGTCGTAAACGAGTCGCAGGCGTGGCCGTCCTTGAAGAAGATCGCCATCTGGCTGTCGCGCACGATCAACTGCGCGCCCAGCTTGAAGTCGGCCGATCCTTCCTGCGGGATGCGGTAGATCATTTCTTCGCCGGTGGGGTCAAGCCACTCAATGATTTCCATTGCAATCGACATACGGTTCCCTCGCAAATCTGGTACTCTGACATTGTCGGCAGCGGTGCGCGTCCGCTTGATTCGGAGCGGGCTTCAGCATTGGCGCTGTTTGCCGATGAAACAGGATATGCCGACACAAGTTGCCATTGCCCAGTCGCGCTCGCTCAGCCGCGTGCAGGAACTGCTGCAGACGGGGCTGGCGACGGAGGCGGCGCTGCTATGCGAGTCGATCCTGGGGGATCAACCCTCGGACGCCGCGACGCAGCGGCTGATGGGGGAATGTTGTTTGGCACTAGGCGACACCAAGGGGGCGTGGCATTACACTGACTGCGCTCTGCGATCAGAACCGAACGATCCGGAGACGCTCAACAATGCCGCCGTTCTCTGCTATCAGGACCGGCAGTACGAGACGGCGATGAATCTGCTGCACAAGGCGCTATCGCTGCGGCCCGACTACGCCGATGCCCACCAGAATCTGGCCGCTGTGTATGGGCGTGTGACCCTCGCTGATACCAAGGCGGCTATCAAGACGCACCAGTTACTGCGGACGTTGCAGTGGTTCTCGGCGAATTGCGCGGATGACGAGCGGGCGGAAATTGTCGCCGAAAATCGCCGGTTGCGGCAGACTCTGCTGGCGGAACACCACAATCGCTTTGGTGCTTCCAAGCAGCGCATCCTGCTCTATAGCCCGAGTCTGAAAATGGGAGCGCTTTACTATATCTTTGAAAGTTGGCAGCAATGTCTGGAATATCTGGGGGTACCGACCAAGCTGGTAACGACCGACGACGACCTTAAAGTATCACTTGAAGCGTTTCGCCCCACGACCTTGCTTTCTGTGGATACGGAGGCGGTGGCAACGGCCACATTTGACCGGGAGATTTCCGATTATTCGCGCACCAAATCGCTCCGTCTGGGTTTGTGCTCGGAGTTTCGCGGTAATGAGCGCGACGCCGATTTCCGGATCACCTTTCACCTCGATCCATCGCGCGAAGAAATTCTGGCCAGGCAGACGACCCCGCTCTTGTCGCTGCCATTTGCCTTCAATCCGCTGATTCACTTCGCGCAACCGGCGTGTGAACTATGGGACTTCGCCTTCGTCGGCACGAACTCGGAGTTGAAGAAGCAGGAGACGACCGATTATCTGTTGCCGATCGTGCGCGGCCACAGCGGCATTCTGGCGGGCACCGGTTGGCCGGGACGATTTATGAACCTCAGCCAAAGCGAGGCGGTGTTGCTGTATAGTTTTGCTGCGGTCTGCCCCAATTATCACCTGCGGGCGCAGATCGAGCGCTTCAGCGAGGTCAATGAGCGCACGCACGTGCTGGCGGCGGTGGGGGCGTTTCAGCTCGTCGACTGCCCGGCCGCAATGCGCACGCTGTACGACGACTCCGAATTAGCGATTGCTAACTCCCCGACCGAATACACCCGGCTGTTTGCCCACTTTCTGGCGCGGCCGCAGGAACGGCGACCGATGGCGAAAGCGGCGATGCGCAAGGCGTGGTCACGTTATTCGCAGTTCCATGTCCTCGAACGGCTGTTGCGTTTTCTCGACAAGCCGTCGTCTTCCCCATTGCGCTAATATTCACAAATCGCGATCATCTCCGGCGCGTAGAAATTGGATTGACTCTCAACCGTGCACTGTGTGCACGTTCATCATGAAGGAGATTAACCATGTTGATTCCCCAGGCTGTCGCAGACAAGTTGAATGCCCAGGTGAAGGAAGAATTCTTCTCCTACTGGACCTACCTGCAGATGGCGTACAAGTTGCACGAGATGGGACTCCACGGATTTGCCAAGTGGTTTGACAAGCAGGCCGGCGAAGAGATGGCACATGCCACCAAGATCGCGCACTACTTGGTTGAAGTCGGTGCGCCGGTGAAGCTGGGCACGCTTGAGACTCCAAAAGCCGACTACAAATCGGTAAAGGAGATCGTCGAGACGGCGCTGGAGCATGAGAAGAAGATCACGCGACTGATCAACGAATGCGCCGATGTTGCGGAAAAGGCCAATGACCGCGCGACGGCGAATTTCCTGGCGTGGTTCATCGACGAGCAGATTGAAGAAGTGGCGACGGCGCAGAAGTTACTTGACCTGGTCAGTGCCGCCGGCGATCAGCGGATTCATTTGCTGATGATTGAAGGCCGCATTTTCGAGTTGCGCGGCTAACCGCGCGCGCGCCAAGCGAAGAGATACACAAACGGTCACCCGCAAGGGTGACCGTTTGGTTTTGGGGGGGGTTAGCTCATTGAGTGCAGACCGACGCGGTTGCCTTCGCTATCGATGACGAAGGCGAAGAAGCCGATCTCCGGGGTGATCTGGGTCTTCGGCACTTCGACTTGCCCGCCGGCCTCCTCCACGCGCGCGAGGATCGGGGCCAGATCGGGATTGCAGTTGAGGTACACCCGGGTGCCCTGGCCGCTCGGTTTCACCTCGCCGTGCTGGATGACGGCGCCGCCGACTTTACCCTCATCGGCCGGCAAGAAGGCCATATCGCAGCCACCCATATTCGAGGTATGCAGCGACGACCCAAGAATCGTTTCGTAGAATTTGACCGCCCGCTGGAAGTTATTCGCGGGGATTTCAAACCAGTTGATGGCATTGCGCTTGCCGTCAGCCATAGCGGCTCCTTTCCTTGAATTCAATACCTAATAGTGGTCTATATGGGTATACGATTAAGCAAGGGTGGGGTTGCGGTCAATCACATTTGCGCCCTTCCCCGCTTTTGTGACATGCAATCAGGGCAGCTTCGGTCCGACGCCTAACCCTGCATCAGTTTTTCCAGCTCTTTGAACTGCCCGCTGAAGTGCTCCAGTTGGCCGGTGGCGGTCGCCAAGGCCTTGGTCTTGTTCAGATACTCGCGGGCGCCGTCACGGTCCCCCTGTTCAAGCTGATGGCGGCAGATATTGATTCCCATTGTACACAAGTTGAGCGCCGGAAAGACGCTGCTCATGCGGCGGATCGGGCTGCGATCCGACAGACTGGCCATTGTGCCCTGGTAAAGATCGAGTCGTGCGGAGTCAAAGGCCCGACGCACGGCTTCCGGGTCATCTTGGGGCTGTGTCAGGGTCGGATCGAATCGAAAGTAGGCGCCGGCGAGCGCCAACTGGCGGCGGCATTGCGGCGAGAGGTTCTTGTTGTAGACAGTCAGAGCCGGTGTCAGCGGTCGCTGGAGCGAGGAATCGGCGATCCGGGCCGCCCAGCCTTCGACTTTCTGGCAGGCGATTGTCACGACTTCCCCTTCGATAGTCTGATACGGTTTCAGATTGGCCGCGATGCTATCGGGCAGCGGCAGCGGCAAGTTGTAGCGCGCGGCGATGTAATGCGAATACCAGGCGGTGTTCATCAGGCTGAGATTCACAATCGCGACGTCGGGGCGCAGATTGCGGCTGGATTGCAGCATCACGGCCGGGTAGGTATCGAGATCGCCGTTAGTCAACAGGATGGCATCAGGCGGCAGGCCCTCGAGCACCCAGCGATTGTATTCGATGATGCCGGGGGAGAAAAAGTTGTTGTGATCGAGGGCGGCGAGCGCCCGGTTTTCCCAGTCGCGATCGCCACGGCGGATGGCCTCGGTCCAGATGACCAGCCAGGCATTGCCGTCGGTAGAATCGCATTTGACCGCTTCGTGCGCATGGGTCCAGACCGAGTCGAAGCTGCTGGGGCCGCTGGAGACATGAATCGGGTTGTAGACTTCGGCGAGCACCGTATGCGCAAACGAATTGCAGGCATCGAGTTGGAGCGTGCGGTAAGCGTGATAGATGGCATCCTGTTGCCGGTCAAGCCGCCGCGCGGTCTCGGCCAGGTAGGCGCTACACTCGGCGTTTTGGGGTTCGGATTGGATGATGGAATTCAGGGATTTGTAAGCGCTGTCGAGTTGATTGCTGTAGAACAGGTCGACGCCGAGTGACATTCGTTCGGACATCGGCGCGCGTTGCGAGCAGGATATCAAGACGGCAAATCCGACCGCGACAAGGGGCGTAAGCGAGCGATACATGATGGGACCTCCTCACAGATCGTATATCTTGTACTCCATTATTGTAACGGAAGCTGTCGCAGCGAATCAAGGTCTTTGTCTGCAAATCTTTGAAATGGAGAGCAAAACTGTACTCATCATTCGATGAAAGCAGAGTGTTCGCGACTTCACTCGACGCCGACGTCATAAGTTGAATGCTCCAATCGACTTCGAATTTCGAATCCAAAATATCGTTTCAATCGTGATTTTCTTCGAAGCCGTAGCCGTAACTTTTGTTCGTCGTGTGCGTATCTTGTCGCAAGGAGGACAAATGAATCCAGCAATTCACGCAGCGATCGCCGCCCAACATCGGCGGCAGCAGCAGGAGGAAGAGCAGATGAGCGGATACAATGCGGCCGACCTCGAAGGTTGGGAGTTCAAGATCGTGCGCTCCGCCACGGGCCGGTTCCGGAAATCCGAAGTTGTCAGGCAATTGATCGCCGAGGAAGCTCAGAACGGCTGGGAGATGCTTGAAAAATTCGATGATTACCGGATCCGTTTCAAACGGCGCATTGAGAAGCGCGCGCTGCACTCGGGCGGCGCCATCGATCCCTATCGGACGCAGTTTGGCATGGGGCACTGGGTCGGGCCGATTGCCGGGTTGGTGGTCGCGCTGCTGGTTGCCGGTATTGCCTTATTCGGCAGCGCAATGAGCAAGGGTGAGATGTCAACGTTGCTGCTTATCATCCTGGGTGTGATTGTGCTGATGGCCGTAGTCATGGTTGTCATGCGGCGCGGAAGATCATAGCAACGGAGTCTGCGGGGGTCGGTCGTCGCGCACCGGAATGAAATCCAGTGCGTCGGACGGTTTTGATTAGTTCAATGTCTTCGTTTCCATCTCAGAATAATTCTGCTTTTCAATCGGCGCCTTTTTCAAAAGAGCGCCTAATCCGGATCAGGCATAACTCTGACGCGGCTTGAGAGCTGCCTCAAGCACGGCTCCCGGGAGTTGCTCCAATGAGTCACGGGACCTAGGATTCGGTAACCGGCGGCTGCTTGGACGTCATCAGCCGACGGCTTAGTGGGCGAACATCGGGGCAAGTCAGGAGGCGCTGGCGACATCAGGGCCTCTACTAAGGGGTGCGGTCTGATATTTGTAGCGATGTTGTAGTGAAAATGGGCATTAGGTGCGGAAGCGGTTCTTGTGATTCAAGGGGTTAGGAAATGGACGGGGTGGTGAATCGGGGTGGTGGATTTATCCAAGATGTTCATCGGGAAGGAGTTGCACCCTCACCACCGGCCCCTCTCCCAGGAAGCGGGGAGTGAGTGTCATTCCCGCGGAGGCGGGAATCCAGGTTGGCTGCAATTTCTGAGAACAAGTAGTTTGGCGGCAGGCCACAATCCCGCGCGGGGGAGAGGATGTACATTGGCGATTGGTCCGGTGCGCGGGATCAAGACCTGCCGCGACGATTGACGCGGGCGGGGAGACGAGCCCCGCCCCTACGGGTAGGAAGTGCAGCGGTAGTTCGGCGAGTCCGACTGACGTCGGAGCTACATGAGGGATTGAGATGAGTTTAAGATGTCAGGCGTACGGAGATAGTGACCTACGACGGCGATTCAGCAGCATCGAAAGACACACCCCGTTTCGAGCCCGCGGAGTGGGAGACAGGAGCGGAGTTGCGATGCGAGGTGACATGTGCAAGATAAGGGTGCTGATGAAGTGGGCTCGATCCACCCTTCTCGAGGGGGGAATAATCCCCCTGCGGCGGGAGGGTGACAATCGAGATTGGAGTTGAAGAATCTGCAGCAGCATTGAGCGGCCATCAACGGCAGGAGGCGCTTCCCCCTGCCGTCAGCAGACCATGCGGCTGTGAAGTCGATTACTTTTTCGCCGCCGGGGCCGGCATCTTGGCGTACTCGTCAAGATTCTTCTTGGCCCAGGTGTGAAGCTCGGTCACCATGGCTGAATCGGAAGAAGTGAGCAGAATGACGGAACCGGTCTTGGTCTGAACCTCTTCCATCTTGGCGCCCTTCATCATCATCGCGCCCATGGCTTCACAACTGCCGCACATATTAACCTTTTCGCCCTTGGCGGCGCGCGCACCGATCTCGTTCATCATGGCGCTGGTCTTGCGGTACTCCTCCAGGCGCGCGGCCGGGGCGGAGATGATAGTCATGACGCCGTTCGAGATGTTGAGTTGCTCGTGGGTCATTTCGTTCATCAGGCCGTTTTGCGTCCAGGGTTTGCAGAAGTCGCAGGTGTTGAAATCCAGCCACGGCTTCTCTCCGGCGATCACGAGCGCCGCGACCAACAGGGTCAGCGCGAGTGCCGCCAAAGTGACTCTCTTGTGCATCCATTTCTCCTTTCGCGTAAACTCCATGGTTCATCGCAGCCGCGGAGCGGGATGCGCCGCCGCGATTGCGATCATGTACTTTGTGGATATATTATACGTTGCCCTAATCAAGCAGACGCAAATTGAGGACGCAATCACAATTTTGGAAATTGCGTTGAATTGAGGCAAAACGCTCTACTTGATTATGCGATAACGCCTTATCGCACTCTATTAAAGTGAAGTCTTAGGTCGGTGCGAGGGTCACTACAATCGACATGGGATTGGTATCATCGTGGCGGGTGATCGACCAGCCGGCGCGCCGGACGACGGCATCGAAGGATTCCAGGCTGCGGGGGCGAATATTGAAGCGCGCCAGGCGTTTCACCGTGCGGGTGAAATCGTCGTCACGAAAGATCGAGCCGACCATCGAAGCGGCAGTCGGTGTATGATCGCGGAGGCGTTCGAGATTAGCGACGATGTCTTCGTCACTGCCGTACTCAAACAGTGCACCCTCCGACGAAGCAACGACGATCGACTGATCGACTTGCCACGACTGAAGCCACTCGCGCAGGCGGAAGGAGCCGACCCAGTCGTAGTGCAGAGCGCGGTAGTCGATGTCGAGTGCGGCGAGCGGTGCAGCGGGAGATTGCAGGGCTTCGAGGCAGCGGCCGCCGAATTGCGGCGCATCGTCATCCGTGTCGAGGACGCGGATGTTGATGCGGCGCTGGCGCAGCGACTCCGGGCGCTCCTGCGCGAGGAGAATCAAGGCGTTGAGCGTATCGCTGGCCGCGCCACCGCCGATGTTCAACAGCCAAATCGGCGCTCGCGGCAACAGGTTCGTGGCCCGGGCCAAATCGTCAGCCAGGAAGCGCGCGATGGTTTGCAGGCGCAGACGCATGCAGACGGGTCCGATGAAGTTGACGAGCTTGCGGTCAAGTTTACCCGCCAGCGGTGTCTTCAGTAGTTGCGAGCCCAGCTTCTGGAAATAGGTGGCCATGCCGCTGAGATTGCCGCGAGCAGCCTCGAGGGTACCGCGCATCAGAATCGAGCGGCGGGCGATCAGCTTGAGCAGAAGGCGGGGTGTGTGGCGGCCGCGCTCCCAATTCTCCATGCTGTCGCGCTGGATCTGCTCAAGTTCATCCGGAGCGAGCTGGCACTGAAAGACGGGGTTGGAGAGATCGACGATCGGGAGGGGGATACCGTCATTATCGACCGCGTAGTAGACGGGTCGATCCGAGACGGCGGTGGCCTGATCCGTTGTCTTGATCAACGTTTTCGCTCCGGGCGGCGCGTTGCCGGTGTCAAATTTTCGATCAATGACAAAATGGTATGCATTTGACCGCGCGTCAATCAGAATTCGCGATTTCTTTGGGGGCGATTGAAGCGTCTTGACAGGACACGGCCGGAAGTCGAACTTGGAGGGAAGGGCGTGGCAACTTCAGAACGAGAGCCAGCGTGGCATATCCGGCTGTAAGCTGCGCTGCGCGCGTGCAGATCACGGGGGACAACATTCGATCCGAATGAGATCGGAGAGGAGCAGTTATGGGTTTGTTGGACAGTTTATTGGGCGAAGTCCTGGGCTCGGGCCGAAGCGGTGAGGCGCAACAGCCGCAGAATGACCCGTTGGCCTCGATACTGGCGGGGCTGACCGGCGGCAACCAGGGGCAGAGTTCGAACTTGTTGATGACGGTGTTGGCGTTGATTCAGCGCAGCGGCGGCCTGGGCAAGTTGTTGGAGGCGATTCGGGGCATCGGCTTGGCGGCACAAGCGGACTCGTGGGTTGGCACCGGCCAGAATCTGAACATCTCGCCAAATCAGTTGCAGCAGATTCTTGGAGCGTCGACGATGAACGACATCGCGACGCAATTCGGTGTTCCGCAGCACCAGGCGGGCGATATGCTGGCCCAGTTGCTGCCGGAGATCGTCAACCAGATGACGCCGCAGGGACAAGTTCCTGACAACGACAACGAGTTGCTGGCGCAGGCGCTAAACAAGCTGGCGCGGCGATAGCACCTATTTCCCGCCTGTGGCGGGATAGCCGACGGTCTGTGCAAGGATGACGCGCTTGTGCGAGGGAAGATCGAATGCGGCGGCGAAATCCTTCCGGTCGATAGAGGCGCGGACTACCGTCGCCAGTCCGGCCGAAGCGCAGTACAGGTACACGTTCTGGCTGATACATCCGGTGGCGGCGGCGGAGAACATGATTTGATCCTCGAGCGCGCCGGTCTCCATCTTCTTCAGATCTGCGACGAAGACCAGATTCACGGGGGCAACCGTGACGAATGCTTGCCCGCCGGTGCGCTTGCGGTGGTCGCCGCTTTTCAGGGCGCGCAGCGAATGCGTCGATGCATCGTAGAGGTAGGCACCGTCCGACGTAACCACGTAGATCTCAATCTCCTGCCAATCGCGGGCGGTCGGCGCGGTGCGCTTGCCGGACTCTTTGCGGTTGATGCCAAAGGCAGCCCAGAGCAAGTCGGACATTACCTGCACCGTCAGCGGTTGTTCGCTGAAAGCGCGCGACGAGCGGCGTTCGCTGAGCGCTTGCATCAACGGCTTGCCTCCGGTCGTCTGCGGCGGCGGCAGGACGATGTCGGTGAGTTGGCCGCATGACGCGATCGGCGCCAGAGTCAAGATCGCCAGTGCGATCAGACCGATTGACTTCTTCCAGTTCATCATAGACGCTCCTGTATCACAGGTCCGATAGGCTTGTGTCGATCCAATTAACGACAAATTGCGCGATTTTCAATGGGGGAATTGAGGGGGACGTCGGGCGATTCAGGCAGTGCGAGGGGAGCGAATACAAGCCCCTGGCCCCCTTTGCTAAGGGGGAATCGTAAGCGGCGAGTGCAGTGAGTAAGGCGAGAGTCGATGGCGCTTCGCAGGAAGATCGGCCACAGCGAGCCCTCACCCCTGCCCCTCTCCCAGGGGGAGAGGGGAGTTGGCGGCAGGTCGCCCAATGAAGCGCGCGAGAGGTGTGAGGCAGCGAGAGTCGGAGGCGCTTCGCGGGAAGAATGGCCACAGCGAGCCCTCACCCCTGCCCCTCTCCCAGGGGGAGAGGGGAGTTGGCGGCAGGTCGCCCAATGAAGCGCGCGAGAGGTGTGAGGCAGCGAGAGTCGGAGGCGCTTCGCGGGAAGAATGGCCGGAACGGTGGACGGCGGGCGGGGTCGAGCCCCGCGTCTACGGGTAGAGGTTGGCGCGGTAGGTCGGCGAGTCCGACTGAAGTCGGATCCACAGGGGGCGGTGAGAGACAAATGCCGACTGAAGTCGGACCCACAGGGGGCGTTGAGAGACAAAGGCCGACTGAAGTCGGACCCACAGGGGGCGGTGAGAGACAAAGGCCGACTGAACTCGGCACTACAACTCCGGACCCACCGCAATCCGTCGGTCTGTCAAACCCACCGCAATCCCTCGTTCCTCGGGACGCTGCGCTGGACCCACCGCAATCCGTCGGTCCTCGGGACGCTGCGCAGGCGGTGGGGCACCGGGCAACTGTCACATCAACGTGAGCGGACTGAAGTCGGCGCTACAGGTGGAGACCAGAGGCACAAGCCGACTGAAGTCGGCACTACAACTCCGGCAGTGGATGGGGCAACCATGTGGTTCAGTCTTCAGATAGAATAGCGAGTGGAAGCGATGAATTAGCTGCGGAAACCGGAGAGGACGCGGGCGGGCAGTAAGAACAGGGACCGCAGGAGCGCGAAGACGCCCTCAACCGCGATGCCGAGCAGACGAAACGGCAAGAGGAGCAGCCAGACAAGCGGGAAGAGAATCAGGGCCAGGATCGCGAGCGGCCAGCAGAGGAACAGCAAGATCAGCCAAAGGAGAAAGGTGAGCATATCAGGCAATACTACGTGGAGTTGTTGGTCGAGTTGCAGGAAACGTGGGCGTGAATCGAAAACTTTCCTGCATATCTACGCAGCGCCGATGGTTGAGTTGCGGGATGCATAGGCGTGAATCCAGAAATATAATGAAGGTCTACGCAGCGCCGATGGTCGAGTAACCCGAATTGACAGCGAGAATGAAGGGATATTAGGGGAGTTTACGTAGAGTCTCAGGTCGAGTTGCATAAAACTTAAGCGACATGGAGGCAGCGTCAGGAATCGGATGCGGTGATGAAACAATGATGGCTGTGTGATCGTCTTAGAAGCAGTTGTCGGCGAGAGTGGCCTGGGCAGTTGCTTCGACCGGCAAGCGCGGGAGGAACACACAGTGAAAGATCAGCGTGAACATTTGCGGGCAGTCGGCGTGTTGCACGTCGCCTACGGGATTCTGGCGCTCATTGGCACGATGGTCATGATGCTGATCGTGGCGGGGATAGCCGTGCCGGCGGCGTTCGCAGGAAGCGAGCTGATCCCAGCGGCGATTACCGGCGGTTTCAGCCTGCTGATGGCGGGATTCATGCTGTTCTTCTTCCTGCCCTGCCTGATTGGCGGGATCGGCATGTTGAGACATCGTCCGTGGGCGCCGACGATGCTGATGGTGGCGAGCGTACTGAATTTGCTGACTCTGCCGCTGGGAACGGCATTGGCGGGGTATACGCTGTGGGTGCTGTGGCCGCGGACTGCGACTTCGGCGCCAACGGTCGCGCAGCACTGATCCTGATTTTAATGAGGCGGTCCCATAGGTCGCGATTTCCGAGTAAGCGAGAAGCGTCGGTTCACAATTTCGCGCTGAAGTCTTCTCGCAGGCAATGGATTGCCGATACGCCGCGCGAAATCAAGAACCGACGCAGCTTGCTGCAATTCGCTTATGAAATAGCCTCTTAATCGTCCCTCTTCGTTTGTAAAATTCAGCTTGACAATTTCCCCGCAGGTCGAGATTTTCTCAGCTCAATCGCATGAACTGGCAGAAAAGCAGCACGACCATAGTGCTCGGCGCCATCATTGTCCTCATGGGCGCGGAGATCGTTTACCTGGTCTATCAGAACCGGCAGCTCAAGCAGATGCTGAATGACCCGGCGCGTTTCTTTGAGAAGACCCTGCACAGCGGCGACATGGTGCCGGCGCTGCGCGGGCCGGATATCAACGGCAACGAGATCAGTCTGACATACGATACAGGCAGCCCCTATACGCTGGCGCTGTGGTTTTCGCCGACCTGCGAGTCGTGCGAGGACAATTTCGGCATCTGGAATGAGATCGAGCGGCGGCGAGTGCCGGAGAAGTTGCGGTTGATTGGTCTGTGCGGCTGCACGGCGGGCGAGGGCAAGGAGGCGGCTGCGGCGCATGGGATTGCGTTTCCGGTGCTGGCGGTGACCGATCCGGGGATCGTTGACATGTACAAGGGCAACTTGCTGCCGCAAACGATTTTGATCGAGCCGGAGGGGCGGATCAGGCAGGTGTGGCCGGGGGCGCTGCTGGAGAGTCAGAGAGCTGAGATTCATTCACTATTGACGACGCTGGCAACCATCAAACCTGAAGGAGGTGAGTGAGAATGATGGCGTTGCGTAAATTCAAAGCGGTATTCTTTATTTTGGCATTGGCGATTCTATTCTTAGGATCGCTGTCGATCGTGTCCACGGAGTCGGCGACAGCGCGGCCGAAGTGTTGCATCTGGGTGATGTATTGCACGACCACGCCGCCGATTGTCTGTTGGGACGTCTGCAAGCCGGTTCCCTGCCCGTAGCGATTTTCAATCGCTGTTCTTAACAACAGACAATGAAGCGAATCGAGACGCCGGCAAAACGGCGTCTCGAGGAAAAGCAAGCGGCGGTCAGATCGAAACGCGCAGGCTGTAGAAGTTCGTTCCGCTGATGAGAGATGGCCCTTCATCGTAGCGGCCGTAGTCAAAGGCGACATCAAAACCGCTGTCCACCCAGCGCACCAACCGGCTGTTGGGATCGATGTGATTGCGACGGGCAAGCCAGGCGATGATTCCGCCGGCGCGCAGGCCGAGGCCGTAGGTGTAGGTGTCAGTTTGGCCGTCATCGTCATTGTACTTGCCGCCGCGGATGAACAGGCTGCCGAGAACGCCGAATTCGGCGCCGAATTTCTTGATGGTGGCGGCGTCGCTGCCGACCAGATCCTTCTGCCACTCATGGACCAGCAGGAGCGATGCGATTGAGGCGCGGCCGCTGGCGGCGCCAAGTTTCAGAGCGATGCCGGTGCGGCTCAATTTCGGAAGGGGGTCTTCCTGCGCGGCATCGGGATATTCGATATCATCTCCGTTGTTAGCGCGGACGTAGGCGAAGGAAGGCGTAAACTCGTAGTTGACCGCGCGGTTCGGTGCGGGAGTTGTCTCGAGGAGATCGACAATTGGTAGTTCGACGACGACGGCATAATCGGAAGCATTCGCCTTGCCGACGAATTCGTAACCTTCGGGGCCGAGTTTCGACCGAATGCGTTTGTGAGTGAAGCCGAGACCGATGCGGGCGTAGTACTCGAGAGCGCCGGCGACAGTGAACAAATCAGCTTTGTCATAAAAGTCCTCTTCCCCAACGCCGGTTGATCCCGGCACTCCACGAGGACCTTCCAAGTAATCGAGTTTGAGGCGCGAGTAGCCGAGGGCGAGGGCGACGCGCGGCTGATTCGGCTCGTCGGGGTCGCCGAATTCGACGGCTTGTCCGCCGCTGATCGCGAACGTGGTCAGGTCGAGGCCGCCGCCGGTGACATTGGGCAACCAGTTCGTAGCGATTGGGGCGGAAAAGCCGGCGTTACGCTGCAGGTGAAAGAGACCGAGGGCGGCGGGATTGTAGAGCCCGGATTCTTCATCAACGAGATTAACGGTGGCAGCACCCATGCTGACGGCGCGGGCGGAGTTGACGATGCCGAGAAATAGTACTCCGGCATCGGTCACATCGCCTGCGCCAGCGGCTGTTGAGGTCGACTGGACAGCGGGCGCGGTTTGCACGGTGGAGAAAACGTACATTGCGGCGAGGACAGCCACCAAAGCCGGACGAATGGTGATGCGCATTCTTCCATCCCTTTCTGTTAGTTGCGTTGATTTATGTGACGATCAGAGAGCCCACGAAGATTATACAAATAACCGGACTTCGGAGCCCACGATCGCGTCAAGAATTTTGATGCCCCGACCACTTCCCTACTCGGAAAATTCGACCTGGCCGGATTCGAGGGAGTATTCGGCACCGACGACGAGGAGGCCGTCGCGGCGGATCAGATCCACGATGAGGTCCGAGCCGTGCCGCAGTTGCCTGACCGAGGCTTCGATATTGGCGCGGACGGCGCGGCGGATGAGTTCGACGCGCGGGAGATCTACAGATTCCGCGAGGACTTTCTCCACCGAGGGGCGAACGCGGTCGACGATCGAGAGAAGATTGCGGGATGGGTTCGGCGCGGGTTGTTGGAGTTCGTCGAGGGTGGCATTGATGGCGCCGCAGTTCGAGTGGCCGAGCACGACGACCAGGCGCGTGCCGAATTTGGCGGCGGCGAATTCGACGCTGCCGATCAGCGAGGGGGCGACGATGTTGCCGGCGACGCGGATGACGAAAAGGTCGCCAAGGCCTTGATCGAAGATGATTTCGACCGGCACGCGCGAGTCGGAACAGCCGAGGATGACGGCGAACGGTTCCTGTCCAGCGGCCAGTTCGCTGCGGCGGGCGAGATTGGCGAGGCGTTCGGTGCGCAGGTGGCCGGAGACGAAGCGGCGATTGCCGTCGCGCAAATATTGTAGGGCTTCGGTGGCTGTCGTCACGTTCTCTCCCCGATCAGAGTTCAAGACTAACCATGCGTGAATGCGGTGCTTAAGGCAAGAAGAATGAGACTTGTTAAAGGGGGTGTCAAATCCCTCCCGAAAGCTCGACGAGCGGTGGAATTGCGGCGTTCGGAGGGTTTAAGATATTTCGTGACGTGGAAGCGGTCGGGATTTGAGCTACGAGGTGGACAGGCCGATTGATAAGATTGCCGAAACAGGGACGGTAGAGAGTGAGCTGAGGGCGTCGTTAGGTTCGACTCAAGAATTGCGCGAGCCCCGGTGAACCGAAGCTCGCGCAGTACAATTCCGAATCATCCAATCGACGTTTATTTTGCCCCGTACTCCGAGTCGGTTTCGGCGCTCGACTGACTTGCCAACTTCTCGACGAGGGACTGGAGTCGTGCCAGTTCGCCGCGGAGGCCATTGAGTTCATCGATCTGCTTCTGTTGCTCTCTGATTGCCTCAACCAGCACCGGCGTAAGCCGTCCGTAGTCAACCGACTTGAAGCCATCGGCGTCGGTCATGACCATTTCCGGAAAGAGCAGCTCGATTTCCTGGGCGATGAAACCGATCTGCCGACGGTCATCGAATTTCCGATCCGGGTACTCAGCCTGCTTCCAGCGGTAGCTGACGCCGCGCAACTGCATCACCTTGTCCAGGGCGTTGGACAATCCGTGGACATCGGTTTTAAAGCGTTCATCGGAGCAGGCCCCGATCGTGCCGGTATAGCAGATGTTTCCAGCAACATGGAGATCGGTCGAGGGATTGGAGGTCCCGATGCCCACTTCGCCGGTGGGCTTAATGAACAGTGCCTGATTATTGTTCCCGTAGACAGCCAAGCCCCCCGTTTGTGAAGTTGCCACGATGTCCCAGGCGGAGCCAAAACTACCGTCGGTCAAGGTCAGCGCGGCGCCGCTGTTGTTCGCAGCGACGAAGGGAGCGCTAATCTCCAGAACGCGGGAAGCGACATTTACCGCCCCGGTCGAAGGGGTGGTCGAGCCCAATCCCAGATCGCCATCCGGCTCGAGGTACAAGCGGCCGGTGCCGTTGGCGAAGATTCCGAGATTGTTCCCACTTGACGAGGTGGCGATGATGTCCCAGGCATACCCGAGATTGCCATCAACCAGAGTCAATGCCGCCCCGCTATTGACGGCGGTATTCATCGGCGCGTTGATCTCGAGAACCCGGGAGGCTCGGTTGACAGCACCGGTTGAGGGAGACGGCGTCCCGAGACCGACATCGCCGTTCGGCTCGATGTACAGCAGGCCATTGCCGTTGCCGAAGATTCCGTAAACTCCGGAAAAGGAGGTCGCAACCATGTCCCAGGTATTACCGATGCCGCCATCAGTCAGCGTCAAGGCCGCGCCGCTCGTGGAGCCGCCGGTCGACGGAGCATCTATTTGCAGGACGCGCGAGACCGCCGGTCCGGCTCCCGCAACCGGTGTGTCGGTCCCGACGCCGACATCGCCGGTCGTGCTGGCATTGCCGGCTACTTTGAGGGCCCCGACCACGGTGCCGCCATCGGCACTGTCGACGGTCGCTACGCGAAACGCGTAGGGTGACGTTGCCAGACGCGTCCGGGGCGCGATTTCAGGATCGGCATCCACCTGGATCCCGAGGAAGCGATCGCGACCAACGAAGATACTGTTGTCAAAGGGCAGGATGAAGCTCTTGCCGCCGATCAGGACGGAGAATAGGCCATCCGTGACGGCGACACTGCTATGGGTTTCTTCGTAGACGATTGTTCCCGCTACGGAGTCGTTGTAGATCCGGAACGTCAGGTCATAGACGCCAGTCAGGGGATTGCCACCATTGTCAGTCAACCGACCCTGGTAGCTCATGTACCCCGGGGTGCCGGCACTCAGGACACTAAATGTCAGCAGCAGCAGCGCAGGAATGAGGATGCAAGTGCGCTTCGTCATGTGAATACCTCCGTAAGAGTTGGGTGGTTCCGCTTCCGCTTCCGATTCCGCTTCCGATTCTGATCGCCTTTAGAAGGATCGAGGTACGGGTAGGTCCGACAACAACGGCAGCGACAATAACGATTATTTAGGTCTATGATGGAAGATAGGTTGGTTGGCGGGGGGAGTCAAGCAAAAATGAATTTGCAGAGGAGTCGATGTCGGGTTTCGCGCTCCAACGAGAGTCTTTGGAATAAAGGGTCGGGAGCGCTGGAAACTCGACCTACGAACTGCGGGCATGCTCAGCAGGCGCTTGGCGACTGAGCGGAGGCGGTGATCATTTCCTCGAGTACCTTCATATCGACATCGGCGAAGGATTTGATGTAGAGGCAGGACTTGCTGGTAGTGTGTTTGCCCAGGCGATTCAGGAATGGTGTCAGGCCTCGAAGGTTGGGCAGATAGAGGGTGAGGGCGTGCTTGCGGGGCGAGAAGCCCATGAGGGGCCAGTCGAGTTCGCGGCCGGAGGCGTACTTGAGGCGGACAGTGCCGAAGCCGACGATGGCGCTTCCCCACATCTGCGGTTTGGCGGCGGTGGCGGTTTGCATCAAGGTGACCAGTTTTTTGGCGTCTTTGCGCATGGTGTCATCGGGAATGGCGGCAATGAATTTGGCGACGCTGGCTTCGGTGGGTCGGGTTTTGGGTTCGGCCATTGGGACTCCGGGGTCAAGGGGTGTTTAAGCAAATACGGATGGGGGGAGGGGTTTGAGGGGGGGGTGTGGGGATTGTCAGGAAGGGGGTGGTGGCGGGTCATTCGCTGCGGAGTGATTGCTTGATACACGGCATTGACACGCAATAATCCCTACCTGCGGACTTGATGTCGGCATTCACGGATTTGGAGGGCTATTTTCTTCTGATGGCCCGGTATGCTTTTTCTCCGAGCCAGCCGAATCCCCAGAAGACTGCATAGGAAACCGCGCCAGTCTGAGCCATCTTCATGGCTCCTCTCGAGGTTTCTCCCGTCATTATCATGACAATTAGGAGAAGAATACAGCATGAAGTTGCTACTACGTGTGGAATTTTGGATGACTGCAGTGCGACTGGCTTCGCCGGGGCTTCTTCAGCTTTCATCAATTCGACCTGCAGGGATTCACCGGGCTTGAATGAAGTGGTTACCTCAGCGAGTGAATCAGTGACCGTTGCGGACTCTGGTACAATGATGTCCGCTCCGCAGCTGGGACAACGACACCGTTCGCCGACTTTGAGATACCTGACGCCGACGGGTTGTTTACAATGATCGCAGTTAAATCTGAGCGGCATTGGCGTATACTCCCACTTGATAAAAGGTACCTGCTTCTTGCCCTGCAATTCTGACTCTTGTGTGGAGATAGAATAGTGGAAATCGGCTCAACAGTCAATACACGAGTGCTGGCAGGCGCCAACGATGTTGAGTCGATCTGAGGAGTGAGCTGGCAGTAGGACTGAGGCGTTCCGCGAGGCGTCAGGGCGGCCCGCGGGGTTCATGAAACGAGCTGTTCTTCAGGACAAATGAACCTGCGAAACACAGCAATTCGAGATTTTGGGCAGGTTATCCCTAGGTCGTCACTGTGTCGGTATTTCGACTCCTATCCCGAATCTCATCTCATGACTGATTCCATGGTCATACCTCAATACGTAGTCGAAGTATATGACCGAGCGTTCAGAGAGATTCAGAGCAATCCCGGGATTCACCAATGTAGCGAATTTGCTGTAGGCCGGAATTTCTGGATAAGTTACGCGCTCTCCACCGGAAACCCAATCATTTAAGTATTTATCCCAAAGCGCATCGATCCCGTGACCCCCGTAGAAATCAATGTCAATACCGCCTCCACCAGAAGGAGTATACTCTTCGTGACCGGCAATATAGTAATAGCTCAACCCAAGGAATGCGTGCAGGGAAAGACTCGTTTTACCCAGACGGAGCGTTGGACCGGCGAAGAATTCGGTACACACTGCGCCGGCCTCCGTTGCTGGATTGCCCCAGAAAGGACGGTTGACAATTCCGAATTGGAATTCTCCTCCAAGAGCAAGCCCAAGTCCTGAATCACGATTGCTGGTGGTGTAGCATCGAAATGCAAATGACTCTTCAGTTCTGTCTTCGTTGTACATGAAGATGTGGTTCTCGGCAGCCAAGCCATAGGAGTTGTAGGAAAGCGCGAGACCCCATATGCGCCTATGCCCCTTAGGTTGCCCATCAGAACTCGCCAAGAGCAAAGGTGGCGGCCATGCTACTGAAAGAAGCACCGCAGTACTCATAATCGCAAAGTTAAGCTGACGATCAACTTCCGACTTCATAGTATCGCGCCTCCTAACCACAAATAGGTTCCGAACTGTATGCAACGCACTCAACGAGAATCCTGTTGACCCCGCACCCTTGGGCATGCACCCGTTTACTGGAACGAGATCTCATGTGTCGCCCAAGCGAGCTAGCGGTATACGATGTCTCCGCGCTTCGGATGAAGGGCAGACAAGATGACGGTTTACTGTGGGTTCCGATTGAGACAGCATTTATTCCATCGCGTTGCGAATTATTTGCTGGGCTTCGAATAGTATTGGAGCAGCCCGATCCCATCGATGCTCGATTCCTGTAATTGCACCGTCAAGACCATCGAGGATTGGGTCTAGGTGGCCGGCGAAGTGGAAGAGATTGAAGTGCAGATTCCTCGGCAACACAGCTTTCATAGATTTATCCACAGGGTATCGAAATGCGAAGGAATCTCTGTCAAGGGACTCAAATTCAGCTATGAGATTTCTGAATTGAGCAAAGTTCCTTGCATATTCAACTTGAAAATCCCATTCCCATCGCATCGAGGAGAAGATGACCTCGAGGGCGGGAAGCATTGGGGTTAGGTTATGCCTAAAAAGGAATTGGTCAAACTCGATTGATTTGTCATCCAAAACGCCGATTACTCTGGCTCCCGAGATGACGATTGCCTTCATGTACAATTCCAGCGATTGGCGGTATAGGAAGACAACGGGGTATGCGATGTAATCTGGAAAGTTTGGTTCTTCTTTCAGTGAGTTAACGACCGTTCTGCCTGCTTTGTGATACCCAAGTGCCAGAATCGCAAACTCCGAATCCGGGCTATGACCGAAGTTGAGTACGACGTTTCCCGGTATCATCCCTCTCAGCGACTCAAATGCTCTTGAATGACTCACACTTGGTTCCCCGCTTCTTTTCGCCCTCTGGTCAATCGTTTCTTAACATTCCAGCCAGCCTTCGTCACATAGACAGACGCTTAGGCATTGCCGAACAGGGGTTTTATATTCGGAAAATGGCGTGCGCAGGGAGAAAGTTTGTTTTGTCCCGCTATAAAGAAAGAAAACGTAACGGTGTATTGGAGTCTCCGACATCGTGTTCTAATGCCTTTTCGCTTTGCCGCACTTTCGACAAGTCAGGGCGGAGCGTATGTTCACCTCCCCGCAAGTACAATTCCATGTGAGCACCGATGTTTCTGATTTGATATCGGGCGCATGCGACATGAGGGAGGGGTCACCAACATTGAGCTTGGCCTTGGTCCGCTTTGCCCGATTAATGGGTATCGCGAGAGATACAACCAACAGCACAATTAGTGGAGCGTAAATTCGCGCGTATACCATGACAATTTGTCTTCGTGCCTCAGTTCGCTTTCTTTGAGCTTCGTCTATGGTGTCGTTCGCCTTGCTGATCAAGTAAGCGTACTGCTCCCTGGCCTCGCTCTTCTCGAAATCGTCGATTAGCTTTTCAGCCGCCTCAATGGCATCACTGCAAACCACGATGACATATTCGAGTTCCTTCAACTCGCCTCTGACTTCAGGACTTGACAGTCGGCGTGAGCAATGAATGAAGACGGCAAGGTGTGCAGCCAAGAGCACAACAAGCGTCAAGGACAGCTTCGGGTTGTTCTTCCCCATTGCACGAACCGGAATTCTTCCGCTCAATTCTGTACTTACATCAGATAGAGTAACTCACGATTACGGATTGTGCAAACAAAAACCCCTGCCGTTGCCGACAGGGGTTTGATATTCAAGAAATAGTGTGCGCAGGGAGAAAGCTTGTTTTGTCTCCCGCCGAGGCGGGATAGATACGTCGACATGGATCGATCAGCGACGATGTCATTTGGTAAGGACCAATCGCTGACACACCCAGTACTCCTTAGAAAGGAGGTGATCCAGCCGCAGCTTCCGCTACGGCTACCTTGTTACGACTTAGCCCCAGTCACCGGTCTTACCTTAGACGTCATCCTCCTTGCGGTTAGATAAACGGCTTCGGGTACCCCCGGCTTCCATGGCTTGACGGGCGGTGTGTACAAGGCCCGGGAACGTATTCACCGCAGCGTGCTGATCTGCGATTACTAGCAATTCCAGCTTCATGGAGTCGAGTTGCAGACTCCAATCCGAACTGAGACCGCTTTTTTGGGATTAGCTTCGCCTCGCGGCTCTGCAACCCTCTGTAGCGGCCATTGTAGCACGTGTGTGGCCCCGGATGTAAGGGCCATGAGGACTTGACGTCATCCCCACCTTCCTCACTACTTGCGTAGGCAGTCCACTTAGAGTGCCCAGCATGACCTGATGGCAACTAAGTGTAGGGGTTGCGCTCGTTGCAGGACTTAACCTAACACCTCACGGCACGAGCTGACGACAGCCATGCAGCACCTGTACCAGTGTGTATTGCTACAAGACCGACTTTCATCGGTTGTCACTGGCCTTTCAAATCCGGGTAAGGTTCTTCGCGTTGCATCGAATTGAACCACATGCTCCACTGCTTGTGCGGGCCCCCGTCAATTCCTTTGAGTTTCAACC
>CAZFNN010000022.1:0-50767 GCA_964520555.1 uncultured Ignavibacteria bacterium
GTAAGGTGAGGCCGCTGGGAGAAGGGGATGCAACAACAGACGAATACAACCCCCTGGCCCCCTTTGCTAAGGGGAATTCTCATAGGCAAATGCCGTGGGCAAATAAAGGCGAGCGCTTCGTGGGGAGAGCTGCGGCATCGAGAGACTCTCACCCCCGACCCCTCTCCCAGGAGGAGAGGGGAGTTGGTGATGTTCGGCGATGTCGGAAGGGACGATCGCAACCCAAAGAGGGTGTCCGACTGGAGTCGGACCTACGACAGGAGCAGCGAGAGTCCGACTGAAGTCGGACCCACGGCAGGAGCAGCGAGAGTCCGACTAAAGTCGGCGCTACAGGGGTTGAGGAAATTGCAGGCAGAGAGATTGCAGGCGGCAAGATTGCTTCGTCGCGGCGGAGGGCAGAGGAGCTATCGGGTGCACGGGCGCTCCTCGCAAGGATAAGGCTATCGAGTGCTTTTCGCAATGACATGGATGTCAAGCGCTCCTCGCAATGACAAGGCGCGTTCGCTCCATGCAGTGACACCTCTCATAGATCGGGAGCACCCGTATTGGCCATGGGATCGGCTGAAATGATTTGATTGACACGCCTCCTCAAATCCAGTATATCTGCCGCGCGATGGACGACAAAACGACATTGATCGGGACGGAAGTCAAAGTCCTCGACCGCGGGTTTGTGCGGCTGGTTGATTTCATGGGGTCGGATGACGCGATCGTCGAGGCGGCGCGGGTGTCGTACGGCAAGGGCACCAAGAAGCGGCGCGAGGATCGCGGCCTGATTCGGTATCTGATGCGCCATCAGCATACGACGCCGTTCGAAATGGTGGAATTCAAGTTTCACGTCAAGCTTCCCATTTTCGTGGCGCGGCAGTGGATCCGTCATCGGACGGCCAATGTGAACGAGTATTCGGGGCGCTATTCGGTGATGGAGGATGAGTTTTACGTGCCACAGCCGGCAGAGATCAAGCCGCAGTCGACGACGAACCGGCAGGGGCGCGACGAGGGCGAGATCGATCCGGCGGTGCGGGAGGCGTTCATCGCGTTTCTGAATACGAGCAACCGCAAGCTCTACGACGAGTACCTCAAGACGATCGAGAGCGGGATTGCGCGGGAGATTGCGCGGATCAACCTGCCGCTGTCGCTGTACACGCAGTGGTACTGGAAGATTGATCTGCATAATCTCTTCCACTTTCTCAAGCTGCGGCTGGAGGAGACGGCGCAGTACGAAATTCGCGAGTATGCCAAGGCGATGGCTGCGATGATCAAGCAGGTGGTGCCGATGGCGTGGGAGGCGTTCGAAGATTATCAGTTGAATTCCGCCGGCTTTTCGTCAATCGAACTGAAGCTGCTCTTTAGCAAGATCGGCGAATTGGATTTGAGCGACGATGGGTTGGAAGAGGCGGGGCTGTCAAAGGGCGAGGCGCGCGAATTTCGCGGGAAGATCGAGCAGATTCGGAAGAGATTGTAATCCTCAACTCCGGCCCCTCTCGCAGCGGGAGAGGGGAGGAAGTGTTGATCCCGCGGAGGCGGGAGTCCAGTCTTGCTGAAGTTTCAGAGAGCAGGTAGAAGGGCGGCAGGTCACGATCCCTGTGCGGGAGTGTGGGTGGGCATAGGCGATTGGAGCGGTGCGCGGGATCAAGACCTGCCGCAATGCGGGAGAACTGTCCGACTGAAGTCGGACCCACAGGAATTCAAGACGTCAGGATCGCAGGGATTCTGACCTACAGAGTTGCCGTCAGGAAGGGATTCCTGACGGCGCGGGAAAGACCTGCCGCAACGGGATGTAACCCACCACAAGCCCTCGGTCCTAGGGACGCTGCACGGGCGGTGGGGCATCGTGGAGGATGGAGCAATACCCACCGCAAGCGGTGGGGCACCTGCCAGTCCGACTGAAGTCGGACCCACAGGAATTCAAGACGTCGGGATCGCAGGGATCCTGAGCTGCTGGGATCCTGACCTACCTGAGATGTCGCCGGGAGGGGATTCTTGATGGGGCGGGAAGTGCGGTGAAGTCCGACGGCGTGACAAATGTTACTGGGCGAATTAGAGGCCGCGGCGGCCTTTGTGGATGGGGCAGTATTCTTCGATGCGTTGGTTCTGCAGGAAGACTTCATCGTACAGGTTGGGGCAGCCGGAGGTGGCCAGCTTGCCGCTTTGCGGGCACACCGCCAGGTGCACGATGCCGGGAGGTTCGAGGAAATCCTCGACCGGGAGGTTTTCGTGGGCGGCGATCATGAAGTCGCACCAGATCGGGAGGGCGTTGGTAGAACCGGCCTGGTTGTAGCCGATCGAGGTTTTGTCGTCGTAGCCGATCCAGGTACCGGCGGTGATCTGCGGCGTGAAGCCGACGAACCAGTTGTCGCAGAAATTGTCGGAGGTGCCGGTTTTGCCGCCGGCGGGCCTTTGGAAACCCCGCGAGCGCGCCGAAGCGGCGGTGCCCTCGCGATCGTCCATCACCGAGCGGAGCATGCTGACGGTGACGTAGGTCTCGGCGGGATCGGCGACGGAGCGGCGCGGGGCGACATCGTTCTGCTCGAGCACGTTGCCGTAGCGATCGACGATTTTGAGAATATAGCGCGGTTCGACGCGGATGCCGAGATTGGCGAAGGAGGTGTACGCGCTGACGAGTTCGAGGAGGCTGACCTCGGAGGTGCCGATGGCGAGCGCGGCATTGGGTGTGAGCGGGCTGGTGATGCCCATCTTGCGGGCGTACTCAATCGCCTTATCAGCGCCGACTTTTTGCATCAGTTTGATCGCGATCAGATTGCGCGACATGGCGAGTCCCTTGCGCATTGTCATGGCGCCGAGAAATTCGTCGTCGAAGTTTTGCGGGCTCCAGACGTCGGAGCCGGGGATGGTGAGCGCAATCGGCGTATCGTAGAGGATGTCGCACGGATGGAAACCGCCGGCAATGGCCGCCATATAGACGAACGGCTTGAACGATGATCCGGGTTGGCGTTGCGCCTGCACGGCGCGGTTAAATTTCCATTTCGCGAAGTCTTTGCCGCCCACGAGCGCCATGAGATCGCCGGTGCGATTGTCGATGGCGACGAAGGCCCCCTGCACTTCCTTGTAAGCATAACCAGTCAGTTTGCCGGTCGAGTCGTATTGCGGGATGGTGAATTCGGGGTCGTTGTAGCGTTTGCGGCTCTGCATGCGGCGTTGCAATGAATCGACCTGGATTTTCAGCGAGCTTTCCACGACGCGCTGCAAGCCGGCATCAAGAGTGGTGTAGACGGCAAGTCCGCCGCCGTAGAAGGTGTCTTCGCCGTACTTGTCGACGAGATATTGGCGCACCATTTCGGTGAAGTAGGGCGCCTGGCCGGTATTGTCGAGCGCGAGATTGAGGTCGAGCGGCAGATGTTTGAGACTGTCGGCAAGCGAAGCCTGGAGGTAGCCTTCGGAGGTCATGCGCGACAGCACGTAGTTGCGGCGGCCGAGGGCGCGATCGGGATGATTAATCGGCGAGTAGCGGGCGGGGGCGTTGAGGATTGCCACCAGCAGCGCGGACTCCTCGATTTTGAGATTCTCAGCGCTCTTGTTGAAGTAGGCGCGCGAGGCGGTTTCGATGCCGTAGGCGCCGTGGCCGTAGTAGTAAGTGTTGAGGTACATCTCGAGAATTTCGTTCTTCGAGTAAGTCCGCTCGATCTTGATGGCGGTCAGGGCTTCCTTGATTTTGCGCTCGAGCGACATTTCGCGGTTGTAGAAGAGCATGCGCGAGAGCTGCTGGGTGATGGTCGAGCCGCCGGCGGAGCCGAAGCCGGCAAAGAGATTGCGAAAGACGGCGCGCATGAAGCCGCGCCAATCGACGCCCCAGTGGCGGTAGAAGCCGTCGTCCTCGGTGGCGACGAGCGCGTGGATCAGGTGCGGCGGAATCTTCGAATAGGGGACGAGGGTGCGATTTTCGTAATGGAATTTCTGCAGCACATCACCGTGGATATCGTAGATCGTCGTCACCACGGGCGGCTCGATATTGTAAATCTCCTCGATAGAGGGAAGTTCGTCCTTATAGGTCAGGGCCAGGCCGACGCCGACCAGCACGCCAAAGACGAGGATGGTCACGAGGACCAGGTAAAAGCGGTAAAGGGCACGATGGGGATACTGGCTCATAGTACAATCGGGTTATACAGTAATGGTCACAACTCGTTGCCGCAATTTCATTTTCCGGGTAGCGGCGGAGAAAGTCGGCGTTGACAATTCGGCTCTAACAGGCGATATTTGGGGCGGTACCGCGCACGTTTCGTTTCTGATTCTCAGAGACTGCAAGAATTTGCCAAGAGTATGAATCCTTGCCAAGAGGAAGACTCTCGCACGGGAGTGCAATTGTCAGTCAGTTTTATCCCGCGCGCACAAGTGGCCATTTGAACCGGAAGCAGTCGGTTCATCGGCAAGCACTTAGGGGTAGAGTTGCAGCCGGGAGCGCGATGTTGCGCCCGGCGGGGAATCGGCACGGTAATTGCGCAACCGGTATCGGAATTGAAAGCTGGAGGGTTTCTTGATTTATCGCCATATCCTGATTCTGGCAGTTGCATTGACGGCGATTTTTGCGCCGAGTCTGGCGGCGAATCGCAGCGAGTTGCAGCAGCGGCGGCTGGAACGGCATCGCGCGGAGAGCCCGGCCCCGGCAGTAAGCAACCAGGAATTTGCCGCACCGGGGAATCTGGTGCGGTCGCTGGCGCCGTTGTTCGGCGACAACAAGATCAATTCTGACAATCAGGCGGCGACGTTTGTGCAGCGGCATCCCGATATCGCGCATTTCGCGGACGGTCGCGGCGCGGCGGTGTGGGAAGATGAACGTAACGGCGTGTGGAAGATTGCGGCGCAACCGCTCGGGCTGAGCGGGGCGGCGGTCGGCGCCAATCGTATTTTGGACAGCAGTAATCCTCCGGCATCTTTGCGGCACCCGCGGATTTTGAGTAACGGCAGCGGGGTGGTGCTGATCGTGTATGTCAACGAGACGTTCGGCGGCCTCTACGGCCGCACTTATGACTATGGTTTGAATTCCGGCGGCACCGAATTTCGAATTGACGATCCGGTGGTGGGCAACGTCGTCAGCCAGCCGGCGCTGGCGCTGTTGTCGGGAAATCGCTTCGTGGTGGTGTGGGAGGATTCTCGCGACGGCGCGGCGATTTACGGACAGATTCTGGCGGCGGACGGGTCGAAGACGGGCAGCAACTTTGAGATCAGCGGCGCAATTGACTCGCCGTATCGGATCGCGCCCGCGGCGGCAGCGAATCTGAGCGGCGACTTCGGCGTGGTGTGGGAGGACGGTCGCACCGGCAATGGTGACGTGTATTTTCGCCTGTTTACCGATATCGGCACACCGCTGTTCGGGGAACTGCTGATTGACGGCGGGCACCAGGCTGACTTCCAGTTTATGCCGCAGGTGGAATTCTTGCGCGGCAACGGCTATTTGGTAACGTGGATTTCGGATCGCGACGGCGGACAGAGCATCTTCGGGCAACTGGTGTCGACCTCGTCGGCGCCGATCGGCAGCGACTTTCAGATCAATGACGCGGCAACTGATATTTGCTGGGATCTGGCGATGACGGCGACGAACGATTCGGGAGCGGTGTGTTTGTGGGCGGAATATTCGGCGACGGCGGCGATCCAGGGGCAGAAGGTCGGCAAGACGGGCGCGTTGACCGGAACAAACTTCAGTATTGAAGACGCGGGGCTTCTGCGCGAGCGCAGTTATCCGGCGGCGGCGCAAAATGCGAGCGGATTCACGGCCGTGTGGATTGATGAGCGCGGCAGCGGGCCTGATATCTACGCGCAACGGCTGAGCACGACACTGACGAAGAGCGGGGTCAACTATAAGCTCAACGATGACGTCAACGGCGCGCAACAAACGACACCGGCGGTCGCGGGGGTGACCTCGGTGCTGATCGCCACGGCGTGGCAGGATCGGCGCAGCGATCAGGGCGATATCTATCTGCAAATGGTGAATGCAAACGGCAATTTGTTCGGCGCGCAGATCAAGCTGAATGACGATGCCGGGCGGGCGGTGCAGAGTGATCCGGCGGTGGCGGGATCCTCCAGCAGTTTGATCTGGGCGGTTTGGGAGGATGCGCGCACGACGGCGGCGGGCGGGCAGAATATTTTCGCGCAGCGCCTGGACGGCGGCGGCAACAAGCAGGGGGACAATATTCAGGTGAACAGCGACGGGACGGCGGCGGCCAAGTCGAGTCCCGATGTCGATTTGACCTCGACCGGGCGGGCAATGATGGTGTGGGCGGACGAGCGCGACGGGAGCAAGCAGATCTATTCGCAGAAGTACACGAACACTGGTCTGCCGCTCGGCACGAACACGCTGGTGTCGACCGTGGCGGAGGCGGCGGAGAATTTCGAGCCGCACGTCGGGCAGCGCACCGATCTGTCGCAGGTGGTGGCGTGGATGGCGATCGTCGGGTCGAAACAGACGGTGTATTTCCAGCGCTACAACACGGGCAACAACACCCTCAGCGCGCCGCAGATGTTGGCGGTCGATACGACTTTGGTGCAAGTGGTGGATGTTGATTTGTTTGTCCATCGCAACAGCGGGCGCTTCTACATAGCCACGATCGAGCGAGCAGGCGGTGAGTCGCAGGTACGCTTGTATCGCTACGACGCCGACGGCAATCTGGAGCTGACGCCGTTTGAGGTGAGTGACAATCCGGGGACGTTCAGCGACCTGCGGCTGGCGGGCGATTATAACGACGCGCTGCTGGTGACCTGGACGAGCACGAGCGGGGGCGCGCAACGGGGCTACCTGCAGTTAATGCGCGTGGACGGATTTGCGCTCGGCAGCAATCAGCCGATTTCGGGCAGCACAGCCAACCGGCAGGAACTGACGCCGGCGGCGACGATGATCGGCGGATATTATTACTGCATCTGGGCCGACAATCGCAATGCGAACGCGGGCTTTGACATTTTCATGAATTCGCTGCAATATACGCGCACCGATGCGGAGGATGAGTTTGATGCAGTCGTGCCGCGCGTGTTCAGCCTCGAACAGAATTATCCGAATCCGTTCAATCCGGAGACGGTGATTGCCTATGCGCTGGAGAAACCGGCGCAGGTGGAGTTGTCGATCTTCAACGTGCTGGGTCAGAAGGTGGCCACACTGGTTGACGCACAGCAAGGGGCGGGGTCGCATGAGGTGCGCTGGAACGCCGCGAACGGGAATCAGCCGCTGGCGAGCGGGGTGTATTTCTACAAGCTCGTCGTCGACGGCGCGGCGCAGACGCGGAAGATGACGCTGCTGAAGTAGTGCTAATCGAACTTCGATTAAACATAGTCCGCAATATCCAGTTTGTACTTGACTTCGACTGAGTGTATCCATAACTTGATATCAAGTATTGGGGTGCCTTGTGAAAAGCTGTCTTGCAGTCTGTAAAACCACTTTCTTGCTCTGTGTGATCCTCTCCGGGTCGTCGAGTGCTCAGTGGGGGTACGCTTGGGATTCGGTTCTAGTGTCTAACATAAAGGTATGTTATCCGACCCAGCCAAACCTTGGCAGCATCCGCGCGGAACTCTGGTGGTATCATCCAGGTTCGCCAGGTTCAGTCGATCCGGGGAATATTGCGATTTGGCTGGTGTGGTCGGAAACGGCTTACTGCGACTCAGTCAAGAATTCAAGCGGGTGGTGGTCCGACTCCGTGTACTATAACGTTGACATCGATGACGCTGCGCGACTACTATGGTACAGTATCGATGTCGATCCCAACAATCCGTTCTTGTTCCCACCCGGGCACTACCATCTGGCCGACATCTATTTCAGGTGTTTCGGCACCGGACTCTTTACCACCGACTCACTCAAGGCACCGTACTTCGCTCGACACCCAATTTCGGTTTATTGGCTCGGACGGCAGTTTCGATCGGAGAACCTCATTGCCAATCCCGGAGACTTTGATGCCAGCGGGGAAGCGACCATATCGGACTGCGTATATTTGCTAAACTACATTTTTGGCGATTCCGGGAGTCCAGTGCCTTGTGCCGATGCCGACGGTAATTGTCTCCTGAACATTTCGGATGCTGTGTACCTGATCGACTACATATTTGCATCAGGGCCTGGTCCGGGGCTGGGGTGCTGCTCCTGGATTGAGTGATATTGAAAGGAGGGGCCTGTCTAATGAATGGGCTGGCGATGATGGTTGACGCACAGCAAGGGGCGGGGTCGCATGAGGTGCGCTGGAACGCTGCGAATGCGAATCAACCGCTGGCGAGCGGGGTGTATTTCTACAAGCTCGTCGTTGACGGCGCGGCGCAGACGCGGAAGATGACGTTGCTGAAATAGGCTAACTGCACGGCGCGGGGCCGCCGGCGAATATATACTGAATCAAGTAGACGGCGTCGCTGATGTTGACAGCGCCGCTGCAATCGGCATCGCCGGATGCCAACGGGACGGGGGCGCTTCCTCCCGCAAAGATGTAACTAATCAAGAAGACCGCATCGGAGATCGAAATCGCGCCGGTGCCGTCGGCATCGCCGTGGATGAAGTAGGCGATGAGCGGATGCGCGGCGACCTCGGTGGTGACGCCGCCGGCGGTGACTGTCGCGGTTAGCTGATCGGTGCCAAAGGCGGGAGCGGAGAGCAGCCAGGTCGAGTAGCTGCCATCGCCATTGTCAAGCACCGGACGCAGAGTGCCGCCGCCGGAGTTGGTCACGCTGACCGCAGTTACGCCTTGATTGGGCGGCGCGCCGGTGTAGTTGCGCGGGATCAAAGTCACAGCGACGGAATCGTTGCCGCCGACAGGGAGCGATGTTGCAGAGACGGTGAAGATCGTTGAGTCGGCATCGGCCTGTTGGAGCGCTTTCCAGGCGTCGTATTGAGAGCGCAGGATCGGCAGGGGATTGGTGGCGCAGTCGGTGTTGTCGATGAAGGTGTAGAGATATGGCGTCGCGCCGTCGCCGATATGAATCACCTTGATGTAGGCGGAGATCGTCGGCTTGTTGCAGGAGAGGCAACGAGTGTCGGCGCCGGGGACATCGGCGGCGTCGATCGCGGCCATCAAGCGTTCCTCAAGGGGTCCGGAGGTGCTGAGGAAGGCGGCCTCCATCGAATCGACGATCTGCGCTCCGAGGAGAATGTTGCCCTGAATCGCGTAGCCGGGGCCGGTGCGGTGCCCCGCCCAGGCGGTACAGTTAGCGCCGGTGAACGATCCGGACGCGCCGCCGCCCGCGAGGGTGACGATGCCGTACTGGCGGATTTGCGGCTGATTGGCGGCATCATGAATCTGAAGCCAACCCAGAATCGAATCGGGATCCCAGCCGGAAAGCATCAGTGCATGGGCGTTGTTCTGGTTGGTGGTGTTGTAGAGCGCTTGCGTGTTGATGGCGCCGACGCCTTCGATGCAGTCGTGGATGATCTTGGAGCCGGCGATGCAGGAGGAGCCGGCTGATCCGACGGCGCCGGTGAGGGTGTCGACGGCGACGATGGAGAAGGTGGCGTGAGCCATGGCCGGGGCAAGCAGGCAAATCAGCCCGGAAACAACGACGAGGCCGCAATGGCGGCGCAGGGAATGATCAAGGCGAAGCATAGGATCACCTATACGAAATCGGCAGCGTTCGGGAGTTAGTTATTTACGGTCTATGATAGCCCGATCAGGCGGAAAAGTCAAGGCGGGAACGGCAGCGGGAACCGGCAAAATCCCTTTACACAACCATATTTCGCGGGTATATTGGCTGACCTTTTTGACTTTTTCGCGGGAGTCTGCGTGTTAGGCATCGGTATAATTGGAGTCGGATACTGGGGGCCAAATCTCGTCCGTAATTTTTCCTCGCTGGGCGGTGTCTGCAAAGTGGTTGGCGTCTGCGACCAGCGGCCGGAGCGAGTCAAGTTCATCCAGAATCAGTACCCCAGCCTCAAGGGTTACGCCAGCGACGAGCAGTTAATTGCCGATCCTGACGTGCAGGCGGTCGTGATCGCGACGCCGGTATTTACGCACCATCGGCTGGCGGCGGCGGCACTCAAGGCGGGCAAGCACGTGATGCTGGAGAAGCCGCTGACGCACACGGTGGCGGAGGCGGAGGACCTGCTGAATCTGGCGCACAAGGGCGGGTTGACGCTGATGGTCGACCATACGTTCCTGTATACCGGCGCGGTGCGGAAGATCAAGGAGTTGAAGGTTTCGGGCGAAGTCGGGCAACTGCTCTACTTCGATTCGGTGCGGGTGAATCTGGGACTGTTCCAGCACGACATCAACGTGATCTGGGATTTGGCGCCGCACGATATCTCGATTTGCGATTTCATTTCCGGCAAGAAGGCCAAGGCGGTGAATGCCACCGGCGTGGCGCATTACGGGCAGAAGATCGAAAACATCGGCTACCTGACGGTGCAATACGAGGACGACCTGCTGGCGCATTTCCACGTCAACTGGCTGGCGCCGGTCAAGGTGCGCACGACGCTGATCGGCGGCACCAAGCAGATGATCGTCTATGACGATATGGATCCATCGGAGAAGGTGAAGATTTACGACAAGAAAGTGGTGTTCACCGACGCCTCCGGCAAGGAGGACAAGGAGCAGGTGTACCGGGCGTTGGTCGAGTACCGCACCGGTGACATGCGCGCCCCCAAGGTGGAGAGCACCGAGGCGCTGAAGCTGGTGGCGCAGGAATTTGTCAATTCAATCAACGAGAAACGCAAACCCCTCACTTCCGGCGAGGACGGCCTCCATGTCGTCCGCATCCTCGAAGCGGCGGATCAATCCCTCAAGCAGAACGGGGCACAGGTCAAACTATGAGCAAGCGGCAAATTCGCGTATTGATTACCGGTTCCGGCACCGTTACCTGCCAGTCGTTTATCAAGGGTCTGCGCCAGCAGAACGAGATCGACGCCTATGTCGTGACGACCGACATGAATCCCGAGTCGGCGGGGCGCTATTTTTCGAACGCGTTCTACACGACACCGGCGGCGAAGGATGAGAAATTCATCCCGACGATCACGGATATTATCAAGAAAGAGAAAATTCAATTGCTGGTGCCGATCGTCGATTACGAGTTCGACAAGATCGGGGCGAACATCGAGGCGTTTGCGAAGCTGGGGTGCGTGACGGCGATTTCCTCGCCGGAGACGATCGCGCTCGCCAATGAGAAGGAGAAGACCTTCAAGTTTTTCAGCGGGATCGGCATCGACACGCCGTACACCTGGATGCCGAACGAACTGCCCGATCCGAAGACGATCAAGTATCCGATCTTCATCAAGCCGCGCACGGGGCGGGCGTCGCTCGACGTGCACAAGATCAATAACCCCGACGACCTGGCGCGCTACCTGAAAGAGGTGGACGATCCGGTGTTGCAGGAGTACGTCACCGGCAAGGAGTACACGATCGACGTGCTGTCGGATTTCAGCAGCCGGGTGATCGGGGTGGTGCCGCGCCAGCGGGTGGAGACCAAGGTCGGGATCTCTTACAAGGGGCGGACGGTGGATGATCCGGTGATGGTCGAGAAGGCTAAGTACATCGCCGAGAAGATGAAGAACATCGGGCATTGCAATATCCAGTTGTTCGTCACGCCGGAGGGGCGGTATTGTTTCTTCGAGATCAATCCGCGCTATGCCGGCACGCTGACGTTGACGGTGGCGGCGGGGATGAATTCGCCGTACCTGCTGTGCAAGATGGTGCTGGGGGACAAGGTGGAACCGATCATCGGGCAGTACGAGAAGAATTTGTTGATGCTGCGGTACTGGGAAGAGGTGTATGTGCGGGAGAATGGTTCCGTACTGCCGATCCCGAAGCTGACATCCTAAGGTGGTTATGAATCTAAACGGCAAGAAGGTCTTTTTGACCGGCGGTGCTGGATTTATTGGGTCGCATTTAACCATGAGTCTGGTGCAGGCCGGCGCGCGCGTGACGGTTTACGACAATTTCTCATCGGGCTTGCGCGAGAATTTGGCGCCGGTGGCAAAAGAGATTCAGGTCATCGAAGGCGACATTCTCGACTACGAGAAACTGAAAGCCGCGATGAAGGGGCACCACGTGGTCAGCCATCAGGCAGCGCAGTTGGAGATCACGCACTGCGTCGACGATCCGATTGACGATTTGCGGTCGAATACGATCGGGACGGTGCACGTATTTCAAGCGGCGGTTGCCAACGGGGTCGAGAAGATCATGAACGCCTCGTCCGCGTGCGTCTACGGGCAGCCGCTGTACACGCCGTCAGATGAAACAAAACACCCGACGAATCCGAATTGGGCATACGGGGCGTCGAAGTTGGCGGCAGAGAAGTACGGACAGATTTTCTGTGAGCTCTACAAGTTGCCGATCGTGTCATTTCGTTATGCGATCATCTACGGCGAGCGGGAGTGGTATGGTCGCGTGCTGACGATTTTCCTCAAGCGGATTCTAGCGGGCAAGAACCCGGTGGTGTTCGGCGAAGGGGAGCAGGTACGCGATTTTACATACGTCGGCGATCTGGTGCGATTGCACAATCTGGCGTTGGTGGATGAGCGCGCCAACGGCCACGTATTCAACATCTCAACGGGAATTGCGACTTCGGTGCGGCAATTGGCGGAGAAAATGGTGGCGAAATTCGGCAACGGGAAGCTGCGGGTGGAGTTCGAACAAGTGAAGCCGGGTGAGCGATCGGAGAAGGTTGACGGCCGGATGCGACTGCCCTCGGAATTATCCGCGATGGTTCTGGCCAATCAAAAAGCCAAGGAGCTGCTCGGGTGGGAGCCGAAAGTCTCGATCGATGAAGGTCTGGATCGCGAATACCGCTGGCTGGCGGAAAACGCCGGCCGCTGGCAACGCATGAGCTACTGATGAGCGACAAGTTCGAACGCCTCGACAAGATTTCGGATACTTACAATTCCGAAGTGGACTTCGACCGTTACCTGATCGAGTTCAATTTCGACGTGTTGCAGCATCACCTCTGCGGAGATCAAGTCCTGGAAATGGGATGCGCGTCCGGAGTGATGACGCGACTGCTGCTGAGCAAGGTAGCACGGTTGGACGTGGTGGACGGTTCGCAGAAGTACATCGATCAGCTCAAACCGGAGCTGGGCGGGCGGGTGACTTTCGAATTGGCGCTATTCGAGGATTACGATACGTCCAAGAAGTACACTGACATCATCCTGGCGCGGGCGCTGGAGCATATCGATGACCCGGTTGCGCTGCTATCGAAGATGGCGCGTTGGTTGACTCCGGATCGTGCGGCGGCAATTCATATCGTAGTGCCGAACGCAGACAGCCTGCATCGGCGGATCGGCGTCGCTATGGGGATGCTGCCATCGGTGACGGCATTGTCGGAGCGCGACCACAAGTACGGCCATAAGCGGGTGTACACGCGGCCGCTGCTGGAGGAGCATATCACGAAGGCGGGACTGCAGGTTGTTCATGCGGAGGGCATCTACCTGAAGCCGCTGGCGAACGCGCAGATGGAGCAATGGCCGCGCAACCTGATCGATGCCTACTATCGGGTGGGGAAGCAGTTTTCCGACGCGTGCGCGGAAATCTACGTCAAGTGCGCTGTGAGGCGCTAAATTGAGCCGCATCTTCTTCGATCTCGATGGTCCGATTCTGGACGTCGCCCCCAAATTCTATCGCATCTACACCGACCTGTTTGCCGCGCACGGGCATCCCGTCTTGTCGGCGCAGGAATACTGGGAGTGCAAACGGCACAAGATTCCGGAGCCGCAGATTGTGGCGAAAACCGCGCCGGCGGAGTTCGCGGCGGTGTATATCCCAAAGCGGTTGCAGGTGATCGAGAATATCGAATATCTGCATTATGACGAAATCATCGACGGGGCACTTGAAGTGCTGGCGGCTTTGCAGAAGCGGCACGAGCTGGTGCTGGTGACATTGCGCAACCGGCGGGCGCATCTGATGTGGGAACTGAAGCACTTCGATCTGGAGAAACACTTCGCGGCGATCCTGACCAAGGAGAACAATCATGGGGATTTCCAGATCAAGCTGGAATTGATCCGGCAGTATGTCGGCGCGGCGGCGGCGAGCGGGATGATGGTCGGCGACACGGAATCGGACATCAAGGCGGGGCAGCTTCTGGGGCTGCGCACGGTGGCGGTGACGGGCGGCATCCGCACAAAAGAATTCTTGCAGGCGTTAGGGCCGGATCATATTATCGACTCCATGCATCAATTATTGCCAATCGTCGAGCGGGAATTCGGGCAGTGAAGTCGCTGGTTGCGGTATTCTGTTACAACGAAGGGGAGAAGATTCGCAGGGTTCTGGAGCAGTTTCCGGCAGCGAACGAACGCGACTATGACGTTGTGGTGATGAACGACGGATCAACCGACCAGTCGCGGCACCATGTGGTTGAACTGGGGTTTCCGGTGCTCGATCACGAGCGTAACTTGGGCGCGGGCGCCGCGATCAAGACGGTGTTTCGGTACGCACTGGACAAGGGTTATGACGCCATCGTCCTGATCGCCGGTAACGGCAAGATGAGGCCGTCGGAAATTCCGCGGTTGTTGCAGCCGATTGCGGCGGGTGAGGCGGATTACGTGCAAGGGTCGCGTTATCTCGAAGAGGGAGTGAGCGCGAATATGCCGCTCTTCCGGCGGGTTACGATCCCGGTGTTTACGTTCATTGTCTGGCTATTCACGGGGTTCAAGGGCACCGATGTCACCTGCGGGTTTCGAGCATATCGACTTGATATCATTAGACATCCGGAGGTTGATGTTTGGCAAGAGTGGCTTGATAAGTACGAAATGGAGTATTACGTCCACTACAAAGCGATCAAACTCGGATTCCGCGTCTGCGAGCGGCCGGTGTCGATGATTTATCCGCCCGACGGCAAGAACTACTCGAAAATCAGGGCCTTCTCCGGCTGGTGGTCGATGATTCGGCCGTGGGTGTTCTTGACACTTAGAATCAAGAAGTAGCCGCCTTTTTCATTGACCAAATTCACCGCATTCATTATTCTGTAATCAGCTACTTTCCCAAGTCACTGGGCAAAAGGTGATCGATGCCGAAGTGTACAAGCAACATCGCTGTCTCTTCGAGAATGCACGCAGTCTCGAGCGGACTGGTATTGCGTACAGTTTGCCCCCAGTCAATAGTCCCAAATCATAAAGGAGGATGAATGCCGGCAAGATTCTGTTTATTAGCCGTCACGCTGGTCGTCGCGCTTACGTCGTTAGGGGCGAGCGCGCAGCCGGTGGGACGAGCTGCGCAGCTCGCATTCGTACCGAACGAAGGTCAATTCAATGAAGAGGTGCTCTATCGAGCAGATGCACAGGGAGTCGCCATTTGGTTGACGAAGTCCGGGGCGGTGTATCAGTTCGTGCGCGTCAGTCCAACGGCCGAGCTCGCGGGCGATGCCACGGAGATGGCCAAGTCGACATTGCCGAGTGTGGCGGATCTTAGTTACGAATCTCACCTAATGACGATCTCTTTCGAGGGCGCCGACCATTCGCGGGCACGGAGCGACGAGTCGGCCGGGTGGTATGCAAATTACTTCATTGGCAACCAACCCACGGCCTGGAAACAGGGCGTACCGGTCAGCGCCAGCGTGGTCTATGAATCGATTTACCCACACATCGATCTGACGTACTATGCGCAGGGGCAGGCGTTGGAGTATGACCTAATCGTCAACCCCGGAGGTGATCCGGCGCAAATCAAGCTGCGGATTGACGGCGCCGAGAGTATCGAGATTACGGATGACGGCGAACTGCTCTGCAAGACGCCGTTCGGCACGGCCTTACACAAGCACCCGTTTGTCTATCAAGAGGGGAAATCGGGGCGGAACGCGATTACCTGCGCCTACCGCAAGATTGGCAAGAGGACACTGACGGTTGAAGTTACCGGCGATTACAACCGGAAGCTGCCGTTGGTGGTGGATCCGGAGATTGCGTTTTCGACGTTCCTTGGTGGTTCGTCCTATGACGAAGGATGGGGCGTTGCAGTCGACAATGAAGGTTATGTCTACGTTGCGGGACTAACGGCCTCCACCGATTTTCCGAACGAGCCGCCGATGTCACCAGCGAGCTTTCCGGTGAACATCTTCGTCTCGAAGATCGCTCCGGGCGGCAATGACCTGATCTATAGCACCTACATCGGCGGCAATGACTACGACGGTGCGACGAATATTGCCGTGGACGCAGTTGGGAACGCCTATCTGACGGGTGAAACCAAGTCTGATGATTTCCCGACGGTGGCGGCGGCACAGGACACGTTGGCCGGCGAGTCAGACGCATTGGTGATTAAGCTGGACAAAGACGGAAATGCGCTAGAGTATAGCACATATCTGGGCGGAGGCAACTATGAGCTGGGGCGCGCGATTGCCGTCAATTTGGCGGGCGAAGCGGCGATCGCCGGTCATACCTGCTCACCGGACTTTCCGACCCACAATGCGTATCAGTCGCAGTTTGGTGGCGACGGCGGATTTGGCCATTGTGGCGATGCGTATATTGCCAAGTTCACCGCGAGCGGCGACGAAATCGTGTTCAGTACATTCCTTGGCGGCGAGAGCTACGACGAGGGCTGGGGACTTGCCTGCGACGACCTCGGCGATCTTTACGTGGTCGGACTTACGGCATCGACTCAGTTCCCGACAGAAAATCCGCTGTATCCGGCCAACGTGCTGGTCGACGCGTTTCTCACGAAGGTGCTCGCAGACGGCAGCGCGTTGGTGTATTCGACGTACTTCGGCGGTGACAACTATGACGGCGCGACGTCGGTGACGGTAGATCGCTTCTACCAAGCCACCGTGACGGGCGAAACCAAGTCAACCGATTTCCCGGAGTTGCATGAAACGCAAGATGGGTTGGGCGGCCTCTCGGATGCATTCGTTATCAAGTTCGCCCCTGACGGCGGGGCGCTGGTGTACAGCACGTACATCGGCGGTTCTGAACCGGAATTGGGATGGGATGTCACGGTGGATGAGTTCGGCGGCGCAACCATCGCGGGTTTCACCCTGTCCTCCGATTACCCGCTGCAATCGCCACTGAAGGGAGAGTTGACGGGATTCTATGACGCGATTGTTACGCGCATAGCGCCATCGGGGAATCTCCTGACCTTCAGTTCCTATTACGGCGGCGACTCGGACGAGGAAGCGCGCAGCGTTGCGGTCCACAACGGGACATCGGTGCTGCTGACGGGCTCGACAATTTCCACCGACTTTCCGGCTGTGAATGCTGTTCAAGAAACCTATGGCGGCAGCGGTGAATTCTGGGGTGGCGATGCCTGGGCGGCATCCTTGGTTGTCACCTATCTCTGCGGCGATTTCGACGGTTCAGGGATGGTGAATATCGGCGACATCGTGATTCTGATCAACTTCATCTTCGCCGGCGGCCCGGCGCCGCTAGATGTCAGCGGTGGCGACGTGAACTGTGAAGGTCGGCCGACGATCTCTGATGCTGTGTACCTGGTGAATTACGTGTTCACCTTTGGACCGGTACCTTGCTTCGACTGCAAGTAGCGTAGTTGTCCAAATAAGCATATCCCCGGCGGGGCGGCGGAAGCTGTCCCGCCGGTGATTTTGGGGGAAATCGTAAGCGTTCAACCTTGACTCCGGCGGCGGGATTGGGGATATTCCGGCAGAAACTGAAGGAAGCGCGAAGATGATATATTCCGTGATTATTGCCGGCGGCAAAGGCGAACGCTTTTGGCCGTTCTCGACCCGCGAAAACCCGAAGCAACTGCTCCGTCTCTTCTCCGATAAGACCATGCTGGAAGACACGATCGACCGCGTGGCCGAGTTGGTCCCGCGCGAACAGACCTTGATCGTAACCGGCGAGAATATCAAGGCGCAGATTTTGAGTAATCATGACGGGATCAAGGAGGGGAACATCCTGGCCGAGCCGTTCGGCAAGAACACCTGCCTGGCGGTCGGGTTTGCGGCGGCGCATTTGTACAAGAAGGATCCGCAGGCGGTGATGGTGGTGCTGTCGGCCGACCACTTCATCAAACCGCAGGAGCGGCTGATCGATATCCTGCGCTATGCGACGCGGCTGGCTGCGCGGGACGAGATCTTGATCACGATCGGGATCAATCCGACGCGCCCGGAGACCGGCTATGGCTATATCGAGCTGGGTGAGACGTATGACAGCTCGGAGGGGCTGACGAGCTTTCGCGTCAAGCAGTTCAAGGAGAAGCCGAATCGGACGCTGGCGCAGCAGTATTATATCGGGCGGATGCACATGTGGAATTCGGGGATGTTCATCTGGTCGGCGAAGGCGATTCTGGCGGCGCTGACGAAGTGCAAGCCGGAGATGCATCAGCTCCTGATGGACTACACGAAGAAGATCGGCACGCCGGAGGAGGGGAAAGCGCGGCTGCAGATGTTCGAAAAGGCGGAAGGGGTGTCGATTGATGTCGGCGTGCTCGAGGGCGCGAGCAACGTGGTGGTCATCAAGGCGGACTTGATTTGGGATGATATCGGATCGTGGCTGGCGCTGGAACGGATCAGCCCGAAAGACCGCGACAACAATGTCACGATCGGCGACACGGTGTTGCACGAGTCGTTCGAGATCACGGCGGTGAACTCGGGCGGGGGGATTCTGGCGACGCTGGGAGTGTCAGATCTTGTCATCGTCAAGACCGGTGAGGTGGTGCTGGTTGCGCACAAGACGCGGGTCAATGAGATCAAGTCGCTGTTGTCACGGATGAAGGACGACCCTAAGCTCGATCCGTACTTGTAGAGAGATCCGACTGCAAGTCAACTTGAATTACCCACGGAATCTGGAAAGCTGATGACCGCTGAAATCTTGTATTTGCCCGCGGATCGGGAGCGGGCGCTGGGAATTGCTGTGAAACTAATCCTTGAAGGGGAGCTGGTAATTCTGCCTACGGAAACGATTTATGGATTGACCTGCGATGCGACAAATGCCGGCGCGGTGGGGCGATTGTTTGCCATCAAGGGAAGGGAGTTGAATAAACCCTCGGCTGTCTTTGTGGCCGACAAAGAGTCACTGGAGGGCGTGGCGGAAGTTCGACGACCGGAAGTGAGGGCGGTGATTGAGCGGTTTCTGCCGGGACCACTTACGGTGGTGCTCAAGTCGCGGTTGCCGGAAACGGCAGGAGTTGTGGGGGGAGACGAAAAGATCGGAATTAGGATTAGTTCGGACTCGTTTGTGACGGAATTGGCGGCAAGGACGGGACGATTGTTGATAGCGACATCGGCGAATCTGTCTGGGAAACCCGATTGCCGGACGCAAGAAGAGTTGCTTTCTGGGTTTGCGAATCATGTTTCACTGATTATCTTGCGTGACTCGAATCCGGCGGCTACGGCGTCGACAGTCGTAGATCTGACCGGCACGGAGCCGCGGCTGGTGCGGGAGGGAACTATCCCGTTGGCCGAGGTGTTAAAAGCGCAGAAAGAGATCAGTGATGTATAAAATACTCTTTGTTTGCACCGGAAATACCTGCCGTTCGCCGATGGCGGAGGGGATTCTCCGCAAGTTATTGGCAGATAAGGGGATTGAGACTGTGGATGTCGCCTCGGCCGGGATCGGGACCTTGGACGGATATCCGGCGACATTTCATGCAGTGGAGATCGCGGCGCGTAACAGCATTGATATTTCGCAGCACCACTCGACGCGGATGACGGAGAGGTTGTTCAAGGAGTCGGATTTGGTGTTTGCGATGTCGCGGAATCATTTCGAGTTCCTCGATGATTATCCGGACGCTGACGGGAAGCTGTTTATGATTAAGGCGTTTCCAAAACCGAACCACGCTGATGAGGAGCATTCGGTGGATGATCCGATCGGCGGCACGATGGAGGAATATCGCCAGACCTTCCAGGAGATTGAGGGCGCGATCAGGCAGTCGCTGCCGGAGATTGTGCGGAGGATCAATAATCACCAGTAGGCGAAAGAAGGCGGCGCTGTCGGTGGGGATCGGAGCGTTGGTCCTAACCGTGGTAGTATTCGCACTGAGCCAGACGCGTCTGGGCGATGGGGTGGTGGCGGCGGCGCCGAGCGTACCGCCCGACAGTTTGCACCGGCAGATTCCCAATGACTCCTTCGGTCCCGGGGAATATCTGAAGTTCGACGTGGGTTACGGTTTCGTGACGGCGGGCACGGCGACGCTGGAAATTCGCGATACCAACACCTTCAACGGCAATCTGTGTTTCGCTTTCCACTCGGAGACCAATTCCAACAAGTTCTTTGACAGCTTCTACAAGGTGCGGGACACGATCATCGCGCAGATCGACGCGGAAGGGATTTTCGCGCACTACTCGAAGCGGATGCTGCACGAGGGAAGCTACCATTCGGAGCGGGAGATCATCTTCCAGCCGGAGCTGAGCCAGGCGATCACGCGCAAGGGCGCGGACGATATCGACACGGTAGCGATTGGGGCGTTTTTCCATGACGTGATATCGGCATTCTACTACGTGCGGACGCTGCCGCTGGAAGTGGGGCAGACGATCCGGATCAATTACGTCGGGCACGATTCGGTGTCGGTGTTGAACGTGAATGTGCTCAAGCGGGAGACGGTGTCGGTACCGGCGGGGGAATTCAAGTGCATCGTGGTCGAGCCGATGTTGACTTCGGCGGGGGTGTTCAAGCAGGAAGGCGACGTCAAGGTGTGGCTGACGGACGACCGGTTGAAGATGCCGGTGCTGATGAAGAGCAAGGTGATCGTGGGGTCGATTCACGCCGAGTTGACGGAATTCAAGCTGGGCAATCTGAACTGGTAAAATGAAGCAGATCGATCTTGGCCGGCTCAAGGTGCGCTCGATCAGGGGGCGCCATTCGAAGGTGCATCGTTCACAATTCGACATGAAGCTGGCCAGTGCCGGTGTCGCGGAGTTTGTCGAATCGTTGCCGGAGATTTTGAAGGGCGCCGATCTGAAGAAGCTGGCCGCGGCGCTGATGGCGGCGCACCGCAAGGGCAAACCGATATTGTGGATGTTCGGCGCGCACGTAATCAAGGTCGGACTGGCGCCGCTGTTGTGCGAGATTATGCAGCGCGGCTGCGCGCAAGTGCTTTCGACGAACAATGCCGCGTTGATTCACGATTTGGAGTTGGCGTTTTTCGGGCAGACCTCGGAAGATGTCGAAGCGGCGTTGGCGGAGGGGGAATTCGGAATGACGCAGGAGACGTGCCAGCATTATGCCGGCGTGCTGGCGATCGCGAGGAGAGAGAAGACGGGGCTCGGCGAAGCGGCCGGGCGCTATATCAACGGCCAAAAGGCCAAGTACCGGCAGCGGTCGATCTTTGCGGTGGCGCAGCAACTGGGGATCCCGGCGACGGTGCACGTGGCGGTGGGGACGGATATCGTCAACGCGCACGATTCGTATGACGGTGCGGTGGTCGGGGCGGCCTCGCAGATCGATTTCAAGATTCATTGTCACAATGTCACGCGGCTGAAGAACGGCGGCGTGGCGCTGAATTTCGGGTCGGCGGTAATCATGCCGGAAGTGTTTTTGAAGGCGCTGGCGATTGCGCGCAATCTCGATCCGAAGTTCACCCGTTTCACCTGCGCGAATTTCGACATGATCGGGCTTTACCGCCCGCGGAATAACTTTGTGACGCGTCCGCGTTTGTTGGGCGCGACGACATTCGATTTCTCCGGTCACCATGAGATCATGCTGCCTTTGTTATGGGCGGCTGTGCGCGACCGGATCTGATAATCGGCTCGGGAGTTTCTCGTTATGGCAAAGATCGTGGAGTGCGTTCCCAATTTCTCCGAAGGGCGGCGACCGGAGGTGATCAAGCAGATCACCGACGCGATTACCTCGGTACCGGGGGTGGTGCTGCTGGACGCCGAAATGGACAAGGATCACAATCGCGCAGTCGTGACGGTAGCGGGGGAGCCGACGGCGGTCAAGAACGGCGTATTTTTGGGGATTAAGAAGGCCGCCGAGCTGATCGATCTGCGGACGCATCAGGGCGAGCATCCGCGGATGGGCGCGACCGATGTGTGCCCGTTCGTGCCGATCAGCGAAATCACGGTGGAAGAATGCATCGAGCTGGCCAAGTCGCTGGCGGAAAAAGTGGGGAAGGAGCTGCAGATTCCGGTCTATCTTTACGACCAGGCGGCAACGCGCCCGGATCGTGTAAGCCTGCCCGACATTCGCAACAAGCACGGGCAGTACGAGGGAATCAAGGCGACGATCGCGACCGACGAGACGCTGATCCCGGACTTCGGGCCGCGGCGGGTGCATGAACAGGCGGGAGTGATTGCGATCGGTGTGCGGCAGTTCTTGATCGCGTTTAACGCGTACCTGGATACGAATGACATCAAGGTAGCGCAGCGGATTGCCAAGGCGATTCGGGCGAACTCGGGCGGGTTTGCGTATTGTCGCGCGCTCGGATTTGAGATCAAGGACCGCAATTGCGTGCAGGTGTCGATGAACCTGATCAACTACCAGTTGACGCCGATTTACCGGGTACTGGAGACGATCAAGTCGGAGGCGGCGCGGTGGGGGACGAATGTGACCTCGACCGAGATCGTCGGGCTGGTACCGCTGGATGCGATTTCGAACAGTGCGCGCTGGTATCTGATGCTGGAGAATTTCAGCAAGGATCAAATTCTCGAAGCCAAATTGCAGAAGGCCTCCGAGGAACAGGGCAGCCGCGGCGGCCTGAGCACGTTCGTGGAGAGCGTGGCGTCATCATCGCCGGCGCCGGGCGGCGGATCGGTGTCGGCGGCGGCGGGATCGCTGGCGGCGGCGCTGGCGGCGATGGTGTGCCGGCTGACCATGGGGAAGAAGAAATACGCGGAAGTCCAGGATCAGGCGGGCGCGATTCTCAAGAAGACGGACGCGCTCAAGGATGAGTTGTATGAACTGGTCGCACGGGATGCGGCGTCGTTTGACGCGCTGATGGCGGCGATGAAGCTGCCGAAGGAGACGCCGGAGCAACAGGCAGCGCGGACGGCGGCGATTCAGGCGGCGACGATCACGGCAACGCGGACGCCGCTGGAGACGATGGGGAAGGCGCTGACGGCGATCGGACTGGTAATTGAGATTGCGAAGATCGGAAACGTCAATTCGATTTCGGATGCCGGGGTCGGGGCGTTGATGGGTTACGCGGCCGTGCAGGGGGCATTTTACAACGTACAGATCAATTTGCCGGGGATCACCGACAAGCGAGTCGCGGCGGAAATCGACGGCGAGGCGCGAAAAATTCTGGCGGCAGCGGAAACTCAAGCGAAGCTCGCGCGTGAAATCGTTATTGAGAAAATCGGATGTCCGGCAAGCTGATTGACCTGCATATGCACACGCATTTCTCCGACGGCCGCTGTTCGCCGAAGGAGACGGCGGCGATTGCGGCAGAGCGGCGGCTGGCGGCGATTGCGATCACCGATCATGACTCGCTGGATGCGCTGCCGGAGGCGCAGGAATGCACCAACAAACTGGGTATTGAATTTGTGACGGGAATCGAGCTGTCCTGTACCTATCAGAATTCCGACATCCACATGCTGGCGTACTTCGTCGACTGCAACTACAAGCCACTGGCGGAGAAAGTCAAATTCTACCAGGCCGAGCGACTGAAGCGGGGGGAGATGATGGTCAGGAAGCTGAACGAGATGGGGCTTGATCTGCGGATGGACACGGTCAAGCGGATGGCGGGATCGGGGGTCGTGGGCCGGCCTCACGTGGCGGATGCGTTGTTGTCGGAGGAATTCGTGCAGACGTTTGACGAGGCGTTCAGCCGGTATCTGGGCTATCACGCGCCGGCGTATGTGCCGAAGACCTTTTTTGATCCGGTCGAAGCGATCGAGTTGGTACACAAGGCCGGCGGGTTGGCGATCATGGCGCACCCGGGGACGGCCAAGCGCGACGACACGATCGATTATTTCAAAGAGATCGGGATGGACGGGATCGAAGTGTACCACTCCAAACATACAGCACAGCAAGTGCGTCATTACAAAAGCATTGCCGAGAAGAAGAATCTGCTCATTTCCGGCGGGTCGGACTGGCATGGCCGTCCCGATCCGCGCGCCGAGATGGGGAGTCAACGCGTACCTTATGAAGTGCTTGTTCGCATGAGAGAGTACTTAGCCGCTCGAACTTCCAGCCGCAAGGAGCCATCGTGAGTCTGCATGTTTCTGCCCTCCTAACCGCGTTCGTTTTCCTGGTGATCAATTCCTTCAGTTACGCTTTGCCGACGGCCGCGATGAGCCGGGAGGAGCAATTGGCGGCGGCATTGGAAGCAATGCAGGAGCGGGCGGCGCTGGCGGGTGTGGAGCCGGCGCAGCCGGCGGCGCTGGTCAAGTGCGGGCTGCCGGCGGTGTTTCAATTGCGGGCGTACGAGAAGCTGCTGGGCAAGCAGGCGGGGATCTCGGAATTCCTGGCGCGGCCGCTGGATGCCGATTTTCCGGAAGTCTACGATTCGCCGGGCGGGAACTTCAAGATTCACTACACGACGGCGACGGGGGACCGCGATCGGATCGATGAAAGCTACGGCGATCAAAACAGCAACGGGATTCCCGATTATCCGGAGATCGTGGCGTTGGTGTGCGATTCGGTGTGGGATCATCATATCACCCAGTTGGGCTTCCGGGAGCCGGTTAACGATGCGAACTACGGCGGCGGCGACGCGCGCTATGATGTATACATCCGTGACGTCGGTGGCCAGGTGTACGGCATTACCTGGGCGGATCAGGCCGTGGCGGACGGGCCGATGGTGAAGGCGACGTCGTGGATGGAGCTGGACACGCATTACGAGCAATATCAGGGCTATGACACGCGACCGCTGGACGCGATGCGGGTGACGGTGGCGCACGAGTTTCTGCACGCGATTCACCTGGCCTACGATGCCGAGGAGTTGTGCACCGACGCGAGCTGCACGCCGTTATTGCAGAATCCGTACTGGTTCGAGATGTCCTCGGTGTGGGCAGAAGAGGACACCTACGACAACATCAACGACTATTATTTGTACCTGGAGTTCTACCTGGACCAGATTCACCGGTCGCCGCGTTTCATTTCTGAGACCGGTCTGAACATCTACGGCGCCGGACTGATGCCAATCTATTTGAGCCAGAAGTACGGGCGCGACTTGGTGCGGCTGGTGTGGGAGCGTTGTGGCGAAGTGCCGGGGGAGAATTTGCTGAGCGGGGCGCTGCAGGGCGCGCTGGATGAGCTGTCCAACGGCGCGGTGGATCTGGAAACGGCGTGGCTGGAGTATGGGAAAGCGCTATTTTTCACCGGCACGCGGGCGCGGCCGGGGAAGTTCTTCGAGGAAGCGGCCAATTACGCGATGGTGCCGGACAACAGCGGCAGCCCGCTGCGGCCGTATATCCGGTACTATTCGCAGTACCCGGTGACCAAACAGCAGGCGAGCGACAATGCCTATCTGCCCTCGGAGCTGGGGTTCAACTTTGTGAACTTCAGCACCGGGACGATCGACTCGGTGTTTACGATGAACTTCGAAGGGGCCGTGAGCACGCCGATTCCGACCGAATGGCGCACCGCGATGACCGGTTATGACCGCTTCAATCTCAATGCGCCGTTGAAGGTCGATCCGACGCATTATCAGAATTTCGCGCTGATTCAGGAGCGCAACCTGACCAGCGTCACGGATCTGCTCGGGGTGGTGACGATCGTGAGTCCGGAGCTGAGGCGGACGGGCAATTTTTACCGCTTTGAAGTGACCAACACTTCGGTGGTGATCGAAGCTAACACCGTAACCTTCGTCAACACGAAGTTCCTGCTCTCGGAAGGTGACGACCACGCCTTTTACGTGATCGTGCAGCCAGCGGCGAAGGCGCAGGTCAACATGACGATCTTCAACGCTGCCGGGGAAGAGGTCTACCGGTCGGGGACGTACGAGCCGTCGGCCGGGGAGCGGTATCCGATTCAGTGGGATGGTCGCAACAACGACCGGGAAGAAGTCGCCTCGGGGGTGTACGTGGTGCAGGTGCGCATCGGTGACGAGACTACTCACAAGAAGATCCTCGTGATCAGGTGAACGCGCGCCGCGTTGCCGCAGTCGGCATTTTTGCTGCGCTGGCCTACGCCGGCTCGTTCGTCCTGCTCGCGCTCCCCAATGTCACGCTGTCGATCCTGATCGTCGTCTACGCGGGGTTCTACCTGGAGCGCCTAGCGGGGATGGCGGTGGGCATCATCGCGGCGCTGATCATCTCGCTGTTCAATCCGTATGGTTTGGCGCCGCCGCCGGTGCTGGCGGCGCAGGTGCTGGGATATGCGCTGGTCGGGCTGTTGGGCGCATGGACGCGGCCGCTAGTGGATGCCGAATCAAGAGCGGCGCGGTACGTTTGGCTGGTGCTGCTGGGAATCGTCAGCGCGCTGGCGTACATGGCGCCGGTGTCGGTAGCGGATGCGTATCTGTTCGGGCCGTTCTGGGAGCGGCTGGCGCTGTCGGCGCCATTTGCGCTGGTGACGGTCGCCAGCAACGTACTCTTCTTCGTGATCCTCTTTCCCGTCCTTGCGAAACTCAAAAAGTTGGGTATTTTCCCAGTCGATTAGTGTCGGGGCGCCGGGGCTGCGCCGGTCCGGCACGGGAAGCCATGAAGCACTCTCAGCGCCATCCCGCCGTCATGATCGTTGCCGTCGCTCTCGTGATGATTTTTGGGGGTGTATACTGTCCGGCACAGACGGTGGAGGTGGTTGGAGATTCGACGATGGCGGTAGTGGACACGGCGGAAGTGGCAGGTCCGACCGATACGGCGACGATCGTGTGGCCGCGGGAGTTCCGGGACAGCGTCATGATGCTGATGGCCGGGGAACAAGGCGGGCCGCTCAGACTCGATTTTCCGCAGGAGACGTCGCGGTGGAAGATGAACCCGGCGCTGGCGCGGTATTCGGTGACGCCGTGGGGAGATTTCGAGAGTTTCTATCCGGCGGGGCTGGCACCGGCGGCGCTGTCGCGATATGATATGTTCGCAGGGGAGCAGTCATTCGCGAATCCGGTGCCGTTGCCGTACGGGGAGGATTTCTTGCGCACGGAGACGTCGGATTTTGAGATGCTGCTGTGGCCCGGGACGATGGCGGTGATGGCGCCGTTCGGACGGGCGTTGACGATGGTGCAGCGGCTGGAGCGGATTCCGTCGGACACGGCGCACAGCGCGATCTCCGTGACGCGCGGACGCGGGGGATTTGCCAACACGACGTTTCGTTTCCAGAATTATTTCGGACCAGTGGGATTTTTGGCGGCGGACGGCAGTTTCCAGAAAATGGACGGGCTGTACCTCTCGTCCAACAGCAAGCTGGAGCGAATGCGGTTTGCGGCTGCACCGAATGTCGGGCGGCGATTGAAGCTTGATTTGCTGTACGCGTTCAACCGGCTGAAGGGGGATCGGTTGATCTTTCCGTCGCAGTATGGCTATTCAGGATATAGCAGCGATTACGAAGGGACGTATGCGGCGCAGGCGCGGTACTATGCGGGGCCGACGTCGGTGTATGCGTTCGACGTGTCTTATAAGAGCGCGGATCAGAAGTTCAACGATGTGAAGTTGCGGACGGCGCAAGGATTCAAGGTCGTTGACGCACGGGTGGCGAATCAGCGCGAAGCGGGCCGACATCAATTGGAGTTGGCGGTGGATTCGCGCTTTTGCCGCTATACCGATCAGGGCGAGACGACGAATGCCCTATATTACAGTGGCGGCGTGAGCGATATCATGGCACTGACTGCGAGGACGACGGCGTATGCGCATCTGGCGGTGACGGGATCATCGGATTTGACGCCGCGACCGTCGGTGGTGGCGATGATGGTCGGGTCGTTGTCGGGGGCGATCACGGCGAGCGTGACGGCCTCGCATGCGGCGATCGTGCCGACGGCGGAGATGATGTACGGCGTCGACAAGAGTGCGGCATTTGAGGCGGATTCGGTGGATTACCGTCTGCGGCCGAGCGATGATCTCGATATCGGATCGGCCAGCGGCGTGGAGGCCAGATTGGAGCGTCGGTCGGAGTGGCTGCGGCTACGGCTGCGCGGCGGGTATTTTCTCTTGCGGGAGATGCCGGCATGGACGGTCAGCTTCGATTCGCTGAAATACGGAGATTTTCGCGCGGCGGGGATCGACCGCGACGTGTGGCTGGTCAGTCTGGAGTCGCAGTGGCGGCTGCATCCGCGACTCGAGGCGGAGCTAAATTACGGGCTGCGGCGAGTGACGGCAGCGGGCGAGAATGAGACGTTCGGTCCGGCGCACACGGCGGCGGGGATCGTGATGTACAAGTTGCCGATCCGCCGGTTTCTGGTTGATCTGCATTTCGGCGTAGGGGCCAAGCTGCGGTCGGCGGCGGATCGCAACTTCGTCGGCGCGCCGGAGGACGGCGCGTTAACGGCAGACACGTATTTCACTTTTGATCTCAAGCGCTTTCATTTCTTCTTCAACTTCGAGAACGTATTCGATACGAAGTACACGGTGGCCGGACTGGATCAGCGGGGCCGTTCGGTCTGGTGGGGCTTCAACTGGGCGTTTCTGGATTAGGAAGAGCCGGATGAATCGATCCGAGGCATTGGAACTGGTGCGGGCGAAGGTGGGGCAGGAGAATCTGGTAAAGCATATCATCAGCGTCGAGGCGGTGATGCGGCGGCTGGCGGAGCATTTTGGGGAAGACGTCGAGCGCTGGGGGATGGTCGGGTTGCTGCACGATCTCGATTATGTGGAGACGATGAACACGCCGGAGCGACACACGTTTGCCACGCGCGAATGGCTGGCGGCGTACCCGGAAATCGACGAGGAAATGATGTATGCGATCCACTGCCATGCCGATCACAAGCCGTGTTTGTCGAGGATGGACTGGTCGTTGTATGCGACCGATCCGACGACGGGACTGATCACGGCGGCGGTGATGATGCATCCGTCGCGCAAGCTGGCGGAGCTGCAGGTGGCATCGATCATGAAGCGATTCAAGGATAAGCGGTTTGCAGCGGGGGCGCGGCGCGAGGGGATCGCCAAATGCTCGGAACTGGGCTTGAGGCTGGAAGAATTTCTCGGCCTGGCGCTCGAGGGAATGCGGTCGATCGCGCCGGAGCTGGGGTTTTGAGCGCGGGCGGCAAGCGCTAATCAGACGCAAACAGGCAGCGGGGCGGTTCGGATAGATAAATTCATGGCAGCAGTTCCGGTAACGCGGGAAATGCGCAAAGCGCAGATCGGCTGGATCATCTACGACTTTGCGAACACGATTTTCTCGATGAATATCGTGACGTATTTCTTCGCCTCGTGGCTGATCAACGAGCTGGCGCTGGAGGACATATTCTTCAGCCTGGCGTATTCGGCCTCGATGCTGGCAGTGGCGTTGACGCTGCCGGCGCTGGGACGGCGCGCCGATCATCACGGCACGCGACTGGATCACCTGCTGGTGTTTACGCTGCTGTGCGTGGGGTTTACCGAACTGATCGCGTTGACGGCGCTGCTGCAGTCGTTGTACAGCACGTTGATCGTCGTGATCCTGGTGTTGTTCGCGGCGGCTAATTATTTCTACGAAGGCGGGTTGACGTTCTACAATGCGTTGATCAGCGATGTTTCGACGCCGGAGAACATCGGCAAGATTTCCGGTCTGGGCACCGGCATCGGATATGCCGGTTCGTTGTGCGGGCTGCTGATGGTTTATCCGCTGTCGACGCTGACGATCTGGCCGGGGGTGTCGGGGAGCGTGTACACGTTTCTGCCGACGGCGCTGCTGTTTGCGCTGTTTGCGATCCCGACATTCATGTGGGTGAAGGAGCGACCGGCGGTACAAGCGCTTGTTCCGGCGCGCGAGAGTTTCTGGGTCGGGCTGCGCCGGTCGTTGAAGGAGACGCGCGATTATCCGGGGCTGTTGCGGTTCATGGTCGGCAACTTCCTGATCGCGGATGCGGTAAACACGGTGATTCTGTACATGTCGGTGTACTCGCAGTCGGCGGTAGGTTTTGTCGAAACGGACAAGCTGATTTTGTTTGCGGTCTCGACGACGGTGGCGCTGTTCGGTTCGATTTTGTTCGGCTACATCACGGACTGGCTGAAAGCGAAGACGGCGTTGATGATTACGGCGGCGGGTTGGGTCGTATGTTTGCTGGCCGCTTCGGTGGCGGCATCGAAAGCAGTGTTCTTTGTGATTGGAGGCTTCGTTGGCATCTTCTTAGGGGCGGTCTGGACGACCTCGCGACCGCTTCTCAACAGCCTGGCGCCGGAGGAGAAGCTGGGGCAATTCTACGGAGTGTTGTCGCTGTGCTCGAAAGCGGCAGCCATTGTTGGGCCGCTTCTATGGGGGCTGGTTGTGCTGTTCGGCAAGTCGGATCAACCGCTGGGGCAGATGACGCTGGATTGGCTGGGGGCGCTGGGAATCGGCGAGCCGGCAGCGTTGGCGGGGTCGATTCACCACCGGCTGGCGCTGGTAGCGCAGGTGGTGCCGATGTTGATCGGGTTGTGGGTGTTGCGCAAGCTGCCGAATCGGCGGCGATATCAGGCGCCGTAGGGGCCAGCCAAGTCCCGATTGCCAAATTCGGGAAATGCATTATATTCACCTCAGCAACTTTACTTACCGGAGACATTCTTGCGAACCGCGATTTTCCTTGTACTTGCTCTGTGCTTTGCCGGCAGCGCGCAGGCGACGATCCCGTGGCCGATGGAGCCATTTGATTCGGCGCAGCCGCTGGGGAACAGCTACGGCGAGTACCAGGACTATGGCGGGTCGCCGTACATGCATCCGGGGATCGATATCCTGCGGCCGGCGGGGACGGCGGTCTATGCCGTGAAGGCGGGCTGGGTCAAGGCGATTTTGACGACCTCGGCAGAGTTGCATTGGCGCGTGGCGATCGGCGACAGCGCCGGGGCGGACAGTTGTGACGGCTGGCTGTATGCGCACCTGGATGAGCCGACAATTGCCGTCGGTCTGGGGCAGCATGTGGACAGCGGGACATTTCTGGGCAATATCGTGGAATGGCCGGTGGCGGACTTTCACCATTTGCATTTCGTCAAGATTCGCGACGCCGGATTGGTGTGGACGGCGAATTGGCGGTTTGTCGGCAACGCGTTGGATGAGTTGGTAAACATTGACGACTTTGCGCCGCCGTTTTTCGTCGATATCAACTCGGGGACGCCGTTTCGATTCTGCCGCGATAACAGCGACACGTACTTCAATGTCGGAGTGCCGATCGACGGCGATGTCGACATCATTGCGAAGGCGCATGACCGAGTCGGACATCCGACCTGGGTATTGTGTCCGTACGAAATGGGGTATGAAATTCGCTCCGATTCGGTGATGCTGGGGCCGTTTCTCTCGTTTCGGTTTACCGGCGAGTTGCTGTGGGACCAGTCGCAGCACACGGTGTTCAAGAATTCGGGGCCGTGCAATTCGCAAGCCGACTACGACTTTCGTCAATTCTATGAAATCCTCACCAATCACGACAGCGATCCGTTGATCACGCCGTACGACATCGGCGGGATGTGGGCGACGGGGCAGGTGCCGAACGATACTTACACGATCCGCGCCTGGGCGAAGGACCGCTACGGCAACATGGCGGTCGACAGCATGGAGGTGACGACGGCGAATTTTTACACGATCAACCTCAATCTGGCGACGACCGACGGCAATCCGCACGCGCGCGACTTTATTGTGCAAATTCCGATTACCGGCATCAACGACACGACGGAGACGGACACGCCGAGCTACACCAGTCAACCGGCGGGACGTTATCTGATTGCGGTGGCGAGAAACGGTTATGTGGCGCAGAGCAGCATCCGGGACGTCTTCGGCAACTTGGTTGAAGATGTCACGCTGGCGCCCGCGGCGTTTATCAAGGGCGACGTCGACTTCAACGGGATCGTGAATGTGTCGGACGCCGTGTACCTGATCAATTACATTTTCGCCGGCGGGCCGTATCCGGTGCCGTGGGCGGCGGCGGTGGCGATCGATGCCACTCCGAATGTCAGCATTTCCGACGTCGTCTTCCTCATCAACTACATCTTTGCCGGCGGGCCGGCGCCGGGGACGCAAAAGTGATCATCAGGTGATGATCGCAAACCGCGCCGCGCACCTGCCATTGCTTTCCTGATCATTCCCCTCTATATTCCGCGCCACAGGAGGAATCTATGTCGGAACGATTGGAGCGATTTCGCGCCTACCGCGAGAAGATGAACGAGCGGATTTTGGCGGAGAAGCACCAGCAGATCAATCGCTTCTTCGCGCTGGATACGCGCACCTATGAGGCGGGAGCGCTGGACGCCCGGACCAAGGAGATGCTGGGGCTGGTGGCCTCGCTGGTGCTGCGCTGCGATGATTGCATCGCGTATCACGTGATTCAGTGCAAGAAGGAAGGAGTAGCACGCGCGGAGTTTTTCGAGATCTTCAACGTCGGCCTGGTGGTGGGAGGATCAATCGTGATTCCGCACTTGCGGCGGGCGGTGGAATTGCTGGACGAGCTGGAGAAGGAATAACGGGCGCCGTCAGACATCGGCGACAAAAGTCGCGGCGATGTCTTGCAGAAAATGGGCGATGATGCCGGGATAAAGGGAGCGCGTGGCGAGAAAGAGGGCGGCGAACATGAGTCCATAGACGAAGATGAGAATGAAGCCGCCGACGCCCTGGTACAGATGGCCGGAGGCGAAGGCGACGGAGGAGACGAGGGCGCCGATCCAGCGACGATTGCCGGTGAGCAGGGCCAGGCGCGTGATCAGATAGCCGCGGAAGATGATTTCCTCGGAGACGGCGACAACCACGCAGAGAAGCGCCCAGACTGATCGTTCACCAGAAGTGTGCGGCAACAAGGGGGTAATTTCGGCAACGCTGGCGGGGGCGTACGAGAGCACGAGATTCTGCAGCGCCATCAAGGCGAAATTGGCGGCGACGAGGAAGGTAATGCCGACGGGCAGGGACCACCAACGGAAGCGACCAAGGCCGATGCCGGAGGGGGAGTCGCGTTCGGAGCGCACGGCGATGGCGACGATCAGCACGGTTGCCAACTGGATCGCCATGGTCGGCAGGTAGATCTCGGCGATCGGGTCGGCGGTTTCTTTGGCGAGATTGAGCTGGTCTTCGACAAAGAGGAACGACGCGAGCGGCCAGACGAGGGCCATCAGCGTCAGGACGGCGTAGGAGATGATCGTCAGGCGGGGGGCCGGCGGCGGCGGTTCTACCGGCGCAGGCGGGCCAGCACCAGGGCTATTCCCACAACAATCAGAATAATCGGCCACGATTTACGCACCGGCGGAATGACTTCGAGATTGGCGAGGAGAAAGAACAGGCCGATGCCCAGCACGATCAAGCCGCCGGTCAGACTATGACGCCGAAGCGGTTGCGAAGATTCATTTGGTTCGGTCATGATTGGACGTTTCCTCACTGGAAGTTTATGTCGGGGCAACTTACGCGGCGGCGGGCCGGTGCGCAAGCGCAAACTCGCGGTGATCTCTGATGTGAGCTTCACCTGATTCCCAAGACCGGCGCGGGCGGGTTGATTGCGCGTGAAGGAGGTCGACGGTATGGGACTAAGGTTCTACTCATGGATTGCCGAAGCGCGCGGGGAGTCGGCGTGGGCGGCTGGAGGCGGTTTGCAGACGCGGCGGCAGCAAGAGCGGCGGGCGCAAGCGGTGCAGGGGGCGATGGGGAGGCTGGCTCCACGTGAGCGCGCAATTCTGCAGCGGCACTTTTGGGAAGGGGCTTCGCTGGCGGAGATTGCGCTGGCCGACGGCAGCCGGCTGGAGCGGGTATTGACGCAGTATCGGGGAGCACTGCGCAAGCTGGAGCGGATCTTGCGGGATTTCGCGGAGGAGGAGTTCGGGATTGAGCAAACCGTAGAGCGTTGCGTGATTTGCCTGGCACCAGAGCGCGCAGCGATCGAGGCACTGTTGGCGACGCGACGTCCGGGGGAGGGACTGCGGCGGGTGATGGCGGTGCTGGAGTTACGGTTTGGAATACGGCTGGTCTCGAAGCAGACGCTGGTCGGACATCTGAAGTACCACTATCGAAAAGGAGCGAGAGGATGAAAGAAAAAGAGAAGCGGAACGGGTACGCGGTAAATTTCTTCATCAGCGGTGCGCTGAAGGAGCAACTGGAGGAATTGGCGCGCCGACAGGAGCGAACGCTGGCGGACGTGATACGGCTGGCGTTGCGGACGGCGGTGCCGATCCTACGCGGGATGTGGGAGGCGGAAGACCGGCTGGTGGCGGACTGGGCGAGTCGCATCGCCGCCGGATCGGTAATGCCGAATGTGTTGCGAGCGGCTACGGAATTGAGTAGCAGGGACGCGGACCGTCGCGGTAGAGATAGTTGAGGAGGACGACGATGTCGACGGCATTGGCCGTGCCGTCGCAGTTGGCGTCGGCGAGCGCCGGATCCGGCGTGATGCTGTAGCCGCGATAGAGGTAGCGAATCAACAACAGCGCGTCGTTGAGGTTGGGACCGGGCTGGTCATCGAGGTCGCCATGCAGGCGATTGACGCGCAGGTGCAGCAACGTAGAGCTGGTGGCCTGCGGTTGGCCGAAGTCGATGAGGCGAACGCCGATGTCGAAATCGCCGGCAGTCGTCGGAAAACCAGCGAGGAGGCCGTCATCGGAAAGGTCGAGACCTTCGGGGAGCGTCACGATGTAGGGCGTCCAGGATACGGGCGGTTTGCCGCCGGCGGCGGAGAGTTGATAGGAATAGAATTCGCCGCGGAAGGCCTCCGGTAGGGTGTCGTCAATCGCAGTCAGGCCGAAGTCGGACTGCCAGGCGAAGTTGATGACCCAGTTTTCGGGATCGAGATTGCAGGCGTCGGGACGGCCGGGCAACAGGAACCGGTAGAACTGCCGGGGGGAATCGGTGGCAATGCGTTCGACGATGGTCGTGTCGGCAAGCACAAAGGCGACATCGAGGTCGGTGGCAAAGACCGGCTCGCCCTGCATCTGGCGCAGCTCAAGTTGGGTGACCCAGCCGGAATCGGCCTGGTACGTGGTGTAGCCGTATTCAAACGAAGGAATCACGGGCTGATAGACCCATTGGTCGAAGTAGCGGCGCAGATCGCGACCGGAGACGGATTCGGCGATAACGCGGAAGTCCTCGGTGGTGGCGGAGCCGTACTTGTGCGCCGATTCGCCATAGGCGCGGAGGATCGCAAAAAAGGTGGAATCGCCGGTCAGATAGCGCAGCGTATGGAGGACGAAGGCGCCTTTGTCGTAGACGACACGGTCAAAGATGTAGCCGACGACGGAAGTGTCTTCGACATACACCTGCAGGTCGAGGTTGACTAAATGCGACATGTAGTTGCGGATTGCCGGCCAGCCCAAAGTGTGTTCGATCCAGAGGGCTTCGGAATAACGGGCGAAGCCTTCATTGAGCCAGATATCGTGCCAGGTGCCGCAAGTGATCATATCGCCCCACCACTGATGGGCGAGTTCGTGGGCGATCAGCCAGTCGTGGAAGCCGCCCATGGAGGAGCAGGTTTGGTGTTCCATGCCGCCGCCCCAGAGAAACTGCGCATGACCGTACTTCTCGTTAATGAAGGGGTATTCGCCATAGATGCTTGAGAAGAATTCGATCATCGGCACCACGAGGGCATTAGTGGTGCGGTAGTTATCGATTTCCTCCGGAAACAGGTAGAATTCGACCGGCATGGTTTTGCCCTGATAATGCAGGGTGTCGGCATAGTGGGCGTAGTCGGAGATTGCCAGACTTACGAGGTAGGTCGTGATCGGGTAAGACTCGTGCCAGTGGGTGGTGCTGGTGCCATCGCCGTTGTCGACGATGGAGCGCAGGCTGCCGTTGGAAACGACGGTGAGGTAGTTGTCGATGGTGACGATTACATCGACGGAGTCGGCTTTGTCGGACGGATGGTCTTTGCAGGGCCACCAGGTGCGGGCGAAGAAGGGTTCGGACAACGAGCTAATGACGAAGATATCCTGATAGCGGGCGAAGGTAAACGAGCCGAAGCCCTGGTTACCGGGGTTGCCGTGGTAGAAGACGGTGACAGCGAATTCGGCGCCCGGTTGCAGGCCGGGATAGTCGACGGTGAGAATGTCGTCGGTAAAGGTGAAGGTCGTGGTCGCGCCGGCGGTGCGGAGGGAGTCGACGGTCAGATCATGGTAGAAATCGAAATCGAGCGCGGTGAGAGGTGCAGCGAGCGCACGGCCGACGATATCGACTTGGCCGACGATGGTCTGGCTGTCCGGATCGATTCGGAGGTCGAGGCGGTAGTATTGGGCGTCATAGAGTTTCTGGTTGTCCGTCAGCGGATATTGTTGCAGGCGCGCGGAAAGCGCGGATAAGCGCTGTTGATGCGGATGGATCAGTTTTTCGTCCTGCGGCAGATAGGGCGCCGGCTGGGCGAGGCTCGCGGCGGGAATCGCGAGAAGAATCAGCGCGAGCAGGGGAGTCGGGGCAAGACGGAATAACAATCTCATGATCGGGTCGCTCATCAGGGTAACGCCACCTACGCAGTATTCGTTCAAGCGGTCGAAAGCGCAACCCCAAAAAAAACGCCGCACCCGGTGTGGGCCGGGTGCGGCGTTGGTCGAAGTCAGAGATCATCGCCCTCTGACTTCAACGCGGTCTAACAGCCGGACGGGGCCGGTCCACCGGCGAAGATGTAGTTGATCAAGTACACTGCGTCGGAGATCGAAATGGCTTTCGATCCGTCGGCATCGCCCAGGCAGGTCTGAGCCGGGGCGGGACCGCCCGCGAAGATGTAGTTAATCAAGTACACGGCGTCGGAGATCGACCAAGCGCCGGAGTTATCGGCATCGCCGCACTTGCAGCTGGCGCAAGCCGGCGCGCCATTGTAAACGTAGGTACACAACCAAGCCTTGCCACGATCCAGGATGGTCTGGAAGTCGGCGAGACTGGTGGAGCCTTCCGTGGCTGCGAAGATAACCGCGAAGCGCAACGTGTCGTTGTTGGCACCGTTGACGGTCGCGTTCTTCTGGATGATCAGCACCGAGTTCAGGTCTTCGGTCGAGTCGGTGACGCTGTAGTTGGAAGTTGCGGCCAGTTTGTTCCACAGGGTGTCATTTTCATAGCCACCGAGCGGATAGACGGTGACGTCGTTCTCCCAGACAAAGCCACCAGCCAAGGCGGTATTATCGCGACGGACGCCGCGCATACCGGCATAGCGATTTTGGTCGGCGCCGTACTTGCCGCGCTGGTAGACCGCTTGCCGCGAGGCGTCGGAGCCACCAACGTTTTCGGAGCTATCGTCCTGAACGTCAACGTCGAGGGCGTAGGCGATGGTCAAGCCAGTGACACTGCCGGCCGGGTTCTTGGCGCCCTTGAACAGCCGGTACGAGGCGAGGATCACCTTGGACGTATCCGGATGCTTGGGAGCGTAGTAGTCAACGATGAACCCGAGAGTGGTGTCACGGTTGGAGCCGCGGCCGGAAGCGAAGCGGTAAGCGCTGAAGGTGGTCGAATCGTAGGTCGTATTCGACTGCGCATACAGGTAGCCGAACGGGTTGTTGGCCGACGGAGCGCTGCCGCCGCCTTCGAAGATCTGATAGCTCAAATTGGCGGCGGAGTTGCCGAGCACCAAGGAGCCGTCAAACATCGGTTCGGTTTGATCCGAGAAGAAGTAGAACATTCTCCCGGCTTCCTGATGCGAGTTGCGGCCGACCTGGGCCACGTTCATGCGGACGAGGCTGGTGCGGATGGCGGCATCCTGCGGCAGGAAGAAGTTGTTAAACACGAAGAATTCCACCGGCACCTGGAACTGGGTCGGACCTTCGTAGGTGAAGGTGATCGTGGCCGAGTAGTAGCCTTCGGATCCGATCGGGCCGGCAGTGACCAGCAAGGTCTGCGAATTAGTGCAGCCTGCGGGTACGGAGCCGCCAGCCGGCACGCTGAGCCAGCCGGAGCCGGAATTGTAGGTAATGGACCGAGTCCAAGTCGCTGATGCGTTACCGGCGTTGGTCAGGACCAGATTCTCGCTATCGGTGCCGCCCGGGGCTGCATGCAGCAACGGATAGACCAATCCGGACGGATTGGCGGTGACGCTGCGGTAGGTGTCCATCGGGAAGCAAGCGCGGCCGAGGTACATGATCGGGCTGTAGGTTTCGGCGGTGCCTTCGTTACCGGTCGCCGAACCGGCTTCCTTGTCGTTCATGTACTCGATGTACAACGAGTCGGTCGAGTGCGGTGCGACGGAGGCGAAGTTGTCGTCATCGCAGTTGCCGGCGGTGCAACCGTCGGTGCGCGAGTTGGTCAGGTTCACCGGCGGGCCCCAGGTTTCGCCATCGGTCGAGGAAGCCTGGGCGTAGATTTCGCCGTTCGGGTAACCGCTGGCCGAGCAGTCGGTCAGGGCCGGCGTGGACGGATTGGTATCACCGACGTAGCGGGTGTAGACCACGTAAAGGGTCTTGGTAGCGCCGACGGTGCATTCGGCCAAACTGGCGCGACAGACGTTGGCTTCAAACGCCTTCATCTCGCAATTGTCATGGACGTTGTTGGCGTCGATGATCAACGAGATACACTGATTGCAGTCGTCGTAGTGGTACAGCTTGCCTTCCTGATCGGCAATCTGACCGGCGACGGAATCGTAGAAAGCGGCGGTATAGACGACGTGGAAGCAGCCATCGGAGGTAAACACGCAGTTGGCCTCCTGATTGGCGCGTTCCTTGGTGCCGGTCGCGTAGTTGGTGATATTGACGACCGGACCCCAGGTGACGCCGAGGTCGGTCGACATGCGATAGGCCGCGTCGTTGTTGGCGCGACTGCCGACGTTCTGGCGCGACTTGGTGTAAGCGATTGCAACCTTGTTGGAATTCGGGTCTTGCGCAATCGAATACGAGATCGCCTGCGTGGAGTCGATGAACTTGCCGCAGGTGGTGTAGGTGGTGAACGGCGAACCGGTGCCACGATAGTAGGACATGGCGCTGAAGTCGGAACCGGAGTTACCTTCCATTGCGACCAAGTGGACGACCGGATTGAGACTGCCGTCGACATCGCCGGCGACACGCGGCCAAATGTACGGTTCGGACGCCGCGCCGCACCAGATGTTCTCGCAGGTCGGCGCCGTGGAGGGCACGTCGACTATAGTGAACGCACCGGCGCCGGACGCGAAGTCAAGGGCCGAGGTCGAGCGGTAGGCCGCGAAGGACGCGCCATAACGCCAGACCGGCAGGGCCGCATTGCTGATTTGATCGACGTTACACATGTGACCTTCGCGGGCATCGGAAATCACGAGGCCGCCGGGAAGGTCGAAGAAAGTAGCGATGGAGGGCCGATAGCTGCCGTAGCGAACTTCGCGCAGCGTATTGGCGACCAGGGTGTGCGTCCAGACAAAGTGGACGCGGCCATCGCCGCCCTGTACAATCTGATGGCCCATGGCCGAGTTGTGCTGGATGTCATAGGCGGAATTGCCAATGAGAATACCGGGTGAGGCCATGAAGCCGAGGGCGGTGGAATTGGAGCCGGCCGTTTTGACGGGACGGTTGAGTTGCTGCAATTGGACATCGGTCAACGGACGCTTCGAGCTTTCCGCAACGATGTCGCGCGGATCGATACCTGTGGCGGAGTTTGACGATTTGGCGGCAAAAACTGAAACCGACAACAGGCAGGCCACGTAGAACAAACTCACAAGGATCAGTGTGAGTTTTTTCATACTGTGTGCTCCTTTCAGATTAGTGAGTAGAGAAACGTTGCAAATTCGTAAACACAAGTTGCTTGAACGCTGTCTGTTAGGAGTTGATCACCTCCCTCAGGGAGCGCCCAGACTGGACCGTTGATGGCGCAAGCATAGTGCTTTCCTGACTCAAACTTAAATATTCGTTGGTCTCAACACCCGAATAGTGGTTTAGAGGAGACCTTGGGGGAGGGTGATCGTAACGGGTTCGGCTGGTTCAAGTGTAACCGGGTTAGTAGTCTACGAGCCGGTGAAGTATACCAGTCACTTGTTCACTCACCCCGAGGAATCTCAGACGGTAGTAAGACCTATTGGTTTTTCTGCTGTACGATCAGAGTATAATCTCCTCCCAAACAGGTGTCAATTTGTTTTTTTCGGCTTACTCGGTGACCAATCAAGGTATCGGAAGTATTGGCGCGGTATAAAGGGAAACCACAAGTGTTGCCTTTGCAAATGGTAGTGATTGTCGCTTGTTTTCAATTACAAAGATAGATAGAATCAGCAGCGATGACGACTCTGCGCCTGTTGATAGTCGATGACGAATCCAATCAGCGCGAGATGCTGGGGGGGTATCTTAAGCGGTTGGGGTACAGCATTCAGACCGCCGAATCGGGGGAGGCGGCGCTCAAACTGCTTGAAGCCAAAGCGTTTGAGGTCGGGCTGTTTGACATGAAGATGGCCGGGATCAGCGGGCTGGAGTTGTTTCAAAAGGTGCATGCGCAAGACCCGGAGATGCAAGTGATTATGATTACGGCGTTCGGGAACGTCGAATCGGCGGTCGAGGCGATGCGGGCCGGCGTATTTGACTACATCTCCAAGCCGGTCAATCTGGAGGAATTGCAGGAATTGATTCGCAAGGCGGGAGAGCGGCACTACCTGCTGGCGGAGAATCGGCGGCTGCGAGAACATCTGGAGTCGATCGAGGCGCCGGAAATCATCGGGGTGTCGGCGAAGATCAAGTCGCTGCTGTCGGAACTGGCGCGAGTAGCGCCAACCGACGCGACGGTGCTGATCACGGGGGAGTCGGGAACGGGGAAGGAGCTTCTGGCGCGAACGATCCATCGCCTGTCGCCACGGCGGGACAACCGGTTTGTGGCGGTGAGTTGCGCAGCGATTCCGGAGACACTGCTGGAGTCGGAGTTATTGGGTCATGAGAAGGGAGCGTTTACGGGGGCCGAGAAGCGGCGGTTGGGGCGGTTTGAACTGGCCACGGGAGGGACGCTGCTTCTGGATGAAATCGGCGAACTGCCGGTAGCGATCCAGGTGAAGCTGTTGCGGCTATTGGAGGAGCGGAAGTTTGAGCGATTGGGCGGTGAAGAGGAAGTGACGGCAGATGTTCGGTTGATTGCGGCGACGAATCGGAATTTGCAGGATGAAGTCAAGGCGGGGCGGTTTCGCGAGGATTTGTATTTCCGGATCAACGTGGTGCAAATCCACATCCCACCGCTGCGAGAAAGGCGCGAGGACATCATGCCGTTGGTGGAACATTTCTTGAAGCTGACCGGCACGCGGCTGAATCGGCCGATGAAGCGGTTGACACCGGGGGCGAAGGACTTGCTGGTGGGGGCGGAGTGGCCGGGGAACATTCGCGAGTTGGCGAATGTGATCGAGCGGGCAATCGTGCTGGCGCGTGGGGAGGTGCTGGATGTTGACGATTTTCCGCAATTGCGCGGTACGGCGAGCGCGGACGGGACGGGGGCGATTCCATGGAATCTGACGCTACGTGACCTGGAAAAGCAGCATATCCTGAACGTGCTGGCGGCTAATGATTACAGCCTGCAGAAGAGCGCCGACGTGCTCGGGATCCACCGCAATACGCTGCGCCAGAAGATGAAAGAGTACGGCATCGAGAAGCCGGACAGCGAGTAGAGCGAGTATTAGCAGATATTCCCTACAACGTTAAAGGGCGGCAGGTCACACCTCGCACGGTCGCGTGAGAGTGTTCTTCCATAGATTTCGGCGTGCGGGCCGAGACCTGCCGCAACGGTGTGGAGGGGGTTGGTAGCGGTGAAGATTCATAGTGTGTCGGATTTCGCGCTGGGGAGTGCGTCCGTGAAATTGAGCGGCGGGAACGCTGGAAACCCGACCTACGAACTGAGGCAGAACTGCCGTCCAAAAAGGGTGAATCTTTTCGTCGACTAAATCCGTAGATTTTGCGGGTTGGGCAAGTGGAGAGGCATCGACAAGGAGGAGCCATGAATCCCCGGATGATGATCGGAGCCGTCGTGCTCCTGGGAGTGAGTTTTGGCGCGTCCTTCGCCGCGGAGTGGACGCGGGTCGGAGAGGTACCGGCGGGGGAATTTCTGTCATTGTATGCCAGCGAGGATCGGCTTTATGCGGGCGGGGCGGGAGTCGTTTATATATACGACGGCAGCAGTCGGAGCTGGACGGCAACCGCGCCGATTTCCGAAACGGCGGATCATGTGGCGGCGATCATTGCGGTCGGCAATCGTCTGTTCGCGGGCGTCTACTACGAAGGTGTGTTTGAATCGACGGACGGCGGTGCGAGCTGGACGCCGCGCCACGGCGGGTTAACGGAGTTGGGCGCGAACGTGCCGAACGAGTTTGCCGTGCGGGGGGACAGCCTGTATATGGCGACCGAGGGCGCGGGAGTGTACGTGCTGAACCTGGAGGGAACCGCGACGTGGACGCCGTATCGGGAGGGGCTGGATTTCGGCGTGGAGTGGAACGTGGCCGGCCTGGTCAATAGTGCGGGGACACTGATTGCCGGTGCGGGCGCGAACGGGACGATTGCAGCGCGGATGAGCGGAGACACGGAGTGGCAGAACCACCAGTTCTCCGAGTTCAGCGGCACGCCGCTGAAGATGCTCGGTCTCGTCGCGCAGGACGGGGTAGCCTACGGCGCGGCATCCGACGGGCTTTACCGGAGCAGCAACAACGGCCAGAACTGGGAGCAGTACTTGACCGGGATCGGCGAGATCGGGGACGCAGCGGTGGCCTGGGGGGCGAATCGAATATGCGCGGCGGTCAACAAATTGGGACTGGGAACGCGGATCTACCAATGGACGGAAGACACGTGGACGCCGATCGATCAACTGAATTCTGTCGAGACTTGGGACATGATAATTTTCGGCAATCGCATGTACCTGGCGCGCACGGACGGGCTTTGGTATACCAATCTGGGCTTGACTGACGCGCCGGGCGACGATCCGGTGTTGCCGCGCAAGATCAGCCTGGCGCAGAATTATCCGAACCCGTTCAACCTGAGCACGTCGATCGCATTCACGACGATAAAGCCGGGAAAGGTGCAGTTGAGCGTGTACAACGTGCTGGGGCAGTTGGTGGCAATGCTGGTTGATCGCGAGGTTTCGGCCGGGACTTATACGGTTGAGTGGAATGGGCTCAATTCGACTGGGGAAGCGGTGCCATCGGGCATCTACTTCTACCGCCTAACCGCCGAGGGCGTCACGCAGACACGTAAGATGGTGGTACTGAAATAGACTATTGCCCGATCTTCGGGGGCTTGGTCAGACGTGAATTGATCCAGATATCACCGAGCAGCAGTTCGGCAATCTCGTTGGCGGACTCAACTTGCGCCGCCGGGACAAGGATGACGTAGCCGCCACCGCCCGGCGCGTAGCTGCCGTCGCCCATCATGCCGGCAATGCCGAAGTAGCCGGTCTGGGACATGACCTCGGCCTCGATCCCGTTGTCGCGCAACCCTTCGGCAAGCATCTCGGCATAGGAATTGGCAGTGAGGATTCCGATCGGCACCCAGCCGGCCTCTTCGAGCGAGCCCTCATCGGAGTACTCAACTTCCTCGAACAGCTGTTCAACCAGCTCCAGATCGCAGTCGGGGCAGCGCGTGATTTCGGGATTGTACTCATAGCGGCACTTGGGGCAGAACGGCATGATTCTTCTCCTTGCAAGGAAAGCACTTCAGCATATTGAGTGCGGAGCAACATGTCAACATTAAACAGGACAGCGGTGATGCGCGGGAAAATTGTTGCGAGCGCGGGTTCGATTAACGCTAACTTAGCGGTACGCCATGAGAGCCAGGTCGGCGTCAGCGCCGGACAGCGGGGAGTCATGCCCATGAACAGCGAAATCTACGATGTGCTCAATACGTGGAGCACCGAAGAGATTCTGCACGTTTGCGCGTTTGAAAAGAGCCAGTATTCGTTTGAAGGTGTGGCGGCACTGGAGCAACTTCTGCGTGAGCGCGGGGTGGCGGAAGCGGAAATTGCGGCGTACCGCGCGGCCGGTTTAAGGCGGGCCCGCGTTGATGCGGTCTGTCAGGCTTGTGACCTCGATCTCACACTTGATCGCGCTGATTTGGAGGCCGGGGAATTTACCTGCCCGGAGTGCGGCGAGCGACAATTTGTCAAGTACCCGCGGATGGCGCGTTCGGAGCCGGGGGGCGAATACGAGGAAGTTGCCGCGAGTGGGGTGGAAGAAACCGAAGAGACTGAGACTGCAGGGGAGCCGGAGGCCGGGCTGGAGCCGGCAGAGATCGATATCAAGAAGCATCCCGAAGCGGAAGTCAGCGAATGTGGCAAATGCGGGGCCGACCTGACGGCAGTCGGGGTGTATTCGCATCAGGGGCAATTCCTGTGCGCGGCATGTTTTGAGAAAGCGGTCAGCGAAGCGCCCGCAGTTGTCCCAGTGGAAGAGGAGGTATCCTCAGAAGAGGAAACGGAGGCCGAGGAAGAGGAGGCAGTAGTTGACCTCGATGAGGCGGCTGAGGCGGAGACGGGAGTCGATGAGCGGGAGATGGTCGAAGAAGTTGAAGAGTCGGATAGTCAGCCGGCTGGTGGCGCGATCGAAGCGGAGACTAATAATGACCGGGTCGGTATCCGGGGTGGGCTGTTAGTTCTGATGGTGAATCTCGTGCTGATTTTCGGCATGCAGTTGTTTGAGATGTTGATGCTGGAGCTCTACCGGGATTCGACAATGATGGTGTTCGGGCTCGGGCATTTGGCGACGGTGGGGTTCCTGATCTGGCAATTAGCGGCCTGCAAGCGCAGCTTCAAGCTGAATTTCTTTCTCTATCTAACCATGCTGGCGCTGCTTTTCCTGGCGCTGACGCTGCTGAATCCGCCGCTGGACAGCGGGGCGCGGATGCAGGATTATCCGCTGTTTTCGCTGATGCGCCAGATCGTGATCATCATCGTCTGGGCGTTTTATTTCACCAAGTCGGACCGGCCGGAGTTGACGCTGGTGAAGTAGCGGCGGGCTCAGTTGTCCGATTCGACGGTATGGGGCACGTTGTCGTCGTTGGTCCAGCGGATCGTGGAGCCTTGCGCGACGGTGAGGCTCGGGAGCGAATTTCCGGTAATTTCGACAGCACGGGTTTCGATGGTTCCGGTGGCCGTGACGGTAATAATGCCCGACATGCCGGTACCGCCAGGGCCGCCATGGAAGCGGCAGTAGTAGCGGATGGTCTTGGCGGCATTGAAGGTGTGTTGGTAAGCGTCGCCGTTATTCAGGGTGGGCGAGACGAATTCGCGGGTGCCGCCTCCGCCACCGCCACCGCCGTTGCCGGGGTTGGTGCCGTTATCGGAGGAGCAGGCGGTAAGTGTCGCGACAAGGGCGATCAACATGCCCAGTTGCAGCAGGTTAGTGTGTCTCATCTCCAGACCTCGCTTGAAAAGTAAATCGATCATATCGCGAGATACAGAGACCCACGAAGTCGATTTCCGTACAGGGAGCGAAGTCCCGGAACACAACCGGACCTGCGCCACGGGCACAGGTCCGGGATGGGAATTCAGGCGGCGGTCATATCCGCGACGGTTCACTTGCCCAAGCAGGGATCGCAGGGGGCGGGTCCGCCGAAGATGTACTGCACCAGATAGACGATATCGGCAATATTGAAGACGCCGTCGCAGTTGGCGTCGAAGGCCGGGTACTGCGATTGAATCTGCAGGATCACTTTGACGACCTGCGGCGAATTGTACGCCTGCTGCGATGAAAGTTCGATGTCTCCCACGTGAATTCCCGACGGCAGCCCTGCCGTATGGGGCTGGACAGTAACGTTCGTGGTGGTGATGCCAAAATCTGGGGTCACTTCGAGCCACACTGGAGCTGTGCTGGTCCAGGCGACAGGAGCGCCATCGGAGTGCACGTCAAAGGTCTGCGCGGCCGGGTCACCCGAACCGGAGAGAATCACGAAGTAGAGCGAGTCGGGGGCGGCGCTGATCGCGGGCAGCGAAGCTACCGGAGCGACGACAACTTGCGGGATCCCGATATGCAGCAGGCTATAATTGCTCGACGCGACCGGGCCGTAGACGTGATGGGTAAATCTGTATTGGCTGAATGAGTCAGACGTAAACGATATCATCCCTCCAGTGGAAGCCGTGAAACTGACGTGGACTGCCGCGATCAAGTGCACGCCCGTCGGAAGCGCATCCGCCAAATTGAAGAGATTCCAAATCAACGTCAATTCATCGCCCATGATCGTTTCGTTTCGAGCGGAAGGAGCCCAATTCTTGAAGCTCACCGAATCGATGACCGCCGTGCAGTTGGTCGCGACCATTCGAGTTGTGACGAGCAGATTCGACACTGGTTCGGACGAGGACAGCGTTATTGGCAATACGAATGAGCCGCTTCCGGGTGGGACGGCGATTTCCGGCAGGAAAAGCGTGTCCGGTGGATTCAAGAGAGTGTAGCTGGCAAACGGAGGACATCCACCTTGGGGCCATCCGTTGAAGAAATAGCCGGACAGGTAACAAATATCTCCCAGATTGAAATTCTGCCGGAAGTCGATATCACCCGTCCCGGCCGGCAGATCGGGTCCCCCGAGCAGAAGGTTCATCATCACGACCAGATCCAGAATGTTCAGATTGCCATCTTGACTCACATCAGCGCACTCCTGAAAAGTCTGAGCAACGGTGCAGGTCGGTAGGAAAAGCAAGGTGACGGCAAAACCAATTAGAAAGAACTTCATTGGTCCCTCCGAGTCTTTCGACGGCGAGGCAAAGCGGGCACTTTGATCGTCGATCGTTTAAAGTCTGTGAGAATTGCTTGAGTTAATTCACTGTCAGTCTAACCAACGCGGGGAGATTTGTCAATACAGCAAATGCCGAGGGATCAGAAAAGTCGAGAGTGAGTTACCACTTGCAGCGGTTAGCAAGCGTCGAGCACGAGCGATTTGAAGAACCATGTAAGTCTCGCTGTCAACTACTGTCGACAGCACGACAGAGCGGCAGTTACGCTCCGGAAATGGTAAGATCACCTTGCGCTCGCGGCCAGGTCACCCAGAGAGTATAGATGCCGAGGGCAGTGCCGAGCGGGAAGTTGATCAGGTTGAGGATCGCGGCGATGATGAGCCAGGTCCGGGCCCAGGGGCGATGGCGCAAAGCGCCGATGCCGCCGATCAAGCTGGGGATGAAGAAGAGGGCGACGAACATGAAGACGATCAAGCCGACGGCAGTGGTGATGGCGAGCGGAAACCAAACGTCGTCGAGGACGCCCGGCAGCGCGCCGAGGGCGGCGATCAGCAGGCCGCCGACGCCGAGGCCGAGGACGGCAAAGCCGGCCCAGACCAGGTGGAGGATGGCGACCAGGCGATAATGATTTTCGTAATCGGTCATTTGTGACTCCGGTTCGATGCAATTTTGGACGTGTTCCGGTAGATAAGACTGGTTGGGGACGGAAAATGTTTCAAAGATTGCGCGGTCGGCGCAAAATCGGGGTTGACGTCCATGATGGCCGGGGGTAGTATTAATGGTAGGCGGGCGAGAAAGGGAAGATTCACTTTGGCAATGGGTAGTCGATTGAGGTTTTGCAGCGGTCTGGTGGCGCTGGTCATGTTGTCGGTCGGGATGGTCGGTTGCGGCGATGATACCGTAGCGCCGGAGTACCAGTACGGGATTGCGCCGCTGGCCGACACGATTCATTGGCAGTCCACGAGCGTTATCTGGACGGGCGCGAACGAGAAAACGGCATCGATTCTGATCGTCGGCGCCGACTGGTGCGGGTGGTGTGACAAGTTGCGGGAGGAGACGCTGACCGATCGCAGCGTGATGGGTCTGGTGGAGAAGTATTTCGCGGCGTGCATTATCGACGGCGACAGCGACAGTCTGATCACGGTCGGTGACTCGACGATGAGCTGTCACGACGCAGTGCGCGCGGTCTTTGGTGTCAGGGGATATCCGACGACGATTTATTTCGACAGCGACGGCAGCGAACTCGGGAGAAGTCCCGGCTACTACGATGCGAAAAACTACGCGGACCTGCTCTGGCGAGCGGTGGAGCGGGCGCGGGCGGACTGAGTCGAGTGCCAGCGTGGTGGTCAGGGGGGCATAATCGTTGGGTTGCGGAAAAAGGAGCGTCGAATGGATCAAACAGTATTGGCAGGGGGTGAGTTTTTTGTTCTCGGAATTATTATCTTTGTGGTCTACACGGCCATTGTCAGATGGCGCAGGCGGAGAAAGCCGGCGACCAATGGGCCCGTGTCGCTTGAGAAGATCCGGCAAATGATCGCGCAACTGCCCGAGCATCTGTGGACGCCGGCAGAAATCATCGGGAGTACCTACGATCTGTTTGGCGGCAAGTCCATTCGCTTCTGTTATCACGGCGCCGATCCCCCCGGCACGGAGAAACCGTTGCCGGCATGCATCATGATCATCGTCGATGAGAAGCTCTGTCTCTTCTTTTACAAGGATTCCGATCGCGATGTCATCTGGACCTATGATGGTTTTGAAGCGGGCGACTACACCAAGGACTATCGGGGCGAGACGGTCAGGTAAGGCACGAATATGCAGAATTTCGATTGACTATGTTGTCGCGTCAACGTAGAATAATAGAGCGAATAATCCCAGATTGAGAGAGAGAGTATGCCCGAGTGGTTTGAAACGATGGCCGATCCGCTTTGGCTCCTTCCGGACGAACAGGGCCAGGAGGAGGCGCAGTTCATCGCGCAGGCGCTGCATTTGCGCAAGGGGCAGGCGGTGCTGGATGCGCCGAGCGGCGCGGGGCGCATTGCGATTCATGTGGCACAGCGCGGCTGCCGGGTCACGCTGCTGGATCTGCGGGCGACGTTCCTGCGGCGGGCGCGGCAGCGGTTTCGGCGCGAGGGACAAGTTGGCCGTTTCATCAGGGGCGATCTTCGGGAACTGGATTTTGAGGGTGAGTTTGACGCGATCTACAATTGGCTCGGGAGTTTCGGGTATTTCCCGGACCGGGAGAATGCCGAGCTGGTGGTGCATTTTGCGCGGGCGCTGCGGAAGGGCGGGCGGCTTTTGATCGCGCAGCCGAACCGGGAATTCATTCTGCGGCATTTCATGCGCAGAATCCCAGCGTACAATTGCATTTCGCACAACAGTTGGGATGCGAAGCGCAAGCGGGTGATTTCGCGGCGTTACGTGGACGGCGTGTACGACCCGAAGAACATCTCCTCGATGCGGCTGTATGCGCCGGGGGAGATGATGCGGCTGTATCGGAGCGCCGGGCTGCGGCTGGAGACGATCTACGGTTCGCTGGAGGGGGATGTCTACTGCAAGGCGAGCCGGCAGATGTATGTGGTGGGGAGGAAGCAGTAGGGCGTGGGCGCGGCTACTTCTTCAATATCGTAAGGTATTTGGCAAAGGCAAAAGTGCGATTCCGCTTGTAGCCGGTGGTTTCTTTCAGTATGCCGAGGGCGACAAAGTCGCGCAGCAGATCGTTCGTAGTTTTGGCTGACAGGGAGAGTTCCTTTCCGACCGAGCCCGCAGTGAGAACGGGGCGAACAAAGAGCAGGTCCAGGAGTCGTTGGGCGTTCTTGGTCCTCTTACCCAGCGTTGGCACCTTCGTCGCGGTGAGTTCCTCTTTGAGGGCCATAATGACTCTGAGCGAAGCGGCCGCTTCGACAGCGGTGGTTTCGAGTGCTGTCAGGAAGAACGCCACCCATCCGGAGAGGTCGTTTTTCGCGCGGGCGGCGTTGAGCTTGTCGTAATACAACACCTTGTTCTTCTCGAAAAAATCCGATGCATACAGCAGCGGGCGGTCGAGCATGCCGACGCTGACAAGATAGAGCGTAATCATCAAGCGACCGATACGGCCGTTGCCGTCGAGGAAGGGGTGGATGGTTTCGAACTGGTAGTGGGCCATGGCGATCTTGACCAGGTGCGGGATCGTGATTTCGTCGTTGTGCAGGAATTTTTCGAGGTCGGACATTAACGCCTCGACGTGTTCCGGCGACGGCGGCACGAACGCGGCATCCGTGACGGTGGCACCGCCGATCCAGTTTTGGATTTTGCGAAAGCGACCGGGACCTTTGTTGGCGCCGCGCCCGTGCGCGAGGAGAATCTCGTGCGTGTTGCGCAAGAGTCGGTTGGAGAGAGGCAATGTCGTCAGCTTACCGAGCGCGAAATTCATGGCGTCGACATACTGCGCGGTTTCGTGCCAGTCGTCGCGGTGTTCGGGATTGACGTCGAGTTCATCGGTGAAAGCTTGTTCGATACTGGTGCGGGTGCCTTCGATGCGGCTTGAGGTCACCGCCTCTTTCATCACGTAGGACTGGATGAACAGGTTGATGTTCGGCACGAAGCGGGCGAAGGAGTTGAGTTCGCCAAGGCGCAATGATGCCGACTCGATTTTGCGGTTGAGGCGGGCATCCGCGATCACCCACTCGTGGTTGATGGTTGCCGGCAGGAAGTAGCGGTACGAGCCGCTTTTGATCCACTTGCCGGCGCTGAAGTTCCTGATATCCATAGTTGCGGTGGGGAAAATAGGAAATTCCTTATTTTCTGTAAAGGCATAAAAGTAAAATATAGATTTTCATATTTTAGTTTCGGCAATAAGCAGGGAAAACTGATTGACGGGGGAGAGAAAGGGGAGTAGGTTGTAGATGGAAGGGGGCGAGTGGGGGAAGGCAAAGGTAGAGGTGGGAAAATGAAATGCAGATATGATATCTGTGCAATACGGAACGAGCAACGGCAAGAACCCATATGATAGAGTCACAGTATCGCCTTCAAATCAAGCGATGAGCACGAGTAGACCGAAAGGCGATCAGAAAGCGAGTTGTAAGTGGAGGCAGTCATTTCAATTGTTGCAGCGGCTTGTCTTGGTGGTATTGCAGGCGCGCTTATCTCGTACACTGCGAACATTCGGATTCGATTCTGGACGAGATTCTTTGAGTTGGAGAAACTGGTATTTGACAATCCATTCTTGTACGATCTGTGGGACACAAGTGGAATGAATCCCTTCAGCAGCGCCGAGAACTGGCTGCAAGAAATGCGCGAGCAGAATCCCCAGAACTTGGCGAAGACTGCCGTCTTCTTGGAAATGTGGGGAGACGCCATACTTGAGTCAAATCGGTTCATGACCAAGTGGTTTACGCTTAGAGACTTCGAGATTGCATTCACCGATCGGGCGAAGGAGGTTGCAAAGCTGCTGGGTATCTTCCACGTTACGGACTATAGCTGGCACTTCTATTCGGAAAAGGCCATACGAACACTGGGGCTCAA
>CAZFNN010000023.1:0-17013 GCA_964520555.1 uncultured Ignavibacteria bacterium
CCCACCGCTTGCGGTGGGACGTATTCGCACCGACTTCAAATTCCCCTCTCCCCTTGGGAGACGGGGCAGGGGTGAGGGCACAACAAGGTAACTGATATGATCAACACCTACCTCCTCTGGGTCAAATCCAATCCGATTCTGTCCGCGGCCATTCAGTTCGCGATTCTGGGGACGTTCGGCGAAGTCCTCTCGTTCTGCATTCGCAAGCGGCGTCTCGGGCTGCCGTGCAATCTCTGGCAGCTCTTTCAGAAAGTTATCGCGTGGGGATTGCTCGGGATCATTATCAAATACGGATTCGTCGGCATGAAAGGCTTCACGCAGGCGCTGCTCGATCATCACCTCTTGCCGCAGTTATTTGCGGCCGGCATCGGCTGGGCATTCACCGTGTCCGTCTTGACCAATCTCTTCTTCGGCCCGCAGATGATGTTCTTCCATCGCCTCGAGGACAACGCCATCATGTGGGACTGGAATTTCAAGGGCCTGACCACCGCTTGGTGGACGTTGCTTTGGTTCTGGATTCCCGCGCACACCGTGACCTTCAGCCTCCCGCCCGACTGGCAGATCGGACTCGCTGCCCTTTGGTCGGTCGTCCTTGGCCTGATTCTCGGCCTCACCAAACGCCGGTGAGATAGACATTCCTGTCTGTCACTTCCGCTTGCCGCCTGCCGTCTGCCGTCCCGGATGATCAGCCGGTAGCCCAGCCGTAGCGAAGCGCAGGGTGGAGGGTCTTTTATCATTCTCGTCGTTGCGGCAGGTCTTCCCACGAGGCGTTCTCGGCTCTCGCAGTACTATAATTCCTGCACGCTTTGTGGGGCGATCTGCCGCGTGCCCCCTCGTAGCCAGAATTCGCAATCGACCCTGGCTTCTAGGCCTCTCGAGAATGGCGATTTCTCCCCTCTCCTCTTGGGAGAGGGGCCGGGGGTGAGGGTCCGTCAAACTTTCGACCTGCCGCCCCCAAAAAACTCAGCCGGTAGCCCACCCGAGCGAGGCGCAGGGTGGGTGCAATCTCGTCCTTTGGCAAAAAAACGCGGTAGGACCGATATCCCCGTCTGTCGTAACGACCGACCGGAATCTCTATCCTACCGACTTTCTTTTCGTCTACGATTGTTGCGCTGGAAAACCTATCCCAGCATCTCGCAGAAGTCGAGTTCCGTGGCGAGAATCGAATTGTCGCCGTTACGGTGCTCGGTGATATTCAGCGCCATCAACCGCCCGTCCTTTTCGAACAGCAGCAACAATTGATCCGTATTCCCCGGCTGCATAAACCCCTTCAATTCCGCCCCGCGCAATTCACTCTGTTTGGTGATAAACGTCTCGCTTAACTTCATCATGTCCTCCCGACGGTCTCCACAAATCGATTCGGTAAGTAAGAGGTTGTTGAATTCAAGCCTACCTTTGGCCAATCGGCTTGAGCGTGGATATTACCGCAAACGACTGCCCCGCGCAATCAAAAAGTCGCGGATTTTCCAAGTTGCCGCGTTCCGAGTATGACCTTCGCGCGCGTCCGCGCACCTCCCTCTCCCCTTGGGAGAGGGCCGGGGTGAGGGTCGGAGGCGTTGCGGCAGGTCGTCCCGCGAAGCGCTGCAGATTCCGGAAGTACCATAACTCTCGCGCGCTTCATGGGGCGACCTGCCGCTGAAATGGCACCGACCCGTCGCCTGTCGCTTCCGCTTCTTGACTCTCCCCGACGCAATTCCTACCTTGTTTTCAGTCGGAGGATCACCATGGAAAAAACCGCCTATCGCAATCTCGTCGGCGCGCCCCTCACCTGCAAGGGCTGGCATCAGGAGGCCGCGCTGCGCATGCTCAATAACAATCTCGATCCCAATGTCGCCGAGGACCCCGCCAATCTGATCGTCTACGGCGGTTCCGGCAAGGCCGCCCGCAACTGGGACTGCTACCACTCCATCGTCCGCTCCCTCAAATCGCTCGACAACGACGAGACTTTGCTGGTGCAGTCGGGCAAACCGGTCGGCATCTTCCGCACTCACGACTACGCCCCCCGCGTCCTGATCGCCAATTCCAACCTCGTTCCGCACTGGGCGAGCTGGGAGAAATTCCGCGAACTCGAAAAGCTTGGCCTGATCATGTACGGCCAAATGACCGCCGGCTCCTGGATCTACATCGGCACGCAAGGCATCCTGCAAGGCACCTACGAAACCTTCGCCGCCTGCGCCGACAAACACTTTAATGGCGATCTCGCCGGCAAATTCATCCTCACCGGCGGCGTCGGCGGTATGGGCGGCGCCCAGCCGCTCGCGGGAACGATGAATAACGCCGTGATCCTCTGCGTCGATGTCGATGAGCACCGCATCGATCGCCGCATCGAAACGCGCTACCTCGACCGCAAGACTGCCTCGCTCGACGAAGCCCTCAAGTGGGTCGACGAAGCGAAAAAGAAGAAGCAGCCGCTCTCGATCGGCCTGGTCGGCAATTGCGCCGACACGCATCCCGAGCTGGTTCGACGCGGCATCATCCCTGACATCGTCACCGATCAGACCTCCGCGCACGATGAACTCAACGGCTACGTTCCCAACGGCCTGCCGCTCGCCGAAGCCCTCGCGCTGCGCAAATCGAACCCGGCCGACTACATCAAGCGCGCGAAGGACGCCATGGTTGTCCATACGCGCGCGATGATCGACATGCAGACCAAGGGCGCGATTGTCTTCGACTACGGTAACAATCTCCGCGGCCAGGCCCTGGCGCACGGTCTCAAAAATGCCTTTGCGTTTCCCGGTTTTGTCCCGGCCTACATCCGCCCGCTCTTCTGTCAGGGGAAAGGCCCGTTCCGCTGGGCGGCGCTTTCCGGCGACCCCAAAGACATCGCTGTCACCGATGAGGTGATCAAACGCGAGTTTTCGGACAACGCCGCGCTGGTGCGCTGGATCGATCTGGCGGCCAAGCGGGTCGCGTTCCAGGGTCTGCCGTCACGCATCTGCTGGCTCGGCTACGGCGAGCGCGCCAAATTCGGCTTGATTATCAACGACCTCGTCAAGCAGGGCAAGATCTCCGCGCCGATCGTGATCGGCCGCGACCATCTCGACTGCGGTTCCGTCGCCTCGCCCAATCGCGAGACCGAGGCCATGAAAGACGGCTCGGATGCCATCGCCGACTGGCCCCTGCTCAATGCCATGCTCAACACGGCTTCCGGCGCCTCGTGGGTCAGTATCCATCACGGCGGCGGGGTCGGCATCGGTTACTCGATTCATGCCGGCATGGTGGTCGTCGCGGACGGTACGGCGGAAATGGCCAAGCGTCTTCAGCGCGTCTTGACCAATGACCCCGGCACCGGCGTCATGCGCCACGTGGACGCCGGCTACACCGAGGCCGTCCATTTCGCCGACGATCATCCCGACCTCAAGTTCCCGATGATGGAGTAGGGGAGTTGACGAAGAAACTCCGTCTGGAAGACGTCAGAGAGTGCTTTCTGAGCTCTGGTGAAGGGTTCATCAAGGAACCCTACGCGCCGACATTTCAGCGTTTCATTCGCGGAGTGCAGCGGGACGACTGGGCTATCATGGGTATTCAGCCAGCTGTCATCGGACAACAATTCGGTTTCGGAGGCAAAGATATTGAGGCTATTCTTGTCGTCCCAAGATTCATGGGAGTTGACTTGAGACAAGCGGTCGATTGGCCCATCTACGTTCATGTCGCCGTTCAGCGAGTGATTGACGCACCTCTGCCCGAGAATTTTCTCGAAAGTGACATCAATCCGATCTGGTGGGGGGAGCTCTGCCTTACACGCGAGGAGGCTCAGGCTTTCTGCCTTCAGTAGCCGTAGGGCACGACTCCATTCATCGTTGCGTCAGGTCTTCTCGCGCGCCGAAGACATCGGAAGAACCACCTCACTTATCCGCGCGAGGCGACCTAACGCTCATCGCTACCCTCGCTAACGCTAAGAATCGCTCGGTATGATTCGAATTCATTAGGCCGTAGGGCAGGACTCCATTCCACAGCATCATGCCTCTTCAAACCACTCTGCGGAGTCCTGCCACCATTCCGTCAAGATCCATGCCACACAGAAATCCACCCACAAGTCCCGTTGCGGCAGATTTCATCCGGCAGTTGGTAGGTCAGGATCCCTGTGATCCTGACGCTAATCCACGCCACTCACCGATGTGAATTCCGTCGTTGCGGCAGGTCTTGATCCCGCGCTCCTCTTTCGTCGCGATCTCCTCGTCATTCTCCCACGCGGGATTGTGACCTGCCGCCTCTTTATTTGAACTCAGAAACTACAGCCGATCTGGATTCCCGCCTCCGCGGGAATGACGCTCACTCCCCTCTCCTCCTGGGAGAGGGGCCGGGGGTGAGGACGCGTGTCAGATCTCCCCGGTGACCTGCCGCCTCTCTATTTGAACTTAGAAACTACAGCCGATCTGGATTCCCGCCTCCGCGGGAATGACGCTCACTCCCCTCTCCTCCTGGGAGAGGGGCCGGGGGTGAGGACGCGTGTCAGATCTCCCCGGTGACCTGCCGCGCGCACTCGCGGTCGAGAAAATGTGACTTGTCATTGCGAGGAGCGAACCTGACCTAGGCACCCCCTCCACCCTTCACCGCGACGAAGCAATCTCCGCCCCGATCTCTCTCACCCCCTGTAGTGCCGACTTCAGTTGGCAGACCCCGCCCGTCGTTGCGGCAGGTCTTGATCCCGCGCTCCTCTTTCGTCGCGATCTCCTCGTCATTCTCCCACGCGGGATTGTGACCTGCCGCCTCTTTATTTGAACTCAGAAACTACAGCCTACCTGGATTCCCGCCTCCGCGGACTGACGATTTCTCCCCTCTCCTCCTGGGAGAGGGGTCGGGGGTGAGGGCGCGCGTCTCCCGCGTCTGCACTCACCTTCGATCCCCGACCTTCCATCGCCAGAGAGTCATTCCCCCTTAGCAAAGGGGGCCAGGGGTTGTATTCGGCCCTGCCGCTCCACCCGCGATGGCGTCACTCTGCAGCTGTGACCTTCGATCGATTCCACAGTCACAAGCCCCTTTCGCCCGCCTTTTGCCCCCCTCTCCTCTTGGGAGAGGGGCCGGGGGTGAGGGCGCAACCCCTTCCTAATGAACTTCTTGAACAGATTTTCCACTTCAATTCTCCAATCCCCCGATTTCCTAACCCCTTCTCGCACAACATCCGCACCCACTACACACAGGCGATTTCCACTACAACATCACTCCAAAAATCAGACCGCACTCCTCAGTAGAGGCCCTGATGTCGCCAGCGCCGCCCCGATCGTCTCGATGTTCGTTCACTAAGCCGTCGGTTGATGACGTCCAAGCAACCGCCGGTCACCGAGTCCCGGGTTTCGTGACTCAAAGAGACAATCCCCGGGCCGCGCGCTTGAGGCAGCTCTCAAACCGCATCACGGTAATGCCTGATCCGGATTAGGCGCTCTCAATCTTCATGAGAGCACCACTTATGTGACAGACACAAGTAACGGAGGAACTTCGAAACCACCCCGACTTTGGTCACTTCCGCACTCAACGACTTTTCGGCAACACCTCCATGATGCGCCGCCCCTGAACGCAGTCGTCGATCAGCCGCGCCAGTCGCCGTTGCCGCGTCTCGTCTTTCTTGGCGCTGATCACCCAAAAACTCGCCGTTCGCTGATACCACGGCGGTTGTGCCTGCCAATATGCCCATGCCGCCGGCTCGGCCTTGATCGCTTTGACTACACCGGCATCGACGACGCGTTCTCTCTTCTCGTACGAGTAATCGCGCTTCTTCGCCTGCCCCGCGTCAAAAGCCTTCAGCCCCGCCGCCCGCATCAAGCCGCACTTCTTCAATTCCCGCACGCGCTGAGTGTTGACTTTGCTCCAGTTACTTCCCGGCCGCCGCGGAGTAAAACGGATCTTGTAGCTATGCTCATCGATACTTTTGCGAATCCCGTCGATCCACCCGAAACACAGCGCCTCATCCACCGACTGCTTCCACGTAATACTCGGCTTTCCCGAACCCACCTTATAGAATCCGACCCAAAGTTCTTCCGCGCTCGCATGGTTCCTCTCCAGCCATTTGCGGAAATCGCCTTGGGTTTTGAAGAACTTGACTCCGACCATTACCAAACAATAGCGATGCATTTTCTCTCGTGCAATCACAATTGCTCTTGGTCAAATGCGAGAAAGGGTGTTGACTTCGTGCGCCGAAAGAGGTACTCTTTATTTCAAGTTACTTGAGCCGGTAGCACTAGACTCACGCTTAGTACAACAATCAAATTATAGACCTTTTCCGCTAACGATTTGGACCGACCCCTTTACAGCCTACGGGAGGTAGTATGTCTAATCGTTGCCTTCGCACCTCGGTGCGAAATCTGTCCTCGTCGCGCCCACTGACTCGCGATGATCCGGCGGTTCGCGCTGTGTGCTGCCGTTCAAGTTCCGCGATCTTTGTGACTGAGCAGAATTCTCAAGAAGTTCTTGGAGGCTCTATGTCCATTCCGGCATTCAATCGGTGCAACCAACGGTTGCGCCTGACAGTCGCCTTCATGGTAGCGCTGGCAGTCTTCACCTTTGCCGCAGGGCCGACTCTGGGGGGCACGCCGCTGATCTCGATTGAGCGGACCCACGGTACTCTGCAGGGAATGTATGAATACGTCAGCGTTTCCTATGACCCGAACGCTTCCGGCCAGTTGATCGCCGGCTTCGATGTGCTCATGCACTATGATGCTTCCGCGCTTTCTTTCATCAGCGCAACTCCGGGTTCCTTGCTCACCAACTGCGGTTGGCAGTACTTCACCTATCGCTTTGGTGCAGCCGGCAACTGCCCGGGAAGCACCCCTTCCGGTTTGCTGAGAGTGATCGCCTTGGCCGATGACCCGCTCGAACCCGGCGCGCAATCCTGTTTCATCGGTGATTCCGGTCCGGGCGAGTTGGCCGTCCTGAAGTTCTATGTCACGAATGACGTTAATTACCAGTGTCAGACTCTGCCGATCCGATTCTACTGGTGCGACTGCGGCGACAATGCCTTGTCGTCAGTCGGCGGCGACTCGCTGCTCGTCGCTGATACCGTCTTTTGGGGACTCGACCCCGGTGAATACTATCCGACTCCCGCCGAACTTAATAGCCCGTACGGCCTGCCCGACTACTGCCTCGGAGATTCCATCGGCAGTCGTGTTCCCGTGCGCGCGGCTAACTTCCGTGAAGGTTGGGTTGAAATTGTCTGCCCCGACAGCATCGACTATCGCGGGGACATCAACCTCAACGGCGTGGCCTATGAGGTCGCGGACCGGCTGGTGTTCGCCGATTATTTCCTCAACGGGCTGGACGTCTTCGATCCCAATCCTGCGATCCGTGCTGCGCAGATCGTTGCTTCCGACGTCAATGCCGATTCGATCCCGCTGACCTTCCGCGACATCGTCTATATGCATCGCGTCGTCATCGGCGACGCTCTGCCGATCTATCGGCGCGCACCACTCGACACTCTTGCCGCCACCGTGACTCAGAACTCATATCTGAATATCGTAGCGGTCGATTTTACCGGCAACCTCGCCGGCGCCTACATGGAATTCGCCGGTGAGATCACGCCGTCTTTCAACGTACCAGCGTGGTGCCCGGACTACTGTTTCGTCCACGACTCCGGCAAGACCCGCATCCTGATGATGCCGGACGAGGAACCGCAGTCGTACCCCAACGGCATTTGGTTCACCTACACCGGCACCGGCAATCTGATCCATGTTGCCACGACCGACTGGTTTGACAATGAGATTTCCGTGACGATCGACCATCAGGACACGCCCGCGATATGCGGCGATAGCAACGGTGATGCGCACTTGAACATCACGGACGCCGTCTATCTCGTCCGCTACATCTTCTCCGGTGGCCCGTCGCCGCTTGATCTCGGAGCCGGTGATGTCAACTGCGACGGCCTCACCAGCATTGCCGATATTGTCTATGTGGTTGCCTATATCTTCTCCGCCGGCCCGGCGCCCTGCACTAATTGTCTTTGAGGATTATTGAGGGAGAGTATATGAATACGATGATTCAATTCTTGCGCACACGCGCCGGAATCTTCCGGCGATTCGTTGTTTTTTCATGGTTGATCTCAGTCGGTCTTGCCGCTCCCACGGTCGCACAAATTCGCTACCCCATCGTTTGGATCACAGGCGGCGCTGCACCGTTGGGTGTCCAGGCGGAAGTTGGCATAACCCTGGATCGCATGCCAGATGTTCCGGGTGTTGGCTTCAGCTCGTTCGAACTCCTGATCGCGTATGATAGCGCCGCGATCACGCTTGTCGACGGACTTCCCGGGAGGCAATTGACCAATTGCGGCTGGGAGTCGTTCACCTACCAGGAAGAATCATTGCCGGACGGCCGACCCGGAATACGCATCAGCGCCATTGCCGACATCGACAACGGCGACACCCATCCAAGTTGCTTTCTCGAAGGACGCATCGGTGAAATCGTGAAACTGCGTTTCCAGGTCACCACGGACAGCAGCTATGGCTGTTCATCGCATCCGATCCAATTCTACTGGGGGCAATGCACCGATAACCTCTTTGTTCCAGTGACAACGGACTCGATCTTCGTCGCCTTTTCCGGTTGTGGAGTCGCCCCGGGTTGTCCGACACCGCCGCCGCCGGCCTTGCCCTCAGTTGAAGGTTTGCCGCTCTCGTGCGCGGCCGGGCCGATCGCGGGGCGGATTCCATCGCCGTCGATTACCTTCTGGAGCAGTCAACTGGAATTGACATCAACATGCCCGCCGCCGCTGGATCGCGGCGATATCAACCTCAACGGCATTGCCTACGAAACAGCTGATGCGGTCTACTATATCAACTATCTTCTTGAAGGCGATGACGCCCTCGAGTCGGATCCGCTCCTTCGCTTCCGGCAGATCGCCAACAGCGACGTTAACGCCGACTCAATCCCGCTCTCGTATCGCGACTTGTTCTACCTTGTGAAAGTCCTCGCCGGTGACTTCTCTCCGATGCCAAATTCCCGCGCCACCGACACCGTAACCGCCGTGTTTACGCAGGACCTCGGCGCCAAATCGGTACGAGTCGCGTCGCCACACAGCCTCGCCGGAGGCTGGCTGCGCTTTCACGGTGAGATCATCCCGACCTTCCAGACGGCTGTAATTGGTGAATGGATCCAGACCGCCAGTTTTGTGAACGGCGTAACGCGGGTTCTGATCCTGACCGAAGCTGATTCGTGCCTCGCCAACGACGATATCTGGTTCACTTATCAGGGCGAAGGCGTGCTTTTCGATGTTGAAACCGGTGATCTCCACAACACGCCGATTCGCAATCAACTGGCCTTTCAAGGCGCCTCCGCGTCTTGCGGAGACATCAACCTCGTTCCGCAGATCAGTATCAGCGATGTTGTCTACCTGATTCAGTACATTTTTGCTGCCGGCCCGCCCCCGCCGGACCTGACGAGTGTCGACGTCAACTGCGACAGCACGACGAGCGTCGCCGACGCCGTGTATCTGGTGAACTATATCTTCGCTGGCGGCCTAGCGCCCTGCGCCAACTGCCCCTGACCGCATCTGGTAGTGACCGGCTCCGGAACCATGGGGCCGGTCGCTCGTCGTGTCCGCTGCCGAGACGAATCGCTTGCGCCGCGCAGTGTGACACCTTCTATTTCCTATGCGCAACCTCGCCGCGCCCCGTTCGTACATCAGGAAACGATGATTTTGTGTAAGGAGTTACCGATGAAATCGCCGATTCAAGTTCACTGTCGCGAGCTCGCGATTCTGACGCTGGTTCTGGCGGCACTCAGCTTCAACGTAGTCGCCGCGCAAACCGACACGGCTCTCACGCCAACCGAACAAATCCAGCACGATGCCGCCGCCATGCAGCTGCTGGTCACGAGCGACGTCGCCAAGAATCTCCTGGCCGGATACGCCGCTTTACCCGCGGTCACGTCGCCGCGCGTCGTCTACTACAACCGCGCCAAGCGCGACGCGCTCACCGAAGCGCAATTCACGGCTCAGGGCCTCGACACCACTTCCGGCTATCTGCGGCGTGAGTTCGGCGAGGACTTCTACTATTTCACGATGTACGGCACGCCCGTCGCCTTCTCACGCGCCCTCGATCTTGTCGGTCAGGCCGGGCTTGAGTCGCTTGAGGGCGCCCGCATCTGCGAATTCGGCTTCGGCTCGATCGGCCAACTGCGCGCGCTCGCATCCTGCGGCGCCGAAGTTCACGGCATCGAGGTCGAACCGCTGCTGCGCGCCCTCTACAGCGCGCCCGGCGACACCGGTGCGGTTGCCGCCGTCGGCAAGTCCGCATCCGGCCGCGTCAATTTGCACTTCGGCACGTTTCCGACCGACACCGGCATGATGAGCGCCCTCGGAGGTGGCTACGACCTGTTCATCTCCAAGAACACGCTCAAACGCGGCTATGTCCACCCGGAGAAAGAGGTCGATCCGCGCATGCTGGTGCATCTTGGCGTCGATGACTCTGCGTTCGTCCAGCGCGTCTACGATCTGCTTAAACCGGGCGGCTTCTTCATGATTTACAATCTTCATCCCAAGTACACTCCACCCGACGCCGAGAAGTATATCCCGTGGTCGGACGGTCGCTCGCCCTTTGAGAAAGCGCTCTACGAGAAGATCGGTTTCAAGGTGCTCGCGTTCGATCTCAATGACACCGAATTTGCGCACACCATGGCCAAGGCTTTGGGCTGGGATGCGCAGATGAACCTCGCTACCGACCTGTTCGGCATGTACACGCTCCTGCAACGACCGTGATCGTCCATCGGCAGGGAAATCCGGCGAACTTTGCGGCGAAGAATCCGTAACTTCTTACTAAACTTAATCGATCCATGTTAGGAGAAGTTGCGATGCGTTTCTCATTCGATCCCGGATTCCACCGGCAGCGGCGGGCGCTGCTGCGTTCGACGGCTGCCGGCGGCGCAATCATTCTGGCCGGCGGTTCGGGGGCGCTCTTGGCACAGGCCATGCCGGCGGATACAGCGGCTCCGGCCAAGAAACCGAAAGTCGACAAGGGGCCGCAAATCGAGGCGAACATGGTCAAGCAGTTCGTCGCGGTCGCTCATCGCGATCTGGATGCCGTCAAGCAACTGCTGGCCTTCCAGCCGGCGCTGCTCAACTCGGTTTGGGACTGGGGCGGCGGCGATTATGAGAGCGGGATCGAGGCAGCCTCGCACGTTGGCGACCGCGAGATCGCGCTCTATCTGCTCGAGCAAGGCGCGCGACCGACGATGTTTATGGCGGCGATGCTCGGGCATCTGGAAATCGTGAAGAATTTTCTGACCGCCCATCCGGCGTTGATCAACTGCAAGGGACCGCACGGCCTGTCGCTGATTCATCATGCGCGCAAGGGCGGTGAGCCGGCGCAACCGGTACTGGCGTATCTGGAATCGTTGGGGGCAATGTAGGGCCGGCTGCGGCCCGACAGCGCGAGAGTCTTGACTTGGCGGTCAGGAAAGCGTGCCCGCCGACAGACTGATGCATTAGTAAATGCCTTCAAGAGAGGATTCCTGACGGCGCATGAATTGTCTCCCCTCGCCCTCTGGGAGAGGGGTCGGGGGTGAGGGGGGATGACGAAGCGCCGCGCACCTCCTTGCTCACAAAAAGAAACGGACGGCCCTGTGAGCCGTCCGTTCACGAATCAAATGGTGCAAGAAGTTACTGCACCAGCTTCGCCGTCAACTTGATCTCCGTCGCGGCCAACGCCTTTGATATCGGACAGCCGGTCTTGGAGGCGGCCGCGATTTCCTGGAACTTGGTCTCATCGATCTTCGGCACACGCGCTTCGCACACCAGATCAATCAGCGTGATCTTGAATCCGTCGCCGACCTTCTCGAAGTGGACATTGGCGGTGGTGCTGACCTGATCGGGAACAAAGCCGCTGTTGGCGAGTCCGGCCGAGAATGCCATCGAGAAACAGCCCGCGTGCGCCGCGCCGATCAACTCTTCCGGATTAGTGCCGGTGCCCGACTCGAAACGCGAGCTGAACGAATACTGCGTATTGTCGAGCACGTGCGTCTCGGTCGAAACCGTCCCTTTGCCGCCCTTGAGATCGCCCTTCCAGATGGCGGATGCTTTACGAATCACGAAAATCTCCTCTTCCTGAAAATGGATTCTTTCATATTCTCTTGTATTACGGCACAAAACTCGCGACGATTGGCAGAGATCACCGCAATTCGTTCAAGGAGGAATGCCATGAGCCGGATCACTCTTTGCGCCGCATTGCTGCTGGCGCTGTGGGGCTGTCAGAAGAAATCCGAGACCACCGAGCAACCCGCGCAGTCGGCGCCGGCCGAAACCGCCGCCGCACCGGCGTCGATCACAGACAAGGCCTGGGTCCTGACTGAACTGGCCGGCACCGCGATCGTGCCCGACACCGCGCAGCCGATCTTCATCAAGCTCGGCGCGGACGACACCAGCCTGACCGGCAATACCGGCTGCAATCAGCTTTCGGGGATCTTCATGCACAGCGCCGACACTCTGGTCTTTGCGCACATGGCGACGACCAAGATGGCGTGCGAGGGCGCGATGGAGCGCGAGACGCAGTTTCTCGCGGCGCTGGAAGCCGCCGTCACTTTCCATCTGCGCGATGGCGACCTCGAACTCTGCGACGCCGCCGGCAATGTCATTGCCAAATTCGCGGGGAAGTAGATCGGCCTTGGCGCACACTGTAGAGGCGGGGCTCGTTCCCGCCCGGGGTTATCGCGCTTCTCGTCGAGCCGTTGTCGCGCGGTCAGGAAGTCGCTTCTCAACTGCGCGGTCAGGAATCCCTTCCTGACTGCACCGCTGCTGCCTGCCGATTTGGTATCTCGTAGGGGCGGGGCTTGTCCCCGCCCGCATTCTCCGCCGCAGTTAAGTCCTTGACACTCCCCGCCGGGTCGCCATGATTGACCCATGCTTCCCGAATCCTTCGCAATTATCGGCGCGATCATCGGCTCGGTCGGCGGCTTGTATTACCTGTACGACACGATCGTCGGCAAAGCCCAGCCCAACCGCATTACCTGGCTGCTGTGGGGAGTCTTCCCGATGGTCGTTTTTGTGGCGCAGCGGGCGCAGGGCGTTGCCGGCATCTCCTGGATATCGTTTGTCTCCGGCTTTTTGCCGCTGCTGATTTTCGCCGCTTCTTACCTCAATAAGAAAGCCTACTGGAAAAGCAACCCGCGCGATTATTACCTGATGGCGGCGGCGATCATCGGCATCATCCTCTGGGCGATTACCGACAATCCGAATCTGGCGCTGCTGCTGGCGCTGCTGGCGGATATTCTGGCGGCGATCCCGACGCTGATCAAGTCGTGCACGCATCCGCAATCCGAAAGCTGGATTGGCTATGCGATCAGCGCCGTCGGATTCGGGATTGGTTTGCTGTCGGTACAGACTTACAACTTCGAAAGCACCACTTTCGTCGCCTACGTGTTCATTCTCAACGGCACCTTTGCGATTCTGGCCGCGCGCGGGCAGGGGCGGTAGACTGTTGTAGGTCGGGTTCCGAATTCCGCGTGGCATGAGATAGGGAAGAAACGGAACGATCGTCGCGGAATGAGAAACCCGACATTGCGGTTAGAAAAATGCGGTGTCGGGTTTCTCGCTGCCGAATTGATTTTAACGACCTGAAACTCAGGTACGCCCGGAAAGGGACCTACGAGCTGGATCCCCGCCTTCGCGGAGATGACAGACCACGTTCACCGAAGTGCGGCCTCGCGATCCCCTACCCCTCAACCTTCCCCTTCACCCACTCCACCAACTGCGTCACATTCACCCGATCCTGCGTCATCGTGTCGCGGTCGCGGATCGTGACGGTCTGATCGGTCAGAGTCTGGCCGTCGACCGTGATGCAATACGGCGTGCCGATTTCATCCATGCGCCGATAACGCCGGCCCACCGCACCGGAATCATCATAGAAGCACTTGAAATGCATCTTGAGATCGTGGAAAATCTTCGCGGCCACTTCCGGCATGCCGTCCTTGTTGACCAGCGGGAACACCGCGGCTTTTACCGGCGCGATCTTCGGCGAAAACTTCAACACCACGCGCACTTCATCTTTGACTGGCTCTTCTTCGTAGGCATCGACCAGGCAGACCAACAGCGTGCGGTCGCAGCCGGCCGAGGTCTCGATGATGTAGGGCACGAACTTCTCGCGCGTCTGATCGTTGAAGTAGCTCAGGTCTTTGCCGGAGGCCTCCATGTGGCGGCTCAGATCGAAGTCGGTGCGGTTGTGGATACCCTCCAGTTCCTTCCAGCCGAACGGGAATTCGTATTCGATGTCGAACGCCTTCTTGGCGTAGTGCGCGAGTTCATCCTTGCCGTGCTCGTGGAAGCGCAGCCGCTCGGTGCGAATGCCGAGTTCGTGGTACCATTTCATCCGCTCTTCTTTCCAGTAGTCGAACCACTTGTCGTCCTCGGACGGATGAATGAAGAACTGCATCTCCATCTGCTCGAACTCGCGGGTACGGAAGATGAAATTGCCGGGGGTGATTTCGTTGCGGAACGCCTTGCCGATTTGCGCGATGCCGAACGGCACCTTTTGCCGCGCCGGGCCCATGACGTTGAGGAAATTGACGTAGATGCCCTGCGCGGTTTCGGGACGCAGGTAGACCGTGGCGCTGGAATCCTCGACCGGACCCATGAAGGTTTTGAACATCAGGTTGAAGCTGCGCGGCTCGGTGAGTTCGCCGCCGCATTCCAGCGGCGATTTCGAGGGCTTCATCGGGCAACGCGCGGACTCAAGCTGGTCGGCGCGAAAACGGGCTTTGCATTTTTTGCAGTCGACCAAAGGATCGGTGAAGTTGGCAACGTGGCCGGAGGTTTCCCAAACCTTGGGGTGCATCAGGATGGCGGCGTCGATCCCCTCGATGTCGTCGCGCTTCTGCGTCATCGCCTTCCACCAGAAGTCTTTCAGATTGCGCTTCAGCTCGATGCCGTAGGGACCGTAGTCCCAGCACGAGCCGAGCCCGCCGTAGATTTCCGATGATTGAAAGACGAACCCGCGCCGCTTGCACAGGGAAACGATCTGGTCCATTTTGTCGACGGTCTTTGCCACGAAGTCCTCCGATATAGATTAGTTCAATAATTCCGTGTTCAAGCGCCCTCACCCCTGACCCCTCTCCCAAAAAGCGAGGGGAAGAAGAGGGAGTCGGTTCGTTCGTCATTCCCGCGGAGGCGGGAATCCAGTTGGGTTCGAATTGTGCCGTCAGGATCGCAGGGATCCTGACCTACGCCCTCACCCTGACCCCTCTCCCAAAGGGCGAGGGGAAGAGGAGCGGGTCGGTGCTTTCGTCATTCCCGCGGAGGCGGGAATCCAGCCGGGTTCAAATTGCCCCGTCAGGATCGCAGGGATCCTGACCTACGAACTGCGGCAAGAGTGTTCGACTGAAGTCGAACCCACGGGCATCGTTCCCCTCTCCCCCTGGGAGAGGGGGCAGGGGTGAGGGTGACCCGCGGTTCATTCGCTCTCAAACAGCCGCAGTTTGCGCAGGAAATCGAGCGACTTGAGGTCAACGCGGCGGCCAATGTGATACTCCGTCAGCGCAATCAGCAAATCGCGAATTTGCGCCATCTGCGGCGGCGTTAGGGTCACTTTCGCCGACTCCGCGATGTTCGTGCCGGCCAGCCTCTTCAAGGCCGCGATCGTGCCGCGATCGATCTGCAAAGCGAGTTCGTCACCGATACAACTGTCGCAGATGACACCGCCGCGCTGCGGGTCGAACATGACCTTGTCAGTCGCGACGACGTTGCCGCAATCGCCGCAACGCTCCAATTCCGGCGCGTAACCGCAAAATATAGTCAGCAAATACCAGAAATGCAAAAGCTCGCGGCGGAAATTTTGCCGCGGCGATTTGTCGAGCAAGCGCAAATAACGCTTGAGCAGGAAGTACACCTGCGGATTGGCTTCGCTTTCGGGCATGTAGAGATTGACGAACTCCACCGCCGCCGATGCGAAGCCGAAGCGGTTTTCGTCGCTGATGATTTTGGTGAAAGTTTCGCTGATGTCGGCCTTCGAGATGTACTCGGCGGTGCCTTTCTCATGCTCGTAGAAGACGACGTCGGCGACGGTGAAGTATTGCAGCGCTTCGGCCATGCTCGAACCCGGCTTGGTCGCACCGCGCGCGACGAGGGGCAGTTTGCCGCGTTCCTTGGTCAGGCAAATCAGGAACAGGGATGAATCCTGCACCTTGGTGCGCCTGAGTACAATCAATTCGGTCTTCTTCAGCGGCATGGGGGCAGGGTACGGAGGGCACACCCGTATGTCAAGGCAGGGATGATGCATCCAATCACCCGTAGGGGCGACCCTTGTGGTCGCCCGGCGAATCACGACGCGCACACCATTCGCGGGCGGGGACAAGCCCCACGCCTACGGGATGCGAGCGATGGAGCCAACCCCTCGTGGTCGCCGGATACTCCCCAGAAACCTGGTATGGCCTGCGACAATCTCAGGAATGTGATTGACTTCGCATGTCTGCCGTATAGTGATGCGGTAGGTATGGAACAAAGCGGGTTGCCGCGGCGTCGTTCACCGCGACTTCAGGACTACGACTACTCAAGCGCAGGCGCTTACTTCGTCACTATTTGTGCGCATGAGCATATGCACTTATTCGGCGAAGTAGCGGAAGGTCTTATGGTGCTGTCGCTTGCGGGCGCAATTGCGCAGGATCAATGGTTTGTTCTGCCCAGGAGGTTCCCTCTGGTACAGCTTGACGAATTTGTTGTCATGCCGAATCACGTTCATGGCATTTTGGTGATGACGGAACCTGACAGCCAGAGTGCGAGTACTCACTCTAAGCCCACAGTCAGCCAGGTCATCGGTGCGTACAAGTCTCTGGTTGTTAAGTGCGTCTGGGGGGATCCGCGCCTGAGCTGGAATCGAAACATGCCGATTTGGCAACGAAGTTTTCACGATCACATCATTCGAGATGACAGAGACCTCGCAATGATCAGGGGGTATATCGCAGGCAATGCGTTGAAATGGTCGTACGATCGGTATTATTCCGGTTAGGTCTTGAACAGACTTTGTTTCTGAAAGCTGGGTGGTGCCACAGAGGAAGGGCGGGGACAAGCCCCGCCCCTACGGGATGCGAGAAATGGAACCAACCCCAAAG
>CAZFNN010000023.1:17113-48434 GCA_964520555.1 uncultured Ignavibacteria bacterium
AGGGGCGACCCTTGTGGTCGCCCGGCGAATCACGACGCGCACACCATTCGCGGGCTGGGACAAGCCCCGCCCCTACGGGATGCGAGAAATGGAACCAACCCCAAAGGTCGACGTAGGTGCGACCCTTGCGGTCGCCCGGCGAATCACGACGCGCACACCATTCGCGAGCGGGGACAAGCCCCACCCCTACGGGATGCGAGCGATGGAACCAACCCCAAAGGTCGACGTAGGGGCGACCCTTGTGGTCGCCCGGCGAATCACGACGCGCACACCATTCGCGGGCTGGGACAAGCCCCGCCCCTACGGGATCTCGTTTCTCAATTGCGGTCTAATACTCAATCACCCGTTCGCCGGGACGGGAGAGGTGGAAATTCTTGCGGGCGTACTTCTCGATCAACAACGTGTCGGATTTGAGGCGGTTGCGCGTGATCTCCAAATCGACCAGCTCGGCGTTCAGCTTGAGCTCCTCGCGCTTGAGCTGATTGATCTGCGCTTGCAGCTCCATCATGTTTATAAAGCCGTATTGTCCAACCGTGAGGTTGTAGCTCAACAGCAGCATCACGGCGAGCATGACGAAAATAATGATTTTGGCGCGGAGGCGGCGCCAGCGATGATCTTCCTTGATCGGCATCGGTCCGTCTACTTCTGCGGTTTGAGGTTGAAGAATGCGCTCCGGCCGGGGAATTCCGCCATCGCGTCCAGTTCCTCTTCTATACGCAGCAACCGATTGTATTTCGCAACTCGATCTGTGCGGCACAGTGAGCCGGTTTTGATCTGCCCGGCGTTGACCGCGACCGCGATATCGGCGATCGTCGTATCCTCGGTCTCGCCGGAGCGGTGCGACACCACTGAGGCAAAGCCGGCGCGATTGGCCATCTGAATCGTGTCCAGCGTCTCGGTCAGGGTGCCGATTTGGTTGAGCTTGATCAGGATGGCGTTGGCTGCTTTCTCCTTGATCCCGCGCTCGAGGAACACTGGATTCGTGACGAACAAGTCATCCCCGACGACCTGGACCTTCTCGCCGATTTCGTGAGTCAGCTTCTTGAAGCCGTCCCAGTCGTTCTCGGCCAAACCGTCCTCGATCGAGACGATCGGGAACGCTTTGCAGAGCTCTTTGTAGTAGTCGATCATCTCATCCGTCGTCAGGCTGCGGCCCTCGCCGGCGAGATGGTATTTCTTGGTCTTCTTGTCGTAGAATTCGGAGGCCGCCGGGTCGAGGGCGAAAAGGATATCGGCGCCGGGCTTGTAGCCGGCTTTCTCGACCGCTTCGGCAATTACCTCGAGCGCTTCCCGATTCGACTTCAAATCCGGGGCAAAGCCGCCTTCGTCGCCGACGGACGTGTTGTACTTCTTTCCATGCAGGACGCCTTTCAGGGAGTGGAAGACCTCCGCGCCCATGCGCAGCGCATCCGAGAAGGTCTCTGCGCCGGCCGGCATGATCATGAATTCCTGTAGGTCCACCTTGTTGTCGGCGTGCTTGCCGCCGTTGAGGATATTCATCATCGGCAGCGGCAAAACGCGGGCATTGGCGCCGCCGACGTAGCGGTAGAGTGGCAGCATCGAATAGGAAGCCGCGGCCTTGGCGATCGCGAGGGAAACGCCGAGAATCGCGTTGGCACCGAGATTCTTCTTTTCCGGAGTTCCGTCCAGGCTGAGTAGGAAGCCGTCGATTTCGCGCTGGTTGAGGACATCAATTCCCTCTTCCTTCAGCGCGGGGACGATTTTGTCGTTGACATTAATGATGGCTTTGAGCACGCCTTTGCCGAGATAGCGCTTGCGGTCGCCGTCGCGCAGTTCGAGGGCTTCGTGGGTGCCGGTGGAGGCGCCGGAGGGCACGGCGGCACGTCCAAACGATCCATCTTCAAGCAGGACATCGACTTCGACGGTAGGGTTGCCGCGGCTATCGAGAATTTCGCGGGCCAGACATTGAGCAATCTTCGGCATGGACAAATTCCTCCCTGAGGCAGACTTACAGCCGGAAATACTACCGTGGTCGAAGTGGCAGAGCAACAAAAACTTTGGGGGAAATTATTAAGCGATACTTTACAGCAGCTGATACCGTTTCCGGAAGTACCATTCGATGCAAAGGGCGGCGATGATCAGGCCGAGCAGCCAGATGTTGTCGAACAGGACAAACTCCGAGCGGCGCACGACGGTCTTGACGGGCAAGGTCTGAAACGGCGGGATGGCGGCGGTGTCGGCGGCGGCGTAGAACTGCCCGCCGGAGACCTCGCTGATTCGTTTGAGCAGATCGAAGTTGGCAATCTGCGAGAGATCTTCCAGACTGTACGGCTCGACAATAAACGAGGTCTTTGGGTTCGCCAATCTCACGCCTTGACGCTCGACCTTGCCGGTGACGGTGTAGTCGCCGGAGGGCAGATAATGCAGGTCGGCGGAGTAGAGGCCGGGGCGATCGTAGCGGAAACTGACGACGAAGCTGTCGGAGGGATTCTGGCTCGACTTAACGACAGCTTCGACATCGGCATCCTCGATCGGGACGTAAGCCTCATCCAGCACACGAGCGCTGAGATTGACCGCTTCGCCGGCGATGAAGATCGGCTTCTCCGGCGTAATCGTGATGCGCTCAACATCCTCGCGCGCCACCAACCAGAGTACCATGTTTTCGACCAACTGGGAATACGTCGAATCGGCATCATTGAAACTCTTGGCCAGGAAATCAAGCCGCCAGAAGGGGAAAGCTGAGAGACAGGCGACCTTGCCGGAGCGATAGCGCTGGGCAGCAAAGATCGGCAGATCCGGCTGGTCCGGCTCCAGGGCCGGCAGTGCGGCGATGACGGTGGCCGCGTTGGCCGGTTCGGCGCTGAGCAAGTAGCCGGAAAACGGCGGAAGAGCGTTGAGGAGGCGTTGGATTGCTGCGCCGTCGTCGGCGATGCGGACGAGCGGGTGAATTCGCCCGCGCTCGGTGAGGGTCATCTGAACTTCCTGACGCACAATTCCCATCGGGCTGGCGGAGAAGCGATAGGGGAAGAGCCCCTCCGGCAGGCGCGTCTTGGGGCTCTGGCCGAATTTCTCGGCGGCCAGAATGAAAATACCCTTGCCGGTGCGGTCGAAGAAGGCGTCGAAGAGCTGCTTGCGATTGGCAAACCAGTCGGCATCGAAGTCGTAGAGGATCAGAGCGTCGTATTCATTGAGCCCTTCGATGTTCTCCGGGAAGGCGATCGTGCCGCCGACCTTCTGGTTGACCGCGATGTAGGAATCAACTTTGAAGTCGGCTTTGGCGACCAGGGCGCGATGGAGGAATTTGTAATCCCAATTCAGGTAGGCTGCGGCCAGCAGAATCTTGATCTGGCTGGCGCGAATCTTGACGTGTACTTGCTTGGAGTTATTCTTCTCCGATTCCTCGTTGGTCTGCACGGGGGTGGAGGCTTCGATGACAAGATCGCCTTCGGCGGCGGGCGCGAATTTGAGCGAGACCGTCTGCTGGCGTCCCTGTCCGATCAGATCGAACTCCTGCTGGGCGAGAACGCGCTGGCCTTGCCGCAGGCGCAACGGCAGGCGTAGCCCTTCGAAGCCGCGCGACTCCAAGACGACCTCGACGGGGAATTCCTTACCCACGAAGCCGACCGGATTGCAGTCGACCTTGACGATGCGGATATCGGGCAGCGGATTCGGATCGCCGAAACCGATGGTGGTGATCGGGACTTCAAGGCGCTTGGCCTCGGTCACCGGATTCGGGCCGAGGTTGGAGGCGCCATCGGAGAGCAGCACGACCGCCTGCAGATTTTCGTCGTCGTAGGCGCGTGCCAGTTGCTGGAGCGCGGTGCCGATGGCGGTGACGGGATAGCCGGTGCCGGCGGGCTTGTCGGGCATCAGCGTATCGGCAAAGGAGTAGTGAACGATGTGGGCATCAGACGGCAGGCGGCTTTCGATGCTGCCCAGGTAATCATCAATCGCTTTGAACTGCTCGGCCGAGTGGCGGTTGGTCGCCATCGAGGTGGAATTGTCGGTCAGAATCGCGACAACCGGGGCTTTGTCATCGGTACTTTCCCGCACCAGCAGCGGCTCGGCGAAAACGAAGAACAAAGCCAGCAAGGCCAGTCCGCGCAGAATTCCGAGGGCAATGCGGAAGCCGCGGGAGAGCATCGGGTTGGTGCGGCGATAGTAGAAATAGGTCAGGACGACGGTCGCCAAAAACGCCAGCGCAATCAGCCAGAGCCACACCGAGGTGAAAGAGAGGTGATAGGTCGTTGCCGCCAGGATGCGAAACATACTGTGATTATACTAATCTCGGGGGAAAAAGATGAGTCAAGAATCGGCTAAACGTCGCGGTTGATCGAGAAGGTAGCCAGCTTCTCCAGCGAGGCATAATAGCGATTCTTGGCGAACGGCTTGAGATACGACAGCGCCTGATCGGCGAGCGACTGCGCGCGACCGTGCGCGTATTCAATGCCGCCGGAGGATTGAATGAAATCGAGCACGCGCTCGAAACCGCCCTCGGCGATGCCGTCTTCAAGGATCTTGATGATGCTCTTGCGCGTGCGAGTCTGCGACTGGCGGAAAGCGTAAATCAGCGGCAGCGTGATTTTGCCGTTGATCAAGTCGTTTCCGATGTTCTTGCCGGTGCGCTGGGCGTCGCCGACGAAATCGAGCAAGTCGTCGGCGATCTGGAAGGCGCAGCCGGAGTATTCGCCGAAGTTTGCCAACCGCTTGACCATCTCCTCGGGCGCGCCGGAGAGAATCGACGGGGAGACCGCCGAGGTCTGAAACAGGCTTGCCGTCTTGTCGGAGATGATCTTGAGGTATTCTTCCTCGGTGAGCTCGTAGTTGTGGGCTTCCTCGATCTGGCGTAATTCGCCGACTGAAACGCGCTCGGTCGCCTTGGAGACGCGCTCCAGGATTTCGAGCGAATTCGTCTTGACCAACAGCGTGAATGCCTTGGCGAAGAAGTAGTCACCCATCAGCACCGAGACGAGGTTGTTCCACTTGCTGTTGACGGTCAGTTCGCCGCGGCGATACTCCGACTCGTCGATAACATCGTCGTGCAGCAAAGTCGCGGTGTGGATCATCTCGACAGCGAGGGCGGCCTCGACCAGATGCTGCGATTTGTAGCCGGTGGCCTTGCTTACGAGGAAGGCGAAGGTCGGGCGGAGGCGTTTGCCGCGCGTGTTCAGGATATGCCGGGAAATCGCGAAAATCAGGGGTGATTCGTTTTTGAGGAACTTGACCTCGAGCTTTTGAAACCGCTCGAGGTCGGGCTCGATCGGCTTGATGATGTCCTTGAGCTCAGCGTTCGTAATCACGGTCGGTATTCTATCTGTTTCAGCGACCGAGGTCAACTGCTTTATGTGATGCGATTCACGAGGGGGATGGGTGCACGCACCCTCACCCCCGACCCCTCTCCCAGAAGGAGAGGGGAGTAGGAGTCATTCCCGCGCAGGCGGGAATCCAGACTTGGCGCCGGTTCTGGTGGCAATGGTGCTGGCGGCAGGTCGCCCCACGAAGCGCGCGGCGGTTGTGATTGGGAGAGATTCGGTGGCGCTTCGCGGGAAGACCTGCCGCAACATTGGAACGGAGAACAGAACAGCGCTACGGGACGGGGTCGAGTGTGTCTTCGCGTATCCGCAAATCACGGATTTGAGCAATTGAACATGGAGCAAAACATCTGCGTACATTACCATGTAATGCACATGATTTGACAAAACTGGAGGGACAATGGAATTGCGCAGAGTTTTGATCTGTTTCGCATTCAGTCTGACGCTCGTCGGTATGACGGCGAGCCTGCGTGCAGCGGCAATTCATGAGGCGGTTGCTGCGGGCGACCTGCAGCAAGTGAGCGCGTTGGTCGCGGGAGACGCCGGGGCTCTGAATCTTCGCGACGAATCGGGCAAGTCGCCGCTGATGCTGGCGGCGGAACTTGGCCGCGGTGAGATCATCGCAGCCCTAATTTCCGCGGGAGCTGACGTGAATCTGAGCGATAACAAGAGCAGGTCGGCATTGCACCTGGCGGTTGAGAATGGGCACGCACCGGTAGTACGAGCTCTGCTGGAGAGCGGCGCCAACATCGAGGCGCGCGACGCATTCCAACGCACACCGCTGATTCTGGCGGCGGAAGGTCCAAGCCTCGAAGTGACCGAAGTTCTCCTGGAAAAAGGCGCCGACATCAACGCCGAGGCGATCCGGGGCTACACCGCCATTCTCTGGGGGGCGCGCAACCAGAATGAAGATGTTGTGAACTTGCTTATTGATGCCAAGGCGACGATTACACCACAAGATTTGCCGCGCGCTTTGGAACTGGCCGTGATCGGGGGGCTGGAGAATCTGTTTCGCTATACGGCAGAACTGGGGTGCAACATTGCGGAAGTTAAAGAACGCGATCCCGGCTTGATCTTTCCCGCGGCAGCGGGCGGCTCGGTGGCGATCGTGAAAGCGCTCATTGAACTCGGATTCGACCCGGTGCAGAGCGATGGGGATGGCTACACTTCGGTTCATGCCGCGGCGATGGAGGGTCGCATCGAAGTACTGAAATACTTCCGCGAACTTGGCCTCGATCTCAATGCCCGGAATATGAAGGGAGAATCTCCATACAATGCGGCTCTGTCACTGGAGCGGGCCGAGGCTGTCGATTTTCTCTCGCAGAGCGGCGCCGACACCACCGCGCCGCACTATCCCGCGTTTAACGGACCCTACATGGGTCAGACTCCGCCGGGCGATACGCCGCAAATCTTTCTGCCGGGAATCGTCTCGGGTCATGACCGGGCGCACTCCGCGCTCGCCTTCTCGCCCGATGCCCTCGAGGCGTACTGGACCGAGATGCGCCCGCGCGGAGGGGCCGTGCTCTACTCGCACGGCAAGGCGGGAGCGTGGACGTATCCGGAAGTCGCTTCGATCGATCGCGATCCGATGTTCTCGCCCGACGGCCGGCGGCTCTACTACATCAAGACGAGACCATATCGCGAGGGAGACGTCAAGGGCGGAGACACCGACTTCAAGGAAGAGATCTGGTATTTGGAGAGAACTGATTCCGGCTGGTCTGAGCCGATCTCGGCCGGTGATGATGTCAATGCTATCGGGCTGCACTGGCCGTGCTCGGTAGACAAAGACGGGAGTTTGTATTTCTCCGAGTTCTCCGAAAACATGTACGTCTCGCAGTTTCGGGATGGCAAGTACCAGAAGCCGCAGAAACTGACGGAGGCTTTCGGCAACACCGCGCTGATTGGCAGTTGTCCATTCATTGCACCGGACGGTGACTACTTGCTGTACGTCGCGCGCGACGGCTTGCAGATCAGCTTTAGACGAAATGACGGCTCTTGGACCGACGGCATCAATTTGGGCGGCGTAATCAATGCGTCTCACGTCAACGGTTCACCGCGGATCACAGCGGACGGGAAGTACATGTTCTTCGTCAGCGCCGGACAGGGGCGACCCTGGGGAATCTACTGGGTATCGGCGGAGTTCATCAAAAGGTTACGACCGCAGTGAGTGGCGCGCAGACAGACTTGGGGTGACGGAATAGTCAGCTTCGCAGTGGTAGTTCGCCCTCACCCCCGACCCCTCTCCCAGAGGGATTGGGAAGTTCGGTAGGATAGACATTCTTGTCTGTCGCATGGGGATCATTTGCACAAGTGTCAGACAGGAATGTCTAACCCACCTGTGAGCGGCCGTCAGGAAAGGATTCCTGACGGCGCGGGAGAGTCCGGACCGCAGGGGCTCGGAGCTGCCATCTGATTACGGCCTGATCACGGTGCGCAGGGGGCGGGGCCGCCGGCGAAAATGTAATTGATGATATAGACGGCGTCCGAGATCGAGACCTGCGAATCGCAGTTGGCGTCGCCGGATTCGAGCGGGTCGGGTGCCGGGCCGCCGGCAAAGATGTAATTGATCAGATAAACCGCGTCGGAGATGCTGACCAAAGCATCGCCGTTGGCATCGCCGGGGACAAACTGCGGCGCTCCCTCCAGATAAATCGCCTGCGGCGTCGTGACCACTGAATCAACACCATCAGAGAAAGCAAATGAGTACTGGTACCAACCGGTGGTGTCGATCGCGATCGTCGTCGTAAAGAAAGTGCCGCCGCCGAAGGTTCGAATACAGGTTGTCAGGTCGTAGGCGCCTTGGTCAAGCAAGCGAACCTGATGCATGATGGGGAGATCGTCGTCAGGGTCTTGATATTCGACCGACGCCTCAGCCGATCCGGCCTGCGGGAGTAAATTGCCCCAGCTCAGGTTCGGAGGCCCGTTGCTCCCGTAAACAAGCGATTGGAATTCCGGCACCAACGCGCAGCCCTTGCCCATGTCGTTCATCGTGAGCGTCGTGAGGTTCTGCGTGCCGGTGACAGGCGCGCTCATGATGAATCCCGACGGTGGCGGCCAGCTTGACCAGCCGGGCTGTGCCAACAAATCGGCGATGTTGCAGGCCAGGCTCAGATTGTTGCCGGAGATGCTGGTTGAGATGTTGCCGATTTTCGTAAACGAGCTGTCGAGCGGATTGATGCGATACAGCCCCGAACTCAAAACGAGCGGCACACTGACATAGACCATCGCGTAGGCGGCGGAATCGGTTCCATCGGGGTCGACGATACCCACTGAATACAAGAAGAAGTTGAGGCCGCTGGAGGTCGGAAACCCGCCGCCGGCATTGGTCAGGCGGGCGAAAATGCGGGTGTTCGAGTAGCTCAGGGAAAGGCCGGTGATGTCAAGCCATTGCCCGAGCGCGCCGACGGCATCTCCGGTCGGATCAGCACCCATATTGGCCAGAACCGCCTCCGGTGCCGGAAAAGTATTGGTCCCATTCCACGGCGACTGCGAGACTACGAGGGTGTCGGTTTCAGCACGGAAGTAGTACTGCAAGGTGTCGGAGGGCGGCGTGTACGCGAGTGCTCCCGATACCGTCCAGGTCGTGCACGCGGTAGAGAAGATTGCCATCGGCTGCGCCTGCCAGCTCGAGGCGGCGGCGTCACGGTAGATCATCTGATAGGCGGCGGTGACGTCATAGAACATTGAATCGATGATGTCATATTCGAACCAGGTTGTCGCAGCGGTAGCGGAATGCTTGTGGACCGTGAATGGGGTCGGGTAGTTTTGCGCAGAGGCAGAGACAATCAGGAGTGCGGCGATGAGGCCGGAGCAGACGAGGCGGGTGCAAAGGGTCATATTGTATCCAGTCGATTGGCGGTAGTAAGCTTGTTAGATCCAAATAACATGGACAATATAAGCGGAATCGGGGGAATGACAAGGGGGAATGCGCACCGGCAGGTGCAGCACGCCCTCACCCCCGACCCCGCTGCCAGGAGGACAGGGGAGTGGGTGTCATTCCCGCGGAGGCGGGAATCCAGAATTGGTGTCGGTAGTAGGGCAGGTCTCCGGGTTGACGGTCGTGGGGATTGATGAATCTTTGAGGAGACCTGCCTTGAGAGTCGGCGTGGTTGCGGCAGGTCTCCGGGAATGCGGCGGCAGTTGGTGAGGTTCGTCGCAAAGGAGACCGGCCCTAAGGGACTCGAGAGGGGAATGACTCTCTGGCGGTGGTGCGCGGGTGGGATCGAGATGTGGTGCGAAGACTCTCACCTCCGACCCCGCTGCCAGGAGGACAGGGGAGTGGGTGTCATTCCCGCGGAGGCGGGAATCCAGAATTGGTGTCGGTAGTAGGGCAGGTCTCCGGGTTGACGGTCGTGGGGATTGATGAATCTTTGAGGAGACCTGCCTTGAGAGTCGGCGTGGTTGCGGCAGGTCTCCGGGAATGCGGCGGCAGTTGGTGAGGTTCGTCGCTAAGGAGACCGGCCCTACGGGACTGTTCAAAAGAGCGTCAGACAGGAATGTCCGACCCACCGAGGGGTCATCAGGAAGGGATTCCTGACGGCACCCGAAAGTCCGAACCGCAGGGATTCGGACCTACAGCCTGACGGAATGGGAGCGGTTACAGCACCTGGAAAAAGGACTCCCAGCCGATATCGAGATTCTCACCGGTGATGATCTTGGCGTCGGTGCTGACTCTGATGATGTAGGTTCCGGTCGGGTACGGGTTGTCCCAATGCGACCACATCAGCTCGGTCAGGTCGTCGTTCCACTCGAAGGTGCCGGGAACTTCGTTGCCGCCGTTGCGCGTGACTGAAAACGCCTGCCGCACACTGAGAGTGTCCATCGGTTCGTTGAAGACCACCAACACCTGATTGTCGACCGGTACGTCGTAGTATCCATGGCGCGGGCGGACATCGAGAATTTCATAGCCTTCAGTGGTGAACTCGATCGTGTCGCCTTTGACGCCGCCGACCGGGCGATGATCGATGATAGCCTTGTAGGTCGTCAGCGGCGGGAGCGGGAGATTGGCCGCGGCGAAGTCGTGACGAATGGCGAAGCCGGGCTCGATGCAGCTTTGAGGATTTGTCTGCGGAAACCAAGTACCGCGAATTTCCGGTTCGAAGCGAACCGCACGGGCAACCGAGTCGCTGTCCGTACAGGTGAAGACGGTCGCCTGGGCGGTGAAGCCGCGGCGGGCGACATGGCTGTGGACGCCCTGATTGCGCAATTGAAGACGAAGTTCGTTATCCCGGGTGGTGAAATTCAAGACGAGGTCGGCATCGAAGTCGACACCGGAGGGAGAGTCCTTGGCGATTGTCACTTGATAGGCCGTGGAGTACTTGAGCGACCCAGATGACACGAACGAATACTCAAACTTGTCGGCCTCGCTCGGGTATGCATTCGAAACGGCAGCCCAGACGCCGGACAGCGGCGGCTCGATCGTCGTGCGCGCAGTGAGGTCATCGGGATCGAGGACTTCGTCGCTATAGAGTGTAATGTAGGCAATGTTATAGACACCCGTCGCATTGTTCTCGGGATAAGTGGCAAAGATCGGGTAGGGCAACGTCGAGATCGGCGTGTCGCGCAATTGCGTCGTGACGCCGGTGCCGACGGCGACGTTCTTGAACTGCCGGCGACCGTGATTGTCGGGGCGCAGGTTCAGCGTATAGGTGCCAGGGGCGACGTTGGCGAAGTTGAAATAGCCGTTGGCATCGATTGGCGCGGTGTGATTGGTCAGGCCGCTGAGTTCGGCGATGCCGGAATCGGCTGGGACAACGTTACCAAAGACGGCGCCATTGATGTTCTCGTAGTAAATGTTCGTGATGTCGTCGCCGCAGGCCAGAAGCAAAGCCAGCGTCAACACGAGGCCGAGGAGAAGTTTGGTGGTCATGTTCCCTCCTTGTGATGCATTGCGGACAGAGGTTTATGCTGAAGGCTACTATCATAGATACAGTTGTCAATGGGAAAAGTTCGAGCGGAGGGTGCATGGTTTTGGAGGTCGTACGGCGGGTCCGATCCACCCCTCCTGCTAGAGGGGAGTGACTCTCTGGCGTTGGTGGGCGCGTGGGATCGAGATGTGGTGCGAAGACCCTCACCCCCGACCCCTATCCCAGGAGGAGAGGGGAGTGGGTGTCATTCCCGCGGAGGCGGGAATCCAGAATTGGTGTCGGTAGTAGGGCAGGTCTCCTGGTTGCACGGTCGTGGGGATTGATGAATCTTTGAGGAGACCTGCCCTACGGGACTGTACAGAAGAGTGTCAGACAAGAATGTCTGACCCACCGGTGTGAGGCCGTCAGAACAGGAATTTCTGCAGCCAAACGACATCGTAATCACGGTCGAACTTCCGGCCGACCCGTTTGAAGAGGCCACAAACCGAGTAGCCGTTCTTCTCCTGAAACTTGATACTGGGAAGATTGAGCGAGGACGCGCAGCCGAGCAGCGTGTCGATGCCGCGCACGCGGGCAGCCTCCTCCATGATGCGCAGCACGCGCTGCCCGAGACCGTTGCGGGTATATTCGGGGCGAATGAAGATGACGATCTCGGCGGTGCGACTGAGTGTGTCGCCATACTCGAAGGGGCGGAGCAAGGCGAAACCGATAAGGCGCTGTGCGGACGATTCGATGACGTAGACCGGCAGACCTGCGGTCATCTGCAGGATGCGATCGAGAAAGGTGTCGTCCACCGGCTGCTGCGGGAACGCGGCGAAGCTGGTGGCGACAAAGTAGTTGAAGATTTCTGCAATAGCGGCGGCGTCTTCGGGCCGCACTTCGCGCACAGTACAGTCCATGTCGGGAGTATCGGCACAGTGCGCAGCGTGATTGCGGCGGGTGCTTCGAGGCGAAACACGGTATGCAAAGATTGGACAGGGTTGGTGGCAGCCCGTATGCGCGGCCATTCTCTCCGGAGGAGTTGTAGGGCAGGTCTCCGGGAACGTGGCGGCAGCTGGTGAGATTCGTCGATAAGGAGACCTGCCCTACGGAACTCTTCACCCTCACCCCCGCCCCCTCTCCCAGAGGGAGAGGGGAGATGGTCGCTGGTGGCGAGAATGATGGCGTCTGGTAGCAGCGATGGTGGGATAGACACTCTTGTCTGTCGCGTAGTGATCATTTGGAAGAGTGTCAGACAGGAATGTCCGACCCACCATGGGGTTGTCAGGATCGCGGGGATCCTGACCTACGGTGCGAGCGATTTCTTCATGCAGACGCTGTTGGCAACGCCCTCGTATTGGCCGTAATTGGGGATGACGACATAGTTGCTTTTCTGATAGAGGCGGATCGCCTCCGGCTGCTTCTTGCCGGTCTCGAGGATCGTTTCCGTGTAGCCGCTCGCGGCCGCCCAGGCTTCGAGCTCGCGCAGGACGGCGCCGGCAATACCGCGGCCGCGGTATTCAGGTCGGACGTACATACGTTTGATCTCGGCCGTGCGTTCGGCGTGCTTCTTGAACGCACCGCAGCCGACGGCGTTTCCGTCACCGTAGGCAACGATGACCTCCGTGAGCGCATCGATCTTGTTGTAGGCGGCGTAGAAGCTGTGGTCGGAACCATCGCGGAGGGCCAGATCCTGATCGAGCAGGGCGACCAGCTCGCGGAAATCAGGATTGTCGGAGTTAGTGCGGACGATCGTCAATTCGGTCACAGCGAAGCTCCACTTAATCGGTTTTGAGCGAGAAGGGGGTGAAGTTGGTGTCGAAGTCGTAGTAATCTTCGCGTTCGACCTTCTTGAGGAACCCGACCACCTTGTAGGTGAACGGTGTCGCGATGACCTCCCACAGAACCTTTAAGACATAGTTGCCAATCATCACGCTCACCACCTGCTCGTTGCTCCAGATGCCCCAGAAGGCGACCGGGTAGAAGACGGCGGAGTCGACGGCGGCGCCGACGATCGTCGAGCCGATCGTGCGGGTGACCAGCCAGCGGCCCTTGGTGAGCAGCTTCATTTTCGCGAGAACAAACGAATTGCTGAATTCGCCGATCCAATAGGCGGAGATCGAGGCGAAGACGATGCGCGGCGTGGTGCCGAAGACTGTTTCGTGCGCCGCCTGTCCGTCCCAGCCGGGTGCGGGCGGCAGCGCGAGCACCACCCACGACATGAGCGAGGCAAAGACCAGCGCGCCGAAGCCGGCCCAGACGACCTTGCGCGCGCGGGCGTATCCATAGACCTCGGTGAGGATGTCGCCGAACAGGTAACTGATTGGGAAGAAGAGGATACCGGCGCCGAATTCGAAGCCGAGAAATTCCCAGATTTTGGCGGGGCCGATCAGGTTGGAGCAGAGCAGCACCGTGACGAAGAGCGCCATGATGAGATCGTAGTAACGGTAGTGGCGGTGCTGGTGCGCCGGAAAAGGTGCGGTGGACATATTCTGTGATACGTGGAGCAATGCAGATTTGTAGGAAGGGATGCCGGGGGCCGACGACGACGGCCGTCATCTGTTGTAGGGCAGGTCTCCGGGTTACACGGTCATGGAAATTGATGAATCTTGGGGGAGACCTGCCCTGCGGAACTGTCGCGTGGTGGTCATTCAGAAAAGTGTCAGACAGGAATGTCTAACCCACCGTGGAGACCGTCAAGAAGGAATTCCTGACGGCGCATGACACGCAGCGCCCTCACCCCCGACCCTCGCCAGAAGGAAAGGCGGAAGTGAACGGCAAACCGTAGGGGTCGGGCTCGTCCCGGCCCGGATCGCGATCGACGATTTTGGCGTCAGGATCGCGGGGACCGTGACCTACGGGCAGGAATCGCAAGTGTTGACATTTTGGTCAACGATGCTATATTTGTGATACCTTCACACACAGCGAAGCCGTTTCAATTTCCCCCCACGAGTCGTTTCAGGCTTTGCGGCAGGGCAGGACGCCTCCGTCCCCAAAAATCTTCTCTAAGGAGTACTGTATGAGACGCACCAGAGCCTTCTGGTTTGCTGTGCTGGCCGTTGTAGTCGTTGCGACCGGCATGGCCGGCGGCGCAGTTCCGCCAATGATCAGCTATCAAGGGCGGTTGACCGATGCGGGTGGTACGGCCATCGATGGTACCTTCAACCTAACCTTTGCAATCTGCTCGGATTCACTTTGCTACAGCCCCCTATGGGGCGAGACGCACGCCAATGTGGTTGTCGCGCAGGGGTTGTTCACCGTCTTGCTGGGCTCCATCACGCCGATTCCACCGAGTGTCTTCACCGGCTCGGATCGCTGGCTCGGCGTCTCCCTGGGTGGTATCACGTTTCTCCAGAGGCACAAGTTCGCGAGTGCGGCATTTGCCTTCCGATCGCTCAATTGCGATACGGCTTACTACGCGCTCAACGGGGCCGGCGAGATCGATTGTTCAGACTGCGACAGCAGATTTGTCAACGTCACCGGGCCTGACAGCGTCACATCCACGTCGGGGACCGCCTTCGCAGGCAAAGTCTTCAGAAACATCGCGGCCGACATATATGGAATCCGCGGCTATGCCGCCAACACAGGTATCGGCGGCGCCTTCGGCGGGCTGTTCATCGCAGCCGACTCCGGCACCGGCTTCCATTTTGGCGTTCGGGGGGAAGCCTGGGGCAACAGTTCAGGGCTGGTTGAGGGTGTCGACGGTTTCGCTGGGAACACTGGCAGCGGGGACGCCTACGGGGGCCGCTTCTCGACACTCTCCAGTGGAACGGGAGTTCATTATGCCTTATTCGCTGAGGGCTACGGTGGATCTTCCTCTCCGGTGTACGGTGCCAAAGTGACTGCTGCGAACGGTTCGAGCGGTAATATCTTTGGTGGGCACTTCTGGGCTCTCTCTGGCGGCACCGGTACTCACTACGGGTTATACTCAGACTCAAGGGGCAGTTCATCATCGTACAGCTATGGTATCTACACCACGGCCTCCAACAGCTCCTCTGGCCGCGTCTATGGCGGGTCGTTCAATGCTGTCACCGGCGGCACAAATTTCCACATCGGGGTCGAGGCAAAGTCCGAAGCAGCCAACACTCTCACCTCCTATGGTGTCTGGGGCGAAGCCACCAACACATCGAGTGGCGAGACTGTCGGAGGATATTTCCGGGCAATGTCCCCAGGCACTGGAGACCACTATGCGATTGCCGGAAACGCCTGGAGTGCCTCCGCGGCTCACGCCTACGGTTCGGCCGGTTGGGCGCAGAACACTTCGACCGGCGGTGCCTATGGGGGTCTGTTTGTGGCCGCATCTGGGGGGTCAGGAATTCACTACGGCTTGTACTCGGAGAGCGAGGGAGGGTCGTCGAACCATACCTACGGGGCCTACGGGGTAGCAACAAATACCTCCACCGGTGACGCGTACGGAGGATATTTCGTCGGTAACCAAGACGGCACAGGGGAGCACTACGGGCTGGTCGGGTTGGGGTACAACAATGACGCCACTCGTTCTCTTGGTGTCTATGGCTATGCGCAGAATACATCCAGCGGCAATACCTTTGGCGGATACTTCTCCACTGACAACGCCGGCACCGGCACTCACTTCGGCGTAGTCGGGAGAGGATACAATGACGACGCCACCGATTGTCACGGCGTTTACGGCTACGCGGAGAACACGTCGAGCGGCGCCGCTTTCGGCGGATATTTCGTTGCGGCGAGCGGTGGAAGTGGTGCGAAGATCGGTATAGCTGCAGATGCCCCATTGGAGATGGGGAGCTGGGCCGGCTCCTTCATGGGAGACGTTCATGTGCAAGGCGATCTCACGGTTACGGACTCCAAATTCGCATCCGTTCAGATCGACAACGGCGAGCATCGCGGAATGTCCTGCCAGGAGTCGCCAGAGGTCTGGTTCGAAGACTTCGGGGAAGGGCGGCTCAGCGACGGAAAAGCCCATGTCGAACTCGACCCGCTGTTTCTGCAAACGGTGACAATCAACGCGGATCATCCGATCAAGGTTTTCGTGCAGTTGGAGGGGGACTGCAATGGTGTCTACGTCGAGAAAGGCACGACCGGCTTCGACGTGAACGAACTGAAGGGTGGAAGCAGTAATGTATCTTTCTCCTATCGAATCGTCGCCAAGCGCCGGGGCTACGAAGACCAGAGACTGCCGGTCATGACAGGTCCGGCTCCCGGCGAGATGCGTGCCAGAAGCGCGGCAATCGAGGCGGAAATGAAGAAGCAAGACGCTCGTCGGGACGAAGAAAGACGGCTTCAGGAACAGCAGCAAAAAGCATCGGCGCGACTGCCGGTGTTGACAGGAGATGAGTAGGTCCGTTTCAAGTCAGATGAATTTCTCCATCCAGATGATGTCGAAGTCCTGATCGAGCTGGCGGATAGGGATTACTTGAGGGAGTGTCAGACAGGAATTTTTGACCCACCGATGGTAAGAGATTCGCGGCGGTGCGAAGACCCTCACCCCCGACCCCTCTCCCGAAAGGAGAGGGGAGATGGTCGTCGGTTCAACGGCGACGGTAGGATAGATATTCTTGTCTGTCGTGTGGTGATCATTTAGAAAAGTGTCAGACAAGTATGTCCGACCCACCGTGGTGGCTGTCAGGATCGCAGGGATCCTGACCTACGGTTTGGTCAGTTTGCAGAAGATGCTGGAATCATCGATTTCGGTGATTGCGGCGTCGAGATTAAGTGCAGCAGCGAGTCGGTGGAATTCGTCGGGGGTGCAGGTGGAAGCGGTGAAGCCGTCGGTGCAGACGATGTTGCCGTTGCCGGTGCGGGCGTAGTCGATCGGTCCGAGCAGTCCGTGCGCCGACTGCTGTTCAAACCACGCGAGGCGGTGACTCCAGAACTTCTCAGAGTAGCTTGAGAAGAGAACGAACCCGCCGGGGCGGCAAATGCGGAGGCTTTCGCGCATCAAAGTGAGACGATCGACATGAAAAGCGGAGATACCGTTTTGGATACAAATGACGCGGTCGAACTGGTCGTCGCGAAAGGCGGTAGCGGCGGCATCCATACAGAGCAGGCGGCAATTGTCGAGACCGGCGAGTTCGTCGGCGGCGCACAAGAGCGAGTCGAGGGAGTTGTCGATGCCGATGGCGAGTTTGACGGCCGGTGCGAGGCGCTGGAGCACACGGCCATAGCCGCAGCCAAGTTCGAGGACCAAGCGGGCGCCGGCGATCTCTTCAAGGACGTATTGAATTTCGGCTTCGAGATACTGCCGGACGCGCGGCGCAGCGATGGCGTAGCAGATCTTGAGTTTCTCGGCGGCGAGGCGCGAGCGGTAGTAGTTGAAGGAGTCGGACATTGGGGGAAGGGTAAGGACTGCGCGGGGAAAATGCTATGGAGAATTGGGCGCCCTCACCCCCGACCCCTCTCCCAGAGGGAGAGGGGGGTCAGCGTCATTCCCGCGCAGGCGGGAATCCAGATTTTATGTCGGTTTTAGTGAAGACGGGAGACCTGCCTTGCGGAACTCGTTGGAGAGAGAGATCGCGACACACCCCGTCTCGAGCCCGCATGATGGGAGACAGGAGTGGAGTTGAAACGAGCGGAGGCATTACGATGGTTGTGGTCCCGGTGGGGCGGGCTCGATCCACCCCTCTCGAGAGGGGAATGACTCTATGGCGGTGATGGGCGCGTAGAATCGAGATGCGGCGCGAAGACCCTCACCCCTGTCCCCTCTCCCAGAGGGAGAGGGGAGATGGTTGTCGGTTCAACGGCGAAGGTAGGATAGACATTCCTGTCTGTCGTGTGGTGATGGTTCAGACGAGTGTCAGACAGGAATGTCTAACCTACCGATTCGGGGCCGTCAGGAAGGGATTCCTGACGGCGCACTGCAAGGGACTCTTGGCGTCGCATAACACGTAGCGCCCTCACCCCCGACCCCTCTCCCAGAGGGAGAGGGGAGGAGTGATCGAAAAATGGGAAGAATCGTTGTGACGTGCGGCCCGTGGCGAAGGGGCTTGTCTTCGCCATGATTGCCTAATCGCGGCGGACGAAGAGCGGGACGGCGCCCGCGTCAACCTTCTCGCTGCGCAACTGAATCACCTTGCTGGTGTCGGTCGGCGGCGGAGTGGCTTTCGGGATCGTATCCCACGGCGCAATCAGACTGTCGAGATTCGGTTCCGGGAAATCCGGCGTCTTGGCCTTGCCGGCGGCGAACAGCACTTTCAAGAAGCTGCGTTTGGAGTCGTGTTTCCACTTCTTGTACCAGGGACGAATCTTGCTGACGAGGTCGGAATACCACTGCGTGCGCGACTTCTGGTCAGTCAGTTCGCCGCGGACGTTGGTCAGCGTGACGTTGGTATCAGAGAAGATGGCATCGATTTCCGTCAGCACGGAGTCGCGCTCGCGGATACCGCTGAGCAGTTCGGCCTCGCGCTTGGAACACTCATCCTGCAGTGTAGCGAGTTCCTTCTTGAGATTGGAGGCATAGCCAGCGGTCTTGCGCAGTTTCTCGTGCAGGCTGTCAGCGCGCAGATCCGCGGTGCCGATATTGGTCGCCAACTGCGCCAGACTGTCGTTCTTGGTCTGAATCGTCGACTTGAGGGTGCGGATCGTGTCGGCCTGCGCCGCCATCTGTTGCACGGCGGTCTGGTAGAGCGCCTGGGTTTCTTTGTCGGTGCAACCGGCGACGGCGATGATCAGCGCGACGACGGCGGTTGCGAGCACGGCAATCCTATACTTCATGAGGTCCTCCTATGGGGAGAGTGAAAACTGGTTTCGTTTCTTTTGCCCATCGGATTGTTTCCTCCAGAACAACGAATTGAGGAACTGGCGATCTCAGACCGGCCGCGCGGAATCGACGAACAGGTCGATACGGGTACCGCAACGCGAGTGCGCCGGCGCCTGAGGGTGCAGTAGAGTCCGACATTAAATGCTAATCTATGTACAAGCATAACACAACGAGGTTTCGCAAGAATTGGTACGCGTGACCTAAGCGGTTGGGAAAGAAAACGTTGCGACACGAGATTTTTTGGAACGGATGCGGTGATTGGACGATGGGGCTCGGATTTTGCTGTCGGACGGGAGGGGGAGGGAGTAGATTGGAAGGGAGCGATCAAAAGTGCGCGAGGGTTCGGGGATGACAAAGGCAAGGTTGATCTGGTGCGCGGTTCTGGTGTGTGTGTGGGTCGGCGGGGAAGTTGGCGGCGAGACGAATGATCCCGCCCAGCTCAGGCTATCATACGGATTCGGAAACTGGTACGGGTTCAAGCAGATCAGAAGAACGGGTGTGCCGGATTCGCTGCTCGAGACTGACAGATGCGAGTTCTCGGAGACAGCATTAGCTCGACTCTCGGTTGTCGACGTGATTTCCTGCGACTGCCTGCAATCGAAATACTACCTGGTGGTGATCATGGAAGATGAGTTGGGGTCAACTGGGAGGATCTTTCGATGGATTGCCTACGACCCCACTACGGAGCAGTCGAAGGAATTCGAGAATTCGCTCGATCTTGAGGCCTACGTCAATGCTGACTATGTCAATGTTGCCAACGGCGATTTCGCAGCGGCGTCGAATTGTATCGAATCCGTTATCACTATCCTCTCCCCGAACTTGCCGGTGTTCTTTCTTGAAGAGTGCGGTGACTTGACGAAACTTTCGTCTGCAATAAATGGCCATCGGTTGTGGGAGAAGGTCGCGGAAGATGATTCGATGTGCTTGATCATAGGCTCGGCAAGGTGTTCGGGTGTTTCGATGAGAAAGCTGAAGGCGTTCGCGGATTCGACCGACTCGTTGACCGCATGGCAAAGGGAATGTGACTCGCTGGCATGCTCACCGATTCCCGACAATCGAGAGTGCGCAGGTCAGTGCTTCACGCGCGTAACCTGGTCGCCGAGCGAAGGCATGCTCATCCGGTGGCGTGTCTCGGTCGACGCAAACGGTCTGCGGATCGATACTTGCGATTTCCTTACAGATTTTGCCGGAACCGGGTTTGCCTTTCCCTGAGCGGTTGCAGTTGAAGGTGGTGCGCATATGATAGTGTCAAAGACTTGGTTGCTGACGCTGGCACTCTGTCTCGTGACTCTGACTTCAGTCGGAATGAATCCCGTGTCTTCGGATTCGACTTCCGTGCTGCGAATGCGAGTCGCGCGCTATCTGCGCGGCAGTTGGGAAGTACTTGCCAGCGACCGGCAACTGAGGTGGGTCAATTACTCAGACATTCCAACATGGGACTACTGTCCGCTTTTCACTCGCGACTCGACCGGTTGGGGAATCGTCGCGGCACAGGAGCTCACACACTTCAATTGCTCCATCGTGATCGTAAAGAACCCACTGGAACCCCATTACGTTCCACTCTTGCATTCCGCGACCGGTGGCTACGAATGCACTCACGTGGGAACAATTCGTGACTTGGCTGAGGGAGACTCCGTAGCATTGAGTCTGGTGAATCGATACTTGCAGGACGGCGTCGGAAGTTCCGTTCGAACCGATGCCGAGTACTTCGAGTTGGCACAAGAAACGATCATGTTGATCAGCTGGGAGTATCCAACGCTGTTTCTGACAAGCGTTGACGATGTTCGGCAGTATTCGCAGCTAATGACCGATCGAAATCTGTACATGGTTGCCGCGAGCAGTCCAAACTTGGCCGAAAGGTTGAGTGAGCCGTTTATCGTCTGCCCCTTACCGGGAAGTACTCTACCGAATGGTGAAGATGTCTTTGTTGACACGCTTGCGTTTTGCCTGCTGCAGAATCTCCGTAACGCCGTGCGCGTGGACACGACGAACAGTGTCGCGGAAGTCCTGATCCATACGTGGAGTCCGGTGACGAGCAGATTGCAGGAGTGGCGAGTTAAGTACAGCGCGGTGGGTGTGGAGTCGATCCGGGCTCGAACGATTGTACACAAGTTGGGATTCAGGTTTCGGCCGCCGGGGTTCTTCAGGGATTGAAGGAAGGCGGGCCGGTTGAGATTATTCGGCAGAGGCCCTCACCCCCAGCCCCTCTCCCAAAGGGAGAGGGGGGCGTCGGCGGTTCAGCAGCGGCGGTAGGATAGACATTCTTGTCTGTCGGAGAGTGATCCGTTGTGGAAGTGTCAGACAGGAATGTCCGACCCACCGGATACGAGAGACTCGGGGCGTTGCGAAGGCCCTCACCCCCGGCCCCTCTCCCAAGGGGAGAGGGGGGTTCGTCGGCGGTTCAGCAGCGAAGGTGGGATGGACATTCTTGTCTGTCGGAGAGTGATCCGTTGTGGAAGTGTCAGACAGGAATGTCCGACCCACCGGATACGAGAGACTCGGGGCGTTGCGAAGGCCCTCACCCTGGCCCCTCTCCCAGGAGGAGAGGGGGGAGTTGACATCGCGTCAGGATCGCAGGGATCCTGACCTACGAGTGCGGCGAAAGGGTTCTTCAAGCACTGAGCGCGAATATTCGAATGCGTCGCTGTATCGAATCGGGAAACTCGGGCGCTACATCGAATCGGGGATCTCGGCCTCGACCAGAAGCGCCAGCAGCGTCAGCGATTCCTGCCAGCCAAGATAGCAAGCCTCCGGCGGGATGGCATCGGGCAAACCGGATTGCTCGATTTCCAGTTCCGTCCCGCAGAACACCTTCCGCAATTTGATCGTTGTACGCATCTCTCCGGGCATAGCGGGATCATCAAATTTGTCGGAATAGCTGATCCGTTCGTTGAGTACGAGTTCGAGATAGGTGCCGCCGAAGGCGTGGCTCTTGCCGGTGGAGAAATTGGTAAACGACATCTTATAGGTGCCGCCGACCCGGGCGTCGAGCTGATGAACCTTGCCGGTGAAGCCGTGCGGCGGCGACCACTTGGCCATGGCGTCGGGGTCGAGGAAGGCGCGGTAGACGCGGTCCGGGGCGGCTTTCAAGACGCGGTGGAAGCGGACGGTATTGGGCATCGAGGCTCCTTTCAGTAATATGGATCGATGTTGTCATTCGTTGTACGCAGTAACCGGGATATTGTTCGAAGAACGATCACCCACCCCGTCTTGCGCCCCTGGGGAGGGGTGAGAGGAGTGGAAGCGAGCCAGGCCCGGTAGTGTTGAGCCGGTAGTCCACCCGGAGCGCATCCGGGATTTTGCGCCGCAACCGGCGAATCCTTCACTGACGTAATGCGCCGGGGCAACAGCGCTACGGGTGGGATACCGGCTACTCGGGGTTTTTCAATTTGGCGGTATCGTGATCGGGACTGGTTGTGTATACTCGAGAGTTGAAGCGACATTCTCATGAGGAATTAATCATGTACAAAGCCAAAGCATACTCTGCCGCCAGCGCAACCTCCCCTCTCGCTCACACGACCATAGCTCGGCGCGAGCCGACGGAGAAGGATGTTCAAATCGAGATCCTCTTTTGCGGAATCTGTCATTCCGACTTACACCTGGTTCGTAGCGAGTGGGCTCCGGTACCCGTTGCCTATCCGATTGTTCCGGGCCATGAGATCCTGGGCCGTGTGACCAAGGTCGGTTCCGCAGTAACCAGATTCAAGCCCGGCGACCTTGCCGCAGTCGGGTGCATGGTCGACTCCGACGGAACCTGCCCGGAGTGCAGGGATGGGCTCGAGCAATTCTGTCCCAACATGGTCTTGACGTACAATTCTCCCGACAAGCACATCCAAGGTTCTGTCACCTACGGCGGCTATTCCGAAAGCGTGGTCGTCGATGAGCGCTTCGTCCTGAGCGTTCCCAAGAATCTCGATCCGGCCGGCGCCGCTCCGCTACTGTGTGCGGGCATCACGACCTATTCGCCGCTGCGTCATGCCGGTGTCACGAAGGGGAAGAAGGTCGGTATCATCGGCCTGGGCGGATTGGGCCATATGGGCGTGAAACTGGCGCACGCCTTTGGTGCCTACATCGTTGTTTTCACAACTTCAGATAACAAGAGGGACGACGCGCTCCGTCTGGGTGCTGACGAAGTTGTGCTCTCTCGAAACGCCGGAGCAATGCAAAAGCACGCAGGGAGCTTTGACTTTATGCTCGACACAGTGTCCGCCGATCATGACATCAACGCATACATCGCCCTTCTGCGGAGAGACGGCAATCTCACCCTCGTTGGCGCGCCAAACACACCGGCACCACTCGCAGCCATGGGTCTCATATTCGGACGCCGCAGCGTTTCGGGATCGCTAATTGGCGGGATCGCCGAGACCCAGGAGATGCTGGAGTTCTGCGGCTCGCACAAGATCACCGCCGATGTCGAAGTGATTCCGATTCAGAAAGTCAACGAGGCCTACGAGCGGATGCTCAGGTCGGACGTGAAGTACCGCTTCACGATCGACATAGCTTCGCTGAAGTCGGAGTAGATTGAGGGTGTAAGCAGGAACGAACCTCTCGCCGCGAGTAGTTTGGGACGAACGGCGCGGGCGCACGAGATACTGAGGCCTCACTGGAGGTAGCGAAACCCAGAAGCGTGCAGCGGCGAGACGTAGAGCCGGTAGTCCACCCGGAGCGTTGCTGGCCAGTCATCGCGAGATTTGGGTTGCTCTGCTACAGATTCCAACGACCCCACCCTTCGCGCTGTCAGGTTCGGCATTCAACCTCGCAGCCACAGAATCCTCTACCAACCCATTCCGCCGTGGCAACGTCGCTGCGGGTGGGCTACCGGCTTTTCGCGATGACAGTGCAAAGTGCAGTCGGCAAGTGTTCGCGATGATGTCGGAATTGTGCGGAGTGCGAGAATTCGATGAAAAGAGGAGGTCTCAGGGGGCGACCCGTATGAATGACCATCATTGAAAGTGAATCTTGAAACGGCAGCAAGGGTCTCCCTGAATTATTGAGCCCAGGAGTTCCACGCGAACCGATCGCTCGAATACCGCCTCGAAAAGCTGCCGAAACCACCCACAGGAGCAATAGCAGTATGTTGGAGAAAACCGCTTCCTGGTCCTGCTCACCGACCCGCAGTAACAGCGCTGATACTCAGCGTAGATGATCTCACCTTCGCGACGCAGGAAGCTGCCGCCAATATGGGCTTCATTAAGTCGTGCCAACAGATCATCCACGCTCTTCGCCTTCGCCCGCAGCTCAAGTGCCTTCTCCGTAATGGTAGTACCGATACAGTGTCGACCGCAAGATTCCATCAACTCCTGACGGGTCGGTCGGGCGACTTCACTGTCGAGAATATGCATTAGGTCGTGCATGGCGATTGCTCGTCTTCCAGGAGTCCTTGAGGTGCTATATGTGTCGCAAGCCTGGCGCAGTTTGTCTCGCGTGACGCCCGTTGTCAGGCGGTTGACCTGTTCGCGAAAATGGTCGATACAGAATGGCATTGAATTCACCCGTCGGGATTCAACAAGTGACGATATCGGGCAACTCGCGCTGCGTCAAATGCAGGCGGAAGCTCTTTAAGCAGGGTCGGCATACCTCCAAGATGCTCGCGAAGCACGCATCCAGTCAACAAGCTTTGTAGCGGGTTCCCAACTTTGAGCCGTTAGGGCGCGAATTAATCCACCCCGTGCTGAACGAATTGCGAACGATAAGCGAACACCTTTCAAGAGCCGCTGCTATTGAAGTCTCAATGGCTCCTACTCTGCCTCCATTAGTTGCTCCGTGATCTGCTTAAGCTCAACGCATAAGTTACTGTGTTCTTCTTCAAGCTTCAATTGAAAGTGTTTGCAGAGAAATTCCACAAGGAGCAGGAGTGAGTACGAACCCGCTTGAATTGTGTGCAGAACCTCCTTTTTGGTCGCGTCGAGCACTGGCCCAAGACCAATGAACTTACCCTCGTCTGAGAACACAAAGTAGCGATTCCAAATCTCGCTCGTCGGATGCACATAGAGCGTGAAGTACTCATATTCTTGGTCGTATAGATCTTTTTGATCCGCGCAAACTGCGATGTCTCTGATTGAAGCCCGCCGAGTCCAGTTTGCGTAGTATTTTCGCTCCAGAAGCTTCGGATTGTCTAAGTGCTTGGGTCTTGTAAACTTGTCGATTTCTGATTTGTTCTGATTCAGGAGTCTATTGAGCTCGTCTTGGTAAAGGCTTTGTTCAACGTCACCTACTTTCGTCGCCCGCTGAAGACTCTTGATTCTGTAGACTACATTGTAATCTTCCCAGTCCCTTCCTCGACCTGTTGGGTCTTTTAGCATGTACGAGATGAAGATCAGAAGTTCATATGAAGTCCTCAGGAGTATGAAGGCTTCGATCACGTGTCCTTCTGCGAGAAGTCGGAGTGAAGACATGAAGTTAAGCTCGACTTGAGTACTACTAGTGAGGAGAAATACTTCATAGTGCTTCGGTGGGTAAGAGACCAATCCCTTGTCAGTAATGGTCTGCTTAAAGTCCTCGAAGTACTTCAGAACCCGATTTGCGTAGTCAAATAAGTTCCTGCTGTTTGCGACGACTTTTGTTTGAGGTAAGTCGACTAGCCTCGAATCGTCAGACTCTTGTCCATTGGTTCTCATTACTCTTCCCTTTCGGTCCAAACACCCCCGACAGGATTCGAACCTGTTACCCTCTGCTTAGAAGGCAGATGCTCTATCCGAATGAGCTACGGGGGCGTGGTGTGCTTTAAGTCTATTCTTCTGCAACGGGCTTGTCAACTTGAAGTTCCGCGGGCAGCGCACGGCTGCGAGCCGCGCGGGCGCAGCCGGTGCGGCTGCCTCGATCCCCTCGATCCGCTCGATCCGGATAAAGGGTTGACGAATTGCGATTTCCGGTTATCTTGGGGAAAAGACCGATTTACCTGATCTGAAACTTACTGCCGAGTCATTACAACCAGATAGGACTCAAAATGCATAGACTCCTAACGCTCGTTGCCCTGTTGGGCCTGATGATGAACTTTGCCGCGCCGTTGCTGGCGGAAGAGACCGAGGCTTTTCTCCCGATCGGATTGACCGAAGAGGAGAAGACGCGGCTGCACGAAATCGGAAGGAACTTCCAGCCGACGGCGCCGCCGCCGGGCGTGATGCGCACCTGCGCCGAATGGGAACACAGCGAGCGGGTGTTGATTCGCTGGCCGCTGGGAATACCGGTGAGCCTGGTGGCGGAGATGTCGCAGGACTTGCTGGTCGTGACGATCGTGGGCAGTTCGTCGCAGCAGACCTCGGCGATCAGCACGTACACTTCGGGCGGCGTGAACATGGCCAACACCCAGTTTATCATCGCCGCCACGAATTCGATCTGGACGCGCGACTACGGCCCGTGGTCGATTTTCGACGGCAGCGGCAACCTGGGATTTATCGACCATATCTACAATCGTCCGCGTCCGCAGGATGATCTGATTCCGGGGATCGTCGGCGCAGCCTGGGGCATTCCGGTTTACGCGATGCCGCTGACGCACACCGGCGGAAACCACATGAGCAATGCGCACGGGTTATCCTCGTCGGAAGAGATGGTCTATGACGAAAACCCGAGCCTGACGCCGGCCGAGGTGGATGCCATCATGCTGGATTACACTGGCAATGACTACGCGGTGATGGATTATGTTCAGACCAGCGGGATTCACCACATTGACTGCTGGGCCAAGTTCCTGAACCCGAATACGATCCTGATCAAGGACGTGGCGCCCAGCGATCCGGACTACTCACGGTTGAATGCCCGGGCGGCGCAATGGGCCGCGATGATCGGGCCGTGGGGCAAGCCGTACAAGGTGGTGCGGATTTTCTGTCCGTCGGGAACGGCGTATACGAATTCCATCATTTTGAACAAGAAGGTGTTCGTGCCGACGTTTTCGAATGCTTGGGACGATGACGCGATTCAGACCTATGAAGATGCCATGCCGGGATACGAAGTGCTCGGTTTCACGGGCTCCTGGTTGTCTGATGATGCGATCCACTGCCGGGCGATGGGGATTTCGGATCGCAACATGATGTATGTCGACCATATTCCGCTCGAAACGACGGGAGATACGGTCAATCCTTATCGAGTAAGCGCGTTCCTGTATGCGCACTCGCACTTGGCGTTGCTGACAGACTCCCTGAAGGTTTACTACAGCGTCGACGGCGGAGCGTTTGCCTCGGTGCCGCTGACGGCGACGGCGTATCCCGATTCCTTTGAGGCGTTCATCCCGGCGCAGGCGCCGGGGAGCGAAATCCGGTATTTCGTCAAGGCAGCCGACGCGCTCGGCAAGGTCGGGACGTGCCCGTATATCGGCGAGGCCGGGGCGTTCGAGTTCAACGTCAATGCCGCGCCGGTGATCGCGCCGCCCGACAGTTTCCTCGTGCAGACGGCGACGGCCTTCTCATACTATCCGAATTTCACCGATCCGGATGACGTGACACATACAATCAGCTACGGCAGCTTGCCGGCTTGGCTGACCGAAAGCAACGACACGGTCAGCGGCACGCTGCCGGCGCTGCCGCTGGTGTCGCAATTCACGGTGACGGTGGCGGATCAGTTCAGCAGCGACCAGCGGACGATTACGGTGACCTCGTACGTGTGTGGCGATGCCGACGGCAATGAGAGCGTGACGATTTCGGATGCGGTGTTCCTGATCACGCACATCTTCTCGGGCGGTCCGGCGCCGGTGCCGCAGGAGGGCGGCGATGCGGATTGCAGCGGGATGATCACGATCTCGGATGCGGTGTACCTGATCACGTACATCTTTGCCGGCGGTCCGGCGCCGTGCGCGAGCTGTCCGTAGGCGAATGGACTATTTTGCCGGCGGGCGCGAGCCGAGGGCGAAAATCAAATAACTAGCGAATGAGGGGTAGGGGTTGATGCCCGGGAATTCGGGCAGATGCACAATGCGCAGGCAAAGGCGGCGGTAGTGAATCGCCGCAAAAGGGGCAGCGGCGACGATGGCTCCGGAGGAGGAGACGGTACGGCTGTCGTAGATCCCAAAGACCAAGCCGATCCCGACCGACTTAAACAAATCGTATTCGTAACCCAGCACGAAATAGGTTGCGCGCTTGTGGAAGGAATCGACAAAGATGCCGCCCTCGATGGAGTAGTGCGACTTGCCGCGTTCCAGAAAGATGAAACTGGCACCGGCGCCGGGATTGAATTCGTTGAAGCGCTCTCCGGATTGATCGCGGCGATCGAGGTGATAGGAGAGGCCAAAGAGATTGAGACCGAGGCGGGAATTGTCGAAGGCGCGCACGGGGGCGCCGTCGATGGCAACAAGCAGCAGCGCGAGGCCGAGGGAGAGTCGAGCTGTCAACACGAGGGTAATGTATATAGAGACGCAGCAGAGTCCAAGCGGTGGGTGCGGGAGAAAATGAAGAAGCCGTCCCAAGCGGGGCGGCTTCCAGTGGCGTCGAGGTAAAACGGAAATCTAAAATTTACGACGAGCGACACCGAGACCAAGCAGGCCGAGACCCAGGAGCATGATTGTCGTCGGTTCGGGCACCGACTCAAAATCCTTTTCGAGCAAGTCATTGCCGCATTCAACCGTGTTGTGGAAGGTGAGCTTGCTGTAGTTGCCGGGATCGACGCCAAGGTCCGCAATATTGAACGAAATCTCGGTGACATAAGTGTTGCCGGTCCCGGGGAGCAGGTAGCCGGTTTCGTAGTTGAGGTACTCGGTGGTGAGGATATCCGCTGTGCCGAGGACATCACCTGTGGCGACCGAGAACGCGCCGGCGGCGTTGCGAATCGAGGTGTAGCTGTAGTAGCTGCCGGGGATATTCGGAATCAGGTTGTAGGTCTGGACGTCGAAGAGTTGGCCCGTCGCGAGGTTGATGGCATAATCATACTTGTTGTCTTCGAAGCCGAAGAACAGGTCGCCGGCGGCGTAGCTGCGGCCCCAATCGCTTGACCAGGCGGCGAGATTGAAAGACTTGGTCAGCGAGATGTAGATCTTGGAGTCGCTGACAAAGCAGTTGAGGCCCTCCAGATCGTAGGCTTCGCCGCCGCCGCCGAGCGTTCCGGGCGAGGGCAGATAGCCGATGCCGCTCGGGTAGCTGATTTCCGAGGTGTTATTGTGTTCATCGAATTCGGTCGCGCCGAAGTCGTAGAAGTTCCAGTTGACGGCGAAGGCGGGGACGCAAAATAGGAGGGCGATGGCAGCAAGCAGAAGTAAGGTCTTCATTCGAGGTATCTCCCGAAAAGTAGATAGCATAGTACAACCGCTTCGTTCTATGCAATTAGAGTGCCCAATTTAGTGCTGTTGCGGCTCAACGAGTTGTGGTGCCGAAAGTGGAATACCGGCGCAATTGTGTCAGAAAAGTCGACACGGATGGCGATGACGGCAGCTTAGGGTCAGAACACAAGCAAGAGCTGCAACGGCTTGTGAAAGCGGGAGCATTTTGTCCAGTTAATGTCGGGATAGGCGACAGGACGGGCTATTTTACAGGCGGAATGAACAGTCATGGTCGGGGTGATAGGATTTGAACCTACGACATCTTGCTCCCAAAGCAAGCGCGCTACCAGGCTGCGCCACACCCCGACGAAGCTGCAAGGGCAATTATAGCGGCGGTCGGGGGCAAGTCAAGGGGCAAAGTCGGAGCGGCGCGGCTCGGTTTTTCCTATCGCAGATGCAGATTGGCGGTTATCATGGGGGACAAAGTTTGTGTTGGTGAATTTGACTTGGTGATGATAGAGGCAAGGCAATGAGCGAAGAAGTCATCCGCGAAGAGATGGAAGTTGACGTGTTGCTGGTCGGGGCCGGGCCGGCGAATCTGGCCTGCGCCTGGCGGCTGATGGACCTGATCGAGCAGGATACGGCAGCCGGCGGGAGCTTGGGGGAAGCGGTGATCATGGTGATCGAGAAGGGTTCGCATGTGGGCGCGCACTCGATCTCGGGTGCGGTGCTGGATCCGGTGGCACTTGCCGAGTTGGTCCCGAATCATCAGGAACTGGGGTCGCCGGTTAAGACGAAAGTGACGGGCGACAGCATGCTGTATCTGACCAAAGGCAGCAAGTTTGCGGTGCCGTGGGTGCCGAAGTCGATGCACCATCACGGATGCTATATCATCTCGCTCAACGAACTGACAACCTGGATGGGAGCGCAACTGGAAGCGCGCGGGTGCCAGATCTTCCCCGGAACCGCCGGCGCCGAGCTGTTGATGGATGGCACGAAAGTCGTGGGCGTGCAAACCGACGACAAAGGGATCAACAAGGAAGGCGAACGCAAAGCCGCGTTTGAGCCGGGGATGAATCTGAAAGCGAAGGTGACGGTACTGGGCGAAGGGGTTCGCGGGTCATTGACGAAGAAGTTGATTGCGAACAACCGTCTCGACGCCGATCGCAATCCGCAAAACTACACGACGGGGGTGAAAGAGTTGTGGGAATTTCCGGCGGGGACATTGAAACCGGGGCAGGTGATTCACACGATGGGGTATCCGCTCGACATGCAAACCTTCGGCGGCGGGTTCATTTACAATTTATCGGATACGTTGATGTCGATCGGGCTGGTGGTGGGATTGAACTACCGCAATCCGTTTACCGAGCCGCAGGCGTTGTTTTCGAAGATGAAGCAGCATCCGTATATCGCGAGGTTATTGGCACCGGGCAAAATGGTGCGGTACGGCGCGAAAGCGATTCCGGAGGGCGGGTACTGGTCGATTCCGAAGAATTATGGCGACGGATTCTTGATCGTCGGCGACAGCAGCGCGTTTCTGAATCCGGCGCGGCTCAAGGGTATACATCTGGCGATGAAATCGGGGATGTTGGCGGCAGAGACGATTTTCGAGGCGCTGAAAGCCGGAGATACCTCGGAGGCGAAGCTGGCGGCGTTCGACCGCAAGTGGCGGAGTTCCTATATTTACAGCGAGATGTACGGGCAGCGGAATTTCCACTTCATGTTTGAACGGGGCGTGTGGTCGGCGCCGGGATTCGTGTTCAAGCATTTCTTCCGGGGATTCGGCGTACGTCCGGACGCGAGCGAGGATCATCTCAGCATGCGCAAGACGGGGGAGTATTTCGGCACGCAGCGACCGCAGCCGGAGCAGTGGCGGCCGAAGCCGGACGGGAAGATGATTTTCAACAAGCTCGATTCGGTGTATTACTCCGGCACGAATCACGACGAAGACCAGCCGGCGCATTTGCATGTGGCCGATCTAAACATCTGCGCGACCAAGTGCGTGGAGGAGTACGGCAATCCGTGCCAGTACTTCTGCCCGGCGCAGGTGTACGAGATGGAGGAGCACAACGGCGGGAAGCAGTTGAAGATCAACGCCTCGAACTGCGTGCACTGCAAGACCTGCGACATCGCCGATCCGTATGCGATCATCACGTGGGTGGTTCCGGAAGGTGGCGGCGGGCCGAAGTACGATGGGCTTTAGAAGAAGATAGCGCTGGATAGACAGCACCCTCACCCCTGACCCCTCTCCCAGAGGGCGAGGGGACAACTCGTAGGGGAGGGGCTTGTC
>CAZFNN010000024.1:0-44134 GCA_964520555.1 uncultured Ignavibacteria bacterium
GGGAATTTCGGTCGGATCGATTGGCTCCGGTTCCTTCTCGTCGTCGGACAAGGAACGGACGACGATCATCCGCCCTCCCGGCACACTTCCGGTCTTCTCCTTTATGAATTTGGCGTAACCGTCCTGATACACGGTGGCCTCCTCCTTGTAATGCTGCTTGAGGTTGAGCGAGGTTCCGGCCAGGTTGGTAAGTGCCAGCGAAAGGGAAGCCGCCGGCGAAATGCGGGCCAGGGCAAATGCGAGCCGCTCTTGCTCCTGCTGTTTGTTGGAGCGTTGCTCATTGAGGCGCTCGGAAAATTCTTTGATTTTGTTGTCGCGCTTTTCCGCGGCTTCTTCCATGAAGCGATTCAACTCGGCCATCGTAGCCTCGGGATCGTGTTGATTGCCCGGTTTGAAGTTCTTCCAGTTCTCGCGATCCTCCTGAAATTGCTGCATCTGGAAGCGCATCTTCTGCGATGCGATCTCGTCCACCGACGGCACATCAACCGCCCGTCCGGCCAAAACGACGGCCGCGCGCGGGACGATCAACACGCACATAATCCACGCCGCCAGCAGCAGCAGAAAGGAGCTGGAGGATCGCTGCGTCAAGGCCGAGACGAAGATGGCCAGAGATAAGAACAGCGCAAAATAGAGCAGACCCGAACCGATGATCAGAACCAATCGTCCCCAATCCGTCCCCGTCATCGGAACTCCCAGCAGCGGCAACAGCAGACACCCGATCCCGAGTGCCAGCAGAAGCGGCAGAATCAGGGCGGCGCCGGCTCCGAGCAGTTTGCCCAAGATGTAGACGTGGCGCGGTATTGCGTTCGCGAAGGACAATCTCAGGGTGCCGCGTTCCTTCTCGCCGCTGATCGCATCATAGCCGAGCAGAATCGCAAACAGCGACAACACCACCTGGAACAAGAACTCAAGATCGAGGAAGCGGAAGACGGCGTAGATCGGATCCTCATTAAACTTGCTGTCCTGCGCTGACAGCTCGCCGCGGCCCTGGATCTCGGTCGTGCGTCCGATGTCGTTAGCGATGCCGGTGACCAGCGCCGCGACCGGCTCCGGCGGCAGGAAGACGCGGTGCGACTGAATGTTGAACCAGTCGGTGAGGCCTTCGAACTGCCGCAGGTTTTCGGCCTTGGCGGCTTCGTACTGGGACTGGTTGGCCTGAAAAGTCCGCGCGCCAACATAGAAGGTGATCAGGATCAGCGCCGTGCAGGCGCCGAAGATGACGGCAAATTTCGTCGTCCCGATAATATCACGAATTTCCTTTTCGATTACGGTGGACAGCATCTTCGTTCTCCTCAGGCGGCGACGCCGTTGTGGCCGGCCATGTATTGCATGTACAGCGCTTCCAAATCCTGACCGACCAGGTCCGCGGCTTGGCGTTGCATGATGATGCGGCCCTCGTCCATGATGGCGACGGTATCGGCAACTTCCTTGGCGCGGAAAATGTCGTGAGTCGACATCAAGATCGCCTTGCCCTCGGCGCGCAACGATTCGAGCAGGCGGAGAAAATCGTGGCCGGCCTGCGGGTCGAGTCCGGAGGTTGGTTCATCGAGCAGAACGGCGGGTGCGTCCTTCAGAATCGCGATGGCAATGCCGCATTTCTGCCTCATCCCTTTGGAGAATCCCTTGAGCCGTTTGCCATGTGCCTCCTCCGCCAGACCGACGCGTAACAGGACGGAACGATAGTCGTCGCGGGTATACTGCGTCTTGCCGCCGAGGCGGGCGAAGTAGTCGAGGTTTTGAATGGCCGTGAAATTCGGGTAGAGCATGACATTCTCGGACACATAGGCCACGAACTGCTTTGCCCGCAGGGGTTCTTGATGCGTAACGATGCCGTTGATGCGCGCCTCGCCTTCGCTCGGCTCAATAAAGTTGAGAAAGAGATTGATAGTCGTGGTCTTGCCGGCGCCATTGCCGCCGAGGACCGCAAAGATTTCGCCGCGGTTAACGGAGAAATCGACGTGATCAAGCGCCAGTACACCATCCTCGTAGCGCTTGGTAAGTTGCACGGCTTCGAGCATTGGATTGGTGCCGGTCATGGTGGGTTCGCTCACTTTGATCTCCTTTATCAGATTGTCTTGACTACCTGCGCGAGAGTCTGATTCCGAAAATGACGATGCCTGCCACCAACCCGACGATCAACAACAGCAAGAGCGCAGTCCCGACGAAATTGGAGTCGGGCAGGATCTCCACCGTGACCGACTTATCCTCGCCGTTGACCGGTTGGCCGTTGGACTGCCCGGTCGAACGCAGGCGCACTTCGTATTTGCCGGCGGCGACGTCGGCGGCGGGCTTGATCTTCAGATTGACGCGCTGTTCTCCGCCGATATCGAGCTTGGTCACGGTCGCCGGCGTGATTTCGCGCTGCCAGTTCAGCGGCAGATCCGACCTGACTTCGATATTGTCAAGCCGGTGGCTGCCTTCGTTGACCAGGTCGAGATTCATGTCGACGCTGCCGTCGGACGGAATGGCGTAGTAGAGCTGTGGCGCCCGCACCAGCAGTTTGCCCTTGCCGCGCGGCAGCACCTCAAGGCGCGCATAGCCGACATCAAGGGCTTCGATCTCCTCCACGCTCCAGGTCTTGGCCGCGAGCTCGCCGAGCGCTTTGGCCTTTTCACGCGGAACCACCAGCACGTAGAAAGGAAGCGGTCGGTCGATTGTAACGGACTCGGTCGGGCGATCCGGCAGGCCGATTTCGAGCGCAGCCCGCTTGGTGTGCGTGCTCTCGGTGAACTTGAACTGACTTAATCGCGCCTGCCCCGAAGGTTCTTTGAAGAACCGTGAAATCTGTTCGGGCAGATTGACGACCTCCAGACTGAACGTGTTACCGGCGCCGGAAAACAGCTCCAGTGTCAGATCGAACGTTGCCGACTTGCCCAATTCAACTTCCTGCGAGAATTGCTCCGATTGCACTGCCACTTTGTTGACCGACACATCTTTCTGGAGAAAGATCTTCATGCTGCGCTGGGTGCCGCTGCCATAGATCATGTACACCGTGACGGCATCGAGTTCCTGCAGCAGTGCAAAGTCGATCACTGCCGGCTCGCCGAAGCGAAGTTGCCCGATCTTGGCCTCGTAGGGCTGGCTGATCGTGGCGCCGGCCTCGTTGAGCAAAGAGACATAGACGTTGTTGACAATGCCGGGTTGCAGCGATCGAAACAGCTCATCGTCGAGATTGACCAGCTTGTAGAATTCCTGGCTGCCGCCGGACGTGTTGGCCAGGGTCAACCGCACGCGCCGTTCGCCGTCCTTGCCGTGATACTTGACCGCACTCTGAACCGTGATGTATTGCTCCTCGAACAACACCGCCAGGAGCGACTGCTGGTAGTTGACTTCCGCATCGGCGAAGAGATTGTGAGCGCGATCAAGCTCTGCTCGCGTGATCAAGCCGCGTTGAAACATCTCCTCCTGCCGGGCGAACTCGGCGCGCGCAACTTCGTATGCTTCCTTGGCACGCTTCAAGCCCAGCAGGCGGTATTTGTCGTCACGCTGGTTGAAGGGAACGTTGGACTGTGCAAGAGCAGCGGCGATCCCGAGCACCACGATCAGACTGATCAACGCAGCGGCAGATCTCATCATTGGCTACTGCGATTGCCGTTTCTCAATGATCATCGGGGCCGACGTGCCGGCCGGCTTCTTGATCTTGATCTGCTTCGTTCCGTCACCCTGTTTCAACGTCAGCGCGACGAAGTCACCGACGGCGATCTTGCCGTAGCGCAGTTCAAAATCGCCCACTGAAGCAACTTTGGCGCCCGCAAGCTCGAGAATCTCGTCGCCCTCCTTGGGCGACAGCGCCTGAAAGACTTCAGCGGCGTTGGACAGTACATGCGCTACGATGACGCGGTCGCCGTCCGCCTTGACGATGACCCCCAGATCCGGAAATGCCGCCATCTGGCCGTCCGCCCCGCCCAGAGTGACGAAACTTGCTCCCCCGCCCCCGCCTTCGGGTGCGCCCATGCGCATCTGGTGCTTCGGCAGCTTCTCCGGATCACATTTGACGAAGCTCACGATCATCATCTGCCGGTCGCGACGAATCCCGAGCTTCACCTCGGCGCCAATTGCCAGCGACTCATAACTGTCCTTGAAGTCCTTGATCGAAGTCAGTTTCTTGCCGTTCAACATCAGAATTTCGTCGTCCCGTTTCATGTCAACCGCGCGATACTCGAACGTCCTCTGGTCGGGGGGAGCAATCAGATCGATCTTGAGGGCGCTATCGGCGCTCACGATCACCGCGCCGGTCTCCTGCAGAATGAAAACGTCATCGGCTTTCATCATCCGCATGACCGGTCGCTTGTCGTCGGCGGCATTGGCTTGATCCAAAATTATTCCCAGCAGGAGGCTGAGCAACAGCGCCATGACGATCTCCAGCGTTATTCTCTTCATGAGCATTCTCTCCTTCGTGTGAAATTTGTGCTCGTTGGTCATCGTACGAGAAGGTAGCTGCGGGGTTGCCGGCGGCGAAGTTAATCAGTGTTAGCAACTGTTAAGAACTGTTAAGAGCGCTGGTACGACGGAGTTGAATCCGTATATTCGAAGCCATGAATCTCTCGCGACGTCGTGTGGTATTGATCGTCTTGCTGATGACGATCTCACTGATCGGACTGATCTCCGTGCAGGTCTATCTTTTGGGGCTGGCGATGCAGCAGAAGGATCAGGCCTTCCGCCGGAATGTCTTTGCTGCACTCAGTTCAGTCTCGCAGCGACTCGAAACCGGCGAGACTACCGACTGGGCGCTGGGCGCTGCCGGAAAGACACCCCCCTCCGGTCAGTTGCAGGTGTTTGTCTCACACGAGGCGCGCTCGCAGTCCGACAGTCTGCGGATTGAGACGTTGCTCCTCGAACGCGACGCTGCCCCGGGCTCCTTTGAAGAATTGCCGCCGGGTTCGCCGCTCTCGGTCAAGAACGGCGTGCTCACCTATCAGGTTACCGCACCACAGCATGTGACCATCCAGGCGTACGACCGCGTCGACGGAAGCAATCGAGTGGTGGTGGACACCTTCCGCACGCCGGGGAGCTACCAGGTGGACTTGCAGCGGCAAGATCTGGATCGCGGGCAATTCATGTGGGTCTATCGCAACGATTCGACTGCGCAGGTTTTTCAGGGCGGCGCCGGTGTGGCGGTGCAAATGCTCTCGCCGACGATCACGCAAAGTCCCAAAGGTGATTTCGTTAAACGCATTGTCAGCAATCTCGTCATTGCCGAACTGGAGCCGATCGAATCGCGCGTGGATGGTGATAAACTGGGCGCCTTGCTCGACCGCTCGCTGGCTGAGGCCGGCATCGACCTCGAACATGAGTTCGGCGTAACCTCCGGGTTGAGCGATTCTTTGCGTATCGTCCGTCCGGCGAACTATTCGCGCGAACTTCAACATTCCGACTTCCGCACCCGGCTCTTTCCGCACGACCTGCTGGCGGCGCGCAGCGAGCTGGTGGTGTATTTCCCGGAACGGACTACGTATCTGTGGCGACAAATGGCTTTGCTGCTAACCTTGAGTATCCTGTTTACACTAATCGTGATCCTGATCTTTGCCTACGCCCTGCGCATCATTCTGGCGCAGAAACGACTGGCCGTACGCATCGTCGACTTCATCAACAATATGACGCACGAATTCAAGACGCCGATTTCGACGGTGTCGCTGGCTGCCGAGGCCATGATGCGACCGGATGTCATCGCCGAACCCGACAAGGTTACCCGTTATGGCCGCATGATCATGCACGAAAACCTCCGCATGCGGACGCAGGTGGAGAAGATTCTGCAGATGGCCGTGCTCGAGGAAGGGGACTATGAACTCAAGCGCAGCCCCGTCGACATGCACGCGCTGATCAGCAAGGTGGTTGAGAGTATCAGTTTGCAGGTGGAAAACCGCGAGGGGAGTATCGCCACCGAACTGCGGGCGGATCGGGCGACGGTGGCGGGCGATGCACTCCACTTGGCGAACGTGCTGAACAACCTGCTCGATAATGCCAGCAAATACTCGCCCGAGCGACCGGAGATTAGAGTGATCACGCAAAATCACGATGACAAGCTGGTAATCACCGTCAGCGATCGTGGTATCGGTATCAGCGAGGCGGACCGCAAGCACGTCTTCGAAAAATACTATCGCGTGCCGACGGGGAACATTCACGACGTGAAGGGCTTTGGTCTCGGCCTCAGCTACGTGAAGCTGATTATCGAAATTCACGGCGGCGAGATTGCTCTGGACAGCGCGCCGGGGTCAGGCACCACCGTCACGATTACGTTACCCCTGGCACAAGTAGCAAGCGGGGATGACGATGCGCCGTAGAGTTTTGCTGCTCGAAGATGACGCCAATCTCGGTCTGATCCTGCAGGAGCAGTTGCAGATGAATGGCTTCGAGGTCATCCTGTGCAAGAATGGGCAGGAAGGACTGGCGGAATTCACGCCGCGCCGATTTGACCTCTGCCTGGTCGATGTCATGATGCCCAAGCTCGATGGCTTCAGTTTCGCACGGGAAGTTCGCAAACGCGACGAGCTAACACCGCTGATTTTTCTGACGGCCAAGTCGCTCAAGGAAGACAAGATCGAGGGCTTCAAAATCGGCTGTGATGACTATCTCACCAAGCCGTTCAGCATGGAGGAGTTGATGCTCCGCATTGACGCGGTGCTGCGCCGCAGCAAGCCGGTCCCCGAACCGGAATTGCCGACTGAATTCGAAATCGGCAGCTATCGTTTCGACTACACCCGGCAGACGCTGGCTTCACCGGCAACCAGTTACCATCTAACCCCCAAAGAGGCAGACTTGTTACGGTTATTGTGCTTGCACAAGAATCAGACGCTGGAGCGCGAAGTTGCCTTGCGCGCAGTCTGGGGAGACGAAAGCTATTTTTCCGGTCGATCGATGGATGTCTTTGTCTCCAAACTGCGGAAGTACCTTAAGGAGGACGACCGGATCGCGATCATGGGAATTCACGGCAAAGGCTTCCGGCTGGTTGTCAGTTAAGTGGCATCGGGCAAAAACACACTGCCGGCAGCAAGTCCTCGCTGCCGGCGTGTTGGTTTCCTTCGGTCTCCCTCGCGGAAGCACTAAGGATACCCCGCCTTTTCGAACTTCTGGAGTCGTACCTCGGGGCGCCCATCCCTCCCTGGACACGCACCAAGTCTCCTGCCTCCTTACAGATTCTAAATAGTCACGATACCGCGATTGTGTGGGAACAAAAACGGACTATTGTGCAGATATTTCTTCAGCGGCGCGCAATTCCCCCTCGGTCACCAGCCGGCCGTCGCGATAATAGGTGACGAGATTGCGGACCGTGTCGGCCCATTCGGTGCGGCTGACCTGCGGCAAGTCCCCACTGGCAACCAATTGGCGGAATTTCCTGGCGTAGGAATCGCTGAAGAGCACTTGCCGGACGCGGAGGTCGCAGTCAATCTGATAGTCGACTTGAAGCCCATCCATTGGCCGGCCCTCCTGCGTCTGGTAATTGAACCGGCAGCTGTCCTGATGTGATGCGGAGCCGCCGGTCTGGTAGTCCCTCACTCCCGAGAATTCCATGACGCGCGACGGAAGCAGGAACACCCAGTGCTGGCCTTCTACGCGCGGGACAAAGCGCAGGTCGATGTCGCGATTCCAGTAGGGCGGTGAGACACCCGCTAACCCGCGTGGATCGAGTTCAAAGAAGGTCTGGCAACCCATGCGGTTGGAGAAGCCGACGAAGGCAAACTCCTCAACGCCGTCGTAATCATGATCCTCTGCCCAGAAGAGTGATGCCGTTCCGGAGAAGATCAACCATCCGATCAGATCGCCTGTCTTGCTCCAGAACTTGATATAACCGCGAGCCGGATAGATGTCATTGATAATGGTCACGATAACCATGTCACCCTGGTAGCGCACCAGATAGGGACATGGCCGGGGTTCCTTCTTGTTGATCCCCAAGGGGACGTCATCGGTTGGGTAGACATGGGGAATCCAGCCGTCGCGCTGAAATAGCAACGTGCCATCGTCATCGAGTACAAATAGCTGGCCGGTTTGCGGCACAGCGTAGTCCGTGCGCGGCATGTAGACAACTTCCATCTCCGGATCAGAGTCCAGATTGCCAAGGCAATACTGCAGAGAGTCCGCGTACATGGGGTATCCGAAGTCATGGGTCCACAAGCCTTGTCCGTTATCATTGAGTGCCGCGATCTTCGTGTCATGGATTTCAAGAGAAGCGGGACTCCAGTGGAAGAGTGGATTGAGCTTGGGGAAGAGCAGGACCAGCAGGAAGGCAAGCATCAGCAGCAACAGCGGAATCTGTACCGAGGTCATGTGCGCGAGCCGACCGGCCCGGCGAGCCACAAAATCGCCGATACAAACCTTCTGCGATCGTACCACATTGTGGTCGGCAATGACGTCGGTCAGCGCGGCCGCGCCGATCAGGATCAATTGCCGGCGCGGGTATCGCTCGTTCAACTCCCGCAGTCGTTCGCGCGCCCCCGCGAGATTGGCCTCCGGCACGATCACGTAACGGACGCGCGAATAGAAAGCGCGCTCAATCTTGACCCCGATTGTCGTTGGATTGGCCGGTTCTAGATTGCCCGAGGAATTGATGACGCCGGTCACGGCCGCATCGCAGGCGATCGTTCGATCGTGGCGCAACGCTGCCGCCTTCAGAACCTGCGTGTAGGCAATCAGCGCTGCTCCGAGCCCGATCGAATCGCCGGTGAACTTCTCGGTTGCACCGGTGACGCGAAAGTTTGCCCGGAGCTGGCGCCCATCCGCAATTTTGACCCCTTGTCGCAACAAGGCGGCGCGTACGGCTGCCAGCGACTGATGTACGGCGCCAACGAAGGAGTCGTCGGCGGCGATGACCTGCATCTGGAACGTCACTTCATCGGCTTTGCGACGATCGCGACCCAGTTCGATGTCGCATTGTAGCGTTCGCATCCGTCCGCGAAGCGTGGCTGGCGATGCCGTCCGCTCGACAAAAAGGCAATTGACGGCGTTGTCAGCACCTGCCTCGTGTTCCAACAGCCAGTCGTCAAGAATCTCCCTGAGTAACGCGTGAAGCGCCGGATCTTGATCCTCCGCCTGCCGGGTCAGTTCCCGAAGCGAGTCGAGCGCGTAAAGTCCGGTCAGGGCAGTCTGATCCGGAACATACTCCGACGCCGAGCCGGCTAACTCGCGGCTGAGCCCCAGCGCCGCTTCAAGGTCGCCGAGCTGGAACAGCAAGCCGGCGCGTCGATGCCGGAGCGCCCGGCGCAGCTCGACAAGTCGGGTATCGCCGCGCACGGCAGCGCATTCGTCGGCGACTTCTGTGAGGGACTCCAGTTCGTCCGGAGTAAAGTCCGCAGTCTGCATCGCGGCATAGCATTGGAGGTAACGATCACTGAATTCATCGAAGTAGCTGGCATAAGCAGCGTCGGATACACGTTGGCGCAACCGCGGCCAAAACTCTGCCAGCGTCAACAAGCGCAGATCAGCCGCCGGGCAATCCTGAAGTGTGCTGCATGTTTGTTCCCAGCTTCGAGCAAAGTCGAGTGGCGAGATCGACATAATCAGCGGAATAGACGCAGCGTTGTCGGGAGCTTGACTAAAGGAAGAGTGAAGTGGGCCGGTCGGCCGGTGACGGCAGCTTCCGTTTGAGCGGTGCTGCCGGTGGTCAGGTAGAAGCGCGCCGGAGCAAACTTGCTGCTGCCGTCCAGAGTCAACAACTCGGCGCTCAAGACCCAAGTGCCGGACTGGTCTTCGATCTTCACCCTAATTCCATCGCCGCGTTCTGTTTGGAAGATTGTCCCAACTGCCCCTTCGGCTGTTGGCTGTCCGGTGACGAATTCGGGCAGTTCAAACACCGCCTCAGGTAAACGAAGCTCCCAGTCACTGTCCTCCGGGCTCATCAGCGGCGGGCTATCGATCTGGGCTCTGCCGACGCTGTCGGTCAGGAACTCACGCTCCCGATGCGGGAGGCAAACAAGAACATGGTCGAACAAAGCAGCGTCATCGGCAATTACCTGAACGTGGTCGGTGCCGGCACGAGCGTCGTGAACCAGACGCAGGACGACCTCCGGATGCTCGGAGAAAAACGTCGCAACTGCGGCGGTTTCCGGCTGCGCCGCCGGTGGCGAATCGGCTGCCAGCAGCCCCGAGGCCTTGGGGGCTTGGCGGGCCAAGACCTTGAGCGCGATCCGCCGGCCGCGAAGAGCAGCAGTAAAACAGGCTTCGGCTTGTCCGGTCAGCGTCGGAGTTGTCGACGAGGATTCCAACTCAGTGTCGGACAACGCCCGCGATCGCAGGCGCTCGATCATCTCGCGGCAAAACTCGCATTCCTCCACGTGGCGGGAGATTGCGACGTCCGGCGATGCACCACCGGCGAACTTCTCAAGTTGATTTCGCGTGGGATGCTGCATGACTTAATCTGGATCCTTCAGATTACCAATAGTTCCAAATCTTCCGGATTGTATGGTTATTTCTGATCCGTTCGGCAAAGTGGTCCTCCGCCTTCTTGATCAGGGTTTCAAACATCGTCTTGTATTTTTCGACATATTGAGTGCCGATCTCCACAGGATGAACCTGCCGGAAATAGCTGCCATACGATGCCGGGTGCACGATCCCGCCGTTGGTGGAATCGCGCAAGTACAGTTCGGCAGCTTCGGCAAAGCGGGCTGCCTCGATATCGGTCAGCTTCCGCTTGGCCACACACGCGGTCAGCAGATCGTCGCGGAACCATTGCAGCGTTGCCTTCAATTCTATCTCCAACTGCTCGCGGGCAACAAACTGCATCTGACTCATTTCCGGCGAAGGCATCGGCGCTTCTTCAACCATGTAGCGCACATGAACCGCCGTTACTGCTGCGATCAGGTCAATTTCCCTGATGACGTTGGGGTGGTGTGATTGTTCCGAAACCGACTGCAGGACACTGCGGCACCAGGACTCAACCGTCTTCGAATCGAAAAAAGCCAGTTCCACGATTTGCGCTAATGGCATCGCCGGCATCGCCGCGAGCGGACCGGAAATCGCCCCCGCTGCCGGCGGCAGGCACCAGAATCGCTCACGTTCGACCTCCCGCAGAAGCGCCATCGACTGGCTCTCCAGCGCCTCGTAGAATCGACGCTTGAGCCGCGCCAATTGCGGATCACTATCAGCTGCGATATAGCCGATTTCTTTCAGCGTGTAACCACGAAGCAACCACATGTAGAGCTCGGCGAGGCGTACCGGGGAGACACTCTGGAAATCTGTGATTCCGTGACGGACGAAAAAGCCGAAAATGACCGGGAAGGGACGATCCGCTTCCGACGCGAAAAACGTTCCAAGGATATCGTACGCTAGATTACCATGAGCGTTTTTCGTGTCGGTGCAGTCAATCGGCAACCGATAACCGCGCTGCGATAGCTGGCGCAAATACGAAATCAGCTCTCGGTGGGTGACCTGAAACACCAGATGAAAGGCGCGCCGGTCAAAAGGATCTTGGAGAAACGAGACGAGAATTGTCGGGAGACTTGAAATCACAACGTATTACACCGCTCTGCCGTTTTTCTGCTCAGGCCGCCCTAACAGCTGACACGCGATATGTTAGGACTTTCTAAATATAACCACCGGGCGCGATTTGGTCAAGTACTTGGCCAAACCGTCATGAGCGACGGATAGCGTACGTCCAGACGCTATAAACGCAACAGATACTGAAACTTGAAGAAGAATTGCCGGCCGGAGAGCGCCAGGTCTTCAGAGTTCGGTAAATTGCGATAATTGTGGCTCGAGCCGGCGTAGAAAATGGTAAAGGGGTTAAATTTATAGCTGATCAAGGGTTCGATGTTCAGAACGCGGTCAAAATTGTCATACTGGAAGACCAAGCGCAGAAACCACTCGCGGGTGAACTGGTAGTTGAGCTTGGTTCGCCATACGTAGCCGGCGAAAATCTTGCGCCCGTCAGCGAAGCTAAGCTCCGAATACCCGTACTCCGGCTGTACGACTAAGCGCTCGAATGCCTTGATAGATGCCACCGCCTCATACTCCCAGCCGCGTCCCAGCGCCGGAGGATTTACGCGGCGAGCGATGTAACGGATTTTCTTTGCCAGTAATTCGACTGTGATCGCGTCGATGAACCGGCTACTGACGCCGACGCGATAGTCACGAATGCCGGGGAAGAAGATACCCTGATAGGTTTCCCGGCTGAAAAGATATCCCAGCTCGAGCGTCGTCTGAGCCGGGAAGAGCAACACCACTTCCGGCGACACCCACTCGTCCTTGCGTTTGCCCGCGTAGTTCCAGATTCGCCCCAGCGCGATTGAAGTTGAGACTTCCTTCACGACCTTGCGATTAGGCCGGAAGAACAGCCCGGTCCAGATGTCGCCTTCGCGCTGGTTATTACGGAAAACGAAGCCGTTGTCGGCTCGAAAGGTCGGACTTGCGCCACGGTAGCTCACCTCGAGGTTCCAGACGCGGGCCTCGCGTTCCAGCCCGGCGTAAATCAAACTGCCCCAGTATTTCTCGCCGTCGAATGCTGCCGTGTGGCGGCCGCGGTCGAATCTCGCATCATCGTCGGCGCCGTACAATGCGGGATTATTCGGCTCAACCGTGCGGCTCGCCAGTAATTGGCCTACGAGTCGATAGTTCTTCAGGAATCGTAAGCTGACATCCGCGCCGGCCACCGATCCCGAGCCGCCGTCATCAAGGCGACGATCGGTGACGATGGCACCGACGTAGGAATCTTCGCCAAGCGATTGCCGTACGCGGCCGATGTTCGACACGCTCTTGCCGGCCGTTACAATGTCGGTATGCTCGTCGAAGGGCAGGATGATCGGGGAGACCTCGTCCCGTGCGCCAACGTAGCCGACTGTCGTTTTCGAGGTCGCCCGGCCGGTCAGCTTTGCAGCTATCAGGGGATCATTGAGCGAACGGGTGTAGACTACGTCGGTGAAGGCGCGGAATACATCCGAGCCTTCCTGGAAGAACGGTCGTTTCTCCGGATAGAAGAGCGCAAAATTGTTGTTTACGTCGATCTGCGCGGCATCCGATTCGACCTGGCTGAAGTCGGGGTTGACCGCGATGTCGGCCGTCAGATCGGAACTCAACAGATAGCGCAGATTCAGCGAGGCTTCTCCATCGGGATTCTCATGCTTTAGTCCGGCGCGCAAATCATCCGAATTTTCAGGAACAGAATACTGGTAACCGACCAGCGACGGCAACACCTCAAGACGGCTCCCCGGCGCTGCACCTTCAATGCCGGTCAGGTAGCCAAACTGACACGGGAAGCACGGCTCGTCGCGGTCGATCGCGGCCCAGGTGGAGCGCTCGCGGCTGGAGCGCGACCGATTGCGCCAGAACGTCGCCCGCCATTCCTGCACCGGCCGATGCGGAAAGCGGAGACTGCTGAACGGGATGGCGACTTCCGCCTGCCAGCCCTGCGCCGTCAACTTTCCTCGTGACTCAAAGACGATGTCGAAGGTCATCTCCTCCTCGCCGTCACTCAGCATTTTGAGGTCGCCTTGCAGTCCGTAGGGGTTGACGAAAATCTCGTACGCCCAGGCCGCATCGCCATAGGTATCGAGGATGATCCCAATGTAATCGTCGGAGAAGATCTCGTCGCGATCGCGCATCGTCACGCGCACGGTCGCCGGATCGTCATAGCAGATGAAGGCGAGATAAAAATCCTCGGCGTCGTAGGTAACCAACACCTCGGTCGCAACCGGGGGCTGCACCTTGTCCCCGGGCGTGTGCTCGGCGAAGTTCTCGGCTTTGGCGGCGCCGTTCCAGCCGGCGTCGTCGATCTCCCCGTCGATCTTGATCGCGCCGGGGGCACGCCCGACCGCCAATCGTGGTTTCTCGTTGGGCACAAATGGCGTCTGCGCGACCGTTGCGGTGGTGCCGCAGAGTAGGAGCAAAAGTGCGATCGTCAGTTTGGAATAGTGCATGATATGACGCTATTTACGAATTTGTCGCCTTTAGGTAGCGCCTTTGTTGTCACCGTAGACGCAGAGACAAAGAGGCCGGAGTCGATCGACTCCGGCCTCATTCAATGCAATCGGACTTGCGCGTGTGCGCTACAACCGCTCGATCTTGCGGCGATTGCGCCGCACCTTCTTGGTGGCATTACGCGTATCGAAGACCGCCTGCGAGTTATCAACGATCCATTGATAGTCATAATCTGAATGGTCGGTGATGATAATCGTCAGATCAGCGCTCTTGAGCAGTGCCGCCGTCACTTTAGTCGACTTCAGATCGAGTCGGTGGTGTTCGTCAAAGCGGATACGCGGTACGTACGGGTCGTTGTAGAATACCTTCGCGCCGGCCTTCTGCAGCAGGTTCAGACAATCCAGTGCCGGTGATTCGCGGACATCGGCGATGTCACGCTTGTAAGCCACGCCCAGCACGACCACTCGCGAACCGTTGAGCGAACGCTTACGACGGTTGAGATTGCGGGTCACTCGTTCCAGCACATACTCCGGCATGTGCGAGTTGACGTCGCCTGCCAGCTCGATGAAGCGAGAATAGTAATTCAGGCTTTTCAGCTTCCACGACAAGTAATGCGGATCAATCGGGATACAGTGGCCACCCAGGCCCGGCCCCGGGTAGAAGGGCATAAACCCAAACGGTTTGGTCGTGGCCGCTTCAATGATCTCCCAGACGTTCAGCTTCAGGCGGTCGCACATCAGCGCCACTTCGTTGACCAACCCGATATTTACCGACCGGAAGGTGTTTTCCAGTAGCTTCACCATCTCCGCCGCTTGCGTCGAGCTGACGATATGGACGCGGTTGATCGCCGCTTCGTAAAAGATCTTCGCCATCTGCTGGCACTTCGGTGTGTGCCCGCCTACCACCCGCGGCGTGTTCTTGGTCTGATAGATGGCGTTGCCCGGGTCAACCCGTTCCGGGCTGAAGGCGAGATAGAAGTCCTTGCCGACTTTCAGGCCGGTTTCCTCCAGCTGGGGCAGAATCAATTCTTCCGTCGTGCCCGGGTAGGTAGTTGATTCCAGCACCACCAACATTCCGGGATGGAGGAACTTCTTTACCTGGGCAACCGCAGTGAGGATGTAGGAGACATCCGGATCTTTCGTCTTCGACAGCGGTGTCGGCACGCAGATCGTGCAGACGTCACAATAGCGCATCTGCGAGAAATCGCTGGTGGCCCGCAATTTCTTGGCATTGACGGCTTTCTTCACTTCGCGCGCCGGCACGTCACCGATATCCGAGCCTCCGGAGTTGATCAGCTTGATCTTGGCTTGCGAGATTTCAAAGCCGACCACGCGATAGCCGGCATGAATATACTCGATCGCCAGCGGCAAGCCGACGTAGCCCAGGCCAATCACGCCGACGACAGCCGATCTGTCTTTCAGTTTCTCCGCCAATTGATTCTTCAATTCATCCTCCAGTATTCCAGAGTATCGAGCAGCGTTTGCTCGATCCGATATCTCGGCCGGAAGCCAAGTTCCTTCTTTGCTTTGGTAATGTTGCCGACCAACAGCGGCACTTCGACCGGCCGGATTAACGCCTGGTCGACCCTGACTGTTATTTCGGCATTTGCCATCTTCGTCAATAGCTCCAGATAGTTGCGGATCTGGTCGGCTTTGCCGCTGGCGAGAATATACGCCTCGCCGACGGCGCCGCGTTTGGCCGCCAGCCGGTAGCCCTCCACGATATCGCGAACGTCCGCCACATCGCGTTTGGCCGATAAGTCGCCTACCTTGATCACGCCCCGTCTGCGTCCGCGCTCGATCCGGGCAATTTGCGAGCAAAAATCGGGGATCACGTACCCGGTCGCCTGCCGCGGGCCGGTATGGTTGAAAGCACGAACCCTCACGACCGGCAGACCATAGGCGCGAAAGTATTGATACGACAAGATGTCGGCGGCCGCCTTGGAGGCTCCGTACGGCGACACCGGCCGTAACGGATAGTCGGGCTTGATCGGCATTTTCTCCGGCGGCACGGGGCCATAAATATCTGCCGAGGACACAAACACGATTTTCTTTGTCGACTTACATCCCCGAAGAATTTCATAGAGCCGAGCCGTTCCCATCAGGTTGACTTCAAGTGTTTCTGTCGGGCGCGAGAAGGACGGTCCCACAGCCGCCAAGGCCGCGAGGTGGAACACCCAATCGGGGCGAAAGTCGACGAGGAATTTCTTTAGAATGGCCGTGTCCTCAAGACTGGCCTGGATGGTTCTGACTTGGTCGGCAATGGCGCGGATGTTGCGGCGAGATTCCCCGCGCAAGGTCGTGCCGGCAACCTCGATCCCGTGAGCGAGCAGATTCTCGGCGAGGTGGGAACCGGCGAACCCGGTCACTCCGGTGATGAATGCTCTCATACCCTCTGTCTTGTGCTCAACAACGCCAAGTCAGCATCGACCATCATCTCCACCAATTGGCGGAAGGAAACCTTGGGTTGCCATCCAAGTTTCCTGCGGGCGTGCGTCGAGTCTCCCAAGAGAATATCCACTTCAGCCGGCCGGACGAAGCGCTGGTCAACCTTGACATACTGCCTATAATCCAGATCGACATGGCCGAACGCGATCTCGCAGAACTCGCGCACCGAATGATTCTCATTGGAGGAGATGACGAAATTGTCCGGTTCCGGCAACTGCAACATCCGCCACATGGCGTCGACGTAATCGCCGGCATATCCCCAGTCGCGCTTGGCATCGAGGTTGCCCAGATACAGCACGTCGGTCAACCCCAGTTTGATTGCGGCTGCGCCGTAAGAGATTTTGCGGGTCACAAATTCCAGTCCGCGCCGCGGCGACTCGTGATTGAAGAGGATGCCGGACGAGGCATGTATGCCATACGATTCCCGGTAGTTGACCGTGATGAAGTGACCGTATGCCTTGGCAACACCATACGGCGAGCGCGGGTAGAACGGGGTCTTTTCGGTCTGGGGAACCTCCTGCACCTTGCCGAACATCTCCGATGACGACGCCTGATAGAATTTGATTTTGCAGTCAACCTTGCGGATTGCTTCCAACAGCTTGGTCACACCCAGCGCGTCAAACTCGCCGGTGAGGACCGGCTGCGACCATGATGTCGGCACAAACGATTGCGCGGCCAGATTGTAGACCTCGGCCGGGCGCAACTCCTCGATCAGCCCCAGCATCGACATCTGGTCGAACAGGTCGGCCTGCACCAGATGAATGCGGTCCTTAATGTGATTGATCCGTTCGAAATTCTCGGTGGAGGATCGGCGCACCATGCCGTAAACCTCGTAGCCCTTCTCGAGTAGCAACTCGGCGAGGTACGAGCCGTCTTGGCCGGTCACTCCGGTAATTAATGCACGCATCTCCTACTCCCGTCTTCGGGTTGCGGGGAATATGATGGCCACCCGTATTAAAGTCAAGCTGGGAGACCTTGTGGCGATCGATCCCTCAATATACACTTTGGCGGCTGTTCCGATTGCCGAAATGCCTCCGGCAGACTATATATAACGCGATGACCAGACAACTGCTGCTGCGCCGGATTTTGCCAATCATCTATGCTCTCGCGATCATCACGATTTCTTCAATGCCCAATGCCCAGCCGCCGTCGTTTGAGATTCCCAATATCGACAAGTTCTATCACTGCCTGGAATACTTTATCTTCGGCTGCCTGGTCTTCCGGGCGTTTCCCGGCATTGAGGCGTCCCGGAAGCGGTTCTGGCCTTACCTCCTGTTGTTCGTGTTCGGCCTGGCTTACGCCGGATTGGACGAAACGGTGCAGTCGTTTGTGCCGAATCGCGATTCCTCCCTTGGCGATTGGCTGGCCGATGCCACCGGCTATTGTCTGGCCGGCATTTGCGTTATTGCTTTCCGCGCCCGCCGTCGCCATAATGATGTTGACGCCGAACACCGGGCACAACCGGCCGCGCCGGAAGAAGAGTGGAGATGAGCATGAAGTATCAACGAATCAAGGGCACTTTCGATATCCTCCCGGATGAGTCCCCCAAGTGGATTCACCTTGAGAAGGTCGTCCGCGAGGTGATGCGGCGATTCAATTACTCCGAAGTCCGCCCCCCGCTGTTTGAAATGACCGAGTTGTTTGCCCGCGGGATTGGCGAAGGCACCGATATTGTCTCGAAAGAGATGTTCACCTTCACGGACATGGGCGGGCGCAGCCTGACGCTGCGGCCGGAAGCGACCGCCTCGGTCGTGCGCGCCTATATCGAGGAATCTCTGGGCAAACAGGCGCCGCTGACGAAGGTGTTCTATATCGGGCCGATGTTTCGGCAGGAGAAACCGCAGAAGGGGCGCCAACGGCAGTTCCACCAGTTTGGCGCCGAGGCGATTGGCTCGGCCGATCCACGTATCGATGCGGAGATCATCGCCATCAGCGTGCAGATTCTGCAGGAGTGCGGCATCGAGAAGTATGAAGTTGCAATCAACTCTGTGGCGACGCCGGAAATTCGGGCCCGGCATCGGGTGGAGTTGCTCAAATACATCGAGCCGCGCGCTGCCGATCTACCTGCCGTCGATTGCGAGAAGATCGCCCGCAATCCGTTGCGCTTGTTCGATAGCAAAGAGAAGCTGACGCGCGAAATCATGCTGGATGCCCCGCTGCTGTCGAAATTCTACGACGACCCCGTCAATCGCGACTTTGAGATCGTCATGGCAGCACTGGAGAAGCTGGGCGTGCCGTTTGTCGTCGACCCCCGCCTGGTGCGCGGTCTCGACTACTACACGCGCACCGCTTTTGAGGTGCGCTCGTCACTGCTCGGCGCACAAGACGCGCTCTCCGGCGGTGGACGCTATGATCTGCTGGTTGCCGAATTGGGCGGCGATCCGACGCCGGCTGTAGGCTTCGCCGCCGGTATGGAAAGGACGCTGCTGGCGATGGAAGCCACCGGATTCAAGGGACTGGAGGCCAGTCTCCTGGACTTGTTCATCGTGGCCGTGACTGAGGACGAACGGCGCGCAGCGCTGAGTTTGGCCGGCAGGTTGCGCGAGGCCGGGATTTCTGTCGACCTCGATTTTCTCGGCCGTTCTCAGAAAGCGCAGATGAAGGAAGCCGCACGCCAGCGGGCGCGATTCGCGATTCTGGTCTTTTCAGACGATCTGGCTTCGCAGCAGTACACGATCAAGAACCTGGCTTCCGGCGAACAGGAAAAGCTGCCGTACGCCGGACTGATGCGGGTGATCGTCTCGGTGTGAAGCGAGGCAGTTAGTCGGAAAATTCCTGCGAAGTCTTGCGGATGTTATCGATCACCTCGTCGTAGTACGGCTTCTCCTTGAGACTGGCATAGGCACCGGGGAAGAGCACCACGGTAATCTCCGCTGACATCTCCGAGAAGTTGTTCATGATCACGGCAAAGCGCTGGCCGTTCGGCAGGCGGGTATTGTCGATCATCGGAAAGTCATAGAAGCCGACGCTGAAGGCAACGTTCTTGGAGATCGGATCGCCGGACCCGTTGTAGCTGCGTACGGTGACGTCGAGGCGCAGTTCTTTGGCCTCGAAATCCACCCCAACGACGTCGACCGTCAGAGCCGTCATGGCGCTGTCGAGCGACAGCTCCGCCGTTTCCAGTGTCGCGTCCTCGAAGTCCGGCCCCAGTTCAAAACCCCAGTCCTTTTTCACGCCGACGCCTTCAAGCACGATCATTTGCTTTTTTGTGATTTCGCGGGCCACGCGCTCCAGCCGCTGCTGGTAGGCCTGATAACGCGCGATTGTGTCGGGACGATTCTCGTGCTTGAGTCGCTCGCTCAAGCTCTGGCGCAAGTCGGAAAACAGCGGTTTGAGGTTTAGCGACTCGTGGAAATTGTAAGCAAGCAGCTCGAGATTGAGCACCGCTGCGCCGACGGTCGATTCCTGCGGCCGCAGAAACGTGCCGATGATCGAAACGAACATGTCCTTGCGCAGGGCGCTCTCCGACTGCTCGCGATTGCTCATCAGCTCTGAATAGAGCCGGGTGTTGGCATCAATCGACTGCTGGCGTTCCAGGTATTGGGAAGTGAAGAAACCCAGCATGGCGATCGCTACAGCCGTCAGGAGTCCGCCTAACGGCTGAAGAATGACCGCCAATTTGTCCCAGAAGTCGCGTTGATGCTCCATCAGTTACTTCCGCCTCAGGATGTACTTTCCGTCTTTGTTCTTCTCGAGCACCAGATCATATCTCGTGGCGTTAGCGTAGGAGAAGACCTCCAGAGTTGCCGTCTGCTTCTCAATGTGCACGGTCAGAATGCACTTGCCCTCTTCCTTGACGTTCAATCGATAAGCACCGAATTTGTCGGTAACCCCTGAATCCACGACCGCCGGCGTGACCGCAACTTTGCCGGCTTCCGCCGGCTTGATCGGCGCAGTAATCGTCAGCTTGCTGCCCTCAGCGATTGGCTTATCCCCCATCTTGATGTCGCCGAAAATCTTGCCGGCGAACACCTGCGTCAGCGGCAGCAGCGCCAAAATGATAATTCCTAAAATGCGATGCATTGTCTCCTCCTCAGATGGTTTCCACAGTTAAACAACAATTCCACCCAGTCGTATCCAACAAATATTTGGAGAATTGCCGCCTGAGCCTGCCCGCACTGTCGCCGCAGCGGTGCTCAACTACGAATTCATAGAGAGGAAGTACTTTTGAAAGCGGAGCGTGTTGGTCAATTCGGGGTGGAATGCCGTTGCTATTACATTCTGGCGCCGAACTATGACATTCTCGCCGCGGCACTTTCCGAGCACGTCAATCCCCGCTCCGATTGCTGTGATTCTGGGCGCCCGAATGAAGACCATCTCCAACGGCTCGGGCGCGCCGTTGACGCTCAGTTCTCCGGTTTCGATGAACGACTCATACTGGCGGCCGTAACCATTGCGCTCGACCGTGATATCAAGCAGACCCAGCGGCGAAATCGTCGGGTCGTTGGTGACTGTACCGGCCAGCAAGATCATGCCGGCGCAAGTGCCCCAGACCGGTTTTCGTTCGGCAAATTCGCAGATCGGTATGTCTAACCCAGTGGATTTTATGAAGCGGTCGATAACTGATGACTCGCCACCGGGAATCACGAGGTAGTCGCAAACGGACAGTTGTGCGACAGTCTTTACGAGCCGCACATTGCATTTCAGCTTTTCGAAGGCTTCGCGATGCTTCGCGAAGTCCCCTTGGAAGGCGAGAATCCCGACGACTGACATACAGACTAACGGTACTGCAGCAGCTCTTCCTTCGGAAGTTTGCTGATCTCCAGACCCACCATGGGATCGCCAAGCGACCGTGATGCTTCAAGCACAATCGCCGGATCGTCGTAATGCGTTGTCGCCGTTACGATGGCCTTGGCCAGGCGCGCCGGATTGGATGACTTGAAGATACCGGAGCCGACGAACACCGCCTGGGCGCCGAGCTTCATACAGAGAACGGCGTCAGCCGGGGTCGCAATGCCGCCGGCCGCGAAATTGGGGACAATCAAGTCCTGACGGTCCGCAGTCTTCTTAACGAGATCCACGGGCACGCGGTATTCTTTGGCCGCCTTTTTGAGACGCTCTTTGTCGAGCTTCTTCAAGGCGTGGATTTCGCCGTAGATCTGCCGCAGATGTCGAACGGCCTCAACGATGTTCCCGGAACCGGCCTCACCCTTGGTGCGGATCATCGCCGCGCCTTCGTTAATGCGACGCAAAGCCTCGCCCAGATTGCGGCAGCCGCAAACGAACGGAATCTTGAACTGGTGCTTCTCAATATGATTCTCTTCATCGGCGGGGGTCAGCACTTCCGACTCATCGATATAATCTACCTTGAGTTCCTGCAGCAACTCGGCTTCCGCGAAGTGACCGATCCGGCACTTGGCCATTACCGGGATCTGAACCGTGGCCTTGATCTCTTCGATTTTCTCTACCGGCGACATCCGCGCCACGCCGCCGGCTTTGCGGATATCCGCTGGCACGCGCTCGAGCGCCATCACCGCTACGGCACCGCCATCCTCGGCGATTTTCGCTTGCTCGGCGTTGGTAACGTCCATGATCACCCCGCCCTTGAGCATCTCCGCCAGTCCGACTTTGAGCGTCCAATCTTTATCGTTCATAGCAAACACCTCATCTCGCTAATCCTCTATGATACGAAACGGCGGCACGCTGTTGCTGTGCCGATTCGCACCAAACTAAGGCAGTCTATATAATGGAGATTCGCCCAAAAGGCAAGTTGCGGATAGGTCAGCGGATGGCGACGGACATCTGGATTGCGACAGTCTCATCATCCAATGTATTAAAGTCGGGACAGCGTACTATCTGCGTCACGGCCTTGAGTACAATCGACGGATCCAATCGGTATCCGACGCCTAACTCCATACGGTTCAATGGGTAATCCCAATCTTGTTCGCCCAGGCCGGTGCCGAATTCGAGTTGGGAGAAGCGAATTGTCTCAATGCGGCCGGCCAGATACCACTGCGGGGCGAATTTGTAGCGCAGATTGAGATAGGCACTGTAAGCGTCCAGATCGCCAAAAATAGGATGTTCCCAGCGCGTCCAGAACCCTTCAGCCAGAGCCTCGAAATATCCGTAGTCGAACAGCGTGCCGATGCCACCGCCGTAGTTGAGGTAGTCCTCAGCGTCGTTTCTATCGTGATTCTCATGCCCGTATTCAGCGTCACTCTCTTCAAAATCCTCAAGTGAGGACAGATAGGGGCCGGCGAAACCATTGAGCATGATGGAGAGGGCCGGCGATGTGTAGCAGGTAAGTTTCGCCGTGAATTGCGGCAGATCCTTCTCTGGCTGGATGGCCGGACTCGAAAGCGTTCCGCTGATCGCCGCGACCGACCAATCGAAGCTTCCGATCGCGCCATATAGCTCAACTCCGGTATTCCAACAGGCGTCATAGAGAATAGGCCAGCCATAGCGAGCATACCCGTGGCCACGCTGCCAGAACAGTTGCGCGGTATTGACCTGGTCGGCACCCGGATTGAGCGCGGTGTGGTAATTGTACATCAACGGCACGCTGATCAGCGGATTCTTGTCCGAATACGTCCGCGGTCCCCAGAAGCCGACGGTGTTCGGAATCAGTCCGGCGTGCAGGTTGAGGCTCTTGCCGCCCAATCGACTCAGGCGCACGTACGCGCCATACAAATGAAAGCGATCGTTGTCGATCAAGATCTGCGTGAAGACGCTGGCATTCTCGGAGTCGGCGGCATCGAAAAAGATGCGGGCGCGGATGAAGTCATAATTGGAAAATTTCTTGAACGTCAGGTTAGAAACATCGGTCGCCGATCGATTGCGTGCGACGATGTCAAGCAGACCGCTGACCTCAAACTGCGCACTCGCGAGGGAAGGGACCGCTACCATCGCGGCAAGCAACAAGAGTCTGATGCCGACGATCATGCCGCGACTCCGGTGTTGAGATTCGATGCGGGGCTGCCATGGCGGATGAGACTGGCAGGCAGGCGCATGATGAAGTGAGCGCCGCGGCCCTCCGCGGAGGAGACGCTCAATTCACCGCCATGATCGGCGACGATCTTGTGGCTGATGGCCAGTCCCAGGCCGGTGCCGGTCGATTTTCCATGCGTGACGAAGGGTTTGAAGACGTTCGCCAGGATTTGTGGCGGAATGCCCGGTCCGTCATCTGTGACATGGATTTCGACGTGCTCCGGGTTGCAGAGAATCCGAACGTGCACGGCATGGCCGGGAGCCAGCGCTTCAAAGGCATTGTTCAGCAGATTGTCGACCACGCGGCGAATCTTATGCTGATCGATGGCGGCGATGAATTCGGCGGGACCTTCATAATGCAGGCCGATCCGCTGGCGATCGAAGCGTTCGCGATGATGGTCGACTTGCCGCCGCAGAGTCTCAACCAATGGCACGTCCTCCAACTGCAGCGACTTGTTGCCGTGCGCGTAGTCAAGCAAGTCCTGCGTCATGTTAACCATGCGCTGCACCTGGTTCTTGATATTGCGGCAGTAGTCGGCGCGCTTGGCTTCACCGCCCAGACCGTGCGTCAGCGCCTCGACGGACAGCGAAATCGCCGTCATCGGGCTTTTGAAGTCATGAATGATTCCGGCCGCGAGCTGGCCGATGGTGGCCAACCGTTCGGCCTGAATCCGTTCCTCCTGCACGCGGGCAATCGTCTCGCGATTGGTGAGCAACGTGCAACGCATGTTGTCAAAGCAGGTCGCAAGGTAGCCGAGTTCGTCGTCGCTCAGGGGGGTAATCGGTTGTTCGAGATTGCCGGCGGAAATCTTGCCGGCGGCATCCACCAGGCGGTCAACCGCAGCCGTCAGCTTGGTTGCGGTATAGCGATAGATCATGACGATTGCCAGGACCGAAGCACCCAGGGTCAGCATAATCAGATAGAGCGAGATATTGGCGATCGCCGGTTGAAGTTGAGCATCGAGCGAGCGTACCAGAAGCACCGACAGATCGGTGCCGGTACCGAGGCGATGTTCGAGCAGCAGATGGTCTTCGCCCCCCAGCGCCCGCGTATGGACCGCCCGCGGTTTGGCCTGATCCAAGTGCGCGGCCAACCGGACTACTTGTTCACTACCGCTGACGTCGACGTTGGTTGAGGCGACAATGCGATTTTGCGAAACCACGAGAATCTCGCTGCCAGTCAGTTGCCTCAGGCGGTGCAACAGCTCATCATCGATGCGATAACCAACCAGTAACCTGCCCGCTTGTTGACTCGCCCCCAGCATCACCGGAGCCGTAAGAATTTGATAGACGCAACCGTCGAGATAACTGAACATTCGCTTCTGTTCGTGCTCATAACGGCTGCCGATCAAAGGCAAGGAATCAATGGTAATCAGCCCCGGCGTATGATCCCGCGCGAAGACGCGGCCGGTCTCGTCAGCAATCACAAAAAGGTCAGCCTGAATAACTTGACGAAAGTCGGCTACTTCGTATTGGGCGGTGGTCGGATCTCCCTCCGCGACGGCCGCCAAGAATCGTGGATCAGACAGCAAAATGTCGATGCCGGTCTTCAGCAGGGCGAAACGAGTCTCGAAATAGTTGTCGAGGACCAGGTCGGCGGTCTCGATCTCCTGCGAGAAATGGTGCGTATACTCTCGTTTAATGACGCTGCGGACGACGAAGAACACCACGATGGCGCCGATGACGATCGTGCCGGTCACGAACAACTGGAATCTGCGTCCAATCGACAGGCGCATCGCTTACCTCACGTCGACTACGACCGACTCTTGCGCCGGCACCGTGACTTTCATTTCAATTTCGGGGAGCTGCTCCTGCCAAACCCTCAGCACATATTCGCCGGAGGGCACATTCGGAATGCGATACTGCCCGTCGGGTCCGGTCACGGCGAAATACGGTTGTTCCAGCACGAGGATGTGTGCCCGCATGCTCGGGTGAATTTCGCAGAACACCTTGATCAGACCCGCTGTGTCAAAGGTCACTGACTTGGACTTGCCCTTGGGATAGCGACCGAGGTCAAACTTCCTGGCCTTGGAGTAGGAGAAAACGTTGTGATAGACGGGATCGAGGTTCGGGAAGTCGACAGTTGTTCCGACCAGAATCGGCAGTACCAGCGGGTGGAACGCCTGATCGCGCTGCACCATTTGCGGCCGTTCCGCCGGCGGCGTAAACGGTCCGGCTGGCCGGCCGACGAGGTAGACGACAGCCGGCGCCTCCGGCGCAACCGCGCCCGATCTCGCGGAGCCGCCGCGACTCGGGTAGCGATCGATGGCGGAAGCCGCCTTTTCCGGCGCGCGGCGCAGGAGCGTGCCGGTCACTGTGGTGGCGACGGCGGTGCCGCCCAGCGCACCGGCGAGCAGACACGCAATGAAACAAGCAGGCCAGCGGATAGTCATATCCCTATTTTCGGACGACGTCACAATTTATTGATATAGTGGGTCGACGATTACCATGACGACTTCCGCGCGCGCAGCTCATCCGGCGCCGGCTGTTTCAATGCGGCACTTGTAATATCCGTTCAATTGGGTACTTTCCCGGCAATGGAAGTCTTTGCCTATCGCGACCAGAATGCGTCCTACCCGGAAGCGGCGCCGTTTCACCCGCAGGAACCGTACCTGGAAGCGCCGTTCGCCGAGGTGGCAGCGGCGCCAAACGGCGCCTATGCGGCAGTCCGATCGTTGCTGGCGCTGAGCGGCTGGGACCGGGCGAATTTTGGGTGCGAAGGCTGGAATCCGCTGGGGCGATTGGTGCGGCCGGGTGACCGGGTCTTGCTGAAACCGAATCTGATCAAGGAAACGCATCCGCAGCATCCGAACGGGTGGAAGTGGATGTTGACGCATGGCGCGATCATTCGCGCGGTCGCCGACTATGTCGTCAAGGCACTGGAGGGACGGGGCGAGATCATTGTCGCCGACGCCCCGCAGACCGACTCGTCCTTTGCGGCGGTGGTGCGTGTCCTTCAGCTGGATCAGCTGGCGGCATTCTACCGGAGTAAGGGCGTGACCTTTCGGCTGATCGACCTGCGTAAATTTGAGTGGGATGCCGCCGACGACGTGATCGTGGCGCGGCGGAACCTCGCGGGCGATCCGTTCGGTTACTTCACGGCCGACCTTCGCGCCGACAGCCTGTTTTGCGGCCACCGCGGCGAGGGGAGGTACTATGGCGCCGATTACGACACGGCCGCAATAAATACGCACCACCGCGGCCGACGGCACCAATACGTCATCGCCGGCTCGGCAATCACCTGCGACGTGTTCATCAACTTGCCGAAGATGAAGACCCATAAGAAGACCGGGGTGACGCTCAGTCTGAAGAACCTGGTCGGAATCAACGGCGACAAGAACTACTTGCCGCACTACACCGAGGGTACTCCGGAAACGGGCGGCGACCAGTTTCCGCGGTTGTCGACGCGCAGTGAGCTGGAACGACAGGGCTTGCGCCGAATCCGCAATCTGGCTCTCAGGTTTCCCGGCCTCGGCCCCTGGCTGTATCGAAAGCTCAAGCAGGTCGGTACCGGCGTTCTCGGGAGTACCGGAGAAGTGATCCGCTCGGGCAACTGGCATGGCAACGATACCTGCTGGCGCATGTGTCTTGATCTTAACCGCGTCTTGCTGCACACGGACAAAGCCGGCCACTTGAGCGAGCAGTCGCCGAATGGACGCCGGCGCTACCTGACGATCATCGATGGCCTGATCGCCGGCGACGGGGATGGCCCGGTGGATGTCGATGCGGTAGCGGCCGGCATCCTCCTGATGGGCACGAATCCGGCCGAAACGGACGCCGCTGCAGCGCGACTGATGGGATTTGACCCCGGGCGGCTGCCGATGATCAGAGAGGCTTTCAAGCTGGATCGATTCGCACTTGCGGAAGGTCACTGGGAGGACGTGAACCTGCGGAGCAATGTCGCCGTCTGGTCGCGACGGCTGGCGGAGATCGACCCTGCCGATACCCTGCATTTCCGGCCGCACTTCGGCTGGCGCGGACATGTCGAATGGCAGTCACCACGCGTACTCGAGCCGTCCGAAATGGGTGAGCTGCAGTGATCGCGCGTGGACGCAGGTTATATGAGCGCCTGCCTCTGCCATTGCAGCGGTCAGTCAAGATCATTCCGTTCGCTTATCGCATGGGCCGTGCTTATCGGGAAACGGCGCACCTTCTGAGCACAACCGATCGCTGGGATGATCGACAGATTCGCGCGTATCAGCGCGAGCAACTTGGTCGGCTCCTGGAGCTAGCGATCCGCCACGTGCCGTACTATCGGCGTTATCAGCGATTGTTGGGGCGCGACCCCTTCGACACCCTGCGCGAAATCGAGCCGGTCTCAAAGCAGCAGATGCAATCAGCACTCGACGAATTCATTCTGCCAGAATCGCTTCGTGCGCGGGCACATGTGACCTATACTGGCGGCAGCACCGGCCGACCGCTGACGATTCATCAGAATCATGACGCCGTCGAACGCGAATGGGCGTTCATTATGGACCTGTGGCGGCGTGCCGGCTATCGCCCTGGAGATCGCCGGGCGACCTTTCGCGGCGTCGAGTTCCAATCCGGCGGCAAAGTCACTCTCCGCGAAAACCCGGTATATAACGAATTGCTTCTCTCACCTTTTCATCTGTCAGACGAGCATCTGGCCAAGTACACGCAGGCGCTGGCCAGATTTCGGCCGCAATTCCTGCGTGGTTATCCCTCGGCGTTGGCGGTCTTCGCGCGATTCATCCAGAGCCGCGACGGCAACGGTTTGCCGCCGCTGCAGGCCGTGCTCTGCGGGTCAGAAGGCTTGCAGCCGGGGCAGCGCGAGTTGATTGAAACGGCATTCAAGGCGCGCGTCTACTCCTGGTATGGCATGACCGAAAAGGTCGTTTTGGCGGGCGAGTGCGAAAACTCGAGTGTCTATCATGTCATGCCGGAGTATGGGATCACCGAAATCCTTGACGGCCGCGGCGAGTTATCTGCACAGATCGGAGCCTCCGGCGAAATCGTCGGAACCGGATTCCTGAATCGAATGATGCCCTTCATTCGCTATCGCCTGGACGATTACGCCACGATCGTGGGAGACCACTGCCCGGCTTGCGGGCGCAGACATCTGCTTCTTAGCTCTGTGCAGGGCCATCGAGTGCAGGACGGGCTGATCGGACGCTCCGGCGCCCTGATCTCGATGACCGCATTGAATCTGCATGACGCCACGTTCCAAGGGGTGCGGCAGTTCCAGTTTGTCCAGCGTGAGATGGGCAGAGCAGAGTTGCTCCTGCGAATCGGCAGCGACTTCGATCCGGCGCGGCTGGCGCTCATTGCGCAGCGACTGGCGGACAAGACCGGCGGCGAGGTTGCGTTCGAAGCCCGCGTCGTGGAGACGATCGATCAGACACAGATGGGTAAAGGTGTTTACCTGCGGCAATTGCTCCCTGTCGGCCGGACCGCCGGTTTAGAATCCTGATCTCCGGACTTGAAAAAACCGCGCGCATCAGTTAGCCTTCACACCGGAAGTCTGTTCCACAACTCGCGGAAACTCGGGAGGCGTATTCATTGTTGCAGTGGCTATGAGACACATTTACCTCGACTACAACGCAACCACGCCGATTCATCCGGCGGTGGCCGATGCCATGCAGCCGTTCCTGCGCGATCACTACGGTAATCCCTCCAGTGCGCATTGGTTCGGTGTCCAGACCCGGAAAGCCGTTGAAGCCGCTCGCGCGCAAGTGGCAGCGCTGCTGCGTTGCCGGCCAGACGAGATCATCTTTACCTCCGGAGGCAGCGAATCGGACAACTATGCCATCGCTGGCTACGCCCTTAAGAATCGCGGACGCGGTAATCACATCATCACCTCGCAAATCGAACATCCGGCCGTGCTTGAGGTGTGCCGTCACCTGGAATCGCAGGGTTTTGATGTGACCTATCTGCCGGTGGATGCGACCGGGCTGGTGAACGTCGAGGACATACGTCGCAATCTGCGGCCGACAACGATTCTGATCTCGATCATGCAGGCCAACAACGAGGTGGGCACGATTCAGCCCCTGCGCGAGATCGCGGCGCTGGCGCACGAACGGGGGATCGTCGTGCACACCGACGCGGCGCAGGCCGTGGGCAAAATCCCGGTGACTGTGCCTGACTTGGGCGTCGACATGATCACCATCGCCGGGCACAAGCTGTATGCACCCAAGGGCATTGGCGCGCTCTATGTTCGCCGAGGCCTCGAGCTGCAACAACTGATTGTCGGCGCCGGCCATGAGCAGGGGCGGCGCGCCGGCACCGAGAACGTGCTGGAAATCGTCGGCTTGGGTGCCGCCTGTGCGCTGGTAGCGCGGGAGATGGACAAACGCGCACCGGAAATGCAACGGTTGCGCGATCTGTTGCAGGAATCGCTGCTGGCGCGCATTCCCCAGGCCCGCGTCAATGGGCATGGCGAACGGCGTCTGCCGAACACGCTGTCGTTGTCTTTTCCCGGAATCGAAGCAAATGCGATCATCTCAGAATTGGAGACGGTCGCCTGCTCTCCGGGTGCGGCGTGTCATTCCGACAAGGTGATGATGTCGCACGTGCTGGAAGCGATGAAGGTGCCGGTGGAGTATGCGATGGGGACGATTCGCTTCTCCGTGGGTTATATGACGTGCGAGGCGGAGGTCGTCGAAGCGGTCGAATCGATTGTGGCAACCATCGACCGGTTGCAGTCGCTAAGCCCGGCAGCAGCCATTGTGACGTCCGGCGTTGACAGCGATATCCGGCTCACGAAGTACACGCACGGTCTCGGCTGTGCCTGCAAACTGCGGCCGCAGGCGTTGGAGCGGATTCTCGCCGATCTGCCGCGCCCGCATGATGCGCGCGTGCTGGTTGGCGCGGAGTCGTCCGATGATGCGGCGGTCTTTCGGTTGCGCGATGACCTGGCGGTCGTACAGACCGTCGATTTCTTCACTCCGATCGTCGATGATCCCTATCATTTTGGCGCCATCGCAGCGGCGAACTCCCTTTCCGATATTTACGCGATGGGCGGCGAGCCGCTGTTTGCGCTCAGCGTGGTCGGATTTCCCTCAAATCGTCTGCCAATGGCGGTACTGCAACAAATCCTGCGCGGCGCCGCCGATAAGGCGGCGGAGGCGGGCATCAGTATCATCGGCGGCCATACCGTTGATGATACCGAGCCCAAGTACGGATTGGCCGTTACCGGCGTCGTTCATCCGGAGCGGATTCTGACGAATAATCGCGCGCGCGTCGGCGACAAGTTGATCCTGACGAAACCGATTGGAACGGGCATCATCGCGACGGCCATCAAACGGCAGTTGGCTGGAGCCGATATCACACGGCGCGTTATAGACCTGATGAGCACTCTCAATCGAGCCGCGGCGAAAATGCTTGTTGGTTTTGATGTCTCTGCGTGTACCGATATCAGCGGCTTTGGGCTACTGGGGCATCTGAAAGAAATGACGGTGGGGAGCAAGGTCAATGCGAGACTTGCGGCGCCCGCGGTGCCGATTCTCGAGGAGGCCGTCGAGTATGCTGCGGCTGGGACGATTCCGGGCGGAACCGAGAACAATCTTGACTATGTCCGACCTTGTGTGGACTGGGGGGCGGGCATCGCACACGTCACGAGGATCGTGCTCGCCGATGCTCAGACCTCGGGTGGTTTATTGATCGCGGTGGCACCGGCGCAGGCTGACCGATTGGTCAGTGAGCTGCGGGCCGCCGGCATCGATGCTGCCGCCGTCATCGGTGCGATCGTCGAGCCGGGCGACGGCAAGATTTTCGTCTCGGCTTAGATCGCATCAGGCCGACCGGCGGCGGTGTTTCAAGAAATCCCAAAAGATGTAATCGCCGAGATTATCGGCGGAGGCAAAATACGCGCGGCCCCGATTTAATTCCGTCAGCCGGCGAATGAACTGCTGCAGGTAGGGGTCATCGGTAATCATGAAGGTCGTAATCGCAATGCCTTTTTTACGGCAGACAATCGCTTCATCGAGCGTGCGATTCACCACGACCGGGTCAAGACCGAACGGGTTCTTGTAGATCGAACCATCCGGCCGCGTGATCATCGAGGGTTTCCCGTCAGTGATCATGAAGATCTGTTTGTTGGTGCTCTTGCGGCGAAGGAGAATCTGCCGCGCCATCAGGAGACCGGCCTTGGTGTTCGTGTGATAGGGGCCGACGCCGATATAGGGTAAGTCCTTGATCTGAACGCGCTGGGCGAAATCGCCAAAGAGCACGATATCCAGCGTGTCCTTGGCGAAACGCGTGAGGATCATCTCGGTGAAGGCCAGCGCCACCTGCTTGGCCGGCGTGATCCGATCCTCGCCGTAGAGGATCATCGAGTGCGAAATGTCGATCAACAGCACCGTCGAGCAGTTGGTCGCCTGCTCGGTCTCGAACACTTCCAGGTCGTCTTCCTCCATATTGAAGTTCAATGACGCCGTGCGGGTAATGCTGTTCAGCAGGGAGTTTTGGAAGTCGATATTGCGCAGGTTGTCGCCGAAGTTGAATCGGCGGCGCTCAGGCAGGACCTCCTCAGTGTTGCCGCCCTCCTTGGCGAAGAGGTGATTGCCGCCGCGCGAGGACTTCAAGTGCTCGAAAATCCGCTGGAACGCGTCCTGACGCAATGAACGTTCGCCTTTGCGGGTGAGCTTCATGCCGGCCGGGTCGATCGAGACGATGTTCTGATTCTCAAGTTGTTTGCGAAACTCGTCCAGGTTCGCGCCTTCCGGCAGGTAACCCATGCGTTTCAATTGCTCCATGATCTGCATGGCCATCTTGACGTTGCCGTTGACCTGCAGCAGGATGTGATTGAAGATCGACATCAGGTCGCGCATCTGCCGCAGCTGCTGCAACAGCGCGTCGTCCCAGCGCGAATAAAAGAAGCGCACGCTCAGTCCCTCAGCATGTTTTCGAGCATATCGACGTAAACAAAACGATTATCGGGGGACTCCTTCGCGATCAAGTTGTGGCGGTGCAACCCTTCCAGGATGAACTCCATCGCCAGCACTACGGCGCGCTCATCGTCGGTCTTGTAGTAACGTTTGGCGATTTCCTTAAGGCCGACGATTTGCATCAAGGCCTCGCGGTAAGTCTTGTAGGTCTGTTCATCGGAGATCTCCAGGCGCTTGCCGGCGGAGAAGAAGTCGGTCACGGCCTCGTAAACATTTTCGTGCGGTCGGCTGTCGACGTTCGGCTTGGCCGGCCGTGGTTCCGGAAACCGTTGGCGGAAGACATTCTTGGTCGCTTCGCCGATCAGGCTCATCGCTACCATGTTCGGGCCCTCGAGTTCGCCTTCATACACCAACTCCACTTTGCCAACGATGGACGCGATCGCCGCATACAGGTCGCAGATGCGTGGAAAGTAGTCGTCGTCCTGGTTGATTGCCGCACGGCGCTCAACGTTCGAGATCAGATTTTCATAGGCCGAGATCGTCAGACGCGCCGAGACGCCCGACGTCTGATCCACGTGCTCGCTCTTGCGAGCCTCGAAAGCGATCTCTTCGATGATGTCATGAATCAAGTCGGGCACTTCGACCTGGTGGTCGCGTTTGTGCCAGGCTTCCTGCAGCGTGATCGCCTTCGCGGCAGCCATGTCCTGCGGATAGTGCGTGTTGATCTGTGACGCGATCCGGTCCTTGAGCGGAGTGATGATATTGCCGCGATTGGTATAGTCTTCCGGATTGGCGGTGAATGCCAGCATCATGTCAAGCGGCAGGCGGATCGGAAAGCCGCGAATCTGAAAATCGTTTTCTTCCAGGATATTCAGCAGCGCCACCTGAATCCGCGGCTGCAGGTCGGGAAGCTCATTGATCGCAAAAATGCCGCGATTGGTGCGGGGGATGATGCCCCAGTTAATGACATTTTCGTCGGACAGATCGAGCCGCTCCTTGACCGCCTTGATCGGATCGAGATCGCCGATCAGGTCGGCGACCGAAACGTCGGGTGTCGCCAGTTTCTCGTGGTAGCGTTCCTCCCGCGTGAGCCAGCCGATTTCCAGATCGTTGCCGGCTTCAGCGACCAAACGCTTGGAGGCGGCGGTGATGGGGTTGTAGGGATCCTCGTTGAGCGGACTCCCTTTGATCACCGGAACCAGTTCATCAAGGAAGTTGGTCAATTGTCGCAGAATGCGTGTCTTGGCCTGACCGCGCAAACCCAGAAGCAAAACGTCGTGACGCGACAAGATCGCATTTTCCAGTTGCGGGATCACCGAGCGATCGTAGCCGATGATGCCGGGCCAGCGCCGACGTCCGGCGCGAATTTGCTCCAGCAGGTTTGCCCGCATCTCATCCTTGGTACTGCGCGCAACGTATTTGCTCGCCTGGAGCGCGCCCAGAGTTTGTGCTCTTTTCATATCGCCTTTCTCTTTGTCTCCTATCAAGGATTATACGCAGACGATCAACCAATCATGGTTAGCATAGAGTCAATTTGGCGATTTTGTCGCTCGTAAGTAGACTGACTTGGTCTTGGATCACCGGTTTTGAGCGGAGTAGTCCTTGAAAATCTCCCGGCCAGTGATTAGATTACAATTGTCCTGGCCGGTTTTGTTTACGGGAGTGCAGAATCTGACGGTCTGGTCGATAATGACAAGGAAGTCAAATGGTTAAGGCCCTAAGATACATCCAAGTCGAGCCAGTCCTGCCTGAGGGATTAAAGCCCCTTCGCGACATCGCCTACAATTTGTACTGGTGCTGGAACCACGAAGCGATTCAGCTGCTGCGGCGCATCGACTATAAGCTCTGGGAAGAATCGGGACATAACCCGGTTCGCCTGCTCTCGATGATCCCGCAGCCGAAGCTGGAGAAGCTGGAGCGCGACGCCGCCTTTCGGGCGCACTTGGAAAGTGTGGCGCGGGAATTCAGTGTCTACATCAATGGCGACACCTGGTTTGCCGAACAGCATTTTCGCGCCGACAAACCGGAGATCGCCTATTTTTCGGCCGAATATGGGCTGACCGAGTCGCTGCCGATTTACTCCGGCGGTCTCGGTGTGCTGGCCGGCGACCATCTCAAGTCGGCCAGCGATCTGGGCCTGCCGCTGGTCGGCGTCGGCTTGTTATATCAGCGCGGCTATTTCCAACAGTACCTCAATGCCGACGGCTGGCAGGGCGAATACTACCCGGAACTTGACTTCTCGATGTTGCCGCTGACCGACGTCACCGACAAGAACGGCGATCCGCTATTTGTCACGCTCGATATCGTTGGCCGCAAGGTCTCGATCAAAGTGTGGCGCATCCAGGTCGGCCGCGTGCCACTGTTACTGCTCGACACCAATCTGGCGCATAATGCCATCGAAGACCGCGACATCACCAGCGAGCTGTACGGTGGTGACATCGAAATGCGAATCAAGCAGGAAATGGTACTCGGCATCGGCGGCGTGCGCGCTCTCGAAAGTGCCGGGTTGTCGCCGTCGGTTTACCACATGAATGAAGGCCACAGCGCGTTCTTGGCCATCGACCGCATCCGCCGTCGGATGCAGCTTGACCATCTGAGCTTCAATGAAGCTGCGATGCTGGTCAAGCAGTCGACAATCTTCACGACGCACACGCCGGTACCCGCCGGCATCGACCGGTTTCCGCGCGATCTGATTGATCGCTACTTGCGTCCTTACTACTCCGAACTGGGATTAAGTCCGCACGAGTTCTTCGCGTTCGGCAGTCCCGTCGGCGGCTACGCCAGCAACGAATTCAATATGGCGCACCTGGCAATGAACTCGTCGTCGCACATCAACGGCGTGAGCAAGCTCCACGCGGAAGTGTCGCGCAAGATGTGGCAAAATTCATGGCCGGGCGTGCCGCTGAATGAGGTGCCGATCGATTCGATTACCAACGGCATTCATACCCGCTCCTGGATCTCGCAGGAAATTGCCGACTTGTACGGCCGCTACCTGGGTCTCGACTGGATGGACAAGCCGGCCGATCACTCCTGCTGGAGCAATGTCGACGACATCCTCGACAGCGAACTGTGGCGGACCCATGAGCTGCGACGCGAGAAGATGATCTCCTTGATTCGGCAGCGGCTCAAAGAGCAGTACCAGCGCCGCGGGGCCTCGCCACGCGAATTGAAGGTCGTTAGTGAGGTGCTCAACTCCGAGTTGTTGACAGTCGGTTTTGCCCGCCGGTTCGCCTCCTACAAGCGCGGGGCCCTGTTGTTCCGCGACATGGATCGACTGAAACGAATCGTCAACGATGCCAAGCACCCGGTGCAATTTGTCTTCGCCGGCAAAGCTCATCCGCGCGACAATATCGGCAAGGAGCTGATCAAGACGATCGTCCACACAATTCGCGATCCGCAACTGCGCGACCGGGTTGTGTTTCTTGAGAATTACGATCTGGCGATGGCGCGTTACCTGGTTCAGGGCGTCGACGTCTGGCTCAATACACCACGACGACCCATGGAAGCTTCCGGCACCAGCGGCATGAAGGTGGTCTTTAACGGCGGCCTCAACGTCAGTGTGTTGGATGGCTGGTGGGTCGAAGGGTATCGCGCTGACGTCGGTTGGGCCATTGGCTCCGGCGAGGAGTATGAAAACCACGACTACCAGGACGAAATCGAAGCCAATGCGTTGTACGATATCCTCGAGAAGGAAGTCGCGCCGACGTTCTACGATCGCGGTCGCGACGGCATTCCGCGCGAGTGGGTGGCTAAGATGAAGCGGTCGATCAAACTCTTGAACCCGATGTTCAATTCCAACCGTATGGTGCAGGAGTACGCCGACAAGTTCTACATGAGCGCGTTTCGCCAGTTCCGCATCCTCGAGAACGACAACTACGCCGAGCTGCGCTCATTGGCATCGTGGTACAAGCACCTCAAAGACCGCTGGGCGGACATCCGTATCCTGGAACTCAATTCCGAAACGCCCTCAAAAGTTAGTGTCGCGACCCCAGTCTCGATCACGGCCCGGATTTTCATCGGTGAGTTCAAGCCCGATGACCTCAAGGTCGAACTCTACATTGGCCGGTTATCACAGCGCGGCGAAATCGCTGATGCTTTGACCTTCGAAATGGATCCAGACGGTGGCGCCCAGGCGGGTGTTTACACCTACCGTTGTGACACTCCGCTGACGACCAGCGGTCGCTTCGGCTACTCCGTGCGGGTCTTGCCGGGACATCGGAGCGCCGTCCATCGCCATGAGTTCGGCCTCATCACCTGGGCCAACGGCGACGTTTAAGCCGGCCGCTACGGCAGGATCTCTCCCACCACGTTCTTGATCTTGTTGCCCTTGACGAAACGGGTGTTTTCGTCGCAGCGATTGATCAGCATCAGCGTCTCCAGCGCCGCCGGTGATGCATACTTCTTGTTGAACTCCACGATCGTCATTGGCTCCGTCAGCGTGACGATCTTGAGCCGCCACGGCTGAACGGCCAGGACCTTGGCATCGGTCAACTTGGCGAAACTCCGTACCGACGCAGTCACGGACTGATCATTTTTCTGCCAGTTTTCGGCCACGCCATAACCAAGAATTTGGAGAACATTGCCTTCATACGAGTAGAAGTATGCCACGCCGCGCAGCGCACCATCTGCAGTTTGCGCAGAAAACTGCCCCCAGGCGGCGGGAATCCCGTTGAGATTGCCGGTTTGGGTGCCGGAGACCGCCAGACCCTCCTGGGCGAAGAATTGGTTGGCGGCGGCTGTATGCGAAGTCGCGTTGGAAAGTGTGATCTGGATCATCGCGTCCTTCTCGGCGTTGATACCGATGACACCCTGCACCTGATTGGCCGTTGTCCACCCGGTCGGAAACTCAAACCGGAATTTGAAGTCGGGATGCAGGAAGGTGCTCTCCTTGAAATAGCCGTGGCGCGGGTTATCGCCAAAGACGATGCCGTCGATCCGGGCCAGCAAGGCATCGCGGCCGACGACGCTCTTGGAAAGATCGGTGGAGATGGTGTCGACGTGCGAGCGGATTACGACGGCACGATTACCGGGATTCGGGTGGGTCGAGAGCCATTCGGGAATGCCGCTGCCGCCGGACGCCTGCGTCACCCCGTCCAGCATCTCCATGACACCGACCAGTTGGCGTGGATCGTGCTGCGTTCGCTGCATATAGCGTAGCCCGAGGTAATCGGCTTCCGTCTCGTCGTCGCGGCCGTACTTGAGAAAGAGCAATCCCAGCCCCTGGCTCGCAAGTCCGGCGAATTTTTCCAACCGCGGTTCAAGAATCGTCCCGACGCCCAGTCCGATGGAGGCAACCTGCTGCTTGCTCATCTGCTCAACAGAATGTTTGCCGGTGACGTGACCGATCTCGTGGCCAATGACACCCGTCAGCTCGGCTTCGCTGTTAAGGTGTGCCAGGATGCCGCGCGTGACATAGATGAATCCACCCGGCAGCGCGAAGGCATTAACCATGGGATCATCCACTACCCTGAAACTCCAGGGCAGATTGGGGCGCTCGGATTGGGCCGCCATCTGGAGGCCGAGCCTGCTGACATAAGTCTGTAGAGCCGAGTCCGGGTAGAGTCCCATTTGTGCGGAAATCTCCGCATCGGCCTGCTGTCCGATCGCCACCTCGCGCGCCTCGCTAATGAGATTGAATTGACGCTTGCCGGTCGCAACATTGGTGGCGCAGCCGTTAAGCAGCAGGCAGCCGATGAAAGCCGCAAGAATCGCCGCTCCAATAAACCGGAGGCGCCCGACACGGTTTGTGCAAAATCGTGGACGTTCCATGACTTAATCCTCCACTGACAAAGTCTGCAGGATCAGGATCGGGATCGACTTGACCCATTATCTCAACTGGTACAATGGTAGCCGCGGTCGGGCTTCAAGTCAAATCGCTTTTGGAAGTCGCAGCTGCCTCCGACTCGGGCAACTCCACTTCCAGCGGCATATCATAAGCGCCGCGCGGGGCATGCAGAATGAAACCCGGCAGCAGGGTGTTGACGAGCGTGTAGACAATCAACCCGCCAAAGACATAACCAGGAACCTCGTACACGTCACGCAGAATGCCTGCGATAACCAGCGTAAAGACCAGCGTCGGAAGTAGGGCGGCGCCGACGCGCAGGCCGCCCTTCAGCGGCTCGGCGACGACGATCCGCATCAGTCCGGCGACCCAGAGCACCCGCAACGGCGCCATGATGGCGAATGTGGTCAACCCGACGGCAAACGACGCCGGCAGGAAGTCGCTCCGATCGAGGTGCAGACCGGCATGAAAGAAGTAGAACGGTACGAAGAACGAAGCGAACACCTCCACCGCGTGCAGCATCTGTTCGGAGGCCATCGACGCCAGCTCGGTGCGAAACCGCTGGGCCGCGATTCCCGCCACGAAGGCGCCAACCAGATAATACACGCCCAGTTCGCGAGTGACGAACGCGCACAGCACGGCGGTCATGACCAGGAAGGCGAATTCCGAGTTGGGTGCGTAGGGAAGCACGAGGCGCGCAAACGCCTTGAAGAGCAGCGGCAAAAGGGCGATCATCAGCACGAGAATTCCCAGCGAGATCGAGAACCGTGGCAACGATGCCGACTGCAAAATGCCGAAGAGCACTGCCAGTGCCACGATTTCGTTTGCCACCACCATCGTGCGCGCCCACCGCTCCTCGTTCTTGGTCATGCCGAAAGAAGAAAGTGAATTGAGAATAAATCCGGCCGACGGGGTCAGCACCGCCAGCGCCACCAGCAGGGCGGGACGCAGCGGCAAATCGAACACCAGCATCGCAATCCAGCCGGTCAGCGCCAACCCGGCGAGATTGGCGCCGATGTAGGCCGCGACGGTTGGCAGGCGGCTCTTGAGTTCGGCGAAATCAATCTCCAATCCGGCAAACAGGAACAGAGCGACAATGCCAAACGTCGATAGCAGCCCGATCGTGTGGTCGTTATGAAAGAGCGACAGACCCATGCCGGCGCCGGCGCCAAGCATCACGCAGGTGATCGCCGACGGCAGCCGAAAACGCTGCAAAATCTTGGGCACGACAAAAAGTGCAAATAACGCCGCAATGTAGAGCAGTTCCGGTTTCTGCATCAGTTCTTTCATGCTGCGGTCCTCTCCGGTTCAATCTGTCGTGAAAAAAGGCCTGGGAAAACGCGCCTCCCAGGCCTTGCGGCAATCCCTTGAAATCGACCTACGGGCGCTCCGACGGCTCGATCTTTACTTCCGCCGTCCCGCGTTCAGTCATGCCCGGAATCTTACGCAGAATCTCTTCGAGCTTCAATCCGGTGAGCGATTCAACGACGGGCGGCAATTGCGCGATGATCTTGGTGATATCGCCCGTAACCTTGGAGGCGCCGCCTCCATCTCCGCCCGAGTTGATGATCACGATTTTCTCCGTTCGGGATAGTGGCTCGGAAATCGCGCGGGCGATGTCCGGCAGTTTGTCTATCAGCATCTGCACAATGGCGGCCTCATTGTAGTGCCTCCACGCATCCGCCTTGGCTGACATGGCCTCCGCTGTTGAAAGTCCCTGCGCCTTGATGACATCCGCTTCGGCCACGCCGCGCGCCTTGTTGGCTTCTGCTTCTGCCAGACCGATCGCTCGCGTAGCCTCCGCCTGACCTTCCGCCGTCTCCTGAAGCCGGAATTTCTCGGCCGCCGCTCCCTGTTCGACCTTGAATCGATCCGCCTCGGCCGGCCGTTTGACCAGCGCTTCCAGCTCGTTCTGTTTGCGCTCGATCTCCTTGTTCTGGATCTCGATCTGCTTGGTCTTCTCGACCAACACAATTTCCATCTCTTCGCGCTTGACGTTCTGGCTGGTCTTGTTCTTCTGCAGCTCGTAGGCCAGATCGGCATCAGCCTTCTTCAGATTCACCGACGCCTCGTACTCGGCGACCTTCATCTTGTAATCGCGATCAGCCTCGGCAACCTTGGTATCCGCCAGCAGCTTGGCGATCTGTCCTTCGCGGAACGCATCGGCCGACTTGATCGTCGCGTCACGATTGGCTTCCGCCTCGCCGACGATTGCGTCTTTCTTCACCCGCGCGATCTGCGGCTTGCCCAAGGCCTCGAGATAACCTTGTTTATCGCGAATGTCGCGGATCGTGAACGAGACCACGACCAGACCCATGTTCGCCATGTCGGCGGCGGCGACTTCCTGCACCTTCTGCGCAAAGGCGTCGCGGTTGGAGTAGATCTCTTCAACGGTCAGCGTACCCAGGATCGCGCGCAAATGGCCTTCCATGGTTTGCAGCGCGATATTCATGATTTCTTGTTTGCCCTTGGAAAGAAATTGCTCGGCCGCGGTACGAATGCTGACATCGTCACCGCGCACCTTGACCTGCGCTACGCCGTCCACGATCACCGGCACGCCGTGCATCGTGTAGACCTCCGGCGTATTGACATCGAGCGTAAACAACTCCAACGATAGTCGGTCGACGCGCTCAAAGACCGGCAGGACAAAAGTACCGCCGCCTTTGACGATGCGAAAACCGATCGTCGATTTGACGCCGGCGGCGTCCTGCACCTTGTGGCGAATACCCGAAACGATCAGCACCTCGTTGGGGCCGACCTTGGTATAGCGCCGCGCGATGATGACGAAAAAGAGAATGAGGACAAAGACGCCGGCAAAGACGGCAAATACCCAACTGGCACTAACATCAAAACCCGTTTCCATATATCGATCCCTTCTCTCCTTTAGTCGGGCTCAACGATGCAGAGATTTCCGACGACCTTGATGATCTTGACCGGCATGTGACTTTCAATCCGGCGGCCGTCGTGCGAACGCGCCATCGAGGTGTAGCGCGTGCCTTTCTGAACATAGGCGATTTCACCGGTGTGCGTCCCTTCGAGCGGCGTCAAAACTTCCGCGGTCAGGCCGATCAACTCGGCCATCGTCGCCTCCGACGAACCCTGGGTGTGGCGATAGAGCGTTCGGAAAATGTAGTAGGTTCCGATCGCTGATGCAAACGCCGCCAGCGTGGCAATCGACACAGCCGGCAAAGCCGTCAGTTGCGCGGCCCGCACGCAGACTAGTCCGACTGCGCCGAAGACCGTGACGAATACGGCCATTACCGCCGGTGACAGCGGCGAAAAGTGCAACTCGCCGCCAACCGGCGAGTGCTCGCCGGTAACGTCAACATGGTCGCCGACCGAAGCGCCGTCGCCATGGCCGGAGAAGATACCGGAGAAAATCGCCGATAGCAGGGCGTAAATCAGCCCGGCCAACATGCAAAGGAAAAAGAAACTGCTTAAGGTAAAACTCATGGAATGGGAACCCCTCCCGATAGATGCTTGTGGTTAAATTGGCGGAAGGGCCGGCAAGATGCAAGCAAAAAGGCTAATCGCCGCGGGCTTCGCCGGTCATCGGCACAAACCGCACCGGGATTATGGCCTGGTTGATCGTTCCCTGCTCGGATTTCGTGATCTGCATCAACTCCTGATTGCGATCGCCGACCGGAATAATCAGCCGGCCGCCGACCTTGAGCTGATCGACCAACGGCTGCGGGATATGATCGGGCGCGGCCGTCACCACGATCGCGTCAAACGGCGCATGCTCCGGCCAGCCGCGATAGCCGTCGCCGCACTTCACCGCGATATTGCGGTAGCCCAATTGCTGCAACGTGCTGTCCGCCCGGTGGCACAGCGGCTCAACAATTTCAATGCTGAAGACAGAATCAGCCATTTCTGCCAATATTGCTGCCTGATACCCGGAACCAGTCCCGATTTCCAGCACTTTCGCGGCTGAGTCGACGCGTGCCAGTTGCGTCATAATTGCCACGATATACGGTTGCGAGATCGTCTGGCCGAAGCCGATTGGCAGCGGGCCGTCAATGTAGGCGTCGGCGCGCTGATCCGGCGGCACAAACTCATGGCGAGGGACACGCCGCATGGCGTTCAGAACTTCTGAACTGACGATGTCGCGGCCGGCCAGTTGCTTTTCAACCATAACCTGGCGCTGGTGATAGAACGGATCGGACTTCTGCTCATCCATCTTCGATTGACATCCCGGTTGAGACAAACACAATAGCGGGATCGCCAGCAACAAAGCGTGCCTGATACGTCGGCAAGACGCAACCAGCCAGGAATTGTCCAGAGTCCAATTCTGCACTCCTGCTTCCTTCGAGAATCAGCTTGATGATGCAAACTTACGGTGCAAGTGCAGTCGAGGCAACACGTTTCTTGGCGGCCACCTTCAGCAGGGCATAGCCAATGGCGAGCATAAACAGGAAGTAAAACGACGGACGATCGCCGAAGCTGAAGTATTGCAGCGTCATACCGAGGACGCCGCCGCCCACACCGACAAGATAAGGGTAAATCGCCTGTCCGCGAGCGCCTGCGATTCCTTGAAGCAGCTTCACAAAAAAGTGCACGATCAGTGCGGAGAAAGCGAGAAACCCGAGCACGCCGGTCTCAACCAATGCGCTCAGAAAGATCGAGTGTGCGGACAGCAGCGTTGGAACTCCAACCGCCGCTGCACCAAATGCACCATAGTTGCCGATACCGACTCCGAGCAGCGGATATTCCTTAAAGGTAGACCAAAGCGCGGCGAGATAGGTGACGCGCGGGTCCGATTCCAGTCGCGCGGCGTCGAGGCGAATCGAAACCAACTCCCAGACGTTCAAGTCAAATCGGAAGAACCCCACCGCAGTCATCACTGAACCCACGCCGACCAGTGCCAACACGGCCAGGGCCGTGTACTTCATGACGCGTCGTTTGGGCGAGAAGACAGCGACGAACAAGATCGCTGCAAGCATGGCGATCCAGCCGGAACGAGACATCGTCAGAAACAATGCCGCCAGTCCCAACGATGCCAACAGCGGCACACCGCGCAGGCGCCAGCGCTCCGGTAGTTCGCGCCGATAGACGAACAGCGTCAGCGCCAGCGGCAGAATCGAAACCAGAAAATGCGAAAAGTGCAGCGACTCGCGAAACGTCGCGCGCGGGGCAAAATCAGTGACGAGCGCGGAGTAGTAGCGGGTCTCGCCGTACAAGTAGGCTTGGTCCGCTGCCGCTCCGAAGGCTTGGGTGAAGTCCTTGCCGGGGAGGTCAAGTGGCACCGCGAGCGATTGCCAACAGCCGAGCAGCGTCAGAACGGCGGCGACGGCCAGATACACCTGCAGCGACTTCAAGGCGGTGCGCTCATCGGGATTATACTGGAGCACCAAGGCGAAGAAGCACACGTTGAGTGCCAGAAGCGCAACTTGAATGAACGGGCGCAGTCCCGAGGCGCGCAATGCCATCGCTGCCGAAATGTCCGCATGAGGCGGCGTCACGAAGAATGCAAATAACAACGAGAGCGTCGTGATCAGGAAGTAGACCAGGTAGATTCTTACGGGGGCCGCGTCGAACCGCAGTGGTTGCCGCATCACGAGCAGGAGCAGCAATTGCAGACCCAACAGCAGGTAGCACGGCAGGATCGAAAATCCCGCCTCCAGAACGAAGGTCGCCTCCAGCGGCAGGGCAACGAGCATCACCCAGTACACCGCCTGAGGCTGCCGCGTAACAGCTATTGCGGCAAAGATTGCCGCAGTGAGTAGGCAAGCGATCAAGAGCAGGTTTGACTGGGGCAACAGCCAGGTAGTCAGAACTGTGGCGAGACCGGCAAGGGTGAGGAACTTCGTGGTTGACGCCGTCAGGGCAGTTCGAAGATGGTCTACCATCCCACGAAATCCCGTGCCTGTTGGACAATCGTCTCGATTGAATGAAGTTCGCTGGAGCTCAGTGGGACAATCGCATAGAGCATCGTGCAGGGAAGCTCGGTCCGCTGACATTGTGTCAACCGTATCGCCGGGTATCTTACCCCATAAGCGGGCGAAATCCAGTCCGTGAGTAGATTGAACCCGCACTCATGCAGGAGTTCAGCAAACAATAACGGAGCTGACAGAGGCGACGGTCGTAACAACACGCGATTCTTTGCCAAAGTCTCCACGGCCATTCGATCTAAATGAAAATTGAACTCCGCCTCATGCTCGCCCCGACCCAGGAGTTCGTCACGGACCAGGATTACCACCGGGTGCTTCAGCAGCAACACGGCGCGTCGGTGCCTGACCGGCTGGTCGAGTCGCTCGTAGCAATTGTGCTCCGCCACCGCCAAATCGAAT
>CAZFNN010000025.1:0-6806 GCA_964520555.1 uncultured Ignavibacteria bacterium
ACGACCTACGGCTTGCAAAGCCGCCGCTCTCCCAACTGAGCTACATCCCCGCGTAGTCAAAGATCACCGTGAATCGTCTCCCCCCACTCGCTACGCTTGTCGGCTTATTCTACCCGCGCCAGCTTACTCAGATTCACTCGTCTGCCAAGGTGCTATCGAAAAAAAACGACCCGCGCTTCGCGGGGTCGTAATCATCACGCCCTCAAACAGCGACGCGCAATATATACGCGGCAAGTTCGGTGTCAATAGAATTTTTCGGAAAAATCGTTTCTTGATCCTGATCCTTTGCTCGAATTGACCTCGCCGCGCCTGGCGCCGCCGGCACTTCCCGATCGCGCCTGCCTTCCTAAGTCACTTACTGTCAATGCCTTGGAGAAAGTCCCGCAGGTGTGCTTCCTCCGGGTGTGCCGCCGAGTACTCCCGCAATCGTCGCAGATAAGTCTCGCAGGAATCGGAATCGGCCCGGCAGACCGTGTAACGAAGCACATTAAAACGCCAATTCGTCCGGCAAACCCGATCGAGAATATCGAGAAGTGAGTTCAAGTCCTTCGTGTTTCCGTTGGACATAAGTTGTCTTGCCTTCGACATCGCCAGAGAGAGATAGTGGATTGTCGTGTTCTTGATTGCCCGCTCCTCCGGCGGCATTCCACGCGAGCCTTCCTGCCAATGCCATTCGTCCTTCATCGTTGCCAGCAGATGGGAGAAAGTCGCTGAATCTTCAACACAATCGGACAATCCCAGCACCAGCCCAAGATCGACAATGCAGAGACCGCTGTCGGCAACAATGCTGCAAGTAGGCGAGAAGTATATTGCTGTGCGACGACCGCTGCCATTCCATGCTGCAATAATCAGTTCGCGAGCACTATCAGTCTCAGCCGTCGTCGGTGGAATCGGCACGTCACTTAAACTGTCAAATCCAGTAGCGAGGCGAAAAAGTGAGTCGGAAAACAATTCTTGGCGGTAGTCTGCTGCCAGTAAATACGGCAGCGAAACGACGATGACATCCGAACGAAGCCGCCACACCCGCTGAAGATACCACGCGGCGTAGGTATCGACATCACCCACTGTCAGGTAGAGCGCGTTGCTGTCGATAAGCGTGAAAGCATTGTAAGTGACTTCCAACAATTGAGCGACGTCAGTGGCGGAATCGATTCGTGCCACCAGATGCAGCCTCCCGAGAAAGGGGATGAAATCTTCGCACGCGACTTCGGTTCCCTGGGATGTGCACTTCGCCGTCAGGCAATCGTAAAGAGCTGTGGCAGCCGCATAGCGACCCTCCAACATTGAGCTTGACACCACAGATTCGATGGCTGAACTGCAATCGAGAGCGGTGCCGAACACAGTCCCCGCACAGACCACTCCGAATGTCAATACCGCTACTGCAAATGTCACGATCTGCAGCCATTGAAATCCTGCCTTCATTAAACCTCCCGATCACCTTTTGCTCTACTATCGCTGTCGTTGTTCCGACCTCGCCATGTCAATGCCCCTGTCGACACGCAGCCCATACGATCGCCCTGTTGCTCAGCCTCGTTCAGTGATCTGCTCTCTATGATGCACTAATGAGCGCCGCCAAATACCCCACTACTTCCTCATTATCACCCGTCACCTGCCCGGAATGCCGATACTCAATCGCGCGCGCCGTCCGCGCCCCTAACTTCCAGCAGGTCATCATCACTGCCGTGATCGGGCAGAAGCCGCATGCCTCCGCCTTGCCCGAATCAATCAACCTCATCAACGCCTGCGGATCAAACGCCTGAACCGCCGCAATCACCCGGCCATCAAGCTTCGCCGCCGTCCCGGCGCTGTGGAAATGTGAAAGATCGGAACTGGCAACCAGCAAGGTCGTCTCCGGGTCGATGATCTCCGCCAACGCGTCGGACAAACGAGCGGTGATCGCCGGCGTCTGATATCCCATGACGATCGGCAGCAACTGAAACTCTCCTAATGCCGCCTGCAGGAACGGCAACTGCACCTCCAGCGAATGCTCCGCCATCGCCCCCTCGACATGACCCGCCCCCGAAATCTCCACACCGCTCTTCCCGCGCAGTTTTTCGACCAGCTCCCGCGCTACCGGCACAACGCCCAACGGCGTCTCATACCCGTCGCCATCGAAGACCGACGAAAAGTCGAAGCGCGCCCGATGCGACGGCGCCACGATCACCACCGTCCGATAACTTGCCGCAAACGTGCGCACGCGCGCATACGCCGTCGCGGCGCATTCCCCCGAGTACAGATAGCCGGCGTGCGGCGCGATGATCCCTTGCGGACGCGGCGTGTCGGCGGGCACCGCCACCGCGTCCAGCATCGCCGTCACGTCCGCCCGCAATTGCCGCGCATTGCCCGAGTAGAAGCTTCCGGCAAAGCACGCCTGGCGAACTGTCTCCTTCATGGAATCCTCCTGCTACTTCAACGCCGACTCGCCGGTGCTCGTGCAGAGCTGAAGCATCATCTCGGTGCAGTGGTGATCTTGATCAAACGGCTCCAGCGCACTGACAAAACCCGGCCAGTCGAGTTGATTCCCCTGATAATTCTGATAAAGCGTGCGCAGAAATTCGCGCCACCGCTCTTCTCCGACACAACGCCGCACTTCCTCGAACACACGTGGTGCCTTGCTGTAAATCAAAGCACCTTTCTCCTGCGTATTCGGCATGTCCACCTCCAGCAGTGGCACATCGCGCTCCGAACCGGCAAACTTGCGATAGGGATCAAGTTGCTTTTCCCAGCGGGCGGCTTGCGCTTCAGGAGCAAGATCCCGCGTCTCGTACATCAACCGAATTTGGTGCGGCAGCGAAACTGTCAGCAACCAGAATCCCTGCGTCGGAAAGTGCACAAACGCCCCGGCGCCGAACCACTGCTGCGCGATACACAGATGGAGCCCCTCGTAATATCCCTGCGCGAACCCCGCCATCATGTCGGAGCCGATCGTGACAATCCCCGTGCCGATGTTCATCCCGGGAAAGTCGCTCGTCTCGACCAACGTCAACCTGGGATGATGATACGAACCGAAGTACTTCTCCATGTAGGCCAGCGTGCTGCAGGCCTCGGCAACGATGGTGTGCATGACTGAATCAGTAACCGTCCTGGTCTCGATGGTGATCTCGGTCTCGCCGCACCTGGTGGTGACTGCTCGAAAGTATCCCTCGCGATAGATGAAGAGCGGAATCTTGAACACCGGCATCAGAGTCTGAAAGGCCGATGTGCGAACTCCGCTCGACACCGATTCGCTCAAGCGTTTGCCGACACTCAGCACCCGATAATCGTCCGGGGCGACAACCATCGTTATCACATAGACCAGTTGGTCCAGAAGTATCGGATACCAGCGATGGCCGCGGTCAAGCACGATGACTGAATCCTGAAGTGAGTCAAGCGGCCAACTGTAGCTGAAATTTAGTTGCCAGGAGTTGGAGAAGACTGCGCGATCGGGAATCGGAACCGCGACCGTGTCGGCGCCAACGCGACTCCCTTCCGCGGGGATCGAGTCGATGTCGGTTTTGAAGAAGACCGCGAACGATTGAACTCTGTTGCTGAGCAGCAGATGAACGGTTGGATCGGCGGCGACATACTCGCTCTGGAGCTGCCCGGTAACTTCCAATCTCTGCGAGTGCGGAAGGTACTTCACGAACAAAGTGGTCATGGGCTGAGCGGCAAGCGACACCGTCCCGGCCACCACCCAGCCAAGGAGGATGCGGAACAGGCGTTTAAACATCGAGACCTCGCAATATCCTAATGTGGACGATACTATCAAGGAATATCAGCAGACGGCAATTGGCAAGCACTAATCGCTGGCACGTCAGAGGCGCCAAGTCAGACGGATCGCCGGGCCGATTGGGCCGCGATCAATTCCCCTTCTTTACGATCCTTTTGCCGTTCATGGGCTTCAAATATGGGCTCGGGCAGAATCGAACTGCCGACCTCGCGCTTATCAGGCGCGCGCTCTAACCATCTGAGCTACGAGCCCATTTCGTGGGATTGCCAAAGTAAAGATTGCTTCGGCAAAGTCAATAGAATTTTGGCCTATCCAGTTGCCCCCGGCTGGCTTCGCCCCGGCATATGAATCACGCGTTGCGGGAATGGAATCTCGATCCCCCCGCGATTGAATGCGCTGTAAATCTCACACCGCATCTGCTCGCCCGTCTGCCACTGATCCGCAATCTGGGCCACCCGGCACGTTAGCGAGAAATTGAGCGCCGACTCGCCGAAACTAACAAAATCCGCCGACGGCGCCGGCTCCGCCAGCACCTTCGGATGCTGCCGCGCCACGTTCAGCAAGATCGCCTTGACCTTCTCGATATCGCTGCCGTACGCCACGCCGATATCAATCTTGACGCGGATCATTTCCTCCGGATACGACAAATTCGTGACCTTGGCCTTGACGAGTTCGTTGTTCGGAACGATCACCAGCGTATTGTCGAACGTCATGAACTTCGACGAGCGCAACCCGATGTCGTAAACGTCCACCGTCTCCCCGCTGGCCAGCACTACGCGATCGCCTTTGCGGAACGGCCGGTCGAGCATCAGGATGAACCCGGCAATCATGTTCGCCACCGTGTCCTGCGCTGCCAGCGCAATCGCCAGCGACCCGATACCCAGGATCGCGATCAACCCCTTCACATCAACCGCGAAATGGTCCAGCACCGTGACCACGCCGATCGCCACCACCACTACGTTGAGAATCCGCCGAATCAGCGGCAGCAGTTGATCATCCAGCGTGCTTTCCGTCTTGGCCGCAACCTTGTCGGCATACCAGCGCGTCAGAATCTTGACCAACCGCAACAACACCATCGTCACGACGAATGCGAAGCCGACAAAGACCACGCCGGATGTGATCTTGAATACCCAGTCCTTCGATTCGGCGGTGAGCAGATCGAGCCGCTTCAGCGCGATTGTCACGCCGACGAAGATCATCGCGTAGCGAATCGGCGCCTTGATGGCATCGAGAATCTTGTCGTCGAGGTCGGTCTTGGTGCGCGCCGCCAAATAGCGCTTGATGAGGTTGATGATCAGAACGACAACCTCGGACAGCAGATACGCCCCGAGCACGATCGCCGCAAACACGATCGTCTCCGCCAACCAAACCGGCAGTGAGGATAAATCGATCATCGCGCCTCCTGTCTCCTACTCTAACTTGAGAACATAGTCTTCGTGATCAAACCGCGCCCGCACCCGCACGCTGTCGGCCACCACCCAGCCGCGCTCGGCAAATCCGAACGGCCGCAAACCCCCGCCGTCCCACCGATCGTTGCCGTTGGCGTCGCTGAAGGCCGTCACCGTATACAGGTCGGGATAGAGCGACAATTTGAACGCTCCCGCCACCTGCTCGCGCAACAAATACTGCTGCTTGCGCGTCGCACCTGCAAAAACCACCGTCACGGACAGATCTTTCGGCACGTCGATCACGCCGCTCAAGGTCGCCAATGAGTCCGGCGCCGCGACCGTGAGTTTGAAATTGTACATCGTATCCGCTCCCGTATTGCCGGTGCGATCCATAATCTTGCGCATCTGCACCACTGTCGTCAACGGCCGCTCCGATGGCAGCATTTCGCTGGTCGTCAATTTGTAGCGCGTGGAGCCGGCAACCTGCGTCAACGCGCCGAAGACCACCTGCGCCGAGTCGATCGAGATAATCACCGCACTGTCCCCGACCGTCACCGGCTCCGAAAACACCAGCCGCAGCGTATCCCCCGGATAGACTACCGCAGTCTGTCCCGCCGGAATTCGCTCCTTGATCACCGGCGCGACTTGATCGACACCGCGATACTTCACGGCGCACGAACACATTTCGCCTCCCAACCGCTTGCCCGCATTGCCCCGCACGCCGCGCAGAATCAACGCATACGTCGAGTCGCGCATCAGATTCTGATTCCACAAATACACCCGCTCCGGTTCGGCGGTGAACAAACTCACGACCTCCGGATGCAGCACTTTTCCTTCCGCGTCAACGATGCTGATCGAGTCGCTCACCGCCGTCGCCGGATCAAGCGGCTCGCCCGCAAATTGCACAATCAGCGCGCCGTTGTCTCCACTGCAATTGATCAGCGCCAACTCCGTCGAATCATAGCGCGTCACGTGAAGATCGAGCCGCTGCGGTTTGATCTCCGGTGGAAAGGCATTCACCAGGTACGGCGGCAGCGCAATCCTCTCGACCGTACTACTGATCAAGTTGTCGCGATCCTTGTCCTCGACCCCAAGCACCAGATATTCCCCCTCTTTCATATTCGCGAACGCAAAACTCCCGTCGCTGCCTGACTCGGTGATGTAGTCCGGAATCCGCACGAACAGCGAATCGATCAGAGTCGAATCACTCGCAAAAGCAAACACGCGAAAATTCGCCAGCGGCTTCTGCTGGTCGTAGATATGCCCTGCTACCAGCCCCGAATCGATTTGCTCTCCCGTAGAAAACGCCAGCGTCTTCGACGACGTCAGCCGGTTGCCCTGCAGGTCCTGCAGCGACGCGCCCATCGTAATGACGTACGTCCGCCCCGAATCCAGCGGAGCATTCGGCTCGATCCGCAGCCGCGCTCCCTTGACCCGCACCGTCGGCTCGACCTTCAGCGGCGGCGAAATAAACAGCGCATTCCCGATCGCCTTGCCGTTGATCCGCTCCGAAAACTCCACCACAATCGGCGCCGCAGGATCCACCATCGTCGCGCCCCCGGCCGGCGTCGTCGCTAAGATCTCCGGCGGCGTCTTATCCGCCGGCCCGCCCGGCGGCGGCATCTCCTTCGCGCACGATGCCAGCAAAAGGATCACCGCAATAACGCCGCAGGCAATCCCGTAGGGGCGGGGCTTGTCCCCGCCCGCCC
>CAZFNN010000025.1:6906-38320 GCA_964520555.1 uncultured Ignavibacteria bacterium
TCATCTCATCGCAATCCACGCCTTCACCGTAGGGGCGGGGCTTGTCCCCGCCCGCCCTCATCTCATCGCAATCCACGCCTTCACCGTAGGGGCGGGGCTTGTCCCCGCCCGCTCTCCTCCCATCGCAATCCACGCCTTCACCGTAGGGGCGGGGCTTGTCCCCGCACGTTTTCATGTCATCCCAACACGGGCGACCGCAAGGGTCGCCCCTACGCCAATCCGGCGCACTCATGCCGTTCCGCTTCCAACGCATCTTCATTTCGCGCGATTATAATTGATTTGTCCGCCGCTCAGCAATTAATTAATCGCAAGACACATTTTGCTCCGCCGGCCACACGCCGCGACGGATTTTTCCGGAGGTAATTCATGCAAGATCCCCGCCACGATAAACTCGCCGACATCCTCGTCAATTGGTCGTGCGAGGTCAAGAAGGGCGAAGTCGTTTACATCGAAATCAAGGGCGTCCCCACCCTCGAACTGGGCAAGGCGATCATCCGCAAGGTCACCAAGGCCGGCGGCGTTCCCTTCTGGTTCTACAACGACGAATCCCTCATTCGCCAGTTCCTCGCCGGCAACACCGCCGAGCAGATCAAGGCCTTCGCCAAGTTCCACCTCTCGATGATGAAACAGGCTCAGTGCTACATCGGCGTGCGCGGCTCGGAAAATCCCTTCGACCTCAACGATATCCCCGGCGCCAAAATGAAGCTGTGGAACTCGCTTTACTATCATCCGGTGCATCTCGAACAGCGCGTCAAGAAAACCAAATGGGTTGTCCTGCGCTATCCCAACAACGCCATGGCGCAATTGGCGCAGATGCCGCAGGAGAAATTCGAGCAGTTCTACTTCGACGTCTGCTGCATCGACTACGCCAAAATGTCCAAGGCAATGGACCCGCTGGTCAAGCTGATGAAGCGCACCAACAAGGTGCACATCAAAGGCCCCGGCAAAACCGATCTGAAATTCTCGATCAAGGGCATCGGCGTCGTCAAGTGCGAAGGCGGCCGCAATATCCCCGACGGCGAGGTCTACACCGCGCCGGTCCGCGACTCGATCAACGGCGTTATCGAGTACAATACGCCCTCTCTGTATGAAGGCACGGTCTTCGAGGGAATCCGCTACGAGTTTGTCAACGGCAAGATCGTCAAGGCAACCGCGAAGAACGACACCGCCAAGTTGAACCGCATTCTCGACACCGATCCGGGCGCGCGCTATATCGGCGAATGGTCGATCGGCGTCAACCCGATGATCCTGCACCCAATGAAGGACACGCTGTTTGACGAGAAGATCGCCGGTTCGATCCACCTCACCCCCGGCCAGTGCTACGACGAGGCCTTCAACGGCAACAAGTCGGCGATTCACTGGGACAAGGTGCTGATTCAGCGTAAGGACTACGGCGGTGGCGAAATCTGGTTCGACGGCCGCCTGATCCGCGAAGACGGCGAGTTTGTGGTGCCGGAGCTGCGCGGAAAGTTTACCAAGAAGGCGCTGGGGGGATAGGGCAAATCAGAACTCGGAAGATTGTCGAAACCTCACAGAGTGAGTCCGAGGCACATTCGGACAACTTCGTGGGGGGCGACTTACGGGGCTTCATGATGAGATACTCAGGTGCGAATCGAGGAGATAGACTATGGGAAAGACTTGGTCGAAAATCGGAAAGCCAGTTTTTGATGCAGAACTCGAAATCGACTTGCGAGGTCGCGCGGGTAATCCTCCATTTACGGTTGAGAAGAACGCACTTATGTGCGTTGCTTGTTCTACTATAACGCGTCTTCTTCCTTGTGAGAATTGTGGGGCAAAGAAGTACGTGACCGGGTTGTCTACTTCGCGCCACACTGGACTATTCTGTGCATCCTGTAAGCGAGGATTCACATCATTCACATGCGCCTGCGGATGCGAGAATCCGGTCGATGGAAATACAATCGCTCGCCTAGGTGGATGCTTCATAGCTACGGCAGCAACATCACGTGACTCTAGCCAAGTGTTGGCGCTGTCCCAATTCCGTGACGACTTACTGATCAAGTACTACCTCGGCAGAAAGTCGATCTCGTTATATGAGTCGGTGTCCCCCTTGGTCGCCAGACTGATATCAAGTAGCTCCGTGCTCCGTTTCATAGTTCGCTGGTTGATTGTCGCTCCGGCCTACTGCGTGGCGGTAATACTGTTGCGTAGAGCAAATCGACACTGATCTGCGAGCGTTTCAGCCCGTAGGTCCGAACCCCCGCGGTTCGGACTTCATGACAATTACGCGTGGAAATGTCAGTAGGGGATCCATGACGGTGCGCGATTCATTGAGCGGACGCTCGCCGAAACGCTGACTTGTATTTACTTATCTGCTGGCTTAGGTTGCAGAGAGCATCACCAAGGAGAGGATGTTGCGACTAGCGCACAAGCTGATCTTGACCGCCACACTGGCAGGATTTGTAGTCTTCATTTCCTGCGCGCCAAGCGTGAAGACTTATCGCAGTCTGTCGCCGCAGGCAGCGGTTGTCGATGAGGTTTTTCAACTGCCGATGCTGTCCTCCCTCTTACAGCCGAGTGAAGCGCGCAGGCTCGACGACCTCGTGGCTGCAAAACTCGCAAAGTCGAATCCGCACGTTGTCTTCAGAAAGGTCAAGGAGACTGACGAACTATTCAATGGCCTGGAGCATACTGAGCGCGGGGAATATTATGCCAATAACATATCCACGATTGACAGCGCGAGGAATTTGGCCTTTCTCCAAACGCTTCACGATTCGCTCGGTATTCGAGCCATACTGCTTGGGGAGATGAGTACTCTGGACGAATACAAAGGCTGGGGTATTGGAACAGACTTCCCCAGCAAGAGTTCGATCACGAAGGTGAAGAAGAGCGGTGTCAGAATCTCTTACAAGCTGTATTGGACTGCAAACGGAACCGTTCTCTGGGAAATGTCGGTTACCTCAACGTTCAAGATCAACGATGATCCAGAGCAATTTGACGAGGCGATGGCAAATGCCCGCTGGCAATTGCTCCATAAGATTGGAGAGTCGCGGTTCGTCGAGTGATGAGGCACGGCCGCACAGGGCCGTAATACAGAGTCAAGCGACTCCGTACGACCGCCCCCTCAGTTCGGACTCCGTGCCCACCGCCCCCCACAAGTGATTGACATCATCGACCCACTATCGTATCCTGCCCTCAAGGAGAAACCAAAAATGCCAACTAAGAAATCTGCAAAGAAAACCACAAAACCGAAAACCGCCCGACGCGGCGAAATCAGCTACACGACATCCAATGTCTTCAAGGCGCCTTTGAGCAAAGTCTGGGACGCCGCCGTCTTGTCCAAGCACCTGAAAAAGCACTTTGTCGATGACATGAAGGGCGAGTTCGGCCCCAAATTGACCCCGGTCACCTGGACCTGGAAAGGCTTCGGCAGCTTTGACCTTCCGGTCATCAAGTTCGTCAAACACCAGGAAATCGTCTTTGTCGGCATGTCGATGGACGGCAAATACGAGGTCACTGTCCGGTTCGAATTCCTGCGCAAAGACGGCAAGACGATCTTCCGCATCCATGAAAGCGGCTACCCGAAGAAGGAACTCAAGACGGCCTTCATGATGTGCGAGGGCTGGAGCGAATTCCACACCGGTGTCAAGGCCTACCTCGCCGGCGTCGACCTGCGGAAATATTGAGTCAGGCGGCCGATGAGAAAAGTCATTTTTGGAATCAATATCACCGCTGACGGATTCTGCGATCATACGGACGGGATCGCCGACGACGAGCTGCACGAGTACTTTACCGGACTTCTGCGTAACGCCGGCGTCCTTGTCTTCGGCCGAATCACCTATCAGCTCATGGTTCCCTATTGGCCCGACGCTGCCAAGAGCCAATCCGAAACTGCGACAATCAACGAATTCGCCCGTGTCTTCGACTCGCTCGATAAGGTCGTCTTCTCCACGACATTGAACGAGATCGCGGGAAACAACACGAGAATCGTGCGCGGGAACGTCGCCGAAGAGGTGCTCGCGCTGAAGCAGAAGCCGGGGAAGGATATTTGCGTAGGTAGTTTGAGCATTGCATCCCAGCTCTCGGCCCGAGGTTTGATTGACGAGTACCATTTCGTCGTTCACCCCGTTGTTGCCGGCAAAGGACCGCGATTATTCGACACCGTAAAGCCGCAGAACTCGCTTCGCTTGGACTTCATCGGATCGAAGACTTTTCAATCCGGCGTCGTTGCCCTTCACTACAGACGCCGGTAGCCTGCCCGCGGCGGCAGCGGAGGGTGGGATTCAAATTCAATTCTCCCCTCAAATGCGATTGCCGTCCCGTCCTGACGGCCGTATACTTCTCCTCGATACCAAGCCGGTAGCCCACCCGCAGCGCCAGCGAAGGGTGGGATTCAAATTCAATTCTCCACCAAATGCGATTGCCGTCCCGTCCCGACCACAATATACTTCTATTCGACACTAAATCTCCCAACCCGGGCATGTGAGGACCTGAACTTGCAGCTTGATACCAACAGCCTCGCTAACACTGTGGATTCAGTTCAGGAAGCGTTCCTTTTCCGCCATTCCGTCTCGGCCGCGGAGCGTGAAACGGTTGCCAACTGGATCGCGACTCGTCAGGGCCAGCCGGGTTGCTATGCCGACATGTTTGCGCCGACGACAGCGGATGCCGCCAATGGCATCCACCTCTTCACCGGCGAACGCGTCGCACCGAGCGCATCCCTCCGTCACGTTTCCGGCGAGGAAGCTTGCCGCGCGCTTATTCTGCTCAAACCCAAATCGAAGACAGCGCAGGCTGCCCTGAAGCGAGCGACCGACGGCATGTTGAGGCAACTCTCACTCTGTCGGGGCAACGGCCGTGCTTTCTTCTGCTGCGGCACCTGCGATCCGGCCCTGTGGCGCCACATTGCCGCGGGCGGCTTGCGCGGCGCGGAGGATTGGATTCCGAGAGGGCTGAAGAACCTCAAGGCGCATCGCGATACGCTCGGCCGCTGGCGGCGCTTTCCGTTTTACTACACGCTCCTTACCCTCACAGAAATCGATTTGCCCGAGGCGCGCCGCGAGATCAAGTATGCCGCAGAGGTCATCGAGAGAAGCTTGGCGCGCCGAACTTCTGTTGGCAAGTATTCGCAGCGCCGCCGCACCGTTCTCGAAACCGCCCTGACCTCGATCTGACCCCCTGGCCGGCGCCACCGGCGGCGGCCGACAGCCACGAAAACCGGTCGTCACCGGAAATCCGACTTTCCCTAACACACTCTCCCCCAGACCATTGGCCGACACCCCTGCCCCGGTCCAAGAAACTCCTAAATTATAGACTATATGAATCCGTTAACTATATGAGGGGGACAATCACGGGCAAGAAATCGAGGAACCCATGCTCTCACTTTCACGCTTTCGCACACTCCTGTTGCCGCTCTTGGCCATGCTCCTCGTCGGTTGCGGCAGTGACTCGCTCGCACCTTACGAACCGGAGATCCACAACAACGCCGACAAATTCGAACTGCAAGCTACCGGCGTCGCGGATCTGACCCGTACCTACAATTACAAGTGGAACAACAGCGGCACGGCCGCCGCCATCGATCACTCTACGGCCGCGACCAAAGGCTCGGTCACCCTGGTGGTCCTCGATGCCGCAGATGTTATGGTCTACGGCGGCGATCTCGCGCTCGACGGCGTCTTCGATACTGCAGTCGGCCAGGCGGGTGAATGGACGATTCGCGTCATCTTCGACGACTTCAGCGGGACCGTGAACTTCAGTGCCGAAAAGAAGTAATTCGAAGATCGCGTTTCCCGCGTTGCTGAACGCCGGCGTGGAGGATTCGCGTCCGGGCGCAAGAGCCGACGTTTGTCTCTCAGCTACGTAAGTCGAAACACTCACGGGTCCGCCTTCACCGTTACGCAGGCCGAAACCCCTTGCGGCAGAAAATCTGGATACTCTGGACGGTTCGAGGGGTTTCATTGCTGCGCCCGTACACTGGTTACTGATCACGCGTATCTCATCCGCAACGCACACTCGTAGCAGCCCGGTCTGTCTTCCCGCCGGCCGAACCACCACTGCTCCCCAACCCTTCCGCGCCGACATTCCCCCCCACATGTGATTGACAACCGCCCCCGCTGACATTTTCTTATGATTCGTAGATCAATAAAATCCACTTCCAAGTAACGGAGCACCCATGCAGAAAATCGTCACCTCGTTGTGGTTTGAAGACCAGGCGGAAGAAGCCGCCAAGTTCTATACTTCCGTGTTCAAGAATTCGAAGATCACGCAGATCGAGCGCTTCACCAACGAGGCGGCCCACGCCACCGGCGAGCCGGCGGGTGCCGTGATGATGGTCGAGTTCGAATTGAACGGACAACGGTTCATGGCCCTCAACGGCTCGCCACAAATCAAATTCACGGAAGCGACCTCCCTGCTGGTCAATTGCGATTCGCAGGCCGAAGTTGACGATCTCTGGGCCAAACTCACCGCCGACGGCGGCCAGGAAAGCCAGTGCGGTTGGCTCAAGGACAAATACGGCTTGTCGTGGCAAATCGTGCCGACCGAAGTGATGGCCATGTTGCGTGACAAGGACGCCAACAGAAGTGCGCGGATGTTTGCGGCGGTCATGACGATGCGCAAGCTCGACCTCGCCGCGTTGCGCCGGGCCTACGAGGGCCAATAGCCGCGCATGCGCGAAGCTCGCGTCCGCTGCTGATGCCTTGGTACGAGGCCAAAAATTGCCGCGAGAAATCGGCACAGCCAGCCGAGAATGATTGTATAATCGGTAATTCCCGGCCTTGAGGAGGTACGACAATGACATCACGATTCGTCTGCAGCATGCTCCTGGTTCTGGCGCTGTCGCTGCTTGTAAGTTCCGGCAGTTCCGCCGCGCCCTTCCCGCTTAATTTCAACCTCGATTCCCTGCAGAAAGCCGACAAACAGCCGCCGGCGTTCGAGGATCGACTCGTCGCCTTCAAGGGCATCGTCACCCAGTACCGTCAGCTCCCCGACGGTCTGCCCTATTTCTTCGTCCAACTCCCGGCGCCGAATCCGAAAAACGACGGCCTCTGGGTCAAGGGTTTCGCTAACGCCAAGACGGGCGATATACAGGTCGGGCATCTGGTCGTGATCCTCGGCTACTTCATGGCGACCGACCCGAAAGACAAATCGATCACGGATATCCACAAGAATCCTTATCATATCGCCGGACTCTGCGTCGCCAACGGCACCACGCAGACCGGCATCTACGCCAAAGAGGCCAACAGCCTCTGCGTGCAATGGCAGAACGGCACGATTCCTCAGGTCGCGCCCGCCGAACCGGCCAAGGCCAAGGTGGTCGCGCCGGTCGAGAAGAAGTAGCGAGCCGACGCGCCTCGCCATGCAAGTGGTTGGTCAAAGCCGGGCTAATGTAAAAATCGGTTGCACAGTCGTCGATCTCGCTCGTACCTTTTGTAGACAAGATTATACATGACTTGGGTTGGGCTATCATGGCCAAAGGACACTTTCTCTGTCGCGTGCTGACCGCAATCATCGTATTGTCGGCATTCGTTTCATTTCCCGGCTGCTCCGAGCGACCCACGGACGGTGGCCGCATGCCGCCAAATTTCGACGTCGTGCCGAATGTGGTATCCGTCAGCGGCCACTCCTACCGCGCCGAAGTTGATCCCTGGCGCGATCTGATGCCCGGCGACGTCAGCGGTCTCCTCGCCAGCGCTTTCTTGATCGAAGTTGACTCCATGGACGCCGACGCTAACCTGACACCCACTTACATCTGGATCGTCAAGGGCAATCAGGTCTGGGGTGCCTACCTCAGGGAGATCAATCGCCCGTCGAATCGTCCATATCTGATTAGCGCGATGGCGCGCAACGGCCCCTACTGGCCGCCTCAAGCGCTGGTTCAGACAGTAATCGAGTTCGGCGATGCCGACGGGCAGCGCTACTTGCTGCGCGCACCGGACACCATTATCATGGCCGCCTACTGATCGCAGGATCTTAAGCCGCTACAAATTCGCCCCAGTTACTCGCTAATCTCGACCCAGCCGCTGACTCTCTCCTCAACATAGATCATTTTGTGCTATTTTTTTGGCACCGCCGACCGACTCCTGCATATAATCGAGTAAACAGTCCAGACTGGAGGAAGAAACGATCCATGAAATCCACGAAAAACCTGCCGACCTGCCGTCCCGGCTACGCTCTCGCCGTCGCTGCTCTCGTCTTGTTCAGCTTCAGCGGCCGGCTCCTCGCCCACTGCGACACCATGAACGGCCCGATCATCCCCGAAGCACAGGCCGCTCTGGCCGCCGGCGATGTCACCCCGATCCTCAAATGGGTCAGACCGGAAAGTGAGGCGGAAACCAAGGCCGCATTTGCCAAGGCGATCACCGTTCGTCGCACCGGCCCCGAGGCTGCCGAGCTTGCCGACCGCTATTTCCTTGAAACCCTCATCCGCGTTCACCGCGCCGGTGAAGGCGCTCCCTATACCGGCCTCAAGGATGAACCAGCCGAGCCGATCGTCGTCATGGCCGACAACACCATCATCCAGGGCTCCGCGGATGATATGATTGCCAGAATCAACGCCCATCTCGGCGCAGTGATTCAGGAGAAGTATGCTGCCTTGACAAAGGCGAAAGCCGACAAGGACAAGAGCGTCGAAGCCGGCCGCACGTATGTCGCGGCCTATGTTGACTACATGCACTATGTCGAAAACGTGCATGCTGCGATCGTCGCCGAAAGCGGCCATCACCACGAAGGCGCCACCGACACTCATTCCGACGAATAACAATGCACCTGACAACGAGCGGCCTCGAGTTCTGTCTTCATTTGAGGCCGCTCACTTCTACTATTCACCAGACTTATCATTAATCCGAGGCCTCCTGACAAGCGCAACTCGACGCCCAATGCCCCGGTGCGCAGCCAACTATTCATTGCCTTTTTAGGCGATCTTCGTATATTTCGCTCGATCTGACGAAACCGCGATCCGACCCGGCCAGTACGCCGGATCGATCGCCCTGTCTACTTCAAAGTCGCAATGATTGCATTTGCCATATCCTAGGAGCCACCCCATGAAATTCTCCCTTAAAGTTCTCTTGATCTCGATTCTCGTCGCCTCGGCGGTCCATGCGGCTGATCTGTATCGCGTTCGCGTCTCCAGCCCCGCTGACGCCGATCACTTCAACCAGATCAATTTCCAACCGATCAGTCGTTTGCTTGACGGTTACCTCGTTCTTGCCGACGCTCCGGCTGCCGCCGCCCTCACCGAGGAACACGCAGCCGAACTTATCGCCAGAGACGTCGCAATCACCGAGCTGGCCTTTGACCTGCGCCGCGATCGCAAGAACGCCGGTCAGTACCCGCTCCTCTTCGAGGACGGCGCTGTCCGCCTCTACCGCGTGCCGACCAATCTCTTGGCAGCTTCGCGCGTTCAGCTCGACCTCGCGCCGGCCACTGTCCTGCGCGGCGCCATCAGCTATGCCGAGACCCGCCCGATCGACCGCAAAGCCATTGCCGCCGGCGCCGATCTCGACTCCCTCATCACCCTCGTGCGCCAGGACTCGCTGCAGGCCTACGTCAACCGCCTGCAAGCCTTCGGCCAGCGCGTCACCGGTACCGACTCCAACTTTGCCGCCCAGGTCTGGACGCGCGCCAAGTTCCAGTCGTTCGGATACGACTCCGTCTATTACGACACCTTCACAACCTCGATCTACGGTCTCCCCAAGGTCGTCCGCAATGTTGTCGCCGTCAAACTCGGCACCCGTTTCCCCAATCGCTACATCGTCGTCGGCGGCCATCAGGACGCCGTCCCCGGCTCGCCGGGTGCTGATGATAATGGCTCGGGCACTGCCGGCACCCTCGAAATCGCGCGCGTCCTCGCGGGAGTAGAGTCGTACATTTCGATTGTCTTCATCGCCTTCGACGCGGAAGAACAGGGCCTGTACGGATCAAACCACTTCGCCGATGCCGCCGGTGCCCGCGGTGACAGCATCGAATTCATGCTGAACATGGACATGATTGCGCACTATGAGAATTCGAATCAGGCTAACCTTTACAGCGGTCCCGATCTTAGTCTGACCAATCTCTGGACGCAACTGGCGGACTCTCTGGTTGGCATCAGCGCGACGTTCGCCGGCGTCGCCAACAACTCCGATCACGCCGGCTTCGTCAACAACGGCTATACGGCGACCTTTGTGCACGAGTACATCTTCTCGACCGAGTATCACTCCAGCACCGACAGCACCACCTACATGAACTTTAACTACATGACCAAGATGGTCAAAGCGTCGCTGGCAACCGTGTATGCCGGGATGCTCAATGTCTCGGCGCCGGCCTTTGAATTCGTCTACACTCCCGGCGCTCCGGAATATCTCTTCGCCGGCAAAGACACCACCATCGGCCTGACACTCGTGAGCAAGAATAACGCCGCCGCCGTTCCCGGCAGCGGCCGATTGCACTATTCCATCAATTCCGGAGCATATCTCGAAACGCCTCTCACCGAACTGGCACTGGGTGAGTACGAACTGACCTTGCCGGCCCTCGACTGCGGCGACACCCTCCGCTTTTACGTGACGATCGAGGAAACCAGCATTGGCCTGATTGCCGATCGCTCCGCACTCGCGCCCTACCAACCGGTGACCGTCACCGAGACGGCCGTTACCTTCGCCGACAATTTCCAGCTCGATCTCGGCTGGATGGCGGAGACTATCGGCGCCACCGCCGGTGCCTGGCAGCGCGGCGTGCCGGTGAATGATCCTAGTTGGGAGTACACCCCCGCGACCGATGCCGACGGCAGCGGCAGTTGCTACCTGACCCAGAACATCATGGGCAACAGCGACGTCGACAACGGCGCCGTGCGCCTCACTTCGCCGGTATTTGACCTCTCGCCGCAGGGTTCCGTCTCCTACTACTATTTCTTGACCCTGACAAACACGACCGGCAATGTTGATCGACTGCTGGTCGAAATGAATGACGGCCAGTCGACCAACTGGATGCAGGTTGCCCTGCACATTTCCGACACCGGCCGCGAATGGGTGTGGAACAAGATCACCTCAAGTCAGATTGCGGCGGCGGGTCTGTCTATGACTGCCGGTATGAAGATCCGCTTCACCGCCAACGACGCCAACACCCAGAGCGTTGTCGAGGCTGGAATCGATGGTGTCGATGTCACTACCTTTGATTGCGTGAGCGGACCATCGTACGTCTGCGGGGACGCCAACGACGACGAGCTCGTGACGATTTCCGATGCCGTCTATCTGATCGGCTACATCTTCAGCGGCGGTCCGGCGCCCGTTCCGCCGGCCGCCGGCGACTGCGACTGCAGCGGCGCCCTCAATATCAGTGATGCCGTCTACCTGATCAGTTACATCTTGTCCGGTGGACCCGCTCCCTGCGCCGCCTGCAGCTAATCTGAATCTGCGGCGCTGATACCGGCATCCGGCGCCCGCCGGATGCCGGTCAGCATTGTCCTCTAATGCTGCGCCGCCGTCTTTGCCTGCTGGCTCTTCACATACTGACAGGCTTGATCGATCTCACGCTTGAACTCCTCGAGCCCAAGCTGCAGCCCGTTGATGTAAGTACTCCAGCCTGCCGAGGACTTCGCGTAGTGCAGGGCGTCCTCGATCTCCGCTTGGGTGGCGCCATTCAGCTTGGCAACTTCGGTGTGATAGTAGATGCAGTATTGGCATTTCGTGGCGGCCGCCACCGCGATCCCCAACAGCTCCCGATACTTGTTCGGAATCGCACCCGGCGCCATCTGCACCTGCTTGAACAGCTCCCACTCCATCTGCAGCGACTCGTCCGGTACCGCCTTGAACATCGACGGCACCAGGCCGAACATCTCCTCAATTTCCTTGTAGATCTGCTCGCGGGACTTCCGACCCGCCAAAACCTGGCTCTCGGCGGCCGTCCATTTGGCCAACGCCGCCGCTGGATCCTTCATGGCCGTCTCGTGGCAAGCCTTGCTGCAGCAGGCGTACTTCTTCCCCCCAACGGTCAAATACTCGGTCGATGCATCCACCGTGAACACCTTGCCGCAACCGCACACGGCAACCAGGTTCTCCGGTGACTGCGCCACCAGCACCGCCGGCGCTGCCAACAGCGCACAAAGTATTAGCCAACCGGCGATGAGACGGACGTTCTGCATGATACCCTCCTCAGGTTGTGGGTCGCTGGCGCACCACGCGCGCACGCAATCGCGCCGCTGGCGCATTTCGGGCATTGGCCCTAAATGTGGATTATGTGGATAAACTATTGTAACTCAAATCGACTGTCAACTGCGAATTTCCCAGCACCGCAGCCGCTTCGAGTCCGGCGAGAATCCCTTGACATGGCGTTCCGAATCACCCTCATTTTTCTCCATGACCTTTGAAAGATTGTGGGCAAAGGAACACGCCGTCTTGCTGCGCGAACTGCGCACGCACTTCGGCGGCGAAATCATCGAACCCAAATCCGATCGCCGGCTCGATCCAAGCCTGCAGCGCGGCTATTCCGTCGAACCGTCCTACTTCGTCTATCCCGCCTTTCAATGCGAAATCACTGGAATTCCGCTCAAAGTCGAGATCAGCGAAATGGCGCTCGATGGACAGGTATCCCTTCCCGACGAACGAACGGTGGAATACCTGGTTCTCCGCACTCGCTCCCATACACCCGGCAACTTTCGGATTCGCCCCGAGGGAATTTTCGACCGCGTCCGCAAAGCGCTCAAACTGCATTGGGAACATGAAACCGGCGACAAGGAGTTCGACCAGCTCTTCAATATCGACCTTCCCGATCACCGCGCTTCGCCGGTGCTCGCCCGCCCCGACGTCCGCGCCATGATCGTCCAGCTCCTGCCCTTCGAGTATTTACAGGCCCACCCCGGCGGACTGCGCCACTCCACCATGATCGAGGATCCTCAACAACTTTCCCGCGATTACGTCTTCCAGCGCCTCGAACGTCTGGTCGAACTGGCCGCCATCCTGCAGAACGATCACTCCGACGCGTGACACCGACTTCAGATTCTTCGCAAGCCGGCCCCCGCCGACCTTGTCCAACCAGTCAGAAATCACCGGTGCCGACTTGCGGCGCTGACGGAAAGGAAACTGCCCATGCTGCGTGCTGCGCTGCCCCTGCTTCTGGCCATTGTCGGCTTGCTGCAACCGGCTCTGGCTGACGAACACCTCGCGTCCCGTTGGTCGCCCGCGCCGATCGTTGTCGACGGCGATGCCGACGAGTGGCGCGGCATCGTCTTCCAGTACTTCGACAACGACAACTCGGCCCTCGGCATCATGAACGATGCCGACAACCTCTACCTGATCGTTCTCTCCCGCGATGAAGCCACTATTCGCCAGATGGAACGGCGCGGCGTGACCGTCTGGATCAGTCCCGACGGCAAGAAGAAGAAGCAGTACGGCTTGCGCTACCGTGGCGGCATGGCCAAAGCGCGCATGGACCAACGCGAACGTGCCGGCGACGCGCGTCCACCGCAAATGCCGGAAGGCCGCGAGGAAATGCGGGAGGAGCAGGCGCGGCTGCGCAAGATTATCGAAGTCTTCGACAACAAACAGACCCGGGAGATTTCTGCCACCGGCGGGCAAGGACCGGCCGCCGCCACTGCTTTTGGTAATGACGTTTACAGCTGCGAGTTTCTGATCCCAATCACTGCCGATTCCGGCCTATACTCGCTTCGGCTGACTGAACCCGGCAACCTCGCGCTGGGAATCCACATCGGCTATGTCTCCGACGCTGACAAAGCCCAGATGAAAGAACGCTTCAAAGAACACGACGGCGAACCCAGAATGGGCGGCATGCCGCCCGGCGGCTTTGGTGGTGGTGGGATGACGGGCGGACGGCCGCCGCAAGTGCGTCGCGAGGCCGAGAAAAAAGAATTCTGGATCGCAGTCGACTTGGCGCGCAAACCCGAATAGTTGGCGACCCGCCCAGGGTTATTCGCCCACCCGGTCTCGCTGCCGATCTGACCTTCGCGAGTGCGATTTCCCCCGTGCTCAACCTTGAGTCTCCGTCAACCTGGGAAATTGCAGCCCAGCCGCTCTTGTTCTGAAACCCCAACGCCGTAGCATCGTATACTTCACTAATTATAGTAAGCACTTACTCACTTTTAGGAGGAGCTCGATGATCCCTGCCCGCAACATCACGTCATTGGTTTTGCGTCTGGTTGTGCTCGCGGCACTCGCGCTCAGCGGGAGCGCCACCGTGTCTGCCGGCGTCACGCCACAACAGGTCGACTCGATCTTCGCCCCGTTCACCTTGCCCGGTTCACCCGGCTGCGTCGTCGCTGTCATCGACAGCCACCGTATCGTCTACAGCAAGGCCTTCGGCCTGGCCAACCTCGAACATGACGTGCCGAATACGATCGAGACCATCTTCGATATCGGCTCCAATGCCAAGCAGTTCACCGCCACGGCGATTCTCTTGCTCGAAGAAGAGGGCATACTCTCCATTGACGACGACGTGCACAAGTACATCCCCGAATTGCCGGCCTATCCCTGGCCGATCACGTTGCGCCACCTGCTCACCCACACCAGCGGGATCCGCGACTACTTCGAGTTGATGATGCTCAAGGGCGTCTTCGTCGGCAACCAGTACCCGAATCGTTACTACCTCGATTTGATCTGCCGCCAACCGGAACTGAATTTCCGGTCCGGCGAGATGCAGATGTACTCCAACTCCGGCTTCATCCTGTTGGCGGAAATCGTGCGCCGCGTCTCCGGCCGGACGCTCGCGGAGTTCGCGCGTGAGCGGATCTTCGAGCCCCTTGGCATGACGCACACCCGTTTCGTCGAGGACGCCTCCGTCATCATCCCGCATCGCGCCGCCAGCTACGGCAGCCTTCCCTCCGGCGGCTACTGGCAGGGTGTTTCGATCGCCACCAACAACGGTGATGGCGGCATTCTCAGCACTCTTGCCGATCTCGCGCGCTGGGATCGCAACTTCTATGACAACCAGCTTGGCCGCAAATCACCGCTGCTTCTGCGCCGCTTGCAGGAGCCGTTCGTGCTCAACTCCGGCGATACCATTCCCTGGGGCCTCGGTCTGCGACTGGGTGAACACCACGGCCTCCCCGTCATATTTCACGGCGGCGCTTACTTCGGCTTCCGCTCGGAGATCTTGCGCTTCCCCGACCAACAATTCACCGTGATCGTTCTCGCCAATTCCGATAAGGCCGTAGCCTGGACACTCGCCTATCAGGTCGCCGATCTCTACCTGTCCGAATCGTATCACGACGAAGTTGTCGATGCCGCCGCAGCAACTCCGCCATCATATCAGCCCGATCCCCGCGCTCTCACCGACAAAGCCGGACGCTATCGCAACCCGATCTCTGGCATCATCTGGACCGTGACACCAACCGACACGACTCTGGAGATCGCCACTTCGACCGGCTTTGCGTTCCAGCTACTCCCGACCGGCCCTGACCAGTTTATTTCCGTCGGAATACCGCAACAGGCCTCAGTCCGCTTTGAGCGCGACAGTGCCAATGCCTGGGCGGCGATCTTCACTCCTCCCGGGCAGGCTCCCGCCCGGCTTTCGTCGATACCCCTGCGGCCTCAGAACGCCCCGCTGGAAACCTATGTCGGGAAATACCATTGCCGCGAATTGGAGATGACCATCTCGCTGCTGATGTCTGGGGAAGCGCTCTCAATGCAGTCGGACGACGCCGATCTGGATTACCGTCTCACACAATTGCTGCCAGACGAGTTCTCGGCGGCCAACGGCGGCTATCTGCTGCACTTCATTCGCGGCGAGCATGACCAGATCGCGGCGCTGGCCATCAACTCGCAGCGCGTCAAGAACCTCCGCTTTGACCGTCTTGCAGGATAGGCAAGTAGCCGGCGGGAAGTGCTACGGCCTAAGCTGACTTGAAGTGAACGCGGTGGTGCGAGCCGTCGCAAAACGGCTTGCTTCCCGAGGCGCCACAGCGGCAGAACGTCGGATCCTTCTTGATCGCCGTCGACGAATCGCCGCCCGCAACCTCGACCACGCCGGTCACCAGCAGCGGTCCGTCGGTCGACGGCACGATCGCCACGTGCCCCGACGGCGTCATCTCAGCAGCGTCACTTCGCGCTTGCTCAGCCACAACGCCGGCATCGCGAAAACCCACTTCGCGGTGGCTGCCGTCGCAGAGCGGTGACCGCTTCGTCGCACCGCACCGGCACAACGCCACCCGCGTCTCTTCGATGATCGTCTTCCCCTTTTCGTCTTCGATCCGAATCTCTCCGCGGAGATACAGCGGTCCGTTCGGTTCGATCCGCACGCTGTTCGTCGCCGGAGTCGTCTCCTCCGCCCCGCCGTCGCGGCGGCGAAAGTGCAGCGCGCCGGTCGGACACCGCAGAATCACCTCGGCCACGCGATCAGCGCCGGCATTGTCTGGCTTCACCCACGGTGTGACCGCCGTATCGAAGACCTGCGGCAACCCGCGCACACATTCGGCCGCATGAATGCAGCGCTTCGCGTCGTAAGTGACCTCAATCTGCTGCCCCGCATATCGGTGAATTCGCTCTGCCATCCTCAAATCCAATCGAGTTGTTGTTTCGTCTTCTCGTTCGTCTTATCCCCCGTATTGACCGTCCCCGCCGGCTCAAACAGCATGATCCAGCACTCCCCATCTGCCACCGGATTGTGCTCCACGCCACGCGGCACGATGAAGAACTCGCCTTCGTTAATCATGATGTCACCGCTGCGCAGTTGCATGCGCAGGCGGCCCCGGTGGACATAGAACATCTCGTCTTCCTGCTCGTGCTGATGCCAGACAAACTCCCCTTTCAGTTTCGACAACTTCACGTGCTGCCCGTTCAATTCGCCGACAATCCGCGGCGACTCGTATTCCTGGATCAATTCGAATTTTTCGTCGAGGTTGACTTTTCGCAATTCCATGCTTACCTCTCAGGCGTCAGGCCCGCCGTGGTATCGGCCGGCGTGACTAAGGGATTTCAACAAACATCGAGGCTGAAATGAAGCAAACCATCTTCACCGTCGACAGTTTCACCAATCGTATTTTCGGCGGCAATCCGGCCGGCGTCTGCCTGCTTGCCGACACTATCGATGATACGCTCAAGCAGCAGATCGCGCGCGAACTCAATTTGTCCGAAACCGCCTTTCTGCTTGATCACGGCGGCCACTTCAAGCTCCGTTGGTTTACTCCGTCCGTCGAGGTCGATCTCTGCGGCCACGCGACCCTCGCCAGCGCGCACATCATCTGGGAGCAAGGCGCCCGCCGACCGGAGGAGCCCCTTGTCTTCAACACGCGCAGTGGCCAACTGACCGCCCGGAAGTCCGGTGACTGGATCGAACTCGACTTCCCCGCCTATTCGGTCACCCCGGCCGATAATGCTGCTGCCGTCGGCAAAGCTCTCGGCCTCTCGCCCCGTGCCGTCTGGCGCAGCTCCAGCAACAAACTCCTTGCCGAACTCGACAGCGCCCACGCCGTCCGCACCGTGCAACCCGACTTCACCGCCGTCGCGGCCCTCGGCGGCAATGGCGTCATCGTCACCGCGCCTTCCGACGATTCCCGCTACGACTTCGTCTCGCGCTTTTTCGCCCCGGCCATCGGCATCAACGAAGACCCCGTTACCGGCGCCGCCCATTGCGTTCTGACACCCTTCTGGCAGGCCCGGCTCGGCAGAAGCGAAATGATGGCGTTTCAAGCCTCCGCCCGCGGTGGCGAACTCAGGCTCCGTCTCGAAGGCGATCGCGTCAAGTTACTTGGCCAAGCCGTCACCGTTATGCGCGCCGAGATGAACCTGCCGTGAGCAACATACTCGCCACCTTTTGCTTCATGGGATGGATTATCTGATCGATGCAATACGCTATGATTCAATGTCTTATAAAACGCAGACGAACTTGTCACCCTGCAAAAAACTGGGCAATTCCTGCCGACTCAGTGCGTATAACCTCTTGAGTTGGGATGAATTGACAAAGTTGCGAACCTGATTTCGGGGAGTCCAAAATGAACAAGATTATCGCCGTCCTTCTGATCATATCGCTTATCGGCAACATCATTGGCCTCTACTTCGCCTACCACTTCATGAAGTTCAAAGGCCGCATCGAAAACATGCAGGAGTCACTCGATGACGCCGCCAAGATCATCAGCGACCTGACCGACAAGGTCGAGACCAACGTCTCCAAGCGGATGGTGTTCCTCCATCACTCCGTCGGCAAAGGCATCCTGCAACAGGGCGGTCTGCGCGACAGCTTGCTGTCGATCGGAATCTCCGTGAAGGGCGCAACCTACGGCGACGAAGTTGGCCAGTTCACCGATGTGTGCCATTGGTCGCCCAAGTTCGCGAACGACTTCGACCGTATCCTCGACTTCAAGAATCATCCCAATGTCTACTACAAGGACGGTCGCTCCAACGACATCATCATGTTCAAGTCCTGCTTCCCGAACAGCTACATCACGGGCGAAGGCTCCGCTCCCGGCGACCCCACCAGCCGCGAACGCACGCTGCAGAATTACAGAGCCAGTTTCGCGGAACTTGGCAAAGTGTTTCGCCAGCACCCCGACCGCCTGTTCATCTACATGACCTTCCCGCCGCTGACCACGGCCGAGACCAACCCGGAGGCCGCCCAGCACGCGCGCGCCTTCAACACCTGGCTGCTGACTGAGTTCCTGCCGCAATACCGGCAGGAGTCCGGACTCGACAACTTCCAGATTTTTGATCTCTTTGGCATTCTCGCCGACTCGGACAACGTCCTGCGCCGGGAGTTCCGTCGCGATAACGAGCACGACTCCCATCCCAACGAGACCGGCAACAAAGTTGTCGCCGAAAAATTCATGGAGTTCTTTAGGCCGATTTGGAATCAGTGGGAGAACAAGAGCGGCACGCAGGCGACCGCCGCCAAAGCAGCGCTTAGCTCTTAGGCGAGCCCTGCCGGCTGGCTTCGCGCCAGACGCGAAATTCGCTCACCCGCGGCGTCTGGTGCGCATCAAAATTGCGGATGAAGCGATCGGCCAGAATCTGCGTCGACAGGATGCCGACGAAGGCCATATTATCCTTGAATGAAATCTGCGCGCCCGCCTGCTTCCGGCACTTCTCGTAGAGCTTCCCGGCCATGGTCGGATTGAACACGCCGACCTCGGTCAATCGTTGCGGCGACAGCAATTCCCGCACATACTCCGGCGCATCCGACTGCGTGAATGATTTGGCGTCCGGCGCCATGTACGGCTGCTTCGGCCGCTGGAGAATCGCCGGCGGCAGCGATCCCTTCATCGCTTTCTTCAGAATCCACTTCTCCTTCAGACCGAACATTTTGTGCCGCGGTGGAATTCTGGCCGCCAGCTCGATCACGCGATGATCGAGAAACGGATAGCGCCCCTCCACTGCATTGGCGGCGGCCATCCGATCCCCCTGCGACGACAGCAGATAGCCCGACAAGAGCGACTTGGCCTCCAGGTACTGTGCCCGTGACAACATCGGCCAGCGCGCAAACGCCCCCGGCAGCGTATGCGCGAAGGCTCCTTCCGCATTCCACTCCGCTGCCTGCGCCTTGTTCGTCGGCAGATAAAAATCCTTGATCCGCGAGGTCGTTTTCATGCGCGGCATATGCGAGAAATAGTACTTTTCGGTCTCGGCCAGGCCTTCGCGATAGAACTCCTGCAGGAAGTAACTCGACCGCACTTCGCTCAGCGGCAGCGTCGGATACAAGCGCTGCAGCAACAGCGGCCGCCAGCTTGAGTCCGGATGCCGCGACCACCACGCCCGTATCTTCGTCTCCTTGAAAATATCATAGCCGGCGAAAATCTCATCCGACCCCTCGCCCGTCAACACGACCTTGAAGCCGGTCTGATTCACCAACCGCGACAACAGGTACATCGGCGTCGGCGCCGTTCGCAGAATCGGCCGCTCGGTGTGCCAGATCACGTCCGGGAAATGCAGCGCGATGTCGCGGTAATCGCACTGCACCGAGTGATGACTCGTCCCCAATTGCGCCGCCATCTGCTTCTGATATTCCGACTCGTCGAATGCCGCGTCGCCGAACGCAATCGAAAACGATTCCAGCCGGTTGGTCGTGAATTCTCTTACCAGCGCCGCAATCGCCGACGAATCCAGCCCGCCCGACAAATACGCACCCACCGGCACATCCGCCCGCAGCCGCAGCCGTACTGAATCGATCAGCAGCGCATGCAACTCCTCGGCCCATGATTCGACGCTGCGTTCTTCGTCGTAGCGCTCCGGATATTCCATCGCCCAGTAGCGCCTTGGCTTCATGCCCGCGCTCGTAATCTCCAGACTGCATCCCGATTCCAATTCATTGATTCCCGCAAATGCCGTCCGCGGCGGCGCCGTCGTCCACCAGGTGAAAATCTGATCCAGTCCCTGCGGATCAAGCCGCCGTTCGATACTCGGATCGCAGAAGAGCGCCTTGATTTCCGAGGCAAAGCAGAATCGCCCCTGATGTGTCGTATAGAACAACGGCCGCTTCCCCATTCGGTCGCGCGCCAGAAACAGCGATTGCTTCCGCGTATCGTAAATTGCGAACGCAAACTGCCCGTTGAACTGCTGTACGCAGTCGCTGCCCCACTGCTCGTAAGCATGCACGATCACTTCCGTGTCGGAGTGCGTGCGGAAGCGATGGCCATGCTGTTCCAGCACCGGGCGTAATTCGACGTAGTTGAAAATCTCCCCGTTGAAAACGATCCAGATGGTTTCGTCCTCATTGCACAGCGGTTGCTGGCCGGTAGACAGGTCAATGATCGACAGGCGGGCATGCCCCAACGCGCACTTGTTGTCCAGATACGCGCCGAATTCGTCCGGTCCCCGGTGCCGGATAACTGAAATCATGCGCACCAACAGATCGCGATCCGGCTCCCGCTGACCTTCAAGCTGAAAATATCCGGCGATGCCGCACATGAATTGACTCTCCTGCTCGACTCGGTTATCCCGAAGTGCTACGCTGTCTGTTGCTTCAGCAATTGCTTGTTGACCTTGCCCGACTGGTACTTCGGCAGCGCGCTCATGAATTCGATGATCTTCGGCACTTTGTAATCGGAGATTGTCCGCCGGCAGTAGGCCTGTATCTCTTTGGCGTCGGCTGTGACCTCATGTTTGAGCACAATCACCGCCTTGATCGCCTCCCCCAACAGCGGATCGGGGACGCCGAAGACACACACCTCGAACACTTTCTCATTGGCCAGCAGGCATTCCTCAACTTCCTTTACGCTCACGCGATTGCCCCCGGTCTTGATGATCTCTTTCTTCCGCCCCACGATATAGATGAACCCGTCAGCATCTTTGTAGCCCAGATCCCCCGTGTGCAACCGCGCATCGATCAGCACCTGGCTCTCCTCGTCCGGCTGATCCCAGTAGCCCATCATCACGCAATCGCCCGCCACCACCAATTCACCGGTTTCGCCCGCAGGCATCTCGCGGCCGGCATCATCCTCAATCGTGACCGTGATCCCGCTCAACGGGATGCCGATCGATCCCAGCTTCTCCGCCAGCCGCGCCGGCGGCAAATACGTCACGCGCGGCGAAGCTTCCGTCTGGCCATACATGATATAGATTTCCTTCTGCGGAAATGCCGTCATCAGCTTGCGAATGATTTCCGGCGCCATCGCACCGCCCGCCTGCGTGAAATACCGCAGCGATTTCAGTTCGCGGCTGGTCAAGGTCGACTTTCCCAATAGGATCATAAAATTCGACGGCACACCCGACAGCCCCGTGCACTCCTTCTGCTCCAGCGTGTTGAGCACGGTTTCCGGATACATGAATTGATTGTCGATCACCAGGCAGCCACCGCAGGCAATGTGCGTCAGCAACAGCGAATTACCATAAATGTAGTAGAACGGCAGGATGACGAGAATTCGATCCGCTTCCGTCAGCTTCAAGTACTCGATGGTCGCGAAGGTATTACTCACCACGTTGAGATGCGACAACATCACCCCTTTCGGCGTGCCGGTGCTGCCGGAGGTGTAGAAAATCGCTGCCAACTCATGTGCGGCGCCGTTGCGCTGGCGGATTATCGGGGCATCTCCCCCGGCGCTTTGCCGCGCCTGAACTGTCCCCGCCTTGATCTCGTCGAAGGCGGTTACCGAAACCGATACATTGGGGAGCTTCAACGCCGCGTCGCAGATTAGCAGTTCCACCGGCGTCTCGCCCTGAAGCGCGCCCGCCAGTTGCCGCCGATAGCGCGATTGCGCCATCAGCACCTTGATGCCGCAGTTGCCGAGAATGAAGCGCAGCGTATCGGCAGTGGCTGATGAATCCAGTGGCACCACCACCAACTCCGCCGCGGTGACTGCAAAGAATGCTTCTACATATTCAATGGAGTTTTCGATGAGAATCCCGACTCGGCTGCCGGCCGGCAGTTGCAGTTGCCGCAACCCGGCAGCTAACCGCGCCGTTTCGTCGCTGAGTTGCCGATAGGTGGCGGAACGCTCCTGGTCGATCACCGCTGGGCGTTCTGGAAATCGTTGCGAACTCCGCTCCAAGAGATCGATGAGCTTCATAACTGAATTATCGGGAAAGGCGCTGGCGCCCTGAACCGGCTCGCGCCGCCGCGCGATCTATCCGGCGAGCTTCTTTTGTATGTATCCCAGCAGGCACTCGACGCTGTCCAGGTTGGTCGGGAGCATTTCGTTGTCGGCGACCGTGATGCCGTATTTCTGCTCGAGGAACGCCGTCAACTCCAGAATCCCCATCGAATCCACGATCCCTTTGCGCATAAACGAATCGGAATCGCTGAAATTGACGCTCTCGTCGCCCAGCAGAAACGTTTCGACAATGAATTGCCTGATCTCGCCACGTACTTTCTCTGCTTCAACCTGCATACGCTTCCTTATTGCTTCACAGGACGCCCCGCCGCTCCTGCCTGGTTCCTGAATCCTACTTGATCTCCAGCGGCGGCATCCGCAGCGGCTCCGTCGCTACGATCTTACGCTCGATGTTGGCATACCCGTGTTCCACCTGATCGACCGTCAGCCCCAACACCTCTGCCGCTTTAGCCGCCGGCACCCGGTGCTCCAGCGCATACCACAGCATGTCCATGCGGTAGAAGTCGAGCCCGAAGAAGAATTCTTCCTGCGTCTGATCGGCGCCGTACGTATCGGTCGTCGGTGTCCGCTTGAGAATGCCTTGCGGCACGCCCAAGTACTCCGCCAACTGGAAGACTTGAATCTTGAACAGGTGCGCGATCGGCTTCAGATCGGTGCCACCGTCGCCGTACTTCACGAAGAATCCCTGCATGTGCTCGTCCTTGTTGCCGGTCCCGACCACCGCCCAGTTGCGGCGTTCGGCGTGATAGTACAACGTCGTCATCCGCAGCCGCTGCTTCAGATTCGACGACGCCACGACCTGCGCGTACGCCGCCGGCGGCATCCGCTTGACCTTCGGCTCCTCGCCCTTCCGCTGAATCGTCAGGTGGAAGAAGTTGAACGTATCCTTCGCCAGGATATTACCCGGAATCGTAATCTTGCACTTGTAGCTGTCGTCGAATTCCGGAAATACCTGCTTGATCGCGTCGTTGCGTTTATCGTAGCAGCCCATGCCGGTCAGCCCGCCGGTGATCTCTTCCTTGATCGCCTCAAAACTGAACGTCGCCGCCAGTTCGCGCGCCAGTCGCTCGCTCTCGCCGGACGACTCCTTCTCCGGCATCATCACGCCGAGGACCCGCTGCGGTCCCAGTGCGCGCGCACACAGCGCCGCCACCACCGACGAGTCGATCCCGCCGGATATCCCCACCACGGCCCCGCTCTTCTTCAAATCATCGCGAATCTGCCGGCGGATGGTCTCGCACAGCGCGTCCGTTACCCGCGCGGCATCCAAGCGCAATATGTCCTTATGAAACTCCAAGTGATACCTCTGCTTGCTGCATCATTATCTGCCCAAATCGGCGTCTACGTTATTATCGGAAATTGCGGAATCCAACTGCATCGTCTGCCCGCCGCTGCTGCCTAATGCCCGTGTCCAACCTTCAGCTTTTCCAGCCCCTCGATGCGGGGGATCGTCCCCACCACCGCAAAGCCCAGTGACTGCTCGGCATCATCGATCTTCTTAATCGAGTTATCAAAAAATTCGGCAATGATTACGGCGCCCACACCGAGCGAAATCCCCACCAGGAAACCCAGCAATACGATCATCCGCTTGTTCGGCCAGATCGGCGACAACGGCAACCGCGCCGGCTCGACCACCCGAAACTTCGACTCGCTGAGCAACGCCTGCGAAATCTGCGTCCCCTCCGCCGACAGCTTGAACTGGTCGCGCAAGAGTCGCGCGGCATCAATCTCGCGGTCCAATTGCTCAATCCGCGCCGCATACCCCGGCAGCAGGCTCACCCGCCGATTCACCTCGGCGACCGCCAGCTTGAGATTGTTGTTGTAGCTGTACAGCACTTCGAGCCGCAGCCGCGTCGCAAACAGCGTGCTCAGGCTCTGCTGATCGGCCGCGGACAGGTCGGTGAAGCCCGCCTTGACCAGGCGGTCAACCTCGGCGTCCACTCCCGACATCAATTCGTACAACCGCACCTTGAACGAAACCAGGCTCGGCGCATTCCAACTGTACTTCTGCATCAATTCCATCGTCGTGCCCAGCAGTTGGTTGATTTCCCCCTGGGTCTTCGTGATACTCTCCGACGACTCAAAGCTGGGCAATCCACCCGGCAGATTCGCCAACCGCATCTGCAGCTCGCGCACCTCGTTCTCTTTGTTGCCGATCTCCAGCGTGATTCCCTGGATCTCCTGCGCGATCTGCCGGCGGTTTGCTTCCGAGGCCACCCCCTCGTCCACCTGCATCTGCACCTGCTCCGTCTCCAGCGCCGTCTTCTGGTTGATCTTGTCCTGCAAGTCCCGCTCGTAGATCTCGAGTTGGTCGGAAGAGAAATTCGACGTCGCGCTGACCGCCCGCGATTCCTGTTTGGTCTTCTCCTGGATGAAAATGTCGCCGAGATTCTGCGCGATCAATTTTGAACGCTCCGGATTGGACGACTGTGCGATGATGCGCACCTGGTTCAGACCGGCAAATTCCACGTGGATGCGATTCCGCAAGGTCTCCAGCAGGATGTCGAATTTGAGGTCGTCCAGCGGCACATCCGGCTGTTGCACCTGAAGCTGCCGCGCCATCAACTCGATCCCCGGATCTTTGTCCAAACCGATGTTGCGACTGAGCTGGCTGATGAACGGCGCCGATATGATCTCATTCTGCAGACTCTGCAGCTCGCGTGACTGCGTTTCCGGATTCCCTCCCAATCCCGATCCCCCGCCGCCGATCAGCCGCTGCAAATCCTGCGACAATCGCACCGGCTTCTCCATAAAGATCGTTACCGACGACTCGAATACCGGCGTCAAATAGAACGTGCTGGCGGCCGTCACGACCGTCACCAGGAAGGCCGGAATTACCAGCAGCCATTTGCGCTTCCAGATGATCGAGAAGATGTCGCGAATGTAGAAGGTCTTGGCTTGCTTGCCTTCGATATGTCCTGAACTGTTTTCCGCGGGTGCCACGCGCCCTGTCTCTCCGTCGCTAAGTTCCGGTCTGACCCTGCCGCCCAATCCCCAATACTACGTACAATCGACAAAACCGCAAAATCAATTATTTGTGCGGGAATATGCCGTCCCGCCGCCCAAATTTCAAGCGGCTGTTGCCCTCGGCAACAGCCGCTTTAGTTTTCCAATTGGTGGCGCCCGCTATCGCGAACGGCGCCGCTGACGCGCCAGAATGCCGGCGCCCACCAGCCCGCTGCCGAACAAGATCAGCGTCGCCGGCTCCGGAACGCTCGCCAACTCGTTGTCCGCCGACCCGTGTTCGTAATCCACCATCAGAATCGCCCGATCGATGCGCAAACGATATTCGCCCGCTTGCACCGTCACCTCTAATTGGCCGTCATTCCAGAAACTGGGATCGTCGATCCCGCCGAGGTTGTAGGTCGTGTTGTCCAGGAACTGATGGTTCAGTGGATCCCAATCCCACGTCCCGCCGATATTCACGAAATTGTTGCTATTGTCGACAAAAGCGCCGTCGATCCACAGGCGCGCCCGTGTCACCCGATCGTTCGGCAGGTTTAATGCCGGCAAGGCGTGGCTCCAGTGCATCGAGGCCGGTTCGCGACCGTCTGTGCCCAGCCAGGTTCCGCCCAAGCCGTGGTCCGGTAACGTACCTTCGTAGAAGTCCAGATACGAGGCATGATCGTAGACGTGATTATCGCCACTGAATCCGTAGTTTAACCCTGAGCTGAACCGCCAGTCGGTGTATACCGTCTGCAGCGTGTTGTACGCCGAAGCCTGGCCGGCGGCAAGCAAGCCGACCGCCAGTGTCCACGTGAGCAATCTCCATGACTTCTTCATTCTTCCGTAGTATCTCCTCTTTGCCTGCGACTATGACAAACTATAAAATCTACCAAATCAGTCAATAAAAAACATCCCGCGTGAATGCACTTCAACTTATCGTCACGGTGCCGCCGGTCTTGAGCCTCCTGCTCCGGCGTCGGCGACTCGTCGCCGGGGCTGATACACGACAGGGTTGCGTGGTCGGCGCAACCCTGCTCACTCTACTGTTTACTCAGAGCAAATCTGCTTATGCGCTCTTGCGCGATCTGCGCAATTTCAAACCGATGCCCGCCAGTCCGGCACCCAACAACAGCAGGGTCCCCGGCTCGGGCACGGCTTCGTATTCCTTCTCCATCAGATCGTTACCGCATTCCAGCGTCTGATGGAACGTCAACTTGCCGTTGCCGAACTCGCTCAGCATGTCGCGCGAAAACCGATATTCCCACACCCACGTCCCGGTCTGGCCGTTGAACATGGGATTGGTCTCAAGCGTCGCGTCGTAAGTCTTCAACATATCGACCGTGCCGAGCGTCGTGCCGGATCCCACCCGCCAGGCGCCAACAGCGTTGCGAATATTCAAATAATTGTAGTACGTGCCCGGCTTGTTCGTGATCGTATTCCAGCTCGCGACATCCACCAACTGCCCGTCGCTGGTAATCGCATAATCATACTTGGCGCCGCCGAATCCGAAAAACAGATCGCCGCGACCATATGTTTGATTCCAACCGCTCGAATACGCGCCCTCGTTGAACGAGGCCGTCACACTCAAGTACACGTAATTATCATCGTAAGCGAAATTCAATCCTTCCAGGTCAAACTTCTCGCCGCCTTCGGCAAGATTTCCCGGAGACGGAAGGCTGCCAACACCGCCCGGATACGTGATGTCGGCTGAGTTGTTGTGTTCATCGAAATACGCACTTCCGAAGTCGTAATACGTCCAACTGAAGGCGTTCAAGTTCGCGAAGCCAAGCAATGACAAGGCGAGTAGTGCGATGATAAATGTCTTTGTCACTCCGGTTTCCTCAAGCTCAGGTACATCAATAATTCATTCCGTCACGTCGATATATGCAATACTCATGCCAATAGAGGCTGCTCGCAAAACATAGTCTAATGCATTGAAATTAAATAAGTTACAAATATGTACAAAATCAATCGAATTCACTGTTGTCGGGAAGTGTAGTGTATACCGACACTATTTGTGCAACGTACTGCGCATACCGATCTAACTGGCTATCATAGAACGGCTTCACACTGTCGGCCTCATTGTCTCAAAACTACCGCCTCAGGAGGCTTGTTTACAAATTCTCCAATCTCTTACCGGTCCCGTCCGGTATGTGGAAATCTTATTGCTGGTCGGCCCATTCCGCGTTATTTTACCTGAAATCACCATGGAACGGACACGCAGTGGGCAAGGGAGGTGCGGCGCTCGATAAGGCCTCTATCCTGTGGCCGTCACTGCATCCCCAGCACTGCCGCCCGCGACTTCACGCAACGACCTTCAGACGATCTGATTTGTCAGGTAAGCGGCGATGAATTTCGCGACCATTCACTTTTTGGTGTTCATTACCGTAATCTTCACTCTCTACTGGCGCTTGGGGCACAAACCGCAAAATCTACTGCTGCTCGCCTCCAGCTACTACTTCTATGGCTGCTGGGACTGGCGCTTCCTGAGCCTGCTCGTCGTCTCCAGTTCGGTCGACTACATCGCCGGCGCCCGCATCCACAACTCTGAGAATCAGCGTGCTCGCCGCGCCTGGTTGATTGGCGCCGTCGCCGCCAACCTGGCGATCCTCGGCTACTTCAAGTACTTCAACTTCTTTATCCAGAGCTTCGCCGACTTCGCCACGACACTCGGCTTCCACGTCTCCCTGCCGACCCTTAACATCATCCTGCCGGTCGGCATCTCGTTCTTCACCTTCCAATCGATCACCTATTCCGTCGACATCTATCGGCGTGAGCTGACGCCGACCAGGTCTTATCTCGACTATGCCACCTTCGTTGCGTTCTTCCCGCAGTTGGTGGCCGGACCGATAGTACGCGCCAAGGAATTTCTCTTTCAACTGGAGGCGCCGCGAAAGTTCAGCTATGAGAAACTCGAAAGTGGACTCGTCCGGTTCTTGTTCGGATTCTTCAAGAAGAGCTTCGTCGCCGACACCATTGCCGTCCAGTTGGTCGATCCGGTCTTCTCCGACCCATTGCATTACTCGACCGGCACGTTGTGGCTGGCGATTTTCGGCTGGACCGTGCAGATTTACGCCGATTTCTCCGGCTACTCCAGCATGGCTGTCGGCGCCGCGCGCATCTTCGGTTTTGAAATCCCTGAGAATTTCCGCTTCCCCTACCTGGCGACCAGCATCTCCGAATATTGGCGCCGCTGGAACTCGACGATGTCGCGCTTCTTCTTTGATTACATCTATATCGGTCTCGGCGGCAGTCGCAAGGGAACGCCGCGCACCCTGCTGAACATCATGACCACGACGTTCCTGTCGGGGCTGTGGCACGGCGCCAACTGGACCTTTGTCATCTGGGGCTCGATGCATGGCGTCAGCCTCTGCTTCTACCGGCTCTGGCGCAACTTCAAGAAACGCTTTGCGCTCGCGCCGATCCTGCCGCCGGCGCTCGGCATCGCCGTCGCATGGCTCTTGACGCAATCGGTGGTCTGCCTGACCCGCATCTTCTTCCGCGCACCCGACTTCGCGACCGCCGCCGACTATACCGCCGGTCTCTTCGGCTCGCCCGGCAGCGCAATGATTCCCATGAACCCGCTGCTGTGGATCGCTTTCGTCTCGCTACCGGTCGACCACGCCGCCGGTTGGTGGATCGAACACGTCGGCGCCGCCGTGCCGCGGGTCCCCAACTGGGCCAAAGCCGCCACCTACGCGGCCATGATTGTTTTTCTGTTTCATGCAAGGATTACGGATGTCCAACCGTTCGTCTACTTCCAGTTCTGATCGCGCCCGCGGCGGACACGACTCCCGGCGTCCCGGCTTTCTGAGACGCCTGCACGACGGCTCGCCGACGCTCTTCGATACGATCGGCTTTCTGCTGGCGGCCGAATTCATTGTGACGTTCCTCGCGCCAAAGTTCCTGCCCCAGCGGCTCTATCTCAGCCTCTACCTGACCGCCGGCTGCAAATCCGCCACCGACAAATTCCTCGATGGCAGCCACCGCTATTTCATTTACGATGACCTGCTCGGCTGGCGCAATCGCCCGGTCTCCGGCGACGGCTACTGGCAGATCGACAGCCTTGGGTCGCGCTCAACCCATCCGTTCACACAACAGCGCGGCAAACCGGTGCGCGCGCTCTTTCTGGGCAGCTCGCTGATGAACGGCAGTGCCGTCATACCGGTCGAGCAGTCGATGTCGGCGCAGGTGGAAGACTCGCTGGTCGAAGCCCTCAACTTCGGCTCGATGCGCTATGAATTAGACCAGGTCGTGCTGCAATATGAGCGTCGTCTCGCCCCGTTCAACGCGACCCACCTGGTCGTCGGTCTGCCCGGCGCCGGCTCGCAAGGACTTCTTAATCGCTACCTCCCGTTCCGTTTCCACTTTGATGTCGATGACATGCCCTTCGTCAAACCGCGCGCGGTGCTCCACGACACCGGCTTGATCTGGCTGGAACCGCCTTCACCTACGCTTTGGAGAAACTACCTGTCACGCGGTGAGTTCGTTAGAGCGGTCTCCATTACCGATGGCTTCCGCAACCGCTTTGCCGAATATGAAGAGTGTGCCTTCACCCCGATTGCGTCTTGTATCGGGGCATTTTTCCGCCGCCTCGGCAACCTCCGCCGTCTGCTGCTCGGCAACCAGGAATCGCTCCCGCTGGAGTTGCGGCTGATGGCTGAATTGGACAGCGCTGCGGCGGCCAATCACGCCGCGGTCGTCTACCTACTCTTGCCGGACATTGAAGTCGTACAGCCGCCCGGTTGGCGCCGCTATTTGCCCGACCACTATCACACGCTGCTGGATTCGCTGCGCGCCCACGGTCACAACGTGCTCGACATCCGCGAAGTGTTTCGCAACAGCGGCTTGCCGCCCCGCGAGTTGTATCTCAACGACGGCTATCATTTCAGTCCGCGTGGCAATCAACTGATCGCCACCGCCATCCGTCCCTACCTCCGGCAAGCTGGATCGGAAAACGCGCTTGCCTTACGCTCGCGATTGCCTTGATTCCCACCCATGACCAAACGCCTCAAGATCGTTTTTGCGCTGGCCGCGCTGCTGCTGGCCGTCTTCGTTCTCGACGGCATCAATCTGCCCGAGCAAACCCGCGTCTGGCGCGAGTTCACCAACGCCGGCCACGCACCTTTATTCGGGGTGGTCGCGATCGCCATCCTGCTGCTTGCCCGTGTCCTGCTGCGGCGCGATAGCGAACCGATCCGCCAATATCTCATTGCTTTTGTCGGCGCTACCGTTCTCGGTTTGCTGACCGAACTGGGCCAGATCATCGGCCCGCGCGACGCCAGCCTGATGGACTTCGTCAACGATGTCATCGGCGCTCTCGCCTTCCTCGGCGTCGCCGCGACCTTTGACCGCAGTTTCGGTGAACAAAGCTGGCTGCGCCTGCCGTTCAAACGCTCCGCCATCCGACTCGCCTTCACCGCCCTGTTCTTGACGGCCTACATACCTTTCGTCATCCTGGCACTCGCTCACCTCCATCGGCGCGCCCAATTTCCGGTGATCATGGATTTTGAATCGTATCTTGATTGGCAATTCGTCGGCTGGAAGGAAGCGAAGTTTGACATCGTCACGACACCGCCCGCCTGGAGCGGTAACACCAGCCGCCGCGTTGGCAGCCTGCTGCTCCTTCCGGCACGCTCCTCGAATTTCGATATCGAATACCCCTACCCCCGTTGGCGCGGCTACCAAAGTTTCAGTTTCGAAGTCTTTTCCGCTGCCGACAGCGTCTACGAAATCGGCTTTCGTATCGACGATTCTCGCCACAACCTTGAAGATTGGGATCGCTACGGTCGGCGCCTGACCATCATGCCCGGGCTCAACCGCTACGTTATTCCGCTGGCCGACGTCGAAAACGCCCCGGCCGGCCGCAAGATGGACATGGAGAGCATCGCCAACATCATTCTCTTCTCTTCGCAATTGCGGCAGCCGCTGCAGCTGTACCTCGACAATCTCCGACTCGAGTGAACTTTTAAACACCGATAAAGAAAGAAGGGAAGGAGTCTGGCTCCTTCCCTTCCGCCGTCGTTGGCGCACGCGTCTATTCTACCG
>CAZFNN010000026.1:0-35922 GCA_964520555.1 uncultured Ignavibacteria bacterium
TGATCGCGCCGTGCAGCGTGAACATCTTGTTGTAGGTGTCGTGCGTCATGATGTCCGCCGTCGGCTTCAACAGCTCCCAGCGAATCAACAGCGCAAACACTCCGCCGACCAGGAAGAAGAACATGATCGCGAACAGGTACATCAAGCCGATGCGCTTGTGGTCGCGCGTGAGCAACCACGACTTGAGCCCTTTCGGGTCGTTCAGATAATTTTTCTGCGGAATTACGGTTTCACTCATTTTCGGCACTCGCTCACTTCAGTGACTTGATATATTCGACCAGCCCGTCGATCTGCTTGTCTTTGAGCAACCCCTGATACGTCGGCATCACCGGCTGATAGCCCTGCACCACTTTCGCCTTCGGTTCGAGGATCGATTCCCGAATGTAGTTCTCATCCACTTCCGCTGACTGGCCGCCTTCCAGCTCCACCGTATGTCCGAAGATGCCCTTGAACGTCGGCCCGGTGCCCGCCTTGCCGTCGGCGCTGTGGCAGGTGATGCACGCTTTTTGCGAATACAGCCGTGCCCCGTAATCCACCAGCGACTCGCCCGCTCCCGGCCCCGACTGGGTCTCCAGCCATTCGGCATACTGCCGCTCAGTCACCACCCGCACCTTGCCGATCATCTCGGAATGCTTGGTGCCGCAGTACTCGGTGCAGAAGAGGTTGAAGTTGCCGGTGTCGGTCGCCTCGAACCAGGCGATCGTGTACCGGTTCGGCAGCACGTCCATCTTGATGCGGAAATTCGGCACGTAGAAGCTGTGGATCACGTCTTTCGAGGACATCAGCAGCTTCACCGGCTGTCCCGCCGGCACCAGCAGTTCATTGACGCTGCTCGCGCCGTCCGGATAGTCAAACGACCAAAACCACTTCTGACCGGTCACCTTCACCTGCATCGAATTTGCCGGCGCTACGTGCAGACGAATGAAGCCCTTGAAACCCCAGGCAAAAATGATGAACACGACGATCGTCGGGATCAGTGTCCAGGTGATCTCCAGTGCCGTATTGTGCGCCACTCCCGAGGTCGTCGTGGCGGCGCCGCGCCGGCGGTAGCGGATGATAAACAACACCATCGCCGCCGTCACCAGCGCCAGCAGGATCGCCGACGAGAAATAGATGAAATTGAACAGCGCGTCGATGTCACCGGCGACGGTCGAGTGCGGCGGCGGCAGGAATAAGCTACCAGTCTTGTCCATGATTAAGCTACGCCAGCTCCGTTCGTAACATTTTCGCTCAGGCTGCGAGTCGCGCGGCCCGGTATCGCCGCTCGCGCGCCCACAGTACACTCAAGAATACCGTTAGTATTACCAGGGTCAGCAGACCGCCCAGTTTCATGATATTTCCCGCCAACATGACGTACCCCTTCGCCGCCGGATCGTAGTGGTAGCAGTACAGAATCAGCCGGTCGAGCGTGGTGCCGATCTTTCCCTCTGAGGCTTCGATCAGCGCGAACTTCAGATCACGCGGCTTGAATTCCAGACCGTACAGATAACGTGAGATCACACCATCGGCGGTCAGTACGAAGGCTCCCGCCGGATGCGCATATTCCTTGGTTGCCTCATCATAGAAATACTCGAATCCGATCGCCTCCGCCAGCGCGCGCGACTGCGTCGAGTCGCCGACCAGAAACCGCCAGCCGTTGTTCTGCCCCTGTTCGCCCAGCGCCTGCATGTAGCGCGCGCGTTTGCCCGCCGCCAACTCTGCCGTCTCGTTCGGATTGATGCTGACCGTTACCATCAAGAAGTCCTGTTCCGGCCGCAGGTCCAGTTCCCGCACCGCATCCGACAACCCGTTCAGCACCATCGTGCACAGCATCGGGCAATTGTAATAGGCCAGCGTCACCACCACCGGCTTGCCCTGGTGGAAATATTCCGCCAGTTGCACGGGTTGGCCGGTATCGTCGGTGAAAGCCAACTGCAACGGCACGGTGTCGCCCGGGTGTTCGACGATATCGATCTTCTGCAACTCCGGCACGCTGTCGCGTACGACTTGAGCGTCTAAATCGGTCGATATGATCGATATTGCAAGTGCACTGATGACCGTGACTATGACGCGGCTGGAATTGATCATCGGGGGGACACGGCCGGACGCTGAGAGGTGTACGCTTCTTCCGCCAGCAACTGCATGGCGCGGTCGATCGGGATGCGGTAGATCTGCTTCTGTGGATCGAGCAGCTTATAGGTCGTCAGCACTTCCGCCTCGCGGGCGCGCAAGTCGCGCAACTGGTTGCTCTCCGGCGCCAGCTGGTACTCCGTCACCATCTCTTCCTTGGTCGCAACGAAGATCTCGTCGACGAACGCCACCGACAGCACGATGATAATCACGATCACCGCCGTGACGATCCCCGCCCACACGATGTTGACGTCGCGTCTTTCGTAGCCGGCGTGACCGGCCTGCGCTTGTGCTTCCGACGAGTGATTCATCAATCTGCCTTACTGGTTGACAAACTTCATCGAGGCCGCCAACCGGGGATCATTCACCGGCACCAGCGGCTGCTCGGCTAAGCGTTTCCAAAAGTACCAAACAAATACGCCGCCAATCGCCATCATGGTGGCCATATCCATCCAGGAAAAATGCGCGCCATGGTGCGAAAAGTTAGGAAATACTAACCAATAAAGGTCAATATAGTGCATGAATAACATCCACACGCTCATGACGATCAGCCAGCGCGGGCTGCGCTTCGCCTCGCGCGTAATCAACAACAGGAACGGCACCGCAAAGTGCCCGAACACGATCAGCAGCGAAATCGTCTTCCACGATCCCACCCAGCGATGCTGATACCAGATCGTCTCTTCGGGAATGTTCGCATACCAGATCAGGAAGTACTGCGAGAAGCCCATGTACGCCCAGAAGACGATAAAGGCAAACAGCAGCTTCGCCAGGTCGTGGTAGTGCTCGACCGTGATAACATCATTCAGGATTCCCCGGCGCCCCAGCAGCACCACCGTCAGAAGCGTGAACGCCATCATCGCCATCGTCGCGCCCGCGAAATAGTAGGCGCCGAAGATCGTCGAGTACCAGTGCGCATCCAGCGACATCAGCCAGTCCCACGACGCAAACGTCAGCGTGATCGCGAACAAGATGATCCCCGGCGCGCTGATCTTGCGCCAGGTCACCGTCAATCCCGGCTGATGGCCCTGATCCTGCTGAAGCGACAGCTTGTACAACTTGATCGCCAATAGCGCCCAGATCACGAGATAAGCAAACGAGCGAATCAAAAAGAAGCCGGTATTCAGAAAGCCGGTTTTGAGCGACAGCAGGTGATCCGCCGCCACATACGCCGCATCGGTCCACTTGTACAAATTTCCCATACCAAACGCCACCGGCAGGAAGAACACGATCATCAGCGGCAGCGCGTACATCACGTTCTCGGCAACGCGCCGCAGCACGATGCTCCACTGGGCGTTGACCAGGTGGTGCAACATCACGAAGAACAATCCGCCCAGCCCGAGACTCACCCAGTACGTAAACGCGGTCAGGTACGAGGCAAAGAACTGCTGCGCATCAACGAAGTAGCCGGCGATGCTGGCGGCAATGCCGATCACACCGATCGCCAGCATGATCGTACCGAATTTGCCGCCGTCGGTCAGACGATAGGTTTGTGCATCAAAGCGCATGCGCGTTCAGCTTCTCCTCAATTCACGTTTCCGCGCAGGTCGACGGGAATATCGTTGCCCGTTGCATTCTGGCTCCGCTGCAGCGCGCGCAGGTACGCCACAATTGCCCAGCGGTCCGGCACCGGAATCTGATGCCGATAGGTCGGCATATTGCGAATCCCGTTGGTGATGACATCATAAAAATGGCCGTCCGGCGCCTGCAGCAGCCGTGCTTCATGGAAGCTCGGCGGCGGCAACATACCGCGCTGCACGATGATGCCCTTGCCGTCGCCGGTCTTGCCGTGGCACGGCGAGCAATAGATATTGTAGCGCTCCTGACCCCGCTGCAGCAGTTGCATCGTGATTTCTACCGGCATCCGGGCGATCAGGCTGTCCCGCTCGTCGCGACCGCGATAGTAAGCGTCGTCTTCATTGAGTTCGCCGCGCGCCACCGTTCCGGCCACCGGCTTGCGCATCGTCATGCCGTCGGCGAAAAATTTGCCCTCCGCCTGCGGCAGATATTTCTCCTGCCGGTCCATGTTCGGATTCAAGTGAATCGGCGGATCATCCGACGGCCGGCCGCGCACGCAACCCAGCGCCAGCGCTGCCACCAGCAGCACTGCCGAGGTCAACCGTATCGTCGCCTTGCCGCGCATCATGCCGCCGCCTCCACGGTCTCGACATTCTTGCCGCCGATCCGCTTCAAGAAATCCGTCGCGCTCTGCGGATCGAACTTCGGATCGTCCGCGTGCACGCTGACAATGAACCCGTCATCGGAGAACTTGCGGAACGAACCCGACTCGAACAGCGGATGCCACAACTGCGGCAGCCGGTTGAGAATCATCATGCCAAACGTCGCCGCGATCGCCGACGCCAGCACCGTCACCGCAAACACCACCGGCGCAAAGGCCTGGTAGCTGAAATCCGGCTTGCCGGAAATCACCATCCGATAACCCGACGTCGTCACCCAATAGATGAAATAGGTCATGGCCGAAAACGCCACCAGCGCCACCGCGCCGACGATGTATCCCAGCGGCGAGCGCTTCTCCCCCATCGCGCGGTCCATCCCGTGAATCGGGAACGGCGAATGGCAGTCGAATTTCTTATAGCCGGCATCGCGCACCTTTTCGGCCGCATGCAGCAAATCCGCCGGCGTATCGAATTGGGCAATCACCGCTGTGACTTTTCCGGTCAGCGCACTCATCAACTCGCCCCTCCCAGTGCCGGTCCCGGCTCGATCCCCGGGTGCGGCCGCGGTCGCTCATCGCCCGGCTTCGCCGCCGGCGCCGTTTCCGGCGCGTGATGATGCGGATTTGCCTGCGGCAATACGCCCTTCACTTCGACCATCGAGATCATCGGCAGGAAGCGCAGGAACAGCAGGAACAGCGTGAAAAACAATCCAAACGAACCGATCAGCATCGTGAAATCCCAGATCGTCGGCCAGTACCAGCCCCACGACGACGGCAGAAAATCGCGCGTCAGCGTGATCAGAATCACGAACCGCTCAAACCACATGCCGACGTTGACCAGAATCGACGCGATGAACATCCACACCAGATTCGTCCGCGCCTTCTTCCACCAGAAGATTTGCGGAATAATCACGTTGCAGCTCACCATGATCCAGTACGACCACCAGTACGGTCCGAACGCGCGGTTGAAGAACGCGAACTGCTCGTAAGCGTTACCGGAGTACCAGGCGATGAACATTTCGCAGCCATAGGCGTACCCGACCATCATGCCGGTCACCATCATGATCTTGTTCATCTTTTCCAGATGGTTCATGGTGATGAAATTCTCGAGCCGGTAAATCTTGCGCGCGATCAGCGCGAGGGTCATCACCATCGCAAAACCGGAGAAAATCGCGCCCGCCACGAAGTACGGCGGGAAAATCGTCGTGTGCCAGCCCGGCAACACCGAGGTCGCAAAGTCGGTCGACACGATCGAGTGCACCGACAACACCAGCGGCGTCGAAATGCCGGCCAGAATCAGGTAGGCGAGTTCATAATGCTTCCACTGCCGGTTGCCGCCGTGCCAGCCGAGCGAGAAAATACCGTAGAGAATTTTGCGCAGTCTTGTCTTGGCGCGGTCGCGCAACGTCGCCAAGTCGGGTATCAGCCCGACATACCAGAACAGCAGCGAACAGGTGAAGTAGGTGCCGACCGCGAACATGTCCCACAGCAGCGGACTGCGGAAATTGGGCCACATCGACATCTGATTCGGCAGCGGCATTACATAGTACAGCAACCACGCCCGCCCGACGTGAATCGAAGGAAACATCAGCGCGCAGATCACCGCGAAAATCGTCATCGCCTCGGCGAAGCGGTTGATCGAGGTCCGCCACCGTTGCCGGAACAGGAACAGGATCGCCGAGATCAGCGTCCCGGCGTGCCCGATACCGACCCAGAACACGAAGTTGACGATGTCGAACGCCCAGCCGACCGGCTGATTGTTGCCCCAGATGCCGATGCCTTCAAAGAACAGATAACCGATCGCGCCGAACAGAATCAGCATGATTGACGCCGCCGCGCCGAACAACAGCACCCAGCCCATCTTGGTGCGATCTTCCACGATCGCGCTGATGTGCTGCGTCACCGTGCTGAACTTCGGGTTGCCGGCGATCAGAATTTCCGGATGGCTTTCGCTCTGTGCGTTCAATTCTCTATCCTCAATCGCTCTTAACCGTGCTGCTCGCCCGTCTCCGGCGCGCCCGCCAGTTCCGGATGGGGGTTGCGAATCTTTGCCAGATAGGTCAGGCGCGGCTTGACGTTCAATTCCGCCAGCATCGCGTAGTTGCGGTTCTGCGCCTTGACTTTGTTCACCCGGCTGTCGGGGTCATTAATATTGCCGAACACGATCGCATCGGTCGGACACGCCTGCTGGCAGGCGGTCTTGACCTCGCCGTCCTTGATCGTGCGGTCTTCCAGTTTCGCTTTGATTCGCGCCTCGCTGACGCGCTGCACGCAGAACGTGCACTTCTCCATCACGCCGCGGAACCGCACCGTCACGTCGGGATTCATGGCCATCCGCACGATCTCCGGCGTGTCCTTGGTAAAATTGAAATAGTTGAAACGCCGCACCTTGTACGGGCAGTTGTTTGAGCAATAACGCGTCCCGATGCAGCGGTTGTAAACCATGACATTCAGCCCCTCCTTGTCGTGCACCGTCGCCGCCACCGGACACACCTGCTCGCATGGCGCGTTTTCGCAGTGCTGGCACATCACCGGTTGATGCACCATCGCGGCGTCTTCGATCGAACCGGAGAAGTACCGGTCGATGCGCAGCCAGTGCATCTCGCGGCCGTTGTTAACCTGCCGCTTACCGACAAGCGGAATGTTGTTCTCGCTTTGGCACGCCAGCACGCAGGTGCCGCAACCGATACAGGTATTCAGATCGACCGCCATGCCCCACTGGTAGCCCTGCGAGTAATCGCGTTCCTGCCACAGCGACTCCAGCGGCGGATGCTCCACCGCTTCCTGCGCGAACTTCGGGTGCCGCCGATAATCTTCAATATTGGCCTCGCGCACGAGCGGCCGGCCTTCCATCGACCAGTGATCCTGCGCCGAGACCAGTTGATACTCGCGTCCCAGCTTCGTCAACGACACGCCAGTGGCATACCAGAACCCATCCGTCGTGCGCAGCGGATACGCGTCGAAACCAGCGCCTTCCGCCACGCGGCCGAACTTCTCGCGCCCGTAGCCCAGTTCGATCGCCAGACAATTGTCCGCCTGCCCCGGGACAATCCAGACGGGAATCTCGATTGAGCGGCCGCCGGCCGTCAACTGCACGACATCGCCGCTCTTGACGCCCAACTGCTTGGCCGTCGCCGACGCAATCATCGCGCAGTTGTCCCAGGTGAGTTTCGTAATCGGATGCGGCATCTCCTGCAGCCAGCCGTTATTGGCGAAGCGTCCGTCGTGCACCTGCGTCGACGGGAGGAACACGACTTCCAACTCGTCGCTGCCGTTGTTCAGCCCGCCGACCGCTGCCGCCAGCGCGCTCGGGGTCGAAGTGACCGCCACCGCCGCCAGCGCCGAATTCGCCAGCAAGCCGTCATGCAAGGTCCGCCGCCAGCCTTGCTCGAAGCCGCCGCTGACGAGGCTCTGCCACGTCTCGCGCACGATATCGTAGCCGCGCTTATCTTCGCCGGTTGCCAGCAGATTCAACATCTCCACGCTGCTGTGTCCGCCGAACAGCGGCTCAATCATCGGCTGAATCACCGAGGCCGTGCCGTCGCTCGAGCGCGCGTCGCCCCACGATTCAAGGTAATGGGCCATCGGCACATGCCACGTCGCTGCCTTGGAAGTCTCGTCCCGATACAGCGACAGATGAATCGTCGTCGCTACTTTGGCCAGCGCCGACTTGGAATTCAGCTCTGCCGGCGCGTTCTGCAGCGGGTTGCCGCCGAGAATTACCAGCGTGTTGATTTGTCCTGCCGCCAACTGCTGCGTGAGCGCCGCCAGTTGCTTGCGCTGCGGCAGCATCGCATCGACAATCTCGCGATACTCGATGGTCGCGCCCAGGTTGCCGAGCGCCTCATTGATCGCAAACACCAGTGCGTGCACCGCCGCCGGTTGGCGCCGTCCGGCGCAGACGATGCTCTTGCCGCGTTGCGCCAGCAAATCCGCCGCCGCCGCTCGCAGCCAATTCTTGTCAAAATCGTTCGCGGCAAACTTGGTCAGTTGTCCGGCGACCGGAAGCGACAATCCCTGGCGATTCAGTTCCAGCGCCAGAGCCGCCGCCAATGCGCCAATCCTGTTGCTCGCGACGCGGAGTCGATGATCCGCCATCGAGCCGGTCAAGCTATACGTGCCTTCCGCGGCGTAGAGCCGGTTCATCTGGTCGTTTTCGCTCGCGATCCGGCGCGCCGCCGCAAACCCGCGGGCGACATTGATGTTGTCCGACTCCGTCTTCAGGAAATCGCAATCCAGCGCCAGTACCACCGACGCCTTCGCGTAATCATAAACCGGACGCAACGCCCGGCCCGTCGCCAGCGTCATGCCCTCGAAAATATTCTCATCGCTAATCGGCTCGTATGTCGCCCACTGCGCCTGCGGATATTTCGCCCGCAATGCCGCCGTCAACCGCGCCAGAGTCGGTGAGGCAAACGACTCGCTGATCACCGCCAGTCCGGCGCCGCCGGTCGCGGCCAGCTTGTCCTGCTGCTGACGCCAAAATGTCACGAAATCCGCCCACGACCGTTCCACGCCCTTCTCTAAAATCCGCGGAGAGCGATCCGGATCGTATAGCCCGAGAATCGACGCCTGGATAAACGCGTTCGTGCCGCCGCGCGAGGCCGGATGCAACTCGTTGCCCTCGATTTTCGTCGGCCGCCCCTCGTGATTCTCCACGAGCACGCCGTACGATTCCAATCCCAGCGGCATCGTGGTCGCGTAGTGTTGCGGCACGCCCGGAATCACATTCTCCGGCGCGGTCACATACGGCAGAATCTTCTCCACCGGCTTGCGGCAACCGGCGAGCCCGGCAAACGCCAGCGATGCTCCCATCAGACTCAGGAACGTTCGCCGCGACACCAGGTCGCGCATCTCGGAGGCGCCCTCCGGGAATTCCTTCTGGACATACTCCTGGAATTCCGGCGTGTCCGCCAGTTGTTCCAGGCTGCGCCAGTAGTCTTTTCCGGTTATCCGGTTGTGCATTCCTTCACCGTTCATCGATGACAACCCGAGCAGTCCTCCGGCGGAGCCAGTTTCTTCTCGGCCTTGATGCGCGCGGCCAGTTCCGCCTGATCCGCCGGCGCCTGATAATTCATGTTCGTAATTTGATCGACCGGCCGCAAATACGGGTCGGGATTGCGATGGCAGTCCAGGCACCAGGACATGCTCAACGGCTCGGCCTGCGTCACCACTTCCATCTGCGCGATATTGCCATGGCAACTAATGCAACCCACCCCCGCATGCAGATGCACCGCGTGATTGAAGTAGGCATACTGCGGCAGCATGTGCACGTTCACCCACGGCACCGGGTTGCCGGTCGCCCAGCTCTCCCGCACCGGCAGCAGCTTCGGGCTCTGCGGCAACACCAATGTATGGCAGTTCATGCACGTCTGCGTCGGCGGCACGTTTGCCACCGCCGAGCGCTCTATATTATTGTGGCAATAGCGGCAATCCATCCCCAAATCGCCGGCGTGCAGCTTGTGCGAAAACGGAACCGGCTGCGTCGGTCGGTAGCCGACATCGGTGTACTTCGGCGAACCGTAATACCACAGAAAAAACACGACGAAGCCGCCACCCAGCACCGTTACCGCCAACAGCACCGCCGGCAAACGATTAGTCCATTTCGGGAAGATTTGCGACAATTCTTATCCCAAATTCGTTACTTTTTTCACAAATGCACTGCGCAAAGCACGCCAATCGTCGAGAAAGTTACTGGACTTTCTCTATGTTATCCGGCGTGTTGGCGCGGATAATAAAAAAACGGTCAAAACGTGTCAAGCGAAAATCGAGTTGTTGCTTTCGCGCGTTGAACTAGCCTGCGCCGACGACCGGGAACAACCGCTTCACAACCCGATCCGCGCGTATTAAAGCACGCCTGCACCGGCTACGCAACTATTTTATCGAGCATCAGCGCCGCGCAAATCGCAAACAGGTACACAATCGAGTACCCGAACAGTCCCCGTACGGCGCGCGTCTCTCCGCTACGCCGCGCCTGCAGCACTTTCTGCAGAAATCGTGCGCCCAGCGCCGCCGCCGCTACGCCGTAGAACCATCCGGCGCCTCCGACTAAGGGCAGCAGACTCGCCAGCAGCAAGACCACACTGTAGGTCAGAATTTGATTGTGGGTCGCGCGCTCCCCCTTCAGCACCGGCAACATCGGATACCCGACCTCGCGGTAGTCGTCCTTGCAGAACAGCGCCAACGCCCAAAAATGCGGCGGGGTCCAAAAAAACACGATCAGGAAAATTGCCCACGGCATCAGCGCCGTCGATCCGGTCGCCGCCGTCCATGCCCCCACCGGCGCCATCGCTCCGGCCGCGCCCCCGATCACGATATTTTGATAGGTGTTCGGCTTCAGATATAAGGTGTAAAACAGACTATAGAAGAGGATCGTCGCCAGCGACAACAGCGCCGTCAGCGCGTTGAAGAAGATCCAGAAGAGCGCCACGCCGGCGATGCCGATCCCGACCGAAAAGACCAGCGCCGCCGTCGGCGGCAAGACCCCTTGCGGCAGCGGCCGGCGCTTCATCGTCCGTTTCATGCGCGCATCGACGTCGCGCTCGAAATACTGATTGAGGGCGTTGGCGCAGCCGCCGGTCAGGTACAGCCCCAACAGCACCAGAGCGAACTTGAGCGGCTGGGTCAGGAAGCTGCCTTCCAGCACCAGTGCCGTCGCGCCGGTGATCAGCACCAGCAGCATGATCGTCGGCTTGGTCAGCTGGAGGTACGCTCCGAGTCGCGCCAGCGGCGAGACGGAGATCGCAAGCGACATTGTGGGTTGATGAAGTCGATTCTCAGTGGACGACGAATTGCTCAAGTCTGAATCCCTTGCCACGCGCGGCAACTTCCGGTTAACGGTTTGCCAATGTATACGCGCCGCGGGGCGATTCCAAGAAAAAGTAAGTGAAAAATCTGTCATAGTAGATTAAATCAATCCCTATAGTCTCTCCTGCGGAGACCCAGAAACGATTTGTGCTATCGCCGGTTTCAACCATATTGACGGCAGGAAAACTGCCGATGAAGGAGATTATCATGCGACTGTCTCGCCTCCCCCTCGCTGCCCTCGCCGTGACGCTGATCCTGGCCCCGTCGCTCTGCGCCGGCGTCGGCGCGCGGCTCGGCTTTCTCGTCCCGCAGGGCGACATCAAGGATCTCGCCAAGACCGGTTGGCGCGCCGAGGTCACCGCGGATCTCAACATGTTCCGTCTCCCGTTTCTAAGCACGGTCGTCTCGGTCGGTGCGATGGATTTCGCCGAAAAGAAATCCGATTACACCGTCGACGCGCAGACCTATACGCAGGAATCGCACATCGCCCTCACCGGCGGCGGCGTCGGCCTCCGTCTCCAGCCGCCGACTCCCGCGATCAGTCCCTTCGCCGAAGCGATGTTGCGGTTGGCCTCGATTGAACAGGAGTACAAGGACGGTGCCGGCAATTCCCGCCTCGACTCGCGCACCAAATTCGGCTATCAATTCAATGTCGGCTTGCGGTTCTCCCTTGCCCCGCGCGTGGGACTCGAGGTTGGCGGCAGCTACATGAGCTACTTCAATAACAAATACCTCCACCACGGGGTCGAACGCGAAATCGATCTCAAGGCGTACGGCGCCTTCGTCGGCTTGGATGTTGGAATCGGATTGTGACCATGACCAGAAATCTCGAACGTGTGCTTCTCAGTACCTGCCTCTTGATCGCAGTGGCGCTGGCTCTTTCCTGCTCCGGCAAGGAGGAATCGAATGAACCCGCCAATCGCACTACGCCGCCGCCGATAGCGTCCAAACCGGCTACGGGTACATTTGCCGACTCGACCCTCGACCGGCTCAACACGCTACCGCCCAAGTACGACTCGTACTACGTCCTCGACCGCCGCAGCAACACGATCTTCGGCATCGACCTGAACACCAACAAAGTGGCCTCGCGCATGCTGCGCGAAACGCCCCTCGTGGCGATTCAGTACGACCCGGCCCGCAACTGGATCTATGAAGCCACTGGCAAGCCGCAGCCCGGCATCGCCATCTTTGACGCCGCCACCGGCCGCTACCTGCAAAAATTCGTCCAGCCCGACGTCCCGGCCGGCGTGCTCTACAATCCGGTCCAGCAACGCCTTTACGTCGCCTCCGAGGATTCCAGCGTGCTGCGCGTCTTCCTCCCCGACTCGATGAAATTCATCCTCAACATCGGCCTGAACATCCAGAACATGACGCCGATTCATCCGACCACGCTCATGCCCGGCCCTGCCGGCAAGATGATCACCGCCAATGGCAAGAGCGGCAGCGTCACGCAAATCTTCACCGAGAACAACTTCATGTATCAGACCATCGTTATCCATCAGGCGTTCTCGATCGACTACGCTTATTTCTCCTACGATGGCAACTCCTCCTTTAGCTGTGATACCGAGCACGGCTCGCTGTACCGCGTCGAGTTCGGTACCGGCAAGGTACTCGGCGAAAGACACGAACTCCAACAGCCGCGCTTTGTCCAACTGGAGATTGCCTCCAACACCGTCGTCGTCGCCGTCGGCAAAACCGAGGTCCTGATGCTTAACGCCGACACCTTCCGCGAGACCGGCAAGGTCGATCTTGCCGAATACGGCGAGGAGATTCTCAGCCTCGAAATTCCGCCCAAGGCAAACTACGCCGAAGTCCTGATGGACTACAAGGGCGTCACGCGTTGGCTGCGCTTCGACGTCCAGAACTGGGAACCGCTGCGGCTGGTAGAGCTCTACTGACCGAACCGGCGCCGCACGAATTGTCTTGACGCGGAATCCTGATCCCCTTTATTCACGCCGTGATCAGATTAGTTGTCGGACTCGGCAACCCCGGTAAGGGCTATGCTCTGACCCGGCATAACCTCGGCTTCCTCGTCGTCGATCGTCTCGTGCAAAAGCGTCGCGGCAAATACGCCGAAGAGAAAGCCGACTATATCATTGCTACGATGCGGATCGCCTCGATGCACATCCGCGTCGCCAAACCGCTGACCTATATGAACCTTTCCGGCCGCGCCGTGAAGGCCATCATGAGCAGCTACGAAATCATGCCCTCGGAATTGCTCGTCGTCTCTGACGACTTCGCCATTCCCTTCGAAACGATGCGCCTGCGCCTCGCCGGCTCCGACGGCGGCCATAACGGTCTTGCCTCCATCATCGAAGCGATCGGCACCGAGGACTTCCCCCGGCTGCGCCTCGGCATCGGCCCGATCCCCGAAGGCCGGCCCGCCGAGGAATTCGTCCTCGAATCTTTCAGCAAAGAAGAGCTTGACCGGCTCGACAATTTCACTAAATTGGGCAGCGATTGTCTGGAGGCTGTCTTCTATGAAGGACTGACTCTGGCCATGAACAGATTTAACCGTTAGCCCTTTTCCCTGCTCTTTGGCAAGCGCCGGGGAGCCTTAAGTTTTGGTCTCACGAAACTTAGTCCGGAGGGAGGTATTCTTTGCGACTCTACGAGACCACCTTTATTACTGACGCCCAGCTGCCGGAATCCGACATCGAAGCCGAGATCCGCAGGGTCGAGGACACGATTCGCGCCAATGGCGGCGAAATCGTCGAAACCCAGCGCTGGGGTGTCCGCCGCCTGGCCTACGACATTCAGAAGAAGCGCCAGGGGTACTACGCCCATTTCCTCTACAAGGGTACGACGGGGCTGCCGGCCATCGTCGACGCCGGCTTTCGTGTCAATGAACGCATCATGCGCCATCTGACCGTCGCGTCGGAAGTCGACCTCGAAGCCCGCGCCCGCGAATTGGCTGAGGACGGCTATCGCGCGCCGGCCGCCGATGTCGCCGCGCCCCCAGTCCAGGAAAAACCCGCTGCCGCACCCGACCGAGAGGAGACCGAGTAATGGCCGATTTTGACAGACGCCGCCGCAAACCTTGCCGCCTCTGCGAAAACAAGGTCAAGGTCATCGATTACAAGGACGAACGGCTGCTGCGCCGGTTTATTCTCGAGCGCGGCAAAATCGTTCCGCGCCGCGTGTCGGGCAACTGCGCCCGCCACCAGCGCCTGATTACCACCGCCGTCAAGCGCGCCCGCATTCTGGCGCTGGTACCGTTCGCCGCCGAGACCTATCGTTAGGCGGAGCGCTCGCCGATGAATGATCGCAGCGGGCGGGCTCTCACCTTCGCCGCCGCCGGAGTGATCGCACTGATCTTCCCCGTCGCGGTGCTCGTGCCCTTGCTCAACCTGCTGCTCATCGCCGGCTTCGCCGCCGTCCATTACCTCTGGCTCGCGCGCCGCTGGACCTGGTTGATCCAGGCACTGCTCGCGGCCGTCGCGCTGACCTGGGCATGGGGCGGCCCGCCCTACGCGGTCGGTCTGATAATCGTGGTGTTGATACCGGGATTGCTGATGACGACTCTTCGCTACCACCGACGCGGCCTCGCCCTCGCACTGCTGGGGGCCGGATCCCTGCCGCTGCTGCTGATGCTGGCCTTTCACGGCCCGTTTACCACGCTGATCGCCTCTTTCGGCGACCAGCTCAAGGCCGTGATGCAGTCGCCGCTGGCAGCGCAGATCTACTCGCCGACCGACTATCAGAAAGCAATCCTGTATACCACCTTGTTGGCCGACAACGCCGTCTACTACCTGCCGGCGACCCTGTTGGCTTCGCTGCTCTTTGTCCTGGCAGCCGGTGCCCTCCTCGGCGAATATCTCGTCCAGCGCCAGGGCATTTTCGTTTACAAAGTGCCGCCGTTCTCGCTTTGGAAACTCGATGAATGGATGGTCGTGCCGGTCGGTCTGGCCATCATCCTGGTTCTGACCAAGGAACACTTGCTGACTGTGATCGGCTGGAACGCCTTGTTGCTGCTGTTCCTGGTCTTTTCAGTTTTCGGCCTTGCTTTTGTCGAATACCAAATGCGCGTGCGCGGCTTTCCGACCGCCGTCAAAGTCGTGATCTACCTTTTCCTGTTCCTGTTGCAGTTCATTGCGGCGATCCTGCTGCCGTTGATCGCGCTCTTTGACGCCAAATTCGATTTTCGCAAAATTCGGGCAAAACAGCTCGGATGATCCGTAGAAATTAGTAGCATGGGAGATATGCAATGAAAGTGATTCTCAGAGAAGACATCGACACCCTCGGCAAGTGCGGTGATGTTGTCGAGGTCAAGGACGGCTACGGCCGCAACTACCTGCTGCCGCGCAATCTGGCGATCGCTGCCAATCGCGGCAACCTGCGCGCCATCAATGAACTCAAACAGCAGCAGGACCTCCGTCTGGCCAAGGTTCGTCGTGCCGCCGAAAGCATCAAGACGCGCATCGAAAAAGCCTCCTGCACTGCCGAGGTTCTCGTCGGTGAGGAAGAAAAGGTCTTCGGATCCGTCACCACGCAGAACATCGCCGACCTGCTCGGCACCCAGGGCATCGAAGTTGATCGCAAAAAGATCATGCTCGACGAGCCGCTCAAGCAGTTGGGCGTCTATACGGTGCCGATCAAGATCGCGGCCGATGTCGTTGCCAACCTCAAGGTCTGGGTCGTCAAGAAGACGGAATAATGACCAACGAAATGTTGCCGGCGAAAGTTCACGGCCTGGCGGTTGATCCCGAATCGAAGTCGCCCGTGGTCATACTCTCCACGGAAGACTCGACGCGCGTGCTGCCGATCTGGATCGGGCACTTCGAAGCCTGGGCGATCGCCATGGAGCTGCAGCAGCTCAAATCCAAGCGCCCGCTGACGCACGACTTGATGTCGATCATCATTACCGAGCTGGAGGCGCGCGTGCTGCGGGTCGAGGTCACCGAACTGCGCGAACAGACGTTTTACGCCCGCATCTGTGTCGAGACCAAGGACGGCGTCCACAATATCGATGCCCGTCCCTCCGACTCGATCGCTCTGGCCCTCAAAACCAAGGCGCCGATTTTCGTCAGTGCCGCTCTCTTCAATATTAAGAAAGAGGAAGGCATGCCGGAGAGATTGAACGATCCGCAGTCGCTTAAAGAGCGCCTGCGCAATATCAGCCCGGAAGATTTCGGCAAGTATTCGCTTTAAACGCAGCGCGCACTGCCGCCGTTGCGGCCGGGCGCGACGCGGGGAGTCGACCGTGAGCCACGAGAAGTATCAGCATCTGCTGGCGCTGCTGCGCGATTGCCGCCGCGTCATCGTCGCCCTCTCCGGCGGGCTCGACTCCTCCTTTTTGCTCTACGCCGCCGTGCAAGCCAACGGCGCCGCCGCCACCCTGGCCGCCATCGGCGTCTCCGATTCCCTCCCTGAATCCGAGCGCGCCTTCGCCGCCGACTTTGCCCGTTCGCTCGGCCTGCCCGCGACGAACATTATCACCATCGCCACACGCGAAATCGAAGACGACAACTACGCCGCGAATCCGCCCAATCGCTGTTACTTCTGCAAGTCGGAACTCTATACCCGCCTGAACGATCTCGCCGCCGAACGCGAGCACGAGGTCGTCTGCGATGGCGCCAATGCCTCCGATCTCGGCGACCACCGGCCCGGCATGATTGCCGCCCGCGAGCGCCGCGTGCGTTCGCCGTTGCTGGAAGCCGGTTTGACCAAGGACGAAATCCGCGCCCTTGCCCGCGACTGCGGCCTCGCCGTCTGGGACAAGCCGCAATCCGCCTGCCTCGCGTCGCGCATCCCCTATGGCAGCGCCGTCACGCCGGAGAAGCTTCGCCAGATCGATCAGGCCGAATCCTTCCTGCGCTCGCTGGGCTTCACTCAACTCCGCGTCCGCCACCATGACCGGATCGCCCGCATCGAACTACCCGTGGCCGACATGAGCCGCGTTATCAATAACGGTATCCGCGAACAAATCAACCGCCGCTTCCACGAGATCGGTTTCCTCTTCGTCACGCTCGATGTCGCCGGATTCCAGTCGGGAAGTATGAATGCTATGCTGAAAGGCCGCTCCGATGAATGATGAACTCAAGCCGAATGTCGCGATGAAGGTCGTCGTCGACGGCAATGAGCGCTCGATCACCTTTGAAGAACTCACGCTCTCCAATAACCTCGCACAGGAGGCGCTCGTCAGCTTGTTGATTCGCAAGAAGATTATCGAGGGCAAGGAACTGCTCGACGAGATCACTCGCGTGCGCAAAGAACGCTATCGCAGTGCCGACGACCAGGGCTGATTCCCCCATGACCGACCGCGCCCCCGAGATCCCCGCCGTCGAACCGGCCAACGCGCCCGACCCGGCGCTGCTGCACTGGACCACGCAACCCGCGCGCAAACGTCGATTCACCGCGGTACTCGTCGCGCTGCTGATCCTCGTGATGGTCGTGATCGTTTACTTCCTGACCTTCTCGGTAATCTTCACCGTCGGCGCCGGCATCATCCTCTTTGGCTCGTTGACGCAGTTCTATTTCGAGACGACGTTTACCTTCACCGAGCGCGGAGTCCGCGTTAAATACATCATCAATAAGATCGAGAAACCGTGGTCGCACTTTCGCTCTTACTACGAGGACAAGCACGGCGTCCTCCTCTCCCCCTTTGTGCGCCCGTCGCGGCTCGAGAATTTTCGTGGCCTTTATGTTCGCTTCGACAACAACCGCGACGAGGTCATGGCCATGGTCAAGAGCAAGATCAACATGGTAAAGGATCCGGTCTGAGATGCTGCCTTACAAACAGCCCGACCCGCAGCCCGATCAGCCCGGCTACACCGAGGAAGAACTGGCCATCCTCGACAAGGCCGCGCACAAGGTGGTCCAGTGGAAGATGACTGTCCCCGCGATTATGACCCTCGAATCGGTCAAGCCGCTCAACTTCATCGGCTCGCAGGCGATGGTCTTCTTCGAGCCGATCGTTCAGTCGGTCTTCTCGATCAAGGACTACGAGACCTTCCGCACCATGCTCGAACGCCGCGAGACGCTTGAACTTTTGCTGCTGCGCATCGAAGCCTTTGATGCCGTTGCTTTCCGCAAGGAGCGGCTCTTCAAGAAACTCCGCAAAGATTACATGCGGCAGCAGTCGTGGTTCTACCGCTTTAAATCCGCCATTATCGGCTTCCGCGTGCCGCCGCATCTCGAAGCCGAATGGAAGGCCAAGCTCGATGCCATCGATGCTGAAGAAGCCGCCGCGTCCGCCAAACCCACCGAAGGTTCTGCGTGAAATCCATCTGCGCCACCGTCACCGCAACCTCCGGCTACGCCGAACGTTTCCCTGAGCTGAACTTCTTGCCGCTCGCCGATACCGGCCTCAAAGTCAGCCCCGTCGGCTTCGGTTCCTATCGCATCGACACCAGTTTCCCGCAGCACCGGGAGGCCCTCCGCCATGCGCTCCTCTCCGGTATCAACTTGATCGACACCAGCGCCAACTACACTGGCGGCGGCTCGGAACTCCTGATCGGCTCGGCCGTTGAAGACCTCGAGAACGAAGGCACTCTCCGGCGCGACGAACTCGTCATCGTTTCCAAGGTCGGTTATCTGCAGGGACGTATTTATCGCCTCAGCCAGAATCTCAAGGCCGATGGTCGCGGCTATCCCGATCTCGTCGAGTTCGCCAACAACCTCGAGCACTGCATCCATCCGGCCTTCATCGAAGACCAACTCACCTTGTCACTCAGCCGCCTGAACTGCGGCGCCATCGATGTCTATCTGTTGCACAACCCCGAGTATTATCTCGCCTGGGCGCATCGCAGCGGCGTCGATTCCGCTGCGGCGCAAACAGAATACTACCGTCGCATCAAACTCGCTTTTGAGCATCTCGAAAAGGAATGCGAACGCGGGCGCATCCGCTATTACGGCATCAGCTCGAACGCCTTTCCCGTCACGCCCGCCGATCCGGAGTTCACTTCGCTCGAACGCGTCCTCGAGATTGCCAATGGCATCTCGCCACTGCATCACTTTCGCGTCATTCAGTTCCCGCTCAACATGATCGAGACCGGCGGCGTGACTAATCGCACCCACGCCGACGGCCTCAGCACTCTCGACCTCGCCCGCCGCCACAATTTGGCCGTGCTAATCAACCGCCCGCTCAACGCCATTCAGGGCAGCAACCTCGTGCGCCTGTCCGAGGACAATGCGCAGGCGGCGATGCTGCGCAGTCTCGTCGGCGAAATCGACTCCGACTGGGCGCAAGCCACCACGCTCAGCCAGATGGCCGTCCGTGCCCTTCGCTCCTCGCTCGGCGTCACCTGCGTGCTCGTCGGCATGCGCGACCCGGCCTACGTTGACGACATGCTGGCCGAACTCAAGCGGCCGCTGCGCGTCAACGATCGCCTCGACTCCTGGCAGCGCCTTCGCCTCCGCCTCGACGGCAGCATCAGCGAAAACTGACCACCGATCAGCACCCCACTCCGATTCCACCGACGATTCGCCGAGAGTTCGATTCCACGTTGCTCCCGCAAGGGCGGGGTTTGCCTACTCACTGGAAACTCGTAGGTCAGGATCCCTGCGATCCTGACCCTCCCCAATCCTGTAGATCCGACTTCAGTCGGATCGTCATTCCTCCCCTCTCCCTCTGGGAGAGGGGTCGGGGGTGAGGGTTCCCTTCTTGCGCCGTCAGAAATTCCTTCCTGACAGAAACCCTCGCCGCTCGTAGGTCAGGATCCCTGCGATCCTGACGCTCCCGATTTCCGTAAGTCCGACTTCAGTCGGACTGCCATTCCTCCCCTCTCCCTCCGGGAGAGGGGTCGGGCGTGAAGGTGCATGCTGCTTCCCAATCAAAAAGCCGGACCTGGCTAGCGCCAAACCCGGCTTCTACCGAAACCCCTGCCCCTTACGGGAATCTCAGGTCTTCAGCTTCTTCAATTCCTGCTCGTAGATCGTTACCAATTCGTCGAGTTGGTTCACGACCGCCTTGATCGTCTCCGGCTGCGTCAAATCGACACCAGCCTTCTTCAGCTGCTCCATCGGGTAGTCGTTGCCGCCCGAGCGCAGCAGCGTCAGGTAGCGATCGACCGCCTCCTTGTGCACCTTGGCATCTTTCGACTGTATCCCTTGCACCAGCTTGGCCGAGGACGCAAAACACGTGGCATATTGATAGACATAATACGGGCTGTTGTAGAAATGCGGGATGCGCGTCCAGATCAGATCGTACAGCTCGTCCATCGTGATCGCGTCGGCAAAGTAATCCGTCATGATTTGGCGGTAAACTCCGCTCAACACATCCGCCGTGATCGGCTGCCCTTGCTCGACCAGTTGGTGCGCCCGATGCTCGTAATCGGCAAACATCACCTGCGTGTAGAACGTCCCGACAATGTTGTCGATCTGCTGCTCCAGCAGCTTGATCCGCTCCTTCGGGTCGGTCGTGCGCTTGAGCATGTAGTCGAGGAACAGATGCTCGTTCAACGTCGAGGCCACTTCGGCGACGAAGATCGTATACTGCGCCGTCGCGAACGGCTGGCTCTCGTGTGACAACTGCGTGTGCATCGTGTGCCCCAGCTCGTGCGCCAGCGTAAACACGCCATCGAGCGTGCCGTTGAAATTCATCAGCATAAACGGATGCACCCCGTACACTCCGGCCGAGTATGCGCCCGTCCGCTTGCCCTCGTTCTCATACACGTCGATCCATCCCGAGGAGGTCGCCTTCCGAAGTTTCTCTTGATAGTCCTTCCCCAGCGGCGCGACTGATTCCACCACCCACGGCAGCACTTCGTCGTAATCGTACGACTTATCCTGATCGACCACCGACACCGAGCCGTCGTAGAGATGATAGGTGTCGAGATTTAGCGCCTCCTTGCGCAACCGGTAGTAGCGCTGCATTGGTCCGCTTCCAGCCTTGACGCTGTTGACCAGGTTGTCGTACACCGCCATCGGCACGTTGTCGCCGTCCAGCGCCGCTGCCAGCGTCGACTGGTGATTGCGCGCCTGTGCCAGCGCCCAGTCGCGTTGACAAATGCCGGCGTAGATTGCCGCATAAGTATTCTCGTTGTCCTTGTACACGCCGTACATCGTCTCAAAGGCCAGCTTGCGGTCCGCCTGGTTGCGGTTGTTCGTCAGCAACTGGCTGTACTCGCCCGGCGTCAGCAAAATCTCTTTCCCGTCGGAAAAGGTCGCTTTGCGAAACTTGATGTCGGAGGTCGACAACTCGGTAAATGCCGTCTGCGGCGCCTGGTTGAACGGCTGAAAATACGACAGCAGTTGTTCGCCCTTCTCGTCGAGAATATGCTGCTGCTGCCGGTACAGATCCGAGATCGGGAATCGGTACACGGCCAGCTCCGGTGTACTGTCGAGCCATTGCTGCATCGTCGCCCATGGGATCGCCAACAACTCCGGGTTGAACCACGCCGTCGCCGTGCTGAATTTCGCAAACATCAATTGCACCTGCTGCAGTTTTGCGGCAACGTCGTTGTCCTTGGTGTTGACGTCCCGCTGCAACTGCGGATAGCGGTACACCTTGTAGGCGATCATGTTCATTTCGTCGCTGAGCTTGAACGCCTTGAGCAAGTTGGCCACGCCTCCAGCCAGCGTCCCCTTCAGTGCCGCGTACTCGTTCATCTTCTGTTCCATCGCCTGCCGATCCTGCTCCCAGGCATCCCATCCCGGGTAGATGTCGCCGAAATTCCACTTGTATTTTGGATCGATCTCCGCCCGGTTCTTTGTCGTCGGCATCGCCGCCTGCGCTGCCAGGCTCAGCACCACTACCAACGCGACGGCTCCGTAAACCGCCGCGCGCACACGTTTCGCAAGTTGCATCTCTCGATTGGCTCCTTCCTATGATTCAGTTCGATTATAGTTCGATACGATAAGAGACCGCCCCCGGTTGCCTCGCGACGCAGAAAAATCGAGTATTTTGATCGATGCCCGCCCTCAGGCGCTCACGTCAATTCCGCTCGACCCGCCGTTGAGCTTCCGCGCCAGCCAATTGTCGACCGAAATTCGCCCCGGTCCCGCCAGAATCAGCAATACAAACCCTGTGGCATACAGCAGCGGCAACTCCTGCTTGGCCCACGGATCGTTGGTGTGCACGACCAACGCCGCCACCAACATCGTGATCAGAAGCGGAACCGCCGCCACCCGAGTTCCCAAGCCAAAGATCACTGCCAGCGAGCAAAGAAACTCCGCAAATACCGCCAACGTCAGACTCACTTCGCTTCCCAGCCCGATCGGATCGGCCCAACTGCTCACGCGCTCGCCGTAATTCGCCAACTTGCCCCAGCCATGCGCGAACAGCATCATGCTCCCCGCCGACACGCGCGCGATTAACAACCCAATATCCGCACTGCGCCCGTAATTGCCCGGCGCGACGATGATCTTCAGCAGTCCTTTCATTTCCTCTCCTGTCTGCTACCTTCGATGTTGATCTAAATACGCCGCTCGCCCCGCTTTCTGCCAATCCGGCCCGACAAAAAAAGGGCGGGTGAATCACCCGCCCTCGCCGTTTGCTGAGGCCGTTCAGCGCTTAGTCTTTTGCCATCTGTCCGGCAGGCGGAACGGTGACATCCACCGGTGCCCGCAACAGGAATTGCACTTCGGTGCCCGCGTGCAGCGTGATGTCGTTCTTACCTGCCGCTGCGGCTGCCGCCGCGCCGGCCGCCGCACCCGCCGCCGCGCCGATCTCGGTACCGCCCTTCTTGCCGGTCACCTTGCCGATGATTCCGCCCACCAGCGCGCCGCCGCCGATCAGGCCGACCTGCTCCTTGGTGTGCGAATCCTTCTTCTCTTCAATCGGATAGGTGTCGATCTGCACTTGCTTGCCGGTGCGATCCGCGATGCTGATCAGGCTGAATGCCAATTCCGCCGGCGTCTTCAGGCGGCCCGATTCCACCACCTTGTTGAGCACGCCCACAGCCTGGGCTCCCTTCTCAAATAACACATCGCCGTTGTACACGACGTTTTCCAGAATCTCCGCGCGGAATTCCGTACCGGTCACGTGAATGTCGGTGTCGATCGAGTCGATCAGCACGATCTTCACCAGCGAGCTTTCCGGAAGCGTCACGAGTCTGGCCTTGGCCGGCTCTTCCTTCTTGGTCGGCGTATCCTTCTTCTGGGTCGTCGTCTCACCGGTCGGCTTTTGCGCTACCGGCTTGTCCGAGGCCGGTTGTTGAGTCGTCGCCTGGTCCGTTGTTGGCGTCTGACCCATGCCCGTGGTATCGGTCGTCTGAGCGTTCTCCCCGCCCTGGTTCTGTTGCTGCGACGACTGCTTGCTGCAGCCCGCGATCAACGCCACCGATAACAGCAGGGCGAATACGATGTACAGTCTTGTTTTCACGTGTACTTCCTCCTGGCTTCGTGTCTTAGAGATCGATTACTCTAATCTCTTCGGATTTCCTCTCCGGTTATTTCACCTTCTGTTTTATATACAGCAATCGGGCACGCAAATTCCAAAAAACTGACAAGCCCCAGTATGACAACGCCTTAGCATCTGACGTCAGCGCGCAATCTGCCACTTGGCCGCATATTGGTCGGCCACGTCCTTCGACACCAGCTTCTCCGCCAACATCAACGCAAATTCCATCGCTGCGCCCGGTCCCATACCGGTAATCAGATTTCCATCCACGGTCACCTTCTGATTCGTCACTTTTGCCCCCGCGGCTGCCAGCCGGTCGTTGAACCCCGGATCGCCCGTCGCTTGCTTGCCCCGAAGCAAGCCCGCGCCCTCACCGAGCACATGGCTTGGCGCTGCGCAAATTGCCGCCACGATCTTCTTGGCCTGAAAGTGCTGCTTCGCCAGTTCAATCACCTTGTCCGAATGTGCCAGGCTCTCAGCGTTCATGCGCCCGCCCGGGAAGATGATCAAGTCAAACAACCCCGTGATCTGATCCACCGTTTTGTGCGGCATCACCGTCGTCCCATACGCCCCATGCACGGCGCCCGGGCGCAGCGCCGCAATCGTTACCTTCACTCCCGCCCGCGTCAACACGTCGATCGGCGCCACCGCTTCGATGTCTTCAAAGCCGTCCGCCATAACCAGTAAAGCCGTCTTTTCCATCAATCTCCACTCCTTCCCGCGTTCGACGGTTCTACGCACGCCGCGCGTAGTTCAACAAGTTTTACTTCTGTGCTGGAAACGAATTCGAGAAAGGAAGCTATGGCAGAAAACCGTGTTCGCCGAAACGAAACGCTCCCGGGAAATCGGCACGTTCCTGCTTGCGCTTGGCCTGCCACGATTCAATCTGTAGACAATACGCCGTGATGTGCTCAATCTCACTGCGCGCAATCTCGGCGTAGTCGATTCCGCGCTGCAGATGCGGAAAGTACTTGTTCACCAGAGACTGCATCTTTTCGGTCGCCTGCTCGATATCGTTCATGATCTCGATTCGACCGCGCACCTGCACGCTCTCGTATTCGACGCTCATGTTCGTCGCCGTCTTTGCCGGCAACAACCGCCCCATCCGCGTCGCCGTCAACGTCGCCCGCGAATCGCGCTCCACCGCCTGCCGCGTCTCGCCCTCTTTCGCGCCGTGAAGATAAATGCAGTTCGTCGTCCGTTCATAGTAGAAGATGTTGCTCACCAAATGCGGATAACCCTCTTGATGCAACGCCACGATCACGTACGGCGCCCGCTCGAGGAAGCGCCGAATCCACTCGTCATCGGTGACCTGGCGGTCGCTGCGCCGGAGCTTAGGGAATTGCGCTTCGTTCTGACTCACCGACTCCGCCTTTTCATTCCGCTTCGCAGGTTGGTACTGGCGCAGAGGATGGTTGCGTAACTTCTTCGCGCTTCAGCTGTCGACCCTTCGCTAACGTCAGCACCGCCACGGCCGCGACGATGACCGCCGCCGCAATCAGAGTCCGCGCCGACAACGCTTCGCCCGCAAATGCCCAGCCCACGATCACCGCCACCACCGGATTGACGAACGCATACGTCGACACCTTCGCCGGCGTGCTCACTTTGAGCAGCCAGACGTAAGCGGCGAACGCCAGCGAGCCGATGATCGCCAGGTACAATAGCGCCACCACCGATTTGAACGTCATCAAACTGATATGGAATTGCGGCAGTTCGCCGACGATCATTCCCATCACGAGCATCGTCGCGCCACCGACCAGCATCTGGATTCCCACCGACAAGAGTCGCGACTGCGGCAAATCGACGTGCCGCGAGTAGATCGACCCCGACGCCCACGACAGCGTCGCCAGAAGCACCGCCACCGCGCCGATCGTGCTCACCGGCGCACCTCCCAGATTGCCCGGTCCGACCAGCACCACGATCCCCGCAAATCCCATCACCAGTCCGGCGATCACGCTTGAAGTCGGCTTCTGTCCGTTCGGTCGCAGCCAATCGATGAGCACCATCCAAAACGGCATCGCCGCCACCAGCAGCGCCGCCAGACCCGACGGCACATACTGCTCCGCCCAGGTGACCGTCCCCGTCCCGCCGACCACCAGCAAGAGCCCGATGATCCCGCTGTTGCGCCATTGCACGGAGGTCGCCGTAACGGCGCCGCTCGCCCGCGCCCACAGGTACAACAGCGACCCGCCGATCAGGAAGCGGATTCCCGCCGACAACAGCGGCGGAATCGTTTCGATCGTGAACCGAATCGCCAAATAGGTCGATCCCCAGATCAGGTAGATCGCCAGGAAGCCGACGACGATGCGCCAGCGGGCGGTTGTCGTTGTGTCAGTCATTGACCTTTCCACTTGGGAGTTCACTCAACGGCAACGGACCATTTTCCTTAAACGTCTCCAGCGCAATTACCGTGCGCGTATTGCGCACTGTCTTGATCGCCCCCAGCTTGTCGCGCAAGAACTGCCCCAGCGCTTCCGTATCGCGCACCCGCACCTTCACCAGGTAGCAGTCTTCCCCCGCGATGTTGTGCACTTCCAGCACCCCCGGCAGCGCCGTCATCTCCAGTGCCGTCTGGCAAGTGTTGACCGGCTCGTCCGCGCGCACAAACACAAACGCCACCAACCCCAGATCGAGCGCCTTTGCATCGAGCCGCACGTCGTAGCCGCTGATGATCCCCCGCTGCACCAGCTTCTTGATCCGCTCCGCCGTCGCCGAGGGAACAATTCCAATTTTTTTGGCGATATCGGAATTGGGTATTCGCGCGTCTTCTTGGAGAATCTGCAGTATTTGCTTGTCTAATTCGTCAATCATAAGATTGTACCACCATTTCGTCGAATTATGTGCTAAGATTTACGGATATCGTTGCATTATGTTGCAAGAAAGTCTCGATTCTGCAAAAATAGTTTGGTTTGCACCGATCGTCAACCGAAAAAATCTTCGCCATCGCGGCCCGTAAGTCGTTATAATTAAAGAAATGAGGAAAACCACACCGGCAGAAAATCGGAGGTAGTATGGCCGAACATGCTGAAGATACCAGAGTCAAGGACGCACTCGAATTGCTCAACAGCTACGCCCGCGACAAAAAAGTGGAATTGCAGGATATGCTGACCGGCAAGTACAGCAACCTGAAATCCGCCGTATCCAGTGTCGGCGCCCGGCTGCAGCAAGACGCCGGCGAAATCTATGCGACCGGCAAAGAGAAGACCGTCAAGTTGGCCAAGGATCTGGACAAGAATGTACATGAAAACCCCTGGCCCTACATCGGCGGCGCCGCCCTCGGTGCTTTGATCGTCGGCTACCTGCTCGGCCGCTCGCAGAAGTAGCCGCACCGAAGCGGTCAGCGAATTTGTCGGAACCTCTCTACCTTCCGTCCAATCTCGGGCGCAGCAATCTTGGGGGTTCCGACCTACAAAGTCGGGAGAGGAAGCGATCATGGGATTTCTCAAGGGCTTGATATTCGGACTGGCGGGCAAGTCGATCCAAACCGCGATCGATATCGCCAAAGCCGAACTTACGATTGCGCTGATCCGCGCGCTCGGCGGCCTGCGCAAGCTGATCATCCTGCTTTCGCTCTGGCTGTTCCTGCTGGTTCTACTGGTCGGTGGTCTGGTGATGATCCCGGTCGCGCTCTGCGTCTACATGCCGTGGGCGCCCGAAACCAAACTGATCGTGCTCCTGGCCTTCGCCGTGGTCTACATCGGCGTGCCCTTGATCGCCCTGATGGCCGTCCTCTCCGAGCGCCGCTGGCTGAAACTTTTGAAGGTCGACGACCTAATCGCGAAGGTCATCCGCAAGCGCGAATCTTCGTAGGTCGACACCCCTTACGGCAAGGCCTCGACTTTCACTCCGCACCACGAGGGGTTCCGACACACTCCCTAGATCAATCCCGCTACGGCTCACACGGCGCCGGCCCCGCCGCGAAAATGTAATTGATCAAATACACCGCGTCGGAAATCGAAATCGCCCCGCTGCAATCCGCATCACCGGACAATAGCGGCACCGGCGCCGGTCCTCCGGCAAATATGTAATTGATCAGAAACACCGCATCCGAAATCGAAATCTGTCCATTACCGTCCGGGTCGCCAATCTTCATGACGCGGAACGAAAACACCTGATTCGACCAGGTTACTCCCGTGCTCAGGTCGGTCGCCTTCACCTTCCACCAGTAATTCGTTCCCCAACTCAGTGGTTCGATGATCTGATACGACGTGTCGGTAATGCCAGTGATGATCGTCGCAAAGCTGAAGATCGGATAGAGCGCAATGTGAAGCTCATAGCGAACCGAATCGAACGGATCAAAGTCGCGCGAGCGCGTCCACTGCAAATTCGGCGTTGTCGTCGTCAAGGCCGGCGTCAAACCGTCGGGCGGCGACAGCAAATCGAAATGCGTCGGCGCGATGTTTTCGCCGTTCAGCCAGAACGACCAGATCGCCGAGTACGGCGACTCCTCGTAATAGTCGCTCGCCTTCACCCGCCACCAGTAGTGCTGATCTTCCGTGAGGTAAAACGGAACATTCACCGTCGTCAGCGAATCACTGCTTGGTTGCGCCGTAAACGGAACGAAGAAGGCGAACGAGCTGTCATTGGTAACTTCAAAGGTCAGAAGCAGGCTGTCGCCTTCGGCGTCAGACGGCGTGCGAACGGTCAAGATCGGCTGCGGAAGTTGCACGACACTGCCATCCGCGGGCAGCCGAAGTTCCGGCGCAGTCGGTGGCGTGTTCACATAGTAGTAGGCGCCGATGTCGTTTCTACTGCCATCGGGATCGTTGTAGATCGGATCGGGGTCTCCAGCGTCGATACATGGCGAATCGCCGGCGAGTCGAAAGATCTGATTCGGCAGATCCCTGAACGACGGATCAGCCGAGATGTCACCTTCTCCTGGCGTGGCACCTCCATCATAATTCGTACCGTTGTTCCACACATCATTGAACGACAACGCGCCAAAGCTACCGAAGATTCCATACTCTGTTGATCCAACCACGATATTGTTCTCTGCAATCGCGAGACCACTAAGGCAGTAGAACCCGCGACTATTGCTGACGAATGAGTTGTTCATGATCTCGGCACTCGAATTGCCCTGGTACACACCGACGCAGGCATTGCCAACCGCGTTAGCATAGAAGACATTGCGTTCAATGCGAGGGTGCGAATCATTGCAATAGATCAACGTCAGATTGCCGACCAGGAACCTGAATCTATTGCCCACGATTCTGATGCGGCTCCCATTTGTCGCCGGAATCACATGGTTCGCGCTGGCATTTTGGAATGTGAAACCGCTCACCTCCGCTGTGGAGTCGATGCTTCCACTGCACAATATCAATGGGGTCGTTTCCGTGGCCCCCTCCAAGAACGTAGAATCAACTCCTGCCCTTGCGGTGAGAACAAGGCTCTTCTCATGAAGGTCGAGATTCTCCTGATACACTCCCGGCCCCACCAACACCGTGTCCCCATCAACCGCCGCATTGATTCCCGCCTGTATCGTTCCCTGATCCTGCGGCACCCGTATCGTCGCCGCCAACACACAACTCCCAATGACCAGCAACACCAACCCAACTTTGACGAAATGCATAAGCCCTCCGAAATGTTATATGAGGAGTAACTGCTCTAATATAAGACCTCATGCCCACTTTGGTCAATCGATATTCGACAAAAAGGTCGCCCTACTGCGCTATCACCCTCTCCCCCTTTTCCCTTGCTCCCAACATCATCTTTGCCGATCTTCCGCGTCGATCTTCGTATAACATAGAAATAATGATCGATCAATTTTGGAGATAATCATGCCCGCGAAGAAATCCGCTTCCAGTCGCGCGCGAACTGCCGCATCGCCACGCACGAAATCCGCCGCCAGAAAACCGGCGCGCACACCCAAGCTCAAAACCGTCGCCGCCGCTCCGCCTGCCGACAGCATCCAGTCGGTCCTGCAGGAGCATCGTCTCTTCCCGCCGTCCAAGGATTTCGCCGGCCGCGCGCATATCAAAACCGTCGCCGAGGCCAACCGCCTGCGCGAACGCGCCGCCAAAAACCCGGTGAAATTCTGGGAGGAACAGGCGCGCGATCTGATCTGGTTCAAACCGTGGAAGAAACCGTTCGTCTGGAAACACCCCTTCGCCCAGTGGTTCGTCGGCGGCAAAATCAATATCTCCTACAACTGCCTCGACCGCCACGTCGCCACCTGGCGGCGCAACAAGGCCGCGATCATCTGGGAGGCCGAAAGCGGCGAAACCCGCACGCTCACCTACCAGCAACTGCTGATGCAGGTCTGCCGCTTCTCCAACGTGCTCAAATCGCTCGGCGTGCAGAAGGGCGATGTCGTCGCCATCTACATGGGCATGACCCCGGAGGCCGTGATCGCCATGCTCGCCTGCGCGCGCATCGGCGCCACCCACAACGTCGTCTTCGGCGGCTTCTCCGCGGAGGCCCTCCGCGAGCGTATCAATGATTCCAAGGCCGTCGCCGTCATCACGCAGGACGGCTCCTTCCGCCGCGGCGCGATCGTGCCGCTGAAGGACAATGTCGACGCCGCCCTCGAGGACACTCCCACCGTGCAAAACGTCGTCGTCTACAAGCGTGTCGGCAACGAAGTCAACATGATGATCGGCCGCGACCACTGGTGGCACGAGCGCATGCTGGTGCCCTCCGAGCCGTGCCAGGCCGAGCCGCTCGACTCCGAGCATCCGCTCTTCATCCTCTATACTTCCGGCTCGACCGCCAAACCCAAAGGCATCTTGCACACCACCGGCGGCTTCATCACGCAGGTCGCCTACACCACGAAAGTGGTCTTCGACCTGCGCGAGGATGATCTCTACTTTTGCATGGCCGACATTGGCTGGGTGACCGGCCATTCGTACGTTGTCTACGGCCCGCTCGCCCATGGCGCTTCGGTCATGCTTTACGAAGGCGCGCCCAACTATCCGGCGCCCGACCGCATCTGGGACATCATCGAGCGCCACAAGGTCACCGTCTTCTACACCGCGCCGACGGCGATTCGCGGTTTCATGCGCGCCGGCGAACAATATCCGATCCAGCACAACATGTCGTCGCTGCGCTTGCTCGGCTCGGTCGGCGAACCGATCAACCCGGAGGCGTGGATGTGGTACTACACCCTCATCGGCGGCAAACGTTGCCCGATCGTCGACACCTGGTGGCAGACCGAAACCGGCGGCATCATGATCTCGCCGCTGCCCGGCGCGACCACACTCAAACCCGGCTCCTGCACTTTGCCCCTGCCCGGCATCGTCGCCGATGTCGTCCGCAAGGACGGCACGCCGTGTAAGCCGAATGAGGGCGGCCTGCTCGTCATCAAGCATCCCTGGCCCGGAATGTTGCGCACGATCTACGGCGATCCGCAGCGCTACAAGGATGTGTATTGGAAAGATTTCCCCCCAGCCAAGTCGCGTCCCGGCTATTACCTCGCCGGCGATGGCGCGCGCCGCGATCCCGACGGCTATTTCTGGGTGGTCGGGCGTATCGATGACGTCGTCAACATCAGCGGCCATCGGCTCGGCACTGCCGAGGTCGAGAGTGCCCTCGTCTCGCACAAGACCGTCGCCGAAGCCGCGGTCGTGGCGCGTCCCGACGATCTCAAGGGCTCGGCGCTGGTGGCGTTCGTCACGCTGAAGAGCAATGTCAGTTCCGAGGCCGCCTTCCTCGAAGAACACCGCGACGTCTTGCGCGATCACGTCATGAAGGAGATCGGCCATATTGCGAAGATTGACGATATCCGCTTCACCGACGCTTTGCCCAAGACCCGTTCCGGCAAGATCATGCGCCGCCTGCTGCGCGAAATCGCCCACGGCAATGTCGTCACCGGCGACACCACGACGCTCGAGGACTTCTCCATCCTCGAGAAACTCCGCCAAGACGAGGAATAGCGGCTTCCGCTCCGGTGGGTCCGACTTCAGTCAGACATGCGCATTCTGTAGCCCACCCACAGCTCCAGCGCAGGGTGGGTTATCTCCCCTCTCCTTCTGGGAGAGGGGCCGGGGGTGAGGGCTTCTCGCGCGCCATCGATCACCGCATCCACCGCCTTCGCCATTCACGATTCCCCCTTAACAAAGGGGGTTAGGGGGTTGTCTTGGTCATTGCCGAAATCTTCATCTCCTCACCGATCCCCACCAATCCCGACTCCTGCTGGCTAAATATCTCCTTGCTTGGCGACGTTTGAAGCGCTATCTCGTCCGTGTGAAAAACCGCACCCTCCTCACCCCCGCCGGGGGCGCGATCATCGCGGTCTGTTTCTTCCTCCCCTGGCTTCGTATCTCCTGTATGGGCACTTCCAGCCATTCCGGCGCCGGCTTCGGCGGCATCTACTGGGCGATCTTCGCCGGCGGCCTGGCGCTGATCCTCGGCTACCTGCTCTTGCGCCGCCTCAAACGCCTCGAATACCTGATGTCGCTCGTCGCCGCCGCCAGCATAGTCACCGTCGCCGTCATTTTCTACGGCATCATGACCATCGCGGCCGGCAAGCGCGTGCTCTTCTTCCGTGTCGGTCTCGAGGACGTCAATCTGCGGCTGCAGGTCGGCAGCTTCGGCACGCTGCTCGGCTTCATTCTGGCCTGGGTCGGCGCGTTTCCGGCCGGGCTGAAATCCCGCCTGCGCCGCCACCCGCGCGCCGCAACTCCTGCTGCCGCGACCGAATTCCCGCCCGAACTCCCCGTCGGCAAACGCACTTCCGCTTGATTTTTCGCCCCGCTTCATATTACTTGATCACGGCTTCCAAACGTGGATTCAATTCGTCTAACTACGGAGACTGACCGCGCACACGCATGTTCAAACTGACCAGCCCCCAACACGGTAACCGCTTCACCTGGCGCCTGGCGCCCGGTACCTACGTCGCCGGCCGCGATCCGCAGGTCGATCTGGTGATCAATGATTCCACGGTCTCGCGCCGCCATGCGCGCTTTGTCGTCATCGACGATCAGACCATCCGCCTCACCGACCTCGGCTCGCTCAACGGCACCCAGGTCAACGACAAACGCATCGCCGAAACCGTCGATCTCAAAATCGGCGATACGATCGCGATCGGCAACGTCGGCTTCCTGCTGTTGTCCGAAACCATTCCCGAGACACGGCCGCAGCCGCTGCTGTCGCAGGTCGCGATCGTCGATGAACGCGACGGCGGCACCTCGATCTCCGCGATTCCGCTCGAGGAGGCGCTGCAAGCGCCGCAACGCGAGTCGGCCAATCCGGCAGTTTTCAAAGCGATCGCCGATATGGCCAAGATGCTGATCCTGCCGCAAAGCGTCGACGAGATGTTCAGCCAGGCGCTCGACCTGCTGCAACAAATCGTCAAAACCGAGCGTTCGGCTATCTTCGCCGCCGATGAGGCCACCGGTAACGTCACCTTGCTCAACTACCGCCTCGCCAACCAGACTGGCTCCGGCCAGTTCACGATTTCGCGCACCATCGTCAAGGAAGTCCTGAACAACAAGAACGCCGTCTTCTTCTCCGACCTGATCTCCGACGAACGCTTCGCGCGCCAGGAGTCGATCGTCGTTGCCGGTATCCGCTCCGTCATGGCCGTGCCGATGGTCGATGAGGACAAGGTCATGGGAATCCTTTACGTCGACACCAACGATCCGGCCCAGCGTTACAACGAGGACACTCTCAAAGTCGTCGCCACCTTCGGTAACATTCTCGCTGCCAAGATCACCAACCACAATCTGCTCAAGGAGCGGCAGGAAAAGCAGGCGCTCGAATCGGAACTGAACATCGCCTCCCAGATTCAGGAAGGCTTGATGCCGAAAATTCTTCCGGCCATCCCCGGCTACCTGTTCCATGCCTTTCAGATGCAGTGCAAGATGGTCGGCGGCGACCTCTATGACGTGGCGCTGCTCCCCGACGGCCGCGTGCTCTTCCTGCTGGCGGACGTCTCCGGCAAAGGCATGGGCGCCGCGCTGTTTGCGTCCAACATTCTCTCCGCGTTCCGCATGTTGCGCGCGCTGCCAAAGTTCGACGTCGTCGATGCCGTCGCCAAGGTCTCCGAGCAGATGGAAAGCACCAGCCGTGGCGGCGATTTCGCCACCGTCTTCATCGGCGTGCTCGATCCGGCCGCCCACGCGATCGAATTTGTCAATGCCGGCCACAATCCGCCGATACTCGTCAGCCTCGATGGCAGCCATCGCCACCTCGATTCCACCGGCATCCCGATCGGCGTCTTCTCCGGATTTGCCTGGAGTCGCAACTCGCTGACGCTCACCCCCGGTGACCGCGTCATCATCTTCACCGACGGTATCCCGGAGGCCACCAATGCTAACGGCGATCTCTATTCCGACGAGCGTCTGGAGAAATTCGTCATCGACCGCCGCAATGAGCCGGTCCCGAATCTGACCACGGCGCTGATCGGCGATGTCTCCAAATTCGTCGGCGAGGCGCCCCGCAGCGATGATATCACGCTGATCATTTTCGAGCGACAGGCGTAAGCCGCCGCTTTTCCCTTGCTCGCTTCTGATCCGACAGCCAAATTGCCCCTGTGAAAGCCAAGAAACCATCTCCGCGCCCGTCTCCGGTCGCGACCGCTCCGAGCTCGTGGTTTGCCGTCACCGACCCATCTGAACGCAAAGCGCTCCTCTGGATCGTCGGCATCGGCCTGCTGCTGCGCTTGATCTACATCCTGCAACTCAAGGGCAGCATCTTCTGGGGCAACTACGTGCTCGACGCGCAGGCGCTCGATCTCTGGGCCAAGCAGATCGCGGACGGGCAACTGGTCGGCACCCAGCCGTTTTTCCGCGCGCCGCTCTACGCCTACTTAATCGGCCTGATCTATGCCGTCTTCGGTACCTCGCCGTTGCCGGTGATTCTCTTCCAGACCCTGCTCGGCGTCGGCATTGTTTATCTGACGTTCGTTTACGCCCGCCGGCTCTTCGACACCAAGGTCGCCGTTGTCGCCGCCGCCATCACGGCCGCCTGGCCGACCTTGATCTATTACGAGGGAGAGCTCTCGATAACCACTCTCGAGGTTGCCGTCGGTCTGGCCGCGCTCATCTTTGTCCATCGCGCTGTCGACCTGCGCACCCGTTCAAGTCTCCTCGCCGCCGGACTCATGCTCGGCTTGGCCGCGATCACGCGCCCGACTTTCCTGCTGCTCTTCCCACTGCTACCGCTGGGCTTGTGGCGATTGCCCGCCGCTGAGATACGAACGACAATCGGCAGAGCGGTGGCGACTTTCACGGTCGCGCTCTTTCTTCCCATCTTGCCGGTGACGCTCCACAATCTCGTCTTCGGCCACGACTTCGTGCTGATCGCCTCACAGGGCGGATCTAACTTCTACCTCGGCAACTCCGCCGCTGCCGACGGCATCACCGCTCAGCAGATCGGCGTCGCGCAGTACGATGCCGTCATGCAGGACAACATCGCCTCCATCGCCGTTGCCGAACGCGAGCTGGGACGCAAGCTCAAAGACTCCGAGGCTTCCGCCTACTGGATGAACCGCGCCTTCTCCGACATCTTTGCCGATCCCGCCCGCGCGCTGTTGTTGTTCGCCAAGAAGGTCTATCTCTTCTGGCATGGGCAGGAAATCTTCAACAACAAATCGCTTTACTACGCCGGCGAGTACTCCTGGTACATGCGCGCTGTCCTCGGGAAAGCCGGACTCAACTTCCCTTCCGGCCTGCTGTTTCCGCTGATGTTCGCGGGCATCGTTATCGCCTCGCGTGACCGGCGCGCTCTGCTTGTACCGATTGGTTACCTCGTGCTCTACACTATCGCGATCGCCCTGTTCTTCGTCTGCGCGCGATTTCGCCAGCCAATCGTTCCCGTGGCGATCATCCTCGCCGCCGTGGCCATCCTTGCGACGCTGCGAGACATCGCCGCCAAATCGTGGCGCAACCTCGCCGTACCGGCTGTGATATTCATCGTCGCAGTGCTGGCCCTCAACTGGGGCGGCAACGTTGAGTCTCGCGAAAACGAGTCGCAGTTCGAGACGATCCTCGGCGGGCTCTATCATCGCAGCGGCAATTTGCCGGCCGCGGCCGCGCACTACGAGAGCGCCGTCGCCCTGGTGCCGAAAAACATCCGCGTCTATGCCCAGCTTGGCCGCGCTTATACCGAAGGCGGCCAGCTCGATCGTGCCCTCTCCGCCTTCCAACGCGGCATTGCCTTGGCCCCAGACTATCCGGCGCTACGCTACAATTTCGGCATCGCCCTGACCCGCTTTGGGCGTCTCGAAGACGCCAAATCCAGTTTCCGCACTGCGCTGCAACTGGCGCCGAATGCCGTCGATGCGCGCCTCGCGCTCGCGGAGGTCTACGAATTTCAAAAACTGCCCGACTCGGCGCTCATGCTCTACCAGGAAATCCTCAGCCTAGCGCCCCAGCATCCCGTGGCCTCCCAAAAGGTCGCCCAATTGCGCTCGAACCCAACCTCCCCCTCCCCTTAGCCTCGGCAACCGCTGCCCCCGCATCATCGACGGTTCGCCCGTAGGTCAGGATCCCTGCGATCCTGACACTCAACTACACCGCCGGCTTGTAGGTCAAGATCCCTGCAATCCCAACACTCGACCTGATCCTTACAATCCCAATTCTCGAATTTCCGTAGCTCCGACTTCAGTCGG
>CAZFNN010000027.1:0-32769 GCA_964520555.1 uncultured Ignavibacteria bacterium
GTAGATGGCTGGTTGACGTTTATTTCGGACGGGGGTTCGATTCCCCCCACCTCCATTAATTATGTCGCTTCCGCCGGCAATCACCCGGCAATAGTCTTTAGAATCTCAAACTGAGATCCCGGGGACTAGCCGCCCAGCTCCGCGGTTTTTGCCGCCGCCTGTTTGTTGTTCGGATTAAGTTCCAGTGCCCGGCGAAAGTTCTTTAACGCTGCCTCCTTATCCCCAATGAATTCGTATGCGAAACCGAGGCACTCGTAAGACAATTCGTTATAGTGCCCATCGGAATGTTCAACCAGGTAACGTTCAAAGAACGGTATGCTTTCGGCTTTCCGGTCAATCATATACAGCTTGTAAGCGATAATGGCGAGGTCGCTGTCCATAAAGCTATAATCGCCCGCCCGATTAGACTGAAGTTCAAAGTAATATTGGACAGCCCCAGCAGCACCGCGCTCCTTAATAGCGTAGTACATCGGTTCCCATGCCCTTTGCTTGACCCGCTCGCCGTTGATGCCTCTGGCCAGCGTTTCAATCCAGGCATCAAGCGATGTGTAGCTGCCGCCATACGAACTCCAGTCAGCCAGTATATTGGCCGCTTTCATGGCTTCCGCATCCATCCCTTCCGCCGCGCATCGCGCGACAGTGTCGGCCGTCTTTTCAAGCATGTCGCAGAAAGAGCGGAACTCCGCCATTGAGCAATCGGCACCGTGCCCCGGGACTATGCGCGCGTCTTCCGGCAAAAAGCCCAGCACACTCCGAGCGACGGTGGCGTAATTCATCACATTGCCGGTGCTACGATCCACAGACGGAAAATCATGACCGTTGCAGATAGCCCCGACACAGGCGATTTTCGAACCTGTAAACCAGACAACCAGATCGTGATCAGTATGCGCCGCCGGCACCGGGAAAATGATGATATCCTCGCCATTGAAATGAACTGTGGTCGAATCGGTGATCATGATATCCGGAAGCGCTTCTTCAGGAAACTCATTGAACAGGTAGCTTCCCGACCGCATGGCCGACCTGAGGATTCGATGGCCGATGATGACGGGCTCTTTCCCCCACACGTGATTGGCGCCCAGATGTTCCTCATGGACGTGAGTGCTGATGATTATCCGCGGTGCTTCGTTGCGCAGGGTCGCCAGTACGGCCTTCGTGTCTTCGGCCCGGTCCGGTTGGCCGGCGTCAACCATCAAGATACCGTCCTCGCCGATCGAGGCTGTTACTTTGACGGTATAACCGCCTCCATCGTAGCTCAGTTCATAAATCTTGTCTGCCAGTTTGGTTACTTCAATTTGGGATTCTTCCTGCGCAGCAAGTGAAACTGCCCCCACAAGCAGTGACCACAACACAAGTGCGGTTCTTAGCATTGGACCTCCTCTTGTAGCGACGTGCTGGATTATCGTCCCAGACTACGTCAGTGGCCCTGAATAGGTTGCATGTTGCGAATCGAAAACCAAGAGGTGACGACTCCGGATGTCTTGCCGATCTCGCACCTAATGTCAGGAAGCCGCATTGGGCGGGTGAGCAACTCGAGGAGAGACTTGCGAATCCACTTACCATTGGGTTTCAAGTCTTGGATGAGAATATGCCGGGCGTTTCCTTGCTCTGGAGCCAAGAAAACGGTCACAATTTAGCCACAGTACCACCTAATTCCATGTCCCACAACTCGAGTCGGTTTTATCCCCCTCCATTTTGTTTCTCGTTGATCTTATAATCAAGATATGGACATCGAGGCAGTTATCGCTGTCTTTTTCATGTCTCACCGTCATGCTCAGTGTGCATCGATTCTCGGGAAGCGGTCGGAAGCCAGAGGCACGAGGGTCGGAAGTGAGTTTAGGATATTGAGACGAATCAGTGGTAGTCTGCTCAACCGCCGACCTCGTTGGTACGGCAGCGGACGGTTACAACTGAGCTATCGAACTCGCACGAGATATCCGCAGCGAGGTGGTGATTGAAACAGAAGACCCGGAATCTGCGACGGCTCTCGGATTACTGGGGGCCCGGCGGCGTGTAAGCCGCAAACCATCACCATACACCTCGAGTCCGCAGTTGGATTACGACGTACGAACCGATGCACAAAGACTGCCTTCCGAACCATGACACGGCACAGCCCGAATCACTGAGCCGCCGTCGAATCGGGAGCGAAGCTGACTGGAATGTTCAACCACTGAATCTTATGGATCACGTCATCGCTAGTGCCGTCATTGTCGGGATCGTGGGAGCAGCAAGTGCTCCATGAATTCACTTCCCCGACGATATCCCAGTTTGAACTGAAATTCACTGAAAGGCTGAACGGAATAATGTCGTACAACTCAAACGGTGGCGAGAGTATCATTTCGTATCCGGATTGGGGGCCGGAGAGCGAACAATACAGCGACTCCGCCAGCAGCCCCTGTCCCCCTAATGAACCCACCAGTAATAGCTCCATGAGTTTTGACGGAGCGTCGATACTTCCCTGCAGCAGAAAAACGCCATAGGGATTATCCTGTCCGCCCACACTGTAGGGAACGCACGGAATCTCCGGAGTGCTGCCCAACCAAGTCCAGGTACATTCATCATCAGGCGGTGGGTCATGTACGACTGTATAGTGGTATGTTCCTGTCACCTCCCCCCAGGCATGTGAATCCAGGTCGCCGCCAAAGACAATGTATGGATTGGGTGCCGGAGTTGTGTGAGGCGCCTCACGGAAAGAATGAACGTCGGCACGAAGGCCGCACCAGAAGAAAACGGTCCCTTCCAATGCCCCGGCGTCTTGAACCGTGTATTCAAACAGGCCATACCATTTGGTCAAATTGATCGGGTTGCTTTTCCTCTTCATGCCGAACTGGGATGCGGGGCCAACGATGGGTTCGACTTCGACCGTTATCGGTCCGGCGGAGCCTGCTCCCACTGTGGGAATACTCGCCCAGATGAATGTGGGTTCCCACTGGTAGACGGTTTGCTCCACTCCGTCGACATAAACATGTCCCTTGCTGCCAGGATCTTCACCGAAAAAACCGGTGAGAAACAGCGTATCGGTGAAGTTGATGATGTAGGCGAAACGAAGGCTTGGAGCGAGGAGGCCAAATCCCGGGTTCAATTCTGTAATTCTCAACTCCGATCCGGTGCTGAGATCGACATCGAAGCCGCGATTCGTCATATCCTGAAGCAACTGCAGATGATCAAACGGTCGCTGTTTTGGACTTTCTTTCGGCGTGAGGACTGCCAGGTTCGCGCCGAGCATTCGGTCCACGAGGAATTCACCGGCCTTGTTGGCTGCGGGATCGCTAACCGGCATCGTCCAGCCAGCGAAAACTGAGGCGCCGGCGGTTGTAAAACCGGTTCTCAACGACGGCGCATCGCTCTGGCAAGCGCCGATATAGACGAAAGAGTTTGGGGCAAAGCTCATATAGGAGGCCACGAACTTTCCAGTAAATGCATATCGCCACTGATTCTTGCATGTGCCCAGGCTGTCTCCCTTGGCGTACATGTACACAAGTTCATCCGCGTCAAGCTGTGACTTAAACACAACGTCATTGGCGGCGCTGTAAATTGTATTGGTCCAGATGCCGGTAATGGCAATTGAATTTCGAGAGATACACACGCCGCCATGCGAATCGATATAGAAGAATCCATAATTCTGGACCGTTGTCAAATCCGCAGGTGACGGGTAGGCCATCGGCGACCGCCAATACCCGCCTTGATCAATCAGATAATTCACATATGGCTGGCCAAGAGTGAAACAACTCGAACCCAAGGTGCTGAATACTGCAGCCTGAACCGAGTGGGGAAGGCCATAAGACGCAGCGGTGGGCGAGAGTCTGTTGCTCTGATTCTTTTCCAGATTGCTCTTTTCGTTTCGTCGCGGCGGTAATGGTTCCGCTACGACTTGCACGGTTTGTGTGGGAGGCTCATACCCTTTTGGATAAGATGCAACGCCGGTCGTATCCGGAAATCGGTTATTGGGAATCATCACCATGCGGCCATCGTCGAATCGCGCCCAGACGGATGTCCCTTGTTGACCAACCGCTTCATATTCGTCACGGCTGTTAAGGAACGCCACCAGCGCGGCGGCTAATGAATCCGGGCTGACTCCACCCAGAAGACTGCTTACAGAATCAATGGCGTTGAGGGCATTGAAGCGTTCTTGGTCGGTAATCACATTGGGGTCGCAATCGGTCCCTGAGCACGGTGCGGGACCGGAGGCGAAAATGTAATTGATCAGGAAGACCGCATCCGTGATGTCGGTCCGATTGCTGCAGTCGACATCGCCGGCGGCATCATCCAGGGGTGCGGGTCCACCGGCAAAGATGTAGTTGATTAAGTAGACAGCATCGGTGACGTCGATCCGTCCGGAGTCATCTGAGTCTCCGCAGGGAGCAGCATCCGCGCTTGTTACCTGACCGGCCATCACGATCAGCATCACAGTCAGAAGAACTCTGGTCATGCGCGGCAAGGGCGGGAGAATGGCTGGAATCATTTCTACCTCCAGACAGTAGGAAATCGAAATCTTGGGAACGAATGGGTCTTGGATGAACGTACCAAAGATACTCCAATTTTCGTTTCGGGCAAGCGAAAATGACTAATATGGATGCCTTATGTTGAATATTGGCATGACGGAAGCCCAATTGGTAGTGCTCTTCATTCGAGGCCAGTCGCCGCTCAGATCGAGCCGGCATGGCGATACCCATATGGGATGTCCGGGCACTCCCAACCGGGCACGATTTGGTCACAACGCCTTGGAGGTCCTTGCACCCCAGTGCGAGCCGGGGGAGCGATTTCCCCTCCACCTCCACCATTTTGACCAAAGTCTCAGCCCCTTTAAAGTCAACGCAAACACTCGGCAAACGAAGGTATTTCGTTGTCTTAGCCCCGAGAGTGACCCTCATGTCGTCAATCGCTCAACACGGTGATGGCCACGAAGTGGGCGAATTCAATAGTGAAGGGCGTAATTCGTACATGTATGCTGCCTACAGCTATCGGGGACGGGAAAAAAATGACTAAGGTTCGGGGCGAACGCTCTGGACGATAATAGGGCAGTCAATACCAAGAGGCAGGTAGACATCTGCATTGACTCCCAAGCTGTGAATTGAGATCAAATTCGCTGCGGCAGGAGAGAATTGCCGGTCACCGCGGTCGGATCCCTTTGACGGCCCACGCGCGTGCACCCATTGTAATTGAGCCATCGGCCTGAATCGGCAGGCAGTCGATGAGGGCCTCGCGGAGCTTCTGTCTGCGAGACTCGTCCAGCGACATGAGATATGTTGGGGCTGGACCCTGGCCGCCGAGAAACGGCATCCAGAAATCATCAAAATCACGGAAGGGGGTGACAATATCCAACGCGGCAGATTCAATGTTCACGAATCCCGCATTTTCAAATAACGTGGTTAATGCTTTCGCCGTTGAACCCGGGAATCGATGTGATTCATGCAAAGTCGCGGCTGTCGGATCGAGCTTGACGACAGCGTCCCAGAACTCTTTCAGGAAATCCATCTTATCCGTGTAATCCCAGACGTAGATGGCAACAGTTCCGTCTGGCCCGGTGACACGTCGCATTTCGGTCAGCGCTTTGATCGGCTCGGGAATGAAATTCAGCACAAGGCCGGAAACGGCAAAATCAACCGAATCGTCTTCAACGGGCAAGGCGATCGCATCTCCAACTTTGAGGCTTGCCACACTTCCCAGAGATTCTTCCAGACCCCTTACGAATTCGTCCGACTGGTCGATAGCTGTGAGTTCTACCGGGGCGCAGCATTTGACGATGGATTCACTTAACGCACCGGATCCACACCCAACATCCAGCCACCTCAGCCCAGTAGGAGGAGACAACCATTGAATGAATCGTCGAGCTACAAGTCGGCTCCACCTGCCCATGAAGTACTCGTAGGGATTGATTGACTTCCAGGAATCTTCTCTTCCACCTCCGCCCTGGTGAATTGACTCATCGTCTAAACTGGACATTTCAGTATCCTCATCACAAAAGTGCAGACTCAAGTTTCGACGAAAATGTGCTTCGAAAAGGGACAAGGCACTTCCGCAACATCGCTTTATTGTACGAGTCATAATGGAGGTGGGGCTTATGAGGCCATGAGGTTCTGATCATGAAGTCCGTCTCAATCCGGCCACTATCTGGGGTGACTCTTGCTCCCCCAAACGCGAGTCAGGGATTCGATTGCGCCACCTCCAGCAGATACCGATGGGCGAATGCGGCCCTATCGGGTTTACCCTACTTCACTACCCAGACACCGTTCTCACGGAAATTGAACTGACTGGTTGAAATGTTATATATGATCATGCCGTTGACGGGCACCAGCAGGTCCCGTTGCCCCGTTGTCATGCGCGGAACGATCAGTGCTCCGGTTGTGGAGCTCACATCCAATGCTCCCGCGGGTATGGAGGTGCCGATACCTACGCGCCCGTTTGTGAGCACCGAGATTGCCTGTGAACCCGAGCCCAGACCATTTGGCCGGTACAGCGAAAACGCGCCCACGGCACCGGCGTTGTTGTTGACGCCCAAGATCCAAGTTGTGCTGTCACCCTTTGCACGGTTCGACGATCGGAATCCAATGCTGGCCTCGGAGTTGGCTGCCGCACCTACAATTTCCGCAACGCCCCAATTGCTCGAACCCTGAACGACGAATGGCGACTGCGGATTCGTTAACCCCACGCCGAGGCGGCCGAATTCATCGATGCGCATCCGCTCCGCATTACTTGTACCGAAACGCATCGGACCGACTTCGTATTGCCAGAGAAAAGCGCTTCTTGAACCATAGATCACTGAAAATCCGTCGAAAGTGCCCCCACCGGTGGAATCCTGCGTTAATGACAGCCGGCTGCCGTTCAGCCAGTTGATGGCGTCGTGAACCTGGAGCTGGGCAACGGGAGGTGCACTGATGCCGATTCCCACACGGTCAGTCGGGTTCGAAAGATGAACATTGGAGCCCTCGTCTACCCATCCGCCCGAGTTTCCCGCAGCGATGGCAAACGGGACCGAAGCTACTCGTTTGCGCGGGGATAGTTCCGGGTCACTGCCGACCTGTACTCCAAGATAACGAACTGTATCGGAGAACACATTTGAAGCCAAGGGCACCACCGACCCAAGAAGCGTCGCGAATAGTCCATCGGTTACCATCAAGTCTTGTGTCTCCGACCATATAGCCGTGCCGCCGGACGCGACTGAGTAGATTGAGAATGTCACGGTGAAAGTTCCGTTTGCCAAAGGAAGACCTGCGCCATCCGTCAATCGACCTTGATAGTTGACCAGATTCGGTGCCGCAGCGTACACTGTTGCGCAAATCAGCAGACACGCCAATATGAAAAGAAACTGTGGCTTCACGAAGTACCTCCGCTTATGTCAAATTTCATTTGATTACCAAGATCGTCAAAGCACGGAAAACGTGCATGAACTACCGTTTTCCACTCTCTGTCTGCTGAGCGTCCCGCAGCTCTTTCATCAGCTTCGGCCACCGCGCCCAATCGATCGATTTCTCTTCTGGGTGTCCAAGTGCTTCGGGACTAAGGTAGAATCCGCGTTCAATCTCTGATTTCGTCTCTTCGACCACGATTCGGTGAGCGTTCGCGTAAGCGTCATGCCGGATACCGGTTACCAGCCACGATACCTCGAGGTTTGGAGTTCCGCCGGCAATCCGAAAACTGTTATGGTGTATTTTTTCAGAGACGTAAACCGGCGCATATCCCCCAACGCACGTGAGTTGATATCGGAAGTCCTTATTCAATGCTCCGAACCATTCAGGCAGTTGAACCAGCGCCTCGCCTCTGGAGTCGAGAGTGACGATTCCATCATAGATGTTCTTCATATCCGGACTCTCGACGAAAGAATGACTGAGGTACTTATTGGCCGGATCCAGTGGGTGATCGATTTTAAACGAACCAGCGGACTTGCTGAGTGTCCCAGCCACTTGAACATTGCCGGAGAAATAGCCGGCGCGGCCACTAGAAGAATGACCCCAAACTCCGACCGTGCCCGTTCCGCTGGCTGATCCGAAGGTGCCAACAGCTGAGCCACCATTGGCCTGCCCGTATAGTGCAACCGATCCTGCAGTCGTGCCCTCGCCATAGACAGCAACAGGAAAACTTCCAGACAAACAGTGAAACCTTGAATTGACGGCCGGAGCAGTTGTCCCCATCCCGACACTGCCGTTTGCGCTGGCGGTGAGGGCTGGTCCGACAGGCGTGTAAATATGAACATCGCCAAGGTATGATGCCAGATACATATCCTGATCGCCAGTGCTCCCGTCTCCTACATATCCCAAGGCTGTTCCAGCACTATCATAAAAACTCACCCAAGTATCATTCTCCGGCCCGGCCGTATCACCTTGAAGTCTCAGGCCTTCTTCCACCCCGGTGATCGCCACCATGCCGGAAATCTCACCTCCAGAGGCGCCATCGACTGTCGCGACGCGGTGAGCGTATGGCACGGTGGCCAGTATCTTCCGCGGTGACAACTCCGGGGCGGCGCCGATGCGCACTCCCAGATATCTGGTTGTGCTGCTGAAGACGGTATCCGTCAACGGCGTCGTCGAGCCGAGAAGAACCGATATCAGCCCGTCGGTGGCAGTCACGAATTGTGTTTCCGTCCAGAGGGCGGTACCGCCGCTGGGAACGTCGTAGATCGAAAAGAAGACAACGTAATCATCGTCCGGCACCGGAGTTCCGGCGGCATCGGTGAGTCGACCTTGGTAGTTGATCATTGGCGGGACAGCAGCGAGCAACTGAGCGCTCAGCCAGATCATGACGGACGTGAAGAAAAGATTGCGTTTCATGACTCGAACCTCCGAATCCAAAGTGGATCTCACTTTTCCGTGTACGCGGCGTTTTTGTGATTTACAGCTGGCACCAAATTCATGGATTTGCCAACACGGAGCTGATGTAGCTGGCAGAGCTGTTACAATAATATAGTATATGGACACATATAATCTATAATATTATTGCGGCGGCAGGATCGGGAGACCGCAGCGCTGCGGCACTCGGATCGAACGGACAAAGTCAGCTCACAGGCAAGCTTGAGAGACTCAGCGGCGCTGTCACAATCTCGTCAAGGAGACACGTAACTCCCTGTACCACAACACAGGCGGGGTTCGATTCCCCCAGCTTTCTCTGATTTGACTCCCCCGGAGTCATGGTGAGCAAAGAAAAAAGGGAGGTCAGGGTTGCCGACCTCCCGGGTATGAGTGTTGATGGCGCGAGATTAGCGCAGATCGAAACTGTCAAGGTTCATGACCTTGGTCCAGGCCGCCACGAAGTCGCGCACAAAAGCCGGCGCGGCGTCGTTACAGGCATAGGCCTCTGCCAGAGCGCGCAACTGCGAATGCGATCCGAAGACGAGATCAACTCGCGTACCGGTCCATTTCAGCTTGCCCGTGGCGCGGTCGCGGCCTTCGAACAGCTCCTCAGCTTCCGAGGTCGCCTTCCAGACCGTGCCCATGTCGAGCAGGTTCACGAAGAAATCATTGGTGAGCGTTTCCGGCCGGGTAGTCAACACGCCGTGCGGGGATTGGCCGGAGTTGGCGTTCAGGACACGCAGGCCGCCCACCAGCACGGTCATCTCCGGTGCGGTCAAGGTCAGCAATTGCGCGCGGTCGACCAGCACGATCTATCCCAGTTCATGTCCGCTTGGAAAGACGATGGTGTGTTTGTCTATCCCGGCGACATCTCGGCGAGCGGTTCATTTGAAGGCAAGAACTCGGTGGAAGGTTGGTTTCGGAATTTCTTTGATCAATTTCCCAAGATCCATTTCAACATACAGGACATCTGTATCAGGAATATCTTCGCGTTTTCCGGCACCAATGTGGTCAGCGTTCATTGGAACATTGAGCTCACCAACCGAAATGGCCGGGAGGGACTCAACAGCGGTGTCACCGTGATCAATATTGTCGGTGGCAAGGTCGCGCGAGTGAAGGACTTTATTTTTGATCTGGGAGACAATTTCAAGCTCAACTGGCGTGCGGCTGATTGATTTTCGATCGGGGCAAAACTGGCCGCAAACAGGTGTCATGAAATGGTTCCAGAACCCAGTGAGTATCCATGTCCCAACGTGGGTTGGGTTTCGATAATCCCGGCATGTAGTTGACAGTTAGTACTTTGAAGAACTGCAGCGCATCAAAAGATTCCTCTTCGTCAGTCGTGTTATCGCGGGCATATTCAACATCCGCCGGGGTTACCGGCCGTAATCGCATCGCACGATCGGAAAGTGGGTGTGAGCAAGCTGATTGCGCAGCTGCATTTTGCGCTTGCGGTCGGAGTCTCTGGTTCTATATATTCCTAAATAGGAACTATTTGGCAATAAGGTTGTTGTAGTGATCATGAGACAGGGTAAGATAGACGAAGCTCAGATGATGGCCCGCTTCGAGACCGTCTGCAGAAACAAGGGACTCCGAGTCACCCATCAGCGAACCGAGATCTTCCGGGCGCTACTCCAACACGACAATCATCCAACCGTGGAAAACGTCTTCGAGCAGGTGCGGCAACAGCTTAAGACGATTTCGCTGGACACCGTGTACCGGACGATTTCCACCTTCGAAGAGTACGGCCTGGTGCGCAAGGTCTATCACATTGACAACGCCGCCCGACTTGACGTTAATATCTCTGATCACCATCACCTGGTTTGTAAGAAATGCCACGAGATCGAGGATTTCTACTGGCCGGATTTCGACCGCATGAAACCGCCGAAGTCGATTTCGCACTGGCAGAAACTTGAGATCAAGCACGTCGTGATCAGCGGCCTTTGCTCCCGGTGCAAGACGAAGTCTTAATGGCCGGAATCCTACGCCGCCATGACGGGCGCGTCGCATAATAAGAACTGTTATTAGATAGTATTAATATGAATTATGAATCACAAGAGATCACAAGGAGAAGATGTGACTGACAAGAATGCGCACAAGTGTCCGGTAACGGGCGCAACGAACATGCCGGAACGAGGGACCTCGAATCGAGACTGGTGGCCGAACCAACTGAACCTGAGCATCCTGCATCAGCATTCGCCGAAATCCAATCCAATGGGGGAGAAGTTCAACTATGCTGAAGAATTCAAGAGCCTCGACCTGCAGGCCGTCAAAAAGGACCTCTACGCACTGATGTCCAACTCGCAAGATTGGTGGCCGGCCGATTACGGGCATTATGGCCCGCTCTTCATCCGCATGGCGTGGCACAGCGCCGGCACCTACCGCATCGGCGATGGTCGCGGCGGCGCCGGCTCCGGCACGCAGCGCTTCGCGCCGCTCAATAGCTGGCCGGACAATGCGAACCTTGACAAGGCGCGCCGGCTGCTTTGGCCGATCAAGCAGAAATACGGCAAGAAACTCTCGTGGGCCGATCTGATGATCCTGGCCGGCAACTGCGCTCTCGAGTCGATGGGCTTCAAGACCTTCGGCTTTGCCGGAGGTCGCGAGGATGTCTGGGAGCCGGAAGAAGATATTTACTGGGGCGCTGAGACCGAGTGGCTCGGCGATAAACGCTACACCGGTGAACGTGAACTCGACAATCCGCTCGCGGCCGTGCAGATGGGCCTGATCTATGTCAATCCGCAAGGTCCGAATGGCAACCCCGATCCGGTCGCGTCCGGACGGGACGTGCGGGAAACGTTCGCGCGGATGGCGATGAACGACGAGGAGACCGTGGCGCTCGTCGCTGGTGGTCATACTTTTGGGAAGTGTCACGGCGCCGGCGATGCCGCGCTGGTCGGCGCTGAACCCGAAGGTGCCGGCATTGAGGAGCAAGGTCTCGGCTGGAAGAGTTGCTTCGGCAGCGGCAAAGGCGCCGATGCGATCACCAGCGGTCTCGAAGGCGCCTGGAAACCTAACCCAACCAAGTGGGACATGGGCTATCTGAACGTTTTGCTCAAGTACGATTGGGAATTGGTCAAGAGCCCGGCAGGCGCTTGGCAGTGGCAAGCCAAGGACGTAGCGGAAGAGGACATGGTTGTTGATGCCTTCGATCCATCGAAGAAGCACCCGCCGATCATGACGACTGCCGATCTTTCCCTACGCTTTGATCCGGCGTACGAACCGATTACCCGTCGTTTTCAGAAAAATCCTAAGGAGTTCGCCGACGCCTTCGCGCGCGCGTGGTTCAAGCTTACCCACCGCGACATGGGGCCCAAGTCGCGCTACCTCGGTCCGGAAGTGCCTAAGGAGGATCTTATCTGGCAAGATCCGATCCCGACCGTCGATCATAATTTGATCACCGCTAAAGACATTGCCGCTCTCAAGAGTAAGATTCTCACTGCGGGGCTATCGGTACCGGAGTTGGTGTCGACGGCCTGGGCATCCGCCTCAACGTTTCGCGGCTCTGACAAGCGCGGCGGCGCGAACGGTGCGCGCATTCGCTTGGCGCCTCAGAAAGACTGGGAAATCAATCAACCGAAGCAACTCGCCAAGGTGCTTCGTGTGCTGGGAGAGATCCAGAAATCATTCAACGCGAAAGCCGGCAAGAAGAGAGTCTCTCTCGCCGACCTCATCGTCCTGGCCGGTTGCGCGGCTATTGAGCAAGCTGCGAAAGACGGTGGGAACAGTGTTACCGTTCCGTTTACCCCGGGGCGCATGGATGCTTCACAGAAGCAGACTGACGCAAGTTCATTCGCCGTGCTCGAACCCAAGGCCGATGGTTTCCGCAATTACCTGCGCGAAGGAATTCGTGTGCCGGCAGAAGAACTGCTGTTGGATCGGGCGAATCTGCTGACGTTGACCGCTCCGGAGATGACCGTGCTCGTCGGCGGCCTGCGAGTTCTGAATGCCAACTTTGACCACTCGGCTCACGGCGTCTTCACCAAACGCCCGCAGGCTCTGAGCAATGACTTCTTTGTCAATCTCCTCGACATGAATACGGTCTGGCAGAAATCGTCCACTTCCGACAACGTGTACGAAGGTCGGGATTCCAAGAGTGGCGAACTCAAGTGGACGGGAACGCGTGCTGATCTTGTCTTCGGTTCGAATTCCCAACTGAGAGCCATCGCCGAGGTCTATGCTTGCAAGGATGGAGCGAAGAGATTTGTCCGCGACTTCGTTGCAGCCTGGAACAAGGTCATGAATCTCGATCGCTTCGACCTCACCTGATTCGCGCCCTCAACCTCATCGTCTGGGAGTCACCCTTTTGTGACTCCCAGATTTTTTTTGGGGCGGCCGCTCTGCGCTGCTCCCGCTGAAGCCTCTACTAATACCTGCTTGACACGACTTCGAATTATCGACTATATTGATCCATTAGCAGGAGAAAACCTCATGGTCAACAAGGCATCCAAGCCGAGGGCGAAGGCCACCAAGCCGGCGACTACCAAGACAACATCTCGCAAGGCGGCGAAGACGGACACGGCGGCGGCCGCAAAACTGATCGACCAGCGGATTCAAGAACTCGGCGATTGGCGTGGCCGGACGCTTGCGCAGGTGCGCCGGATCATCCGCGCGGCGGACAGCGAGATCGTCGAGGAATGGAAGTGGATGGGGACTCCCGTCTGGTCGCGCGGCGGCAATATCTGCACCGGCGAGACTTACAAAAACGTCGTCAAATTGACTTTCGCCAAGGGAGCTGCCCTGAATGATCCGGCCGGTCTGTTCAACTCCAGTCTTGACGGGAAGGTCAGACGCGCCATCGATATCCGCGAAACCGACAAGATCGACGAGGCCGCTTTGACCGCGCTGGTTCAAGCGGCTGTGGCAATGAACCTCAAGGACGGGCGCTGATCGCTCCCAGCGGAGAACAAACATGATTGAGAAGAAACCGGCCAGGAAGATTGACGACGAGGCTGAGGTATTGGCGAAGATCGCCGCCATGCCGGCGCATTACCGCGCGATCGGCGAACGCCTGCACGCGCTGATCAAGCGCAGCGTGCCCGAACTTCGGCCAAAGCTGTGGTATGGGATGCCGGGCTACGCCAAGAACGGCCCGGTCATCTGCTTTTTCCGCGCAGACAAGTACTTGACGTTCGGTCTCACTGAGAAAGCAATCTTTGCGCGCGCGCAAGATGCGCCACATCAACTCATGGAGTCCGCGTGGTTCTTCACCGCGCTGGACGAGGCCACGGAAGCCAAGCTGGCCGCGATCGTGCGCCAGGCGGCCGGCTGAGCCGATCAACTGCGCTTCCAACTTGCACACTCGAACGACAACGACAATTGTTGTTGCGCGACTGAGGTCAAAGTCCTATGAATGCCGCGACCAATTGAGTTATCCGCAGCTAAGATTCAAACAGAGTACGCAAAGCCTGAAGTCATAGGAGGTATCGACGATGGGTTTCCTTGCAACATTGTGGCTGCCGATTCTGCTCTCGGCAGTCTTCGTCTTTGTGGTCAGCTCGCTGATCCACATGGTGCTCAAGTACCACGCCAATGATATGAAAAAGGTGCCCGATCAGGACACCGTCCAGGCGGCGCTGCGACCGTTCAACATCCCGCCCGGTGATTACTTCCTGCCCCGGTGTGATTCGATGAAGGAGATGAAGACGCCGGAGTTCGAGGCCAGGCTCGCCAAAGGGCCGGTCGTGGTGATGACGGTTCTCAAGAGCGGCTCGATGAACATGGGCTTGAGCCTGTTTCTGTGGTTTCTGTACAGCATCGTGGTCAGCATCTTCTCGGCCTATATCGCGTGGCACGCGGTCCAGCCGGGCGGATCCTATCTCAGCGTGTTCCGCTTCGTCGGCTGCTCGGCCTTTATGGGCTACTCGCTGGCACTGCTGCAAGGCTCGATCTGGTACGGGCGCAATTGGTGTTCGACACTGAAATCGGTGTTTGACGGCTTGATTTTCGCCCTCGTGACGGCCGGAACCTTCGGCTGGCTGTGGCCGAAGATGTAACCTCGCCGCCGCAAGCCCGGCACCAACCCGATCAGTTCGCGCCGCGCTAATCGGCTAGGGGCAGTTTTGTGCGACTGACCCAGCGGGGAGCCGAATCGATTTGCTGCCGGAGCAGAAGGTTCAACTGCGCCGCATGGTGCTGCACATGACGGAGGTTGTAGAGGAAGATCTCCAGCACGGAGTAGTCTTCTCGAAATGATGCCCGAGAACTTTCAAACGCAGTCACGTCGGTCATTGAACTGATCAAACCGCGACACCGGTTGCGGCAGTGATTAAGATAGCCAAGCAACTCAGTTTTGGTGTACACGCGCGGGGGGATCAGACCGCGGTCGTCGAACTCTTCCTTGCCATATGGCGCCGGCGGCTGGAAGGTTTCTTCCGGCGTGTTGGACAGGTAGTAATCGGTCCAGAAGAGGACATGGTAAGCAATGTACCAGAATTCCGGCTTGTAGGTATCGAAGGTTTTCGGCTCGGTCGCAGCATCTCTCCAATTAGCCGGATCGAACCAGACGTGGTCCGGACTCATTGTGATGGCGTTGGCCAGCATGTCGAGCGCTGCGCCGAACTGGTTCCAGAGAAGGGGAGTGAGTTTGGAGTGCATACGTTCCTGTATTCGGTTGTTCAGTTGACGGGAAAGCAAAATGGATATCGTTGATCCATACCTGTCTCAAGATACGGACCAGCCGCTCTGAAGACAATGCCGAAAATCCCTCTGGGCGGCCGGCGTTAGCGTGGCCGCCCCTGCGCGCATTGCCGGGATCGCTCTACTTATCCTCGATCACCGCGCCGCGATCCGCCCCCCGCAGCGTGTCGGCCGGCGTGGTTGCGCCTTTCGCGCTCCCCAGCACCGTCGCACCGCCGCAACTGTGCAACGTCATCGCCTTGGTGATCGTGCGGGCGCCGGCGTAGGAGCCGGAGTAGATGCGCAGATGCCCGCCGGTCGGGACATTGGTGGTGCCCTCGCTGACCGTATTATAGGGATTCCCGCTGCTGCCGTCCTCGAAGCCGGACGCCGACGACTTGACGTAACGCGACTGCGACAGGCTGTGCCCCATATCCTGGAAGATCCCCAGACAGATCAAGTCAGGCGTGTGAATGATCGGTTCATCGTACTCCGGTGTAATCAGTTCCCAGATCGACTCGCTGAAAGTGGCCTCATCGATGTGGCTGATGCTCGAACCGCCGTCCCACGATATCGGCGCATACATCGGCAGACGAAACGTGCCGCCGAAGTCGTGCGTGTACGCATACTTGGCGATCACGCCGTTCCAGAAGACGTTATGCCCGGTCACGACTGATGGTGACACCGGCTTGTTGATCAGCAGCGTTCCGGAGCTGTCGACCAGGTAGCGATCGTAGATGACGGGGTAAAGCGTGCCGTCGTAGTCGAGCCCCCAACTGCCGCTGCTGCCGAAGGAGGCGACCATGCCGAAGCCGTGGCACATTTCATGGAGCGTCACCATCATGAAATCGACATCGTTGCCCGGGTTGGCATCGTTGCCATAGTACCAGTCGATGCTGCCGAGCACGTAAGCGTTGTCGACATCGCTGTTGTAGTCAACACCGATCTCGGCGCGGCTGGGGTCGATATCGACGCCGCCGACGATCTCGGCCAGCGGTGAAGGATACCAGGTGTTGGCGACCGGCGCGTTGATCGGCTCGAAGCGCCACTGCTCGGGACCGCTGGATGCGAGGACCGCGCTGCCGGGACCGCCGCCGCGCGGCGTCATGCTGGCGGCGATGGTAATTGTTGCCGGGCCTTGCAGATACGATGCCCAGATTGCCAATGCCTGTGAGAAAGCACTGCGGCGGGCCGAACCCAAAGTGGGATCATAGAAACCTTCGCCGGTGCTGTCCTGATAGTCAATGGCGATGGTGATATTCCCGCCGACCTTGACGACATCGGGGATGTTGTCTTCAGTGATGCCCTTGCCGTGGAACTCCGAGAACGTGGGGAGTGTCATCGGTGGCGGCAGTTCCAGCGGCTCGCGATTCGGATTGTAGACATAGATGTCTACCGGATGATCCGGGTTCCAGAGCTGCGCGGTGAAAAGGCGCTTGTCGCTTGATTGGGCCAGTGACACCGCGGTCAGAATTAGCGCCAGCGTGGCTGCAACCGCAGTCAACCGCCGGCTTCGAGTCAGGTTGGAAAGTCTCATTTCTTGCCTCATCTTTCTTCCCGCTTCACGTTACTGGAGTGAGACCAGGATGAGGACCAAGCCGGTGCCGGAATCCAGTGCCGACATCGCTTTGCCGATCACGGCGCCGTAGGCACGAGTGCGATCGGAAGCTACCATCGCGTGGCCGGCTGTGGGTGACGTCGTCAGCAAATCGCCGGGTTTGATGGCGCCGAAACCGGCATCCGCCAGGCAGTAGACGCGGCCGCTGATTGCGACGTTCTGGCCACCCGTGCTGAGGCTCTGTTGCGACAGAGTAATACCGGGTTTGACGCCGCCGGCGCCGCTCACCACACCGGCGACGCGCGCATCGTAGGGCGAGGAGGCCAGTTTCAGGCGGCCGGGGTTGTTCTCGTCGATCACGACCAACGCCCCGGGCAGAAGCTCATCGTCGCCGGAGATAGGGAACGGCTCGGCCACATCGCTGCCGCCGGTGAGTTCCAGTTCCGGACAAATGGCGCGGCCCTCGTCGGTCACTCGGAATACCGCGGTGGAAACGTCGCCGGCATCGATCCAGACACAGCGGAAGATATCGCCGGTGCCCTTTTGGGCGGCGACCAGAGCGGGATAGCTCGAATTGACGAAGCAGTACGCGGCCGTCCCGTTGGTGCTGGTGTTCTCGGCGTAGATCGTAGAACCGCTATAGGTGCTGCTGGCGCCTTTGACGTACAGCCGGTGATTACCGGGCGTCGTCATGCCGATGCCGACGTTGCCGTTCTCCAGCCACGTCATCGCTTCGACCGAGCCGCCGGTGCTGTAAAGCGACAGGGCGCCTTCGGCGAAATTCGTGGCGGAATAGAGATCCTGTCGCAGGTGCCAAGTGTTGGCCGGCGTCTGAATTCGCAAGCCGGTTTGGCCCCACGTCGTGGCGTCGGAGTTTTGAATCTTGAACCAGCAGGTGCCGCCGGCAGTGGTGTTCTCAATGTGCAGTTTGTCGTCGACCGACATCGTGCCGATACCGACGCGCTTGTTGGTATTGTCGAATTTCACCCAGTTGCCTTGGTCCGGATGGCCAATAAAGACGTTACCGCGGACGTTGGTATAGACGGCATCGCACTCGAAATGCAGATTGCCGCTGAGCCCGCGAACATAGGTCGTGTCATTGCCGAAGTAGACGTAGCCGGACGGATAGAGCCCGATGTTTCCACCCAGGTTCAGCTTACCGAGACGCGAGGTGGTGTTAATTGCGATGGTGTCGGCGACGGTCGTGAGTCCAACCACGTTGCCGCCGTCGGTCCAACCGCTGAGGTTACTGCCCACCTGGTCGGCGTCGGCCTCCCAGGCCGAACCGGTCCACTTGATGACCTCGCCCGCCGTGGCGCTGTTCTGACCGAGATCGACGAGTTGAATTGTGCCGTTGAGAATCTTGGCGCTGGTGATGGCATTGTCGACGACGGCCTTGGCGACCGCCGCCGAGTCGGTGCGCTGCGACATGAACGCATAGGTCGACGACACGATCGGCAACGGTTGCATCATCACGGCGCCGTCACCGATCTTGATTCCCAACCAGCGCTCTTTGCCCTCAAACTGCGCCATGAGATTCGTGTTGATCGAGCCGAGCAAGACGGTGAAGAGACCGCTGCTGATCTTTACTGATGGGTGAGTCTCCTCCCAGATCTGAGCCGTCCCGAGTGAGTCCTCGCAAAGAACGAACGTGATGTCGGTGACCGAGTCGATCGGTTGTCCGAGATCATTGGTGAGCCGACCCTGATAGCTGATGCGCGACGGGACGTCGGCATAGACCGAGGCGTTCACCACAGCCAATACAATCGCTATCGCCGCGACTGCGAGCACAAGTGCTTTCATGAGGAAACCTCCCTAAATGCTGATGATGAGTTTGCGCGCCAATGCGGGAAGCGGAATCGAGGTTGTGATTGGCTATGCGGATGAACTGGATTCTATGAGCGGTATAGCATCGCCGGGGCGGAATGTCAAGAATAAATCATGGAGCTAAATCGCTATAAACCGCAGACGGCAGGCGATGGCAAAGCTCCAGCGAGTGCCGCGAAGAGAATGCGGCCGGCGCTATTCTCGATCTTGGGGGCCGCGGACGACGGGGCAGTTCAGGACGCCGCGTATTTTTTGATCGCTTCCATCAGGACGATCGCATGATTCTGATCGGGGTCGGTCGCGGCGTACAACAGCGTGACTTCCCCAGTGCGCGCCCGGGCGGCAAGCTCCCGCAGGCGATCCGGCTGGGCTTTCAGTTCCGCCAGATAGCGCTCACGGAATTCCGCCCAGCGGCTGCGATCGGCGTGATACCACAGGCGCAGTTCGCTGGAGGGCGCCAGATCCTTGGCCCATTCGTCGAGCCCGGCGCGATCCTTGCTGATGCCGCGCGGCCAGAGTCGGTCAGCCAGCACGCGGTAGCCGTCGTGAGGATCGGCAGCGTCATAGATACGTTTGAGTTTGATTGACATACGCGCAGATATTGTACGAAGCGCATCGCGGCGGTTCAATCGAAATTGTGTCGCGACCGGGACAGTTGACCCGGTCGCGAGAACGGTCTTTATGCCGGATGGATGTTGCGATTGGTGCGGAAGAGGTTGCGCGGATCCCAGGTCTTCTTGATCGCCGCCAGACGCTGTATCCCCTGACGCAGCGCGGCGTTGGTGCGCTCGGGGCCGTCGTCGGCGTTGAGGAAATTGAGATACGTGCCGCCGGTGGAAAACGATTTCATGTCGCTCCAGGCCGCGCGCGCCCAGGCGATATTCGCCTGATCTTCTTCCGGACGTTCCCAGGAACCGGCGATGTTGAGCACGAAGCGCGCATCGCGGTTGCCGACCGCCGAGTGTTCGTCGGGCAATTCGTTCAAGGCGCCGTCGAGCTGGAAGAAGATCACCGCCGAGTGCGGCGAGACAATCTTGGCGGCATGTGCCATGAACTTGTCGGCAAGTTCCGGTCTAATCTCGGCCAGGTACTCGCTTTTCCAGTAGTAGCGCCGACCTTTCGGTTGGGTGGCATCCAGCAGCGATTGCAGTTGCGTATAGGGGCGGCGCACGAGGATGTCGCCGATCGGCTGGCCGAACGATTTGATCGGTGCGACCGCTTTTTCGGCGTCCTCAAGCTTGCCGCTATGGCAGGCCAACATCGCCACAATCGGCTTGCCGTGCATTTCCTTCGGCAACCATGGCGCCGGCGGAGCCGGTCGCATCATCGCCACCAAGGTCATCTCCCGCGGCGCGGATGCCGCGAGTTCGCGGAAGAACGCCAGCACCTTGGGCGCCTCCTCTGCCGGCCAGGCCACTACGCCGCCGACAATCTCCGGACCCACGGGATACAGCTTGTAGTCGATTCCCGTCACGACGCCGAAGTTGCCGCCGCCGCCACACAGTCCCCAGAAGAGGTCCGGGTATTCCGTCCGGCTGGCGCGAACCAGTCGGCCGTCCGCCGTGACCAGTTCCATCGCCAGGACATTGTCCGTGGTGTAGCCCCAGCGGCGGGTCAGATAGCCGAAGCCGCCCCCAAGGGTCAGCCCGGTCACGCCGGTCAATGAGACGAAGCCTAGGACTGCCACCAGTCCGTGCAATTGCGTCTCGCGGTCGACGTCACCCAGCAGGCAACCGGCCTGTGCGCGCGCCACGCGCTGCTGAGGATCGACCCAGACACCGCGCATCAGCGACATGTCAAGCATCATCGCACCGTCGGCGGTGGCCAATCCGGCGATGTTGTGCCCGCCGCCCTTGATACAAAGGAGCAATTCGTGTTCACGCGCAATGTTGACGCACGCCACGACATCGGCGACGCCAAGGCAGCGCACCACAAACGCCGGATGTTTGTCGATCATGCCGTTCCAGACCGTGCGCGATTCTTCGTAGCGCGCATCCCCTGCAGAAAAAGTCGGCCCCTTGATGCGCGACCTCAGCGTATCGAGCGCGTCCTGCTTCAGTTCGATCGCGCGATTCGCCATCGTCTGTACTACCATAAGTCAAATTCCTTTCTTGTCGGAAGCCGCTGATCACATGAAAAGCCACAATTGATTTTGGCGAAAACGCTCCGGCCTCCCACCGCTGGAGACGGTTGACACCGGCAGTGAGAGTTGGCAATGCTATTTTATATCTCATGGGTCGATTTTGTTTCAAAAAAGTCGGATTCAACGGGATTGGAGAAGATGCAGAGATCCACACGGGCTCAGGCGAGCTAAACACAACCAAGCTTCACGCGGAGAACTGCTTGCGATGCGATCTTCCCTGCAATTATGTTTCCTGCAACGCTAGCCTTGTTGTACCATGAGGCGGTGGGCAAGAGAATATGAGACTGTCGTGACAAACCCGACCGAGACTTCCCTCCTCGCCGACCCATCACTGCGCGAGGCTGATGAGGTTGCGGCAGCGCTCGGCGTCGATCCCGAGCACGGGCTGACTAACGCCGAGGCAACTGAACGTCTGCGGCGCGACGGCCGAAATGAACTTATCAGCGCCCCGCCGGTTCCGGCGTGGCGCAAGTTCCTGCATCAGTTCCGCGATCCCCTGGTTTATCTACTTCTGGCCGCCATTGCGATCTCGGCGATCGCCTGGGTGCTTGAGGGCGCTCACGGCGTCCCGATCGATGCGCTCGTCATCCTTGCTATCGTTGCAGCGAACGCCGTGTTGGGCTATCTGCAGGAGGCGCGCGCCGAGGATGCCGTTGCGGCCTTGGCGAATTTGACCGCCCCCACCTCCGCGGTGCTGCGCAACGGTCAGGTCGAACGAATCCACACTGACGAATTAGTCAAGGGCGACATCCTGGTTCTTAACGAAGGCGACAGCGTCGGCGCCGACGCGCGTTTGGTGCGCGCAATCAATCTGCGCGTCGCGGAGGCGTCCCTCACCGGCGAGAGCGAGTCGGTGACCAAGCGCACCGCAAAGCTGACGGGGCGCGCAGCGCTGGCGGATCGCGACAACATGGTCTTCAAAGGCACGGCCGCCACGCAAGGGGTCGGGCGCGCGATCGTGACCGCCACCGGCATGGATACGGAAATGGGCAAAATCGCCCGGCTGCTACAAATGACGCGGGAGGACCCGACGCCGCTGCAGCGCGAGATCGAGCGACTCGGCAAGCGCCTGGGCGTTGCGGTGATCGCCGTTGTCGTCATTGTAGTCGCGACAATTGTCTTGGTGTTTGGCGTCAAGACGCCCGCAGCTGCGGTGGGAGTGCTGATGCTCGGCGTCTCGCTCGCCGTCGCCGCCGTGCCGGAGGGGCTGCCGGCAATTCTGTCGGTCGTGCTGGCGCTCGGCGTCCAACGGATGGCGGCGCGCAAGGCCATCGTCAAGAAACTCTCGTCGGTCGAAACGCTCGGCTCGGCATCGGTGATTTGCTCCGACAAGACAGGAACGCTGACCAAAAGCGAAATGACGATCGAACGGATCGTCACGGCCTCCGGCGAGGTCGCTCTCACCGGCGTCGGCTACAGTCCCGAAGGCGGAGCCGTTGTCGCGGACGGTGCGAGCATTGACCCGAAGCTCCTCACGGAGGCGCGGCTGGTTCTGAGCGGCGGGAGTCTGGCCGGCAATGCCTCGCTGCGCGAGCGCGACGGCGATTGGGAGATTCAAGGCGACCCGACCGAGGCGGCGTTTCTCGTGGCGGCGCACAAGCTCGAGGGTACCCGCGCGCACACGGCGCAATTCGAACGGCGGGGCGAGATTCCGTTTACGTCGGAACGCAAGTTGATGTCCACGCTGCAACACGACGGCAAGACCGGGCGTGTTTCGCTGGTTTCGAAAGGTGCGCCCGACGTACTCCTGAGGCGCTGCACGGCGGTGCGAGTTGGTGTGGATGTCGTTCCGCTCGATGCAAAGCTTCGCACCGAGGCGCTTGCCGCAGTGGAGCGGTTGTCGGCGCAGGCGCTGCGCACACTCGGTGTCGCCTACCGGCGCGTCGAGGATCCGGCAGTCGCCGACGGCGCCGGCCCGCTCACGGAATCGCTGGAAACAGAATTGATTTATCTCGGTGTCGTCGGCATCATCGATCCGCCGCGCCCGGAAGCCGCCGTCGCCGTCCGCGAGGCGCAGCGCGCCGGCATTCGCGTACTGATGATCACTGGCGACCATCCGGTGACGGCGGCGCGGATCGCCGGCGATCTCGGCATCGTCGTGCCCGGTGCGCGCGTGCTGACTGGCATCGAACTGGACGAATTGGACGAGAGCGCCTGGCGCGCGGCCGTGCGCTCAACCTCGGTGTACGCCCGCGTAGCGCCGGAGCACAAGCTGAAAATCGTCGATGCGCTGCAGTCCGAGGGCAACATCGTCGCCATGACCGGCGACGGCGTCAATGATGCGCCCGCGCTCAAGTCGGCCGATATCGGCGTTGCCATGGGCATCACCGGTACCGAGGTGACCAAGGAGGCGGGCAAACTGATTCTCGCCGACGACAACTTTGCGACGATTGTGGCGGCGGTCCGCGAAGGCCGGATCATCTTCGACAATATCAAAAAATTCCTGCGCTATCTTCTCAGTTCGAACATGGGCGAAGTCCTGACGGTATTTCTCGGCGTCGTGCTGTCGGGCATCATCGGGCTGGCCTCCGAGTCTGGCGGTTTCCTGCTGCCGCTGCTGGCGACGCAGATTCTCTGGATCAACCTCATCACCGATTCGGCGCCCGCGCTGGCGCTGGGAGTCGACCCTGAGACCGAAGACGTGATGGCGCGGCCGCCGCGCCGACTCGACGCGCGCGTGATCGATGGCCGCATGTGGGCGGATGTGCTGACGACGGGGCTGGTCATGGCGGTCGCGACGCTGTTGACAATCGACCTCTATCTCCCCGGGGGATTGATCGCCGGCCTCTGGCCGCTGGAGGTGGCGCGCACCGCTGGATTTACGGTGCTGGTGCTGGCCCAGCTCTTCAACGTCTTCAACGCGCGCTCGGCAACCCTGAGCGCATTTCACGGAGTCTTCGTCAATCGCTGGCTTGTGGGAGCGGTGCTGCTCGGGGCGCTGCTTCAGCTCACCGTCGTGCATCTGCCGTTTCTGAATGCGGCGTTCGGCACCGCACCGCTGACGGCCGGGCAATGGTTGGTCTGTGCGCTGATGGCCTCGTCGGTGCTCTGGTTCAGTGAATTTCGTAAGCTGGTATTACGGCGCTCATCCGAAGGCGGCAGCACCGCCTGATGGCAGCCGTTCCGACAAGATTGCCCACCACAACCGAAAACCGGGAGTCGTTGTCGACTCCCGGATTCTAATTCACCCAAGCGCTTAATCCGTTAGCAGGGCGCCGGTCCGCCTGAGAAAATGTAATTGATCAGATAGACCGCATCGGAAATGTTGACCGCGCCGCTGCAATCCGGATCGCCGGCCGCCATTGGCGACGGCGCCGGTCCGCCGGAGAAGATGTAATTGATCAAGTAGACGGCGTCGGAGATGTTGACCGCACCGCTGCCGTCGGCATCGCCTGAGACGTATAGCTGCGGCGCGATATGGAAGGTCAGCGACTTGGTATCGGAGCCGCCACTCACGCCGGTGGCTTTGATCGAGACTGCAACCGCGCCGGTATCGGTCGGCGTGCCGCTAATCACGCCGGTTGCCGTATTCAACGTCAGTCCCGCCGGAAGACTTCCCGACATGAGTTGGAACGTGTACGGCTTGGTCCCGCCGCGCACGATCAGCGAGTCGGCATAGACCGAACCCTCGCTGCCGGCCCGGAGCGTGTCATAGATGATGTGCACGGCATACGATTCGGTCGAGGTCGACTTCAAGATCCAGTCGTTGCGGTCGATCACGACCGAGGTCGGCGGCAGATTGGTGCCAACCAGATCGAAGATATAGTCCTGGTCGCGCTGCGTGTTCGGCACAGCGAAATCGTGGTAGGTGCCGTTGTACACCGAGATATCGACGTTGGGCATGTTGAACACCGTCGGATTGGTGGTCTGATACTGGCGCACGTGCACGTAGACGCGGTACGAATTGGCCGAGGTCTGGTCGTAAGCGAACGACATGGCGTAGCGCGGATAATAGGTGCCGTAAATCCAGTTGTCGAAGAACGGATGCAGGTCCATGCCGGTCACTTCCTCGCACAGGTCGCGGAAATTCTCGGTCGAGACGTCCTTCCACTTGTAGCGCGGATCGTCGTAGTAAGTCTGCAGGATGTCGAAGAAATTCGCGTCGCCGACGACATGCCGCAGCATATGCAGCACCCACGCGCCTTTGTCGTAGACGCGGCTGGAGAAGATGGACCAGACATCGCTGGTGTCGGCACAGTAAATGGTGCCGCCGGAGGTGTAGCGCATGCCGTTCATGTAGTCGCGCAGCTCCGTGAATCCGCCGGTCGATTCAAACCAGAGCGCCTCGACGTAGCTGGCGAAACCTTCATTCATCCAGATATGGTGCCAGTCGCGGCAAGTGATCATGTCGCCCCACCACTGATGCCCCAGTTCGTGCACGATGATCGACTGCGCGAAATAACCGTTCACGATCGAAGTGTTGGTCTGATGCTCCATCGCGCCGCCCCAGTTGAACATCGACATCGCGTACTTCTCATTCACGAAGGGGTAGAGCCCGAAGAGCCGCGAGAGCGTGTCGATCATCGCGACCGTCGGCGCGTAACCGGCCTGCGCCGACGCCAGTTGCGAAGGATACACCCAGTAGTCGACCGGCATCGAATCGTTGACGCCGTAGTGGAACCAGTCGCGCCAATGCGAATAGTTCGACATCGCCAGACTCACCAGGTAGGTGGTGATCGGGTATCGCACTTTCCAGTATGTCTGCCGCGTGCCGTTGCCGAGGTCGATATTGCCGACCAACGTGCCGTTGGAGGCGCAAAACAGGTTGCTCGGATAGGTAATGATGATGTCCACGGAGTCGGCCTTGTCATCCGGATGATCCTTGCACGGCCACCACGTGCGCGCCAGGAACGGCTCCGAGAGCGTCGAGATCACCGGGTTGCCGCCGTAGCTGTCAAACGAGAACGCCTGGAAACCGCCCTCGATCGGATGCCCGTTGTAGTAAGTCGCAACCGTGAAGAGCTGTCCCGAATCCACCGGTGTCGGCAGGAACGCCTTGACGACATTGCCGTTGCGCGTGAACGTCGCTGCCGCGCCGTTGACACGGATCGAATCCACGGTCATGTTGGAGTACAGGTCGATCTCGCAGAAGGTGACGCTGTCCTGGGTTGCTGTCGACTGCATGTCGACACGCGCCGTGATGATTTCGGTCGTGGTATTGACGCTCATGTCGATGCGGTAGAACTTGACATCATATTGATACTGCGTCGGGAGCGCGCCCCGGTCGCCAAGTTGCTCAAGCAGCTCGCGCGACTTCAGCAGTCCGCGCGCCTTCGCCTGCCGCTCGAGTTCGTGAGCCTCGCGCGATTCCCGAATCGCCTGCTCGATCGGAATCTTCTCGAAGTCGGCTGCTGAAACGGAAGCGAAAAGAGTTAGAACTACGAGTGAGGCAACGGCGACCAAACTCGCCGTATTGATTCTTCGCCACAAAGTTGCGGGCACACTTTCCTCCGATCTTGATGTCGAACCGGCGAAGTCCGGGCTCAGGGAACATTTCGTTTTCATCTAATTGTGGTCGATTTGAGACTAAGTCAGGGCAATCCAAAACGAGAGTAATTTTGTCGCCGCAGTGGTAGCTCGGGCGGCGAACTGTTAATATTGAGTAATATACCGATTCTCGTCAGTTAGTCAAGTGGCGCCTGTATCATGCGCCGGAGCAAGGCCGGTGTGGGGCAGTTTCTTCCGCAACTCATCGACTAACATCGACTTAATGGTAGTCGGGGTGAATGTGATTGACAGCGGCATTGCCTCGCGACTAACTGCGTCCAACTACAACCATAATTGGACAAACAGTTGAGAGAGGAATGAAACGAGTTCTCTGGCGGCAACTTGGGCATCGCTCAACATGATGGAGAACGTGGTCAGGCAGTGCCCGGATCGCGTGGCGGTGGGCATGGGGGGAGACTCTTTCGATTTCTGGAACACGGTTTCCCACACGCTCTTTTGGCCCGACTACCATCTGGCTGAATCGGTCGACAATTTCGCACCGCCGCTGCCGTTCGATTTGGAGGAACTTGACCCGGCTGGAGCCTTGCCGCCGCCGATTTGTGCGAATGCAGGATTGCCGTAGTATCTCGATCATAGCCGCACGCGCTGCCGCTTCGATGGGATTTGCGAAGATGTAACTGTGGAAGTCAGGCGCTCAACCACGTAATCGATTCACTGCGATTTCGCAAGAATCCAGTTGACAGGAAACTGGATGAAGATGTAAATATTGCTGCCGGAGATTTGCCGGCAATAAACAAGGTGGCTCAAAAAGTGGCTGTCAAAGGAGGTTGCCATGATTCCACGACGTGTGATTCTCGCAGTGTTGTTAGTTTTCGCCGCTCTTATCTCGAGGGTCTCTCGAGCAGACGATGCTAATCGGCTCTACAACATTGAGGATGCCTCTGGCATGTTTAACGAGCGGGGGTACGCCAAGTCCAATTCGTTTAGCCTGTCCGGCAATGAGGTCATCAACGACTTCAACGGAAATCTGATGTACTCCCAGCGGCTGCGTTACCTGCCCCTGAGCGAAAACGGCCTGCACTGCGATCTCTCCCTGGCATACAACGGCAATGTCAGCCACGTCCTCTTCGGCGCGCGTTCCGGGATGAACGGGATCATCCAAACTCCGGCCAATCTTCCCGAGTGGATTCTCTCAATAAACGGAATCGCGGTACAGACATTCAATTTCGAGAATGAGCTCGTCTCCTGGGTCAACGATACCAGCTTCAGCGCCAATGTCTCCTACACCGATGATATCGCCGCGCACATCGAGGGCTATCACAAGTGCTATCGAGAGATCAGCTCCGGGACTCACGGAGTGATCAGCATCTTGATGGGAGACGGTAGCGTTAAGGAACTCTACAGCACGTCATCCAGCATCGACGGTCCCGCCTACATGATCGGCGGTCCCTACAATGCGTGCTCGAAAGATGATGCCGACCGCGGCTACCTGTGGCCGTACAGCAGCTCACTCTATGGGTACTTCACGCTCTTTCGCGCTGACGGCACTGCGGTGCTGTTCAAGGTCTACCAGCCCAACTATCGTACCAATCTCAACTGCTCAAACAGTTTTCCCAAAGGAAGGGTCGACTACCCGCGTCTGCTCTTGCCGGTGAAGTTCTCCGATCAGATGGGGCACGAGATCAACTTGAACTACTCGTATGTCGATGGCGCCGACAGTGTTTGGGGTCGGCCGATTCTCGCAAGTGCCGGGGACTACTTTTTTCACTGGTCGCCGTGGAGTCAGCTCTCGGCGTACAACGAGCTGATAATTCGCGACTCCGGGATGGATTTTTGCCTCCTGATGTTCGCCAATCGTCCGCCGGAGCCCGGGCTGATTGCCGGACGAGGCGCAAGTTGGAGCAGCGATTTCAATCGCGGATTGGTCTGGCGGATTACCGATGCTGTCTACCGGGTGACACAATTCACCTACCGGCAGTACTCTCGCACTTACAAGAACTTCAACATTGAAGATGTCTGGCGCTATTACCAGGTCTGCGGCGAGGATGAGAAGGAATGTGGAGCCACTTATAAGCTCGATCCATGGCGATTGTGGAAAGTGAATTATCCCGATGGCGGACAGGCATTCTTCCAGTACTATCGAGATCCCGGCACCGCGTGGGGGCAATTTGGTGTGATCGCAGTGCGAGACACGATTGCGATCAATTACGATCACACGCTCGATTGCCAGTATGGAGCCATTCCACCTCGCTTCCCGTGCAAGAAAACAGCGGGATTCGATGAGATCGGCCGCGATCCGTTCTTTCTCAATATGGTAGCCGCGGCCCGCCGTACCGATGCCGCCGCGCATGTACTCAATACTGACAGTCTCCGATACAGTTGGGTCGATTCACTTCTCGACCAAGGCATTTCTCCCGGCGATCAGATTATTACGACACGATGGTTCGGGAAGGACTCGCTGTTCTTTGATCCCGAGATGCCGAATCAGCAGGTCAAGTCCAGGGTCTTGACGTACCGATATTTCCCGGAGAAGGGCAAATTCAGTTCGAGATCGCGCGATCGCGGCTGGGCGCTCAAACAAGTGACGTCCGTTGAGCAGGAGTTGCTTTCAGGCGACCTGCAAGTGAAGAAAGACCAGTTCTGGGATACCGACTTCGATGGCAGTGTTTGTCAGGGGACACTCATGCTTGACAGTCTGAGGACGTCGTATAATAGCGAGTCCTTCCTCGAACGATACGAGTACTCCTGGCTGGGCGATCCGGCACTTGAAACCACTATCAACTTGATCGAGAAAGATGTGATCGATCCGTGGGGCATCAAATCGGAAACACGCTTCGCCGATTTCTTCATGACCCCGCCTCTTACCGAGACCGCATATTATCACGGCAGCTTGGTCAGCTTCGAGAAACTCCGGAAGGCCGGTACTGGGTTGCTTCTGCGCCACACCTCTTACTCCTACTTTGAAACCGATCCCTGGGCGGGCTACATCGGGCAACTGCTCGCGAGAACGAATTACCTGCTCGACGACAACGGCAGTCCGGTGCTGACGGCGGTCAATCAGTTCCACTACCTGAAGACCGAAGCACCGGCAGTTCGCTATCGCGGTGCGAGGAAGCTCCAGATCGATCCCGTCGGCAATACGACGTACTTTTCTTATCCCGAAAGTGGAACAAGCGTCTCCTATAACATTCTGAATCACGACGAGACTGTTGATCAAGTCACAAACTACAATCCGTTCCTTAGCAGTAGCCCGTTCTGGTACAAAATGGATCAAACCGTCGGTTCGATAACGATTTCCTGGCAGCGGGAGGTCGACAGGAAGTGCAACCTGCTTTGGCTCATTGATCCGAATGGCTACAGGTCGGAACTCACTTATGATGCGCTCAACCGACTCTGCAAAGCCACACTTCCGGGCGGTTTCGCTCCGTCAGGCAAAGCCCCACACTTGCCGTCTGGTCCCCAGGACACATCCTGGTCGATCATCAATTCATATGATGACGAGGCGATTTCCGATCCCATTAACGTCAGACAGTCTATTCGACTCAATCGTGACAGACCCGCTCAGAAGTGCCGCGTCTGGTTCGATGGCCTCTCGCGAGCATTTCTAACCGAGAGCATCGCTGCCGATGGAACAACCGACAGCGTAATGACAGACTACGATTACGCCGGTCGCGTCTGCGCGGTTCGGGATCAGTTGGGGTATACCACCACATCGGCCTACGATTTCCTCGACCGTCCGGTCAGCACTCACTTCCCCGATCCCGCGCATTCATCCGATTCGGTCAAGTATTCGGTATCCAATGCAGCGACCATCGGCCTGACAACACTGTTCAGCTTTCCCGAAGACATCGTCTTTATCAAGGAGGGCATCGACGAAAACGACAACATCGTCCGGGAAGTCTCTGACGTCCGGGGTAAGTTGCGCCTGCGGCAGAGTTATGACAGCTCGAACGCGATCGTAACTTACTTCGACTACGATGATCTGGGCAACTTGACGCGGGTCATCAAACCGAATGGCGACGAGGTGCGCTACAAGTACGATTCCTTCGGGCAGTTGATCGAAGAGCAGTCCGCCGACTACCGCGACAGCGCCGGAACCGGCAATTACGGTCGCATCACTTACGAGTATGACAAGAACGGCAATCTGATCCGCAAGCAGGATCCGATACTGCGCGCCGGCTCGACCCTGTATACCGGGAAGGCCTACTACGACTATGACGCGCTCGATCGAATCACAGCAAGCGGTCTTGAGGCGAGTCAGGGTCCCCAGTCGTTTAAGATACCGGTAACGCGCTACTTCTATGATCAGCAAGCCTCCGAGTTGTCGGTGGGGCGGCTGTCGTTTGCTTTCACGACCGATCTCAACTCTCGCCGCAACTACGCTGAGCGCTATCACTATGATGGTCGCGGCCGAATCAAGCGGCAAGTCAACTACTTCAAGGCCGTGCTGGATTCGACCTATGTTGCTGGTCCGGGCTGGGTTTATTCGTGTCACGGCGACAGCGTGGTCGTGCGCTACACCTACGACTGGGCGGATCAACTTCGCTCAATCACCTATCCCGATGGATCAATCGTACGGTACGACTACGATGAACGGGGTCGACTCACCAAGGTCGGCGGCACCGATACCAGCGAAGTGGATCGTTATGCCCGCCTGACCCACACGCGGCGCGACGAACTCGAGAGTCTGCAGCTGGGCGGCGGAATTCAGACTCTGGATTACGCCTACAACGAGCGCGGCTGGCTGCAGTCGATCAATAATGGCTATTCGGAAGGCGCAGCCCCGGGTGACCTGTTCGGGCAGCGGCTCTACTATTATGATCATCCATACTCCCAGATGCAGTGGCCGGCGCAGTACAACGGCAATGTCTTCTGCCAGAAACTCTCGATCGCCGGTGATGAAAAACGATTTGCTCACCGCTACGACAAGAGCGATCGCCTGCGCGAGTCTCTACTTGAAGCCTTCGAGTTCGAGTCGTTCAACTACGACGGCAACGGCAACATCACTTTCGCCTCGAAGTTCACAACGTCGGGGACTGTCGCCAAGGATTTCCACTATGAAGCGGGCACGAATCGGTTAGCCGTCGCCGATCGCCAGCACTGGCTGGTCGATGATACACTCACCTATGACCACAACGGCAACGTCATCCGCCATTCGGGGAAGAAAGCGCGATTCTATTACGACGCTTTGAATCGGTTCGCGAGGACTGAAATTCAAGGGAGTTGGGGAATCGATACGGTCTGGTACGGGTATAGTGCCGGCGGTGAACGCATCTACAAGGAGTACTTCTATCACTTTCGCCGTGAGTGTAGCGGCGAGCGATCAGGCGAGGAGGGTTTACGCGGCCCGGGCGAAGGCGACTCGACCTCGATTTGGTGCACGGACACGGCGCGAACCTTCACCTACTATGTCCTCGGTCAGGGCAAGGTTCTGGCGGAACAGTCGACGCCGGCTCCTGCCGGTGCTGCGCGCAAATTCATCTATGCCGGCGGGAGTCGGATTGCCATGCGCGACGCTGCCGGCAAGCTGCACTATTATCTGAGTGACCACCTGGGTTCGACCCGAGTGGTGATCGATTCCACCGGATTGCTTGAGGACCGGTACTGGTACCACTCATTCGGATCAATGGTATCGGAACAGACCAATACCAACCAAGCCTACCGGTATACAGCCAAGCCGCTGGACAAAGAAGGCGGTCTTGACATATACTATTATGGCGCGCGTTATTACGATCCGGAGCTTGGCCGCTTCCTGGCGCTTGACCCGGCGGCGGGTGAGTATCCCAGCCTGAGTCCCTATGCGTATTGTGCGAACAATCCGCTAAAGCATGTGGATCCGGATGGGGGAACGCTTTGGGATATTATTGACGTCGCCTTTGCCGCAATGAGCGTTAAGGACCTCGTTGAAGAGCCATCATGGGAGAACGCGGGTTGGGCGACTCTCGACGTAGCAGCTATCTTTCCGATAGTGCCATCCAGCGGATGGTTCAGGCGAGGTGCAGATGCAGCGAGCGATGCTGCAAAGAAGATTGGCACATTATCTGACATCGGAATAGTCGGATTTCAGACATTCCGAGCTTTCAAGAAGGCCATGGGACCAGCTGGACCAGGCATGGTGTGGCACCATATTGTCGAACAAAACAAGATCGGCCAATTTGCGGCGACTGCAGTGCATAGTACCCAAAACATCGTAAGACTTCCAACTGCGGTTCACTTACGAGTTAATGCCATCTTCTCATCGATCCAGAAGTTCACCGGCGGGAAAGTTCTGCGCGAGTGGCAAATAGGCAAGAGTTGGGAAGAACAAGTGTAATACGGCGAATTGGCGATCGAGGAGGCAATCAAGCAGATGACAGCTGCCGAGCGGCGAGCGCTGCAGAAGTAGAGGGGCGCAG
>CAZFNN010000028.1:0-32109 GCA_964520555.1 uncultured Ignavibacteria bacterium
CCTGGTTGATATCGTTAACAATGCCGTCGTGGACGCGCGCAAACTGGGTAACCCACTGCCGAAAGTGGCGATGCTGTCCGCCGTCGAAGTGATCTATCCCCAAATGCCGGTTACGATCGTCGGAGCTGTGATCGCGAAGATGGTCGACAAAGGGCAGATTAGGAATTGTCTTGTGGACGGGCCGCTCTCGATGGATGTGGCGATCGTTGAGGAAGCAGCCAAGGAAAAGGGCGCCAAGGGTGAAGTCGCCGGCAAAGCTGACCTGCTGATCGGGCCGAATCTGGCGACCAGTTACGGCGTCTACAAAGCCCTCACAATGTATACTCGCAGCGATGTCGGCGTGTTACTGACCGGGGGCAAAGTCCCGGCCGTAGTGACTTCCGCTTATGACACCGTCGATACCAAGTACAACTCGTTAGTCTTGGCGACAATTGCTGCAGCCAAGTAACCCCCACTCCGGAATTTCCTAAGTTCTCGACGAAATGAATTCGACCGCTCGCTGGAGTCGAGCGATCACTCGCTCCTTGCCGATCAGCTCCAGCATCGCGAACAGCGACGGCCCGCCGGTCAGTCCTGACACCGCCAGCCGTGTCGGATGGATAATGGCCGCCGGCTTGACTCCCGCCTCCTCTGCCAGCGACCGCAACGTCTGATCCGCAGCCGATTCCGAAAGCTCCGGCAGCGCCGTGTAGCGTTCGGCAAGTTTCTTGAGATATCCGGCGCCCTCAGGTGTGAATGACTTGAGCGCGCCCTTTTCATCATAGGCGAAATTTTCGGTGAAAAAGTAGCTCGCGGCCGGGGCAAACTCCGTAATCAGGCGACAGCGTTCCTTGAGCAATCCCATGATCTTCATCAACCACTGCCAGCGCGTCTCCAGGTAGTACTTTGTTGTCAACCCCGACTCAACCAGCAACGGCGCCACCATCTCGGCCAGTTCGTGATTGGTCTTATCCATTACGTACTGATGATTGAGCCAGGTCAGCTTCTCCGGATTGAAGACGGCATTGGAGGCGTTGATGCCCTCGAGCGCAAATGCGTCGATCAGTTCCTGGCGCGACATTTTCTCGCGGTCATCCTTCGGCGACCAACCCAACAACGCCAGAAAATTGAACATCGCTTCGGACAGGTACCCTTCATGCTGATACTCATCCACGCTCTTGTCGCCTTTACGCTTTGACATCTTCGATTTATCCATGCGCAGGATCAGCGGCAAATGGCCGAACACCGGCAAATCCCAACCGAACGCGGTGTAGATCTCCTTCTGCAGGAACGTGTTAGCGATATGGTCGTTGCCGCGGATTACGTGGCTGATCCCCATTTCATGATCGTCAATCACCACCGCGAAATTGTAGATGGCGTTGCCGTCCGACTTGAGAATGATGAAGTCATCAAGATCGCGGTAGTCCTTCTCAATCCTTTCGAGCACCACATCATCGAACCAGGCAGTACCGGAGGTCGGCAGCGCCAGGCGGATGGTGTGCGCCTGGCCGGCCGCGACTTTCGCTTCCGCCTGCGCCGGACTGAGCGAACGGCAAGTGCGGTCGTAGTGGTAGTCTACCTTAGCCGCCTGTGCCGCCTCGCGTTTCTGTTGCAGCTCGGCAGCGCTGCAGAAACAGCGGTAGGCCTTGCCCATTTCAACCAACTTCTCCGCAAACGGCTTATAGGTATGCAGCCGCTGCGATTGATAGACTACGTCGCCGTCCCAGTCGAGCCCCAGCCACTTCAGTCCGCCAAGGATGACATCAACATATTCCTGTTTTGAGCGCTCCTGATCGGTGTCTTCAATCCGCAGCAGGAACCTGCCACCGGAATGACGAGCGAAAAGCCAGTTGAACAGCGCAGCGCGCGCGGTACCGACGTGGAAATACCCGGTCGGTGACGGGGCGATACGGACGCGGATTTCCTGAAAGCTCATAACGACGGTGCTTGCGGTGGTCCCTCGCCTGCGTCGGGTGGAGGTGAGAACGGCGAATGTGGTGCTGACGGCGCATCCGTCGGGCTCGGCGGTGCAGCGGTTGGCGGGGGTGGTGCTGTCGGCCTGGCGACCGCCACTGGTGCGGGTTCGGCCAGAGGCGCCAGCTCAAACTCCAGTCCGCCGGCAATCCGCGAGAAGAAGTTGAAGATTACCAGCCCGATAACGATGAAGATCGTGTTGAAAACCGCCATCGAGATCGAGACAATAAACGGGAGAAAGACAACGAGCGCTCCCGAAAACGCCGACAACGCCGCCAGATCGGCGTCACCCATCGATGCCGGCAGCGACATAAGCAGTGCAAAAAAAAGTGCGTAAAAAATGCCCAGGACAAAACCAAGAATCAGGTGTACCAAGAATGAGATTTTGACGGCGGGCCAGATTGCGATTCGTTTTAACTCATATTTCATGACATACTCCCCGGTTGCAGTCACGATATGCCTTCGTTATCCCGGCGGCAAGCGGATTTTCAAGCGGTCTCAACTCGGGGAACTCCCACCATTTGTCGATTTTTGCGTATCATGTTTGACGCCACGGGCGTCGATGCTATGACTATGAAAACTACGTCAATCGTATTGGTCTCGGCCGCGGCGCTTGCCATTGCGGGGTACCTCTATTATTATTTCATCGGCTGCCATAGTACGTGAGGCATCACCTCGTCGCCGTGGGCGACGACGCTGTTTGGTGCCGCATTGGGCGCCCTGTTTGGACTGAGATTGAGTGAAGGGAAAGACCGCGATGCCGATTTATGAATACTGCTGCAAAGAATGCGGCCGAAAGTTCGAGTTGCTGGTCGCCAGCGAACGCGTCGCCAATGAACAACGCTGCCCGCACTGCGCCTCCGATCGACTCGAGCGCCTCTTCAGTACGTTTGCCACATCCTCCGGCGGCAGCCAGTCCAATTCCAGTTGCGGCTGCGGTAACTCCAAGTTTTCCTGACAGCCATGAGCAACTGAGCGGTCGCTCAGATCGGAACACTCATTCGAGTAGATGTTGATGGGGGAACCGAAACGGTTCAGCTTGCGGCCGGCGCTTCGATCGTGGCCGGCGCTGTCTGTGCGGTCTGTGGATCGGCGAGCGGAATCGCAATCGTGATTGTCGCTCCGTTGCCGGGCGAGGACTCAACCTCGATCGCACCTTCGTGATTCTTGACGACCTTGCGGCAAACCGTCAAACCGAAACCGTGACCGTGCTCCTTCGTGGTGAAGCGATCGCGAAATGCTCGTTGCAGATTCTCCGGGCTAAAGCCGCAGCCGTTATCCTGTACGACCAATTTGAACGCGTGTTTCTCGGCGTCAAACTGGGTGCTGATTCTGATTACGCCGTCGACACGCTCCGCTTCGATTGCATCAGCGGCGTTGTTGATCATGTTGTACAAGACCTGTTGCATCTGCGACATATCGAGAAAGACCTGCGGCAGCGCATTGTCCAGGACCAGCTCGAGGCGAATCTTGCGAAAACGCCGCTGGTGGCGGGCAAAAGTGGCGATTTCGTTGATCAGTTCGTTGAGGTCGAAGGACTGCCGCTTGGTATCCAGCTTGCCGGCTGCCGACAGTGAAGCCGTGAACTTCTCAAACTTGCCGATGTTTTTCTTCACGTTTTCGAGATACTTGACCGCGGTCTCCGGATATGCGCCCGCCGCCTTCATCTCGAATAGCTCAATATTCGACAAGACAATTGCGATGAAATTATTGAGTTCGTGCGCAATTTCGGATGACATCATCCCTTGGGTAGCGGCGCGCTCGATGCTGACCAGATGATCCTTGAAGTCTTCCAGCCGCACCATGGCTGACTGCGCCTCCTGCAGCAGCACGATATTGTCGAGGGAAATCGAGCTCAGACTCAGCAGGACGGTGAGCATTTGACGGTCAGCCTCGGTAACACTAACCGGCTGATCGCTCTTAATCACCAGCACCAGCTTGAGTTTGTCGGTGGCCGGTAGCGAGAAGAAACAATAGGAACCAGCGCTATCACTCAATGATTCCGCCAATCCGCTGAACGCCGGCAGCCCCAACAGTCGGCGGAGTGCCGGATGCTGATTGATCTTTCCGGTGAATTCCGATTCGCCCGCCGCAAAGAAGTCTTCGGGAAACTCCGCCGCCGGCGCCGGCTCGACCTTGATCAAATGAGTATCCTGCCCGGCGGTGCCGAGCACAACCTGAACCAGTTCGGCGGCTTTGTTGTAGAAGACGACCATGCCTTCCTTCAAGCCGAAGTGAAAAAGCGCAAACCGTAGTACCAGCTTGATCAGCGCCTCGGAATCGCCGGCAGTATAGAGGGCGCCCATCAGGTTGGACAGATGCTGCAAACCGCCGGCGCCCTGCTTCTTCTGCAGATCGCGGCGCTTGGCGAAGGCGGTGGCGACCGACTTCCGGATTTCCGCCAATTCGAACGGCTTCATAATGTAGTCATAGGCGCCGGTCGCGATGGCCTTCTTGGCGGTCTCGACATCGGCATAGCCGGTCATGAAGAGAATGCCGACCTCGGGATCAATCTCGAGCACGTGCTGCGCCAGCGTGATCCCGTCCATGTCCGGCATCTTGATGTCGGTCAGAACGAAATCGAACTTCTCATGGGAAACCAGGCGCAGGGCTTCCTGCGGGCTGGGGGTGGACAAGATCGTGTGCCCCACAGTCGAGAGGGCGTCGGTGGCAAAATGAAGAACGATTTCTTCATCGTCGACAATCAGGATTTTAGCGGCGTCGCCTGCGATTTTGCCTCTCCTCTGCTCAATACGCTGCGCTCCGCGGCGATCGCCTCGGCGCGCTGTAACACCGTTCGCAATTCTGCCAGATCGAACGGCTTGCAGATTGTGCCAACCACGCCGGGATTCTCTGTGGCGCGGCCGAGCTTATCGGGGTAGGAATCGGTTACTATAACCATCGTGCGCTTGTCAAGTTCGTGCACCCTGCGTGCCGTGGTCAGGCCGTCCTGCCGTGGCATGTGCATGTCTGTAAACACCAGATCATAATGCTGTTGCGCCACCTTGGACACTGCCTCGATCCCGTTGGGCGCTTTCTCAACCTGATAGCCATCGTTGCGCAAAACGTCCGCCAGCAGGTCGCGGATGATTTCGGTATCGTCGACAACTAAAATCGACTTGATGGCGCGTGCCTCGTTCATATCGTGCCCAGAGCATTCTGAACCGCAGCGCGGATCTGCGCGATCGAAAACGGTTTCTTGAGAAAGTCGGCGGCACCGGCCTGGATACATTCTGAAGCGGTCTGCAGGGATGCATAGCCGGTCACCACGATGACCTTAATCGACTTGTTGTGCTCTTTGATTTTCTTCAGCAGCGTCAGCCCGTCCATCCCCGGCATTTTGAGGTCGGTGATGACCAGATCGACCTGGCGCTGTTGGATCACCGCCAAGGCTTCTTCGCCGTTGTGAGCGCCGACCGGCTCCTGCGCCGAAAAGACCTCGAGCAGAAACTCACGCATAACTTCTTCGTCGTCAACGACTAATATCTTCTTTGGGTCGGGCATCCTGCACCTTGTTACTTTAGGTGTTCTGAGTTATGGGCACGCGGGCCTTCTCTTTAACAATCGGTAAAACGACGGTAAAAGTTGAGCCGACGCCGACCTGGGAATCGAGTTTTATGTCACCGCCGTGATCGCGGATAATGCCGTAAGACACCGACAACCCCAGTCCGGTACCTTCTCCGACTTTCTTGGTCGTGAAGAACGGCTCGAAAATCTTGGCGCGGTTTTCCTCGGGAATGCCGATGCCACTGTCTGTAAACAGCACTTCGATGGCGCCGCCGAATTCGCCGACCGGTGGATTGTGTCGCGTGCGGACCACCAGATCGCCGCCCTGCGGCATCGACTGCATACTGTTGATGAGAATATTCGTAAATACCTGCTGCAGGAGATTGACGTTGCCGAGCACACTGGGCAAGTTCGGTTCCAGTTCGACCGTCAGGTGGATATCTTTCATCCCCAGTTGGTGTTGTGTGAAGACGAAGGTTTCCTCCAGCGCTGCATTGACGTCTACCAGATCAAACTCCGCTTTATCGGAGGAACGGCTGAATTTCAGCAAATTCTTCACGATCATCTTACAGCGTCGCGCCTGTAATTCGATGTCGGCCAAGTAGCGCTGGAAGTTGGCGTAGTCGCGTTCGTCCAGCTTGCCGCTCTGCAGCTTTTCCAGTGCGAATTGCGCGTAACCGAGTATGCCGCCGAGCGGATTGTTAAGTTCGTGAGCAACCCCTGCGGCTAACTGGCCGACCGCGGCCATTTTTTCCGATTGGATTACCTGTTTCTGTACTTCTTCCAGTTTCTGGGTCCGCTCGCGGACCTTCTGCTCCAACGTCTGGTTGTGCAACTCCAGTTCATTTTGAGTACGCTGGAGCGAATCGCACATCGTATTGAATGCCTCTGCCAGTCGCTCCAACTCAGCGTCGGCCTGCATTTTGACGCGCTGCGACAGATTGCCCGAGGCAATGGTTTCGGTGGCTTCCACCAGCGTATTGATCGGGCTGGCGATCATCTTCACCAGCGTCACCGACAACAAGATCCCCAGCATGACCAGCAGCAACGTCGAGTAGACGATCATCTGCCGGGTTTCGCTGATCTTGGAAACGGTCTGGCCGGTGCTGATGCCAATCCGCACATATCCGATGATGTCGCCCTGATTCGTCAATCCGGCCGTGCTCGCCTGTCCGAGTTCCTCCTTGGAAACATCGTTCTTGTGCGAGCGCACCTGAGAGACAATTTCGATGTAGTCGAATTCCTGGGACAGGGAATGATCGTGTGCAGCGGCGACAGCATCGGCCTCCGTGAACATCTTCTGCATATGTTCGGCGGCGTCGGCGAGACGCACAATGCCATCCTTGACGTCCGGTTGATGCCCCTCATGCAGAATACGCCCGTCAGCCGTATAGATCTGCGCGAATAGGATCTCCGGTTCAGTCAAGATGCCGTTGACCAGACCTTCCAATTCCGTCTCGATTTCGAGCATTACACCGAACTCGGCATTGTGTGCCATGTTCCGCGCCAGCGACATGCCTCGCGAACGCAGCCCATCCAGCGCTGAATCGGAAAACTCATTAAGCAAAAACATTGACAGCATCAGCGAGTTGATCAAAAGCAGCGCACTGACGCCGATGATCAAACGCCACTTCAGGCCGACCCGATTATGGATGCGTTCCAACAACGACATCAGTAGGTCTCCTTGGCGACGCTGATCAATTCCTGCGACAGGTTGATATTCAGCAGCTTTCCGGACTTGAGATTCAGATAGAGATAGACGACGTCCGGCGTGGTCGGCCTGACGGTCGCCAGTTCGCGCCCTGACAACAACTGCAATGCCAGTTCGCCGGCCTGGCGGCCGATGAACTTGTAATCGGCCTCGAGACAGAAGAGAGCGCCGTTCTCCACAAAATTCTGATTGAAGCCCATGATCGGGACGCCGCAGCGCAACGTCTCCAGCAGCGTGTGCCGGATGAACTGCGGCGATGACAGCAGCTCATCGGCAACCGTCCAGATGCCGTCCACGTAATGACACAGGCTGTCGACGGCGGTCGGAAGTTCCTTGGTCGTGGCAATGGGAATATCTACCAACTGCAGGCCCAATGCCGTGGCCGCGCGTTGCGCCTCCGCGACTAGCCGCGCCGTGCTCTTAGTGTAGATCACGCCAATGCGCTTGAGGCCCGGCAGAATTTCGGCGAAACGCTGAATCTGTTGGTCGACCGGAATGTCCAGCGCCGCGCCGGTAACGTGCGAGCCGGGCTTGTCCCAGGAGGTGATGAAGCCGGATTCGATCGGGTTGAGGACTTTGGCGAAAACGATCGGCAGACTCGGGAAGCTGCGGTCGGCGAATGCGGTGGCGGTCGTGCCGATGGTGACCAACAATTCCGGCTTGAAATCGTTGATAACAGCGACCTGTGCCTGGTCCTGGGTCTTGAGATAGTGGATAACCAGACTGCAAGGAGGATTGCAGCCGCGCAGCGACCACTCCAATCCGGCGATGGTGCGCATCGTGTGCTTGCTGGAGTCGGCGTACAACACCGCCACACGGCGCGCAGCCAGACTCTGCACGGGACCGAGCAAGAGCAGGAGGGCCAAGACGAGAACGGAGAGGCGACTCTGACTCACAAACGCGTGCCCCCGTCAGTCCCGTTCCGGCGTAGTGGTCTCCGACACTGTCTGCATTCACCCGATGCAGTCGGCACGAACGTTCCCTCCCAAAGGTGATGCGGGTGTTGAACAGCCCTTGCCGCTGCGGCGCCGGACTGAGAGGTCGGCCTTGGAATAGTCGTTGCCTCAGAGACGGATAGCCACACGACTGCTGCTCAAGTGTTTTTATCGGAAGCTGGAGTACTGCCTTTATGTGATTTCCGCGTTTTGTCGGCTGGTTTGATTCACCACGAAACAAGAATCGCAAGAATTTCTCCCGGTCGAGGAGATTCAGCGCTGACACGCGTTCAGGTTGGAACACGCTGCCGTGCCATGACCGTCGTGCTCTGAGAGTGACCTTTGAAGACCGGATTAACGGGAGTTTCTTGGCGAATTTCTCGCTGCGCCAACTTGATTTTCGCCGCTGCCGGCGTTAAAAAAGCTCCCCGTCTTCCGATACAAGCTCTTGAGATCACCGAAATCCGACTCATCGGTCGCCAGTCGTCTATGCGAGTTTTAATCCGTCGTTCCCGCCCGATGAGGGTCGGATGGCACCCGGTGAGAAACATCGTCGATCGCTGAAGCGCGATGCTGCAGCGGGTTGTTAACCGTCAAACAACCGGAGGTAGCTTGAACAGCAGTAGAATTTTCGCAGGCGCGATCCTGGCAGCGTTGATCGTTGTCGGCTTCGCTGATCTAACAATGGCCAAAACCACGGGGAAAATCTCCGGCACGGTTGTCTCGGCCGAATCCGGCGAGCCGCTCGCCGGCGCCACGGTAACCATCGTCGGCGAACCGATCGTGACGGTAACGGATCTTGACGGTGAATTCTACATCCTCAACCTTCCGGTCGCGACCTACGACGTCGCCGTGCAGCTCATTGGCTATCAGACCGAAATTCGGGCCGGGCTCAAAGTTTTGCTCGACTTGACCACGCCGGTTACGATCGCGCTGATGCCGGCAACGGTGGAACTTGACACCACCGTCACTGTTGTTGCGGAACGGCCGCTGATTCAGCGCGACCTCACGGCTTCGGTGCGCACCATTACCAAAGAAGAAATTGACCTGCAACCGAACAGCCGCAACATCCAGCAGGTTATCTTGCGCATGAACGGCACCGTGTCCGACAATGACGGCGGACTCCACGTGCGCGGTGGTCGTTACGGCGAGGTTACCTATTACTTTGACGGCATGCCGGTGCAGGATCAGTTCTCCGGCGGCCTCGGCACCCGGGTCAATCCCGATGCGCTCGAAACGGTCAGTCTGACCTCCGGCGGTTACTCCGCCGAGTACGGCGAAGCGCTTTCGGGTGTCGTTAACCTGTTGACGCAGGAAGGCTCGGATAGTTACGTCGGAAAACTGAAGCTCGCCGACGGTATGGGCAGCCCTTATAATGTCCACACCGGCGGATTCGACCGCGCTCGGCGCACCGACAACTACTACGGCGTGTTCAACCTCGCCGGTCCGATTCCGACCCTCAACTCCGATCTGGCCAACTTCTTCAATTCGCTCGAGTACGCTCACAATGGCGGCTATCTCCCGCACAATCGCGCCGAAAGCTGGACACTGACTTCCAAGCTGGCTCTGCGTCCGCTGCAGAATCTCAAAGTGACGCTGTACTCCAACCTCTACGATCGCGAGCAACAGCGCTACGAGCACCGCGATGTCAACGGCTATTCCTACGATTTTGCCTTGCAGAATTCCGGCCTGATCAAGAATCGCGCGGCGCGCATCGGCAGCAACGCTACGCTCCAGTTATCCGCCAATACCATGATGTCGTTCAAGCTGGGTTATTTCAAGACCCGCACCAAACTCGCCCCGGATCATCTGTTTGACGTCTACTGGGATCAGTGGCCGGGTTACTCGGTGGATGGCAACGGTCTCTACAACGGTACCATTCAGGAGAATTACTCAACCGACTCGGCCTACTATTATACCGGGTATGTTAACGACACTCTGTTCTATCCCTACTATCTCAACCGCGAGTCGTCGTACAAGTCGGTCGGCTTCGACCTGCTTTCGCAAGTCTCCAAGTATCATCAGTTGACGGTTGGTGGCGAATACCGCCAGAACCGTCTGATTTGGGACAACAAGCAGTTCTTCAATGTCCGGCCGTACGGCGAGAAATACGATGTTGGCCCCAGCTACGCCGCCGCCTACTTGCAGGACAAGATTGAGCTCGGCTACATGATTATCAACGCCGGTCTCCGCCTCGACTATCTCAATGCCGAAGTCGACTACTGGGACGATCCTGCGACCAAGACCACCCGCTTGCGCTCCAAGAGCAAGACGCATCTATCGCCGCGCCTGGGCTTCTCGCATCCGGTTTCCGAAAACACGCTTTTCCACCTCAATTACGGCTACTACTACCAGGTGCCGCAATACCCGTACATGTTCACCAATCTTCAGGCCGACCTGACGACCGGATACCCCATCGTCGGCAATCCGAATATGGAACCGGAGCGCACGATCGCTTATGAGCTCGGTCTGACGCAGCGCGTCGCCGATGATGTTCGCTTGAATGTCACCACTTTCTACAAGGATGTGGCAAATCTGGTCTCGAGCAAATTCGTGACTACCGCCTCGGGCGGCTTCACGCAGTACTATAACGGCGACTACGGCTCGGTCAAGGGTCTGGACTTCGCCTTGACTCGTGTCGGCAATTCCAACCTCACCGGCTCCATCAACTACTCGTACATGATCGCGCAGGGCAACTCGTCTGATGCCAACGAATTCTATTATGACTACTTTACCCGCGGCGACGATGCCCCGATTGTTCCGGTACAAGAGTTCCCGCTGGCCTTCGACCAGCGCCACACGCTCAATGTCAACGTCGATTTCCGGGTACCGCGCCAGCAGAAGCTGAAGGTTTTCGGGCTGGTCGTGCCGTCTGCCTGGGGCGCCAATGCCTTCTTTACTTATGGCAGCGGCATGCCGTATACGCGCACGGATGAAAGCGGGATGCGCTTGGGCGGGCTCAATGAAGGGCGTATGCCGGCGAACTACCGCGTCGACCTTCGTTTCGACAAGGACTTCTTCCCCTTCAAAGCTGCCGACACCAAATTGCGGCTATTTGTCGAAGTTAATAACCTCTTCGACCGCCGCAACGTCGTCAATGTCTATTCGCGAACCGGTTTGGCCGATAGCGACGGCTACAACTTCGAATTGACCTCCGATCCGGCAGGACCGGCCACTGCTGACGATGTCAACGCGCTGCGGCGCCTGCTGGCCAACGATCCGCAGAACTACGATGCGCCGCGCTCTATCCAGTGGGGGTTGGAATGGATCTTCTAAAATTAAGGAAACACGGAGGTTATCGCATGAGCAGAAACTCTCTCCTCTTGCTGATACTCGTGACCCTCAGTCTCTGGAGCGCCCGGGCCGGAAACCTGCTGGCGGCCGCGGCCGATGCGCAGGTGCCGCCCCCAGAGATCCAGGACATGATTACCCACGACAAGGGCAACATTCGGACGACAGTCTCCAATTGGGGAACGATCGGTGGCCTCAGTCATATCGGTTACCCCTCCGGCGAGTGGCCCAAGGGTTCCGGCCATGACTATCTGGCCGAGATCAAATACTGGATGGGAGCGTCGGTCGCCGGTGACACCTTGCTGGCAAACACCGATGATGACTTTGCGCCGATTCGCGATCTCCAAACCGACCTGGACTATCGTATTCGACTCTCAACCGACCCGGAGCGTTACGAGTACGATCCTTCGGATACGGTTGGCCTCGGCCTCGATCATCCGGCCTTCGGCTGGCGCAGTTTCGATCCGCAAACCGGCCAGTGGGTCTACAATCAGGTCTGGGATCCGCAGACGCAGAGCTACCTGCCGGGCGGTCCATCATCGCTGCAGGAAAGCATCTATCGCTTCAATGATGCCGGGTTGGGATCCTCATTGCTCGGACTGGAACTGGTGCAGACCATCTACCAATGGAACTACAGTTACAACGAAGACTTCATGTTCGTCGTCCTCGATATTACCAACAAGAGCGACAACGACTACACTAATTTTGCCTTCGGGCTCTATTGCGACTTCGATATCGGCGGCCCGGACGGCACCGGTGAAAACGGACGACTGGGTGATCTTGTCGCTGCGGATACCTCGCTGAATTTGGCGTGGACATACGACGCTGACGGTTACGACCCCGGCTGGGGAGCAAGTGTGGTGACCGGTGTAATGGGCACTCGCTATATCGAGACGCCTGATGGAATCGGCATGACCGCCTTCCGCACCGGCGAATGGGAGCGCATCGCCAATACCGACGATCGGGAGAAGTACGCCTATATCACCGAAAATGTCTACGAGGAATCTTTACCGCCAACCGATCAGTACTATGTGCAGGCAACCTCCGGGATCAATCTCGAAGCCGGCAAGACGATTCGTATCGGCTTCGCCCTGATCGCCGGTTACGACGAGGATGATTTTCGCGACAAAGCCAAGATCGCCCAGACAATCTACTCGAATCGCTTCGTTGGCCCGGCGCCGCCCAAGCCGCCGGTCCTGAGCGCCTACCCGACGGCGCAGTCGGTGCGCCTCTCCTGGGACCGAAGTGCGATTGAGTCGATCGATCCGCTGCTCGGCGTGCCGGACTTCGCCGGCTACAAGATCTATCGGTCGACCGACAACGGGATCACCTGGGGACGACTGGTGCGCAATCCCGACGGCAGTCTGGGTCCCGACTACGTGCCGCTGGCAACCTGGCGCGTCGAGGACCCGTCTGAACCGATTCCGCACAGCTATGTTGATACCAGTCTGACGAATGGCTTTGAGTACTGGTACTCAGTTGTCGCCTTTGACAAGGGTGACACTGCCTCCGGCGTCGGGCCACTGCAGACAGCCTACGGCGTGCCGGGAGGCGACGTCAATGCCGCTGCGGTCGTGCCGCGTTCGAATCCGGCCGGGTACGTTCCGATCGAACAGACGTTGCGCCACGATTACAGCGGCGCCGGCTCGCCGTCTGATGGCGAGGTGGTTCCGGTGCTCTTTGATGATCAGCAATTCACCGGCCAGGACTACCTGGTCGGCTTCGACGAGTCACCGTACGCCACCACTTGGTTCGTCGTCAATCACACGACCGGCGATACCCTGATTCGTGATCAGATCGATCAAACCGGCGACGTCGCGCAAGCGCCAATCGTCGACGGCGTTCGGCTGCTGGTTGTGAATGGCGAGCGCGAGCCGTCGCATTTCCGCCAGGTTTCCTTCGCGACCGGTTCCGACACCACGTTGAAGCTCGGTTTCTCTTATGGCGCGATGGGAAGCGTTTTCGGTTTCCCGCTCGGTGGCGACATTCACTTCCGCTCGACTTACCAGTTGCGTTTCACTCAAGACGGCTCGGTCGGATACTCGTTTTATGATGACGTCACGCCGATTCAGCTTCCCTTCGAGGTCTGGAATTCCACTACCAACGAGCAGGTGCTCGCGGAGATCTATCATCTTGATTCCGGGAATCCCGGCTGGGATCCGCGTCTTCGCGATTACATTTCGATTGTCAATATCCCTTACGACGGTGACCCGCATCCGGAAGCCTTCCCGTATTACCACGGCTGGTTCTTCCGGCTCGACACCGCCAGCTACAACTATCGCATCGGCGACATCTTTGAAGTCGGTGGCGCGCCGCTGAACGGAGCCGGTGATCAATTCGTCTACAGCGTTCCCGGCATCGATAAGCAGGCGGCTACCCAGGCTCTCGACCGCATCCGCGTCGTGCCCAATCCTTACATCGCGCGCGCGGCTTGGGAAAACGTCGAGGGTGAACGCCGTATGGAGTTCGTGAACCTTCCCGAACGGGCAACCATCAGCATTTACACGCTCGCCGGCGACCTGGTACAGACACTCGAGCATTCCGGCTCGGGCACCTGCGTCTGGAACATGCTTACAGTCAACGGCCAGGGCATCGCGCCCGGACTTTACTTCTACCACGTCAATTCCGACGTCGGCGAGAAGGTGGGCAAGTTCGCGGTGGTCAAATAGGCATCGGCAGAGGAGATCACAATGCGTCAAACTATCACAATCGCGCTGCTGCTCTCAATGCTGACGGCAGCGACTGCTCTGCACGCCGAGGACTTCTCGAAGGTCGGCACGGCCGGCGCGCAGTTTCTGAAAATCGGCATGGGCGCGCGCTACACGGGCATGGCAGAAGCCTCCGTTGCGATGGCGAGCGACGGCTACGCTCTCTACTGGAATCCGGCCGGGCTGGGCGCGCTGAGTCATTCGTATCTTGAATTCTCCAACATCAATTATGTCGCCGGCGTGAATCTCAATTATGTCTCGTTGGCCAAACCGCTTGCGTTCGGGAGCGTGGGCGTGTCCGTCACTGCCCTGACCTCCGGTGACATGGAGATCACCACCGTTGATCAACCCGACGGGACCGGCCGGATGTTCTCGGCTTCGAGCTATGCCATCACGCTCGGCTACGCGCGTCAGTGGACCGAGTTCTTCTCGTTCGGCCTCTCGACCAAGTACATTACCGAGCGCGTTTCCGAAGAGCGCGCCTCCGGCGTGGCCTTCGATTTTGGGACCTTGCTCTATCCCGGCTATCGTAACCTGCGCATCGGCATGAACATCTCAAATCTCGGACCGGAGCTGAAAATGTCGGGCTCGGAACTGAACTTCAATTACAATCCGCAGGAGGGCAACGACAGCTACGCCGAAGCCAACGGCGTGCTGGATGTTGACTCCTATGACCTGCCGCTGATCTTCCGCATCGGCGCCGCCTACGATCTGCAATACTCGCCGAATACGCGCGTGACGTTCGCCGTGGAAGCGCGCGATCCGTCCGACAATCGTCAGCAAGGATCGGTCGGAACGGAAGTGGCTTTCCATGAAATGTTCTTCCTGCGTGGCGGCTGGAAGGTGAACTATGAAGAAGAAGGCCTTACTTTTGGCGGCGGTTGCGATCTCAAAGTCTGGGAGTCGACTAATCTGGCAGTGAACTACGCCTTCGCCGATTTCGGCCGCCTGGAATCAGTGCACCGCTTTTCACTGGGCTTACGATTTTAATTCCTCACCATTCTCGAGCATTTCCGGGCGCATCCCTCGATGCGCCCGTTTCCTTTTCAATCCACAGATGCGTCATGTTGCCCCAAGAATCGGTGCCGGCTCGAAACTTTTGTCGTTCCCCGGCGTTGCATTTCATATACATTGCGTTTACTGAGACAAGTTCACCTAACCATATCGGAGGATTGATGAGAATTGCCTTTGCTTCCATACTACTCGCCGCATTGACGCTGGGCGCCTGTTCTAAAGTACCGGGGGATCCGACCGCAGCCGTGTACCAGGAGCCGGCTGAGGTAAAGGCCGTAAATGACTCGCTTGAAGCCCTTGCCGTCGCCAAACAGGGAAACATCACCTTCGAGGATTTCCAGGCGGTCTTTGAGCACTTCCTGACCAAGTATCCCAATTCGACTCTGCTTCATCGCGACTTCCAGAGCGCTTTTGACGGTTACGAAAAGATGCAGGACAAACTGGTTTACTACAAGAACCTCTACGATACGAACCCGACGTCCGCTATGGCCGCCTATCTTTATGGTCGCTGTCTCGGCGGAATGGAGACGATGACCTACTTCCAGAAAGCAGTCGAGCTTGATCCCAAGTATTACTGGGGACATTTCGGCCTGGCTTCGTCCTATCTCAACAGCAATCCGCCCGATACGGCCAAAGCGATCGAGCACTATCAGCAGGCGCTGGCCATCGACAACTCGTATCCCTCCAGTTTTGCTCAGTTGGCGCAGCTCTTCATGAATCGCAGGGATTACGCGGAGGCGCTCAAGTATGCTAAGGCCTATGGTGTCACGCTGCCCGATGATTATCGGCCGGTTGCAGTCCAGGCGGAAATTCTGAAGGCAATGGACGACATCAAGGGCGCCGAAACGGCCCTGGCAGCGTTCGCGCAGAGTCACGATAAGGAAGAACGTGTTCGCCGCGATCTTGTCGATCTCTATCGCAGCTCCGCGCGTTATTCTGAAGCGCTCGAGTATCAGCATGCCATTGTCGCCATGACCAGAAGACCGGCGGACGCGCTGGTGGACTTGGCCAAAATCTATGCCCTCAACAATCAGCCTGATTCAGCGTTGCTCTATCTGAATTCCGCCGCCGATCAGGGCTATGGCGACTATCGCCGCCTTGAACGTAATGAAGCGCTTGCTTCAGTTCGGCAGTTGGCTGGATTTCCGGAGTTGATTGGACGACTCAAGGTCGCTTCTGATAGCCAGCGTCAGGCTCGTCTCGCCGGCGTGCTTGCCAACGCCGACTCCATCCGCACCCTGGCCATCAATGATCCCATGAACGTTCCAGCGCCGGCCTGGGAGTTCACGAATCTCGAGGGCAAAGCCGTTTCACTTGCCAGCCTGCGCGGGAAGGTCGTCGTCGTCGACTTCTGGGCAACCTGGTGCGGCCCTTGCCGCATGACAATGCCGCTGCTGCAGGAGTTTGTCGAACGCAAGCCTGCCGACGTGGAATTCGTTTCAATGAACGTTTGGGAAGACGACACTTCCAAGGTTCGTCCTTACCTTGCCGACTTCGGCTATTCCTTCAATGTCCTTTTTGGCAACAATCAAGTCGCCGCGAATTACGAGGTAACCGGAATTCCGACGCTGGTTGTGATCGACAAGGATGGCGTGATCCGCTATAAGCATGTGGGCTATGATCCGGCTGCTGATCAGGTTCTGATCTGGCAGACCGAGGAGCTGGCCAAGAAGCAGGCGACAACTTAGCTTCCAGCTCTCAATCGAACTCTTGACGAGCGGCAGATCATTTCTGCCGCTCGTCTTGTTTCGAGACACCAAACGCAAATTCATTGGCCTCCGGTTCATCAACTCGTTAGTATACTCTTTGATGGCAAAGCTGCATTGCACCGAGCTCGTCAAGACCTACCGCAAACGGCGAGTAGTTGATGGCGTTTCGATCGAAGTCAACCAGGGCGAAGTCGTCGGGTTGCTTGGTCCCAACGGAGCCGGCAAGACGACGACGTTCTACATGGTGATCGGGTTCATCCGCCCTCTGGCGGGCCGAGTGCTGTTGGATGAAAAGACAATCTCCGGAATGCCAATGTACAAGCGTGCGCGACTCGGAATCGGCTATCTGGCGCAGGAGCCATCGATCTTCCGGAAACTCACTGTCTGGCAAAATGTTATGGCAGTTGCCGAGACCCTGAGCATGAAGAAAACGGAGCGAATTGATCGAGTTAGACAGATATTGGAGGAGCTTGACGTAATGAGGCTCGCAAAGTCGCGCGGCTATCAACTTTCTGGGGGAGAACGACGCCGTGTCGAAATCGCGCGCGCGCTCGTCTTGAAGCCGAAATTTCTTCTCTTGGACGAACCTTTCGCCGGGATCGACCCTATTGCGGTCGAAGATATTCAGCGTATAATCAATGCACTGAGGTCCAAGGGCCTTGGAATCCTCATTACTGATCACAACGTTCGAGAGACGTTGCAGACGATTGACCGGGCCTATATCATGTGTGATGGCCGGATCCTGAAATCCGGGACTGCTGAATTCTTGGCTTCTGACCCGGAAGCCCGAAAGATCTACCTCGGCGAGAAGTTCCGGTTAAACTGACCGTACAAATGACCGATAATAGAATAGAAAGTCGTCAGGATCAGTTAAGGCATTACCAGACAATAAGATAATATGCGCCTTGAATTAACTCAACGTCTCCAGCAGAAGCTCGCCCCACAACTGATTCAGTCTCTGAAGATGCTGCAGATGCCGATCTTGAAGCTGGAACAGCTACTGCGGCATGAACTTGCCGTGAATCCACTTCTCGAGGAGGTTGAGAGTCAGGAACAGGACCAGGAGTTGGACATCCTGGCCGACAAGAAAGAAGACTCGCGGGAAGAAGAGAAGATTGACTGGGAAGACTATCTCCGTGACAACGAAGACTACAACGCCCGGGAATTCAAGGGCGGAGACAACGAAGAAATGCCGGAATTTAACGTTGCCGGCGAACAGTCGCTGTATGAGCATCTGCTTGAGCAACTAGCCTTCCTCAAGCTCCCCACCGAAGACTTCGAGATCGGCGAGATCATCATTGGCAATATTGACGAATCCGGCTACTTGACAACTACGATTGAGGAGATCGCGGAAACACTGAAGCTCGACCCGGAGCGCGTCGAGCGAATTCTGGTCAAGATTCATCGCTTCGATCCGTCCGGCGTTGGCGCGCGCGACCTCAAGGAATCATTGCTGCTGCAGTTACGCGACCGCCATTGCGACAACAATCTCGTTTACCGAATCGTCGAAGAACACCTCGAAACGCTCGATAAGAAGAGCTTCCAGCAGTTGGCGAAGACGATGGGTGTGTCGCTGGAGCGGGTGCAGGAAGCGATGGAGATCATCAAGAGCCTATCGCCCCGTCCCGCCTATGGCCGTTTCGCGCGCGCAGCGGCGGCGGTGATTCCCGATCTGATCGTCGAAAAGATCGGCGAAGAGTGGGTGATCTCGCACAACGACCGCAATGTCCCGCAATTGCGAGTAAACGCCGGCTATCGCGAGTTGCTCAAGCGGGGTAATAACACGCCGCAGGAGACCAAGAAATACGTGCGCGAGAAGCTGGAGCAAGCGCGCTGGCTGCTTAACGCGATCAATCAGCGGCGCAATACGATGATTCGCGTCATGACGGCTATCGTGCAGGAGCAGCTCGAATTCTTTGAGAACGGCATCGAGCATCTTAAGCCGCTGACAATGGAAGATATCGCCAACATCGTCAGCATGAATGTGGCGACGATCTCGCGCGTATCGTCTGACAAATACGTCCAGACACCCCACGGCGTCTTCGAAATCAAGTTCTTCTTCAACTCCGGCGTCAAAACGCAGGATGGCGAAGAAGTCGCTAAACGAACCGTAAAACAGCAGATTGAGGAGATCATTGCCAAGGAAGATCCGGGCAAGCCGCTGTCGGATCAGGAGATCTTCGAAATTCTCAATCAACGTGACATCCGAATCGCCCGCCGGACGGTGACCAAGTATCGCGAAGAGATGAAGATTCTGCCGGCACGGTTCCGCCGCCGCGCTGTCTAATCTTCGCAAGCCCGCGCGGCGCACTGGGGCGATTACCGCAGACAAATTCAGGCAGACCACGGTGGCAGTGGGATCAATGTGAGAATTCGGCATTACTTTCCTGATAGATTTTCTGCACTTTCGAAGCGTTTAACATCTTGCTATTATCGTGGTTGATTCATGGACAGGAATATGGCATTGGAGATGGTGCGCGTAACAGAAGCCGCAGCACTTTCCTGTGCGCATTGGATGGGACGCGGCGACACCGACGCAGCCGATCACGCGGCCGTTGAGTCGATGCGCGAGCGATTCAATGAGTTGGATTTCGCCGGCACGGTGGTGATCGGTGAAGGTGAGCGTGACGAAGCTCCGATGCTCTTCATCGGCGAGCAGGTAGGCCGCGGCACCGGTCCGGCAGTCGATTTGGCGCTTGATCCGCTTGAATGCACGAATTCAGTCGCTTTCGGCCGCCCCAATGCGATGTCGGTGGTTGCACTCGGCCCGAAAGGCTGTTTCCTTCACGCGCCCGACACGTACATGGGAAAACTCGCGGTTGGCCACCAGGCTCGTGAGGCAATCGATCTGTCCAAGTCGATCGAGACGAATTTGGGACAGATTCATGAAGCGCTGCAATTGAAGCTCGAAGAATTGACCGTGGCAATACTGGAACGACCGCGCCACGACGATTTAGTTCGACGAATTCGGAAACTTGGGGCGCGGATCAGGCTTATACCGGATGGAGATGTTTCCGCCGCCATTGCCACGTCCATGCCCGACACTGGCGTGGACGTGTTGGTGGGAATTGGCGGTGCGCCCGAAGGCGTCCTGGCGGCAGCCGCACTACGCTGTCTGGGTGGAGCAATACAAGGCAGACTGAAGTTTCGGAATCCGGAGGAGCGCCAGCGCGCAGTGCGAATGGGTGTCCAAGACCCGGACCGCATTTATCGCGCTGAAGAGCTGGCCACCGGCGAAGAATTGATGTTTTCAGCGACCGGCGTGACCGATGGCGAACTGCTGGACGGCGTGCGTTTCAGCCGCAACGGCGCAAGCACGCACTCAGTGGTCATGCGCTTGACGACGCGCACGGTTCGTTTTATCAAGACACACCATCATTACCACGGCGGTCCCGAGTGAAGACCGACGCTGGGCGAAATTCCTTTTTCTGGAAGGAGAGGAGCCGTTATGAAGATCAAAGTCACCGGACGGCGTTACGAGGTGGAGGAAAGGACCAAGGATCGGGCAATCTCAGAGATTGAGAAGCTCAACAAGTTCTTTGACAACATCGTCTCGGCCAGTCTCGTCCTGTCTCAGGACGGATTTCGGTGCGAAGGCGAATTGACGATGACGGTGTCGAAATCCAAGCTGGTGTCGAAGGCCTCGACTGAAGATATGTTTGCGACCATCGAAATGGTGACCGATAAGATGGCCGCGCAGTTGAAGAAGCATAAAGGCAAAATGAAAGAACGCGACCAGAAGGGCTTGTCCGAGCGCAAAGCCAAGGTCAAACTGACCACCAAAGTTGACGAGGTTGACTATTAGGCTTGCATGAGCGCCTCAACCCGTTAGATTACCCGCGGCCGGCTGAAGTCGGCCGCGGTTTGTTTTTCTCAAGGACTTAGAGGCTATGTCCGCTTTGACTGTTGAAGCCCTCATCAAGGATCGCAAGGAGATCCTCGATCTAACACTGCTGGCCGGTGCCGATGGTGTGGCGCGGCCGATCCAAACCAATGAAATCTTTCGACCCGGTCTGGCGCTGACCGGCTACACCGACCGCTACGCCTTCAAGCGCGTTCAGGTGTTCGGCGAGACTGAGCTGGCATACTTGTTCTCTCTCACCGGCCCGCAATGTCGTGAATCGATCAGCCGGCTGGTGGCCTTCCCGATCCCGATGATGGTGGTCACCAAGGGTATCGCGCCGCCGAAGGAAATGCTCGAGGTTGCCGACGCCGCCAAGATCCCACTCTGTTCGACTCGCTTGACTACCACCGACTTCATTGGTCGGTTGGGACTGATTCTCGACAACGTCTTTGCGCCATCGATCACCAAACATGGGACGCTGGTGGACGTCTACGGCGTTGGTCTGCTCTACACCGGCAAATCCGGGATCGGCAAATCGGAATGCGCCCTCGACCTGGTTGAACGCGGGCACCGTCTGGTCGCTGACGACATGGTCAAGATTACCCGCAAAACGCAGACTACGATCATCGGTCAGAGCAATGAGCTGCTGGGGCACCACATGGAAGTGCGCGGTATCGGCGTCATCGATATTGAAAAGCTCTTTGGCATTCGCGCGATCCGCTTGCAGAAGCGCGTCGAAGTTGAGGTGCGCCTCACCTATTGGGAGGGCGGTAGCGCCTATGAGCGGCTCGGCCTGGAGGAACGCTATACCACGGTTCTCGGCGTCGAAATTCCGGTGGTTACGATCCCGATCTCGCCGGGAAAGAACATCACGGTGATTTCCGAAGTCATCGCGATGAATCACATGCTCAAGGTGTACGGCGAGAACGCGGCGGAGGCGCTGTCAAAACGGCTCTCCGAGCGCATCCAGCGTCAGCAGAAAACGATGGATTACCTCGAGTCCGACTACGAATAGCTCTCGATAACCCGCTTACTTAACGTTCTCAATGGATTCGGACCGAAATTGCGTTGCGAAGATCCTTATCTGCGTCGACTGCGGCAAGGAGTTTGTCTTCACCGCGTCGGCACAGCAGTACTTCGCTGACAGGGGAATTACGGGCAACCCCAAACGCTGCCGCAACTGCTATCGTCGCCGCGACGACGGCGGCCTGGCCGTCTGGGAGCCGAAGATCCTTCCCGTATCACCACGTCACGATTCGGATCGGAACTCATTCTGCTGACGAGAACTCATGTCGCTCGCAATGCGCTGACAAACTGCCTGTCGCATCGATCTGACCGCGATGATGGCGAGAGCGAGCATGGCGACCGTCACCGGGAGCGGCAACGTCGAAGCCATGTCTTGAGCCGATTCCGGCCAGAGCATTCCCGCCGTAAACGCGAGGGCATTGATGAGCGCATGCGCTATGATGCTGATCCAGAGGCTGCGCGCCAACAAGGTGATATAACCCAGAACCAACCCGATCAAGAACACACCGGGGAGCATCCGTGGATCAAGATGCATGATGGAAAAGAGGAACGTCGTCAGTAACAGGCCCCTCCCCGCTCCCAGGCTACGGGTCAAGGCGGCCTGCAGCAAACCGCGAAAGGCGACCTCTTCGGCAATTCCGGCCATAACCGCCGCACTTGCGATTCGCAGCAAGTAGTCTCCCCACGACTTGGGAACCATCAGCTCGATCAGTGCCGCCGTCGAGGCCGCAGATCGGGGAAGGATCTGATGAAGATAACCGGTCAGGTCATTCGCCACCAACCCGACGGATAGTGCTGCGACCAGCGCCCAAATCCAGAATCGCCCCGGCACGTCAGGTCGCTTCCCCACCACCTCGCGAATCTTCAGCCCAAACGGCCTCATCACCGCAAGCGCAATTGCCAGAATTGCAGCTTCCGCCAGGAAGCTGGCAAGGTTGATTCCGGCGATCAAATAGGCAATGACGGAAATGACGGTCGTGGCGATCAGGAGGAGAACAAAGACGCCGATGGCCGCTCCGACACCGGGCGGACGCTCTGCTTGCGTTGAATCGGTCATTGGTTGTTCAAGGGATCGCAGAATGCGAGTCAGAAGTCAATGAGAGAATCTGGGCTGGCTAACTTCAGTCAGCCCTCGCCGGCGAGCTATCGCCCCAGCCACTGGCGCGCCAGATCATGGTTGCGGAAAACCTGCACCTCCGTGCGGCTGGAGGGATCGGATTCACGATATGCCTGATACATCCGCGCCAGTCCGAACGCCATGTCGGAGTTGGCGACAAGAGCAAGTTTGCGCGAACGGCTGGCCCAATCCATCGAAGAAGCCAACTGCGCCAACTCGCGCACGTCGCTCACCGATTTGTAGTCGAAGGTCTGGACTTCCGTGAGATCGAAGATCTCGTCGTAGCCAAAGATCTTGGCCCCCGTCCAAATATTGCGCTGGTAAGAGGCGATCTCGGATCCGATCAAATGCCCGCTCGCCTTCGCAATTACCAGTCTGAGATCATCCAAAATCTCATAGTCGACAGGCACGGCATCTCCTCTCCAGCCGATTCGTCTCGCTCATGAAGCTATTCGCGTACTTCATAATAACGCATTTTATAGGGTAATCAAGGAGTATTGTTGGCAGTACCCACGCGCCACGAGGCTAACCAATAGTATTCCAGCTCGATGACCTGCGGCGCAATGGCAGTCCGGGCGATCGTTGCCCTGAGTTCTACGTCGGTGGGGAAGTTCTTGAGCACGCGATGACGCGATCCATCGGTCAGAATGCGATCCTGGTAGGTGTTTCCACGATCATCGGTGAAAGCAATCGGCGTTGAACTTCCAGCCACGAATCGATTGTCGAACATCACAACCAGCGTGTTGACGGGCAACGACTTACAGACTGTCTTCAGGAACTCATTCAGTCGCTCGCGGGGTATGTGCGACCACCAGAAGGCTGCCAGCAAAGCATCGAATTCCCCTTCGATCTCGGCAATATCCCAGACGTCGGCGATCAGAAAGCGCGGTAATGTGCGATAGGACTTGTTCCGGGCGATATCGAGCACTTCAGGGTTGATGTCGGTTGCCGTGATGGTGCGGGCCCTTTGTGCGGCAAACTGCGTCCAGTAGCCGGTGCCGCACGCAATTTCGAGCACGTCGCGACCCGCCAGAAGCTCGGTGACTTGCGCTTCCAATGTCCGCAGATCGCTCTGTCGCTCCGGCTTGGCGTAGATCCGCTCGTACTCACCGGCGCGGCGGGCATAGTAGTCTTTCAACGAGTCGGAGGACATTGGCTCAGGACCGATCGTCTAACCTTCCTCAAAACATCCCGTTCTCGTTCGGTGAGTTTGTCGGCGCGGCCATGCCGATATCCCACGCCTCCACGGCCAGATTGCCGGCGAAGCGGAAGATGTGCACGACCGTCATCTCCGGCGCTTGCGGTTGCTTGAATCTCAGCCGCGAGTGCACCATCACGATATCGCCCTCCTCGACCACATGCTGGACCTCAAGCATCTTGCCGGGGTTGACCTTCTCGTTCTCCTCCATCGCCGTCATCAGTGAGTGACGATCACCCTTGAAGTAGGGATTGTGATGGATGAAATCGGGGCTGATGTACTCGTCGTACGCGGCTCGAACCTGCCCGGCGACGACCATCTGCAGGAAATCAACGGCGGCGGCTTTGCGCGGTGTGTTTGTGAAATCATTGGTGGACATAGTGAATCGAATATAGGGAACCGGGAGCACCGGAGAAAGGGCTAATCGCGCGGCCGAGGGTCCCTTCCCGACCGAAACAGAGGCCGTCAGGAAAGGATTCCTGACGGCGCACCGAGAACTGATCTCTCATGGTTCCCCGCGTCTTACACCTTTTTGTAATCTTCGTATAGGCAATCGCAGGTCAACGCTTGGTAGCCACACTTCGGGCAGCGCTCAACATCACAGCCGGGAAGGTGGTATTGTCCCTTCACGACTCCGCAGTCGTGACATTTCTGGACATCGGCGCCCCAGTCGTCTTCCTCGCTACCGTAACGAATGCGCGGGTAGAGTTTGTCGGCGATTCTGTAATGGACGCGGAGCTGCGCCTTTTGGACCTCCTCCTCCCATTCTTTGTTCCAACCCATATTTGACTCCTCTTGCCAGTCACCTTTTAGTAGGATCAAAACATCTGATACGGGCAAATGACTCGATTGTGGTACGGAAAGTCAATCATCTTTGTCAGGCAGCAATAGCGGTTGCCTCGAAAAGAGATCAGGCCGTCAGGGAAAGATTCCTGACGGCGCTTTGGACTTCGGTTTGATTGACTCGCGTACTACTTCACGCGCGTATACGTGATCTCAAAGACCTTGTAGTTATCGCCGGCGTGCAGATCGAAGACCTCGAACACGTATTGATCGGGGTTCTTGATCGTCGTGACTGACTTGATCATGCGGCCGGTGACTTTCAGCGAAGGCTCATCCATCTCGCCGTAGTAGGTGAACTTGCCGGAGGGGTCGCGCTGGCCGGTCAACGTGAGTAAGTTGGTCTGCATATTGGAGACCCAGCAGGTGGTGTACATGTTGCGCCAGACATCGAAGCCGGTAAAGCCCATGCCCTGGTACGGCATCCCCATCATCGTGCCGTTATGTTCCTCCATCAGGAAATGATTGCCGACCACCCACTTGATTTCGGAAGTGCCGGGAGATTCCATCGGCGTCGAACCGGGACCGGCGGGCCACATCTTGGTATTGGTGTTCCACTTGCCGACGAAGTACTCGAGGTGTTTGTGGCCTTCGCCGGGCATCATGTATTTCATGGCCTCCTGCATGGCGGCCTTCTGCTCGGGGGTCATCTCTTGGTCTTGCGCCATTACGGTTCCTTTCAGCGTCAGCAGCAGCGCGCACACCGACATGAGGATAAGTTTGGCTGGTCTCATAATCTCCTCTGAAGACTGTTTTGACGCGCGGCAGAATCGACTGGCGACGCGCCGGTTGATTAGATGTTTAGTACGCACAATTATCGATTAGAGTTGTCCAATTTACAAGGAGTCCGGGCGGGTGTCAAGGGGGGAGACCATGTTCACGGCGCGGCCGAAGGTCCGTTCCCGACCGAAGATTAGGCCGTCAGGAAGAGATTCCTGACGGCGCTGGGAATCTCTAAGGTCACAAATTGTGACCTTTAAATTCGGCAGCCGCCTGAGTCAAGACCCGATTGCTATACCTCCGCCGCAAGCTGGATGGTCTCGAATCGCGACGCACGGGAACCGCCAATTCGTGCCGAAGGGTTTTGACCGACTCGGCTGGATGACACAAGTTTCGACTTGACAATAGATAAACATAATGGATAAATCACTCTTGTATCCAGCGATTGGTCAATCCTTGTTTCAAGGACCGGGTTTGGCCCCCAAACCGGAAAACCTAGTGGGGGCATCGAAAAAAATATCAATCCAGGAGGTCTTGGTTATGAAAGGGATTTACTGTCTGCTTGTCGCGTTTCTGATCGGGGCTGTTTCCATCAAAGCGGCACTCGCCGATCCAACCTTGGTTGGACACTGGTCGTTTGATGAAGGCTCTGGAATTATTGCTCATGATGTCAGCGGCAACGGAAACCACGGCTCGCTGCAACATGGTCCAACCTGGACTACTGGGATTATCGGCGGCGCTCTCGATCTTGATGGTACTGACGATTATGTCATCGTCCCTGACTCCCCTTCACTCGACATTACCGGGCAGGCACTGACCTTCATGGCGTGGATCCAGTCGCCCGGATTCCACAACTTCGGCTGGATCGTCGGGAAAGGTGGGACTAACTGGTATGGGATGGTCTGGTGGCTCTTGCCGCGGGACAACGGCGCGATTCGATACGCAGTCAAGTCCGGCGGCGCAGCCGAAGAGAGGCTGGACATTCCCGTTGGGCTTGTCACTGATGCTTGGCAGCATGTGGCGGTGGTATACGACGGTTCGTACATTCGATTTTACCTGAATGGCGTCGGGCTCGATTCTCTGCTGCAGACGGGTGACTTGGATGTCAATAACGATCCGATTGTGATTGGACTGGACGGGAACGCCTCGAGCAATCACTATCGTGGAAAAATTGACGAGGTCAAGGTGTTCAGTCGAGCGCTATCCCCGCAGGAAATCAGGCAAGAGCTGCCGATCCAGTCGCGATGCGGAGATGTCGATTGTTCCGGAATCGTGAGTATTTCAGATGCTGTCTTCCTGATCCAGTACATCTTTGCTGGTGGTCCCGCACCGTGCGCATCCTGCGAGTGAATCAGTCTATCTGCAGTTTAGCGGCTTGATTTATCGATCAGCGCTGTACCCCACCGGAACGGTGGGATGATTCTGGCCTGCTGCGAAGATGGTTGCGGACGGCGCGCATGAAGCTGGTGGGTTACCGGTTTTCAAGTCTGCCATACGGGAATCAACTCATGTCCCTCCCGCCTGCACCCGGTGCAAACTAAGGCAGCTCCAGCCGTGCGAGCATCTTCTTCAGTATGACGATCTGCCCGAGATGATAATGCACATGTTCGATGATGCCGGCGACATTCCGGTAGTAATTCCCGTATTTGCCGGCGGAGAAATCTTCCCACAGTCGGCTTTCCGGCAATGATTCGATCAGAAGCGCGAAGGCCTCGGTATCCGACCAGGTTTTGTTCAAGAGCAGGTCCCAGTCTTGTTGCGAGCGGATCGGCGGAAGATCGAAGCTGTATTTGTCGTGAGCGTCGAGCGGTCCACCCTGAAGCACTTTCAAGGCTGCGCTCACGAAGTAGTTCATGTGGTAAACAAGCGCGGCAATGCTATTGCAGGAAGGCACTGACGTCATCGCTTGTTGCCAAGTGACATCGGCCAAAACGTCCCTGAGATTGACCGCCGTCCAGTTGCCGCCGAAATGAACGTCACGGAAATGCCTGGCAAGTTGGGTCGAGAGATTCATAATCACACTGGTACTCCTTGGGATCGGAAGATAGGCACGTCGGGGAAGAAATCAACACCCCGCATACGCGGATAATGGTTTCTTCTGGACCATGCTTTCCGTCAGGAACGGATTCCTGACCACGGGGGATTCATGAGGTCACAAAGTGTGACCCCAAAATCCGGCGGCAGGCGGTGGAGATGCCAATGGTTGCAGCAACCAACGAATTTCCCACCCTGCGAGTTAAGTACAGAAACGGCGCGGCTCCGAGTTGTTGTACCGCACCGGAACGGTGGGACGTTCTTAGCCTGCTGCGAAGGTGGTTGCAGGTACAATTTAGAGAGAGGGTGGGTTACCGGCTTCTTGAGCTACTTGGCTGGACACCTTTCACCTCGACGGCGCTAGGCTACCGATGAGTTCCCACTCAGGTTCTGGACGGAGCACTACTGTGACGAAGATGGTCTCCGATCCATTGCCCAGCTGACTAGTGAGATCCTCCGTCATCAGACCCTCTATCTGTTCTGGCTTAAGCTTGTATAGTCCGCCCGTTATCGCGTCAACGGCTAGCCCGATCAATCCTCCAAAGACGATATTGCCCCAGACCCAGCCGCTGGTCGATCTTGTGATCGTCGTTTCAAAACTCTCGTAGCCTTCAAGATTGATTCTGACAATATGGCTGCTCTTCCGAGAAAGGCTCGCAACAAGCGGCGTGCTCCCTTGTACTTTGTTGTCGATGATCACTGTCGCACCAGTCGGCTTGCTCATGATACCAATGTCTTGAGAGGTACCATGCATGATGGTCGCACAACTGGCGATGATCAGTCCAGCGACAAGTGGCAACCCAAGCGCGATTATTCTTGAGTCTGATACTGAGTTTTTCATGTGTTCCTCCGACCTTTGAACGCCCTCATTGAAATTCGTAGATAGATTAGTATACAAGAAATCGGGCAAAGTGGCAACCGCCTAATTCCGTCCCCCACCGGAGTGGTAGGATTCAAGTGGCTTGCTGCGAAGATGGTTGCGGGTGGCGTAGGTGGGAGGTGAGTTACCGATTGTGCTGAATGCCTGAGATGAGGGACGCCGTCAGGAAGAAGTTTCTGACGGCGTCGGCTATGCGGCCAATGATTACCTGGGGATTCCCAAGTAAGTTATTTGACGATGACAAAGGCTAGCCAATGGTCGCCCACATACTCAACGCAGACCGTTCCCTCAGCGAAATAATAGAATGGGCCGAAATCTGGGTAGCCGTCGAAATATGCAGGAAGTTCGAACCAAATGGAAGTTCCGTTTAGTCTCGCGTAAACACTTAATGACACCATTTGGGTCGCGTCGCCTGTGACCTCCGGAATCTCATAGCACCAGACTTCGTCACTCGGAACTGTTCCCCCGGAATAATATACGATTCGAGTGGATCCATCCTCACCCGCAGGCCCTTGCGGTCCCGTCGGTCCTTCTGGTCCAGTCGGCCCCTGTGGTCCCGTTGGGCCTTCCGGGCCGGTCGGCCCAGTCGGGCCCGTCGGCCCCGTAGGCCCCACGTCTCCCTTATCTCCTTTCAGCCCTTGCGGACCAACCGGGCCTTCTTTGCCCTCGCAACCAGAGAGAACCAAAAGCGCAGCAAGAAGCAAAGCGCTAATGCACCTCATGTTTCCTCCTTTCGTAGGCACTTGGCTGTGCCTTGACTGTGTATGTTTGATGGGATGTTTGGTAAACCCCGAGTATCATCGCTAATCAGATCGATATCTGTCAAGCAGAATTCGCAGTAACCCAACAGCATCGTGGGAGCTTGATGGCCTGCTGCGAAGATGGTTGCGGCGAGCGCGAGAAGGAGATAGGTTACCGGTTGATCGGACTGACAATGAATCCGTACCACTACTTGTTTTACAGATTGTCCCGTGTTCTGAACAAAAAGGGCAATAACGAAATGGGACCCATTCAGGCCATTTCCATTCTCATAGGGCTAAACATACTCGTGATTTTTATCAAGATTCTAGGAACTGCTCCCAGAGACTTGGAAGGCGAATACAAGTTTGCACTTGGGCTGTTGCTCGTGGTGCTCTACATTTCAAACCTCTATTCCTTTGGTAACAAGCACGAGGCCAGGAGAATCGTGAATCGATACAAAGGAGAATCTGACCTACACAGAAGGATTGGCGGGGTGGCGGTTCTGTTATATGTAGTGATCTCGTTTCTGTTGCTCGGGATGACCATCTTTAATTGACAGGAAAAATGTCGAAACCCCGGTGGGGGTGTTTGCGGGATTGGCGCCGCTACTTCGTGGGGGTTTCGACCTACTTGGCTAACACCTTTCATCTAAGAAAAAACGCGGCGCCGTTTCCAGCGCCGCGTCCATCATTACACCTCTTCGGCTTAGTACATGTCGCCGTAGCCGCCGCCAGGAGGCATCGGCGGAGCCGCCTTCTCCTTCTCCGGCTTGTCGCAGATGATCGCTTCGGTGGTCAGAAGCAGCGAAGCAATCGAGGCCGCATTCTCCAGCGCCGAACGCGTGACCTTGGTCGGGTCAATGACGCCCGCCTTCATCAGGTCTTCGAACTCGCCGGACTGGGCGTTGAAACCGAACGCGCCGTTCTGGCCTTTCACCTTCTCGACGACGACCGAACCCTCGGCGCCGGCGTTTTCGGCGATGAAGCGAATCGGCGCTTCGAGCGCGCGGCGCACGATCTGCATACCGATCATCTCGTCGCCGTCCAGCTTCATGTCGTTGAGCTTCGGAATCGTGCGCAGCAGAGCCACGCCGCCGCCCGGGATGATCCCTTCCTCAACCGCCGCGCGAGTCGCGTGCAGAGCGTCTTCCACGCGCGCCTTCTTCTCCTTCATTTCGGTCTCGGTCGCGGCGCCGACGTTGATCACGGCCACACCACCCGCCAGCTTGGCCAGGCGTTCCTGCAGTTTCTCGCGGTCGTAATCGGAGGTCGTTTCCTCGATCTGGCGCTTGATCTGCTCGATGCGGCCCTTAATATCGGCCTGCTTGCCGTTGCCTTCGACGACGGTGGTGTTTTCCTTGTCGATGACAATCTTCTTGGCCACACCAAGATCGGAGAGCACGGTGTTCTCCAGCTTGAAGCCAAGCTCTTCCGAGATCACCTTGCCGCCGGTGAGGACGGCGACATCTTCGAGCATCGCCTTGCGACGATCACCAAAGCCCGGGGCCTTGACGGCGCAGACCTTCAGCGTGCCGCGCAGCTTGTTGACCACGAGCGTGGCGAGAGCTTCGGACTCGACGTCTTCGGCGATGATCAGCAGCGGCCGACCGGTCTGGGCGATCTTCTCGAGAATCGGGAGCAATTCCTTCATCGCGGAGATTTTCTTGTCGTGGATCAGGATGTAGGCATCCTCCATCTCGGTTTCCATCGATTCCGGATTGGTGATGAAATACGGCGACAGATAGCCGCGGTCAAACTGCATACCTTCGACAACTTCCAGCGTGGTGTCGGTGGTCTTGGCCTCTTCGACGGTGATGACGCCGTCCTTGCCGACCTTCTCCATCGCCTCGGCAATCAGGTTACCGATCTGCTTGTCGTCGTTGGCGGAGATGGTGCCGACCTGGGCGATTTCGTTCTTACCGGCAATCGGCTTCGACTGCTTCTTCAGCTCGTCGATGATCTTCACGACGGTCTTCTCGATACCGCGCTTGATGCCCATCGGGTTGGCGCCGGCAGTGACGTTCTTGAGACCTTCAGTATAGATCGCTTGCGCCAGCACGGTGGCGGTGGTGGTGCCGTCGCCGGCGACATCGGAGGTCTTGCTGGCGACTTCGCGCACCATCTGGGCGCCCATGTTCTCAAAATGATCTTCGAGTTCCACTTCCTTGGCGACGGTGACGCCGTCCTTGGTGACGGTGGGGGAACCGAATTTCTTGTCGATGATGACATTGCGGCCCTTGGGACCGAGGGTGACCTTCACCGCATCGGCCAGTTTGTCGACGCCCTTGCGCAGTTTCTCGCGGGCAATCGAATCGAATTCTATTTGCTTAGCCATTCTGGTAATACTCCTTGATTCGTTGGATTACTTCAGTACCGCGAGGATATCGGACTCGCGCATGATCAGGAATTCGGCGCCGTCCACGGAGACTTCCGAGCCGGAATATTTGCCGTAGAGGATCTTGTCGCCGACCTTGACGGACATCGCCAGCAGCTTGCCCTCATCGGAGAGGCGGCCCGGACCGGCGGCCATGATCTGACCTTCCTGCGGTTTTTCCTTGGCGGTATCGGGGATAATGATCCCGCCCTTCTTGACCTCTTCCTGCTGAAGCGGCTTCACCAGAACGCGGTCTTGCAACGGTTGGATGTTCATTAATGCACTCCTTATAGAATGAATAGTGGATGGTTAATTGCGCTGTGTTTCAAAGCTGCTTTCTGTCGTTTCAACGTTAGGTGCGCTAGTCGACACACCCACCGCAAGCGGTGGGGCACCGAAGATCTCAGTCAATCGCCTACGATACGCAGGCGGCACCTGTCTTGTTAGCACTCCTCATCGTCGAGTGCTAACAGCTTGTACGCGAATATATCGGGGAAGGTTTCCGGGG
>CAZFNN010000029.1:0-28254 GCA_964520555.1 uncultured Ignavibacteria bacterium
TCATCGTCGAGTGCTAACAGCTTGTACGCGAATATATCGGGGAAGGTTTCCGGGGTCAATCAGATTTTGGGACGATCGAGCGTATTGCAGCCTAAGGTGTTATCGTACAATATCTTATTGGTACGACTGAGGCAAATCAGGTCGAAGCTTAGCAGTCGCTAACACCCTGCACACGGTGCCGGGCCACCAGAGAAGATGAAGCTGATCAGGTAAACCGCATCCGAGATATTCACCGCGCCGGAGCATTCGGCATCGGCGGATTCCAGTGGATTCGGTGCTGGACCGCCGGCAAAAATGTAGCTGATCAGATACACCGCATCCGAGATGTTGACAGCTGCACTGCCATCGGCATCGCCGCAGACGTAGGGCGGTTCGATAATCCTGATGCTGGCCGACATCGTGTCCGCTTTCTGGGGAATACCGGAATCGCGGCACTCAAAGCTGAAGTAGAACGTCGCCACATATACCGGCGTGCCGTCGATCGTGCCGGTCGTCCCGCCGTTGAAATTGCAGCCAAAGGGCAGATCGCCGCCGAGGAAGTTCCACGTGTACGGCGGTGTTCCGCCGATGGCATGAAGGCTCAAGGAATAGGGATCATTCAAGACACCGTCCGGCATGGTGTAATTCTGGATATGTAGTTGGCCGTCGCAGGCATCGCCGATACCGTCGCCATTTTCATCGTACTGCTCGGGGTTCGGCGTAGAGACGCAGTTGTCGCAAGCATCGCCGACCAGATCGTTGTCGGTGTCGGCTTGGTCGAGATTGGCGACCAGCGGGCAGTTGTCGGTGGTGTTGTCGATTCCGTCATTATCAGAATCGCTGTCGCAGGCATCGCCGATGCCGTCGCCGTCAAGATCATCTTGATTGGGATTGGCCGCATTCGCACAATTATCGCATGGATCGTTGACATTGTCGTGATCTGCATCGACCGGCGAAGTCATGTACAGGCACAGTGCGATGGCGGCGGTGCGCAGGTTGATCGCCGGACCGATGTGACCGCCAGTGCCCTGTGGTGTGCCAGTCAGCATCAAAAGCGTACGCATCTCCAGCGGCGTGAGTGGTCGATTGATCACCTGCTTGGCGTACGACTGCAGCGCTGTCACTAATCCTGCCGAGACCGCCGACGCCGAGCTGGTGCCATTAAAGGAGTTCGTGTAGCTTTGATGATTATCGCCGCCGACGACAGCATAGTCGCCATAACCGGAAGTGAATACGTTTTGCCCCCAGGCCTGGACATTCACGCGGCTGCCGTAAGTGGAGAAATCGAGCTTGTGGTGCCCCAAATTTGACGATCCGGCGCCGATGATGATCGACTTCGAGTCGCCCCGTGCCATGTAGCTGGCGTAGGGAGCGCTGTCGAGGTCCTGATTGCCGTTACCGGCCGCCGCCACGACGATGACATTCTGGTCGCCGCCATTCTTTACGACAGTCCAAACGGACGGATCGTATTCTGCGGGAGCGTAGCCGCCGCCCGCACCGCCGGTCTGCATCTCGAGCAAAACGACATCGCCGGGATCGGAATCGGCGATCGCATTGGCTATGCACGTCGCGCGACGCGAGCCTTCCTCAATTGAGATTTCTGGATAGACATTAACGCTCGCCGCCAGCGGGGCAATGCCGGTGACGCCGTATCCGTTGTCCGGCGCTGCGGTGATTCCGACCGCAGAAGTTCCGTGGTCGTTGCCGAAGGGGGAATTCATCGTCTGCCCCGCTTCAACGATAATCGGGATATCGACGAGATCCTCATGGAGCACGTCCCAGCCGTACTCGCAGTCGGAGTAGCGCACATTCTGTCCCTTGCCGTTGCGCGTCCAGAGATAGTCGACATTGAAACCCGGATCGGGGCCGCGGTAGCTCTGCAGCGCAGCATAATCTGGCGTCGGCGGCGCATAGTCGCCCGGAGGCGGCGGGTTCACCTCGGCAAGATAGACATACTCGACCTCCGGCAGCGCCTGCAGAGCACGAGCGGAGGATTCAAGCGCGGCATTGTCGGCGCCGGCAATCTTGACCAGCATGATGCCGCGTAAATCGGGCTGCGCCTCACGGGACATCGTTGCGGCGCGCTGTTCGAGTTTTTCGATTTTCGCATCCGGCAGTTGAATCAATTGCTCGAACCGCATCTCAAATTGACCCGCAGCTCTCGACACATTATCGGCGGCCGCCTTTGCGGGGGATGAGACCGTGCCGTCTGCCGTGGCGCGCATCAGCAGATCATCGCGGAACTTGACGTTGAGTTCGTACTGTTTGCCTGGCTGGGTGAAGAGCGGCACGTCGGTCAGCGGTTGGCGCGGCGCTAGGGAGTCAGCGAGGAGGGCGCCAAATACGCCGAAAGCTACTATGAGGCCAATCGCAAGTGCGATCGTCACAGAGGTTTGGTCAGATCGAATACAATGATGGGTCATCTCAAGCTCGGTTTCTGGTAAGAGATTCCTGTCCACGGCCTTGGCAGTGGACGCTGTCTATTAGGTAATCGGCAGGTGTTGCAACTACTTAGATAAGATATGCGAAAGTGAAATTCTGTCAACGAGGGAGTTTCTCGGTTAAAATTCAGACATCGCACTTGACATCGCTGCATCAAGAGCCCTTTCTCTACGACAAGAACTAAATGCGCTAAGTCGCAGCAGAAAGGTGGAAAGCTCATGATCAAGCGACTGCTCCTTTTGTTCCCAATCTTGTGGCTCTGTTGCGGGTGTAGCGACGACGAGTGCCCGACGTGCGTTGATAAGACGAACGTGCTGTTCTATTGCAGCGCCAGTTTTCATGCTACCGACCCCGACTGGGGTGTTTTCGAATCAAGCTTGGGGATAACTGCCGGGTTCATCGGTGACCCGGTGCCAACAGTGGATGCATTTGCCTGGATCAACGGAGACCTCGAGAGGACTGACGTTGGATTCCCTACATTCAGTGACGACTTCCAGACAGATTATGTGAAGTACGTGCCGGTGACCGCGGTTCTCGATGGAGACACGATTACCTTTGAGATTACAATTCCAGATTCCACACGAATCATCACACCGGGAGAAGTGGCTTCCTCTGGTGGCCCGATCATATTCGAGTGGGTTCGGTCGCAAGATGCGGAGTTCTACATTTTCTCGGTCGTCGTGTCCTACAGAGACGTTCAAGAAATCGTTTTCGTGCTCGACACGACAGTCACTACAATTGACACAAGCTTCGCGTTGCCGTCTAAGTATTCCGTGGCCGGGTACACGCTACACTCTCAGTTGTTGGCCGGCATCGGAACCAACGGCGAACCCGGAGACGAGGCGACGATTCGTTCTGGCAGATACTCAGGATTCCTTGGGGGAGCTTACAAGGCTGGCTTTCTTGTAACTGAGCTTACAGAGTAGCAGCAGCGTAGGTCAAATCCCGTCTCTATGACTTCTCGACGCCTGCGAATGGAATCACACTCTCAACAACCCGGGATCGGTTTACTGTGGCGGAGGGATCTGACGGTTTGAAATTGATCGATGCACAATGTCACAACCCTCCAGAATTGGCCCTTGCGTTCCACCCGATTCCCTCTTGAACAAATCTGGTTTGTACGCGCCCACAGCATACGGGTTTTGACCTACTGCCAACAGCGTAGGTCAAATCCCGTCTCTGTGACCATTCGACGCCTTCGAATAGGATTACACCCTCAACAACCCGGGATTGGTGTACCGTGACGAAGGGAGTTGACGGTTGATTCTATTATCGATCGACGTACGCGCTATTGAGGACGTCACGTTTTCAAGCTCGGTTTGACTAAAGTCAAAGACTTCTCCCAACATTCCTCCCATCCTCCCTCCCGCCGAAGAAAATGGTGGACTTCGGCTCGCGCGAACTGCTCATTGCCTGTCGATGGAGGATCGACGCCTTGATGACGCAAACTCCTGAATCCCGATCCGAGACCGCCGTCTCCAAATGGCTTTTGGCGATCGTGATCGTCGCCGGGCTGTTCTTCGGGATCGGCTTCTACACGTTCTACTACGCCAAGGGCGGTTCCTACTTATCGGACGATCCCAATGTCTGTATCAACTGCCACATCATGCGCGAGCAATTTGACAGTTGGCAGAAGGGCAGCCATCACGGCGTCGCGGTCTGCAACGACTGCCACCTGCCGTCGTCGTTCCCCGGCCGCTACATCGTCAAGGCCGAGAACGGCTTCAACCACTCGCGCAAATTCACGTTCCAGGATTTTCACGAACCGATCGCCATTCGCCCCGCCAACCGCGAAGTGCTGCAGCAGAACTGCCTGCGCTGCCACGCGCAGTTGATCAGCGAATCGGTCGGGACGTTCACCCATGCGGATGATCATCAAAACTGCGTGCGTTGCCACCGCGAGGTCGGCCACGGCGCAGCCCATTAGGAGGATATATCAGTTATGGCCGAAAAACAGTCGTCCCGCCTGTGGCTCTACGCGCTGATTCTGATTGTGATCGCCGCGGCGACCTTCGCCGTGCTGCTGCTGATGCAGAATATCTCGCTGCGGAAAGAGGAAGCCAAACAGGTCGTATTCCAGGTCGCCGCGATCGACGAAAACACGATCGACCCGAAGGAGTGGGGCAAGAACTTCCCACGCCAGTACGACAACTACCTGCGCACGGTCGACACGGTGCGCACCAAGCACGGCGGCAGCGACGCTTTTCAGAAGCTGGATGCCGACCCGCGCTGGCGTGAGCTGTTCAACGGCTACGCCTTCGGCGTCGACTACCGCGAAGAGCGCGGTCATGCGTATATGCTCTCCGATCAGGACATGACGGAACGCGTGATCAAGTTTCAGCAACCGGGCGCCTGCCTGCATTGCCATTCGGCCATTATTCCCGCGTACCGCGCCAAGGGCCGCGAAGCCGGCGTGCCCGACAGTGACACGCTGGCGCAGTTGATGAAGGGCTTCGAAATCGTCTGCGGCATGCCGTACGCCGAAGCGCGCAAACTGGTCGACCATTCTGTGACCTGCATGGATTGCCACGATCCCAAATCGATGGCGCTCCGCGTGACGCGGCCGGGGTTCTTGAATGGTATCCAGCGTCTGGCCGAGAGCGACTATTCGCTGCCGCATCTCCCCAGCATCACACGCTGGCAGAAGGGCAATCGCGCCAAGCCGTACAACCCCAACATCGAGGCCTCCCGGCAGGAGATGCGCTCCTTCGTCTGCGGCCAGTGCCATGTCGAGTACTATTTCAAGGGCACCGGCAAGCTGCTCACCTATCCGTGGCACAACGGACTGACGGTCGAGAGTGCCGAAGCCTATTACGACAGCGCCGGTTTCAAGGACTGGACGCACGCCACCTCCGGCGCGCCGACGCTCAAAGCGCAGCACCCGGAGTTCGAGATGTGGAACCAGGGAATTCACGCGCGTTCCGGCGTCGCCTGCGCTGACTGCCATATGCCTTACTACCGTGAGGGCGCCGTCAAGATCAGCGATCATCATGTGCGCAGCCCGCTGTTGAACATCGCCCGCGCCTGCCAGAACTGCCACCGTTATCCGGAAGATGAAATTCTCGCCCGTGCGGAGCGGATTCAGGACAAGACACAGGCGATGATGATTCGCGCCGAAGAAGCCGTCATCGATCTGATCAAGGCGATCGAGGCCGCCAAAATCAATGGCGCCGACAGCGTCGCCCTCGTCGCCCCGCGCGATTTCCATCGCAAGGCGCAATGGCGTCTGGATTATGTTGCGGCGGAGAACTCGATGGGCTTCCACGCCTCGCAGGAAGCGACTCGCATCCTAGGTGAAGCGATCGATTATGCGCGGCAAGGTTACATGGATCTGGCGCGGCGTTTTTCGGTGATGTCGGCGCAGGCCAGATAGGGCGAACGTTTCTGTCCGAAAGTAGCGTCTGGTACGGCTGCGACAGACAAGAATGTCTGTCCTACTGGTTCATTTCGTAAATCAACCGCAGACCGTCGAGAGTGATGTCGGGGAGGACGTCCTTGATGTATTTGGAGGCCGGTGCAATCAGGCTGGCCAAGCCCCCGGTTGCAACGATTCGCGGCGGGGTTCCCATTTCCTTCTGAAGCTGCTCAATGATGTAATCCGCCTGCCCGACTGCGCCGAGATAGAAACCGGCTTTCATGGCCTCTTCCGTTGACTTGCCGATCGGCGACTTGGGCGCTTCAAACGAAATCTTGAAAAGCTGCGCCGCGCGATGCGCCAATGCGCTCTGGGCCGTCTCGATGCCGGGGGCAATCACTCCGCCCAAATAAGCGCCGTCCTTCGAGATCACATCAAACGTCGTTGCCGTGCCAAAATCAACGACGATCGCCGGCCCGCCGAACCGCGCGAACGCCGCCACGGAATTGCAGATGCGGTCGGTTCCGATCTCGTTGGGATGGGGATAGTCAAAACGGATATTGAATTTGAGCCCCGCGTGCACCACCAGCGGTTCGATCCCGAAATGGGTCTCGCTCATTTGCCGGAATACCGGATCGAGGCGCGGCACGACCGTAGCCAGGGCGATTCCGTCCACGCCCCCGAGCCCTTTCATCTGCATGAACTGACTCAGCAGTAACGCCGATTCGTCCGCCGTGCGCGCATGATCGGTGGCGAAACGCAGCGAGGTCAACAGCCTCTCGCCTTCGTAGAAGCCGATCACGACATTGGTGTTGCCGATATCGATTGCCAGTAGCATATCGTATTAATATACCCGATTCCGTCCGCGAGGCAACCGATCCTGAGGTGAACTTTTGCCTTGTCTGGCGCGGCATTTCTGGTACCATATTGTCAAGATGTGGCTGAAACTTGCGTTTGTCGGGTCATTCTTCCTGGTCCTGACGTTGCTCGGCTGCGGCCGCAACATCGGCGGCAGCTTTGACGGCGCATCAGGGTTCGTCGACAAGGCTCACCGCGTCGACGCCGATGCGCTCGTGCCGACGGAAGTCCGCCTTGATGCCAAGCACAAGAACTACAGCATCATCGAGAACTTTGTCTTCTTGGCGCGGCAAGATACGCTCCGAAGCGCAGTCGCGTTCACCTTCCGCCGGGCGCTTAAGGACAACAAATTCATTCGCGCCGAACGCGATTTCTCGGGCTTCATTCTCGAAAGCCCATTCTGGCAAGCCTTACCCTACACCAAGATGCGCCACGAAGCTCAACAGCTTGAACAACAGGCACCGTTCACATTTGGCGGTCTCGAGTGGACGGCCCCCGCGAAGTCCGGCATCATCCGCTACAATTGGCGCGGTATTTCGCTCGAAATGGAGTTTACCGATCTGCAGCCGGTACAATTGAACACGAATGGCAGCGAGCGCAGACGCGCACACGGTATCGGCATTGGTCTTTTGCGTTACAAGGGATCTGAAATTCGCGGCACTGTGATCTATGAGCTGATTCAACTCGAAGGCTTCAATATCATCGACAAGTCCGGTACCGGAATTGAATTCACGAACTACGACTGGCTCGCCGTCAAGACAGAATCGGGCGGTACGATCATCGCCTCTGCTGATTCCACGACGGAAGGCGATCGCCTGCTCAAGAACTTCGTCGTAATTGACCGTGATGGCGGAATTGCTGCTGCTGAGGGCTCCGAGCACGTACGCATCGGGTCGGCAGAGATCCAGCGCGACCGCAAGATCTTCGAGTGGCTGGCCAATCGCAAGATCGTCGCTGTCGGCGAACTTGGTCTCGACCTCAATGTTGCCTTCCATGATGCCCGCCTATTCTATACGTCCGGCTTCGCCATCGCCGAGGTGATCGGCAATGTGCAGCTCGAAGGCATCTCCACCACAGCTTGGGGAATCGTACAACACTGGCAGCAACCCAAAGCCGATTCCGAGGTACTCAAATAGCATGAACGAGCACGAACGCGGCATGCTGGAAGACGCCGCCAAACTTTGGCTGGCGCACGATGGCTTGTGGTTCCAAGCGGTTGAACAATCGTTTGGAATGGACAAGGCGATCGAACTCGATAAGCTGGCCTGGGAACGATTCACCGTTATCGAAGCCAAGCGCATCATGGCGCGACATAATATCGCCCCTGACGGAGGGCTGGCAGCGCTCAAGCTCGCCTTGGGCTATCGGCTTTACGCCTATATCAACGTGCAAGATATCGTCGATGAGACGCCGACCAGCTTCACCTTCCGGATGACCGATTGCCGCGTGCAATCGGCACGCCAACGGCAGCAGATGCAACCATTCCCCTGCAAGGAGGTGGGTATTGTCGAGTATTCCCTCTTTGCGCAAACGATCGATCCGCGGATTCAAACCGAATGTATCTGCTGCCCGCCCGACCCGAAGCACCCACAATTCTGGTGCGCGTGGAAGTTCAGTATTTGAAGAACGACGCCGCGACTACTGCTGCCAGCGTATGACCTGCTCGTGATAGGCTGCCGCCAGTTCCTCTGCGCGCCTGCGGTCTTCCGATTCAGCAACGACAGTGAAATACGCCGCATTGCGATCCGGTGCAATCCAGATCCAACCGCCATCCTCCAGGAACCGCGCGCCGTCGACCAATTGCCGCTCGCGGCCTTCGGTATGGGCCATCAGCAGACGCATCACCTGACCTTTCTTCGACCAGGAGCAGGGAACCTGCCGAGTTGCGGCGTGGTATTTCTCGAACTCCCGGCGCAATTCCGCCAGATCCGCGCGATTGCGAGCAAGCATTTCCATCAGCTTGACCGTCGCGAACATGCCATCCGCGCCCAATTGGAACTTGGAGAGCAAAAAGCCGCCGCGGGTGCCGCCTACGAAATCAACCTCATCGCCCATATATGCCTGCATCATCGCCAGATGATCCCCGCGCACTCGTAGAACTTGCACACCGTACTGCTGAGCGATCTGTTCAACCCCCATACTGGCCATGATCGGTACTGCGATTTTCCGCGTCTGGTAAGTACTCAGGAACAGCGATGTCACAATCAAAAGCAACAACTGATCCGAGATCCGCTCGCCGTCCCGATCGACAACGGTGATTTTTTCAGCGCTGCGGGCCAACTGGATTCCGAAATCGGCGCCGAGTGACTTGACAATCGAACCGAGTTGCTCAATCGAATTGCTGCTCTGGGCCGGCGGCAGAGTTGGATTCGGAAAAGCATTGATCGAGATCAGCTCGGCATTCAAAGTGCTGAAGATGCTGCCGAAGATCTCCGAGGCGCCGCCGTGGATAAAGTCGATCACGATCTTGAAGCGTCGGTTGACGATCGCCTCAACGTCGATGTGCTTGAGGAAGTCGCTGCGGTACGATTCGACAATTCGGGTCGGATAGTCGAGGGTGCCGACACCTTCGACGCCGACGCGGCGGAAATCCTCACGGGCAAAGAGCGTCTCGATGGCGCGTGATTTGCGCGTCGGCAAGTCCATGCCGTCGGGACCGATGAAGATCAAGTCGGTGATGTGATAATCCACCGGGTTCTGACGTACATGCACACCGCCGCCGTGTTTACTGGATTTCAGCTCGTAGCGCATTACTGGAATCGGCAGCGTCTGCAAGTCGACAACGTTGATGCCGCACGACAACAACCCGGAGGCAAACGCGCGCGAGAACACCCGCGAGGCCGACGAAGCGCCGCGGCTGACGACGATCGATTGATTGCGCGCCAGCGTCGCGCCGAAAGCGGCGCCCAGCTTGGCGGCAAATTCTGGGGTTACCTCGATATTGCCGAGGCCGGAAACCTTAGAGTCGGAAAAAAGCTCGCGATTCCACTTCTCTCCCCAAATCAGCGAGGACGAGACTGTCGCCCCGGCTTCAACTTCCTTGCCCGGCCAGATCTTGCAATTCGACTTGACCGTAGCGCCGCTCCGCAGCTTCACGTGGTCGCTGATCACGGCCTCTTCATTGATACTGACCTTGTCCTCGACCGTGACGTGGTTGCAGACAATGGCTTGGGAGATGTGAGCGCCGGAGCCAACCGTCGTGTCGTGCCAAATCACGGAATTCTCGATCACGGCCTCGCCGGCGATCCGGCAGCGATCGCCAATGACTGAGTTGCTGATCGATGCTCCCGCCTCGATCGTAGCGCCGTCGCCGACAACCACCGCGCCGGTCAACCGCGCGTTTTCGTCGACATGAAAATCACGGCTGATCCAGACGGTCGCGTTCTCCCGGTGCAGTTTATTGTAACTGGTTTCGATGCCGACCTTTTCCTGCAGGATATCCAGATGCGCCTTCTGGTACTCCGACAGATTCCCGATATCGCGCCAATATCCTTCGGCAACGTAGCCGAACAATCGCGCGCCTTCCTTGAGCATTGCCGGGAACAGGTTCTGCGAGAAATCAAAGCTCTTGCCCTTGGGGATACGCTCGAAGACCTGCGGCTCGAGAATGTAGATGCCGGTGTTGATCGTATCAGAGAAGACTTCGCCCCAGGTCGGCTTCTCCAAAAACCGCGAAATCCGCCCGTCCGCATCGGTGATCACCACTCCGTAGGCGAGCGGATTCTCCATCCGCGTCAGAATAATCGTGGCTTCGGCCTGCCTCGACTCGTGATAGCTGACCGCGGCCGTGAGGTCAAAGTCGGTCAGTACATCACCGGAGATGACCAGCACGCGATTACCGTGGTAGAGTTCTTCGGCGTTCTTAACTGCGCCGGCCGTACCAAGATCGTCCTCGGCCAGCAGGTATTTCATAGTGACACCCAGTGCCGTGCCGTCGCGGAAGTAGTTCTGAATCTCTTCGGGCTGAAAGTATAGGAGAGTGACGTAATCCCGTAAGCCGTGCTTCTTCAACAGGTTGACGATGTGATGCAGCATCGGCAGATTGGCTACCGGCACCATCGGCTTGGGCAGACTCTGCGTCAGAGGTCGCAGTCGAGTGCCGAACCCGCCGGCCATGATGACTGTCTTCATTTTCTATCGCGATTCCTATTCCGTCTTGCGCTACAGCAGATTGTTCTCAAAATACTCGATAATATCATAAAAGTCAGCGAATCCCAGCCAGTCAACCGATTTTTCCCGTGCCACATTCACCAGATCGTCGCGCGCAAAGAGAATATCGGCCACGCCGACGGCGCAGCGATCGGAGAACCCGTCGCCGATGTAAACCGTTGTCTCACCCTCCTGCCTCAACGTGCGCACTCGCTCGCCTTTGCAGGTACCGCAAAAGCCGCAGCCTCGGGTGAAATAAGGGAAAGTCGGAATGATCCCGCCGTTGATGAAATGAGCGCGGTTGGAATGAATGTCCAATCCGGCGAATCCGGCTGTACTCAAAAAGGCGTCGATATAGAAGTCGAGACCGTCGGAAACGATGTGCAGCGGTATCTCACGTCCGGACAACAACGCCACGAACTCACCAAATCCGCGCTCAACTTCGATTCGTTGCAGCGCGGCGATCATTTCCTCGCGCGTCGAAGCGATGTAGTGACACTCCCGCCACAGGCATTCTCGGGAGGTAATCTTCTGCTCGATCCACAACTTGACTGTGCCAGAATTACGCTTGCCGGAGAAGTGGTTGAAGAGCGAGGCACCAACATCTTTGGCGGAAATGGTACCGTCAAAATCCGTAAACACTCTAAGAGCGCGCCGGGTACTCATCCGATTAGTCGAAACACCCCCCAGATCACCACCAGGGAAAGGGCCGTCAATCCCGGTAGCAGTGCCTTTCGCCGCAAAGCGTTCAGCGCAAAGGCCAACAAAGCGGCGGGAATCGCCAGGAAGTAAACTTGGATCAGGATCGTCTGTAGCAGAGTCTTACGCTCACCACCGGCGAACGCCACAGTACCGGCGACAGCCAGCGCAGCGATCATAACGATCAGGATGACTCGATATGTTACCGCCATGAACCGGTCGAAATCGCGCCAGCCCGTCATCGGCGCAGACCCTCGATGATCATGCTAATTGCCGTGTACAACAGCACTGCCGCAAACAGCAACTTGATGTAGAGCGACTCAATCTTGTGAAACAGACTCGATCCCGCGAACGCGCCCAGCACCGTGCCCAGAGTTGCGAACGGCACCCAGTCGAGTGGAACGTCACCGCGGCTCATATACGGGATCACGGCCACCGCTGCGCTGATGCCGATCATCATCGACGAGGCCGCCACCGCTTCCTTCACTGACTTGCCCAAAGTCATTTGCAGGATCGGAACCTTCACGATCCCGCCGCCGATTCCGAGCAATCCGACCAGACCGCCGGCAAAGACCGAGACGCCCAGCGCCAGCGGATAGCCGTTACCGACAGCGCCGTCTTTCGGCCTGGCCTCGTGCCGCCCCAGCAACATGACGACGGCGGACGTGATCATGAGCGCAGAGAAGACAATCGAGATGATATCTTCCGGCACCAGTCCCGCCAACTTGCCTGCAAAATAGGAGCCGACGATCGTTGTGGTTTCCAGAAGCAGCACTGCCTTCAGGTCGATCAGACCGCTCGACAAGTACTTGGTCGCTGAAGTCACCGACGTTGCCATCACACAACACAGCGAGAGCGCGATGGCCTGATGGACCGGCAGCTTGAGGATCAAAGTAAAAATCGGCACCAGCAAGATGCCGCCACCGATGCCGAGCAGCGACGACAGTCCGCCGACTCCAACTGAAAGCGCGAAAATCAGCAGCGGCTGCGTCATTGCGCACCTTGCAGATATTGAATGGCTCTGGCGAGACAGCTATCGGAGAAACGCAGCCGCAGCGCTGGTGGCGCCGGGGCAACACTGACACGAACGCGATACCACGCTTCCAAAATCTGGCGCGAGATTTCGTCGCGGTGTTCTCCCCAATTGTTCGGCTCGACTTGCCCCCTGAGGTCACGCAAACGGCGAATCACGGGTCGCATTTCCGGAGTTGCCTCATGCGCTTCCAGATCGTTGAGAACATCGCCCAGCGGGTCGAAGTGGAATCGTCGCCGGTCCAGAAAGACCAGAAACTCTGACCACAGCTTCGCTTCGTTTTCCGGCGCCGGAAACGGCTGTTCCGCCTGTGACGCGACAAATTCCACGATCAGTCCGCGGTGGATCAGCTCAAAGGTCACCGGCGAGAGGCGCTGCTCTTGACATTCAATATCGGGCAACACGGCGTTCTCCCTTTGTCGCTCGGCGTACTCACGAATCGAATCGACGGCGGCGCCGAGCGTATCGGTAAACTCAAGTTCCGGTAAAATTCGCTCATTGATCGAAACCAGCAGGCGCTTCCCCGAGCGCAGGCGAAGTTCTTCGAACTGCGAATTGATGCCCGCTGTGGGAGCGCCAATTAATCGAGCGCCGCACTCCTCGCGCAACCGCATCGCCAACATTTCGCCGGCGCCGACGGTGTTGCCATCAATCAGCACGGCCATTGGCATGCTTGCCGCCGCTTCGCGCAGGATGGTGCTCAAATTGGCGACCAGGTTGTAAGCGCTGCTCCGCAAACGCCGCAAATCGATAACCACACCGCTGTGTTGCAGCCGCGGCAATTCGTCAATCCCGCGCTGCAGCGCGCTGCCGGCATCGAGGGCCAGGCCGCGCAACCCGACATAGAGCCAGACTCCGATCGTATCGACCTGAATCGTCTCGACTCCACGCGTCGGCGCCAGCAGCACCTGCACGCTGTCTAAGGCCGCATTGCGCAGGATATGCAACATCACGTACGTGCTCTCGCGCTCGCTCAGGTACTCGGCGAATTTGGTCGGCACCGCGGCATGAATCTCATCTACGGCGATAATCTCATCATCGGGCTGCAGCGCGCCCTGAAACGGCGACGTTTGCGATACAGCCATCACTTTGATTGTCGAATCGAGCGGCGTGAGGGTCAATCCCCAGTCGAACTGGGGAGTCGCAGCGGCGATCACTCCGGGCTCGTCGACCAACTCGACGCGAAAAGGAATCGCCTGTTGCATGCCGCGCCAGGCGTCGGCAAAGGCCTGTTCCGGAGTCACCTCACCGTAGTAACGCTGCGCCAACAAATCCGCCTGGCGTGCCAAAGCCACCATCGTACGAAACAGCGAGTCGTTGATGCACAGCGATATGGCACCCAGTGTCAGCACCGCGGTGAGGCCGAAAAACAAGAAACTGAGCGGCAGCTCACTTCGTGCCGGGTTTGTTCGGTACAAATCCTCTCCTCTTGAGCAGAGCTGTCGTGTCGGCCCGTACCGATTCAAAGACCGCTTCCGGGCTGAGTCGACCGTCAAGCACTTTGACCCGGCGCGGTTCTGCTTTGGCGATTGCGAGAAATCCTCGGCGGACGGCCTGATGAAATCTGACTGCCGACGCCTCCATGCGATCCTTGGTCTGTTTGAGACGGCCCCGCGCGGCGCTTACCTCGAGATCGACCAGGAAAGTCAAGTCGGGCCGGATCTGGTCGGCGGCAAAAGCATTCACCCGTCGCACTATCTGAGCCGGCAGACCGCGCCCAAAGATCTGATAAGCGAAGGTTGAGTCGGAAAACCGATCGGTAACCACAATCGTTCCTGCCCTCAGCGCTGGGATGATCACTTGATCGACCAGCTGTGCTCGCGCTGCCAGGAACAACAGCAGTTCCGCCCGCCCGCTCAAGCGCTTATGGCGAGTATCGAGTAGAATCGCGCGCACGGCTTCCGACACCGCTGTGCCGCCTGGCTCGCGCAGGAAGAGCACCTTCCGGCGCTGCTTGCGCAAGTGCTCGAAAAGCAACCGCGCCTGGGTCGACTTGCCGGAGCCGTCGATACCCTCGAAACTGATCAAAATTCCGCGCCGTTTCATCGCCCAAATATAGGATGTTGGCGATCTTCGCGAAAAGACAATTGCGCGCCCGAGTTAAATTAGCCGTTTGCCGTCATCGGCATTTGATTGTACAATGTTTGTGAGACTGATGGAGTTCACGTTCAAAATTGCGTCCAGGAATATCTATGAAGCTTATCGTTAATGCCGTATTGAAGTCTTTGCCAATCCTCGCGTTGCTGCTTGTGACCCGATCAAGCGCGAATGCTGCTGTCGGCGCGGATATCGACAGCTTGTTTGCGCAGGGCGCTGCGCTGTTGCAGCAGGAGAAGTGGCCCCAGGCCGCTGCCGCCTTCGAGGATATTGTTAAGCTGGACACAAGCCAGACTCAGGCCGCCTTCCTGCTGGGACAAGCCTACTACATGATGAAGGAGTATCGAAAAGCCGCCGTCACCTGGGAAAAAGTCGAAGCCCGCGATTACCGGACCCAGACTGTCCGCTACAATCTAGCATCAGCCTATGCCCAGATGCGCGACTCCGAGAAGGCCTTTACCTGGCTGGCACAGGCACTGGAGGCCGGGTTTAGTCGCGTTGAGATTCTCAAGTCCGATACGGTATTTGCCGCCATGCACCTGGATGAGCGCTTTGCCAAGGTGCTCGAGCTGGCCGATCAGAACGCCCGTCCGTGCGAGTACGAATCCACCTATAGGATGCTCGACTTCTGGCTTGGTGATTGGGAGGTCTTTGTCAACGAGAACCAGCCGATCGGCACCAGCCGTATCGAAAAGCTGGTCAATGGCTGCGCCCTCGAAGAACGCTTCGAGCAAAACGACGGCTTCGTCGGTGTCAATCTTTTCTACTTCAACAACATCACGGGCGAATGGAAGATGATCTGGGTGACTGGAGCGGCTCCAGCACTCGGCGGATTGAAGGAGAAGATGATGGCTGCGCGATCCGACGATGGCGGCGTGCGTTTTCTTTGCGAGTTGCCCGCCCAAGATGGCGGAACGATTCTCGACCGCTCGACCATCACGCCGCGCTCCGCCGACCGGATCGACATGATTATCCAGCAGTCGCGTGACGGCGGCGACAACTGGATGACGACCTTTGCCGGTTACTATCAGCGTGTGAAGAAGTAGCGGCGTCTTCGTTGCGCCGGCACTGCAGTCCCTTTCCGGGACCCCTTTGATTCGCGGAGCAGATTGACCGGAAACGACTTAAGTTCTCCACATTCAATTACGTCGGTAGTAGCGACGAAACTTTTTTCTCACATCTTTCGTATAGCCTAACCGGTGGGCAATCAAGCGGCGACTTCCAGCCATCAGTGTCGCTTACAGGCGGTCGTCGGGACGCGTCCTCTCCCCGGCCATAATTCCAAACCTGCGAGTTGCTATGTTGAAACGGTTCATGCATTTGTCGGAGATCGTCCCCTCATGCCTTCGTCGGGAACTTACACTTTTCACATTATTGACGATTGCCCTTACGGCCACGATCTGCGCCCAGAACTTCACCCCCAACTTCAAACCGCAGTTGTCGATTGCACCGAGGGCCGGCACTATCTCGGTCGACGGCCGAATTGACGAATCAGCGTGGTCGAGTGCCACGCGCGTGGCTAATTTTTGTGAGCGGCAACCGGGTGACAAGATTCAGCCACCGGTCGAGACTAGGGCCTTTGTGACCTATGACAACAATAACCTCTACGTGGCCTTCATCTGCCATGATGACCCATCAACAATTCGCGCCTCAATGACGCAGCGCGACCAGTTTGGCGGTAATGATGCCGTCGTCGTGTTTCTCGATACTTACGGCGAGGCCGCCTGGGCGTACGAGCTTTTCGTCAATGCTTACGGTGTCCAGAAGGATGCCCTCTGGACCGGCGTTGGCGCCGGTGCACATCAGCAGGAAGACACCGGCTTCGACCTGATTTGGGAGTCAGCGGCCGCTGTCACCGACTCCGGGTATCAAGTCGAGATGGCGATACCGTTCTCCAGTCTACGTTTTCCGGAAAATGAGGTTCAGCAGTGGCGCGTTGATTTCTGGCGGATTCACCCGCGTGAAGCCTATCGCCAGTACTCCTGGGCGGCTTACGATCGCAACGAACAGTGCTGGGTCTGTCAGTGGGGCAGCCTGGACGGAATCTCCAGCGTCAGTCCCGGCCGCGGCTTGGCGCTGATGCCGTCGGTTGTCACACACCAAACCGGAGAATTGAGCGAGTTCCGCAATCCCAATTCCGATTTCGACAATCGCAAGATCGATGGCGAATTCTCCGTGGGCGCCAAATATTCCATCTCGTCGAGCACGGTTGCCGAAGGGAGTTACAATCCGGATTTTAGCCAGATCGAGTCGGATGTCGCCCAAATCGACGTCAATTCCACGATCTCCCTCTTCTACCCCGAGCGCCGGCCCTTCTTCCAGGAAGGTAGTGACATCTTCCGAACGTTGTTCAACTCATTCTATACGCGTATGATCAACGACCCGCAGTTCGCGGCCAAGTTGACCGCCCGTTCCGGCAAGCTGACTTTGGGGGCACTATCGGCGCGCGACGAGAACTCGCCCTACATGGTTCCATTGGAGGAAGCGAGCGTACTGCTGAATACCGGGAAGAGCATTGCCAATGTCGTTCGCGGGACGCGCACGATCGGCAACGGTTCACATATCGGTCTGTTTCTGGCCGATCGCCGCTTCGAAACTGGCGACGGCTCTTCTTCGATCGCGGCGCTTGATGCCAATATCCGCCTGACCAACAACTACAGCATTGACGGGCAGTGGATTCTCAGCCATACTGCCGAACCGGACGATCCGAAAGCCACCAATTTTTTCGGCGACGCAACCTTCGACTATGGCCGCCATACGATGGCTTTCGATGGCGAGAGCTACTACGGTAGCGGCATGATCACGCGATTGCGGCGATCGGCACGTAGCTGGAACTTCACGATCGACTACAACCAGGTCACACCGGCCTATCGTACCCAGGTTGGCTTCGATCCGTACGCTGATTACCGGAACGCCTCGGTCGGAACTTCTTACGTTTTCTATATCGATCGCAGGTGGTTGGATCGGCTGGTTCCCAACACGTACGTGTTTCGGCGTTGGAACTTCGACGGCGACCTCAAGTCACAACAACACTTTTTCGGACTTGATGCCGAGACTCGCGTGGCCCAGACCAACTTCGGTATCGGCTACAGCAATCAGGCGGAGAAATTCGCGGGCGTCGAGTTCAACCATCTCTGGCGTGTTAACTTCTACTTCAACACGACGCCATTTGACTGGCTGGCACTTTCGGCCAGTGCCTCGCAGGGCGACGGTATCGCCCGCTTCGCCGTCGAGAAGGGGCAGGAAACCTACATCAACGTGGGGGCTACGCTCAAGCCGGTGGACCGGTTGAATATCCAACCCTATTTTGACTTCGCGCACAGCGATGATGCTGAAACCGATGCCGAATTCTTCAAGGGTTATATCGCGCGGACGCGGTTCCAATATCAATTCAACCGGGAGCTGTCGGCGCGACTGGTGGTCCAGTACGACGACTTCGAACGGCGATGGGAGGTTGATCCGCTATTGACCTACCGCCTCAGCCCGTTTTCGGTGTTCTACGCCGGTTCGACCTATAACTACGACGAACTCCGCGCCGGTCCGAATGACCCGCGCCGCTGGACACTGTCTTCGCGCCAATTTTTTATGAAGTTGCAGTACCTGTTCCAGTCGTAGCGCGCCGGGGCTACTGACGTTGTGCGTGCAGGATGTAGCAGAGCGGCAGCTTGAGCGGCTGCCTCTCAAGATGGGCGAAGACCTCGCTAATGTCGTGCGGGTACTCCGTCAAAGTGCGGATTACCAGGCCGTTGTCCGCTAACCCGCCAAAGATCTTGGTGAAGCTCTGCGCGAACCAATGGCTGACGTGTGACCGATACTGCTGGTTGCCGTAATAGTCCATGCCGGCCTCATCCGATAGTGGTTTGTCGTTGAAGTACTGATTCACGACCTTCAACGGCTCCAACTTGTTCTCGGGATCAAGGATTTCAAGGAACGGGTGCATCTCGTAGATCACCAGATCGCCGCCGTCTTTTAGCAGGCGAGCCGCCACACCAAAAAACTCCTGCAGATCGGGCAGCCAGCCCAGCGTGCCGATTGAGATGAAGACCAGGTCGAATTGCCGGTCGTAAGAATCTGGGATGTCATAGACGTCAGTGCGGACGAAACTTGCCGGCAACTTCGCAGTCTTTGCTAACACCTGTGCCTCGGCGATGAATTCATCACTGATATCGAAGCCGACCGCGAATTCGGCGCCGAGATTGAGTAGCGACAGCGTCTCGCGGCCGTTGTTGCACGATAGCTGCGCCACCGCTTTTCCGGACAGGCCGATCTCCTTCAGCTTGGCTGTGATGACCTCATCGAGACAACTGTACCCTGATTGCTGAAACAATTTGCGGAACTTGCCGGCTTGCGCTACGAAGTGCTTCTCCGCCGCCTGATTCCAGGCAATGCGGTTATCCTCGGCCAACCGCCGGCGCTCGCTGCTGTCCACTCTTGCTCCGCGGATCTATTTCAGATCAGCCAGATACATGGCGTTGACCGACTCGTTGCTGCCGGTCACAAGTCGGCGATGATAGTCGATCTGGCCCAGATGATAGCCGAAGTGGCCGACAAGGTGGATCAGAAAGCGCCCGATCGTGAACGTCATCCCGGCCAACTCGACCGGATACGGCTTTTCTAGGTCAAAGTCGTTGATCGCGCTGAGTCCGTCGTCGACTGAAGCCAGCGCGACGTCGATCCGCCGCTCCAACTCCGCCAGCGTTACCGGCGCTCCGCCGAATTCTTCTTCGCGATTGCGGATATAGCCATTCTCGCCGATGACCGTGCCGATGAAGTGGCTGAGGTTGCCGGTCAGATGCCGGGTCAAGGAGCCGGCGGGGTTGTTCACGCCGCTCGACACCTTCCAGATGTCGGCTTCGTTCGGGTAAGCGCGCAGTTCGCGCCGCAACGCCTCCAGATCCCGTGTCAGGATTCGGTGAATTGAAGAGATCGTTACCATATGGCGGGTAATGTAGTCCATTCTCGTGATTGCGCAAGGATGAACATGCTCATTGCGGCCGGAGGAGCGGTCTCCTCCAGCCGTGACATCTCTTTGTCGGTATCGACTTGCCGGCCGCAACCAGCTGGTTAAGACAGCGGAATCCGGGCGCCGTAATTCTCGAGCCAGCGCTCGAAGGTCTGCAATTCCGGATTCAGCGAGCGCGAGAACGTCAGGTCGCGCGCCCCGCAAAAATCAGATTCGAAATCGCGCTTGAATTGGAACATGTTGCCCAAATCGTCGGCGCCGGGGAAACCGAAATTGCGGTAGGCTTCCGGATCGACCGCGTTGTAAGCGATCTCCTTGCCAATCGCCTTGGTCATCAGCTTCGCCATCTGCTCGCCGGTCACGTGATCGCCGGCGATGCCGACCGTCTTGCCGATAAACTCCCCTCCGCGTTTGAAGATCCCCAGTGCACACTTGCCGATATCTTCAGCGCAGATACCGGGCAGCTTCTTGTCGCCCATTGGCATCGTAATCGCATACTTGCCCGGCGCGGTCTCCTTGGGACCCATGCCGAAGTAGATGAAGTTTTCCCAATAGAACGACGTCAGCAGATAAGTCGTCGGCACGCCCGCCTCGGCGAACGCTTTGTCCGCTTCGCCTTTGCCGTCGAAATGCGGCACCTTGTATTTGCCGTGCAGGGTCGGCAGGCGGTTATCCGCCAGCGGCACCCATTTGCGCGTGTCCTCCAGCGTCGACCAGATGACATGCTTCACACCGGCAGCCTTGGCCGCTTGCGCCATCGCGTTCGCGTGCTCCATCTCCTTCTCGGGTGAGAAGTGATCCCAGAAGAACGTCACGCAGAACGCGCCATGCGCGCCGGCGAAAGCCCGCTTCAGGCTCTCCACGTCGTCGACATTAGCCGCCACGACTTCGGCGCCGAGCCGCGTCAATTCCTTGGCCTTGTCCGAATTGATATCGCGCGTCAGCGCCCGCACGCCGAATTCGCCCGACTTATCGTTCAGAATGGCGCGCACCAGGCCGCCGCCCTGAGCCCCGGTCGCGCCGACAACCGCTATGATTTTCTTTGTAGCCACCGCAATCTCCTGTGTCGTAAGTTCCAAATGTATATCAGAGACCCATTTAATCTCTGCTGTGGCTTAAACACTTTGGAGGGGGCATCGGTTCCCGAGTGCGGGACGCCGATTACGTACGATGCCGATGCAGGAAGTTCTCGGCCGCCTGCTTGGTGGAGTGGCGGCGGCTCTTCAGGCGTTTCTTGACGAAAGCAACGACCGCCAGTTTGTCCGCCACCAGGGAGGAGATCTCGTCAAGAGTTCTGACGGCTTCGCATAGCGCGATCTGGCGGCACTCGGCGGTTTTGTACCGGGCCGTCTCGACCGTCAAAATACGCTGCGCGATCCGGTCGGCCAGGTCGGGACGGGCGGCTGCGATTCGTCGGGCAGCTTTGATCAGATTGGCTGCGGTGATCAGTACCGGGCCCTTGATTGGAGCGAAGTACTGTTCGAATATCGGATCAAACTTCCGGTCGCTGTCAACCTGCGCCAGGTACGAAATGATCTCGATGGCGCCCCACTTCAGGATCGTCTTGTCGCTGCCCAGGTTGGCCGCAAACTCGTCAAAGTGCGGGTACAATACCTCCGGCGAGTGCGCCGCCAGGTAGCGCAGCACCTTGTCGCAGCCATACTTGATCGTCGCTATCGATTCGTCCAACCCCGCGATCGCCTTGGCCAGGCACTCCGGATCGCGAATCGCCAGCGCGGCAACTTTCGCCGGACTAAAATCCTTCTTACAGACTTCTTTGTAGGCAGCCAATTCGGCCATAGTTCACCACTGCGATGGATTGTACTAACATAGTGTCACATCACGCCGGAAGATGCAATCAGATTTTGGAGAAAAGTGGCGATGATGGCAACGCTACTCGCGGGCGAAGCCGATGCGTTTTGGCTGCGCCGACGGCGGCGTCATTGGGATCGGCGGGTGCGCCTTCAGCTCTCCCCACTCGGATTCGATGGCGTCAAGGTTGCCGGTGGAGCATTGCAGCGTTGAAAGCCAAGAAGTCCCAGCCCTGCGAGTAGGGTACATCAACCAGCGGCACGCGTACTTTCAGTAACCCATCCGGAGAGTGAGGATTGTGTGGCTTGTTGTGAGATCTGGGTTACCAGTTATTCTGAATTCTCGCCTCTGAGGGAATGATGATTCTACAAACGCAAAACGGGCGCGGAGGTCGCGCCCGTTTGAACAATCAGATTGAAACTACTTCTTCTTCGCCACTTTCTTCGCGGCCGGACGCTTGGCGGCGACTCTCAGCCGCGAGGTCGCCGGCTGCTTCATGCCGTAGGTCGCGATGAATTGATCGGTTGCCTTGCGGGCATCGTCGTCGAAGTACTGCACTGGCGGCGACTTCATGAAGTACGACGACGGCGCTTCCATCGCCGATTTCAGCTTGTTGTCGAGCGCCAGCTTGCAGCAGCGGACGGCATCGATCACCACGCCGGCGGAATTCGGCGAATCCCAGACTTCCAGCTTCATCTCCACATTCAACGGCACATCGCCGAAAGTGCGGCCTTCCATGCGGATATATGCCCACTTGCGATCGGTCAGCCAGGCCACATAGTCGGAGGGGCCGATATGGACGTTGTCGGCGCCGAGATCGTAGTCGAGCTGCGAGGTCACCGCGTTGGTCTTGGAAATCTTCTTCGATTCGAGGCGGCTGCGTTCGAGCATGTTCAGGAAATCGGTGTTGCCGCCGACGTTGAGCTGGCTCGTACGTTCCAGCTTGACGCCGCGTTCACGGAACAGGCGGGTCATGACGCGGTGGGCGATCGTGGCGCCAACCTGCGACTTGATGTCATCGCCGATCACCGGCAGACCTTTCTTCTCGAAACGGGAGCGCCAGTACTTCTCGCGGGCAATGAAGACCGGGATGCAGTTCACGAAACCGCAGCCGGCTTCCAGCACTTGCTCGACATACCACTTGGTGGCCTCTTCCGAGCCGACCGGCAAGTAATTGACGACCACGTCCGTGCCGGAGTCGCGCAGGGCCTTGGCGACATCGACGGCGTCGCCGGGCGCCTTTTTGATGATCTTGGACAGGTAATAGCCGAGGCCGTCATGGGTCATGCCGCGCAGGACCTTGACGCCGGCCTTGGGGACCGAACAGAACTTGTAGGTGTTGTTCGGCTTGGTAAAGATCGCTTCCGAGAGGTCCTTGCCGACCTTGTTGGCGTCGATGTCGATGGCGCAGGAGAACTCGATGTCGCGGATATGGTAGCCGCCGAGATTGACGTGCATCAGCCCCGGAATAAAGTCGGTGTCCTTGGCGTTCTTGTAGTATTCCACTCCCTGGACGAACGAGGAAGCGCAATTACCAACGCCGATAATGCCTACCCGAACTTTACTGCTCATAGAAATATAACTCCTTTATGGTTAAGCACATGATCTCACCGTCCATAGAACTACAAGTCTAATAGACGCAGAGTTGCAGGTCAAGGGCAAAGGGAGGGGGTTAGGGTGGTCGGAATTGCCGCGCAATCGGAAGGATCTGACCAAGGTCGAAGCTACGTTACTCCCGCCCTCCGCTCTGCGACGGCCGAGCAGTCAGGTCCTCAGTTATGCACGAGAAGGAAGTTGCTACGAGAAGCCGATTGTCATTCATTGAAGCGTCGAGACTTATCGTGCCAGCAGCCAGTAGAGATAACCACTAACCGATAGGATCAATCATGAGCATATTCGGCAAGATCTTGGAGAAATTGGGCATGAAGAGCCCAACGGTAGAACCGCCCCCGGCGCCGATTCCTACTCCCACCGCGCCGTCAGCACCACTGCCACCGCCGACCCCGACGGCCATCACGGTTGTCGATGTCATGGGCAAGCTTTCCGCGTTGGCGGCCGCCAATCCGCAGCGGCTGAATTGGCGCTCGTCCATCGTTGATTTACTTAAACTCCTCGGACTCGACAGCAGTTTCGCCGCGCGCAAAGAACTCGCCGTTGAACTGGGATGTCCCGCAGAGAAGATGGGTGATTCCGCTCAAATGAACATGTGGCTGCACAAGACGGTGCTGCAGAAACTTGCTGATAACGGCGGGAATATTCCGAAAGATCTGTTGGATTAGCGCGCGGATTTGGCGAGCAAGTTGGTCTTGCGGCGCTCGGCTTCTGCGACCGTCAGCGGAAATTCCGGGCCGGTGTTCTCGATCATAACAGACGACACACAACCGGCAAAACAGCCCGCCTCATACCAGTCGTAGCCTTTGTCAATCGCATAGATCATTCCGGCCGCGTAAGTGTCTCCGGCACCGGTCGAGTCTTTGGCCAGAGTTTCGTAGGCCGGGATGCGATGCATCTTCTTTCCGTCGAAAATAACTGAGCCTTCTTCGGCCAGGGTGATAATCACCACTTGCGGCCCCCACTCTTTCAGCATTCGCGCCGGAGTTTCGTAGTCAACCCGCGGATCGATGCCGGTAAGCACCTTGCATTCCATTTCATTGGGCTTGAAGACCGTCGACAGGGCGGCAATTCGCTCGATTCCCGGCGTTTTCTCGTGCAGGATGCGGCCGTTTTCGATCCGCCGCAGGAATCCCTGCGGGTCGACGAAGATCTTGGCTTTGCTGCGCGATGTAATCAACTCGACATAGTCGAGGTCAACCTCCTGCAGGATCGGGCCAAAGAGAATCCAGTCCGCCTGGAGATACTCCTCCGGGAAGAAGTTGATCGGGCCGGCGTCGCCGAGAACATCTAGCGTGCGATTGCCGTGCTTGTCGTAGTAGATCAGCTTGAAGCCGCCGGACTCAGCGGACTCTTCCACGGCGTATTCGATTCCGAAACGCTCCATATCGCGGCGAAAAGCTTCGTCGTAGTCCGGTCCGACTCGGCCGATTAGTGCAGTCTGCTTACCGAGTTTTGACAGCGCCAAACAGGCGTTGGTCGAACAGCCGGAAAGCACGCGGCCATCGGTCTTGAGATACGGGGTCTCGATGAGGTCGAAGACCGGGTTACCGACCCCGACGATCATTCGCGTCTGTCCCGTTCTTCCAACAGCTTTCTGGCATAGATGAGGCGCTGGACACTGGTCACATACGAGACGACGCCAACCATAACCAGCGCATAGGTAAGTATGTGATGGCCCGGTACGAAGTACTCGGCCACGGAGCCGACAATGACAATCAGCAACTTCTCGAGACGGCCAACTGCGCCGACCGCGACATTTTCGAGCTTGCCCTGCGATTCGGCCGCTTCGCGCGTGTAACTGGCGATAATCATACCGAACAGGGCAAACATCGCCCAGACCGGGTTGACTGCGCCAGAGAGGGCGATACCGAAAAGGATTAGTGCCTCGGCGTAGCGGTCAGAGACATGGTCGAGGATGCCTCCGAACTTGGTGCCGCAGTTGCCGGCACGTGCCGTCGCACCATCGAGCATGTCAGTGAACATCGTCAGGAAGACTACGGCCGCCCCCCAAAGCAATTCGCCTCGCCAGTAGAGCACCCCGGCGCCAGCCGAGACGAGGAACGAAATTCCGGTCAAAACATTTGGCGTAAGCCCAAGGCGCAGACAGAGTTTGCCGTACGGAATCGAGGCGCTTTCGTAAGTAATCCGACGCTTTTGTTGCATCTGCTGCATTACCATTTGACCATCTGCCTCAGTGTGAGCTATCCCTGCCGGTTACACTGATCTTTCATCCTTGTCGCTTCGATTGAACCCTCGTGCTCAACCGAGGTTCCCCGAAAGTCAAAAGCGCAGGGAGGTCGAAACGTTCCCTGCAGCTCGCGGTGGCAATGATATGCCCAGGTCTGCATTGGGTCAAGGGGAATTGTTACCGGAATGTCGGCAACCGAGTCAAATGGCTGCTACTCCTTGTACATAGGTAGCGGACGCCCTGGCAGGGTTTATCCGACCTTTGAGATCAAACATACCTCTTTTTGTCAGATTTATCTTGACAATCTCAGACAAGAAAGTCTATACTACGGACTGTCCAAGCCGTACATGACCCACAAACCTTGACGAGCGTCTCTCACAGAGTTCGCTTCAAAGGAAGCTAATGAAGTCATCGCGATACAATATCCTGATCGAGCTTCCAGGGGGCAAGAGGCTTGCATTCAACAGCGTCACCGCGGCATTGGCTGAGATTGATGCTGAGACGATGCCGCGTTTCGAGCGGTTGTTGCGCGCGCCGGAACTCGCTGAATCACCGGCAGACAATGAGTTGCGCGAGCAGATGAGCTATGCGCGCTTCCTGTGTGCCGATGAGCTCGACGAAGTCTCAGAACAGGAGCGCCGTAATTCCGAGCAGCGTCAGTCGCAACAGGCCTTTTTCCTGACTGTTGCGCCGACTTTGGCGTGCAATTTCCGCTGTGACTATTGCTTTCAGAGCGCCAGCCCGGTGATGATGGGGACCCGCACGGTCGAAGCCCTGCTCCGCTTCTGTGAAGGGCGACTGGCCGGCAGCGAACACCTGATGATCACCTGGTTCGGCGGCGAGCCGACCCTGTGCTCAAAACTGATCATCAGCGTACAACAGCGACTGGCCGCTCTGGCCGAGCGCTTCGGTGTAAAGAAGGTATCGGCATCGATCATCACCAACGGTTACATGCTCGATGCCGCTCTGGCGCAGCAGTATAAAGATGCCGGAATTGGCGAGGCACAGATCACGCTTGATGGACCGCCGGAAATCCACGATCGTCGCCGGAAACTGGCGGGCGGACGTGGAACCTTTGCCAAGATCATCGAGAATCTCGCCGAAGTCAGCCGCATCCTGCGCATTGTCGTGCGCATCAATATCGACAGCGATAACGCCGACTCAGCTCTACAAGTGGTCGACATTCTCCGCCAGCAAGGATCGTTATCGCGGGTCAATATCTACTTTGCACCGGTAAATCCGGCGGGCGGTGCTTGTTCGGATGTCCAAGGTCGTTGTCTGAGTACACAAGCATTCTCCAAGCTGCAAACGCGCCTCTACGCCGAATTGGTGGAGCGCGGTATCAACCGGATTGAATACCCCATGATTGCACCCGGAGGGTATTGCGGCGCCGGGCATGTCAATTCCTATGTCGTCGCCCCCAATGGGTTGTTGTTCAAGTGCTGGGAGGAACTCTCCTTGGAACCTTCATCTTCGGTCGGGGACATCTTTGGGGGTGAACGCAGCCCACAGCAACAGCGTAATTTTGACCGCTACGAGAAGTGGAATCCTTTTACAAAGTCGGAATGCCGCGAATGCAGAATCCTGCCACTCTGTCTGGGCGGCTGTCCCAAAGCGGCTACCGATGCAGCCGACTCTCATCACGGATATTGCTCCCCCTGGAGGTACAACTTGCGGGAGATGTTAGTTCTAAGGTACCTGTGCAACTCTCAACAGGAGGTGAATGGATGAAATTCATCGAAACCCCGAGCACGGCAATTGCGAAGCCATGCCCCTGCTACAAGATGCTGTTTCTGATCCTTCCGCCGTTGAAGGACTAATCGCATCATTGGCCGACACCGGCGTCGTGAAGGCGCCGGTGTCCCATCTGAGGATCAACTGTGACCGGACCCCCAGCTTCCGACAAACGCCGACCCGACATCGTCGGCATCGAAATTACTCGCGTCTGCAATCTCACCTGCCCGCACTGCTATACAGCGGCCGGGCGGCGACCCATGAGAGAACTGACGACCTCTGAACTGCGGTCGCTGATTGACCAGCTGATCGCGCTCGGCCCGCCCCGCGCCATCGGCTGGACCGGTGGTGAACCGCTGTTGCGCGAAGACCTGTACGAACTGGTAGAGTACGCCTTCGCGCGCGGTAAGATTCGCTCCGGCGTGACCACCAACGGCTTGTTGCTGACACCCGAGCGTGCCCGGCGACTGCACGCCGGCGGGACCTATGCGATCCAAATCAGCGTTGACGGCTCGACACCGGAACGAAACGCGCGCATGCGCAATGCCACAATCGAGGATTTTGACGCCATCCTCGCGGCGATGAAAGCCGTCAAAGACGCTGGGCTGCAACTGCATCTGGCGATGCTCCTGGGCAAAGAGACGCTGGACGATGCGCGCAATTTTCTGAAGTTGGCAATCGACAATGGCGCCGACGGCGTACGCTTCTGCGGCTTCGTGCCGGCCGGCCGGGGTCGTAATGACGCCGTTCGGCGTCGGCTGGAGTTTGGCGATTTGGATGAGCTGCGCGAGTTTGTTGTCGAGGCGCAGACCACTGACTCGTTGATGGTGATGTTCGACCCAGCCTTCGGCCCTCTGCCACCTGATTACCAATTTCACGAATGTATCGCCGGCAAACAGGCGTTATATGTGAGTTCAACGGGAGCAGTCTATCCCTGCACCTCCCTGATTTCGCCGCGCTTTGAGGTCGGCAATCTCAGGCAGCGGCCATTGGCGGAAATCTGGAATGATCCGCGCATGACCGAAGTGGCCGATTCTGACTGCAAACACCTTACCGGGCATTGCCACACCTGCGAACACCTCAACCAGTGTCACGGCGGCTGCCGGGGTATCGCTTACGCCTATACCGGCGAGTTCCCGGCATCGTTTCCGCGCTGTCTGGCTCTCGCCGAGCCGAGTATCACGGAAGGCGTGCATCCGCCGCTGAGCGTCTGATCCGCATTATTTCAGTCAAGTCCTCAACCCATCGACTCGGTCATACTCAGTTCTTGAAAATGTGTTAGGGACTCGATTTTGCCGTTGCTAAAACCTACACCTGCCGATATACTAAAT
>CAZFNN010000030.1:0-27634 GCA_964520555.1 uncultured Ignavibacteria bacterium
TCTCGCATCTGGACGCGACCACGGTATTGTCGCGCCAGATTGCCGAGCTCGGTATTTACCCGGCGGTGGACCCGCTCGATTCGACCTCGCGGATTCTCGATCCCAACGTCGTCGGCCACGAACACTACAACGTCGCCCGCGGCGTGCAGAACATCTTGCAGCGCTACAAAGACCTGCAGGATATCATCGCGATTCTCGGGATCGACGAACTCTCCGAGGACGACAAGCTGATCGTCTCACGCGCGCGCAAGATTCAGCGCTTCCTCTCGCAGCCGTTCTTCGTTGCCGAGCAGTTTACCGGCCGGCAGGGAAGATATGTCAAGTTGAAAGACACCATCGCTTCGTTCAAGGAACTCATCGACGGGAAGTGCGACGACATGCCGGAGCAGGCGCTCTACATGGTCGGCAGCCTCGATGAAGCCCGCGAACAGGCCAAGAAGATTCGCGAAGGCAAGTTCTAATGGCGTCGTTCAAGCTCTCGATCGTGTCGCCCGAACGCATCCTGTTCGAGGATGAAGTCACATCGCTGGTGGTCCCCGGTGGCGAAGGCTATCTGGGGATCCTCGCCAACCATGCGCCGCTGATCTCCACTCTCAAGGTCGGCGAGATTAAATATCGCGATCTGAGCAATCGGGAAATCTGGATGGCCACCTCTGGCGGCTTCATCGAAGTCTCCAACAACAAGGCCACGATTCTGGTCGAGACCGCCGAATTTGTCGACGAACTCGACCTCGGCCGCGCCCAAAAAGAACTGCAGCGCGCCGAAGGCTTGCTCAATATGGACCTCTCCGCGTCCGACCGCGAAATCGCGCTCCATTCGCGCCACAAGGCCCTGAACCGTCTCGACTGCATCAAACGCCACAAAATTTCATAGCCTTCACGCCACTCTCGAAATCCGGTTACTCTCGACATCCGGTTACTCTCGAAATCCATTCTTTTCATTTATCCGTAGGTCAGGATCCCTGCGATCCTGACTCTCCCCGCGCCGTCAGGAATCCCTTCCTGACGGAACCTCTCATGCCGCTCGTAGGGGCTGGGCTTGTCCCTGCCCGAAAGCTAGCACATCGCCAGAATCCCCCACCTGTCATTGCGAGGAGCGACCGCACTCCGTGCATGACCACCGCCCTCAACCGCGACGAAGCAATCTAGCCGCGATCCCGACTCATCGTGCTGACGTCAATCGCCTTCTCCCTTCTCTTCTCGGGACTCGAACCGACAGCACGCCCCCCCGCTCATCCTCCGGGAACCTTCCGCCCCTCGTCCGTAAAACCATTGATGTCTGCGCCGCAATCCCTATATTCGGGCAACTAACGATCTCAACTGCAAGGAGTAACCATGCGTCTTGTCACATTGCTAACCCTTTTAATCGTGAGTGTCTCTATGACCCTATCCTCCGGCGACGCCCTCGCCAAGAATCCGATCGTCGTTCTGGAAACCTCCGAGGGCATCATCGAGCTGGAGCTGTTTCCCGATGTCGCCCCCAACCACGTGGCCAACTTCCTGGAACTGGCCAACAAGGGCTTCTACAACGGCGTGATCTTCCACCGCGTCATCGACGGCTTTATGATCCAGTCCGGTGATCCCACCGGTACCGGCATGGGCGGCTCCGACAAGAAGATCAAGGCCGAATTCAACGACTCGCTTCACCACGCCGGCACGCTCGGCATGGCGCGCACTAACGATCCCAACTCCGCCACCAGCCAGTTCTACATCTGCCTGGCGCCGACACCGTTCCTCGACCACAAGTACACGGTCTTCGGCAAGACCATCAAAGGCTTTGACGTTGTCACCAAGATTGGCAAGACACAGACCTCCGGCGACGGCAACAAGATCGCCCGCGATGCCGCCTGGAAAGCGCAGCTTCTCAAAATGAAAGATGAAGGCTCGGACGTGAAGTTGATGCCCGACGGCATGCCGTTCCCGGATCGTCCGCTCAAGACCGTGAAGATCATCAAGGCCTACCAAAAGAAGTGAAACGCCTTGCCGTCTTCGGCGCAACCGGCTCCATCGGCGCCAGTCTGCTCGATATCGTCCGCAAGAACCGTGGACGATATCGCATCGAGTTGCTCGCCTGCCGAAGTTCAACCGAAGCGTTGATTGCCCAGGCGCGTGAATTCGACGCTCCGCGCCTGCATGTCTTTGACCCCGCCGCCGCTGATCAACTCCGTGGCGCCGCACCCGCCGGCTGCCGGATCACTTCCGGCCGCGACACGGTTCGCACCCTGATCGATGATCTGCCGTGCGATCTTGTCGTCAACGCCATTGTCGGCGCCGCCGGTCTGGAGGTCTCTTATCACACGCTCCATCGCGGCATCAATCTTGCGCTCGCCAACAAAGAGTCAATGGTTGCCGGCGGGGAATTACTGCGCCAGACGGCCGCGCGCACCGGCGCCCGCATCCTGCCGATCGACTCCGAGCACTCGGCACTCTTCCAGTGCCTCCTGGCCGGGCGCTATCCCGAAGTCGAGAAGCTGATCTTGACCGCTTCCGGTGGACCGTTTCGAAATCGTCCCACCGAAACCTTCGGCGCCATCACACCGGCGGAGGCGCTTCATCATCCCAATTGGTCGATGGGCGCCAAGATCACCATCGACTCCGCCACGCTGATGAACAAAGGACTCGAAGTCATCGAAGCACACTTTCTTTTCGGTGTGCCGCCCGATCGCATCGAGGTTGTCATCCATCCGCAGTCGATTGTCCACTCGATGCTGCAATTCGTCGACGGTGCGGTCATCGCCCAATTGTCCCCTCCCGACATGCGCCTGCCGATCGGATACGCCCTCGAGTATCCTGACCGCCTCCCGACCGATTTGCCGCGCCTCGACCTGTCGCGCCCCCTGGAGCTGGACTTCCAGCCGCCTGATTTTGTCCGTTTCCCGACGCTGGCTCAGGCCTTTAAGTCGTTGCAGACAAGTGGTTTAGCGCCATTGGCCCTGAATGCCGCGAATGAGGTCGCCGTTGCCGCTTTCCTTGCCAATCAAATTAAATTCACCGACATTCCGATAATAACGGCGAACGCTCTCGCCCACCTGCCGCGCGGCTCGACCCTCAGTCTCGACGATCTACTTGAGGCCGACCGGTCGGCGCGCCGTGAGGCCGAGAACTTCATCGGAACCGGAACCTTAACACCGAGCGGACGTTAACAAAGACGTGATACTCGTCATCCTATCCTTCATCTTCGTTCTGGGCCTGTTGATTTTCGTCCACGAACTCGGCCACTTTGCCGTCGCCAAGTGGTGCGGTATCCGCGTCGAGACCTTCTCGCTCGGATTCCCGCCCAAGATGATCGGTTTCCGCAAGGGCGAGACCGAGTATTGCATCTCTTGGATTCCCCTCGGCGGCTACGTCAAGATGGCCGGGGAGAAGCCGGAAGAAGAGGACATCCAGGGTCGCCCCTACGAATTCATGTCGAAGCCGATCTGGCAGCGGGCACTCGTCATCTTCGCGGGCCCGGCCATGAACTACGTTCTCACCGTCGTCCTGCTGTTTGCCATCTATTTCTTCCAGGGCGAGCCGATCAATGATCCCAGCGCCAAAATCGGCCTCGTCGTTGCCGGTGAACCCGCTGCCGCCGCCGGTCTGCAACCGGGCGACATGATCATCGGTGTCGACGACTCCACCGTCGCGAGCTTCAACGATATGTACCGCCTCATCACCAATCGACCCGGTGAGCAGGTCAACCTCTCGTGGCTGCGCGGCAATGATACCATGAGCGCCTTCGTCACCACCCGTGTCGACACCGCGATGGACATGCAGGGCGAAGTGGTTCAGGTCGGCAAGATCGGCGTCGGCAAACTGGTCGAGTATCAGCCGATGGGTCTGGGTAAGGCCTTCGTCGAGGGCTTCCTGGCTACAAACGAATACGTCGCACAAATCTTCAAATTCCTGTCCGATGTCATCACCGGTTCGGTATCGTCGAAACTGATCGGCGGGCCGATTTTCATCGCCCAAGCCGCCGGGGAGGCCGCCAAACAAGGCTTCGTCTCGGTTTTGTTCCTGGCCGCGATTCTCTCGGTCAATCTCTGCGTCGTCAACCTCGTGCCGATCCCGGTGCTCGATGGCGGCCAACTGCTGTTTCTACTGATCGAAAAGATCAAAGGCAGCCCGGTCTCGATGCGCGGCCGCGCCATCGCCCAGCAAATCGGCCTCGTCTTTCTGATCCTCCTGATCATCTTCGTCACCAAGAACGACATCTGGCGCATCAACATCTTCGGCTGGTAATCGCCCCCTGATCTGACCCCCCCCGGTGCGGTGCCCCAATGGCGGTGCCCCACCGCCGCAGCGTCCCGAGGAACGAGGGATTGCGGTGGGATCGCTCCACTCATCCTTCGGCGCCCCACCGCTTGCGGTGGGTTGATTCCATTCGCTCTCTCGTGCCCGCCGTTTGGGTATCTCGATTGTTCACATCCACCGCCGGTCGCAACTCCGCTCCTGCTGCCCATTCCACAGGCTCGAGACGGGGAGTGTTCTTCAGTTTCCCCCGCCGCAAAAAAATCTCTATCCTCCGCCCTCAATTTGCGTATAATCCCTGTCGATAATTTAGGCAAGGCTAAATAAAGATATAGGTATGACGAAGACACAGCCATCGCAATCAATCTCCGTCGAGGACTACCTCAAGGCCATCTGGCGCCTGACCGGCGACAGCGACGCCTACGCCGCCACCTCCGCGGTCGCCACCGAACTCGCCATTTCGGCGCCCTCGGTCTCCGGCATGCTGCGCAAGCTGGCCGCCAACAAACTGGTGCACTACAGCCCCTACAACGGCGCGCGCCTGACCGCCGCCGGCCGCCGCCGCGCGTTGCGCATCCTCCGTCGCCACCGGCTGGTCGAGCTGTTCCTGCACAAGTGCCTGCGCTTGAACTGGGACGAAATCCACGAAGAGGCCGAAGTCCTCGAGCACGCCCTTTCCGATCGCCTCGAAGCCCGCATCGACCAGTGGCTCGGCTACCCCGGCTTCGATCCCCACGGCGCGCCGATTCCCGACGCCTCCGGCTACATCAAGCCGCGCAAGGTCGTTCCGCTGGCCGACATCCCCGAGCGCCGCGAAGCCGTCGTCGCGCAGGTGATGGGGCAGGACGCCGACCTGCTGGTCTACTGCGGCCAGCGCCGCATTCTTCCCAATCGCAAAATTGTGGTCTTGCAGCGCGAGCAGTATGGCGGCTCGCTCAAAGTTCGCGTCGCCGGCCGCATCCAATACCTCGGTCCGGAAGCCGCCGGCAAAATCCTCGTCGAACAACTCTGAGGAGTCCCATCATGAAAATTCTGATTTCGTCACTTGCCATCGTCGCCGCCCTGTTGTCGTCGCCGGTGCAGTCCAAGCCGCTCGCCGTCGCGACAACTACCATGATCCACGATCTCGTCAGCCAAATCGGTGGTGACAAGATCGACGTGCAGGGCATTCTCGCGCCCGGCAGCGATCCGCATACTTACAAACCCGTGCCCGGCGACGCCCGACTGATCGCCAACGCCCAGATCGTCTTCCGTAACGGCCTCAAACTCGAGGGTTGGATGGATAAGCTCGTCGAAAACGCCGGCGGCTCCCGCCCGATTGCGACCGTATCCGACGGCATCACTGCGCTCGACGATCCGGCCCAGGCCGGCCATCCCGATCCGCACATCTGGTTCTCGGTGCCGTTCTGGAAAAGCGCCGCCGATAACGTCACCCGCGCGCTCGCGCAACTACTGCCTGCCGAGAAGTCCTACTTCGAGACCCGCGCGCAGAATTACAAACGGCAGCTCGACTCACTGCACGCCTGGGCCCGTGCGGAGATGGCGCGCATTCCGGAAAGCCGCCGCTACCTGGTCACCTCGCACGATGCCTTCAATTACTTTGGCAACGAGTATGGCGTCACCGTCATCGGCGTGCAGGGCATCTCCACCGAAACGCAGGCCAGCAGCCAGGATGTCGCCGCCATCGTCAAGTTCATCAAGCAGCATCAAGTCCCCGCGATCTTTATCGAGACCTCCGTGAATCCCAAATTGATCGAGGAGATTGCCCGCCAATCCGGCGCGCGCGTGGGCGGCGTCCTCTACGGTGATTCCGCCGGACCCGTCGGCTCCGGTGCGGAAACCTACATCGGCATGCTGTCGGCCAACGTGCGCACCATCATCGCCGCTCTCGGAGCCAACCCATGACCGCGCCCCCGATCGAAATTCACGACCTGACGATCTCGTACCACAAGAAACCGGTGCTCTGGGGCATCGACCTTGATATCCCCGAAGGCGCCCTTGTGGGAATCATTGGGCCCAACGGCGCCGGCAAGTCGACTCTCATCAAAAGCATCCTCGGCATGCTGCCGCTCGCGTCCGGCTACGTCAAGATCTACGGCGACGAGCTCAGGCAGCGCCGCAAGCAGGTGGCCTACGTCCCGCAACGCGAGTCGGTCGACTGGGATTTCCCGGTCACCGTTCGCGACGTTGTCCTGATGGGTCGTTACGGGCATCTCGGTGCATTCCAGCGCCCGCGCCGCCTCGATCACGAAAAAGTCGACCAGGCACTCGCGCAGATCGGCATGGCCGCCTACCGCGACCGCCAGATCGGCAACCTCTCCGGCGGCCAGCAACAGCGCGTCTTTCTCGCCCGCGCGCTCGCGCAGGACGCGGACATCTACCTGATGGATGAACCTTTCGTCGGCGTTGATGCCGCCACTGAGAGCATCATCATCGACCTGTTGCGCGATCTGCGCCGCCAGGACAAGACGGTGGTCGTCGTCAACCACGATCTGCAGACCGCGAAGGAGTATTTCGACTATCTGCTGCTGCTGAACATGCGCAAGGTCGCGTTCGGCCCGACGGCGGACGTCTTCACGCCGGAGTTGCTCCAGAAAACCTATGGCGGCAAGCTGACGATCCTGACCGAAGCCGCGGAGGCTACCCAGCGTCATGGCGCGCTTCCTCAGAAATAGTCTCGCGCTGCTCCTCGTGCTCCCCGCGCCGCTTCTGGCCGCGCGCATCGGCGAGATTCACCAGACCGGCTTTCTCGATCAGTTGCGCGAGTTCGTCACGCTCGGCACCCCGACCGCCGTCAATACGCTGGTCGGCTGCAGTTTGCTCGGCGTCCTCGGCGGCGTGCTCGGATGCTTTCTGCTGCTGCGCCGCATGGCGCTCGTCGGCGACGCCCTCGGTCACGCGCTTTTGCCCGGCATCGCGCTCGCCTACCTGATCGTCGGTTCCAAGTCGATCCTGCCGCTCTTCGTCGGCGCGCTCGCCGCCGGACTGCTTTACAGCGCGATCTTCAGCTTCGTTTCACGCCAGCGCCGCGTCAAACCGGACGCCGCTCTCGGCCTCACTTTCACCGCCTTCTTCGGTTTCGGCATCGTGCTGATGAGCTACATCCAGAATTCGCCCACCGGCAGCCAGTCCGGTCTCGACAAATTCCTCTTCGGGCAGGCGGCCGCGCTTTCATCGCACGACGTCATCATTATCGCGTCGATTCTCGTACTATCGGTGCTGCTCATCAGCGGCCGCTTCCGCCAATTGCAGGTTTTCACCTTCGACCCCGCCTTCGCCACGTCGATCGGCCTTCCGACCGCGGTCTACCACTACCTGATGATGGCCTTGATCACCCTCGCGATCATCGTGTCGGTGCAAGCCGTCGGCGTGGTGCTTGTCTCGGCACTTCTCATCATCCCCGGTACGGCGGCCTTCCTGCTCGTTAAGCGGTTGAAGGCGATGCTGATCGTCGCCGGTCTCATCGGCCTGGCCTCCGGCGCCGTCGGCGCGTTCCTTTCCTACGTCCTGCCGGGGATTCCCACCGGCCCGATCGTCGTGCTGGCCTCGGCCGGTATCTTTGGCAGCGTGCTTTTCTTCGCGCCGGGGCAGGGGATCGTGCCGCGCCTGATCCGTCGCCGTCGCCACCATTCCCGTTCCGAAGGCGAAAATTTGCTCAAAGCGGCCGCGGAATTTCTCGCCGCCACCAAGCCGGAGGATGAGTGGATCGACGTCAACGCCTTCGCCGCCTTTGATCGCCGCAATCCGTACGAACTGACAAAATCGCTCCGGCGTCTGCACGCGCAACAATTGCTCTCTTACGATTCTCCCGGCGCCTTTCAACTCACAATGACCGGTGCCGAAATCGGCCGACGAATCCTGCGCAATCATCTACTCTGGGAGGTCTACCTCAGCGAGTACACCGACATCGCCGCCGACCACGTCCACCTTGACGCCGAGCGCATCGAGCACGTCCTCACGCCCGAGCTGGTGGCGCATCTGGAAGACATTCTCGCGCAACGCCGCATCGGGGACAGCGATCCCCACCGGGTGAACCGATGAGCTTGCATCAACTCTTCATCGAACCGCTCGCCTACGAATGGATGATTCGCGGTCTGCTGATCGCAATTCTCGTCAGTGTCGCTCTCGGTTTGCTCGGATCGTTTCTCGTGCTGCGCCGCCTCTCGTTGCTCGGTGATGCGCTTTCACACACCGTGCTGCCCGGCATCGTGATTGCCTTCCTGCTCTCTAACTCCCGCGCCTCGCTGCCCCTGCTACTGGGTGCCACGGCAGTCGGTTTCCTGACTACTCTCCTCATCAACGGCATCAACGCCCAATCGAAAGTCAAAGAGGACGCCGCGATGGGTATCGTCTATTCGACCTTGTTCGCCATCGGCGTCATTCTCCTGACTGCCTTCGCCTCCCACGTTGATCTCGACCCCGATTGCGTCCTCTACGGCGACCTGCTCGGCGTACCAACGACTTCTGTCTGGGTGATGCTTGGGGTACTTGCGGTGATCGTTTCCGGAATCGCGCTGTTCTATCGGCAGCTCCTGATCAGCGCCTTCGATAGCCAATTGGCCGCCGCGCTCGGCATCCCGGCCGGCATCGTACATTACGTCTTCATGGCCTTCGTTGCTCTGGTTCTGGTCGTCTCGTTCGAGGCCGTCGGTTCTGTGCTGGTGGTTGCCATGTTGATCGCTCCCGGCGCCACCGCGCACCTGTGGGCCGACCGCCTGCCGCGACTGCTGCCTCTGTCCGCTGCAATTGCGGCCGGCGCCGCCGTCACCGGCATGTACGCCGCAGTCTGGATCAACTGCTCGCCGGCCGGTGCCATCGTCTGCGCCGCCTTTGGGCTCTTCGCGATCTCGTTGCTGAGCGCGCCGCGCCACGGCCTGATCCCGCGCTGGTGGCGCAACCGGCGGCTGCGCCGGCGCGTGATCGGCGAGAACATCCTCAAGGAATCGGTCAAGCTCACCACTGCTGGATCGCAGCCCGTCTCCGTCGCCGAACTCAACCGGATCCTCAAGCTCCCGCTCCCGACTCTCGCGCGCGCGCTCCGCCGCCTCGAATCGGACGGTCTGCTCGCTGGCCGTGCCGGTGCGATTACGCTGACCGCTGCCGGTATCGCGGAAGGCGAGCGTATCCTGCGCAATCATCGCCTCTGGGAGTTGTTCTTAAGTCAGGAATTCCAGTTGCCGGAGGATCATCTGCACCGCGACGCCGAGGAAATCGAGCACATCCTCACGCCCGAACTGCAGGCTCAGTTGGCCGCCCATCTCAACGATCCAACCGCCGACCCTCACGGTCGTCCGATCCCGGCTCGCTCGCGAAGCGCCGAATAGGCGCACGCTACTTCTTTTGGGCTGAATCAACCGCCGGAGCGATCGCGCCCAGGCTGTCGCGCAACTTGTTTTCTTCCCCTTGATAATCGGGCAACGACAGCATGTAGCGCGTGCGGAAGTCGCGGCTGGTCACGTCCAGCAGGCGCGCCAGCGATCCCAGCATCGGATCGGTCGCGTCCTTGAAGCGCGTGTACGGATCGTAACCGCCCGCCCACAAGATTTCGCCGCCGTCGCCGATTACGAAGTACATCGGGTATTCCGTCGTGACTCGATCGCCAATCCGCGCAAACGGGTACTTGCCGACGATCCGGAAATTCAGGTAAGTCAGTCCCGGCTTGAGCGCGACGAACGCAAACTTTCCCTTGAAATGCCGGTAGTCCGGCGCCGGTCCCGCCCAGTCGCCCCACGATGCCGGCAGCGGTGACAGTGCGATATTCGAGGAATGCTCGACGATGAACTGAACCTTCTGATAGAGCGGGGCATGGCACTCCAGGTCGAAATCGACGTGCGTCGAATCCCGCAGTTGCGCCGCCGGCGTGAAACGGAAATTTGCCGTGAAATGCCGGTCCTGTCGCACCTTGGTGATCATCTCGTTACGCGGAAACGACAACGTCAACGGCCGCTCGCTGCGTAGCGGATGCGGCGTAATCTGCGTCTGCCGGCAATCGTCGCTCGGTCCGGCACAGAGCAATTGTCCATCCTCGTCGAACGCAATCGCTAACCCGGCAATCTGCTGCCAGCCGGTCGGAGCGCGCCGCACCAACCCGATCCGGTGCATCCCCACCAGCGTCGGCGTGAACGTAAATTCCAGCGAGCGGGCCGCGCCCGAATCAATCGGCGCCGGCCACAGGATGCTGTCGGGTGCAAAGCGCATGGCGTACACCTCCGCCCGTACCAGCCGAAATTCCATCGTGTCCGTCGTCGCGCGATGACATACCAGATCGGCAACCACCTTGACCGGCTTGCCCAACTGCACCGGTCCGACCAGTCGCACCTGTCCGCCGATCGGCTGCGCGTTCTGATACTGGCTGCGCGGCAACACCGGTTTGATCTCCGCCGCCTTCGGGGTTTGTCCCGTTGCCGATCCGCTCACGGCCAGCAGCGTCGCCGCAGCCAAGCTGAGCCGCAGGGAAGTCATGACTGAGCTATTCTTCATGGTCGTTTATTATACATCCAACTCCGCGTCGAACAAGAACGAAAATCACCTTGTTGGCGCTGCATTTATTCTTAGTTTACGCCGATGGCGGAGAAGCTGCGTAAAGGCGACATCATTCAATTACCGATCGACGATCTCGCGCTCACCGGCAAATCGGTTGGCCGGCACAATGACTTCGTCGTCATGGTCGATCGCGGTCTGCCTGGTGAGACAATCGAATGCCGCATCAAACTGACGAAACGCCGCTATGCGCTGGCGGAATTCACGCGCCTGATCTCCGCCTCGCCGGTCCGCATCGAGCCGCGCTGCCGACATTTTGATGAATGTGGCGGCTGTGTCTGGCAAAACCTCGATTATTCCGAACAACTGCGCTTCAAGACCAGCTTCGTTACCGAGGCGCTCGCCCGCATCGGCAAGGTCACCAATATCGCCATCGATCCGCCCGTCGCCGCGCCCGAACCGTTCTTTTATCGCAACAAGATGGAATATTCCTTCGGCTTCCGCGACGGCGCGCCCACGGCGGGCATGCACGTGCGCGGGCGCTTTGATGCCATCTTTGACATGCAAGAGTGCTGGCTCCAGTCCGAAAGCGGCGTCGCCGCCCTGCGGTTGGTGCGCGCTACCGCCCAGCGCCTCGGCATCCCGAATTACGACGATCGTTCCGGCACCGGCCAACTGCGCTTCCTGGTCGTCCGCGAGGGCAAACTCACCGGCGATTTCATGCTCAACGTCGTCACCCTCGACCGCGATTTCGCCGGCCGCGATGAGCTGTTTCAGACGATCATCGCCGGCGTGACCGACCTGACCGCGCTCTTCCACACCGTCAACGGCCGCAAAGCCCACGTCGCGATTGGCGAGGAGTTGATCTCAGTCTTCGGCCAGAGCCATCTGACCGAAATGATCGGCGATCTGAAATTCCAGGTCACACCGTTCTCGTTTTTCCAAACCAACAGCCGCCAGACGCGCGCGTTGTACGATGTCATCAAAGATCACGCCGCACCCGAGCCGACGCAGGAAATTCTCGATCTTTTTTGTGGTTGCGGCACGATTTCCCTGTATCTTGCCCGGCATGTCCACCACGTTTTCGGCATTGAAATCAGCGCCGAATCGATCGCTATGGCCCGCCGCAATGCGGAATTGAACAACCTTGTCAACGTCGAATTCCAGTCCGGCGATGTCCGGCGCCTGCTGGTCGATCTGGCGGCCCAGCCCGGCCGCTTCCACACCATCATCACCGATCCGCCCCGCGCCGGCATGGAGCAGAAAGCCATCACCCGGATCGCGCGCCTGCAACCGCGCCGCATTGTTGCCGTCTCCTGCAACCCGGCGACCCTCGCCCGCGATCTCGAACTCTTTGCCGATGCCGGCTACCGTGCCGAGCGCGTCACCCCCGTCGATATGTTTCCGCAGACGGCGCACATTGAAGCCGTCGCGACCCTTGTGCCGATATAGTGCTTATGCCCGCTAACCTTCGCAACGGAGCTGTCATGCAGTTTAGCCGAATTGCCGCCGCCCTGGGACTCGTCCTGGCGCTGGCGGTCTCTGCCGTCGCCGAAAAGATGACGGCCGAAGAACAATTGACGCGTCTCGGCGAGGACTACCTCGCGCTCGCCTTTGATTTCGACCCGGTCTTCGCCACCCAGATGGGCGACCATCGCTTCGACACCGGTTACCCGAATTTCACCTCCGGCGCTGTGAACAAGATGGTTACCGGTCTGCGCGGACTCAAAACCAAGCTCAAAAAGATCAATCAGTCGCAACTGAGCACCGACGCCAAAATCGATTACCTGCTGCTCGAGTCGAATCTCGACACGCAGATCCTGCTGCTGTCCAACACGGCGCTCTATCGCGACAACCCCAAGCTCTACTCCGAGGCCGCGATCAACGGCATCTATTTCATCATGACCTCGCAGTCGCTGCCGGAGGACGAGCGCCTGCGCTTGATCCTCGCGCGTCTCGCCGACCTGCCCGATTTCTTAAGCTCGGTGCAGCGCCAGCTTAAAAACCCGCCTCAGGTTTGGGCGCTGCTGGCCAAGGATGAAGCCAATGCGGCTGTGACGTTCCTCGGCGAGTTGGCCTCGTACTACTCGGCGCGGTTTCCCGACAAGCAGAAGGAGATCGACACCCGCTTTGCCGCTGCTTCCAGCGCCCTCCAGGATTTTGCCGATGTACTATCCGACTTCGCTGAACGCGACGGTCAGACGTTCGCCATCGGCCGCGACACCTTCAACCGGCTGCTCAAGACGCAGTACTTCATCGACTATGACGTCGACACGCTCCTGGCCATCGGCGACTCGCTCTTTCAACAGGCGCAGGGGCTGTACGATTCGCTCGCCGCCGTTGTCGAAACACTCCCGCCGATCGAGGAGATGAATATCTTTGTGCCATCGACGTTCTCGCGCGATGACATTCTGGACTACTTCCAATGGGAGATCAACCAGACGCGCCGCTGGGTCGAGACGCACGACTTCGCCACGGTCCCGACCGACATCGGCGACTGCATCCCGATCGAGACGCCGGCGTTTCTCGACAATATCATCGGCGGCATCGCCTACGAACCGCCTGGCCCGTTCGAGACGGTGCAGCTCGGCCGCTTCTATGTGCGCCCACTGCCCGATTCGCTGGATGAGGCCAACCGCTCCGCCTTCTTCCGCTACTGTTATCGCCGCGGCTTCCGCAGTTCGGTCGTACACGAGGCTTATCCCGGCCATCACATGATGATCCAGCTCGCCAACCGCAATACTTCCTTGATTCGGCGCATCCAGCGCAATAATCTCTTCGTCGAGGGCTGGGCGCTCTACTGTGAGGAGGCGATGTACGATGCCGGCTTCTACGGCAATGATCCGCGCACGCTGCTGGCGATCGTCGGCGGTATCCGCTTCCGCGCCGGCCGCATCGTCCTCGACATCAAGCTCCATACCGGCCAGATGACCTACCAACAGGCGGTCGACTGGATGGTGGAGAAACTCGGCGCCTCGCTCGAATACGCCGAGAAGGAGGTCAACCGCTACACGCTGACGCCGACGCAGCCGATGTCGTACCTGATCGGCAAGGAGCAGATCAAGCAGGCGCGCGTGGCCTTCAAGCAGCACATGGGCGACCTCTACTCGACCAAGCGCTTTCACGACGCCATGCTCAACGAAGGCGCGATCCCGCCGTCGTTGATCCTGCGCAAGATCAACGAACAAATCCTGTAGATTTCCCGCCGCCGCCGTTTCACTCTGAAACCGCGGCGGCCGCATTTTGCGCTCGATTTCTGAGCGATTTTTCCGATACCAGCTATAGACGATTTGCGTCGCGGCGGCGCCACGGCGTCGCCGCGCAAACCGCCCTTTAAACAGCGACCGACTAACGACTTAAACTCTCGTCGCCTTCAGGCCGCAGCGCGTCCGGCGACGATCAGGCGAAGGCTGGGTAACATGGCAAAATTACTGCTCACGTCGGACCTGCATCTCGGCCGACAATTCCCGGGTTTGGGGCGCGCCGGCGATATCGTCCGGACAGCGCTCAAAGAATCGCTCGAAAAATCGGTGACCGCGGCGCTCGAATCCAGTGTCGATCTTTTTCTTGTCGGCGGCAATCTCTTCGCCTCCAATCTCGTCTCGCGCAACTTGATTGAATACGTTTATCGCCAGGCCGAACGCCTCGGCCGCATCCCCTTCATCGTGGCGCCCGGGCAGGCTGATTGTCTCGACAGCAACTCGGTCTATCGCCATCTGCCGCTCGAAAGTCGGCCCGACAATTTCTTCATCCCCGGACTGACGCATGAAACCACACTCAGTTTCCCTGATTCGGAAGTCACACTCTACGCCATCCCCGATCTCGGTGATTCACTGCCGCAGGCCGGCTGGCAGACGCCGGTGCGGACGCCGCACCCCGGCGCCCACGTTTTGCTGATCGGCAACCGCGCCGCCCTCGAACCGCACGAATCAGCCGCGCTGAGTCCGTTGGTAAATCAGTTGATTCTGAAAAACTCCTTCGATTTCTACGCCATCGGCGGGCACGCGCTCTATCGCCAGTGGGCGACCAACGCCTACTCGCCCGGTGCGCCCGAGACGCTCGACTTCGACTCCGATCAGGCCGGTCTCAGCCTCCTGGTCGATGTCAACGGCGATCACGTTTTGGTCGAAGCCGTGCCGACCGGCGAACTGGCCTGGAAGCGCCTGCAGTTGGACTCGACGCAATTCCTGTACAACATTGAGATCGAGCGTGAAGTGCAGAAATTTGCCGGCGCGACCAAGCTGCTCGAGCTGCGCGTCGGCGGCAACTTCGTCGGCGAGGGCTATCTTGATCTGGCCGCGCTTGAACGCGCCCAAAGCGATAACTTCTGCTTCCTGCGCATTCGCGACGACCGTCAGCCCGCCGCTGCCGCTTCGATCCCGGCCAACGACAATGGCGGCAGCTTGATTGGCGAGTTCACCGCGCTGATGCGCGACAGCATCGACAAGGCGCCCGCTGAATTGCGCGCCAAATATCTGGAGGCGCTCTCCACCGGACGCGCCCTCCTGTCGGGTAAGGATGTGATCTAATGAGACTCTTGCGCCTTGAACTCAAACGCTTCGGTCGATTCCAAGACTACACGATCGACTGTGCCGATGGTATCAACGTCCTGCTGGGTGACAACGAATCGGGCAAATCCACCGTCGTCGCGGCCGTCTGCGCTGCGCTCTTCGACGACCCGGCACAACTGCAAAACGAAATGCGCCGTTACCACCACTGGGCCTCGGAACACCCGTTTCTGCTTCATCTCGAATTCGAGGCTAACGGCAAGGTCTTCCACCTGACCAAGGATATCTCGACGCAGTTGATCCTGCTCGAAGACATCAGCAGCGGCACCAAGTGGAACAATCAGCGCGACGTGCAGGCGCAAATCGCCGCCGCGCTCGGCTTCGGGGAAAAAGAGTTCTTCCTCGCCTCCGCCTGTGCGCAACAGGGCGATCTGGCCGGTGTCTCCCGCGCCGTCAATCTCGTCAAAGACAAACTCGAACGCCTGATCAACTCCAACAAGGACGAAGTCCTCGCTTCACGGCTGTTAGAGAAGCTGTCGACGCGCATCGCCGCGCTGGAAGGCAAGGACGACGGCGCTGGCGACATTGCCCAACTGGAAAAGAAGGTCGCCGGCTGGCAAGCCGAATTGCAGACCGGCAAAGCCAAGACCGCCGAATTGCTCGAATACCGCAACCGCGTCTACAGCAATGCCGTGGAACTCCAGAAGACCGAGCAGCGCTTTAACGATCAGCACGAACGCTTCCGCAAAAGCAAGTTGGCGTTTGAAGCCGCGCAGGTGCTCGACAAGGACCGCGAACTCTACATGGACCTGAGCCGCAAGACGCTCGAGGCGCAGGATATCAAGAACCAGATCACGACGAAGAAAGACACCCTCAAATCGCTGATCCGCATCGAACGTGCCGACCAGCGCTCGTGCGAAGGCCTCGCCACGCAAAAGCAGGTCTACGAGGGCCGTGTCCAGGACTGCGAAGCGCGCGTTACGGAAGCGCACGAGAAGGCGCAGGAAGCGACGCCGAAGTCGTGGTACCGCTATGTAACCATCGGCGCCCTCATCGGCGCCCTCGGCGCTGCCGCCGTCTGGTACTTCATGCGCGATCCGCTTCTGCTCGGCTCAGCCGCCGCCGCGCTGATTGTCTCCGGCTCCGCGCTGGCACTGTGGTTCTCGGCCAAGGGTGCGTACGCGCAAGCCTTGCGCGTGCATGACGACGCCAAGCGCCGGTTGGAAGAGGAACGCGAAAACCTGCGGAAGAACTCGGAAACGCTCGATGCACTGCTGCGCCGCTTCAAGGCCAAAGACGTTGATGAGCTCGCCGAGAAGTACGAGCAGTATCGCGACCTCGACCGCGATATCAAGGCCATGGTCTCCCGCTACGAATCGATCATCGGCGAGAACAACCTCAAGGACCTCGAACTCGATCTGGCGCGCATGAACGAGCGCATGACCGAGCAGCAGCAGATCTTCGACCAGCACCGCGCCTACGCCGTCACTGAGCGCGATCTGGAGGATTTGCAGCGCGAAGTCGCCGAACTCGACAAGAAACTCACCCGCCTGCGCGACGAGGGCACTCTGGCCGGCCACAAGCTCGAATTCCTCGAATCCGGCACCGACATCATGGCGCCGCTGCAGGAACGGATCGAAGACGGTCAGCGCAAGCTGGAGGCGTTTCGCCGCGAAGCCGAACAGCTCAAGATCGTTGCCCGCTACCTCGAAGAGGCCCGCCGCAAAGTGCTGAAATCCTCGATTGAAATGCTCGAGGACGAGGCCTCAGCGATTCTCAGCCAGATCACGATCGGCACCTGGAACAAGGTGCGTCTCGACCGCCATCACCTGACCTGCGAGATTTCGCACGACGGTGTCGGCTGGCGCAGTGCCGCCGACCACCTGTCGCGCTCGGCCGCCGACGCGCTTTATCTGGCGCTGCGGCTGGCGATCGTCAAGGTGCTTTGCGGCGACAACCGTCCGCCGCTGATCTTCGACGAACCGCTGGTCAACCTCGATGCGATGCGCCGGAAAGAGGCGATGCGCATCCTGCGCCAGTTCGCGGCCAATTATCAGGTACTGTTGCTGACGGCGGACGAATCGGCCCGCGAAGCCGGCGACCAGTTCCGCCATCTCGGCTCGCTGACCCGCCAGGTTGCGACGGTGTAACAACACTCACGACAATCTCATCACTCCGAAAGACGAAGCGCCCGGTCACCCGGGCGCTTCTGGTTTCTCCGATTTCGGCGTGATTTGACGGCCGAAGCATCGACGTCAATGGCAGATACTGCCGCCGCACAATCCGGGATCGGGACCGCCGGCAAAAATGAAGGAGATCAATCGGACGCAGTCGGAGATCGAGATTGCCTGATTCCCGTCGGCGTCGCCGCAGCCGGGGAGGAGACCGCCGCCGAAAATGTGTTGGACCAAACAAACCGCGTCCGAGATGTTGATCGCGCCGTTGCAGTCGCAATCGCCGCAGAGACAGCAGGCAAAGGACACACTGCCGTCGGTGTATGTGCCTTCCAGCAGATTTCCAAGCTGATCTGAGAATCCTGACTCGGCCAAGTTGGCCACGACCCCGATCTGGACGCTATCGCAGAGTGAATCGCCCTGGACCCCAACTGTCTCCAGGACCAAGCCTAGCAGTTTGCCGCTTCCGGGGGCGAATCCCGGGGTGATCGGCCCTTCCGGCATATTTGCTATGCCGACAACGCGCAGGACAGCGCTCGTCGGGAAATCGAGGATATTGGTCTCCAGATACTCCCAGCCGCTGATACGGGCGCCGTTCGTGTCAATTTCGGCGGCAGTCAGGTTCCGGCTCGGCGGCGCTGCGGCCTTGATTCGAACGATTGAAGGTGTGGTCAGATAGATCCAGAGTTCAAATCCCGCTATCGTGTCAGACGGGTTCGTGACCATGATCGGGATTTCGATCCGCGAGTTGTCGGTGTCGGTCATAACGTTGGCGATGTCGACGATGACCGCCGGATCCTGCGGGTTGCGCTGCGGAGGAGCTTGAGCGAAAAGTGCGGAGTTGATCAGCCCGGCCAGAGCGAGAAGCACTGCGCCGCGGAGCATGAGTCTGAGCATTGGATACCTCCCAATGAAGAAAGTGAGTCAGTTGTGCCTGAAATGGCTCAGGTCCTTATCAGACTCGCTTCGTTACCTCCTCGGTATGCTGTTTGAAGATGAGACCTTTTACCGGAACGGCCCCGTAACAATCGCAACTTAATCGAATCCGCCAATCTGTCAAGACCCTTTCTGCGGACTTGCAGTCTCAACTCTCACAACCGAAACCGCAGCGGCGCAGCGTAGATCTGGAGACGGAGCCGCTTGAACTCTGGAGTTCGTGGCGGAAACTTGCCGGCCCCGCAATGCCAAAATCGGCGGGTCTTTGGGCGATGGTCTGCAACCCGGTAGCCCACCCGAAGCGCAGTTCTGATCCCACTGCACGATCGCCATGGTCCGCTCTTGGTGTGAAGTAGACCTCAATCAGCTACAAAGCGTAGGGTGGGGTATCACAACTGGCCACATCGAACCCACCCTTCGCTCGTGCAATTGTCGAGATCTGTCTTCGGAATTGGCTCAGGATCAGCGCAAGTTGCGTCTCACGAATCGATGATCGCTGCGGGTGGGCTACCGGCTTTCGGCGCGGTCAACTCAACCCGCGCAATTGCCGTTAAATTCTCCCCGTCCCGAAACCCGCTGTCGGACAGCCGCTTGGGGAGGCGCGTTTAACCGTTTGCGCCGACGGCGATACCTGCTTATAATGGCCCATCATGACCAAGCATATGTTCGCGCCGTGGCGGGGGGACTTCATTCGTGGTCCCAAAGCCAAAGGCTGCATCTTCTGCCGGATGCTTGCCGAGAAGAAAGACCGCGCGAACCTGATCCTCCATCGCGGCGAGCGTTGCTTTATCGTCTTCAACCGTTACCCCTACACCTCTGGCCACCTGATGATCGTGCCCATTCGCCATGTCGGCAATCTGGAGAAGCTGGACGCGGTGACGCTGCACGAGATGATGGATTTGTCGCAGTACATGGTGGCCAGTCTGAAGCACGAATTTGCGCCGCGCGGCTTCAATCTCGGCATGAATCTCGGCCGCTCGGCCGGCGCCGGCGTGGCCGGCCACCTGCATCTCCACATCGTTCCCCGCTGGGCGGGCGACTCCAATTTCATGGCGACGACCGGCGACGTGCGGGTGATCTCGCTGTCGCTGGAGTCGGTCTATGAGCTGTTGAAGAAATATTTCCCGCGCCGCCGATGAAACGCCGCATTCCGACCAAGCTCGAACTGCTGCAGTTGCAGAAGCTCTATCGCACCGACAAGCGCATCGGGCAGGCGCTGGGCGATGTGCCGGAAAATCTGGTCGCCTACTGGCGGCGCAAGAAGGGAATCGGGCGTTCGGTCTTTCCGAAATACTCGTTGATGGAAATCAAGGAACTGTGGGAGCGGTTCGGGGACGATGCCAAGGCCGGGCAGGAACTCGGTGTCACGAAACAGGCCTTCTACCGCTGGCGCAAGAAATACAAACTGCTGGAGAAACCGGCGATTCTCAAGCTCGAGCAGTTGGAATTCAAGTTTCTCGACGAGCAGCGGCTGTCGCGTTCCGGCAAGGGCGATCAACCGGCGCAGACGGCGATCCAGCGCATCGTCGCCCTCCACAATGACGGACGCGCCCTGCCGGGAACCGCCGTCAAACTCCGCCCCGACTTAGCGGTGTCGTTTCAGGAGGGACGCCTGCTGCTGAGCGATCGCCGCGACGGCGCCGATCCCAGGCCGCAGCGTTTCCTCGACTTCGAAGCACTTCTTGCCGCCGGTCACTTCCGCTCCGGGCAAGTGATCCTGGGTAACGCTCCCGAGGTTGCGGCGCTGGCAGTGACGGCCTCGCTGGTGTTTCTCGACGCGCGTCAGTCCAATCAGGCAGAGGCGGACGCGACGATTGCTTTCGAAGTTCCGCCGACGGTGCGCGTGACGCTCACCGGCTCGTCGCAATTGAAGTTCTCACCCTTTGATTCCGCCTGCTGCATCTGGGAATCGTTGCGCGACCTGAGCCGTCGCGAGTTTGCGCTTGAATTGTGCGGCGTCGGCATCGAGCGGATGCTCCTTCCCGACCGCATGGCGCTGTTGACCTATGTGCGCCTGCTGACCGGGCGCCACGTGCTGCTCAGTCCCGATCAGATGCATTTGAACCTGCTGAGTCACTACGGGGCGGCGGATGGGCCGGTGCCGTTTTCCGACCGCAGCGTGTCATTCCTGGAGGAGATCACTGCGACGGTGTCGAAGCTACGGGCGCTGCACTTCGCTCTCGGCCGCAGCGAATTTGTCCGCGATCTCGGTGAGTTGGAGAAGCGACAGCCGGCGCGGCTGCGGATCGGACCGCTGCTGGGCGGGTCGATTGACGATCTCAAGCTGATCGCCTCCGCGCTCGGCGAGCGCACGCTTAGTGACGACTGCCACCTCTACGTCCTCCCGCGCAGCCGCCAGGTGTTTCTGGAAGCGCTGAAGCGCAAGTACGTGCAGAAGATCGTCGAAGCGGGGGGGCATGTCGCCGATGCTGCCGCGCAACCGGCGCTGACGCTGCTGGCCGACGATCAGTTCGAGTTGACGACCGAAACCTCCGGCGGCCCGAACAGCTACCTGGCTTCGGTGCCGGCGATGCTGCAGATTCTGATTAACGGCAAGGTCACGCGCCGCAATTTCGAAGCGCCCTAAGCGCGCGGCTTCATGCTCCCCAATTCAAAGCGCGCGCCGTCAAATCGGACGTAGCTGAAGAAATTGATCCAGTCCCCGGTATTGACGTAGAAACCCCCTTCAATCTCCTTGATCTCCGGCCAGTGGATATGCCCGCAGACGACGGCGCGATAACCGGCGGCGATTTGTCGACGCGCGAAGTCGTGATATTCGGCGACGAACTCCGGGGTTGGTTTCTCCTCGCCGAAGTAGCGCGAACCGCCGGAGACGCGGTGCGCCAGGCCGTAAGCCAACGCCGGCGGCAGCAGCTTGAACAGCGCGATGTTCACGCGGTTGCGCAGCACGCCTTTGAGCAGGCGGTATTTCCAGTCAGAGGGTGCGACGCCGTCGCCGTGCAGGACGAGCACGCGGCCGAGAGCGCCGGTGAGTTCCAGCGTATCGCGATAAACCTGGCAACCGATCTCCGACTGCATGAAGTCCATCAGCCAGAAATCGTGGTTGCCGCAGACGTAGGACAGTTTGACCCCGGACTCGGCCAGGGCTTTGAGTTCGAGCAGGACGCCGAGGTTGCGCTTGGGGATCAGATGTTTGTACTCGAACCAAAAATCGTAGAGGTCGCCGAGAATAATCAGATGCTCGAGGTCGCCGGCAAACTGCGCGCGGAAGCGGCGAAACAACTCGAGCTTGAGACGGTCGCGCTCGACGTTGGCTTCGCCAAGGTGGAAGTCGGAGACGAAATAGACGGCCATGGCGGCGAATGTAGCGCGAAACTTGCGCACGGCCAAGGGGAAATGTGCCGCGGCGCTGTTTCATTACGGGCGGCTACGGCGGCGGATCGACAGCAGCGCCGGGACCGATGTTCCCGTGTGAAACAGCGCCGGTCGCATTCTGCGAGGAGCAGGGATAGTGGTCATCGCGGACTCTGATCTCTAACTTTGAACACCCGAAGTCCAAGCCCCGTCAAGCTCTGAGCCGAAGTTCCGACGACGGTCAGAGTCGGGGGCGTGACGGCTGGGGAATTCGACAAGATTTCCACGAATTTGTGTGTTTCAAGTTAAAGTAACTCTGCTCGATTCCGATACAACTCAATGTTGGTTTGATAACAAATAACTTTTAGGACAGAGTCAACTTCAGGACGAAGAAACTTCAATGCTTTCCTAATTGAAAGGAGCAAAGGATGAATCGCAGACGCAGAACCCAAACCACGCGCAATCGCCGTCGTACCAGCTGGCATGCCCGTCCGACCACCACTCCGCGCCGTTGGAGCGCCGGTGGCCGCACGAAGGTGTGGACGCAGCAGGAGATCAACACGCTGCGCAAGTTCTATCGGACGAACTCGAACGTGTTCATCGCGAAGAAGCTGAATCGCAGCGAGAGCTCAGTGCAGTACAAGGCGTCGAGCCTGGGCCTGCGCAAGAGCCAGCAGTATCTGAAGCAGATTCGCAACAACTGGGCGTAAGCGCCGGTTGCTTTGGCTTACCACGGCGGCAGCAATGCCGCCGTTTTTTTTTGTTGGCCGCGGCGGCATTGGCCGGGAATTTCGCTATCTTGCCGCGCCATGCGCTTCTTCGATTCGACCATACTGATCCTCGGCACGCAGGGCCTGGCGCTGCTGGCCGTTTTCGCCATCAATGTATTGATCAGCCGCGCGTTTGGTGAAGCCGGAAAAGGCGCCGTGGCGCTGTTGATCAACAGCGCCGAAGTGATGGTCATCTTCGCCCACCTTGCACTCGGAACCAGTTCGCAGTATTTCGTCGGCAAGCAACTCGCCGCGCCGCGCCAACTAAGCGGCAATTTCCTTTTTTACCCGATCATCCTCCTGATCGGTCTACTGGGTCTGGCCGGGGCGGCCTGGCCGCTGTGGTCGGCGCAGATGCCGGCGGCCGCCTGGAGCGTGATCGGCCCCGCGATTCTGCTGGCGCTGTTCATGTTGATCTATGAACCGTCGTGTCAACTGCTGATTGCGGTGGGCCGCGTCGGGCTGCGCAGCATTCTCGTGCTGGTGCAGAACGGTCTGGTCTTGCTGGCCGTAGTGCTGGCGGTTGCCGGGTTGCCGTTCGGCGTGCAGGGAGTGATCTGGGGTTACGTCATCGCCTTTGTGCTGACCGACGTCGTCACCGTCCGGCAACTGAGTGCGGCGTGCGGGACGCCGGCGGCGCCGTCATGGCGATTGTTCAAGGCGACGATGGGTTACGGCGGCTGGATTTACATCGCCAATCTCATCGGCCATTTTGCCGCGCGCATCGACTTCTTCATCGTGACCGCACTGGCCGGGATCGGCGCGGGCGGCGTCTATTCCGTGGCGATGGGGCTGACGTCGCCGCTGACGATCACGGTGACGTCGGTCAACAGCATCTTCTATCCGCGCACGGCGGGGGAAACCGACGACGAGTCGCGGCGGACGACACCGTTCTTTCATCGGCAGATATTGCTTCTGCTGGCGGCGGCAGCGGCGGTGGTTGCGCTGCTGGCGCGACCGGTCCTGAGCATCTTCGGTCCCGGGTTTCTGGCCGGCCATGCCGCGCTGCTGTATCTTCTGATCGCGGCCGTATTCCGCGGCGCCAACAACATCCTGACCTCGCACCTGCTCGGGCGCGGCCATCCACACGTCAAGACGATTGTCACCGCGGCGGTACTGGTGCTGATGGCGCTCGGCTGCGGGCTGTTGATTCCGGAGTTCGGCATGAAAGGCGCGGCAATTTCGGCGGCAGCGGCACGGGTCGTGGAGAATGTCATTCTTCTCATTCTTTACGCCCGTTCCGGCGGCGGGCCGGTGCGCGAGCTCTACCGATTTCGCCGCAGCGATTTTACGGCGATCTTCGTCGAGGGGCGGAAATACTTGATGCGGTTGGGTGACGGTCTGCGGAAGCGGAAACCCTAAAGGTCCTCGTCTTCAAACGCGCTAAAGATCGACACGGCGCGCGACTCGATCTGGTAGATCTCCTCCAACTTTGCGGCAGCACCGTTGAGTTTGCCGGTCTTGGCCGCGGCAGCGATTTCGCTCCAAAGGCGGGCGGCCTGCTCGTAGAGCCCCGCGGACAGTTCGTAAATGGGGCGCGCGTAGATTTGCCCGGCCTGATCAAGGAACTCGGCGAACATCCTGCGCGACAGTCCGCCGCCGGTGCCCGCCTTTTCGATTTGCTGATACAGCAGCGCCGGGTTCTGGTAGTCATCGAGGTGGTCGCGCAGGTCGAAAATCTGCAGCAGGTTATAGCCGGGCGCGTGGTTCTCGAACTTCTGATAGAGGTTGTAGAGCGCCTTGGTGATCATTTCGTCGACGAACGGCCGTTCGCGGAAGCGTTCGATGCGCCAGCGCCGGCGGCGGTGGGCAAAGGGCGGAAACTCGCTGTGGCGGGCCTCGTGAAACTGTGCCAGCGGGCACTTCTGGATACGCAGATAGCCGGTGTCCGCAAGGAAGACGTTTTCGCTGTCGTAGCCGACCGGGATCACGCGATGGCCGGCGAAGTGGGTGGCCGAGTCAAAGTAGGGTAGATAATAGAGATCGACTTGGACAATAATCGGAATCTGCAGGTCGATGTGACTGATCAGATCCTGCCAGGCTTCGGCGTCGGAATCGAATTCCTTAGTTTCGAATTCGAGTTGCAAATTGCGACAAAAGGAATCCACCATTCCGGTGCCCGAGCCGCCGAGGTGGGGGTTGTCCAGACCGGCGATGCGGCGAAAATGAAAACCAAGGCCCTCGGCGACGCCGAAAATCCTCGGTTCCGGATACCGAAAGCCGTAATAATTGAGGATATTGCCCAGCGCCGTGGTAATGCAGTTGGCGCCCGGCAAATGGACGAAATTCTCAATTTGTTTGCGCGTCGGCATAGCTATATTCTCACGTCAGACGGAAGATAGATATTTGAACGATTCGGCAAAGTACATTCGAAAGAAGGACTAAGTAGACAGACATGGCTCATCATATAGTGACATTGATCGAAGGCGACGGTATCGGACCGGAAATCAGCGGCGCGGCCACCCGCATCATCGAGGCGACCGGAGTGGACATCGACTGGGAGAAGCTCCCGGCGGGGATCAACGCCCTGCCCGATTATGGCTCGCCGGTGCCGGAGGTGCTGCTCGAATCGATCCGGCGCAACAAGGTGGCGCTCAAAGGGCCGTTGACGACTTTTGTGGCGAAGGGATTCTCTTCGGCCAACGTCGGGCTGCGCAAGGCGCTGGACCTGTATGCCAATCTGCGGCCGGTGCACTCGATCGACGGCATCCGGTCGCGCTACGACAATATTGACCTGATCATCGTCCGCGAGAACACCGAAGACCTGTACGCCGGACTCGAACACGTGATCACGCCGGGGGTGTCGCAGTCGATCAAGGTGATCACCCAGCACGCTTCGGCGCGGATCGGCCGGTTTGCCTTCGAGTATGCGCGCAAGCACGGTCGCAAGCGGGTGACTGCGGTGCACAAGGCCAATATCATGAAGCTGTCGGACGGGATGTTTCTCGAGTCGATCGGCGAGGTGGCCAAGGAATTTCCTGAAGTCAAGTTTGACGACGTGATTGTGGATGCGCTGTGCATGAAGCTCGTGATGGATCCCAATCAATTCGATATTCTGGTGCTCTCGAATCTCTACGGTGATATCGTGTCCGACCTGGCTGCCGGTCTGGTCGGCGGGCTCGGCGTGGTGCCGGGCGCGAATATCGGGATCAATGCGGCGGTGTTCGAAGCCGTGCACGGTTCGGCGCCCGACATCGCCGGCAAGGGGATTGCCAATCCGAGCGCGCTGGTGTTTTCCGGCGTACTGATGCTGCGCCACCTCAACGAAAACGCGGCCGCCGATCGGATCATGAATTCAATCCGCAAGGTGTTCAAGGAAGGCACGCACGTCACGCGCGATCTGGGCGGCAACGCTTCGACGGAGGAATTTGCCGACGAAGTGATCCGGCATCTGTAAGGCGGGGAGCAAAGTCAGGCGAGCGATTTGATCGGCGGACGGCGCGGCTGTCCGCCGCTGCCACTTGGGGGAGTCGGTGTTAGTGCGCTTTCCGAACGTGAGGCGTGCGACCGGGGGCTTTGGGCTCTTCCATCAGAATGACTTCAAAACGATAGAGTACAGCGGCGGGCGAGAGGTAGGCGTCGCGCTGCAGGCCGGCCTTCTCGCAGGTGTGTTGGAGGAACTGAGTGACACTCCAATTGTACTCGGACGCGACTTGCGGCAGGAGCAAACCGGAGGCGGCGCCCAGGCGGATCAGCAGGCCGTGGCGGCCGATTTCGATGTCGGCGGGCGAAAAGATCCGTTCGAGCGGCGAGAGGACGGAAATCTCCACCGTCGCACGGGGGAGTTCGTCGCGGCGCAGGGGCGCAAAGCGCGGGTCGGCGATGGCGGCATCGACGGCGCAGAGCGCGACCGTCTGCGCCAGCGGTAGTTCGGCGACGACGCGACCGATGCAGCCGCGCAGGTGCTCGCCCATCCAGATCGTCACGAAGGCCGCGCCGGGACGTTCAAGATTCGGCGATGCGGGCAAATCGACGAAATTGGCGCCGTCCAGGTAGTGCGTGATGGCGTCGCGGGCAATCGCCAACAGCTCGGTCTTGTCCGCCGAAGTGAGCCAGTCCTCCATCACGGACAAGTTGCTCAACGAAGAGCGATTTGTCCATAAGGAAATGCAGCAATTCTTGGTGATTCCATCGGCGACACGGTGCACGAAGGAACACCTTGCGGTTTGCGCAGCGCCGCAGTTATTATCATCTGCGATCACAATAACATTGCAGAAGCTGAAGTCCTGATTCCGGAGGATGCCGATGACGCGGAGAATGCTGATCGGTCTGGCCCTCGTCCTGCTGACGACGGCGGCGGCTCAAGAGGAGGTCCCGCCGAGCGGCTGCCAGGATCTCGAGACCCACTTATACTGCCTTCCGCAGAGCGAGACAGCGATGTCGCTGTTTGCGAGCGCCAGCGGGCTGCAGCAAGCCGGCCGGCTTGAGGAGGCCGCAGTCGAATACGAGCGGGCGCTGGCCGTCGATACGCTGTTCTGCGACGCCATGGACAATCTCGGTCAGACGTACCGTCGTTTGGGGAGCTATGCCAAAGCGATTGCCTGGTTCCGGCGGTCGCTGACGGTTCTGCCGGACGGTTATGCGGCGATGTTGAATCTGGCCGGGACGTACCAAGATGGCGGACCGCCTGACTCCGCGATGGCTGCGTTCCAACGGCTCAGGCAGCTTTATCCAGCGGATCCCGAAGGGCATTATGGCATCGGCTGTGTGTTTATGCAGCAAGGCCAGTTCGATTCCGCTTACAGCAACCTGCTTATAGCCGAGAGTCTTTACGTAACGCGCGAGTCGCCGTGGGTCACGGACGCGCGATTTAAGCTGGGGCAATCGGCGCTGTGGTTGAAGGACTGGAAGAACTGTATTCGCTACTGGGAATTGGTCTACGATCGTTACCGCTCTGACGTTGACGTGAACTACTACCTTGGGCTCTGCTGCCTCGGCGATGACCCAAACAACCGCGAGCGGGCACGGATCTATTTTGAACGCGCCGAAGAACTCGGCGCCGTTGTTGAACCAATGCTGCGGCGACTCACCGGAATGGAAGAGCCGGCGGACACGACGAAATAGCGGCTTTGAGAAGTTCAGTGACTGAGATTCATTTGAGATCCTAAGGAAATCGGGGTTGTTGACTGCGATTGCTCTCCACAAAGGGGAGCGCCTAATCCGGACCAGGCATTGCATTGATGCGGCTTGAAAGTTGCCTCAAGCGCGCGGCCCGCTTCTC
>CAZFNN010000031.1:0-15676 GCA_964520555.1 uncultured Ignavibacteria bacterium
CCGAATACGTCCAGGTCATCTCGAGATCGGTGTTGTCCGGATCGCTGACATAGTCATCCAGCGAGATTGTCGTGAACGACTGTCCTTCGCTGATCGTCTGATCGGGGATATCGCCCACCACCGGTGCATCGTTCACTGCTGTCACCGTGAATGTCGCTGCATCCGAGTCGAACAGACTTCCCGGATCGGTGGCGGTGAACGTAATCGTTTCCGCTCCCGACCACTCGCTGCTCGGCGTCGAAATCGTAGCAACCCGATTCCCGTCGATGCTGACCGTCAAATCGGTATTCCCCGAATACGTCCAGGTCATCTCGAGATCGGTGTTGTCCGGATCGCTGACATAGTCGTCCAATGAGATCGTCGTAAACGACTGTCCCTCGCTGATCGTCTGATCGGGAATATCGCCCACCACCGGCGGCTGATTCCCGCCGCAATACGACTGACCGCTTCCCGAGTTGTAGTGTGCCTGGATATCACTCAAGGGCAGGACAGCGCTGTAGAGCGCCAGTTCGTCCAGAATGCCTGCATACTGATATGCGGTCGAGTAGTAACCCACCTGCAACGGCCCCGTCCCGGCGCGATTCAGACCGGCCGCACTGATGCTGTTATCCAGCGCGCCGTCGATATACAGCCGGTACTGCCCCGCCGGCTGATCATACTGGTAGACGATGTGGTGCCAGACGTCGTCATTGACATAGGCTGTACTGTAGAAGTCGGCACTCGCGCTCAGGTAGCAGCGCAGCTTGCCGACATTCCCGTTGGTCTGGCAGTTCAGGCCGATCCACCAGGCGTTGGCAGCCGTCGCGCGCCCAACAATCACCTGGTTGCAGTTGAAGCCGGATTCGGTACAAACACAGCCCGCCGACTTCATCCAGAATTCAATCGTGAAGCTGGTCGTCGCCGACCAGTCGAATGTCCCGTCGTCCGGCACGTCGATGCGGTCGTTGGTGCCGTCAAAATCCTGCGCGCCGTTAAGCTTGCCGGTGACGCCGGTCGGACAGTTGGTGCAGGTCGCGTCGTTCGTCCCGTAGTAATCATCGAACGGCCCGCCCGCTGTTTCATCCAGCTTCCAGTAATGTGTCATGCCCGTGGGGCAGCCGGAGGGCTGCGCCTGCAGCGGCACGGCCGCGGCCAGCATAACGGCAAGCATCCCGGCCAGACACCAGACGCCGAGTGTTCGCGTATGCCATTGAACCAAGTTCATTGATCTCTCCTCTCCATCGAGTCGCAATCGAAATCACACTCCCGCCGAAGGGCGCTCGACCGCCCTTCGGCCCTCGCAGCATCTATGGGCAGTTGGCGCACGGAGCCGGCCCGCCGCTGAAAATGAAATTGACCAGGTAGACCGCATCGGAAATGGTAATGAACCCGTTGCAGTCGGCGTCTCCGGCCAACAGCGGTGCCGGCGGTGCCCCGCCCGCAAAAATGAAATTGATCAGGTAAACCACGTCGGAGATCGTCGTGGCGCCGCTCGCGTCGGCGTCGCCGCACAGGTAGCAATAGCGGCCGCCAAAGCCATGGTTGTAATGGGTGCGGATTGTCTGCTCCGGCAGCGCCGCGTTGTAGAACGCCAATTCGTCAATCGTGCCACCGTAACGGTACCGCCCGGCATCTGGGCCGTTGAAATACCCGATGGTCAGCGAATCCGCCCCCACCAGATTATTGCCGGCCGTCGCCAGCGACGCTTCCGCAACGCTGTCGACATACAGCGTATAGCTGCCGGCGGTCGCGTCGTGGACGAACACCACATGGTGCCAGCCGCCGTCATTCACCACCGTCGTCGAAAACAACTGCGTTCCCTGCAGATAAGCGCGAATTCTCTGAGTCGGCAGCGGGCTTTCGCAATTAACCCCGATCCACCAGCCCGCGCCCGAACGCCCGACGATCACCTCGTTGTCCGGTTGCGTTGTCCCGTCGCAGACTGTCGTCTCGTTCATCCAGAATTCGATCGTGAAGCTCTGCGCCGCCCCCCAGTCGAAACTGCCGTCGTCGAAAACGTTCAGGCCGTCGTCAACGCGGTCGAGCGCCTGCGCCCCACCGATAAGGCCCGCTACCGGTGTCGGGCAATTGCCACAGTGCGCGTCATGCCCTCCTTGATAGTCGTCATAGAGCGACGCCACTGTCTCGTCCAGCATCCAGTAGTGCGTCATATCCGGTGTGCATACTCGCACCGGTGCCACTGTAATAGTGAATGGTTGCGTGTCGCTCCCCTCGCTGTTGACCGCCTCGACCTCGACCGCAAAGTCACCGGTCATGGTGGGTAGCCAGCTGATGACCCCGGTGTTTTCATCGATCGTCATCCCCGTCGGAGCAACCGCTAAGGAAAACGTCGGCGCCGGCAAGCCCGTCGCGTTAACGTCATAGGTGTAAGCTTCGCCAACCGTTGTGGTCGTTATCGGGGTCGAGGTAATCGTCGGCGCCAGGTTGACATCACAGTAACCGCTGCCGGCGTTTCCTCCCGCAAAATGCGCGCCGATGTCACTTTCACTCAATAGACCGTCATACAGCGCCAGCTCATCAAGAATACCGGCATACTGATAAGCAGTCGAGTAGTAGCCCACCTGCAACGGCCCCGTCCCGGCGCGATTCAGACCGGCCGCACTGATGCTGTTATCCAGCGCGCCGTCGATATACAGCCGGTACTGCCCCGCCGGCTGATCATACTGGTAGACGATGTGGTGCCAGACGTCGTCATTGACATAGGCTGTACTGTAGAAGTCGGCACTCGCGCTCAGGTAGCAGCGCAGCTTGCCGACATTCCCGTTGGTCTGGCAGTTCAGGCCGATCCACCAGGCGTTGGCAGCCGTCGCGCGCCCAACAATCACCTGGTTGCAGTTGAAGCCGGATTCGGTACAAACACAGCCCGCCGACTTCATCCAGAATTCAATCGTGAAGCTGGTCGTCGCCGACCAGTCGAATGTCCCGTCGTCCGGCACGTCGATGCGGTCGTTGGTGCCGTCAAAATCCTGCGCGCCGTTAAGCTTGCCGGTGACGCCGGTCGGACAGTTGGTGCAGGTCGCGTCGTTCGTCCCGTAGTAATCATCGAACGGCCCGCCCGCTGTTTCATCCAGCTTCCAGTAGTGCGTCATTCCCGGCGGACAATTCGCCGGCTGCCCCAGCACCAACGGCGCGGCCAGAACCCAGCCAACCGTCGCCAGTGCCAGCAACAAGACAATTCGATTCGTTGTGATCAATGATCGCATCGTTTCCTCCAGCAAAACTTGGTGTGTGGCGGAGAGATGAAGATCGAGATGAGGATTGGTGCCGGCCCGGTGCGTTCGCGCTGCCCGCGATCGCGCCGTAGACTTCAACCGGCAACTGCCCTGCCCGCCGCTTCTGAGAATCCGACAGCTCTTCGCGCCGTCGGTGCCCTGCAGTAATGATGTGGTAGTATTCTTTAACGAGCTTCCGCTCTTGTCTCCTCCTTTGTCAATAAAGGCCCTAAACCCATTTTATCGAAACGTGACGCATTCTCGCTGAAACTCATACCCGCGTTCCTCTCGCGTCCGCCACCTCAATGCGACCGGCGCTACGCGAAATGCATTTCAAAGCTCCAGCACAGCCTCGGCAGCCGCGCACAATTGAAGCATTGCGCCCACTTGGGCCGAACAACCGCAACAAACGATTGCCGGACTATTGCTGTTTCAGCTTCGACAGGAATCCGCCCGAGAATTGAACGGACTGGTAAGGACCGCTGTAGTGTTAATAATATAGACCCTGATGTCAATTTGTCAACGGCAAAGATGTCGACGATTCCGACTGGATATCGCGCTGTCGACGTAATCGTCTATTATTCAATGCCTTACGGGCACGCAGCGCACGGTCCGGCGCCGCCCGCAAAGATGTAAGTAATCAGGTACACCGCATCCGAAATCGTCACGAATCCGCTGCAGTCGACGTCCGCTGCCGTCGAAGAGATCGGTGGCGCTCCGCCGGCAAAAATGAAATTGATCAAATAGACAGCATCGGAAATCGAGATGGTGCCGCTGCCGTCGACATCCCCGCAGCTGAGGCAATAGGTTGCACCCATGCCGAGATTGTAATGCTGTTCGATCACCAACGCCGGTAAGGCCGCGTCATAGATCGCGACTTCGTCCAGTACACCGCCGAAACGATACTTGCCCGGGTCCGGCCCGTTAAACCAGCCCAAAGTCAGCGCATCGGAGGCGGTCAGATTGGCCCCGCTGCCGGGGACGTTGCGGTCAAGTTCGCCGTCGATGTAGAGCCGCCACGCTCCCGCCGTATTGTCGCGCACAAACACGACGTGATGCCAGTCGCCGTCAGTCAAGCCCATGGTGCTGTAGATGTCGGTCCCCTGAAAATAACAGCGCAGTCTCCCGACATTGCCGCCCGCCTCGCACATGATCCCGATCCACCAGCCCGCGCCCGACCGTCCGATGATCACCTCGTTGTTGGCCTGCGCTGTCCCGGCGCAACCCGTGCTCTTGTTCATCCAGAACTCGAAACTGTAGCTCTCGGACGCACCCCAGCCGAACGTGCCATCGTTGCTCACACTGACCGCGTCGTTGATGCGATCAAACTGCTTGGCCACGTTGACGATTCCCGGCACCGCCTCCGGACAACTGCTGCAGGTCGCCGCTGTGGATCCGATCTGGTCGTTGTAACTCGTACCGGAACTTTCGTCCAGCGTCCAATAATGCAGCAATTCCGGCGGACAGGAGGGCGCTTGTGTCACGCTGATCGCAAAACTCTGCGTGTCGGCGCCGAAGTAGTTCGCCGCTATGACACCCACATTGAATGACCCTGCGCCGGTCGGCGTCCAACCGATCATGCCGCTTGTGCTGTCGATCGCCATCCCCGCCGGCGCGCTCTGCAACCGATAGCGCGGCGCCGGATTCCCGCCGGCATTGACGTCGTAGCTGTAAGCGTCACCCACATGCCCGGTCGTAACCGGCAGGCTGTTGATCGTCGCCCCCGCCGGCGCACCGTCGCAACTGCCGAGTCCACCCAGGCCGGCGCTGTAGTGTGCCGCAACCTCCGCCGGCGCCAGGACACTATCGTAGACCGCGACTTCGTCCAACCAGCCCAGGAAATGCGATCCCGGTTCCAGCGCCAGAAATCCCAGCGTCACAACTGCTGTTGAAGCGAAACCTTGACTGAAGGCAGCGCTGCCGAAATCCGCTTGCACTCCATTAACGAAAAGCCTTGTCATCCCGGTGGCGCCGTCGCGCGTCGCGGCAATCTGCTGCCACGCACCTGCTGTCAACGCCGTCCCCGCCTCCAGATCCAGCGCGTTACCGGAATCCTCCAGATGCAGCGTCGCTCTTCCGGCGGCATTGATGCCGAGTGACCACGCCGTAAACGCGCCGTCACCCTGCCGCCCGATTAGTCCCGCCGTTGCGGTCGTATTGGGATTACACCACAGTTCGATCGAGAAGTCACCGCCCGGCGCCCAGTCAAAGCTGGTATCCGCTGCTATCGTCACCAGGTCGCCCGCCGCAAACCCCTGCCCGCCGTCAACAATTCCCGCGCCGGGCGTTGGACAATTGCTGCAGGTCGCATCGGCGCCGGCAACGTCGTCGCGGTACGTTGCGCCCGCGGTTTCATCCAGCCGCCAGTGGTGAATCGTGTGCGCCGGACAATTCCCCGCCCGCAGGAACAGCTGCAGATGCGAATACCATTCCGACGCCATCTTTGCATAGCCCTTCGAGTTGGGATGCAAGTAGTCATACATGTCCCCGACTTGCGCCGACGTGTCGATCTCGTAGATCAGTCCCGCCGCGTCCTCCATGTCCACCGACTCCAGCCGGTCCCCCTCATTGAGCACGCGCTGCGCCACCATCGCCTCAACATTGTCGTTGAACAGCGTCGTGGTCGAGCTGTACGGCACGCGCTGAATGATCCGCGCCACGAAAACGGTGATCGTCATGTCGTGGTCGGCCTCAAAGCGGTCGACTTCGTTGAGAATACTAGCCACGTCACTGGGGCTGCTGTCCAGCCCGTTGGTGCCGATGTGCAGTAGGATCACGTCGGCGGGATGCAGCGTCAGCCAGTTGTAGATGTTCGCGGCAATCTGCGCATCGGTCCAACCCGGGTGCCCCTCGTTGTCCGGATCAAAGGCCGGTACGGCATCCTGCCCGGCGACCAGGCTTCCAACAAAATCCACGTCGAACCCGTCCGCCTGTAACGCCAGCCACAGCGGCTGCCGGTAACCAGTGCGCAGACCATCCGGTCGCGTGTCACCAAACGTGATATCCCAGGTAATCGAATCCCCCAACGGCATGATGCGCACCGCCTGTCGTTCCCCCGCCGGAACGAACTCGACCAGCGCCAACAACAATATCAGAGTGCAAATCAACGGAGAGGATCTGAACATGCTTTCTTCCTTCTGGTTGTCGCCAACCGGATCGGGTCGTGATCGATCGCCATAGAGCGGTCTGCCTCCCGGAAGTGATGTCGCGGTCCGACGCTTCTGACGAAAGCGTCAGTTTCGAAGTAACTGCGGTCGAATCGCGTCGACAAGAACGCCTACGCTGAACTTCAACCGATCGGGGCCAACTCTATCCACTTCAATATAGTCACCGCTTACGGAAAGTCAATCGTTGCTTCGCGGTGGCCCGGCCTGCGGCTCCCATAAGCAGGATGCCGGGGGTCATCGCTGATCTCCGGCATCGTAGTGCGCTCCCCTGGAATGTCTCAAAGCTTTACGGACACGTGCTGCACGGCGCCGGGCCGCCGGCAAAAATGTAATTGATCAAAAAGACCGCGTCGGAAATCGACAGCGCGCTGCTGCAATCGGCATCGCCCGTCAGCAACGGTTCGGGCGCGGGCCCGCCGGCAAAAATGTAGTTGATCAGATAGACCGCGTCCGAAATCGACACCGCCGCCGAGCCGTCGGCATCACCGCACATATACACTTGCACCAAAAGCGAGTCACCCCAGCTCGGGGCGCTGTCCCAGTAATCCTTGGTCTGATACTTGACGTAGAAGTCGCCGACCTCCGGCCAGAAGTGATCGACCTGGCACGCAACTCCGGGATTGTACGGCCCTTCCCAGGCCGTGCTGTCGTCTTTGTCGAACGACCAGCGGAACAATAGCCGGTCGCCGTCGGGGTCGGTCGCTGCTGCCGTGTAGGTCTGCATCGTGCCGAGCCGCACCAGGGCCGGGCCGGTCGGTGCCGACGGCGCCGACGGCGCCACATTGGCGGTCTTCACCGTGTATTCCACTTTCACCTGCGACGAGTTAACGTAGTCCAACCGGACGGCAATCTTCAGCGGCGCCACCACGCGGGTCGAGGCCGCCGTGATGTGGGTGGAATAAAATGCTTCATTGTCCACGCCGCCCAACGACACCCCGTGACCGCCGTCGTAATACACCGTGGGCGTGTAGCCCATGTTGTAGTTCGTCGACATGAACGAATAGGTCTGGGAGTTGTCCGTGACCATCGCCACCAAATTGAATTGGTACGAACCCGACTCGTACAAATTCTCCAAATGCGTGCGCGTGATCGGACAGTAACTGCAACCATGGCGTGTGCCCTCTTCCACCAGCACCGTGTGCGTGTACGGCGCCGTCGGATTGTCAATGCCGATTACTCCCGGCGTGGATCCGGCGGAAGCGTCAACCCAGTGCGCCGTGAACGGATAAGCCGGCGTGTCGGGATCCGAATACGCCGGATGCCCCTCCGTGTTAAATGCCGCCATGATCGCCTTGATGTTGTTCAGGGCCATGCCGGACGAGGTAAACGTAACGGTATCGGTCAGTATCTGGCCGTCGTTGACCGAAATCGTCTGATTCAACGCAAAGCCCAGCATACCGAAGGAATAGGCACGGTTTGTATAGTCCAGGTATCGCGAGACCGGTTCGACGATGTAGATGCGCAGTGTCCCGTTATAGGTTGCGCGCTCGGAAGACGACGGCTGTGGCGCCGTCGTCGCCGCGGCATTCAGCGCCGGATCATCCACCTTCGTGTAATTTGCCGCTGGGGCCGCTCCGGCCGCCGCGGCCACCCAGACCGCGATCGCCAGCAGGACTAACAGCTTTCTCCGACCGATCATCTTCTCGTGTCTCCTTCCCGTCTGCAAACGTTGGCTCGCTCTACTCGAGGCCCCGGCTTTCAGTACCGGAAACTGATCCCGGTGCTGATCACCATCGCCGAATATTCGAACAGCTCATTCGAGGAATTATTGTTGGTGTATTCCAGCGTCAGGCGCGGCTGAATTAGCTGACCGCCACCGGTCGTGAACGGCCGCATTACTTGCAGGAACGCGCGTACCTGGTCGTCGTCCCGCTCTCGCCCCACCACGATCGGAAAATTGTCGCTCTCGATCGTCGGGAGATGATGGCGGTTCCAATACCCGCATCCCAGCGTCGTGATCGCCTGCGGAATCAGGTAGCTCTTCCAAGTCGCCGCAATCGAAGTCCCTTCCCATACCGCCGTCCAGGGCGACAGCAGCCCGACCGAAGAGCCGAACACGATACCCTCGTCCGTATTCATGAACGTCCGATAGCTGAAGGTCACGCTGATGCCGTTCTTCTCATCCAGCGGCCGCGACCAGCGCGGCGAAACGTAAAACGACTTCAATTTGCTGCCGGTGAGCGATCGCTCCGGATGCTGCGGATTGACAAAAATCAGGTTCGACTTGACGTGCTCGTAATCCATGCGGCCGAAGCCGGTCTCGATGTCGAGGCTGTTGCGGCCGAACGGCGTACAATTGAGCCCGACGAACGTCTCCACCAACTCCCGATCACCGCTCTCGGTCGCCAAATACGAATAGGTGCGAAACCCCACGCCCCAGCGCAGCGTCGCAACCTCGCCGAAACGATATCCCGTCGTGATCCGCGAATCCAAAGTGTTCAGATCGTAGTAGCTCAGTTCGGAGTGGTAGCGGCGGCCGTCAAAAGCGGCGTTGGCGTAAATCGACAACCGCGAAGTCGCCTTCAGCGGGATGTAGGTCATGCCCACTCGCCCCAGACGATTCGACATCGCTGCCACTCGGTCGTAAAGCGTCCAGTCACCGTTGACACTCAATTCGAGCGTGCTCACCGGGTACCAGCGCACCATCCCCGAAGCCACCGAGTACTTGTCGATGAGCCCCGTCGAATCGCTCAACAGATTGTCGGTGTATCCGCCGTTCAAGGCGGCTTCAAACAAGACATTGCAGTTGGAACTTGAGGGGAACAGGAAGGTCAGCGCCGCCGCCATGATCAGGCAACAGTTAAGAGTCCGGGTGCGCCAGTTAGCTATGGTCCGCAAGCTCCACCTGCGCACGCTCCGCCCATCACGGCGCCGCACCCAATATCGCCGCCCGGGCCAAAGTCCACACCGACTCCGAAGCCGCCGCGATGCTGCGTCAGCGGATTCAACAACAGCTTCAGATGGTTAAACGAACCGGAGTTATGGAGGAATACCGGCGCTGCCCCAATCATTGTCTGCGCTGCGGCAAACATCCCGAATTCGACGGGTTGCTCCTGCGGCTGAGCCGCCGGTTTCTCACGTTCCGCCGGATCAGGAATTCCGTCACCGTCGCGATCTCCCGCCTGATCGTCGAAACCGTCACCGTCGCGATCGACAAATGCCTTCGCATCACCGGTCGTCACCGTCGATGATTGATCTTCACCGAATAAGCAGGGAGCATACAGGAGGGACAAAACGATGCCGAGTAAAGCGAGTTGTTTCATGGGCTGCCTTGGGTGTCGATCTTCTACTACCTTAGTTGTCGATTTTCGACTCTTGAATATACCTTTTACAAAATACAACCCTTCACTTCAAAAGTCAACTATTTTTACCATGTTGTATAGTGATACTAACCTGAAGACCTGCCGCCTTCCTCCTTGCCCTCAGAAACTCCACTCAAACTGGATTCGCGCCGTCGCGGGACTGACGCCTCCGCGACAATGACGCTTTCACCCCTCTCCTCTTGGGAGAGGGGTCTGGGGTGAGGGCTCTTCATCGCGGCCATTTCTCCCTCCCAGCGCCACCGCCCATCACATTCCCCGCACCCGCCGCTACGATTCCCTCTTAGCAAAGGGGGCCAGGGGTTGTATTCGATGCACCACCACGCTTCGCTATTGCCACTGGGGTTCCCCCAAATCAAAACGGCGACCGCATCCGCAGTCGCCGCCACAGAGATCGTTGCTTTCGTTGCTACTTCGCGATAAGATTTAATCCGTCATCAATCATCTTCCGCAGCTCATCACTCTGCTGAGCGCGCCGATGCAGGAATTCCCGGATTTCCCCCGCCGTCGCCGCCTGGACACCATCCTTCGTGCAAATCTCCAGAATCTCCAGCGCCAGCAGCCAGTCCGACGGATGTTCCCGCTGCAGCGTTTGCCAGATCGACGGCAACAGCTCGAAATTCGCCCGCTGTTCACGGCAATTGCGCACCTGCTGGTACAACTCGTGTAGCGTCAGCCGGCGCGCATCGTAAGTCACCTTGATCGTCCGCTCGTGCGGCACCAGCGCGATCTGATCGTAGGCATCCTTGTCTGCCGCACCTGAAAACACCGATCGAATCGATGCTCCCACCGCCATGTCGTACTTGCCCCACGCCGGCTCAAACAGCGTCGCGCCGTCAAACGTTGCCCGGCAATCGACAAACGTTACCAAAACCACCGCGCCGTCGCGCCGCAAGATCGTATCCACCGTACCTTTAACCGTCACGCCGCTTTCAAACACCAGCTCCGTTGCCATACCTGGTGCGATCCCCAGGTGCGCAAGCTCGCTATCACCGCAATGCTCCAGCGGTGTCGGATGGTGCCGCAGCTTCCCGACCGGCGAACCAAAACCATCCTTGTGATACTGCTTGTCGTGCCCCGGCAATTCGCGTTCGCCGTAGGACAAACCACTCGGTGAGCAGGTCTTGATATACGCCAATTGTCCCCGCGCGTCAGTCAACACATCGCCGAACACGCCCGATATCTGCAGGCCCGACGAGTATTCGCAGGTGCACACATTCTCGCACTCGATCGCCTTCTGTACGCTCTCCAGCCCGCCGACGCGGTACGCCATCTTGCTCGAAAAATCCTCGAGCACCTGGCTGAGGTACTCGAAGCTCGGCGTCACGAACAATTGCGGCTGCTGCGTCGTAATATCAAAAGCGTAATTGGCGGCATCAATCGTGTAGGGAACCTTCTTGACCGTCGGCTTGATGCAGTTGGCCGACTCACCGATTGAAGACAACAGGCCGGCGCCATAGATCTTCGGCTTCTCGACCGTCCCGATCAGCCCGTATTCCACTGTCCACCAGTGCAGCCGCGACAGCAGCGCCATCTCCGACGGCTTGCCCAGATTGGCCTGCTTGTACGCCACATCAGCCTCCGCGCGCTTGATCTCCTCCGGATCGGAGGTGTGCGCTTCCTTCAGAATCGACAGATGCCGGATCGCCTGGTACAGCTCGAAATCCTTCTTCGACGACATTGCCTTTGCTCCGACCGCGCCAAATTGCTGCAAGTAGTCGGCGTACTGCTGATCGGCGATGATCGGTGCATGCCCGGCCGCCTCGTGGATGATATCCGGCGCCGGCGTGTATTCGATATGATCGATCTGACGAATATCTGCCGCAATCACCAGCACTTTGTGCGCCTGAAATTCCATAAACGCCGCCGGCGGAATAAAGCCGTCTACCGTCACCGCCGCCCAACCGATTCGCGCGAGAATGTCGTTCATCTCGTAGATACTCGGTATCCGCTCGACACCGATACCGGTCTTTTCCAGTCCTTCGAAATAGATCAGGTGGGCATACTCGCGCAGGAAATTGTAGTTCTGGCGCATCACGTAGCGCCACACCGCATGATCGACCGGCGTGTAGCGCTCGTACTGCTGGTCAACGACGAACTGCTTGAGATGATTCGGCAGACCGCGCACGTTGTCGTTGTCCGGCAGGTACCGGTTGAACTCGGCTTCGCGTTCCGCGGCCGTCGCGCCGCCGTGGTGACGGTGAAATCGCCTCATGACTCGATCTCCCACTGACTGGATAAGAGGATAGCCGCCGCCGGCTGCACGCCTTGTCCCGGCGCCCGGCCTCGGTGCTCGGCCAACTGTACCAAAGGTGCACTACTTGCACCCAAGTTCTTCAAATTATACACCTGAATCAAGCCGAATTTTTGCGGGTTGCGCCGGCGCCTCTGAAAACCCAACTGACCACGAAGGCTTGACATCCGCCGCATCGCCGCCGGCCTCAATCCCCCTTAGCCGGTGCCCCACCGCACCGGTGCCCCACCGCTTGCGGTGGGTTCCAAAGAACAAGGGCTTGCGGTGGGACTCAGGAACCGTTGCGGCAGGTCTTGATCCCGCGCCTCACTGCAACCGCAATACCACCCTCTCTCCCGCGCGAGATTGTGACCTGTCGCCTTTCGCCGTGCTCGCAGAAACCGAAGCCGAACTGGATTTCCGCCTCCGCGGGAATGACGCTTTCCCCCCCTCTCCCCCTGGGAGAGGGGTCGGGGGTGAGGGCTTCTCGCGCCGCCACGTTCCCCTTCGCCGCATCTCTATTCAATCTTCGGAGCTTTCCCCCTTGCTGGACCTCCGCCTCCGCAGATTCAACGCGATCCCCCTGGAGGTGAAGGCGCTCTCTTCTACCCTCGCCTCAACCTTGTCGCAATCTCCTCATACTCCGCCAGGGTCTCCGGATTCGCCAGTGCATCGCGATTCGTCACTGGTTGCCCGGCCAAAATCCGCTGCACCGCCAGCTCCACTTTCTTCCCCGAGATCGTCCGCGGCACCGCGCTCACTGCCATGATTCGATCCGGCACATGCCGCGGCGACTCTTCCGTGCGAATCGTCTGCTTGATCCGCGCGATCAACTCCGCCGTCAACTCGTGCCCCGACGCGGGCACCACAAACAGCATGATCTCGCTTTCGTCGCCGACCTTGCGCTCCACCACCAGGCTGTCTTCGATCTCCGCCATCGCCTCGACCGGACTGTAGATCTCCGCCGTCCCGATCCGCACCCCCGCGCGGTTGAGCGTCGCATCTGACCGCCCGTACACCATCACACCGCCGTGCCGCGTGATCTTGATGAAATCCCCGTGCCGCCAAATCCCCGGGAAGTGCTCATAGTAAGCCGCCCGGTACTTGCTGCCATCCGGATCGTTCCAGAAATACACCGGCCGCGACGGAAACGGCGCCGTACATACCAACTCGCCCACCTCGTCGGTAACCGCCATTCCCGCATCGTTGTAGCACTCGACCTTCATCCCCAATCCGCGCGTCTGAATCTCACCGCGATATACCGGCAGCACCGGCGCTCCGAGCATGAAGCACGACACGATGTCGGTGCCTCCCGAAATCGACGACAACTGCAAATCCGCTTTGACATTCTTATACACCCAGTCAAACGACGATTCCGGCAGCGGCGATCCCGTCGATAAGATAGCTCGCAGCGAATCCAGCCGGTGCGTCGCTCGCGGCGTCAACTTGACCTGTTCGCACGCCTGCAGGAACTTCGGACTCGTCCCGAAGATGCTGATCTTCTCTGCCTCGATCGCGTCCCACAGCACCTCGATGTTTGGCTGCGCTGGACTGCCGTCATACAGGAAAATCGCCGCGCCCTGCTGCAACGAACTCACCAGCCAATTCCACATCATCCAGCCGCAGGTCGTGAAGTAGCTGATTACATCGTCCTTCCGCAAATCGCAGTGCAGCGCGTGCTCTTTGAAATGCTGCAGCAGCGTTCCGCCGGCGCCATGCACGATGCACTTGGGAATGCCGGTCGTCCCCGACGAATACAGGATGTACACCGGATGGTCAAAATTCAACTGCGCAAACTCGATCTCCCGCGCATCGCGATCGACAAACTCCTCCCATTCCGTGAACTTCCCGCCGTGCAACTTTGTCGTCGCGCCCGATTGCGTCAATAGCACGACTCGTTCCAGGCTCGGCAGGTGCTCGACAATCTGCTCCAGCACTTCACTGCGATCGATCGTCTTGCTATGATACCGGTAGCCGTCGACCGCCAGCAGCACCTTCGGCTCAATCTGTCGAAACCGATCGAGCACTCCCTGTTGTCCAAAATCGGGCGAGCACGACGACCAGATCGCCCCCAGGCTCGTCGTGGCCAGCATCATAATCACCGCTTCCGGGATATTGGTCACGAACGCCGCCACGCGATCCCCCGGACCGACCCCCTGCCGTCGCAGCGCCACGGCGCATCCCGCGACTTGTCGATACAATTCCGCGAAAGTAATTCGCCCCTTCTCACCCGCTTCGTTCCAATGAATAATCGCCGTCGCTTCGTCGCGGCGGCGCAGAAGATTCTCGGCGAAATTCAGTTTCGCGCCGACGAACCAGCGATTCCCCCACATCTGCTCGCCGTCATTGATCCGCTCGTACCCGTGCGAATGCAAAATCCGGGCAAATTCCCAGATCGACTGCCAGAAAAGAGCGACATTCTGCACCGACCACTGGTACAGTGCTTGATAGTCGTAAAACTCGAGGTGATAGCGATCGCGAAGGAAGCGTTGGTAGCGGGCGAGATTCGAATGATTGATGCGCTGCGGCGTCGGTCGCCAGATCGGATCGCTCATCGATCTCCCGAGATCAAGGAGTGACCGTAAACCAGAATGTGCCAGGCCGCGCGCCGGTCGTCCGCCAAATCGAGCGCCGTCCGCGCCGCGTTCTCGAACATGACCCATTCGTTCGCGCCGCTGCCGCCCGACTGCAATGCGTATCTCAGCAGCCGCAACGCTTCGCCGCTCATCGTCGTGTCGACCGTGGTCATGAACTGCCGCGCCTCGTCAACCGTCGGCACGCGCTCGAAGTTGGCCAGCTGTCCGAGATTGTTCGCCGACAACACATGCGACCTCCGAACATATTCCGGCAGATTGTCAAACCCGATGAGCAGGCCCTCTTTCGGCTTGGGCAGATGAAACGCGTTCTCCGCCGTCACCCGGCTCCACCAGTCGCCGCCGTTGCGCGCGACATGCTCGATGCGTCCCGGGATGATCATGTTGCCCTCCAACAGTCGCTCGTCGATATGAAACAGCACCACCTCGCAGATCGCCAGGTTTCCCGCGGCCTTGCCGTCGCCCAGCGGGATCATCTGCTTGAGCACGCACTCCATCTGGAACGGCGATTCCTTCACCCGTGGCGGTTTGACCTTGACCGACTCAACCGGTGTTAACCCCGACTTGACGAATTCGTCGATCTCCGGTGCCCATTCCGCCGAGGCTAGATTTACCTGGTGCATGATCGCCTGCGTTACCGCCTGTACCGTGCATTCCTTCGTCGCCATCAGGTTGTTGTAGGTGTCCTTGAAGGTACCGTCGCGTCCCCGTCGTGCCGGCGAGAACGCGATCGTCGGCGGATTCGCGCCAAAGGCATTGAAAAACGAGAACGGCGTCAAGTTGCGGATGCCGTCCGCCGACAGCGTCGACACCAGCGCAATCGGCCGCGGTGCCACGCCCCCCAGCAAGTATTGATGCACCTGCGGTACCGGCGTTGTCTTCGGATCAACTTCCAACATTCTCAACTACCTCAAATCTCTCCCGGCGCCTCAAGTTCGGTGCCCCACTGCTTGCGGTGGGATAGCGAATTCTCCCTGACAACCCTCGGTGCCCCACCGCTTGCGGTGGGATAGCGAACGCTCCCTGTCATCCCCCGGTGCCCCACCGCTTGCGGTGGGATCGCGAACGCTCCCTGTCATCCCCCGGTGCCCCACCGCTTGCGGTGGGATAGCGAATTCTCCCTGACAACCCTCGGTGCCCCACCGCTTGC
>CAZFNN010000031.1:15913-22537 GCA_964520555.1 uncultured Ignavibacteria bacterium
TGCCCCACCGCTTGCGGTGGGATAGCGAACTCTCTCTAACATCCCCCGGTGCCCCGCCGCTTGCGGTGGGATAGCGAACTCTCTCTAACATCCCCCGGTGCCCCACCGCTTGCGGTGGGATAGCGAACTCTCTCTAACATCCCCCGGTGCCCCGCCGCTTGCGGTGGGATAGCGAACTCTCTCTAACATCCCCCGGTGCCCCACCGCTTGCGGTGGGATAGCGAACTCTCTCTAACATCCCCCGGTGCCCCACCGCTTGCGGTGGGATAGCGAACTCTCTCTAACATCCCCCGGTGCCCCACCGCTTGCGGTGGGATAGCGAACTCTCCCTGTCATCCCCCGTTGCCCCACCGCCTGCGCAGCGTCCCGAGGCACGAGGAAGTAACCGTTGCGGCGGGTCTTCCCGCGAAGAGCTCTCGACTCTCGCCTATTAACAAATCTCCCCGCGCTTCGTGGGGCGACCTGCCGCCTCCTCCCTGAGACATCAGCCAACCTGGATTCCCGCCTCCACGGGAATGGCGCCACCTCCCCTCTCCTCCTGGGAGAGGGGCCGGGGGTGAGGGCTTCTCTCCTCTCAGGGCTCCACCGATCACCGCATTCACCGCGCTCGCCGATGCCGATTCCCCCTTAGCAAAGGGGGCCAGGGGGTTGTATTCCTCCTTCCGTCCGCCCTCCATCGCGACGAAGCATTCTCGCCCCGGCTCCGTCGCTCATTGCCCGCGAGTACTTCCACCGCCCCTCTCCCCCTGGGAGTGGGGTCGGGGGTGGGGGTCCTTCCCTGCGCAGAGACCACACCTGCCCTCTGAGAGGACAACCCGGCGGCGAGGAACGTCCTTACATTTTCTTCTTCGCCAAAATCGACCGCTCGCCCGCCGCCTTCACCACGCGATTGCGCAGCACTCCCAATCCTTCGACCTCCAGTTCCATCGTATCTCCCTCGCGGATCCAGATCGGCGTGAAACTCTCCCCGCGCGCCTTGGCCTCCAACGCCCAAGTCCCGTTCAATTCGAGATAGCAACCCGTCCCGACCGTCCCCGAGCCGATCACATCCCCCGGATACAACTCCACGCCGTACGACGCCCGCTCGATGATCTCCGCGTACGTCCAATTCATCTGCTCCAGATTTCCGTCCGAGACCTGTTTGCCGTTATGTCGCGCCGTCATCCGCAGATTGTACTTGTTGCCGAACGGTGTTGCGATGCGCTGCCGTCCAAGCTCGTCCGGCGTCACCAGCCACGGCCCGATCGCGGTCGCAAAGTCCTTCCCCTTGGCCGGTCCCAGATTTAGCTTCATCTCTTCCATCTGCAGTACCCGCGCCGACCAGTCGTTCATGATCGTGTAGCCGGCGATGTAACCGTCCGCGTCTTTCGCATCGATATTCTTCCCGCGTTTGCCGATCACGACCGCCGCTTCCAATTCAAAATCCAGTTGTCGCAGATGATCCGCCTCGACGACGATATCCCCCTCACCGATGATCGAATTGTGGTTGGTGAAATAGAAAATCGGGTACTGATCGAATTCGGGAATCATCTCGACCCCGCGATTGCGCCGCGCCGTCGCCACGTGTTGGCGAAACGCGTAACCGTCGCGGCAGGAGGGCGGATGCGGTACCGGCGCCAGCATCTGCCGAATCTCCGCCGTTTGCTCAACTCGTCCGGCGGCGATCGCCGCGTCAACTTGCCGCGCCAACTCCATGGCGCGTTCCTCCCCCTTCAGAAATTCCGCCATCGTGCTCGGCAGCGCCAGGCCGATTCGGCTCGCCGCCTCCGCCAAATCAAACGCGCGCCCGTCGCGGACCAAACCGGCGCGCTCGTCGTTATTCTTGTTGATGAACGAGATTAGTTTCATGCTCGGTGAGTTCACTTACGAAAGGGCGTTTTTGGTGCTCCTCAACTAGCTGCGGATAAACCTCCGCGATGACCTCCAGCGCGAAGTTCGTTTCCTCGGCGGTGCCGGAATTGATGCGAATCCCCTCGGGAATCCCGAATGACTTGACGTGCCGCACGATCAGTCCGCGGTCCAGACAGCGCAGGAAAAATTGCTCGGCGAACGCCTCGTTCGGCATCAGCAGCAAAATCGAATTGCAGTACGTCTTGATCCGCTTGATCCCCAGCTCGTCGAACTTCTGCTCCATCCGCCCGATCGACATCTTGTTCGTCGTCAGCGTCGACCGCAGAAAATCATAATCTTTCAACGCCGCCCGCGCCGCTACCTGCGCTAGATGATTCGGCTCAAACGGCAGCTTCACTTTCTGTAGCGCCATGATCAGCCGCTCCGGACCAACCGCGAACCCGGCGCGCAGGCCGCCCAGGCCGTACGCCTTCGAAAATGTCCGCATCACGATCAGATTCTCGAAATCGTAGTCCAAGCCGTTCGGGTACTCGCGCTCGTCCGCGCAATACTGGCAATACGCCTCATCCAGGATCACCAGCACCCGCGTCGGCACCCGCTGCATAAGCCATTCGAACTCCGTGCGCGTGAAGATGCTCCCCGTCGGGTTGTTTGGATTCGCCAGGTAGATCACCTTGGTGCGCTCGTTGATGCTGCGCGCCAGCCGCTCGATGTCGAACGCATAGTCCAGCAGCGGGATTTTCACAAGCGTCCGCCCCAGCTTGTTGGTGTTGACGTACGCGCCGATGAATGTTCCCTCCGAGGTCAGTACTTCGTCGCCGACGTCGGTGAAGGCTTCAAGGGTGTACTCGATAACCGCGTCCGTACCGTGCCCGCAGACAATCTGTGCCGGTCGCTTGCCGAATTCCTCGGCGATCGCTTGCGTCAACTCATAGGCGCTGGGATCAACATACAAGTGCGACTGTCCCAGCGCACCCTGGATCGCCGCGAGCGCCTTCGGCGACGGCCCGTTCGGGTTTTCGTTCGAGGCCAACTTCACGATGCGTTTCAGCCCCTTCTCGCGCGCCAACTCCGAAATCGATTTGCCCGCCTTGTACGGCCACAGATTCTCAATGTGATGCGGTATCTTGATCATCGCTCCTCCCGGATCTCAGCGGTAACCATCCATGTTAAGCAATGATCGTGGAGCAATCAAGCCAATTTGCCCGCCGTTGCCATGGCTTCGAGGCTGGACATGCGTCGACTCGCAGCGTGACGATCCCCCCTTAGCAAAGGGGGCCGGGGGGTTGTATTCCTTCATCCAACCAGTTCCCCCTACGACGTCGTCCCTACATAACGCCCGTTGGAGTTCTCATCCAGCCACGAGCGCGCATAGTCCGGATCCAGCGTCTCCTTCACGTTCAAGGTCGGCTTGAGCGGCTGAAAGGTATCCACCATGATCGCCCACTCCGAGGTTTCCTTCTTCCCGACCGAGGCCTCGGTCTTGCCCGGCTGCGGCCCGTGCGGCAGCCCGCCCGGATGCAGCGTAATCGACCCCTGCACCACACCCTTGCGCGACATGAAGTCACCGTCGACGTAGTACAGAATCTCGTCCGAGTCGATATTCGAGTGAAAATACGGCGCCGGAATCGCGTCCGGATGAAAGTCAAACGGCCGCGGCACGAAATTGCACAGCACGAAATGCTCGGTCTTGTAGAGCAGATGGACCGGCGGCGGCAGATGAATCTTGCCGACAATTGGACAATAGTCCTTGATGTTCAGCGCGTGCGGATAATTGTATCCGTCCCAGCCGACGACGTCGAATGGATGATGCGGCAGGATATATTCGAACGTCCGATCCCACGCCTTCAGGATCATCCGGAATTCGCCCTCCTGGTCAAACGGCTCCATGAACTCGGGCAACTTGATGTCGCGCTCGCAGAATGGCGCGCCTTCCAGCATCTGCCCGTACTCGTTCCGATAATGCCGCGGCACCTCGAACGCCGTGTCTGACTCGACGATGAAGAGCTTGTTCCCCTCCGGCTTGTCAAAAATCATCTGGTAGGTCGTTCCGCGCGGCACGAGGATCTGATCCCCCTCCGCAAACGGCAGCCGCCCGTACTCCGACAACAGCGCGCCGGTGCCGTGATGCACGAAGACGTATTCGTGCGCGAAGCTGTTGCGATAGAAGAAATCGGGCGCCGGATTCTCGTTCGGATGCGCCGTCGCCAAGATGCAATGCTGGTTCTTCAAAAACACGTTCCGCGCTGTGACGAAATTGCCCGCAGTCTGCTTCTTGTCGGTGAAAAAATGATAGTACAACAGCGGCGCCTCGTCCCAGAGCGGCGCGTCGCTCGCCTTCAACTCGCGCACATCCTTCACCCGCGTCGGCATGTGGATATGATACTTGTTCGTGTGCACCCCCGAAAACCCCAGCGTCGAAAACAGCTCCTCGCGATACAGCGACTTGCCGTCCGGCTTGAAAAACGTGGTGTGCCGCTTCAGCGGAATTCGGCCAACCTTATGATAAAACGGCATTCTCTACTTCCTCTCTATCTGTCAGAATCCCATGCTCCATTCCGTAGGTCAGGATCCCTGCGATCCTGACATGAGATCAACCATCTGTCATCGCGAGGAGCGATCGTCTCTTCCCCACTCTCTCCGTCCTTCCCTGCGACGAAGCCATCTCCCGCCTCTAGTGGGTTCGACTTCAGTCGAACAACACCGCGCCCGCCCGAGTCCCACCTTAGCAAAGGGGGCTGGGAGGTTGTGTTCTTCTCCCGTCGCATCAGGTCTTCCCGCCTTCGCAGTAGTGATTCCATCTCCCCTCTCCCCCTGGGAGAGGGGTCGGGGGTGAGGGCTCACGTCCGCATCAGCGTCCCGCGCAGCATCTGATCCTGCTCGATCGCCTCAAACAGCGCCTGGAAATTCCCCTGCCCGAATCCCTTCGCGCCGTTCACCCGTTGAATCACCTCAAAGAAGAACGTCGGCCGATCACCGATCGGCTTGGTAAACAACTGCAGCAAGTAACCCGTCCCCTCGACCGACGAATCGCACAAGATCCGTAGCCGCTTCAACTCTTCGAAGTCTTCCCGAATCCCCATGTTCTTCGTCTTCAACGCATCATAGTAAGTGTCCGGCACCTGCAAGAATTCCACGCCGTTCTCGCGCAGTGATTCGATCGTCTCGAGAATATTGTCCGTGTAAAGCGCGATGTGCTGAATCCCTGCACCGTGATAATGCTCAATGTATTCCTCGATCTGCGACTTGCCGACCCCCTCGTACGGCTCGTTGATCGGCATCTTGATCAGATCGTCCTTCGAGCGCACGACCTTTGACAACAGCGCCGAATACTTGGTCGAGATGTCGCCCGGTCCGAAGTCGATGAACGTTTCGAAGTCCATCGTCTTGTTGAAGTAGTTCGCCCACTGATTCATTTCGTTGGTGCGCACGTTGCCGACGATGTGATCGAAGTGGCGCAGACCGCCCGGATTGAAATTCAGTTTCATCTTGTGCATTGGCTCTTTGAATCCCGGCCGGAACAATCCCTTGTAATTGTCCGAATTGAGCAAGATCAGCTCGGTGTCGTCGTAAATCTTCATCGCGGCCTCGACGATGTAGCCGTTTTCATCCTTGATCATATGCGGCGTCGACTCGAACACCGCGCCGTTGGACAGCGCAAAGCGGTACGCCTTGTCGACGTCTTCAACCTCGATCGCCCAGCGCTTGACGCCGTCGCCATGTTTCTGCACCCAGCCCCAGATATCGTAAGTGTGCGGCTGCAGTGCCGAAGTCACGACAATCTTGATACTGCCGCTGGTCAGGTAGTACGACACCCGGTCGCGCACGCCCGTTTCCGGCCCGGCGTAGCCGGTGATCCGTAGGCCCAGCGCGCGGCAGAACCAGTAGGCGCACATCCGCGCCGACCCGACGTAGAACTCCGCATAATCCCAGGTCTTAATTCCCAGAGTGTTTGCCATCGCCAACTTCCTCTCTCTGCCGCCCTCTCGCACGAGCTTCTCCGCTCGGCGGTGCGCCGGCGTCCTGCACTGCGACTGCCGTCGCTGATCGCTGCCACCGCCGCGCGGTCGGCCGAACGCTTCCGCTCGTGCAATACGGCATATATGAATCAATTATCTCTACGTTACGGCGCTAACCCGACGCCGCCTCGAAGTTTATACGCAACAAACTTCCCCGCGGCAAATCCGATTCCCGCATTGCGCTGTTGGCTGCCAATAAACGCCCCCGCCCCTTCTTCCGCAACGCCATTTTCACCCTTCGCAATCTCTCCCACCTTCTTTGTAGACACCGTCCCGCGATCCTGACGCAATAGGATTCACCGAACGCCATTTTCACCCTTCGCAATCCCGCCCACCTTCATTGCAGGTAACGTCCCCGCGATCCTGACGCAATAAGATTCACCGTAGGGGCGGGGCTTGTCCCTGCCCGCTTAGCCGTTGCGGCAGGTCTTCCGTTGAAGCGCCGCCGACTTTCGATTTTTCCCGCGATCTCCGCGTTGAGACGGGCGACCTGCCGCCAATAGACAAAGTTGTGTCATTGCGAGGAGCGAACGCCTCTCCCCACGAACTCCACCTTGCGCTGCGACGAAGCAGTCTGATCTCGCCTTGCCTTTGCTGATACCTGATGGGCTGCCACCGCTTGCACCACCAATTCCCCCATCGAGACGGGGTGTGTCGAACTCCAGCCCCGCCGCACATTTTGCCAATTTTTCGGGAAACTACACCAATAAAAAAATGGAGCCGAGGGGAGTCGAACCCCTGACCTCTTGACTGC
>CAZFNN010000032.1:0-20997 GCA_964520555.1 uncultured Ignavibacteria bacterium
ATGGCGTGCTGTCGGTGATGGCACAGATTCTCGCGCAGACCCGCATCGCCTTTCGGGTGCCGCCGACCATCGGTACCGCGAATCAGGAAGTCAAGTTCGTTATCAACGCGCTGCGGCAGTTCCTCACCGACGATCTACAGGAAGTTCAGCTGCACATCTTCGGCTGCCGCAACTCGCTGGCGAGCGGACCGCAGCATCTGCTCTTTCCCTACGGCAATTATCTCAACCGCCCCCCGGTCCTGGGTCCGATCGGTCTGCAGCATTTCCAGGTTGATGTCGAAAAACGGGTCGCCATCACAGCGAGCGATCCGGACGGCCCGCGACCGGCCATAACAATCACCGGGATGCCGCAAAACTCCCGCATTGAGCGCGGATTCGACACGACGTACTTTGTCTTTCAGCCGACGGAGAGTCAGTTGGGCTGGCATTCTATCTTCGTGGCGGCAAGTGATGGTAGTGAAACCGACTCCGAGCGGGTTGCCCTGCACGTGACGCAGACCGGTGCCAACGTGCCGCCGGTGCTGGCTGTTCTGCACGACACGACCATAAGAGAGGGTGAGGAACTGGAGTTGGAGATCATCGCGACCGATGCCGACTCTGACCCGGTAACGGTCGAGGTTCAAGGCTTGCCGCAAAATGCGCACTTCTGGAAGGCGAGCGGCGACGACTACCGGCTGTATTTCCAGCCGACCTTCGACCAGGCCGCCTACTACGGGCTCTTGTTTCAGGCATCAGACGGAATCGAGGTTGATACGGCACTGCTTTTCATCACTGTGACGAACTTTGACCGGCCGCCGGTGATCGAGGCGCCGGCAGGCGTGAATCGAGTTCGTTTCGGCGAACGGCTGCAGTTCTTTATTCGCGCTGCCGATCCTGATGGTGACGTCACCACGTTGCATTGCCAGAATCTCCCGGAGCACGCCAGTCTGATTCCCGGTCAGAGCGATTACTGGAAGTTCACCTTCGATCCCGATTCCAGCCAGGTCGGTTCCTACGACCTGCAGTTTGTCGCGTTGTCGACGACATTGGCGGACACGGCGGTAGTGCGTGTTGAGGTCTTCGACAATTCCAACACCGTCACGATTGCCCCGGTCCCGCCGCAGGAGGTCACGGAGGGCGATTCCTTGGTCATCGCGATTTCTGCGGTCTCCTCGCGCGGAGCGCCGATCGATTTCAGAGCCGAACAACTCGGTGGATTGGGTATTTGGCGCTTTACTGACTTTCATGACGGCCACGCTGAAGTGGTCGTGAAGCCGGGATACACTCAAGCCGGTGAAGACAGCTTTCAAGTGATTGCGCAGGATTATTATGATGTCGACACCGCGATCGTTGATGTGGCGGTGTTCGAGGCAGGGGACCAGCCACCGCGATTCTCGGGAGTTTCTGTCGTTTTGTACGCAATGGAAGGGACGGAGTCTGACCACCGCATCTTTGTCAGTGATCCCGACGGTGAACTTGCCGTTTGTGAGCTCCGTGAGGCACCGGAGTTCGTGGAGCTTGTCCTGACGAACAATCGCTGGTATCTGCATTTACCGTCACCTTACCCAGTGGCCGGAACTTATGCGTTCATGATTCTGGCATACGATCCAGACATAGTCAGCGTAACTGACACTCTTGCAGTGACCTTGACCGTGCATCCGCTTCAACAAAACAGCGGATCACTGTTGCCGATGGAGGTTGGCAACTACTGGATCTACGATGTCAGTAGCTATGGCAGTGGCGGCTGCGATTGCGCCTATGTCGAGAGCGTGGCGGTGATTGGCAAGACGGTGACCGACACGAGTATCATCTATCGCTTCTCGGGCTCGCTGGGCTGCCACATCCCGGCGACGGTCTCAGTTGCCGACGGCCGAGTCATGTTTAACGACTTCGATCTGAACGATCTGTTGTCTGGTTCACCTTCTGTCGTCCTGGTGCCCGCTGGAGCATTTGCCACGTGTTATAGCGGGCGCTCGTCATTTTGGTTCAACGGGCAAGACGTAATGCTGTTTGCCCCGGGGGTGGGGATCGTCGGAGCATCAAGAAGCTACTACTCGGTACATTCTGACGACTATATTAATTTCCGGGCAGTTCTGCTGCGATACCACATCGGACAATAAACGACAAGATTGGATCCCCCACAGGAGTCGCTATCGCTCCAACGGGTCGTTGTCGCGATGTGAGGGCGAGACAGCAAAACTCCGTGAATTTCCCATTGCCCCGCCCCCGCTTTTTGACTAATCTCCCCTCTAACTTTACTCAAACAGCGAGTCGTCACTTACCAAACTGAGGATGCTTAGATGTCCAGCCAACGTGCTTTCAGGCGGGCACTGCTGATTCTCTTCGCGGCGGTATTGCTCGCCGGCATCAGTCTTGCCACGCCTCCCTATGAGAAAACCACCCCCGATCTTGGCATTCGTGACAAGAGCCCGACGTTGATGGCCTTCACCAATGCCAATATCGTCGTCTCGCCTGCTATCCGTTACGACAAGGCAACTCTGTTGATTCGCGACGGTCGGGTCCTTGATGCCGGCCCGGCGGTTGTGATTCCGAGTGAAGCTACGGTAATCGATCTGAGCGGCCGGACGATTCTACCCGGATTTATCGAACCCTACTGCAATTACGGTTTGGAGAAGCCGCAGCGCGGTCGACCGCAATGGGGCGGCGGCCAGGCGCCGCAATACGAAGCGGAACGGCAGGGCGGCGACTCGTGGAATGACGCGATTCACTCGCATGTCGACTGGTCGACGCAGTTCAAGCCGGATGTGGACGACGCGAAGTCATTGATGAAGGCGGGGTACACGGCTGCGCAGTCATGCCGGCTCGACGGCGTGTTTCGCGGTCGCGGATTTGTGACGCTCCTCGGCGATGGTCTTCCCAATGATCAAATCCTGGTTCCGGCGTCGGCGCAGTTTATATCGTTCGACAAAGGCTCTTCGCGACAGGAGTATCCGAGTTCGCAAATGGGCAGCATTGCGCTGATCCGACAGACCTGGTATGACGTCGATTGGTACCAGAAGGCGCAGGCGGCGTTCAAACGCAATCCTGGACAGCCGATGCCGGAGTTCAATCGCTCGATTGCAGCTCTGGCAGAGTCCCGGGCCGGGCAGTTCATCTTCGACCCCGATGACGACCTGTCCCTTATTCGCGCCGACAAGATTGCCCGGGAGTTTGGGCTCAAACCGATTTACATCGGTTCCGGTTACGAGTACGGAATTATTGATCATGTCAAGGCAATCGGCGCTCCGATCATCTTGCCGCTGAACTTCCCCAAAGCTCCCTACGTCAACACGCCCAATGATGCGCTGGATGTGTCGCTGGCCGATCTTCGACACTGGGAGATGGCGCCGAACAATCCCAAAATACTGGAGTCGAATCAGGTCGAATTTGCCGTCACCTCCTACAAGCTCAAAGACCGCGCCAAGCTCCTGGACAATGTCCGTGCGGCGATTAAGCATGGGCTCAGCAAACAGGCCGCATTGGCAGCCTTGACGACGGTGCCGGCAAAACTATGCGGCATCGACAACTTGGCCGGGACGCTCGAACGCGGCAAATTCGCGAATTTCGTTGTGCTCGACGGCGACCCGCTTGACGAAGAAGCCGACGTCTTCTCGGTCTGGGTTAATGGCAAGGAGACGCGACTGAAAGAGTATCCCAAGCATGACGTCCGCGGCAACTACAAGTTGGCGCTGGTCAATGACAACTGGGATTTCAAAATTACGGGCAAGCTGACGCGGCCGAAGGGGTCGCTCAAGGTCGGCGCGAAAGACAAAGCGGCCGACAACCTGTCCACCGATGGCAATCTCCTGCAATTTACGATCGAGTTGGACTCGGCGGCGCTGCCGGGAGTCTACCGGTTTAGTGGCCGACGTACCGAAAACGATTTTGCCGGCGAGTGCGCGCTGCCCTCGGGCAAATTGGTGGCATGGCAGGCGACTCTGATTTCGCCGTTCGACGCAAAGGCTGACACGACACGCAAAGGCGAGCGGAGGGAGGAGGAACCCGACACGACAATTGTGTCGCATCTGACCTATCCGAACCGCGCCTACGGAATATCGGACCAACCGCCGCAAGAAATCGTCTTGATCCGCAATGCCACAGTGTGGACCTCCGAGGCCGCCGGCGTGCTGGAGAATACGGACGTGCTGGTGACGAACGGCAAGTTCGCTGCTGTCGGTAAAGGACTCACGACCCCCGCCGGCACCCGTGTGATCGATGCGGCCGGCAAACACCTGACTGCCGGCATCATCGACGAACACTCGCATATTGCGATATCCAAAGGTGTCAATGAGGGGTCGCATTCGATAACGGCAGAGTGCCGCATCAGCGATGTCGTCAATCCGGAAGATGTCTCAATCTACCGGCATCTGGCCGGCGGCGTGACGATCTCCCACCTGCTGCACGGCTCGGCCAATCCGATTGGCGCGCTGGCGCAGGTCATCAAGCACCGCTGGGGGCAGGATGCCGAAGGACTGAAGATGGCAGCGCCGCCGACCATCAAGTTTGCTCTCGGTGAGAACGTCAAACAGAGCAACTGGGGCGAGCGCTTTACAACCCGCTACCCGCAGACGCGCATGGGCGTCGAGACGATCATTCGCGACGAATTCACCGCGGCGCAGGAATATGAGGCCGCTTGGAAAGCCTACAACGCTCTGTCGAGTACCGACAAGCAAAAGACTGTACCGCCGCGGCGCGATCTGCGCTTGGAAACGGTCGCGGATGTAATCAATTCGCGGACGTTCATCCACTGCCATTCGTACGTCGCCACCGAAATCCTGATGTTGATGCGGCTGGCGGAGCAATTCGGCTTCCGCGTCTACAATTTCACGCACATCCTCGAAGGCTACAAACTGGCTGACGAAATGCGCGAACACGGCGCGACGGCCGGCTCCTTTGCCGATTGGTGGGCTTACAAGTTCGAAGTCTACGAGGCGATTGCCTACAGTCCGGCGCTGATGTATGAACGGGACGTAGTCACCGGTATCAATTCCGACGATGCAGAAATGGCGCGCCGGCTCAACCAGGAAGCGGGAAAATCGGTGAAGGTCTACGGCGACCTGACTCTGGAAGACGCTCTCAAGATGGTTACGATCAACCCGGCGATTCAGCTCAAGATCGACGATCGCGTCGGCAGCATCAAAGTTGGTAAAGACGCCGACTTCGTGATCTGGGACAACATCCCGGTGTCGACCTACGCCAAGGTCGAGCAGACGTGGATCGATGGGCGCAACTACTTCTCATTGGAAAAAGACCAACAAATACGCGAGCAGATCGCTTCCGAGCGGGCCGCACTGATCCAGAAGGTGCTCAAAGCCGGCGGCGGCGAGAAAGGCGGAGAGGAGGACAGCTACAAAAAACCGGAGAAGGAATGGCGCTGTGACGATGCGATCGACGTGTGGAGGGTTCAGCCGTGAAGATGCGACTACTACTTGTTGTCTTGATGCTCGAGCTGGGCTGCGGCAGCCTGCTTTCCAATCCGTACGTCCCGGGTAAGAAGCAGGATCATCCGATTCTGCTGAAGGGCGGCGATCTGTATACGGTCAGCCACGGGATCCTGAAGAACACTGACCTGCTCTTCGAGCAAGGGCGGATAACGCAGATCGGCGCAAATCTGACGGCGCCGGCGAACGCAGAAGTGATCGATGTTACCGGTCGGCGCATCTACCCGGGCTTGATTGACGCGGCCTCCGGATTGGGTTTGGTCGAAATCGACGCCGTCAGGGCGACCAAGGACAATGCTGAGGTTGGCCCGATCCATCCTGAAGTGCAGTCACTGATTGCCTACAATCCCGATTCGGAACTAATCCCGACGGTGCGCTCAAACGGTATCCTGCTTGCTCTGGTCGCCCCGGAAGGCGGCGTGATCAGCGGGCGCGCCGCGCTGATGAAGCTGGACGGTTGGACACGGGAAGATTGCGTCGAGAAGCCTGACGCCGCCCTGCAGTTGAACTGGCCGCAAGTGGCGATCTCTACCGCCTGGTGGAATGAGAAGACGCCGGAGGAGCAGAAGAAGGAGATGGCCGAGAGCCGCGAGCATCTGCGTGAATCCTTCCGGACAGCTCGCGCTTACTATCTGGCGCGCAAGGCCGGCACGCAGAAAGAGGTTGACCTGCGTTGGGAGGCGATGATGCCGGTATTTGACATGACGATGTCGGTTTATATCAACGCCAACGATGTGCGCCAAATCGAGGAGGCGGTGTATTTCGCGAAAGAGCAAGGGATTCGGATTGTCATCGTCGGCGGTCGCGAAGCATATCGTGTCGCCGGTCTACTCAAAGAGCACAACGTGCCGGTTGTTCTCGGGCGGACACAGCTTCTGCCGTTTCGTGAGGACGACGACTACGACATTTCCTACAAGCTTCCGAAACTTCTTCAAGACGCCGGTGTGAAGTTCAGTTTCTCTTATGGTTATGCCACCTGGGCGTCGCGCTCGCTGCCGTTTCAGGCGGCGCAGGCGGTGGCCTACGGCCTGGATTCTGATGTCGCGCTCAGATCGTTAACACTGACTTCCGCGGAGATTCTCGGCGTTGGCAAGGACCTGGGGTCGCTCGATGTCGGCAAGAAGGCGACGCTGATTGTGTCCGAGGGCGATATCCTCGATCCGATCTCTCAACGCGTGACGCACGCCTATATCGACGGCAAAATGGTCGATCTCAATAACCGTCATAAGCAATTGTACGAGAAGTACCGCCAGAAGACCTATCCGCATGACTGATGTTACCGCTGAGATGCAGCCGTGGATCACAAGTCCACGGCTTCGTCTTTCGGGGGTAGTTCAGAATCGCATCGCTGCTTCATGAGGAATGTCGAAGCAGACGTTGAGAAAGCCCCGGATGATATGGGCCGTGAGGCCCCAGACGGTATGATGGCCATATTCGTAGAAGTAGACCGGCACCAATTGCCCGCGATGCGAACGCGCCTCAACGCGGCAATTGCGCAAGTCCATGAAGAATGACAGGGGAATTTCTACGAGTTCTTCAATCTCATCACGGCTAATTTTGAAGTCATACGGATGGGGAATCGTCGCGGCAATCGGCGTCACCAGATGATTGCTGACAGCGACTACGTCGTCAAGAACGCCGATGATGCGCGTGTCGGCAGGGCGAATGCCGACCTCTTCGAACGTCTCGCGTAATGCCGTTTCGTTAATCGACTGATCGCCGTCTTCACGCGCGCCACCCGGAAACGAGATTTGTCCCTTGTGCGTGTCCACCCTGTGAGTGCGCAGCGTCAGCAGGAAATGCGCTTCGCCATTTTTCTCGAAGATCGGCAACAACACCGCTGCCGGCGTAAAACCGTCGTTGCTGATGACTCGCCGATGATGTGCGACAAGGCGCTCTTCGATCTGCTGCAATGTCGTCTGCATACTTGTCACTCGTTGTCAACATCGCCGGCAGCCGATTGTTCCCCGGTTGACGTGTCGTTCAGCAGGAAGCGGATATTGCGCCGCAATCCTTGATAGCGCGGGCGCATCACAGCCGTGTCCTTAAAAAGTTGGTTGTACTGCGGCCGCGTCAGCGCCAGCCAATCAGCCCGCGTCATCGCCAGCAACTGCGGGGACGCGTCGAATAACGGCTCCTCGTGCGGTTGACTGCGCCGATTCCAGGGACAAACGTCCTGACAGATGTCGCAGCCGAACATCCAATTGTCGAATTTTCCGCGCAGCGCCGTCGGCAATTCACCCTGATACTCGATGGTGAAATACGAAATGCATCGGCGCGCGTCGAGAATCCACGGCTCAGCCAGCGCGCCGGTCGGACAGGCGTCCAGACACCGGCGGCAACCGGCACATTGCTCCTGAATCGGGCTGTCGTAATCCAGCTCAAGGTCGACGATCAATTCGAGCAGGAAGTAGAAACTACCACACTCGGACCCCAGCAGGAGCGTGTTCTTGCCGATCCAGCCAAGTCCGGCCCGCGCCGCCCAGGCCTTTTCCAAGACCGGGCCCGAGTCGACGAAAACTTCTCCATCGACTGCACCCACCTCCTGTCGGATCTCTTCCAGAAGCCGCCTTGCCCGCTTGCGCAGCACCCAATGATAATCCTTGCCGCGCGCATACTTGGCGATCTTCGGTGCTGTCGGGTCGCTCGGTTCCCGGTTGGTGTAGTAGTTGTACATGAGGCATACCACCGACTTGGCGCCCGCGACCAGTTTCCGCGGATCGAGGCGCTCATCAAAGTGCTTCTCCATGTACGACATCTTGCCGTGTTTGCCGAGCCGCAGCCAGCGCTCAAGCCGGGGGGCTTCGGACTCAAGGAACCCGGCACGCGCAATTCCGCAGTAGGCGAATCCAAGAGCGCGGGCGCGTTCCTTGATGATGCGGGTGATCGCCGACTTGTCCATTGATGCAGGATAGCACTTCACCGCCTCTGGTTCAAGTCCCGGCACAATAGATGGCGACGATCCAACGTATTGAACTAAAGACTGATACTACCCGGAGGATTGTACGTGACCATTCATAGCCCCGAAATGGAAGCCTATCTATCATCACTTCTTCCCGGTCGCAACGGCGTTCTTGCCGAGATGGAAGCATACGCCCGCGAGCACAAATTTCCGATCATCGGCCCATTGGTCGGGCGCTTCTTGCAGCAGATGGTCCGCCTGACCAACGCGCGCCGCGTCTTTGAAATGGGTTCCGGCTACGGCTATTCGGCCGTTTGGTTCGCGACCGCCATGGCGGATGGCGGCGTAGTTGAATGCACCGAGACCGATGCTGCCAACATTGCCCGGGGAAAGGCTTACGCTCAAGCCGCCGGCGTCGGCGACAAAGTCGTATGGCATCAGAGCGATGCGCTGGAGGCGATGGCGACGACAGAGGGTCCGTTCGACATCATCCTAAACGATGTAGATAAGCATCAATACCCGCGTGCCCTTGAACTGGCTTGGCCGCATCTGCGACGGGGCGGAGTGATGATTACCGACAACGTGTTATGGTCTAACCGCGTCATTAACGAGAAGCCGCCAACAGCCGGCACAGCCGGCATCCTGGAATTCAATCGTAGTTCCTACACGCTGCCCGATGCCTTGAGCGTAATCATCCCGCTGCGCGACGGCCTGATGGTTTCGATCAAGCAATGACGAGTGTGCAACCGTGATGACGCAGTTGCCCCCGGGTGTCGAGCATCTGATCTTGTTCGACGGCTACTGCAACCTCTGCAATTTCTGGGTGAATTTCCTGCTCCAGGCCGACCACCGCAAACGACTGCATTTCGCTTCGCTCCAGTCGCGGATCGCCGCCACATTGCTGCAATCGATAGCAGGCCTGGATTTGCACGAAAGTGTGGTGTTGGTTGAACGTGATCACCTTACCACCCGGTCAACCGCCGTCTTGCGCGCTCTGCGGTTGCTCGGCGGAATCTGGCGCGTGACCGGCGTGTTCCGGCTGATTCCGCGCCGCGTGCGTGATCCACTCTACGAATTTGTCGCCAAACGACGCTATCGCTGGTTCGGCCGGCGCATGCATTGCCGCGTGCCAACTGAATCCGAGCGCGATCGGATGTTGTCGTAGAATTCGTTGCTCAGCAAACAGTCGAATGCGTAAATAGCTATTATGGCAACTCGCAAGACTTCCACAGCCAAAGCGGTCAAGAACTCCGATCGCATCCTCCTTGGGGCGCATATGTCGACCTCGGGCGGGCTGCACAATGCGATCGAGCACGGCGTCAATACCGGATGCACTTCGATTCAAATCTTCACCAAGAACAACAATCGCTGGGAACAGCGACCGACGACAGATGCAGAAGCAGAGAAGTTCATCGCCGCGCAGTTTGCCGCCGGCATCGAACCGGTGATCTCTCATACCGCGTATCTGATCAATCTCGCCACTCCGAGCGAGGACTTACATCGCAGGTCGGTTGCCGCGCTGGTTGACGAGATCGAACGCGCGGAACAACTGCGGATTCCCGATGTCGTGTTGCATCCGGGGTCGCCGCTCGATCAAGGGGCGGAATACGGCATGAAGAAGATCATCGCGTCGCTGAATCGCGCGATTGATCAAACCGCTGACTGCAAAGCGCGAATTGCACTGGAAGTCACAGCCGGCCAGGGGTCGCATCTGGGCTTCACGTTCGAGCAGATCGCCGAGATGATTGCCGGTGTCGAGGACAAGCGCCGCGTCAGTGTTTGCCTCGATACCTGCCATGTCTTCGCCGCCGGCTACGATATCCGGACGCGCGCAACCTACGACCAGACAGTCGACCAATTCGACCGGATCATCGGGCTCACGCACCTGAAAGTGATCCATCTCAACGACTCAATCAAAGGGCTGGGCTCACGCGTTGACCGCCATACCCACATCGGCGAGGGCGAGATCGGCAAGGACGCGTTCAAGTTCATCATGCAGGATGAGCGATTCCGCACGATTCCCAAACTGCTGGAAACCCCCAAGAGCGAAGATTACGAAGACGACTTGCGCAACTTGGCTCTACTGCGCAAACTGGCGAAAGCGAAATAGTCCCGGCCCATCAGCTCGTATTACCGAAGTATGACGGGATCATGCAGTTGCTGACGTTACGGCTTCAATTTCCTTGAAATAGCGGCGGCGGAACCAGAGGGCGACATTGACCAACCCGATCAGCGTCGGCACCTCGACCAATGGACCGATCACTGCCGCGAACGCAACACCGGAGTTGACGCCGAACACCGCCACCGCCACCGCGATCGCCAATTCAAAGTTGTTGCTGGCTGCCGTGAACGATAGGGTTGTCGTCTGCGAATAGTCAGCGCCGACGCGACGCCCCATGTAGAAGCTGATTAGGAACATCACGACAAAGTAAATCAGCAACGGAATCGCGATGCGGAGAACATCAAGGGGGATTTGTACGATCAAATCCCCCTTGAGGCTGAACATAACCAGAATCGTGAACAGCAGGGCGATGAGCGTGATCGGGCTGATCTTCGGGATGAAAACCCGATGGTACCACTCCTTGCCCTTGGCGTGCACCAGGATCAGCCGCGTCAGCATGCCGGCGAAAAAGGGAATGCCGAGATAGATCAAAACGCTGACGGCGATTTCCCCCATCGTGACTTCGACCACGCTGCCGGTCAAGCCTAACCACTCGGGAAGGACGGTAATGAACACCCAGGCGTAGAAACTGTAGAATGCGATCTGAAAGATGCTGTTCAAGGCCACCAGACCGGCCGCGTACTCGGTGTCGCCGGATGCCAACTCATTCCAGACAATCACCATCGCAATGCAGCGCGCCAGACCGATCATGATCAGGCCGGTCATATACTCCGGGTAGCCGGAGAGAAAGGCAACAGCCAGCGCGAACATCACGACAGGCCCGATCAGCCAATTCTGCAGCAGCGACAGACCGAGGATTTTCCAATTGCGAAAGACCTTCCCGAGTTCCTCATAGCGCACCTTGGCCAGCGGCGGATACATCATGAGAATGAGACCGATCGCAATCGGGATATTCGTCGTGCCCGATTGAAAACGGTTGATCACGCCTTCGACCGCGGGGTAGAAATGCCCGATAGCGACGCCGAGTGCCATCGCGGCAAAGATCCAGATGGTCAGATAACGATCGACGAAACTTAAACGCCTTGTGGGATTACATTTAGCCGTCAAGGCAACTCCTCCGTCGTCAGAGCTTCCGGCAGCGTCAAGACAAAGTCGCGAATCTCATCGCGGACGCGGCGATAATGTACCAGAGTTTCGTCAAGGCTGCTCGCGCTCTGCGCCAGTCGCGGCGGATCTTCGAAACTGCGGTGAATGATCTTCGATGCGCCGGGAAACACCGGGCAGCTTTCGTGTGCCTGATCGCAAACAGTGATCACGTAATCAAACGGGATTTGCGCCAGATCGCGGACGTGCTTGGACGACTGCTGCGCGATGTCGACGCCAGCCTCCGCCATCACGCGCACCGCCAGCGGGTTGAGACCATGCGGTTCAACTCCGGCGGAGTAGGCCTCGAAGTTGTCACTTTTCAATCGGCGTGCCCAGCCCTCCGCCATCTGTGAGCGGCAGGAATTGCCGGTACAGAGAAACAGAATGCGCATCATTTGCGAATCCGACAGCAGATCTCGTCCAAATCGGTCGCCAGAATTTCGCGCAACCGGCGATCATCTTCGCGAGTCTCCGTCGTGCGCGCCAGACTGTCAAGCACCCACTTCAAGGCGGCAGCGATTTCCGGACGGTTGCCGGTGTCAGCGATCCGGTAATAGACCCAGCGTGCGGTCTTGCGCGCTTCCACCAGGCCAGCCTGCTTGAGGATCAGCAGGTGCTTCGAAACCGTCGACGGCGCCAGATCGAGCAGGCAGATCAACTGACAGACGCATAATTCCTGTTTGCGCAATGCCAGCAGCGCCCGCACGCGGTTTTCATCCGCGAGGGCCTGGGCAATAGCAGCGATGTCGGATACAGCATTTGGCATAATTCGTTATATGACGAAATATAGTTGTAAGTTCACCTTTGTCAATACGGCTCAGGGCAGCGATATGTTAAAAATATATTTCAGGCTGAGGTACAGCCCAACCAGGACAAACACGAATCCGGTGATTCGGCGCGCCCACTTCTCGATACGTGTAAGTTGGTCGAATACTCCACCGATGGAGCTCACGCTTAGGCCGACCACGAAGCTGACGGCCAATACCGGCAACGCCGTACCAATGCCGTAACTCAGGGGCAGCAGCACCGGCGAATGAGCTTCCAACGCCAGCGGAATTAGACTGCCAAAGAAGAGCGCCGCCGAAACCGGGCAGAAGGAGAGTGCGAAGACGAATCCAAGCGGTACGGAGCCCCAGATGCCCCAGCGCGCAACCCGGCCCTGCAATTGCTCCCCCAGCCTCGATCCGGATCCGGCGTAGCTGAGCAGGTTCAGCAAGAACATCCCGGCAATAATCAACATGGGCCCGAGGATCTGGTTCATGTACTTCTGCAGGAAGCGCGACAGCTCCGGCACCGAGAAGATCCCGGCCACAAGCACGATGCCCAGAGCGACATAGGCAATTGTCCGTCCCAGCGTGTAGAGCGCGCCGGCCGCAAGCACACGCCCGGGCGAATCGAGACGGCGGCCGATATAAGAGATTGCCGCGATATTCGTCGCCAACGGGCAGGGACTGATCGAAGTGAGAATGCCCAGCCAGACCGCTGAGCCGATTCCCGTCAGCACGGATTCCATCACGCGCGGTCCAGGATTTTGCGGATTTCCGTGTCAACGTACTCTCGAAAATCGCTTTCCGTCCACACCAGTTCCCAAATCTTGTCCAGATTCCACCAATGGGACTGCCCCGTCTCGCGATTGTCGACCACGATTAACGATTGCGTGATCAAGTTGTAGTCAGTTTCAAAGTGCTCATTGCCCGATGACTCAATATTGACAACTTTCCACACCAGCTTGCCGGCCGCAAGTTCGGAGGCGAATCGAGCTTGAACTACGTCGCTCGCCAGTTCCTCGATCTTGAGGCAGGTGGGACAGCGTTGCGTGCGGTGGAAGTAGTAGACGACGACTTTCCCGTCGAGGTTCTCGACGGTCGCCGCGCTGGAAGTCTCGCTGCCGCCGCTGTTTTTGACAATGACGGCCGTGACACTGACGGCCACGAATAGCAGCAAGACCACGGTGACTATGGATTTGGGATTCATCTAATCGCTCCTCGACAACGTACCGCTATTGAATCAGCTTCTTGATTTCATTCAGCGACGGCAAGCGCCCCGACACCTTCACCACCCCGTCAACGGCCAGTGCCGGCGTCATCATCACTCCCATCTGCATGATGGCCTGGATGTCTTTGACCTTGAGCACCTCGCACTCGAGATTGAGTTCACGCGCCGCCTGGCGAGTCAAAGCCTCGAGCTTCTCGCATTTGGGACAGCCGGTGCCCAGAACCTGAATCAGCTTCATCGTTCCCTCCTATCTTATGACAGCGCCCCGAAAACCAGGCCGCTCAGAGTTGACATCACGACTACAAGAGTCACGTACACGACTGTCTTCTTGACACCCAGAATCTGGCCGATCACCAGCATACTCGGCAGCGACAGCGCCGGACCGGCCAGAAGCAGCGCCAGAGCCGGCCCCTTGCCCATACCAGAGCCGATCAAACCCTGCAAGATCGGCACTTCGGTTAGAGTCGCGAAGTACATGAAGGCACCGATCACCGCAGCGATAAGATTTGCCCCTATGCCATTGCCGCCCACCGACGACTCGATCCAGTGTGGGGGAATCAGAGCTTCTTCTCCGGGCCGTCCCAGGAGAAATCCGGCGACCAGCACGCCCGCCAACAGCAGCGGCATAATCTGCTTCGCGAAGCCCCACGATTGCTCGAACCATTCACCCGATTCGCCGGGATCGGTCGCGGTGATCCAGGTCAGCGCCGCCAAACCGACAGCGAACGCGATAATAGGCTGCCCGTGAAACACGAACGCCGCAATGATCACCGCGGCCGCGCCTGCCGCGACTTTCCACAGCGTTGCACGCAACCACCAAGTCAAGACTGCTCCGAGCCCGGCGGCCACAACGCCGGTCAAATACCACTTCGCCCCGGCAACTGAGTTCCAGAAGCCGACGCGATTGTCGGCCTCGTTCCAGGTGGCGAACACGAGAATCGCGATCTGCAGGCCAAAGAAAACCGCTGTCTGCCACAACGGGCGTTGCGCCCGGACTTCGGGCAAAGCAGCAGCTGCAACCCGACGCTCGTGTTCTTCCTTGCGGAAGAATAAATGCATCAGCAGGCCGATCACGATGCTGAAAATTACCGCGCCGCCGGCCCGGGCTACTCCCAGTTCGATGCCGAGAATCCGCGCCGTCAGGATGATTGCCAGCACGTTGATTGCCGGACCCGAGTACAAGAAGGCCGTCGCCGGTCCGATCCCGGCGCCCATGCGATAGATGCCGGCAAACAGCGGCAACACGGTACACGAGCAGACGGCGAGCACGCTTCCCGATACTGAAGCTACTCCGTACGACAAGACCTTGCGCGCGCCGGGTCCGAGGTAACGTATTACCGACTCTTGGCGCACGAAAACGCCAATCGCCCCGGCAATGAAAAACGCCGGGATCAGGCAGAGCAGCACGTGCTCGCGCGCGTACCATTGCGTCAGCAGCAGACCTTCGAGAATCGAGCGCGTAAGTCGTTCTGAATCGAACGGGACAAAGTGGAAGAGCGCAAAGACCCCGGCGAGAATCGCAAAAACTTTTCCTTCGGCTTTCCAGTTGAATCTCATAAACAGCACCAAGGTGCATCCATGTTGTTGCTTATTTGGTCAACTCACCAAGTGATCCGGCAAAAAAACTCATTTTACCAACTCCACTTGTTCTCTGGCCTTCGACTTGAGTACACCCTCAACGCAGCCGAAGAAATTCAGCACGCACGGCACTTGCAGCCGGTAGAATACCTGCGCCCCGCGCTTCTCATCCGCCACAATCCCCGCCGCTCGCAAGATCGCCAGGTGTTTCGAGACCGTGGAAGTATCTGCTCCGACTAACTCCGTCAACTCGCACACACAATGCTCTCGCTGTGACAACCGGTCGACCAGGAACAAGCGCGTCGGGTGCGCCATCGCCTTGATGATCCGTGCCCGTGCTTCAAAGCGTACCTTCGTCTTCTTGTCCATCACAACCATCTCCGTTTCCATCGGTCATTTGGGAAAATAACCAAATGATTTGTCGGTGTCAAGACCAAACTGTCGAGTCAAGCACACGGGAACAACTGTTCGTTTACTCGTTGTCCAGCAACCCCTTCGCCAAAATGACGCTGCGATAGTTCGTTACGTCCCACTGCTGAAAGCCGACCTGGCGGTAGCCGCGCCGCGTGTACCAGTCAATCAGGTGATGTGCCGTTTCGGCCGTGTCGAGCGCGATTTCATGGAAACCGATCTGGCGGGCGTGTTCTTCAACATGGTTCATCAGCAGATTCGCGATTCCCCGTCTCTGTAAACTCGGCTCGACCGCCAATTGTCCGATGTGGCAGACCTCTGGGTGCGTGTAATAGGAACATCCGGAATGCGCCCCAGCTTGGTAGAACGTGATTGTACCGACGATCCGGCCGCGCTGCTCGGCAATAAAGCACTCACCGGCCTCGATGCGTCGGCGCGTGGTTTCGACATCTTGATGAGTGGCCAGGAAGCGCAGTCCCATATCGGCCAGCATCTTGTATGCCCGGTGCAGCAGATCGGTCAACTCCTCCAACGAGTCGGTGTCTTGCCACGGGCGAACCAATATGTCCTTCGGTGTCATTTGCCGGCTAAGATCGCGCATTTCGGCTCTCGCGTCAATCGCCCGATTTTCCATGCCAGGATCGGCTGCGGAAATCCCGTTGGCGGCCGTGCGGCAAAATGTTATCTTCACGCCCAATCAGCAGCATTGCCCGGAACTTGGGTTGCGGGCCCCAAAAACTCGCTTTCGATAAGGATGAAATATGCGCAATGGTTTACTCAGAATAGCATTGTTCAGCTTGTTGGTCGGGGTGCTCGTAGCACCAACCGTATTCGGACTGACCTACGCCGAGCTCAAACCGGAGCAGAAGGTTGCCGGCTTTGTCACCGAGTCCGTTTATGAGAACGACGCGAAGACCCCGATTGGCGCGCGCTTCCGGCATGAACGCTCGGGTTTCGTGGCCGATTTATTCACGATCCAATCGCTGCCGCAGGCGTTCATGTGGTTCAACACGCTGCCGCCCTCCGATCAGGGCGAACCGCACACTTGCGAACATCTACTGCTGGGCAAGGGCACTAAGGGTCGCTATGTCGCGTCGATGGAAGATATGCTGCTTGGATCGAGCTCGGCATTTACCATGCAACTTCGAACCTGCTATCACTTCAATTGCGGTTCCGGAACCGAGAACTTCTTCCGGCTCTTCGAGGCCAAGCTCGACGCCTTGCTCCATCCGAACTACTCCGACGAGGAAATTCGCCGCGAGGTGTGCCACATCGGCCTGACGTCCGATCAAAGCACCGGTGCCGTCGGCCTGGAGGAGAAGGGCACGGTTTACAACGAGATGGTCCGTTCCTTCGAAAGCCCCTGGGGCGAGCTGATGCTGAGCCTCGGCCGGATGATCTACGGCGTGAATCATCCGCTCTCGTATGATGCGGGCGGCTACCCGCCGGCGATCCGCACGATGAAACCCGCCGACCTGCGGAAATTTCAGGAAGGCGCCTATCACATCAATAACATGGGCTCTGTCATTTCGATCCCCGACGAGATCGCTCCGGAGCAATGTCTGACGCGGCTGGCTGAAATTCTTGACCGGGTTGAGCCGCAAGCGAGGGCTGGCAATCACCCGTCGACCCTCGATCAACAAATGCCGCCGGCGCAGCCGGCAGCCGCCGGTGAGATCCGTATCGTGGATTTTCCCGCCCAGCAAGAATCGGAGCCGGGACTCTTGGTCTTCGGTTGGCCGTCGTGCAACTTTGCCGACAACAACGAACGCTACCTCTTTGAACTACTGATTGAAAATCTGGCCGGCGATCAAACATCGATTCTGAGTCGACGCTTTATCGACTCGCAATCGCGAATTATGGACGTCGGCGCAACCCACGTCGGCAGTTGGGTCGGCGACAACTGGGGCCATCCCGTCCATATCTACTTCGGCGACATCAGTCGCCAGGCCTGCACGCCGGCTACCATCGATTCGATTCGCGCGCTGATTCTGAAGGAACTTGCTGCCGTCGCCGCGTATGCCGATTCAGCGCCGGAACTACTTGAATTCAACCGCAGCCTGCTCGACCGCATTACCGCGCGTGAGCGCAACCTGCGCAGCTTCCTGAATTCGCCGCCGCGGTTCGGCGAGCGCGGTTCCGGTTCGGAGTGGATGAACTATGTCAATCGACTGCATCAGAGCGGTGGCTTCAAACGCTCTCTTGTCTTCGCCGCCGAGACCGATTCGGCCCGCCGGCAACTGGCCGGCGCCCGAAACATCTGGCGCGATCTCATCGCGCGTTGGCAGTTGGACACACAACGTCCGTACGCTGTGGCCGCTGTGGCCAACCCCCAGTTGATTCCAGACTCCGAACGCGCGCGCCAACAGCGACTTGAAGGCCACCTGGCGGAGATCAAATCCAGGTATCAGGTGACCTCCGATGAACAAGCCATTCAACTTTTCCAGCGCGACTACGATGCGCAAACGGCACTCATCGACTCGGCGGCGGCAACGATCAAGCTGCCGGCTTTTGCTGCGAATCCCCCGATGACACTAGATGACCCACTGCGCTACAGCACCGAATCGATAAGCGGCCAGGTGCCCCTGGTTGCGTCGACCTTTGAGAATATAACGGACGCGACCGTTGGATTGGCTCTCGGACTTGAGGCCGTACCGGAACAAGATTTGGTGTATCTGGCGGCACTGCCGGCCTTGATCACCGATATCGGTGTTGTGACCGACTCTGGCGCGCTTGCATACGACCAGATGCAACAACTTCTCCGGCAAGAAATCGGCGGTCTCTCGGCCTATTTCAACGCCAACTATCGCACCCAGCGTGTTGAACTCAACCTGCGCGTCGAGGGCAGCAATCAGCCGGAAGCACTGCGCGCGCTCGAATGGCTCGATCGGGTTCTGTTCGACAGCTATCTATCGCCGGAGAATCTCCCGCGCATTCGCGACGCGGTCGACATCGCTTTGGCCAACTACCGCTCGACCATGCGCCATGCCGAGGAAGCGTGGGTGGAAGATCCGGCCGATGCTTATTGGCGCCAATCGAATCCGCTGCTCTTGTCCGCCGATTGCTTCCTGACCAAGAGCTTTAACCTGCACCGGGTGCGCTGGATGCTCAAGGATGTCGGCGATCCGGCCAGCTTCGCAAAATTCATGGAGGAACTGGCGGCCGCCGGTGCCGGACGCAATCGCGAAGCGCTCAATGATCTACTGGCTACACTTACGGGTGAGAAGAAAGAAACCTGGTCGTCAGCGATTGTTGCCGGTCTCACCGGAAAGTTCCTGATCGCCGATCCCCGCAACGCCGAGCTTGTGAAGGCGGCAGCGGAGGACTTGATGCGGCTCATCCCGGACGTGCCCGATGCCACGCTCAATACCGACTGGCAGCTTCTGTGCTGGCAGATCGCCAACGATGGCGGCGTTGAACCGGAGGTAGCGTTGGCGCGCATCCGTCAGGTCATCGAGACCATTCGGCGCACCGACAATGTCCGTGCCTGGCTTGTATCCAACTCCGCTACTCGTTCCGTATTGCTGCCCAAACTGAATGGCATCATCGGCAAGTTCAATCCCCAGCCCGCGCAGCGTCAGCGCTATTCGCAAACGCCGATCGTCAAGACTCGTTTGCTGCAACGCGCGCCGGAAGCGACTACGCCGATCTATGTCGGCCTTGTCAACGAGAACACGCGTTCCGGTGTGCACGTCAATACCGCCGATTGTGCCGGCTTCGCGCAGTTCACCCCCGACGGCCTGATCGACTTTCTGGCGGCACGACTCTATGGCGGCGGCGGCGCGCACTCCATGTTCATGAAAACCTGGGGCGCCGGGTTGGCTTACTCCAACGGCCTACGCAGCCGGGAAACCACCGGCCGGATCGTCTACTACGCTGAGCGCTGTCCCGATCTGGCGCAGACCATGCAGTTCGTTGTGAGTGAACTCAAGAAAGCACCGAACGACCCCGCCCTCGGTGACTACGCCGTCGCCCAGGCGTTTGGCGCGAACCGGGCCGGGTCGACGTATGAATCGCGCGGCGAGGCGATCGCTCGCGACCTGATCGACGGTATTACGCCGCAAACGGTGCGTGCTTTCCGGGAGGGCATCCTCGCGCTCCATCGCCAGTCGGATTTCTACAGTAAGGTGCAATCGCGCATGGAGCCGGTCTACGGATTGCTGTTGCCTGATTACGGTCCGAGCAGTACGGAATCCGTCGCCAAGGCTAATGCTGTCAATTTCGCGATCGGTCCGGAGAAGCAGCTTCAATCTTACGAACGCTATCTGCAAAGCGTCGAACCGGGCGCCAAGTTGTATCGCATCTACCCGCGCGACTACTGGCTGGTGCCGGAGCTGCCGGGTAAATAGCCCGTCGACCGGCCTTCATTCGCGATCGATTTCGACGCGCGAGACTCGGCCGTCCAGGCCTGAGTGGCCGTGATGCTCTTGCTCGATGACGCCGTCGTTGACGGTCGATTCGAGGCTGGGCACGAAGTAGTAGGGGACGTTGCGCAGCACCCTGATTTCGGTCCAGTCAGAGCTTGTCTCGCTGTTGCGATCGTCGAATAACCGCACACGTGTGCCTCGGTGTACGTTGAGCAGCCTCAACGCGCGCACATTGTCTCTTGGGAAGCCACGTAGACCGCCGGCTTCCAGTACTTGAGCAGGATCATCTGAAGTCACAAAGATCACGCGACTGCAGGAATTGTTGCCGGCAAGAAATTCGATACTATGCTTGTACGGCAAGCGACATAGATCATCGTCATACCACCATGGCTGGTACGCCGGGCCGTGAGGAACCGTAGCCCCGGCACCTGAGTCGGATCCCCAACGGCCGGAAAATCGCAGCCAGGGCGGAGCACTCGGTTCGTTCACTTCCGGAAGTTCCTCCAACCGATCTCTGCAGATCAAGCGAATACAATCCTCGCTTTGCGGCGCGATCTCATCGTCTGGTAGTGCGGCGTTGTTGCCGATCACGTCTTTCAGTACATCCAGGATTCTCGGATCCGCCAACATCTCGACAGTCCGGCGCTTGTTGCCCGGAGTCGGGTAACTGGCGTGCGAATGCTTGGCGCTGTATACGACGGGGTGTGTCGCCGGCGAGTTGTCCTCAACCGGCTGCAGACTGTAACCGAAAGGATTGTGCGCCGACACCGCGCGATACCAGCGTCCTTCGACGTAGTGTGCCGAGAAATAGACTGCCGCAACGGCAGTGGCGGTAGGGTTGAGGCGGACGGTGATATGCTCGAAGTCGCCGTCGTGATTTCCCCAGCCTGCCAACTTGCCGTTGTATGGGTAGAAGAAGATGTAGGCCAAATCCCAGGATCGCTGCGGGCGCGCCACCCAGCGCAAGCGGAAATAACATTTCGCTTCGTCGAGATTGCCCTCCCGCAACTCCTGGGGATCGGCTGCCATTGACGGGTTTAGATAGCGGTTGCTTGG
>CAZFNN010000033.1:0-19685 GCA_964520555.1 uncultured Ignavibacteria bacterium
GCACTGAGTGGATCGCGCCCGACCCGGCTTCGAGATACACCAGCTTCATCCCCATATATTCCGCTGCCAGTGCGTGCACTTTGGCGATCTCCGGTTTGTTGCGCGGAATCGGATGGGTGTGCGAGATGTATTCCACCGAAGTGCGCGTGCCCGACTCGATCAGCATATACGCGGTCGGAATCGCCTCGAGACCGTATTCCTTCACCAGCGGCGCGCCCTTGACCTGTTCACCGATCAGGAATTCCGGATTACGTCCCGAGACCAGCGATGTGAAAAGAATCGCATCGGCAAAGCGGCACACCTGCCCAGCGCCGCCGGGAAAAATGATCACTGGAATCGTGACGCGCTGCTTGATCTCGCGGATCAGTTCTTCCATCCGATTCGTCAGAACCATCGACCCGCCGACCAAAATCGCGTCCGCACCGGCAGTCTCCGCGTTTTCGGCGCAAGCCAACAGCTGCGACTTCTGATGCTCATTCGGATCGATCAGCGTCAGAAAGCCCGCGCCCTTGCGCTGAGCGGTGCTGAGCAGATGTTCGTAAATGCGGTTCAATCCGTGAATCCTCGCATGATCCCACCCTGCGCTTCGCTGCGGGTGGGCTACAGGGCCTTCTCGATCAGCGGCAGGATCGTCGCTTTGACCGTCGGTTCATCCAGCGGTTTGCTGCCGGCGCCCTGGACGAAATAGTCGCGCCCGCCGCCGCGGCCGCCGAAGGCCGTATTGATCTCTTTAATCAATTCGCGCGGCTGCAATTTCAACTTGAGCGCGGCGTCCGAGGCAGTGATCGCATACTGCCCGCCGCCGTTATAGAACACGCCGGCAGCCGGATACGCCAGCGATTTGACAAAGTCGGCATAAGCATTCAGTTGGTCTTTACCGTCAAAGGTGTACACCAGCACTTTGACGCCCTTGATGTCGATCGCCTGCGACTGGAACAGCTTCTCGATCGTGCCCGCCGCCGATTCGGCCTGCGATTTCTCCAGTTCCTTCTTGAGCTTCTTGCTCTCTTCGAGAAGCTCCTCTACGCGGTCGACAATCTTGTCTTCGGGCAGTTTCAAGACCCGCGCGGCAGCGTCGACAGTGCCTTTCACTCCGCGCAGATAGTCGAAGGCACCCTTCCCGGTGAACGCCTCGATGCGCCGAATGCCGGCGGCAATCGCGGTCTCGGCGACGATCACAAACACGCCGATTTCGCCGGTCGCCTGCACGTGGGTGCCGCCGCACAACTCGCGGGAGTAGCCTTCGACCTCGACCATGCGGACGACGTCGCCGTATTTCTCGCCGAACAGCGCCATGGCGCCGAGCTTCTTGGCCTCCTCGATCGGATAATTGTCCCACTTGACACGGCGATTGGCGAGGATCTGCTCGTTCACCAGCCGCTCGACCTCGCGGATTTCCTCATCCGTCATCGCCTTGAAATGCGCGAAGTCAAACCGCAGGCGCTCGGGCGATACCAGCGAGCCCTTCTGCTGGACGTGCTCGCCGAGCACCGTGCGCAGCGCTTTGTGCAAGAGGTGCGTGGCCGTATGGTTGCGCTGGGTGTGCTTCTGCCGGACGCCGTCGACGCGGGCGAGGACAGTCGTGCTCTCAATCGGAATCGCAAGATCAGACTTCCCCTCTAAGACATGCACGGTGGAGTCTCCAACCTTCAACGCATCGACAACTTTGAATTGTCGGTTTCCATCGATAATTGTGCCCACATCGCCGACTTGTCCACCCGACTCCCCGTAGAACGGAGTCTCTTTCAAAACCACCTCAACCCACTCACTGCCGTCTTTGACACCTTGATATACTTGCTCAACAACGGTGCTGTGCTCGAAAACGTTATTGTACCCCACGAACCTACTTGGGCGATATGACTGCGCCTTCGCAGCGAATGATGTGATCGATCTTGACCTGGCCTTCTGTGCCTCCAGTTCTCTCTCAAACCCTGCCATATCGAGCGTCAACCCCTGCTCGCGCGCCATCACCTCGGTCATATCAACCGGGAAGCCGTAAGTATCATACAGTCTGAAAACTTCTTCGCCGGGGATCAACTTCTGCGCTTTGCCCCGCAGACGTTCAACGATCTTGTCAAAAATCTCCATCCCGCGGTCGAGCGTTTCGCCGAAGCTCTCTTCCTCCGACTTCACCACCAGCGCCACATGCTCGGCCTGCGCCTTGATCTCGGGGAATTGATGGCCCATCGTATCGACCAGCACCGCGGCCAGCCTGTAGATGAAAGGATCGTGCCGGCCCAGCAGCCGCCCATGCCGCGCGGCCCGCCGCAGGATGCGCCGCAGCACGTAGCCCCGCCCTTCGTTGGAAGGAATTCCGCCGTCGGCGATTGCAAAGGTGAGCGCTCGAATATGATCGGCGATCACCCGATGCGACAGTCCGCGCTTGTCGCGGTGGTAGTCTTTACCGGTCAGATCGACGATCTGCGCCAAGAGCGGCTGAAACAAGTCAGTGTCGTAGTTCGAATCAACCTTCTGCATTACCATCGCGATGCGTTCCAGGCCGGCGCCGGTATCGACCGAGGGTTTCGGCAGCGGTGTCATCTTGCCGGAAGTGTCGCGATCAAACTGCATGAAGACGAGATTCCAGATTTCCATGAAACGGTCGCAGTCACAGTTGACGGTGCAGGTCGGCTTGCCGCACGAGTATTGCGCGCCGCGGTCGAAATGCAATTCTGAGCACGGTCCGCATGGACCGGTTTCGCCCATCGACCAGAAATTGTCCTTCTCGCCAAAGCGCATGATCCGGCCGTCCATCAGTTCCGGCGCAATCTTCTCCCACAGCGCGAACGCCTCATCATCGTCCTTGTAGACCGTGGCATAGAGCCGGTCCGGAGACAGCCCCAGGACCTTGCGGACATACTCCCATGCGAACGCGATCGCGTCCTCCTTGAAATAATCGCCGAAGGAGAAATTGCCCAGCATCTCGAAGAACGTATGATGCCGCGCCGTTTCGCCGACATTTTCCAGATCATTGTGCTTGCCGCCGGCGCGGATACACTTCTGCGACGTGGTCGCGCGCCTGTAGTCAACCTTGCGCTGGCCAAGGAACACGTCTTTGAACTGGTTCATACCGGCGTTGGTGAAGAGCAAGGTCGGATCGTCGAAGGGAATCAGCGACGAACTCGGCAGGCGCTTATGGTTCTTCGACTCGAAGTAGGCTAAGAATGATTCTCTGATCTCGGCGGCTTTCAAAGTATCTCCTCAAATGTCAATTCGACGACTGCCCCACCCTATGCAGCGACATAGGGCAGGCTACCGGAGCGCTATAGTTCAGCCTGAAATCGCTCCCAGGCGGCCACGACCGCGTCGGGTGAGAACCCTCGGTAGCTGAGAAAGTTATAGATTTTCCGCTTGATTTCAAGCGTTTCCATGCCGCGATAGCGATTCTTGCGTGCCACAATCGCGCGATAGGCCGCCTCGGCCTCGTCTTCCGCCGCGACACTCTCTTTCAGCGCTTCCCCCGCCGTCTCGCGCGCGATACCTTTCTGGTACAATTCCATCAGTAGCCGCTGCTTGCCGCGTGGCGCCAATTGCTGGCGCGTCTTGATCCATTCCTCGGCGAACTGTTGATCGTTGACATAGCCTTTCTCGCGCAGCCAGGCAATCGTCGCGGCGATTTCCTGCTCTTCAAACTTCTTGCGACGCAGATAGTCGTGCATCTCGCGTTCCGAGCGATTCCGGCGCGCCAAATAGCGCAAGGCGGCGTCGCGCACCTTGGCGATTCCCATTGCCTCGCGAATTTCTTCCAGGCGCGATGCGTCCAGTTCGTCGCCGACATGCAAATCCAGCGCCGCCAGCTGCTCTTCCGCGCAGCCGATGAAGTACCGGCCGTCAAGATAGATCGACCAGCGTCGTGGATCGTTTTTCTGCGGCGTTATCGCCGTTACCTTCGCCATATACCTTACTATTATAGAGTCTCGCACCCGGCTTGCCAACAACCAGTTGCGTCGCCAGAACCCTTGCCGAGTGAAACCGAAAGCAGTTTATTGCGTTAACGCAATCGATGACTGAATCCGTCAATAATGAAATCATGTCCCGACTTCGACTGACCATCACATTCGCGCTGGTTGCTTACGCTGCGCTGGGCGGCGCTGTTATAAATCAATTGCACAATCATGCGTACAGCTCATGCGACTGTGACCGTGCCCATCATGACAGACCGTGTCCGGTCAGCATCTTTTTCGCGAATTTCGCCGGTGAAACTTCCCAGCCGGTTATTGTCGCTGCCGCCGCCGAATTCGTCGATTACCTGATCCTCCCTTCGCCGCAGCTTGGCCAGCAGTCTCGGCCACGGCACGAGTCCTCGCGCGCGCCGCCAACGGCCTGAGCCTCCAATTCAACTCTGAAGTAGCCGGGGCTGGGTGTTGCTCCATTGCCCGGCATTTCGGCAGGCAACCACTTTTTTCAGGTCAAGGAGTTGGCAATGACCGGTTCAAGATACTATGCATTACGATTCAGCGGCACTTTGGCCGCTCTGTTTCTGGCGCTGTTCGCGGCATCCTGTTCCGAGGATGACATTTCCACGCCGGCGGAGGATCACTTCGAGGCCGTCGGTGTGCAACTGAGCATTGGCGGCAATGAAATCGCTTCAGTGCTGCGCGGCGAAACCAATGACACGCTCTTCGTTGTCGACGGCGACACGACCGATGTCATTACGGTAAGATTCTACGACGAAGACGAAGAAGTCGTGGCTGGCCCGATTGATGCCGGCATGGCGCTGGCATGGATCTTCGGGAATGCCGCGCTTTGCGAGGTAATCCCGGGAGTTGCCGCCTACGAGATTCGCCTGCGCGGTCTGGCCGAAGGGCTGACCACGATTGAATTCCTGCTCAATCATCAAGGGCACGCCGATTTCCGCTCGGGGAATTTGCCGCTCCGGGTGATGCCCGGCGATGGCCGCTAAGTTCGCCGTTGCCGCGTTGCTGGTGCTGTTTCGGGCCGCATTGCTGCAGGCCGCAGCCATTCGCGGCATCGTGGTGGATATCGAGTCGCAACAGCCCATTGCCGGCGCAACCATACGCCTCGCGGCGATTGAGCGCACAGCGGCGACCGATACTGCCGGGGCATTCGTCATCGATAGTTTGAAGTCGGGCTCGTATACGATCCACGTTTCGCACGTCGCCTACAAAGACAACACAGTCGCGGTGTCCGTCAGCTTCGGTGAAAAACGCAGTTTCGCGATCTATCTCGTTCCCAGGGTGCTGGAAGCCGCCGGCGTCGTCGTGATGAGCGAACACGAGCACTCCCGAATCGTCGAACTCAAGGAACCGGCGGCCGTGCTTCATGGCCGGGATCTTCATCGAGAATTAGGTCTAACCCTGGCGGCGACGCTGAAAAATGAAACCGGCCTGGCCGTCCGCTCGCTCGGTCCGGCGCCGGCACGTCCGGTGATTCGCGGGCTCGGCGGCGACCGTGTCGCGATCAGCGAGGACGGCATTGCCACGGTCGACCTGTCGGCGACCTCTCCGGATCACGCCGTCACGATCGAACCGTTCGCGATTGAGCGAGTGGAGGTCGTTCGCGGTCCGCGCGCGTTGTTGCAGGCACCGTCGGCGTTCGGCGGAGCGGTCAACGTGGTTCGCCACGAGATTCCCGATGTCCATCACGACGAGATCTACGGTGTTGCCGGCGCGTATGCTGAAACGGCGAACTCCGGCGGCTTGGGCTCGTTGCTTCTCGACTTGCCGCTCCATCCGCTGGCATTGCGCGGCGAATTCAGCCGTCGCAGTGCCGGCGACCTGCGCACGCCGGTCGGCCGGCTGGTCAATTCCGATTCGCGCACCACCGATTGGAGTCTCGGCGGCAGCTTGATTGACCGCTTCGGCTTCGTCGGCGTGTCGTTTCGCCAGTTCGACCTCGACTACGGCATTCCCGGCGGTTTCATCGGTGCCCATCCAAAGGGTGTCGAGATCGAAATGCTGAAACGCCAGTATAATGCCCGCTCACAGATCAACGTCGGCGATGGCGGACGCGAACGGTTGCGACTACAGGTGAGCCGCGCGTACTACCGTCACAAAGAGCTCGAGGCAACCGGTCTGATCGGATCGGAGTTTCGCGTCGTCAACGTCGCTGTCCGGGCCGAGCTGGAACACGGCCGCCTGGCGCCGTTGTCGGGCGGCACAATCGCCGTCGCATACGCCACTCGCGACTTTGATATCGGCGGGTATGTCTTTACCCCCCGCTCGCGTTCGCAGAGTCTTGCCGCTATCGGATACGAAATTCTGGAAGTGCAACCGCTCACTGTAGAGTTTGCGGTGCGCACTGGCTATGACCGGATTACGCCTGAGGATGAGCGCTACTCGGGAAGTACTGTGCGCAAGCGCGACTATTTCACCTGGTCGGCGTCCGGCCTATTGCTCTACGCGCTTTCGGAATACGACTTCCTCGGCGTCAATCTCAGCCGCGCGGCGCGCGTACCGACCTTGGAGGAACTCTATTCTCAGGGGCCGCATTTGGCCGCGTATTCGTATGAGGTCGGCAACACCGATCTCGACGCCGAGCACGGCTACGGCGCGGAGATCCTCATTTATCGCAAGACACCGCGACTCTACCTGATGTTCACCGGATTTGTTTATGATCTCGACTCGTTTATCATCCCGCGCCATTCCGGCGAAATCAATTACCAGACGTTTCTACCGATCTATCGCACGACCGGCGTGGCGGCACGGCTTAAAGGCGTTGAAGGGCTGGTTGAAGTCCGACTTCTTCGAAACTTGACGGGGACCGTCTCTGCCGGCTACACGCAGGGCAATTTTCAAAATGGCGGCCCGTTGCCTCAGATACCGCCGCTCAAAGTGCTGATGGAGCTCGAGTGCTCGGGGAGTAAGTTCAGCGGCGGAGGAAATGTTCAACTTGCTGCACGACAGGATCGCCTGGATGACTTTGAAGAAGCGACACCAGGATATGCCGTGTTCAATGTTTTTACCCAGCTGACTCTGGCATCCGGATCCCAGATCCATACCATTGCGCTGAATCTCGATAATGTCCTTAACAAGGAGTATCGCAACCATCTCTCGCGGGTGAAATCGGTTCTCCCCGAAGCAGGGCGCAACCTGCGCGCAACGTATAAGCTGTTCTTCGGACTCTGATCGCCATCGCCCCTGATCATGCCGCTTGCATTGAGCCGGCGCACGCAGTAACTTGGCGCCATGCTGCTAAAATTGATCAAGTTCAACGCCTGGCTCGCGTTTGCCTGCGGCGTGTTTGCCCTGATTCTGGCGCCGCAAATCGTCGACAGCGCCGCCGTCGCGATGGGTCAGCGCCCCGATCGGGTCAGCCGCGATGAGGTCTACTTGGTCGCCGTCAGCCTTCTGCGCGTCTGTGGGATTCTGCTGCTGGCTTTCTCAACGCTGGTGCGGATCGTCCTCAAGAGCTTTGATCCGCTTGAGCACGTGCGCGTTACCCTGACGGTCTTCGCCATCGGCTTGCTCGTCTGGGGCGGTACTTTGCTCTTCCTGATTCCCACCAAAAGCGCAATCCTGCTGACGGTGATCGCAGTCGCCTTGCTCGAATGGTTGGCTATTCCCCTCTGGCTGCTGTTTAACTACAAGAAGACCGATGACTGGAAATCGGTGAAGGGACCTTCCGAATAGCTGCCGTCAGGCCCTCGCAATTTTCTGGATCGTTTTCCAGTTCCGCGTCGTAATTTTGCGCCCGAAATTGGTTTCGAGGATCTTCATCGCGTCAGTCGTCCGCGCTTGCTCAGAGAGTGTCACTACACTGATCACTTCCCCGATAGTCACCCGTAGGATCGCGAAATCTCCTTTTGGCGTCTGGTACGGAGTCTTGAACTTACCCGTTCGCTTCTCCGACAAGAAGGTGACGTACAGCCGCGTCTGGGGTGTCACTCTGATCTTGGCAAACGGGTTATCCACCACCAGCTCTTGAATCTCCGTCAGAGTCCGAACAATCACTCCGATCTCGCGGCCGAAATGCTTCGCCAATACTCTTTCGATTTCCGCCGCAATCAACTCCGGCTCTGCCGGATTCGTATCAAACAGCACGTTCCCGCTGGCCAAAATGGTCCGAATGTTCGCATATCCGTGCGCCTTCAGCACCTCCCGCAGCGCATCCATCTTGATGATGACCCGGCCGCCGACGTTGATTCCACGCAGAAAGGCGACATAGCGGCAAGTCATGAGATTCTCACGCGCTGATTCTGCTCGTTTTGGCACTTGCGGTTACTCCCGGCCGATTCCGACTCGAACAACAAGCATACGCAGCGGCAGAATTGTTAATGAAGTCGACGGTAAATTCGACAAATTTATCCAAAAAGCCAGAACCCGACCGCGCCGAGCTCGTAGTCTTACTCTAAGAGTCTATTTCTCGGAAGCCGCTGGCTAAGGAACTACATCATGAAGAAGAGCTACGATCTTGTCGTCGGCCTTATCTCTCTTACCCTGATCCCGCTTGAGGTCACCTGGACTCGAATCCTTTCGGCTGAGTTCTTCTACACATTTGCCTTCCTCGTCCTGTCGCTGGCGATTCTCGGCCTCGGTCTGGGTGGACTGGCACTGCGCCTGCTGCCCCGGCTCAGTCAGTTGCGTATGGTCGGCGTCTATCTGACCCTGGCCGCCGTCTGCGCCGTCATCGGCCCGCTCTTGGTCTTTGCGATCGCACCCGATTTTTCGACCCTCTTCTCCGATTGGACGACCGGGGGCAAGCTGGCATTGACGATTCTCATCCTGATGTCCGCTTACTTCTTCGGCGGCCTGGCCCTCTCACTGATCTTCAAGTCGAATCACACGGAAATGCCGCGCTTGTACATGGCTGATCTGCTGGGTGCCGGGATCGGAGTGCTCGCGGCCATTCTCGTCATGAATGCCTTGGGCACGCCCGCGGCTTCAATTCTGGTCGCCTTACCGATGCTGTTGGCAGCTACCATCATGAGTCGAAGTTTCTGGAGGTTGATCCCGATTCTCGTGGCCCTGGGTGTCATTGCCGTCTCACCCCGGGCGCACGACTGGTTGAGTCTGGAGCGTCAGGAGCGCGCGCCGGTGATCTTTACGCACTGGGACGCCATGTCAAAGCTCAAGGTTTACGAGTACGCTCCCGATGCGCGCGGTATCAACATCGATAACGTCGCGAACACGCCGGTTTATCGCTTCGACGGCAACTGGTCTGACGTCAATCCTGACTCGGTCGAGTGGGGTATCGATGTATCCTACCTGATTGATCAGTTCGACTCCTGCGTCTTTCTTTCCCTCGGCTCCGGCGGCGGCGCCGATGTCTTCCAAGCGCTGGTCGAAGGGGCGGCTGAGATCCATGCCGTGGAGATCAACGGCTACATCAATCGCATGATGACCGTCGCCGACACCGCCAACTACCTGCGCGTGCCACCCGTCCCCGATTCAACCGCTACCGTCGATTCGACCGCTGCGGCAACGCCGGTGCCGCCGTTAATGAGTGTCGCCGAATTCTCCGGTTTTATCTATCACGACCCACGCGTGCGCGTCGTCACCGAAGATGCTCGCGCTTACGTGCGCCGCTTCCCGAGCAAATTTGACATCATCTATTCGCTCAGTTCGAACACTTGGGCAGCGCTTGCTTCCGGCTCCTTCGCACTGGCGGAGAATTATCTCTTCACTACCGAGGCTTTCATCGACTATTGGCACGCGCTGTCCGACAGCGGCTATATGATGATGGAACATCAGGTGTACGCTCCGCGCCTCGTCAGCGAGGTGATCGAAGCGCTTGGCCGCTGTGGCGTCGCCGATCCGCGCGCCCACTTCGCCGTCTATGATCTTCCGCGGATGCGGCGCACGATGATCCTGCTCTCGCGCCGTGAGCTCACCGATTCACTGCGCTACCATGCCTTCGGACCGCTAACGCCGGAGCGTTACAGTCAGATTCATTTGATTCATCCTCCGGCCAACGATTCCGTCGCCAACCATCTCGTCGCCCGGATTATCGATCAGGGTTGGAGAAGCCTTGTCGACTCGGCGACAATCGACATTTCGCCCGTCATCGACAATCGGCCCTTCGTCGCACAGATGGGTTTGTGGCGCAACTTCACCGCGGAGAAGCGCGCCAAGCTCAATCCCTATGCGGAATTTTCCGGCTTCCCGATGGCGAAAGCGATTCTGGTGATGGTTTTGGCAGTGGTCGTGCTGATTGCGCTGCCCGTGAATCTGCTGCCATATCTTAAATCTGGTCCGCGCCTCCGGGCCGTTCCCTGGCTCTACTTCTTCTGTATTGGTATAGCTTTCATGGCGGTGGAGATCGTGCTACTTCAGCAATACTCGCTGCTGATCGGCCCCTCGCTCTACAGTATTGCCACGATTCTGTTGACCCTCCTGATCGCCTGCGGACTTGGCAGCCGCGCGTCGCGCACCTTCAGTGATCGTTTCCCCTTCATCGTCATCGCCGGCTGGCTGGTGCTCGATGCGATCTTCTTCGGTGTTGTCGCCGGTTGGGCTGGTCAATTCGCAATTGGCTGGCGGATGGCAATCGCGGCCGTGCTGATTTTTCCGCTCGGTTATTTCATGGGCATGCCGTTCCCCAAAGGCGCTCTTCGCGTCGGCGAGTTGATCGATTGGGGCTTTGCCGTCAACGGGGCCGCATCGGTTTTGGGTTCGGTGTTGGTGCTGATGGTTGCCCTTGCCTGGGGCTTTTCGTTGGCGCTTCTGTTGGCCGCTGCGATCTACGCGCTGGCACTGGTTTTATCGGAAGCCCGTCCGGCGTGGTCGTAAAGCCGCAGAGCGACAAGCAGTTGCACGGGAACGGCCGAACAAGGGGCACGTTGAATTTGCCGTTGACAATCTACGAGATTGTAGCATATTATATCCATAATTGCCCAAGAGATGCAACAGCCGATTGCGTCGAAGACTGTCTTCGCGCACGCGACTGATTTGCTCTTGCGGGAGCGCCCTCAGCATCCGCTCCAATCAGCTTCGACTATTCAGTGCTCGCTCCCGACGCGTCGGCAAGGGTTGCCTGCGCGCGGCGCAACTGATCCTTTTTCGAGGTTTGGTCAGATGTTTCGTGCTGACTTGCTTAGACACACAACGCCGTATCATCACGGTGTCGTTGTGCTCCTACTGCTGGCGAGCGCACTGTCGCTGCCAATCGCAGTCTCTGCCGCCACTATCGAGGTCACCAAGTACTACGCCGCCAATCCCGGCAATGGGAAATATGACCGCAACCCTTCGCTGGTTATGTTCGGAGATTCCTTGTGGCTCTTCTACACCAAGGGTGACGACGGCAGCACCGGTGGCGTGCGCGGACCGCTCTACAATCCAGATAACGACAGCTATGTCATCTGGTACAAGTACGGATTGTCGGAAGCGGACCCGATGGGTGGTCCGGAGACTCGGCTCGATCTGTCCGCCACCAATCGCCCTGAAGGATTCGATCAGCGCGATGTTTCCGCCGTCTCCTTCAACGGAAGCCTCTACGTCTTCGCTTCTGCCGGATTCGGCGGCTCGCAGCAGCCGGTTTACTACTACACATACGATGGGTCGTGGAGCGGACCCGTAGCCCTTCCCACCGGCGGCGGCGGTCACGTCAATGCGGTCTGTGATGCTGACCGCGTCTACCTCACGCTCGAGCAGGGTGTCGACGAGACTCTGAAGTCCGTGCTCTTCACCTGGGATGGAACGACTCTGAGCGGACCGTTTACGGTTGTCGACGGCAACGGTGTGCCGAAAGTGGCCGAGAAGGACGACACGCTCTTCGTCATCAGCGTCACGCCGGGATCAAGCACGGTCAATCTTCACAGCTGTCCGGCGGGGGCAACGCCATCGACCTGGACGCAGATCTCCGATCCGATCAGCGTTCCCGGCTCGATGATCTGGGATCCGTCACTTTGCGTCGAAGGCAGCACGTTGAACGCGTTTGCCGCGCCGTCAACCGCCGTCCCCGATCGCCAGTGGATTGTCCAGTCACGCTCGACCAACAACGGCTTGACCTGGTCGCCGACGCGCACGATTACCACCGGTGGTTGCAGCAAGACGGATTGGTGGGAATATTGGCCCGTGGCCTACAACTTCGGGGAGGAGGGTTACATCTTGCTTTTCACCACCGAAGGAAACAATGGCGCTTACGGAGACGGCATGATCGCCGGCATCGCCACCGACTGGTTACTGACCCACGATCACGCGGCTTACATCCAACCCGCAATCGACATGGCAGTCGATGGCGACAGCGTGCTTCTGGGCGAAGGCATCTACACCGGTGACGGAAATCGTGATCTGAGCTTTGGCGGCAAGGGCATTGTGCTGACCAAAGTGAGCCCTTGGGCAACGACCATCATCGACTGCGAGGCCGATTCCCTTGATGCCCATCGCGCCTTCACCTTCGAGGACGACGAGGACTCGACATCGGTCTTGAGCAATGTTGTCATCCGCAATGCCTACGCGCCGCTGGACACGTTTGAGACGCCCTTGGGGTCAATGATCGGTCGATTTGGCGGCGGGGTCCTCCTCCTTGGCGGCTCGGCACCGCGCTTTGAGAACTTGCGGTTCGAGAAGTGCTATGCCGATGCTGGCGCCGGCCTCCTGGCCGTCGAGTCTCCCGCCCTCAGAATATTCGGTTCCACTTTTCTTGCCAACCAGGCAGGAAGCGGCGCCGCCGCCCTTGTTGTCTGGTCGCGCGCCGACTTCGCCGATTGCGAATTTGACTCGAATCTCGCTCTCGCCGACGGCGCTGCCGCTCTGCAGTTTAGTATGTCGACCGGCTCGACGACATCCTGCAACTTCGAGTCCAATATCACAGTTCAGGGTCAGGGTGGCGCGCTAGTGATTTCCGACACCTCAGACGTAAGAATCGACAGTTGCCACTTTGCTGCTAATGAGGTGCTAATGACGGAAGGAGACGGAGCCGCGATTCATCTGCGCTGGTACGCCAATTGCCAGATAACGGCCTCCTCGTTTCAAGAGAATTCGGCGGCTGACAATGGTGGTGCCATCGCCGCGGAGCAGGGGTGTACTCTCACCGTAGCCAACAGCGCCTTCTATGATAACGACTGCGGCGGCAACGGTGGCGCGATTGCCATCGCCGACAGTACGACCCTGCTTCTGGACTTTTGCACTTTCGACTATGACAGTGCTTCCCAGGGCGCGGCGCTGGAGATCGGTCTGGGCGGTGAGCACGGTGGGGGCGGCTGCAAGGCGGATATCACTAATTGCACCTTCGCCTTCAACGGCTGTTTCACGTCCGGCGGAGCGATCTCGATTCAGGCTTATCAAGACTCAATTCAATTCGAGAACTGCCTGATCGCTCACAACAGCGATTGTAGCGCCTTCGCTCACGGAACCGTCCCGGCGCTCACCTGCAGCGACCTATACGGCAATGAGAATGGTGACTGGACCGGCATCCTCGCCGATCAACTCTTCCAGCGCGGCAACATCTGGGCTGATCCGCTCTTCTGCCGTGCGAACTTTCAGGACCTGCACATCAGCGCCTATTCTCCCTGTGCGGCGGCGCACTCAGAGTGCCGGCGCCTCATCGGAGCCGTTGGCGTAGGCTGCCCCTCTCTTCTGTGTGGCGATGCCGACGGCACCGGCATGATCTCAATCTCCGATGCAGTGTATCTGATTACCTACATCTTTTCCGGCGGTCCTGCGCCCGATCCGCAGAGCGTTGGCGATGCCGATTGCAGCGGGGCGGTCAGCATCTCCGATGTGGTCTACCTGATCAATTACATCTTCGCGGGCGGTCCGGCACCCTGCGCGACGTGCCCGTGACCCAAAATGGAGGGAATATGATTAGAACCTGTTGTTTCCTGACGCTGCTTATCCTGGCAGTTCCGTGCCTTGCCGCCAACCCCCACCTCAGCGGGACACCGCCACTGATAAGTCTGCGCTCAGCCACGGACGTCATGGCCTCCGGGCCACTGTCCCGAGTGCTATCGGTTGACGAAATGTTGGGTCCGAGTCTTCGCGGCTTAAGTCTGCGCGAAGGAGGGAACCTCTTCGGCTTGATGGTTGATTCGTCGTTTTATTGGCTCGGTGATCATTGGGGCAACGACCGCTTATTGTCCTTCTCCTACAACCCGCAGGGTCTACTCGACGAAATGCTCTTTCAGATCTGGGACTCTGACCTGTGGAGTTTCAGTAACCAGCAGTCAGCCGTTTTCACCTACGACGCCGATTCCCGGGTCTCGACCCTGGTCCAGTACCTCTGGCAAGAGAACCAGTGGCAACCTTGGCTCATGGACGTGTTGTCCTACAATCCCGAAGGACTGGTCTCCCAGATCACAAGTTCAACGTGGGTATCTGGAGCTTGGACGCTCGCCGTGCTTGATTCCTTCTTGTACGTGAGTGGTTCGCTGCTTCGCTCTGAGGAGATCATCAAGAGATGGGAAAGTGAACAATGGGTTAATGTGTTGCGTCAGTACTACTCCTACAATTCTCACAACCAGCCCGATTCCGTCGTGCAACAGGGCTGGGAAAGCGGAGCCTGGAAAAACTGGTCGCGGTGGGTATCGCTCTACGACTCGCTGAATCATGAGGTCGAGAGCATTGAGCAGAATTGGGGGTTGACTGGTTGGGCCAACTCCAGCAAGAACGCTTACACCTACGATAGCCGCGGCCATCGCACGATCGACCTGCATTCGATCTGGGAGATGGCAAATTGGGTACCGACGGACGTCGATTCGATGAAATATGTCGGCGATCGCCTCGTCGAGGTCGTCCACAACTATTTTGCCGCGTCGCAACTGCGGCGAACACTGTACAGCTATGACCTGGCCGGCAATCAGACCGGCGAGTTGGGTCTCCGATGGGAAGCGGCAAGCGGCTGGATTAACGAGACGCGGGAGTCGTACGTCTATTCACGGCTACAATTTCTCTGCGGTGATGCTGATGCCAGCAATCTCGTCAACGTCTCCGACGTTGTCTTCCTGATCGGATATATCTTTATCGGCGCGTCACAGCCCAGCCCGCTTGCATCGGGGGACGCCGATTGCAGCGGGACCGTCGTTCTCACCGACGCCGTGTACTTGGTCAACTTCATCTTTGCGGGCGGCCCGGCGCCCTGCGCGACGTGTCCGAAGGAGGAGCTATGAGAAAGTACCTGCTGTTGCTTGCGGCGTGTTTGCTGAGTGGACAACTGCAGGCGTTGGAGCCGGCTGATGAGTTTGAGTTCAACTTAATCGGGCGTATCGAGCTGTTTCAGCAACGACTGAGCGTGCGCGATCTCGCTGTCACAAGTGGTCTGGCCATTGCTGCCGCCGACTCGATGACGGGGTTGGCCGTCATCGACATCTCCAATCCCGACTCCGCAGCGTTGCTCGGTCATTGCCGCGTGCCGGGAGTGCCTTTGTCGGTGGGTGTGTTCGACAATTATGCTCTGGTCGGAACGATTTCGGCCGGACTTCAAGTTGTTGACATTTCCGATCCGCAGCAGCCGATCGTCGTCCAGTCGCTTGCGACAGCACACGGGATCTGGGATATCTGCGTGGACGACACCCTAGCCTACCTTGCGGCAACTTCATTGATAGTCGTCAATTGCGTCAGTCCCCTCGCTCCGCAGGTTATCGCAGAGCACACTCCCCCGACCGGTTCTGTCCGCCACTGCGCAATTTCCGGGTCGCATGCGTTTCTGTCACTCGGATACAGCGGGATGGAGATTGTTGATATCACCGATCCGGCGGCTCCGGTCCACATCACGACCGACATCGCTACTGCCAAGACGGAGGCGGTCGCTCTTCGCGACAATTACGCCTACCTGGCTGCGGGAGACTTTGGCCTGGTGATCGTCAATGTTGCCAACCCGGCCTCTCCGTTCAACGTCGGGGCCTGCGAAACCGGATCTCAAGCAGTCGATGTTGTCGTCTACGGAAGCTATGCTTACCTCGCCAATGATTCCGAAGGATTACGTATCATCAACATCGCCAACCCCAGCATGCCGTTCAACGTTGGTGCCTACAACGTCTTATCGGGAACAGAGGCGGTTGTCATTGATCTCGAACATCTCCTTGTCGGTGACAGCCGCGGCTTCTTCATCTTCTCCCTGACCAATCCGCAACAGCCGCCTCTTTTGGCACAAGTCAGCGGCTATGCGCGGGCTTCTGATGCCACTTCGCTCTCGCTTTCTCCGGATGGAAATTCTGCATTGATCACCAACTACTCCGGCGAAGTGGATTGCATCAGCCTTTATGACTTGAACGACCCTGAAGAGCTATGGCATTTCAGCACACCCGGCCAGGCTTGGGAAGCGGTCATGAGCGACGATCAGTCAGTAGTCTACACTGCCGACGGAACCGCCGGTCTCTACGTCAAGCAACCATATTCGTCCTTTGAGCTCCAGGTTCCGGTGGGAAATTGCGACGGCCTTTGCCGACTCGACTCCATGCTGTACTTGGGTGCGGGACCGGGACTGGTGATTGTCAACGTCGCTGATCAATTCAACCCGATTGTTGTCAGCTCACTAGCACTGGCGGGAATCCCGAGTGGCGTCTGTGTTTACGACTCGCTCGTCTACGCCGCCGTCTGGAACACGGGACTTCAGATCATCGATGTCGCCAACTCCTTAGCACCGGAGATACTGGGCACCTGCTTATTGTCGGGAACAGTCAACGACGTGGTCGTCCGTGGACATTTGGCGTATTTGGCCTGCGGTGATGCCGGCCTCTGCGTCGTTGATATCTCCAACCCATCAGCTCCGTACCTGGTCTCGCAGTACATCACTCCCGGCCGGGCGGCAAGCCTCGACATCAGTTGGCCCTGGGTGATCGCCGCAGACTGGGAGCACGGCGCCGTCGCAATTCAGGTGCAGATTCCGACGCAACCACGATTCGGCGGACAGTTTGACAATTTTCACACTCTGGCCGCGACGTTTCACGGCGGCGGGCTATTGTTGCTTGATCAGGATGAGCTGCTCTTCGCACAGACCGCAACCTGCGGCGACGTCAAGGTAGATCGATTGATCACCATCTCAGATGTCGTTGCGCTTATTAATCACTTATTTGAAGGCTGGGCGCTGCCGGCCGGAGCACGTCCGGATGTCAATGGCGACGGTACTGTGACCGTTACTGATGCGGTGCATTTGGTCAATTACATCTTTGCCGGCGGGGCTGCACCCTGCGCGGCGGTGCCGTAGCGGTCCTGCGGCGGGCCAAAAAACAGAACGGGCTGCCGGATCCTGCAGCCCGTATCTGAGCTCGATGTCATTCACAGTTGTCATCCATCTTAACCGCGAATCGACTCAGGCGTTCCCGGTCGATCAAATTTCTTACCGGAATTTTCGCCGCCGGCGACGGTCAATTTGGATTATTTCGATCGCAAATTAGAGCTATAGACCGCCTCGGCTCCATCAGACTTGCCGTTACGAATGGCGTTGTTTCAGCAAGACTTGGCCTTATATTGTAGCAACCAACTTGATTCTGGCCGAACCTGCCGATACAATGGCAATGACCAGTCTCATCCGTCTGCACCTTTTTTACGCCAGGTACCACGATGTCTAGATTCTTCATGACCTGCCTGATCGCCGTCGGCTTCAGCCTCCCGCTGTTCGCCGCCAATTCAGCGGCGAGTTTCGAGCACGCCCGGTCGGCCGCTGCAGTTATGCCGACCATCACTTCGCCGCAACAGATCAACGCTGTTCCGCATCCGATTGCATCCAACAAGCCGAAACGCAAGATTCACAAGAACCCGATTCCCAAGCCGGAATGGACGCGCGGTGTTGAGATTTACGATCCGACGAATCCGCGCCATTATCTCGACCACAGTGGTAGTCCAGCTCAGCGCGATGTGGCCGGCTATGCTCCCTGCAAGAGTTTCGCCGGAATCGGCGCCACCGGCTGGGATCCGCCCGATCCGCATCTGGCCGCGGGACCGAATCATGTCGTCGAAGTCGTCAACTCCTCGATCGCGATCTTCGACAAGAACACCGGCGTCAAGCTCCTGCAGTCCACCGCCGGATTCTGGTTCGGATCGACCATACCGGCGCCGCCGTCGGGGTTCATCTACGATCCCAAGGTCGTCTTCGACCCCGTCGCGCAGCGTTTCATCATTCTCTACCTCTGCACTGACGACGTCTCGCAGGCTTCCTTCCTCGTCTCGGTCTCGCAGACCGCCGATGCGATGGGCAGTTGGTACAGCTACAACTTCGACGCCACCCTCAACGGCGCGACCCCGGCCGATACTTGGGCTGACTATCCCGGCCTTGGCTTCGACTATGACGAGGCCGTCTATCTGACGTCGAACATGTGGACCTTCGCCGGCGACTACCTTTATACCAAAGTACGAATTTTACCCAAGGCACAGCTCTATTCCGGAGGGCCGGTGAGTTTCTCCGACCTGTGGGATTTGCGCTATCATGATCTGTCGACAGCATTCACTGTCAAACCGGCGGTCACGCTCAGCGATGCGGACGGCGAGTTCCTTTTGAGCAATATCTGGTATGGCGGCAATTACACGACGGTCTGGAAAGTGATCGATCCGCTCACGTCTCCGAGTTTGATCCTTTTGCCGCGCGTGAACGTGCCGGTTTATCCGCCGCCGCCGTACGCTCAACAGAAGGGCGGCAACGACATCGGCTTGCTGGGGTCGATGACCCAGGATGTCGTTTATCGCAACGGCACGGTTTACACCGCCTTTGATCAGTCTTTCAACTGGGGCGGCGGCGCGGTCGCAGCGGCGCGCGTTCTCGGCGTCGATACTGCCACGGCGGCTGCCACCACCGACATAACATACGGCTCCGATCTGAAGCACTATTTCTTCCCGCACCTCTATGTCGATCCCGACAAGCGAATTTTCCTGGGCTATAATCGCTCGTCCACGGAGGAATACATCGGCGTGTGGTGCGCCGAGGATCTTGTGCCCGGAACGGTCGGGCGGCTAATCAAAGCCGGTGACGGTCCGCGTGGCGGCGGGACGCCGGTTCGCTGGGGCGACTATTCCGCCGTGGCCGGAGATCCGGTGGATCCGAATCGGGTGTGGGTTGTCAATGAGTACAATGCCGCCTCGTCAAGTGAATGGCGCACCTGGATCGGACAAGTCCCGGCGCGCGTGCTGGCGCCGGTACAGGCGACGCCGGCCGACGCAAGTCGCCAGCGTGTTCCCGTAACGCTTTCCTGGGATCTGCTCGACCCGGCTACGACGTACGTCGTTCAGGTTGACAAAGACACCAGTTTCGCGACACCTGACATTGATGTAACCGTCTCCAGCAACAGCTACAATTCCGCCGGGCTCTCCGGGGAGACCGTCTACTACTGGCGCGTGCGCGGCGTATCTGCCTGTCCCGACAATCCGTGGTCGAATGTCTGGTCGTTTACTGCCTGCACGTTCATGCCCGGCGACGCCGACGGCAACGATATCACCAACATTAGCGATGCAGTCTCTGTGGTGGCCTACGTCTTTGGCGGCGGCGCGGCACCGACGCCGCTGATCTCCGGCGACGCCAATTGCGACACGCAGGTCACGATCGCCGATGCCGTCTACCTGATCAACTACGTGTTTGCCGGCGGGCCGGCCCCTTGCGATCCCTGCTGATGGGTGCGAGGGCTCTCGCTGCTTTTGTGATCGTTTCGGCGCTGTGGGCGCGTCAAGAACCGCGCGGCTCCGTCTTCTGACCGGCCCTGTCAACAACAGCTGGGAACCGCGATCGCCAAGGGGCCCTGGTGTCTGCCCTACTCTGAGGGACCAGCGTCGTTACAAATTCAGAATGAGAGATCCGGGGAGACGAAAATACGGAGAGGCAGGGATTCGACGTAGGCAATTTCGCCTAATTTGCAGGTAATC
>CAZFNN010000034.1:0-16697 GCA_964520555.1 uncultured Ignavibacteria bacterium
GACATCATGACGCACGACACCTACAACAAGATGTTCACGCTGCACGGCGCGATCATGATCTTCCTATTCATCATTCCGTCGATTCCGGCGGCGCTGGGAAATTTCGTGCTGCCGCTGATGCTGGGGGCGAAAGACGTCGCTTTCCCGCGACTGAATCTGGCCAGTTGGTACGTGTACGTGGCGGGGGCGATCATCGTGCTCTACTCGGTGGTCACCAATGCGGTGGACACCGGCTGGACGTTTTATACGCCGTATTCGACGACGACGAACACCGCGGTGATCTCGATGACCTTTGGGGTGTTCGTGCTTGGGTTCTCGTCGATTTTCACCGGCTTGAATTTCATGGTGACGATCCACAAACTGCGGGCGCCGGGGATGACCTGGTTCAACATGCCCTTGTTTGCCTGGGGAATCTATGCGACGTCGATCCTGCAGGTCTTGGCGACGCCGGTGCTGGGGATCACGCTGGTGCTGCTGATTCTGGAGCGCGCGCTGGGGATCGGCATCTTCGATCCGGCGCTCGGTGGCGACCCGGTGCTGTACCAGCATTTCTTCTGGTTCTATTCGCACCCGGCGGTGTACATCATGATTCTGCCGGGCATGGCGATCATTTCCGAGACGATCTCGACGTTTTCGCACAAGAAGATCTTCGGTTACAAGCTGGTGGCGTTTTCGAGCCTCGGCATTGCGCTGGTCAGTTTCCTGGTCTGGGGGCACCACATGTTCACCTCCGGTCAGTCGGAGCTGGCGGCGGTGATTTTCTCGTTCCTGACCTTCCTGGTCGGCATCCCGTCGGGCATCAAGGTGTTCAACTGGCTGGCGACGATGTACAAGGGGCAGATATCGCTGGAAGCGCCGATGCTGTACACGCTCAGTTTCCTGTTCCTATTTACGATCGGCGGCGTGACCGGCATCATGCTTGGCGCGCTATCGGTAGACGTGCACCTGCACGACACCTACTTTGTCGTGGCGCATTTCCATTACGTGATGATGGGGGGCACGGTGATGGCGTTCCTGGCAGGGCTGCATCACTGGTGGCCCAAGATCTGGGGGCGGCTCTACAATGAGAAACTGGCGGCGCTCGCCTGCGCGCTGATCTTCATCGGTTTCAACATGACGTTTTTCACGCAGTTCATCCTCGGCTCGCAAGGGATGCCGCGGCGGTACTTCACTTACGTCGACCAGTATCAACCATTGCACGGATTCTCGTCGATCGGCTCATTTGTCATCGGCACGGGTTTCATCATTATGGCGTTCTATCTGATTCATGCGATTTTCAAGGGCAAGCCGGCGGGCAACAACCCGTGGGGCGCGCTGACGCTGGAATGGCAGACGACTTCGCCGCCGCCGGCCGAGAATTTTACGACCGATATAGTCCCAACCCACGGACCGTACGACTACGACAAAGTGGTCGCGGCGAGCACGAGGTAACCAGCGATGTCGACTCATTCGGCCAGTCACGATCATCCGGCGTACCTGCAACATCACTTCCATGAGCCGGCGCAGCAGGCGGAAGCGGCCAAGCTGGGCACGTGGTTGTTCCTGCTGACGGAAATTCTGCTCTTCGGTGGACTGTTCTGCGCGTACGCGATCTTCCGCTCCTGGTACCCGGAGATGTTCTGGGAGGCGCACAAGCAGTTGGACATTACGCTCGGTGCGGTGAATACGGTCGTGCTGATTTCCAGTTCCGTGACGATGGCGCTGGCGATCCGGTCGATGCAGTTGAACCGGTACAAACAGACGCTGTGGTTTCTGGCGATCACGCTGGCGTGCGCGGCGACGTTCCTGGTGATCAAGTACTTCGAGTACAGCCACAAGTTCCATTTGGGACAATTACCGGGGAAGTACTATACGTTCACCGGCCTGGAAGGCAACAACCCGCACGTCTTCTTCAGCATCTACTTCATGATGACCGGCCTGCACGGTTTCCACGTCATCGGTGGAATGGGTTTAATCACCTGGATGATGGTGAAGACGGTGAAGGGGCGACTGTCGAGCGATTACTACACGCCGCTGGAGATGACCGGGCTGTACTGGCACTTGGTCGACTTGATTTGGATTTTCCTTTTCCCACTGCTGTATCTGATAGGGTGACGACATGAGCGCAAGCGCAGAGAGACATTCGCATCATCACATTTTGCCGTTGAAGATCTACCTGGCGGTCGGGGCGACGCTGCTGGTGCTGACCTTTATTACGGTCGAAGTGGCGCTGCACGATTTCGGGCCGCTGAATTTGATCATTGCGCTGACGATCGCCTCAATCAAGGCGCTGTTGGTGGCGTTCTTCTTCATGCACCTCTGGTACGACAACAAACTCTTCTTCATTGCCTTCACCTCCGGCCTGCTGTTGCTGACCGTGTTCATCGTGCTGACGATGTTCGACACGATGCGACGCGGCGATATCACCAACGAAGTTTCCGGACCGATCAATCCGCGCGCGGAGATGTACAACGCCCCGAATTTCGGGAACGGCGTACACGGCGCGGCGGCGACGCACGATTCCACGACGTTCGTGGATTCCACCAAGACAACGACAACAGTTCCGGCGGCCGGTCACTAGGACGGGCCGCAGTTGGGGCGGCGAGGAAGTTCTTCACTTTGAAGTGGATAAGTGGCGCCATGATTGTTACCTTGGCGGCTGAACTATGACTGCTTTTCGCCGCTTCGCTCTCTGGTCGACCTTGGGGACCTACGTCGCAATCTTCGCCGGCGGATTGGTGCGCGTCTCGGGGGCGGGACTCGGCTGTCCCGACTGGCCGAAGTGTTTCGGCGGCTGGATTCCGCCGCTGTCGGCAAGCGATCTGCCGGCCGATATTAACCCGGCCTCCTTCAATTTCGCTCTTGCCTGGATCGAGTACATCAATCGCCTGACCGGGGTGATCCTCGGCATCCTGATCGCGACTGCCGCCGTGCTGGCGATCATCCAGTACCGCCGGGTGGCGCGCATTTTGTGGCCGTCGATCGGGGCGGCGCTGTTGGTTGCGTTCCAGGGCTGGCAAGGGGGACAGGTCGTGCAGTCGGAACTCAATCCGCTGTTGGTGTCGACGCATCTCGTCATCGCGCTGATCATCGTGAGTATTCTCACCTATGTGACCCAGCAGGCCTACTATCTGGAAGAGGGCGCAGCGTCCGAGCGGCGCAGTTATCCGCGCGGAGTCGCGGTTGCGATCGGCGTGCTCTGGCTGGCGACGGTGGTGCAGGTCGTGCTCGGAACGGGAATCCGGGGGACGGTGGAGAATCTGATCGCGGTCAACCCGCTCGCGACGGATCACGAGCTGCTGGCGATGGTGGGAGCGATCAAGTATGTGCATGTACTGCTTGGAGTCGCGGTGGCGGTGTTGACACTCGGCACCGGATATCAGATTTACAGCACCGTGCGCAATCCGGAGCCGCTGGTGAAATTCGGCCTGTGGTGGCTGATCATCCTGGTGGCGATTCAGATGTCGCTGGGTACCGGCCTGATCGCGGTGGCATTGCCGCCGCTGCTGCAGCTGTTCCACGTATGGGCGGCATCGCTGTTGGTTGGCGCCGTATTGGTGCTGTACACGGCCGTCAAGCGGGCTTAGGAGACGATCGATGGCGAACGAACCGAAGCTGCCGAAAGCGATTATGTGGGGCGCGCCGGTGATTGCGCTGCTGGCGGTCATCGCGGCGGTGACGATCAACTGGGCGGAAAGTTCGCGCGAGCAGGTGCCGGTGATTGCGAGCGTGCCGGAGTTCACATTGACGGACATGACGGGACAGCGCTTCGGACGCAACGACCTCAACGGCAAACTGCACCTGGTCAATTTCATCTTCACCCGTTGTCCCGGAATTTGTCCGCGGATGAATCACGAAGTCAAGCTGCTGTACGATCTTTACCGCAGCTCGGAGAAGATTGAATTTGTGTCGGTGACGGTTGATCCCGATTTCGATACGCCGGAAGCGCTCAGGCGCTATGCCGATTCAGTCGGCGTGAATGACGGCCGCTGGAAGTTTCTGCGCGGACCGATCGAGGATGTCCGCACATTGATCGAGCAGGGTTTTCTATTTGACGCTTCGGAGCTGCCGGCGGCGCATCCGGCGCGGCTGGTGCTGGTGGATCAGTTCGGGCAGATTCGGGGTTACTACACTTACGACGACGAGGCCGAAGTGGCGCTGCTGAAGCAACAGATCCGGCAACTGGCGCGGTCGCTGTAATGGATTTCGGTTTTCTGGCGACTGTCAATGCGGCGCTCAATCTCACCAGCGCGACGCTACTAACAATCGGTTATGTCAACATCAAGCGGGGCCGGCGGGACACCCACCGCAAGTTTATGCTGGCGGCGTTGACCTCCTCGGCGCTGTTTCTGATCTCCTACCTAATCTACCACTATACCGTCGGTTCGGTGCCGTATCCGCGGCACGACTGGACGCGGCCGGTGTACTTCGCGATCTTGATTCCACACGTACTGCTGGCAGCGCTGATGGTGCCGTTCATTTTGGTCGCGGTGAATCACGCGCTCAAGCAGCGCTTCGAGAAGCATCGCCGAATCATGCGCTGGATTTGGCCGGTGTGGATGTTTGTCTCCGTGAGCGGGATGGTTGTCTACTCAATGCTGTACCATTTCGCGTAGTCTGATGCACGCGGCGAGGAGCCGACACACCCCGTCTCGAGCCCCTCTTGGCGAAGAGCGGCGAGGGTGGTGCGGGTATGTCAACCACCCTCGTGGCTTATGAGGTAACTTCCTCTTCGAGTTCGCTGCGCGAATAGAGTTCGCGGTAGGCGTGCGAACGGTCGATCAGTTCGTCGTGCGTGCCGCTGTCGACGATGCGCCCTTCATCGAGCAGCAGAATCAGATCGGCCTTGCGTAGCGTCTTGGTGCGGTGCGTCACGACGAAACAGGTCATGTCGGGCATGACTTCGTGCAGCGCCGCCCAGAGCCGCTCCTCGGTGCGAGCATCGAGAGCCGAAGTACAATCGTCGAGAATCAGAATCCGCGGATCGCGCGCCAGGGCTCGGGCAATCGCGACGCGCTGCTTCTCGCCGCCGGAGATCGTCAGGCCACGGGTGCCGATGCGCGTCTGCAGTCCGTGCGGGAAACGCTGCATCTGTTCCTGCAGTTGCGAAAGCGCTACCACCTCGGCAACGCGCTCGCTCGCGACCGCGTCTTCACCGAAGCGAATGTTGCCCTCGATCGTGTCGGAGAAGAGGATCGGTTCCTGCGGCACGTAGCCGATGATGTCGCGATAGTCATCGAGCGACAGGTTGCGCAGCGGCTGATCGTCGAGCAGGATGCGGCCTTCGGTCGGATCGATAACCCGCATCAGCAACTGGATCAACGTGCTCTTGCCGGAGCCGACGCGTCCCACCAGCGCGACTGTTTCACCGCGCTCGACCTCGAAGCTGACGTTCTGCAGCGCGTGATGGCCGTTGGCGCCGAAGCGGAACGACACGTCCTCGAAGCGCATCCGCTCGAAGGCGATCGGGGCGCGCTGCGGGCCGTGGTTGGTGACCATCGGCGCGAAATTCTGAATCTCCATCAGCCGGCCAATGCTGACCGCCGACTGGCGGCTCTTGACCACGAACTGCCCGATGTCGAACATCGGGTAGACGAGGAACATCACGTAAGTCGAGAAGGCGACGAAGTCACCGACGGTGATTTCGGCATCCACCGTCATGGCGCCGCCGACGAGCAACACCATCACCAGCCCGACTTGCCAGATGTACATGTAGAGCGACTCGATGCCGGCCCAGGCGCGGACGACGCCGATTTCGGCGGCCCGGCGCTCACCCATGGTGTCGGCGAAGCGCTGGCGCCACATCGGCTCGCGGCTGTAGGCCTTGACCACCCGGATGCCGGAGAAACAGGCTTCCATCAGACTGTTCAAATCCGAGATCCGGTTTTGCAGCCGGTCGAAGCGGCGGTCAAGCGCGCTTGAAGTCAGCATGAAGATCACGATTAACACTGGCAGCGGCGTCACCGTATACAGGGTCAGCTCAACGTTGAGCTGCAGCATGTGATAGACGCCGAGCACGACGACGAGCACCGCCTCGTAGAAGCGGAAAATGCCCGAGCAGGCGAACCACGACAGCTTCTCGGCGACGTCGTCGGTCATGCGCGTGACCAAATCGCCGGTGCGATAGGCGTTGAAGAAGTCGGGGCCCTTGCCGGTGGTCGCGTCAAAGGCGCGCTGCCGAAACTCCCATTCGAGGCGGGTGTTCATCCAGGCGCGCGTCCCCTGCACCGAAAAGTAGACCACGAAGATCACGACGGCGTACATAATCTGGATGATCACGGCGCCGACGAGCGGCGAGAGTCCGCGACCGTGCAGGTAATCTGCGAGCGGCTGCAGGAAGGAGGGCAGCGTGCCGTGGCCTTCGCTGAGGATGTCGAAGATATACTTCAGAATCAGCGGCTCGGTGATATAGAAAGCGCAGATCAGCGGCGTGCCGACCAGAAGCCAGGTCAGCGCCAGCTTGTGGTTGCGGTAGCCGCTAATCAGCCATTTAAACTTGTTCCACATTAGTCACCTTCGATTTCTCCGGTTCCTGGAACTGCAGGCGGAACAATTTCTCATAGTATCCGCCCTGCGCCAGCAGTTCGCGATGCGTGCCGCGCTCGATAATGCGGCCCTCGCGAATCACCAGAATCTTGTCGGCATCGAGAATTGTCGAAAGTCGATGCGCGATGATGAGCGATGTGCGCCCGGTCAGCAGGCGCTTGAGCGCCACCTGAATCCGCTTCTCGGTGTCGGGATCGACAGAGCTGGTGGCCTCGTCGAGCAGCAACACCTGCGGATTGAAGACCATGGCGCGGGCAAACGACAGCAGTTGCCGCTCGCCGCGGCTGAGATTGCCGCCGCGATCGGAGATCGGCGTGTCGTAGCCCTTCGGCAGGTGCTCGACGAAGCGATCGGCCGAGACCAGATGCGCCGAGGCGCGCAACGCTTCCTCCGAGACTCCACCCTGGCCGAGCGTGATGTTCTCGCGCACGTTGCCGGGGAAGAGGAAGATATCCTGCAGAACCAGGCCGAACTTGCCGCGCAAATCGGCCAGCGTCAGTTCGCGGATATCGATGCCGTCGACCGTGATGCGGCCCTCGGTCGGATCGTAGAAGCGCAGCAGCAGGTTGACAATCGTGCTCTTGCCGCCGCCAGTTACGCCGACCAGCGCGACCTTCTCACCCTTACGGATTTCGAAGTCGATATCGCGGACGGCGTATTTGCCGTCGTTGGTGTACGAGAGACCGACGTTTTCGAAACGGATGACGTCGGCAAATCCCGGCCACGACTTCGGTGACGGTATTTGTACGATGCGCTCCTCGCAGTTGAGCAGGCCGAAAATTCGGCGAGCGCCGGCGATGGCTCTCTGGATGACGTGCAGCTCCTCGGCCGAACGATGGATCGGGTCGAAGAAGCGGCGGATGTACAGGATGAACGCCACGATCACGCCTGCCGACATCGCGCCGGCATCTCCGGCAGCGCCGGTGGCATTGAGTACGAGCAGCGCGCCGAAGAACGTGACGCCCGCGATCGCTACCTTCTCGAGAAACACCAGCGCGTTGCCGAAAGCCGTGTTCCCGATGTGGGCTTCGGCCTCGACGCGGAACTTGCGGCGATTGACCGTCCGCATCCGGTCGGTGGCCCAGCCCTGCCGGTTGAAGACCTGCACGACGTTCATGCCCTGCAGGAATTCAGTCATGGTGGCGGTCACGTCGGCCATCCGCTTGCGCACTTCGAGGAAGCGCGGTGTCGTGTAGCGCTGATAGCCCCAGATCAGGGCGAAGACAATCGGCGCCATGGCAACGACCAGCAGAGTCAGCTTCCAGTTGTAATAGAACATCACCGCCAGCGTGCCGCTGATCATCAGCACGTCGCCGACAAGCATGACGACGATATTGGCAAACAACTGCCGCAGCGACTCGCCGTCGGATTCAACCCGTGACAGCAGCCGGCCGACCGGATTGCGGTCGAAGTAAGAGACCGACAGGCCGAGTACGTGATCGAAGCAGCGCTGCTTGAGGCCGGTGATAATGTCCTGCCCGATGACCTCCAGGTGCACGCGCTGGGCGTAGCTCGTGACGAGGAAGACCAGCAGGATCGAGATGTACAGCAGCGACCAGCGCACGATCGTGCTCTTGACCTCGGCGCCGGCCGCAATAGCGCTCTCGGCTGCCTCGGGCGAAGCCTCGGCAATCTGGCGTCCGGCGGTCGCGGCGACATCAATCGATTTCTGAATGATGATCGGGCCGGCCAGCGACAAGACGGTGGCCAGAATCAACAGCGCGAGATTCAGCAGCAGTCGCTTGCGGTGCGGCTTGAGCAGCGGCAGCAGGCCGCGAAAGGCCTCCTTGCTGCCGATGCCGTCCTCTTGTTCGTTTTCGTAAAAGACTGAGTCCATATTGAAATCTTACTTTCCGTCGAGATCAGGTTGTCAACTGCGTCCGGCGTTGACTGCAAAAAAAAGAGCCGGACTCTTGCGGGTCCGGCTCGAAAGCTTCCACTCCGATACATTCATCGCTTGTCAGGGAGTTTTCGAGACGGAACCCGATTCTGTCGCAGGCACACTACACCCTTGGTGTTGCCGCGCGACGTTCTGAAACACATCATCATTCTAATTCCGTCTCCTGAGAATCACATTTGAAAGTGTCGATGAAATTACTTACTGATCTCATCGGCGAATTGTTGCACCAAAATAGCTCCAAGTTTAAAGCTGTCAAGATTTTTTCTGAGTCGACCTACGGGGCGGTATCGCAACCGGAAGTCGGACAGGCCGTTAGGTTGGCGAAATTTCCACGGTGCTGGCCAGATTGCGAACCATCGGCAGCGACAATCGACAGTTGTGACGAGAAGAAAGGAAGAAAAAACATGAAGAAGTACGCAGATATCACTCTGAAGCGGGGCTACATCACCAGTGGCGGAAACCCGACCCAGATCGAAGTTGCCGGCGTTCTTGAAGCGCTGGTCAATCTTTGGAATAGCCCGGCTTCCGGCTCGTCGCGCGCCAAGTCGGCGATCATGAGCCTGGCGCGACAAGGGGAGGACGGCCAGCGCTTGCTGAAGGAGATTCGACTGATGATCAATCGGCAGCAATGGTTGAAGCGCGAGACCAAGATCAAAACCGCGCACCAGGAGTTAGCCACGGCCATCACGCGTTTCGTTCGCCCAATGTAACTTGATCCCACCCGCGCGGCATTTCCGCTTGCGCTTGCGGTCGCAAGACGCCAGATTAGTTGATCATGAACATGGGCGAACTCCTACGGGTGGCCTTTCTCATCACCTGGCGTTATAAGTGGATGTGGCTGGTGGGCTTCTTGCTTTCACCGCAGTTATTGGGCGAGAGCATCTACAAGTTCAACTTCCTGCCGGGCGACGAAATTCCCTGGGAGGAGCTATTGACCTTGGTCCTACTGGGCGGTTTGACGGGCGCGGTGATGTTCGTTGCATCGATCCTGATCAATCCGGCACTGATCCTCGCGGCGAAACGCGCACAACGGTCTGAAGCCGCTGTCATCGGTGACTGCTTCCGCGATGGCTCGGATTACTTCGGGCGCTACTTGTTACTCTCGCTGACGTGGCTGGGAATTTCGCTGGCCGTGGTGATCATGTTGGTGATTCCGCTCCTGATAGCGGCGTCGATCCACGTGCTGCTGGCAATTGTAATAGCGCTGTTCTTCGTGCCGGTGCTGATCGCCGCCGTGATCGTGATCTACGCCGTCGGTTGTCATTCCTGCCGCAGTCTGGTGCTTGAAAATCTGCCGGTGCTGAATGCGCTGCAGCGGGGCTACGCGCTGTTCAAGACGCGGCTGTGGCCCTCGGTCGGGTTGGCTGTGGTGGCGCTCTTGATCACGGTCGCCATCGCGCTGCCGCTGACCTTCATGGTGTTGATCCCGCAGCAGATCTTGACGGCGCTGGCGGGCGAGGGCGTCTTGGCACTGCTGGTCAAGTATGGCTTCAGCCTCCTGATTTCGGTTCCCGTGTACGGTTATCTCAACGCCTGGAACAGCAATGTCTGGACGGTCGCCTACGAGGCGTGGTTCGGGCAAGCAGGGACATCAACCGACTCGAGCTCCCCCACGATCTCCTGATATTCTCTGCGCTTCATCAGCGCGTGTCCTTCCCATCCGCCGCGAGCGTGGTCGCACGAAGATTTTCCGCCAACAAAATGGGAACCGGCGGCATATACTTTAATAGAGGCACTTTTCCGGAGTTGTAGGCGAATCACGAGCGATCGCCGCAAATATTGAATCGCGGGGCAGAAGGGAAGGGGTTGGTCGTGGAATTACTGCGCCAGCAAATTGGCAATAACAGCATTCTCGAATATCTGAGCGTCTTTTTCGCCGCCGGCACGATCGGCGCGATCGTCGCGCTGGTCCGTCACTTGGTATTGCGGCGTCTGACGCGGCTGGCGCTGCAATCGGAAACGATTGTCGACGACGTGGCCGTCCGCCTGGTGCAGCGAATCATGCCGTGGCTGATTGCCGTGATCGCACTCGCCCTCGGGCTGCGCGCGCTCGACCTGCCGCCGCAACTGTCGCGGGGTCTGACGATTACGGCCTTGGCGGCGGCGTTCTTCCAGGTCGGCTGCTGGGGCGAGACGCTGCTCCGCGTGCTGATCACCCGCAGCGTCGCCCTGTCGGGGCAGACCTCCGCCGATAACTCACCGGCGCGCCGGGCGGTGCTCTTCGTCGGGCGGTGGTTGCTGTGGTCGCTGATTCTGGTCTTGCTGCTGGAAAACGCCGGTGTTGATCTGAGTGCGCTTCTTGCCGGTCTGGGTATCGGCGGTATTGCAATCGCGCTCGCGGTTCAGAATATCCTCGGCGACCTCTTCTGTTTTGCCGCGATAGTCTTCGACAAGCCGTTCGAGCAGGGAGATTTCCTCGTCGTTGGTGAGCAGCGCGGCACGGTCGAGAAGATCGGCATCCGGACAACGCGAGTGCGTTCGCTCGATGGCGAGCAGCTCGTGTTTGCCAATAACGATCTGGTGTCCAGCCGCATTCGCAATTTCAAGCGCATGCAGGAACGCCGGGTGGTGTTCAAACTCGGGGTGATCTACGAGACGGCGCCCGAAAAGCTGCGGCGAATTCCCCAACTGATCGCGTCGATCATCAATGAGATTTCCGGCACCCGCTTTGACCGCGCCCATTTCGCCGGTTTCGGCGACTTCAGTCTGAATTTTGAAATCGTCTACTACGTGCTGGACTCCGACTACAATCGTTACATGGACATCCAGCAGACCATCAATCTGGCCCTGTGCGAGCGCTTTGCGCTCGACGGCATTGAGTTCGCCTATCCGTCGCAGACGATCTTCGTCCGGAACCAAGGAAGCATCTCTTCCGAGGTTGCGCATTCGCTTCAAGGAGGACGCTGATGGACGAAATCGAAAGAGTGAAGGCCTTGATGACGGAGGCCGGGTCGGTTAACCCAACAGTCGGCAGCGTAACGCTGTCGCCGCACCCGCCGCCGGTCGATGCCGCCGCCCTGGCGGCTGTCATCCGCGGCTTGTCGCGCGATAGCAAGCTGGTCGTGGTTTCGAACCGTGAGCCGGTAATTCACGAAGCGCGCGACGACGGTGTGCGCGAGGTCCGCCCGGCCAGCGGGATGATCACCGGCATCGAGCCAATCATCCGCGCCGTCAGCGGCACCTGGGTGGCGCATGGTTCCGGCAGCGCCGATCGCCGCGCCGTCGACGCCTACGACCGTTTTACCGTTACCGGCGGACGGTCATCGTATTCGTTGCGGCGCGTCTGGATGACGCGCCAGGAAGAACAGGGCTACTATTATGGCGTGGCCAATGGCGCCCTCTGGCCGCTCTGTCATATCGTCTACGCCCGGCCGCAGTTCTCCCGCCGGCAATGGGAGACGTACCGGCGCGTGAATGAGAAGTTCTGCGCCGCGGTACTGGAGGAGATCGGGAGCGAGGACGCCATTGTCTTTATCCAGGACTATCATTTGGCGCTGTTGCCGCGGTTGTTGCGCAATGCGCGTCCTGATCTGACGATTGTGATGTTCTGGCACATTCCCTGGCCGAATCCGGAGGCGTTTCGCATCATGCCGTGGGGCGAGGAACTGCTCGACGGGTTGCTGGGCAGCGACCTGCTGGGCTTTCACATCCAGTACCACTGCAACAATTTCCTCGACACCGTCGATCACCGCATCGAAGCCCGGATCGATCGCGAGCACTTTCGTGTGATTCGCGGCGGCGCGCCGACATACGTGCGCCCATTTCCCATCAGCGTCGACTTCGAGCAGGTCAGCGATGATGCAATCTCCGTGCCGGTGCGGCGCCGGATCGAGGAAATCCTGGCGGCGATCGAGTACGACGACAAGCAGCAACTACTGGTCGGCGTCGACCGCCTGGACTATACCAAGGGTATCATTGAACGCCTGCGGGCTGTCGATCGCATGCTGTTGGAATATCCGGAACTGCGCGGGCGGGTGACCTTGCTGCAGTTGGCCGCGCCCAGCCGCACTCACGTTGAGGCCTACCGCCGACTCGGGCAGGAGATGGACGCGCTCGTGGACGACATCAATTGGCGTCATCAGGACGACACCTGGCAGCCGATCCGGCTCTTGCGCGGGCATCACGACTATACCACGGTCATGGCGGCGTACCAGGTGGCGCGGGTCTTGCTGGTGACCTCGCTGCACGACGGCATGAACCTCGTCGCCAAGGAGTTTGTCGCGGCGCGGCGCGACGAAGACGGCGTATTGTTGTTGTCTAAGTACACCGGCGCCGCGCGGGAATTGACCGACGCGGTGCAGGTCAATCCTTTCGATATCGATGCGATGACCCAGGCGCTGTATGGAGCGCTGACGATGGAAGCCGGGGAGCGCCGCGAACGCATGGTTCTGATGCGCGAGTTGGTGCGAGCACACAATGTCTATGAGTGGGGAATCAGGATATTCACGGAGCTGCAAGCGATCCAGCCGCTGGTGCGCGCATCGCGCCGCGGAGAACAGGCGTGAGCCGCATCTGGGTGTTTGATTTCGACGGCACGCTGGCGCCGATCGTGCCGGAACGTGATGCCGCGGCGTTGCTGCCGGGATTTGACAATGTTCTCGGTTCTCTGGCCCGGCGGCCCGGAGACACGGTCGCGATACTCTCCAGCCGGACGCTCGACGATCTGCGCACGCGCCTGACTGTGGACGGAGTTTACCTCGGCGGCGCCAGCGGACTGCATTGGCAACCTCCCGATGGAGCCGTGATCTGCACGAATCCGGAAGCAATCGAGCGCGCCCGGCGCTGCCGCCGCGGACTGGTGCCGCTGCTGCGCGAGCTGCTTCGACCTTATCTGGTCGACTGGGAAGACAAAGAGACATCGCTGACGGTTCACTATCGCGCCCTGGCGGCGCCGGTGCGGGAGCAGGTGCGCTTGTTGCTGCGCAATTTCTGTTTTGCCAACCGGGTCTCGTATTCAGAAGGGCCATTGGCACTGGAGATTCGCTTCGATGCGTCGATTAAGAAAGTGGAGGGTCTGCAGGCGTTGTTGCGCATCCTGGGCGCAACCGCCGCGCCGCCGCAAGTCGTCTTCGCCGGCGATGATGACAATGATGCCGAGGCGATGCATTGGCTCGTCGCCGCCGGTGGCACCGCTGTGGTTGTCGGTGAGCGAATTACCGTTCCCGGCGCCATGGCGCTGAAGGATCCGGCAGAATTGTTGGATTGGCTGCGAGTCCGGCTGCAGACAGAAAGATGCGAAGAACCGCGCAGGAGATAATTCCGGTGACACCATTTGCCGTCATGGACTGTGTGCTGCTATCGCGGATGAGCGGGTTGCCGCCGGCCGTGAACCTCCGCGAGCTGCGCGATCGGTCGGCGATCTGCAGCGACGATGTCATCTATCATCACTTTTGTGAAACCTGGCTGCGTCCGACCTTTGATGACCCGGAATTTCGCAATGATTTTGCGCTGTGGGCCAAGTCCGGTTTGCATGACCGCGTCTTGGCGGAGCGGCTCGCGATTATCGATCCCTACGAATTTCCCGCAATCTTCGACTTGCGGCAGCATCTGTTGGAGTTGATTGAAGAGCGCTTGAGCGAACTCCAGCCGTGGGTGCCGGTGGCGCGCGCGGGCAGCGAATTCAATTTCATGCAGGCCACCACCGTGGTGTTCGATACCGGGGAACGCATTGGTGCACCGAAGCATTTGGCGGACGCCGTCGGGCGGATGACCAACGGCAGCATCTACTTTCATTTTCTCGAAGCGCGCCGGCGGCCGCCGGTACTGCAGGATGATTTCAGCGCGTGGCTGACGACCCTGAACGGGGGCTACCAGCGCATCATCGGCGCGTTGAGTGAAGTCGACATCTACTTCAGCAGCCTCGCCGAGATCCGCTCCGAGATCGTACGCGTGTTGACGGAAGTGCGAGGTGACCAATAAAGCGACCGTTGCTGGCTTACGAGGGTATTGTCGGCACGGCGACGATCCGGCAGTTGTACCGACTCGGGGAGCGTTTGACCGGGACCCGCATCGTCCACGTCAATTCCACGCGCCAGGGCGGCGGCGTCGCCGAAATCCTCGACTGGTTGTTGCCGTTGATGCAGGAACTCGGCCTCGACGCTGCCTGGGAGGTCGTCGAAGGCAATCCGCGTTTCTACGAGATCACCAAGTCGTTTCATAATGCCTTGCAAGGGCAGAGTGTCCATCTGACCGGCAAGGATTGGGAGCACTACCTGGAGACCAATCGCGTCAATGCCGAACGCTTGCGCCCGCAGCTTGAGGCTGCCGATTTCGTCATCATCCACGATCCACAGCCGGCGGCGCTGCTGGGGCTCTGTCCCGACCGGCGCGGCAAGTGGATCTGGCGGGCGCATATCGACATCAGCCGTCCGCACCGGCCGATCTGGCGCGGGCTGAGACCGCATGTGGTCGGCTACGACGCCAGTATCTTCTCGATGCCGGATTTCGCGCAGCCGCTGCCGCATCCGCAGGTGATCGTCGCGCCCAGCATCGATCCGCTCAGCGACAAGAATTGTGAATTGACGAGGAGCGAACTGGATTCGGTGCGCAGCGAATACAACCTGGATCCGGAACGGCCGTTGTTGGTGCAGATCTCGCGGTTTGATCGATTCAAGGACCCGCTCGGCGTAATTCAGGCCTATCGCCTGGTGAAACGCAGTCTGCCAGTGCAGTTGGTGCTTGCCGGGGGCGGTGCGACGGATGATCCGGAAGGCAAAATTGTGCTCGAAGAAGTCCTGGCTGCGGCCGAGGGCGATCCGGATGTGCACGTGTTGCTGCTGCCGCCCGACGCCAATCGCATAATCAACGCCCTGCAGCGACTGGCGGACATCGTGATTCAAAAATCGACGCGCGAGGGGTTTGGTTTGACGGTGACCGAGGGCATGTGGAAAGGCAAGCCGGTAATCGGCGGCGACACCGGCGGCATCCGGCTGCAAGTGATCAATTTCCAGACCGGCTTTCTCGTCAACACGCCCGAGGGCGCCGCGCATCGGATCAGCTACCTGCTGCATTACCGTCAGCGGCGGCTGGAGATGGGGGAGGCCGCGCGCAGCTTTGTCCGGACGAGCTTTCTGCTGACCCGCCATCTGCGTGAATATCTGACGCTGATGCTGGCATTGCGCAGCGGTGACGGCGAGCGGTTGATGTATGTGTGATGTGTCGGCCTGACCGCGGTTTGCTTGCGGCGATCTCAGTCGCGCGAAGTCGCAACGACTTCTTTGGACTTCCGATCGACGATGCGGATTTCCCACTCACCGTTCATGAGTGTGCCGTCAAGTTCGTAGCTGTGGCCACCAACAGGAGTGAAGGAGATGTTAAGCCAGGGTGAGAAAAGGAATTCGGTATTCACGGTCGTGTTATGTCGCACAAATGCTTTGACAAGAAGAACATGGGGACGATTGCGCACCTTCACGCTGGAGATCTTCTTCGCGGTCGCTTCGTCTTCCAAGATGCGTAAGAATGGCTCTTCAGGTGTTGTCGATAGCTGGGAATCCTTGAAGTCGGGGTAGATCAATTCCTGCAGTCGGCTGGAGTCGATTTGCGAGACGAATAAGTAGATGCTGCTATCCTGATACTCCGAGCCGATTTGCCGCTGTACTTTGAGTTGCGCTACCGAATCCTTGGGTGCCTTGGTGCCGTCCAAGACCTTGGTATCGCCGGCATCAGCCTGGGCCGACAGGAGGGCCGTTACGACAAAGCTAATGAAGAATGATCGCAACGATCGTTACTCCCCGCTTGTCTCTACACCAAGAAAACTATTCTCCACACTATTCACTGTCAAGGGCGATTTGGTTATCAGCGGGCCGCATCAGACCCGCTTGAGCACTCACGATGACTTCAGGCAGGCAGAAGGCAGAATTGCGGAACTTGACAGCAGCGAAACCGATATATATAGTGGATTGCTTGTTAATCTTCTGGGGGTGACCTGGTTTCGACGGGGTAAGCGGGGATTAGCCGGCGCGCCGAGATCGCACCGATCTCGTAAAACAGGTGCAAACCAATAAGTGGCAACACTTACGCTCTTGCTGCCTAAGTGAACTAGTGCAGCCGTCGAGCGCGCAGCCCGCCATTAGGCTCGCGTAAGGCGTCAGCGAATGATGGCTAGTCTGGACGCTCGGTTTGGCGGCGAACGGGCGAAATAAACAGCCGAACTGGCCGATTGGTAGCTTTAGCCTTGCGGCGATCTAATCGGCGAGAATAAAAGCAAAGGACACGCGCGTAGATGGCTGGTTGACGTTTATTTCGGACGGGGGTTCGATTCCCCCCACCTCCA
>CAZFNN010000035.1:0-14545 GCA_964520555.1 uncultured Ignavibacteria bacterium
TCGCGAGGGTGGTCGCACCGTGGGCGCCGGCGTCGTCGCCGAGATCATCGCGTAACCGCCGGAGCCGAGTGATACTGCAGATGCTGACAATTGTGGCACAGGCCAGTAGCTCGAATGGTAGAGCGCCGGTCTCCAAAACCGGATGTTGGGGGTTCGAGTCCCTCCTGGCCTGCCATTTCTAATGAAGAGAAAGTTGTATGAACCTGCGTGACAAAATCGTGACCTATTACGAAGAGACCATGATCGAAATGAAAAAGGTCACCTGGCCGACGTGGGACGAAGTCCGTGGCTCGACGATTGTCGTGATCATCACTTCAATCCTGTTGGCGGCCTTCACCTTCGCGGTCGATTCCGGTCTCTCCTATCTAACCCGTTTGGTGCTGAGTTCGTAATGGCCAAACAGTGGTTCGCCGTCCATACCTATTCGGGTCAGGAACAGAAAGCCAAGCGGCATCTGGAGAAGATGATCGTTACCGAAGGCCTGGAAAACAAATTCGGCGAGATTCTTATCCCGACCGAATTGGTGACCGAGATGAAGCAGGGCAAACGCTCGACCTCGACCAAGAAGTTTCTGCCCTCCTATCTGCTCATCGAAGTGGAATTGGACAAGCTGCTCGAACAGCGCATCGTCAACACGCCCGGCATCACCAATTTTGTCGGCTCCGCCGGCAAACCGACCCCGCTGCGCCGCGATGAAGTCGACCGCATGGTCGGCAAGATGGATTCCAAGCGCGAAGTCGAATTGGATGAAGTCCCGTGGCATGCCGGCGACCAGGTCAAGGTGATCGACGGCCCGTTCTCGGATTTCTCCGGATTCATTTCCGAGATCAATCTCGAGCGCAAAAAGGTCAAGGTCATGGTTTCGATCTTTGGACGTCCGACTCCCGTCGAGCTGGACTTCCTGCAAATTGAATCGGTCTGAGAGGAGTTTGAAGTTGTGGCAAAGAAGATAACCGGATTCGTAAAGCTGCAGATTCCCGCAGGACAGGCGACCCCGGCGCCGCCGGTCGGTCCGGCTCTCGGTCAGAAGGGCGTCAACATCATGGAATTCTGCAAGGCGTTCAACGCCCGCACGGCGGAAAAGTCCGGGCTCATCATCCCGGTCGTCATCACCGTGTTCTCTGACAAGAGTTTTACTTTTATCACCAAGACGCCGCCTGCCGCCGTCTTGCTGCTCAAAGCAGCTAAGATTCCCAAAGGCTCCGGCACTCCCAACCGCGACAAGGTGGGACGCGTGACCCGGCAGCAGATTCGGGAAATCGCCGAGATGAAGATGCCCGACCTCAACGCCGCATCGCTCGAAACGGCCATGAGCATGGTCGCCGGAACCGCCCGCAGTATGGGCCTGGAAGTGGAGAAATAGGACCATGAAGCACGGAAAAAACTATAGCAACGCGCGCAAGAAAATCGGTGAAAAACTGCCGGTCCCGCTCGAACAGGCCGTCAAAGCCGTCAAGGGCAACGCCTACGCCAAATTCGACGAAACCGTCGAAGTGGCCGTCCGCCTCGGCGTCGATCCCAAGCAGGCGGATCAAATGATCCGTGGCACTGTCGCCCTCCCCAACGGCACCGGCAAAAAAGTCCGCATCCTGGTGATCGCCAAGGATGAGAAGCTGGAAGATGCGCGTGCCGCCGGCGCCGATCATGCCGGCAACGAAGACTATTTGGAAAAGCTTAAGGGTGGGTGGGCCGACATCGATGTCATCGTCGCCACCCCCGACATGATGGGTAAACTTGGTCCGCTCGGCAAGGTGCTCGGACCCAAGGGACTGATGCCGAATCCGAAGGCCGGAACCGTCACCGCCGATGTCACCAAAGCCGTGCGCGAAATCAAAGCCGGTAAAATCGAGTACCGCGTCGACAAGACCGGCAATATCGGTGTGCCGATCGGCAAAGTCTCGTTTACCGAAGAGCAGTTGGCTCAGAACGCAATGGCCTTCCTGGAAGCGATCATCAAAGCGCGTCCGGCTTCGGCCAAAGGCACTTATCTGAGAAACGCTGCGATGAGTTCAACCATGGGCCCGGGTGTAAAAATTTCGACCGCCGATATTCTGGCGCGCGTCAAAACCGCTTAGGAAGGAAGTACGTTACCGATGCCAAATCAGCAAAACCTCGAGAAAGTCAGCGACCTGACGGAAACCTTCAAGAGCGCCCAGTGTGTCGCCGTGACCGACTATGCCGGTCTGACCGTCGAAAAGGCGACTCGCTTGCGCGCGGAATTGCGCAAGCGGAACATCAAGTACGTCGTCGCGAAGAATACTCTCATGCGCATTGCCGCCAAGGAAGCCGGAATCGTCGGACTTGACCAGTACTTCAAAGGTCCGTCCGCCGTGGCCCTGGGTCAGGAGGATCCCGGCGCAATGGCCAAAGTCCTGTTCGACTTCGGCAAGGACAATCAGAAGCCGCAGATTCGCGCCCTCTATATGGAGGGGAAGGTTTACGGCGGCGCCGATGCCGAACGCATCGCCAAGCTGCCCGGCCGCGAACAACTGCTGGCCATGGTCGTCGGCAGCGTTACCGCGCCGCTGTCAAACTTCGTCGGCACCCTCGACGGCGTGATTCGCAAGTTCGTCGGTACGCTCGAAGCCATGAAAGAGAAGATGAATAATTAACGTGTTTTCGTCCGTTGCCGGACTAACGCTCCGTTGATGCCGGAGCGGCCGCGCGTCTTACGCACTCACGCCCGGCGGTCCGTTCAGCGGCGCCAGTTTTTGAGGAAACGAAGGAGTAGAGATGTCAGACAAAGTCGATAAGCTGGTTGACGATATCGCGGGTCTTACCGTGATGGAGTTGTCCGACCTGTCTTCCAGACTGCAGGAAAAGTTCGGCGTCAGCGCCGCCATGCCGATGATGGCGGGCGGGATGATGCCCGGAGGCGGCGCCGCGGGTGGCGGTGAAGCCGTGGCCGAAAAGACCGAGTTCAACGTCGTGTTGACTGCGGCCGGCGACAAGAAGATCCAGGTCATCAAAGTGGTCCGCGAATTGACCGGCCTTGGGCTCAAGGAAGCCAAGGACTTGGTTGATAACGCCCCCGGCGTTGTGAAAGAAGGCCTCTCCAAGGACGAAGCGATGAAGGTCAAGGAGAAGCTGGAAGAAGTCGGCGGCCAGGTGGACCTTAAGTAACTTTGCTTTTCTTCAACAAGACCCGGCCCATCGGGCGGTCGGGTCTTTTGCATCTTTAGCCTCCGGGAACTTCCGGACGCCTAAGGTGTTTTTCTGTTTTTACGGCGCAACAGGTTGCATACCTGCGCGAGCGATGTTTGCGAAAGCGTAATCTGGCGGATTTGTTAGTCTTTGTGACAAAGCCATCATCCTTTAAAGGAGAGTGAACTCTTGGCCAAGGTTTCAACTCTGAATCGGCGGTCGTACGGCAAGTTGACCATGGAACCGGAAATGCCCAACCTTCTGGCGATCCAGCTGGAATCGTTCGAGGAATTTCTGCAGGCCGACTTGTCATCCGATAAACGCAAGAAAATCGGGTTGCAGCGTGTCTTCGAGGAAATCTTTCCGGTCTCCGACATCCGCGAAAACTATACCGTCGAGTTCGTCAAGTACTCGATCGGCAAGCCGCGGTACTCCATCCAGGAATGCCAGGACCGGAACATGACCTACGCCGTGCCGCTCAAAGCGACACTGCGACTGATTTCCTATGAACAGCCGGAAGAAGAAGAAGGGAAGGAGACCAAGAAGAAAGAGACCAAGAAGGTTAAGGACGTTATCGAAAACGACGTCTTCCTCGGCGAATTTCCGCTCATTACCGATCAGGGTACCTTCATCATCAACGGTTCCGAGCGTGTCATCGTCAGCCAGTTGCATCGCTCTCCCGGCGTTTTCTTCGACGACGAGATTCACCCCAACGGCAAGCGCCTCTTCGCCGCGCGCATCATCCCGTACCGCGGTAGCTGGGTCGAAATCAACCTCGATGTCAACGACATGATGTGGGTTTCCTCCGATGGCCGCAAAAAGCAGCCGATCACGATGTTCCTCCGCGGACTTGGCCACTCGACCGACGAAGACATCCTCAAGTTGTTCTATGACACCGAAGGCGTGTCCGTCTCCAGCCGCTCCGTCGCCAAGGTCATCGGCAAGCTCTCCGCTCAAACCGTCGTCGACAAGGAATCGGGCGAGGTCCTGATCTCCGCCGGCGAGGAAATCACCGAACACCTTGCCGAGAAAGCGGTGGAAGCCGGCGTCAAGGACATCAAGGTGCTCAAGATCGATGCCACCAAGGACGCCCGCGTCATCGCCAATACCTTCAAGAAAGACGTCACCAAGTCCACCGAGGAAGCTTTGGCCAAGTTCCATGCGCTGCAGCGTCCCGGTGAGCAGTTTACGCCTGAGGTCGCCTCGAACGTCATGGAGAAAATGTTCTTTGACGCCAAGCGGTGCGATCTCGGCGAAGTCGGCCGCTATATGCTGAATCAGCGCCTGAAACTGAATACCTCGATGACCCACAACGCGCTGACCCCGGACGATTTCATCAAGATCATCTCGTACCTACTCAAACTGCGCAATGGCGAAGGTTCCATCGACGACATCGACCACCTCGGCAACCGCCGCACCCGCACGGTCGGCGAACTGCTCGAGAACCTCTTCTCGGTCGGTCTCTCGCGCGTCGCTCGCACTATTCGCGAGCGGCTCTCGTTGAAAGACACCGAGAAAGTCGCCCCGCATGAGCTGATCAACGCCCGCACCGTCTCGTCGGTCGTGGACACTTTCTTCGGCTCGTCGCAGCTCTCGCAGTTCATGGATCAGACCAATCCGCTGGCGGAACTGACACACAAGCGCCGTCTGTCGGCCCTCGGCCCCGGCGGTCTCACCCGTGAGCGCGCCGGCTTCGAAGTCCGTGACGTGCACCATACTCACTACGGCCGCATCTGTCCAATCGAGACGCCGGAAGGACCGAACATCGGCCTGATCGCCTCGCTCGCGACCTACGCGCGAATCAACCACCTCGGCTTCCTGGAAACGCCGTACCGCAAAGTCGTCAACGGTAAAGTGACCGATCAGCTCGTCTTCCTCAATGCCGACGAAGAGGACAATTACCACATCGCGCAGGCCGCCGAGCCGATTTCGTCTCACGGCAAGTTTCAGAGCGACCTGGTCAAGTGCCGTCTCCGTTCTGATTATCCGATCGTCGAGCCGAGCAAGGTTGACTACGTCGATGTCAGCCCCAAGCAGCTCGTATCGGTCGCCGCTTCCTTGATTCCGTTTCTGGAACATGACGACGCCAACCGCGCACTGATGGGCTCAAACATGCAGCGCCAGGCTGTGCCGCTGCTCGTGACCGACCCGCCGTATATCGGCACCGGCATGGAAGGCAAGGCCGCCCGCGATTCCGGCGCGGTCATGCTGACCAAGGTTGCCGGCGTGGTCACCGAGGCCGATGCCGACCACATCACAATCCAGCCCGACTCCAAAGTCAAGGGTGACGAACTGGGCTTTATCGAACCGATCACCTACAACATGATCAAGTTCAAGCGCTCGAATCAGGACACTTGCATTAACTATCGCCCGATCGTCGATGTCGGCGAGCGCGTCAGTATTGGCGACCCGATCGCCGACGGCCCCGGCGTCCATGGCGGCGAGCTGTCGCTCGGCTACAATGCGCTCGTGGCCTTCATGCCGTGGCGCGGCTACAACTTCGAGGACGCCATCATTGTCAGCGAAGCCCTGGTGCAACGCGACATCTTTACCTCGATCCACATCGAGGAATATGAACTCCAGGTCCGGGATACCAAGCGCGGCGCCGAAGAAATCACCCGCGAAATCCCCAATGTCTCCGAGGAGGAACTCTCGCACCTCGATGACCACGGCATCGTCAAAACCGGCACCGAAGTCGAAGCCGGCGACGTGCTGGTCGGCAAGGTGACGCCGAAAGGTGAGACCGAATTATCGCCGGAAGAACGCCTCCTGCGCGCCATCTTCGGGGAGAAGGCTGCCGACGTCCGCGACGCCTCCCTGAAAGCGCCGCCGGGGCTCAAAGGTATCGTGATCGATACCAAGATCTTCTCGCGCAAGGAAAAGAGCGAAGAAGCCAAGAAGCGTGAGAAGGCGGAATCGGCCGCGATTCGCAAGAAAATGGGCGACAAGATCAAGATGATCAAGTCGCACCTCAACGAGCGGCTCGAGACCATTCTCGAAGGCGCCACATCCAAGACGCTCAAGCACGCCGAGGAGGGCACCGTCCTCCTGCGCGCCGGCCAGAAGTTTAAGGAAGGCACGCTGGCTGAAGTCGATGTGCTAACCTCGACTTGGCGCGACGGCATCTGTTCCGACGCGCGTCTCGACAAGAAGGCGCTGAGTATCACCGCGGAAGCGGAGAAGCTCGTCGGCGATTGTCAGGAACGCCTCGACATCGAGCTCGACAAGATCGCCCGCGGCAGCGAGCTGCCGCCCGGCGTCAAGCAGCTCGTCAAGGTCAAGATCGCCATCCGGCGCAAGCTCTCGGTGGGCGACAAGATGGCCGGCCGCCACGGCAACAAAGGCGTTATCGCCAAGATCGTACCGGTCGAGGATATGCCGTACCTCACCGATGGCACGCCGGTGGAGATCATCCTGAACCCGCTCGGCGTTCCCTCCCGTATGAACGTCGGCCAGTTGCTCGAAACGCATCTCGGCTGGGCCGCCAAGGCGCTCGAAATGCCGATCGCCACCCCTGTCTTTGACGGTGCCTCGATCGACGAAATCAAGGGCGAACTGAAGAAGGCCGGCCTGCCCGAATCGGGCAAGACCGTCCTCTACGACGGTAAATCCGGCGAGCCGTTCGACAATCAAATCACCGTCGGTGTGATCTATATGATGAAACTGTCGCACTTGGTCGACGATAAGATTCACGCGCGTTCGATTGGACCGTACTCGTTGGTCACGCAGCAGCCGCTTGGGGGCAAGGCGCAGTTCGGCGGCCAGCGATTCGGCGAAATGGAGGTCTGGGCATTGGAAGCCTACGGCGCGGCCTACGCGCTGCAGGAAATGCTCACCGTCAAATCGGACGACGTCGTCGGACGTTCCAAGATCTACGAGGCCATCGTTAAGGGCGAGAACCCGCCCGAACCCGGCGTGCCGGAGTCGTTTAACGTCCTCGTCAAGGAATTGCGCAGTCTCGGCCTCGATGTCGAATTGATCGAGAGCTAACTATGGTCAAGGAATGTCAGCTGAAGGAGGTATCCTAGTGGTCGATTTTTCCGTTAAACAGCAGAAGCGGCCCTCGGACTTCAAAGCGATGAAGATACAATTGGCGTCGCCGGAAGTCATCCTGTCGTGGTCTTACGGCGAAGTCACTAAACCGGAAACGATCAACTACCGCTCGTTCAAACCGGAACGCGACGGCTTGTTCTGCGAACGCATCTTCGGGCCCGTCAAGGACTGGGAGTGCTCGTGCGGCAAGTACAAACGCATCCGCTTCCGCGGTATCGTCTGCGATCGTTGCGGTGTTGAAGTCACCCAGGCCAAGGTGCGGCGCGACCGCATGGGTCATATCGACCTGGCCGTCCCCGTTTCCCATATCTGGTATTTCAAGTCGTTGCCGTCACGTATCGGCTATTTGCTCGACCTCTCCGTGCGCGACTTGGAACGGATCCTCTATTACGAGAACTACATCATCGTCGATCCGGGCAATACGTCCTACAAAGAGAAAGATATTGTCACCGAAGAGGAATTCCAGGAACTGGATGCTTCCGGCAAGCAGTTTGAAGCCAAGATGGGTGCCGAAGCGATTCAGGCGCTCCTGAAGCGCGTTGACATCGAAGAACTTTCGATTCAACTGCGCGCGCAGGTCAAGGTCGAAACCTCGGCCCAGCGCAAGAAGGACATGCTCAAGCGTCTGCGTGTTATCGAGGCCTTCCGTCAGTCGAACAATCGTCCCGAGTGGATGGTCATGACCCGCATCCCGGTGATCCCGCCGGACTTGCGGCCCCTGGTGCCGCTGGAAGGCGGACGCTTTGCGACCTCGGACCTCAACGACCTCTATCGGCGCGTTATCAACCGCAATAACCGGCTTAAGAAGCTCATCGACATCCGCGCCCCCGAGGTCATCTTGCGCAACGAAAAGCGCATGCTGCAGGAGGCCGTCGATGCTCTCTTCGACAACGGCCGCCGCACCAATTCCGTGCGCGGCGACTCCAAACGGCCGCTCAAGTCGCTTTCCGACCTGCTCAAAGGCAAGCAGGGGCGTTTCCGGCAGAACCTGCTCGGCAAGCGCGTCGACTACTCCGGCCGTTCCGTAATTGTCGTCGGTCCCGAACTGAAATTGCATCAGTGCGGTCTGCCCAAGACCATGGCGCTCGAACTCTTCAAGCCGTTCATTATTATGAAGCTGGAGGAGAAGGGCTACGTCCAGACCGTCAAATCGGCCAAGAAGCTGGTCGAACGCGAACGCCCGGAAGTCTGGGACATCCTCGAAGAAATCATCGCCGATCATCCGGTGATGCTCAACCGCGCCCCCACTTTGCACCGTCTCGGCATCCAGGCCTTCTATCCGGTGCTGGTCGAGGGCAAGGCGATCCGTCTGCACCCGCTCGTCTGCGGCGCCTTCAACGCCGACTTCGACGGCGACCAGATGGCCGTCCACGTGCCGCTCTCCTTTGAGGCGCAGCTCGAGGCGCGCATCCTGATGATGTCGACCAACAACGTACTGTTGCCGTCCAACGGCCGGCCCGTGGCGACACCGTCGCAGGATATCGTTATCGGCCTGCACTACGTCACCAAGCCCAAGAGCAAAGCCCGCGGCGAGGGACTCAAATTCGCCACCATGGACGAAGCGCTCTATGCGCACGCGATGGGCGAAGTCGAACTGCACGCCAAGGTCAAAGTCGAACTCGAAGGCAAGCTGGTCGAAACGACCATCGGCCGGATCTTGTTCTACCAGATCTTCCCGAAGGAAGTGCCGTTCAGTCTCGCCAATCGTCCGGCCACCAAGAAGAATCTGGAGGAGCTGGTACTTGAGGCACACAGCCGCCTCGGTTCCGTGCGCACCTCCGACTTCCTTGATAAGCTGAAACACCTCGGCTTCGAGTACGCCACGCTCGGCGGCATCACCGTCGGCATCGACGACCTTTCGATTCCCAAGAAGAAGAAAGACCTCGTCGCGCAGGCTGAAAAGGAAGTCTCCAAGATTCAGCGCGATTACGAGAAGGGCGTGATCACCAACGGCGAGCGCTACAACAAGGTCATCGATACCTGGACCCGCACTTCCAGCGAGGTCGCCGAGGAAATGTTCCGCGGCCTCTCGCTCGAGAAGGAAGGCTTTAACCCGGTTTACATGATGGCCGACTCCGGCGCGCGGTCCTCCAAGGATCAGATTCGTCAGCTCGCCGGGATGCGCGGTCTGATGGCCAAGCCGCAGAAGCGTATGACCGGCGCCGTCGGCGAAATCATCGAATCACCGATCGTCGCCAACTTCCGCGAAGGCCTCAACGTGCTCGAGTATTTCATCTCGACCCACGGCGCGCGCAAGGGTCTGGCCGACACCGCGCTCAAAACCGCGGACGCCGGCTACCTGACCCGCCGCCTCGTCGACGTGGCGCAGGACGTCATCATCACTGAGGACGACTGCGGCACCGTCATCGGCATCCACATCTCGGCCCTGAAAGACGGCGAGGAAGTCATCGAGTCGCTGCAAGACCGTATCGTCGGCCGCGTGGCGATCGAAGATGTCTACGATCCGATCCAGACCGAGCGCATCCTTGCGCGCGAGAAGGAAGAAATCGACGAACTCGCCGCCCAGGCGATCGAAGAGTCCGGCATCGAGTCGGTTCATATCCGCTCGGTGTTGACCTGCGAATCGCGCCGCGGCGTCTGCGCCAAATGCTACGGCCGTAACCTGGCCACCGGCCAGATGGTGCAGCTCGGCGAAGCGGTCGGCGTTATCGCCGCCCAGTCAATCGGCGAACCCGGCACACAGCTCACCCTGCGAACTTTCCACATCGGCGGTACGGCCGCGCGCATCACCGAACAATCGTTCGTGACCGCCAAGGCCGACGGCCACGTGGAATTTGAAGATATTCGCACTATTACCCGCGAGTCCGGCGACGAAATCGTCGTCTCCCGGAACGGCCGCATCAAACACTTCGATACCGAGGGCCGCTATCGCACGACCTACACCGTCCCGTACGCCGCCATCCTGCGCGTCAAGGCCAGTGACAAAGTCTACAAGAACGATCCGGCCAACTTGATCACCGGCGACGAAAAGAGCGAGCAGGGAACCGTGCTCTTTGAGTGGGAACCCTATAACAATCTGATCGTCTCCGAAGCCGCCGGTACCGTGCAGTACGAGCACATCGTTGAGAACGTCTCGATGCGCGAAGAACTGGACGAAGTCACCGGCTTGATGCAGCGCGTCATCGTTGAACCGCGCGAAAAGGTGTTGATGCCGCGCGTCAACATCCTCGACAAGGCCGGCAAGAAACGCGGCTCCTATTCGCTGCCGATCGGCGCCTACCTCGAAGTCAACAACGAGGAGCACATCCCGGCCGGCACGATCATCGCCAAGATTCCGCGCGACATTTCCAAGACCCGCGACATCACCGGCGGTCTGCCGCGCGTGGCGGAACTGTTCGAAGTCCGCAAACCGCGCGATCCTGCCGTCGTTTCCGAAGTCGACGGCTTCGTCGAATTCGGCAAGACGATTCGCGGCAATACGCAGGTCTTTGTCAAGGCGGAGGACGGGGAAGTCCACGAGTACCTGATCCCGTACGGCAAGCACCTGCGCGTTCATGAAGGCGATCGCGTCTCCGCCGGCGACCGGCTCTGCGAAGGCTCAATCGATCCGCACGATATGCTCCGCATTCTCGGCACCAACGCCGTGCAGGAGTATCTCGTAAATGAAATCCAGGAAGTCTACCGTCTGCAGGGCGTCAAGATCAACGACAAGCACTTCGAAGTGATTGTCCGCCAGATGCTCCAGAAAGTGCAGGTCGACGAAGTCGGCGATACCAACTTCCTCGAAGGCGAAAAGGTCGACAAGGCCCGCTTCAACGAGGAGAATCAGCGCGTCATCGCCGAAGGCGGTATGCCCGCCACCTCGCGCGACCTCTTGCTCGGGATCACCCGCGCGTCACTCTCTACCGAAAGCTTCATCTCGGCCGCGTCCTTCCAGGAAACGACCAAGGTGCTGACCGAGGCGGCAGTGGCGGGGAAAGAAGACTTCCTGCGCGGCTTGAAAGAAAACGTCATCATCGGCCGCTTGATTCCCGCCGGCACCGGTATGGAGGCATACCGCGGGCTGGAGCTGGATGAAAGCGCGATGGAGGCCGCGGAAGGCTTGTCCGCAGAAGAAATTCTGCAAGAAAACGCTTGACACACAAGCGCCTTGCGGATATTTTACAAGTCTTGTTTTGAGGCGTTTTTGCGTCTGTTAGACTCGGTGCCCCTCACCCGGGCACCGCTTTGAGAGAGGATTGTTTTGCCGACGATTAACCAGTTGATCCGCAAAGGCCGCCAGATGGTGACCTATAAGTCGAATACGCCGGCGCTCAAGCGCAGCCCGCAAAAACGCGGCGTCTGCACCCGCGTGTATACGACCACGCCGAAAAAACCCAACTCGGCTTTGCGCAAGGTCGCCCGCGTCCGCCTGGTCAACCAGATGGAAGTGACGGCCTATATCCCCGGCATCGGCCACAATCTGCAGGAGCACTCGATCGTGCTAATCCGCGGCGGCCGCGTCAAGGATCTGCCCGGCGTGCGCTACCACATTATCCGCGGCTCGATGGACGCCTCCGGCGTCGAGAACCGCAAGCGCAGCCGCTCCAAGTACGGCACCAAGGCGCCCAAGAAGTAACGAAAACGACAACCGCCCGGCGGCGGTCTGATGATGATATTCTGACGAGGAGTTGAGAAGAGAATGCCACGGAAAAAAGCTGCCACTAAGCGGCCGCGAAAACCGGATCCAAAGTACGGCGATTACGTCATTTCCCAGTTCATCAATTGTCTGATGGAGCAGGGTAAAAAATCGATCGCTGAAGGCATCCTCTACGATTGCCTCGATATCATCGAGAAAAAGCACAACCAGAAGGGGCTGGAGACGTTTTATAAGGCCCTGAACAATGTCAAGCCGCTGGTCGAGGTCAAATCTCGGCGCGTTGGCGGCGCGACCTATCAGGTGCCGGTTGAAGTGCCCGCCGAGCGGCGCACTGCCCTGGCTTTCCGCTGGATTATCAGCTTCGCCCGCGACCGCTCCGAAAAGACTATGTCCGAGCGCTTGGCCTCCGAGTTTCTCGCCGCTGCCAAGAATGAAGGGGCCTCGATCAAGAAGCGGGAGGACACGCATCGAATGGCGGAAGCCAACAAGGCCTTCGCCCATTTCCGCTGGTAACGTCAACGATAAGTCTCCGCTGAAGAAGGTTTCTGGGTAAGCGATTTTCAGCGGGGATTTTTTTGTCTGTAAGATATGGATCTAAGTAAGCTCAGAAACATCGGCATCATGGCGCACATCGATGCCGGCAAAACCACCACCACCGAACGCATTCTGTACTACACCGGCAAGAGCCACAAGATGGGTGAAGTGCACGAGGGCGCGGCCACCATGGATTGGATGGAGCAGGAGAAGGAACGCGGCATCACGATTACCTCCGCCGCGACGACCTGCCACTGGAACGGCCATCAGATCAATATCATCGATACCCCCGGTCACGTCGATTTCACGGCCGAGGTCGAGCGCTCTTTGCGCGTCCTCGATGGCGCCGTCGCACTCTTCTGCGCCGTTGGCGGCGTTGAACCACAGTCCGAAACCGTCTGGCGTCAGGCCGACAAGTACGGCGTGCCGCGCATCGCTTACATCAATAAGATGGATCGCATCGGCGCCTCGTTCGAAGGCACCCTCAACATGATGGAAGAACGCCTGCATTCGCACTTTATCCCGGTGCAGGTTCCCGCCGGTGAGGGCGAAATGTTCACCGCCGTGATCGACCTGATCACCATGAAATTCCGCATCTATCACGAAGAATCCGCCGGCATGACCTTTGACGATATCGATATCCCCGAATCCTTGCTGCCGGTGGCCCGCAAGTGGCGCGAAAAGATGCTCGAATCCGTCGCCGATTACGACGACCATCTGCTGGAAATGTTCCTGCAGGGCGAAGAACCTCCGGTCGAACACATCATTCGCGCTCTGCGGCAGGCTTGCATCGACTGCAAGGTCACTCCGGTACTGGTCGGCTCGTCGTTCAAGAACAAGGGCGTGCAGAAACTTCTCGATGCAATCGTCGATTTTCTGCCGTCGCCGACCGACCTAAAGCCGGTCGAAGGCCACCATCCGCGCACCGATGCCGTCCTTTTGCGTAAGCCGGATCCGAAGGAACCGTTCTCGGCACTCGCCTTCAAGATCATGTCCGACCCGCACGTCGGCAAATTGACCTACTTCCGCGTCTATTCCGGAACCATCAAGGCCGGCTCGCAGGTTTACAATGTCAACCGCGATAAGAAAGAGCGAATTTCTCGTCTCCTCCTGATGCACGCCAATCGCCGTCAGGACATGGAAGAAGCCCACGCCGGTGACATCGTTGCCGGAATTGGCCTCAAGTACACGACGACCGGCAATACGATTTCCGACCCCGATCATCCGATTCTGCTTGAAGTTATGCGCTTCCCGAAGCCGGTAGTTTCCGTGGCGATCGAGCCCAAGACCAAAATGGACCTGGAGAAGCTGGGCGAATCCCTGCAGAAGCTGGCCGAAGAAGACCCGACCTTCGTCGTCGAAACCAACGAAGAAACCGGACAAACCATCATCTCCGGTATGGGCGAGCTGCATCTGGAAATCATCGTCGACCGCCTCATGCGCGAGTTCAAGGTGCAGGCCAACGTCGGCAGCCCGCGGGTAGCCTACAAAGAAACGATCACGGCGCGCACCAAGGCCGAAGGCAAGTTTGTACGTCAATCTGGTGGTCGCGGTCAATTCGGCCATGTTTACATGGAATTTGAGCCGCTCAATGATGGCACCGACTTCAAGTTCGAAGACAAAGTGGTCGGCGGTGCCGTCCCAAGAGAATACATCGGCGCGGTCGAGCAGGGTGTGCGCGAAGCGTTGACTTCGGGCGTCATCGCCGGCTATCCGATGACCGGCATCCTGGCCCGCCTCGTCGACGGCTCCTATCACGAAGTTGATTCATCCGAAATCGCCTTCAAGATTGCCGCCTCCATGGCCTTTCAGGAAGCTGCCCGCAAGGCGAATCCAGTTTTGCTCGAGCCGATTATGGACGTCGAAGTCGTCCTCCCCAACGAATATTTGGGCGATGTTATGGGCGATTTGCAGTCCCGCCGGGCCGCCATTAAGGGCATAAACAGCCGTCCCGACGGCCAGGTCCTCTCGGCGGGCGTCCCCCTGGCCGAAATGTTTGGTTACGCAACTCGACTTCGCAGCTTGACACAGGGCCGCGCAATTTATACTATGCAATTCTCGACTTATTCCAGAGTGCCGGAGTCGATTGTTAAGAAACTGGATTTGGCCAAAGCGTAGAAGAAATTTTGTGTTTGAGATAATCGGAGGATAGAGCTGCCATGGCGAAGGAGAAATTTGATCGGTCGAAACCGCACGTCAACGTAGGGACGATCG
>CAZFNN010000036.1:0-11092 GCA_964520555.1 uncultured Ignavibacteria bacterium
GCGAGGACTCCGCAAATACCGTGTTGTCCGCCTGCGAGGTCGCCTTGACGAACGCTGTATCCACCTGACCGTAGAAGCTGGCCGGAATAATCACCCGCACCTTGAAGACGTAGCCGGCGTTCGGCGCCAAACTCGGCGTCGCGCTGATCTGGCTGCTCTGCGCATCGTCCCAAATCGTCGACGACCAATCGGCCTGACTGAGCGCCAGGTCAAACGCGTCGCTGTACAAGCCGTCGTTGGTGACCGTCAGGCTATGCCAGATCGTGTCGTCGACAGCTCCGGATCCCAGCGAGACCGAGGGCGTCAACAGCACATTGTAGTCGATCACGCGGAACGAGAAGGTTTCCGTCGTGTCGGCCTTGCCGTTGATCGCGTGCGCTTCCAGATAGTAGTTAATGGTCGTACCCGGAACCTGCGCTGGAATCGCGCCGGCAAATTCATTCGGATTGCCGGTGGCGATCAACGTGTCGAGGTACGGCGTGAAGTTGATATTGTAGTGCAGCAGCAGCGAGTCGCCAACCAGCGCCGCATCCGCCGTGATCGTGGAAACCACCGGATACGGATTGACCGTGTCCTTGGTGTCGCTCAGCGGCGTGTGCACGATTTGCACGCCGGCATAAGGATCCCAGGTATTCACGAACGTGGCGCCGGTGTTGTCGGGATCGAGCCAGTCGCGCAGACGCGTTGCCGCCGTGCCGCCGCCCGTCCATGACAACGAAAACTTGCCGTAGTAGTCGGCGCGCAGGTCATTACAGGCCGCCCATCCGCCGTGGAGCTGGCCGACCACCTGATGCTGCTTGTTGTACAGCGGCGATCCGGACGAACCGCCTTCGGTCGTGCCGTCATCCCACACCGCGATCCGCCAGTGGCTCAGGCTGGGGTTCACGGTCGAACCGAGGTAATCGGTTGATTCGTAAAAATCATAATCGAACGAGATTTTCTTAATGTCACCGGAGGGATGATGGATTGCGACGGCAGAATCGCCGTTGATATTCTGATTGTTCCAGCCGTTGAAAGTCACCTTAAAAGAATCCGGCGGCGCCTCGTTGAGCAGCAGCAGGCCAAAGTCGGAAGTCGACCAGTTGGCCTTGAGCGTCGAGCCCTGCACCGTCATGTACGTCGGTCCGTTGATGTTCGCGCACGTTGGGCTTTCATAGTTGAACATGATGATCCAGGTGTTCGAGCTGCCAAGACAGTGATTGGCGGTGAGGAAGTACGGCGTCTTGTCCTGCCGCACATTGTTCACCATCGACCCCGAGCACCATCGCGAGCCGCCCGCCAGCAGCACCATCGCAACCGCGCGCTTTTCCTTCTGCCAGTTGGCGCCCTCGGGGCAGTTGACGTTGTTATTGCACGAACCAGACTCGCCGAAGTCCAGTGCGTCCTTGGCGATGCTGAAGATGTCGCGATAGGCATGCACGACGCGCGAAATCGTCACTTCGCCGTCGTAGACGACTTCGGCCGGTTCGTAGTATTCGACGGTGATTTCATCGCCGCGTACCGGTGCCGTCGCCATTTCGCCGTGCGGCTTGTTATTGCGCGCGGTGAAGGCGCCGATCAGCTCGGTGCGGTCGCGGTTGTAAACGAACAGCTTGGCGCCCTCGGGAAGGCGATAGCGGCTGAAGATCAAGTTGATCGAATAGGCGCCCGGCGACGCGAACGTAATGCGCCACACACGACCGCCGTCCGAAAGGTCTTCCCAGACGCCGCTGTTGTCGAGCGAGTAGTTGACGTCAAACGGATAGCCGAAGCGGAAGGGCACATCCTTGCCCGCTTCCGCCGCGTCTTCCGCCAGCAGCGCGGCCACATCGACCGACCCCATCAACAGGCGCGGCACGTTGCCGCGCAATGCTTTGTCAAAGCTGGGCGGAGTTCCGCCATCGGAGATCTGAGCCGCGGCATTAACGGCCAGGACGAGACAGAGCAGCGCGACGAGTGGGAGGATCCGTCGCCACCAGACGGGACGAATCAATTCCCCAAAACGCTGCAACGGACGGTAGTACTGTTGCATGTAACCTACTCCAAGGTAAAAGGGTGGTACGCTCCGAGTCTTCAGAAGTTGGTTTCAATATAGCATCATTGGCAGCAAAAGCAAGCCAATATGTCCATTTTGCCCCGAATCAAAACGGGAGTTCCGCCGTGGCGGAACTCCCGTTGTCTTGACGGCCGGAATCAACCGGCGCAAGAGCGATCTGACTGCTTCAGATCTTTACTGGCCGGCCACGCACGGAGAGAGGCCACCGGCAAAGATGTAGGAAATCAGCCGGACCGCGTCAGAGATGCTGACGTTTTGCGAGCAGTCAGTGTCACCAATCAGCACGTTGGCCGGAGCTTGACCACCGGCGAAGATGTAATTGATGAGGCTAACGGCGTCGCTCACCGAGATCTGACCACTTTCGTCGAAGTCACCCGGCAGCAGGACGAAGTCGAGATCCGGGGTAATGTAGCGGCCCGGAGTCGGCGACGACTTGCCGATGATGACTACGTCTCCGTCGATCGAAAACGGCGTCGTGTCGTTAAACAAGCCCGCGACCGTGAAGGTCTCGTTGTTGACGTCGTACAGAATTCCGTACGGCGGCAGGAAGCTGAGAGCCGGGAGTTCGGCGCGGACGATCGGGCCCGCGAATTCCGGATGGCTGGCTTCCACCGCAGCCGTCGTAACCGGAATACCGTTGACGGTGATCGAGGTCAGATCGACATCGGCCGCCGTGTACGGATCATCAAACATACCGAAGACAAAGTCGTCGATAAACGGCGTGATCGCGAACAGGAAGTACAGGTACTGCGGATCGGGCTCGATCTTGGCGGTCGGCTCGAGCGGCAGCACATTGATCGTGTAGTCTTCCACTTCGCCATACGACGTCGTGCCGCACGGAGCTACGGTACCGGTGTAGAGGATGCGGACGCGCATTCTCACCGGGCCGTCCACCGCGCTCATCGGCGGAGTCACCGTGCCGGTATAGGTCGTCGGACCACCGGCCATGGTCACTCTCTCGGTGGGATCGAAGCAGAAGTCGTTGTTCCAGTCAACCCAGACACCGCACTGATCGGAGGTGTACGGATAGCCGTTGGTCACCGTGATCGTGTAGTTCAAGGTCTTGAGCAGGCTGGTTGACAACGCGGTGTAATCCTCGTAGCTCGAACCACAGCTGGAGCTGTTGTCGAGGGTGTGCAACTGCACGCGGCTGATGTACTCGTCGCAGTAGCCGGCCGCGGCGCAGTACTCGGTCACGCTCTGGGCCACAACATGCATCGTGTATGGTCCCACAGCGCCCGGTTCGGTCAGCACCGGATAGTAATAGGTGCCGGCCGGCAGACCCAGCCAGGTAATCGAGACGTTGCCGTCACCGCAGCTCGAAGTTTCCCACGTTCCGGCCGGAGTGAAGGCCGTGCAGGGGCAACCGATCGCCAGGTTCAACCAGGCGTTGCCGAAAGCCGGGGTTGTGCCGCAGTAATCCAGCGTCACGTTCGAGCACTCGGTAATCGTGAAGGCTTCCCAAGCATTGTTGCCCGGGAACGAAGCGCAATCCGGAGAGGCGCCGGTATTGTCACCGGTGAAGGTCACCGGAACGCCGGTGGTCAGAACGACCGGAGTCACGTCTTCGCAATTGTCGTTCGGCGGAGGAACTACCGTGTTGATCGAAATCACGCCGGCGCCGGCATTGGCGCTGTAGCCGCCGACTTCAACCAGGTACTGGTTGCCGGCCACCACAGAGACGACCGCTTCAGACTGCACGCCGCAGTTGTCGTCTTCGCAAGCGATTTCCGTAAGCGAACCGCAGGTACCAGTGTACACGGCCAGCTTCGTGTCAAAGCTCGAGCCGCACAGGCTGATCGTCGCATTACCGGTGATCGGCGCTGTGAAGAGGTACCAGATGTTCTTCGACGTCATGCAAGTTCCGCCCTGGCCGGTGGTTGCAGTCATCGTATTCCAGTTCAAACTGACAATATCGCCGACCGGAGTGGCGTTCTGACAGCTGTCATTTGCCGGCGGCGGAGCCGCGCCAGCGAACGTCAGGCTGTAGTTCGGAATGCAGTTCGGCGACGGATACGTGTCGACCATTATGTAATAAGTACCGGCCGCCAGACTCACGCCGTAGATCGTTTTCGGCGTGCCGGCGGAGCTGGTCACGATGCCCAGGCAGGAGCCGGTCGCGGCATCAAGTGGGCAAACGTTGTCGATCGCCATACCAGTCCAAGTCGTGCCCATCGGATCGAGCGTGATGTCCAGCACCACGGGGTCCGTCAGGTTGAGTTGGATGATCTGGTCTTCGCCACCGTCGTACGAACCCAGACAGGTCGTGCTGTAAGTGTTGCCCATACCGCAAGTGATCAGACCCGTTTCCGTGTGCGGAAGGTCACCCAGACCAAGCGTGATGATATAGGGATCACCGCAGTTCGAGCCGGCCGGAAGCGGCGGGGTCTCGATGATGGTCAGGTCGAAGTCCGGAATACAGGTCGGGCTCGGCCAGGTGTCGACCATCAGATAGTAGGTTCCCGGAGCCAACGGGACGTTGACCGCCGAATAGGCAGCGCTGCCGGAGTTGGAGGCATACGCCACGCAAGAACCGGTGGCCGCATCGAGCGGGCAAGTCGCCGCATTGTCGATGGCAAAGCCGGTATAGGTCGTACCTTTGGGATTCAGAGTGATGGTGACATTCACCGCCGCGGTCACTGTGACCTCATAGATGATGTCTTCACCGCCGTCATAGGAACCCATACAGGTCGCATTGTAGTCGTCGGTACGAGCACAGGTGAACTGGCTGAGATCGGAATACGGCAGGTCCGCCGGCAGCGTGATCTTCAGCGCCTGAGCGCAGTTGTCACCTTCACCGGCAACCGGGCACGGATTGTTGGTGCAATCCAGCGCATCGTCCCACGTGCCGCCGAGCGTCGTGCAGTCGGCCTGAGTCATGTCACCGCACTGATTGGCGCCATAGCAGCAGCGGCCGATCGGAGCCGGATCGTCATTGACGCTGATGTCGTCGATAGCGGCTTGGGCGCCGTCAACACCGGCGTAGCGCCATGCCAACTTGACATTGCTCTGGCCGATGTAACCGGCAAGGCTGATCGATTCCTGGTACCAGGTCCAGTTCACGAACACGCCTTCGCCGCTTTCGTCCCACAGCATGGTCGGCCAGGTGGCGCCGCCATCGGTCGAAATCCACAGCTCGAGATCATAGTTGTCGAACGGGCTGACGCCCCAGTAGTAGCTCATCATCCACCAGAACTCGACCTTGACGTCCGCGGTCGCGGCCGACAAGTCGAGAGCGGAGGTGACTAGCCATTCGTCTTGGGGAACCAAGGCCGGGTCATATTCGACGTCAGCCGAGGCGGTTCCCGAATGGAACGTGGCGGTCTGACGCTTCCAAGTGTAAGCACCGTTGGCAATAATCGCGCTCCAGCCACTCGGCGGAACGGAAACTTCAAAACCCTCGGTCAGGTACGAAGTTCTGTTGTCGGGCTGGATGATGATCGGGTCGTAACGGCGTTCCGCGACTTTGGACGCTTCGCCGTCATACACGCCGACCGGATCCACTTCACTGATTCCACCGCCGGGAGTCGTGACGGTGTTATCGCGCTTCAACTCAGGATTGATGGGCTGGAGCCCCTTCAGAGTCGTCGGAGCATCTTTCGTCTGCTCCTTCGCGATTGCAGCGCTGGTGACTAACAGGACCAGAACTGCAAGGAGAGTGATAAGAATCCGGAAAGTCATTCTGCATCGGTTCATGGATTCACCTTTCCTTAACGCAAAAGTTTAGTGGTTATTTATTGCTCAATGGACAATCCGCCCGAGAGGACTTCAGACGGACTACAACCTCATAGGCACTCCCTCCCACGATTATGGTTCAAAGGTTCGATGTTTACTCCATCTATCACCATGTTTCGTGTATTCATGGACGAGCCCGCGTCTACGGGAAGTATCAATTTTTGAGACAACTTGAGTCTTAGCGAAGACCTTGCTTAACTATAGAGTAAGTTAAAATTTCAGGCCGTAGTGTCAAGAAAAATCTGCCTTTTGGCCTCAGAAATAAAGGGAAAGATGGGGATGTTTCCGTTGCGGTAAGGGACGCCCCGGCCGCCGCGAAATCGACCACAGGAACGTTGACAAGAGGGTGGGAGAATGTTATAATCGTAGTTCTCTGGACGGCGAGATTGCCGCCAGCCACGACATCAGAACCTAGGCGATTGAGGATAAAGCACGATGGCAAACGTCAAACCGGAAGATATAGAAGTCATCCTGGCCACCGACTGCGGATCGACCACTACGAAAGCGATCCTCATAGAAAAATCGGAGGGTCAATACCGCTTGATCGTGCGGGGAGAAGCTCCGACCACCGTCGAGGCGCCATTTGAAGATGTAACGATGGGTGTCTTGAATGCGGTACAGGAGGTCGAGGAGTTGTCTGGCCGTAAGTTGTTGAACGATAAAGGCGAGATTATCGCGCCGCGCGACCAGAACGGCAACCGGGTTGGCACGGATATTTATATCTCGACTTCCTCGGCCGGCGGCGGCTTGCAGATGATGGTGGCCGGCGTGGTGCGATCCATGACTGCCGAATCGGCAGAACGCGCTGCCCTCGGTGCCGGTGCGATCGTGATGGATGTGATTTCCTCCAACGATAAGCGGCAGCCGTACCAGCAGATTGAACGCATCCGCCACCTGCGCCCCGATATGATCCTTCTTTCCGGCGGCATCGATGGCGGCACGACCACGCACGTGGTGGAATTGGCGGAATTGATCGGCGCAGCCGACCCGCGCCCGCGACTGGGTTCCAGCTACAACCTGCCGGTCATCTATGCCGGCAACAAAGACGCTCGGGGTGCGGTTGAAGGCACGCTGGGCAAGAAAGTCGACCTGAAGATCGTCGATAACCTACGACCAGTCTTGGAGATGGAGAATCTCCTGCCGGCGCGCGAGGCGATTCACGACCTCTTCCTCGAACATGTGATGGCCCAGGCCCCCGGCTACAAGAAGCTGATGGACATGACGGATGCCCCGATCATGCCGACTCCCGGCGCCGTCGGCTTGATCATCAAGACAGTATCGGAGATCGAAAATATCGAGGTGGTTGGAGTTGACATCGGCGGCGCCACTACCGACGTGTTTTCGGTCTTCCAAGGGGTCTTCAACCGCACGGTGTCGGCGAATCTGGGTATGAGTTATTCGGTTTCCAACGTGTTTGCCGAAGCCGGACTTGACAACGTCATGCGCTGGGTGCCGTTCCACATGGACGAGCGCGATCTGCGTAACCGCGTCAAGAACAAGATGATCCGGCCGACGACGATCCCGCAGTCGATGGAAGAGCTGATTTTCGAGCAGGCGATCGCCAAAGAAGCGCTCCGGCTGGCCTTTATCCAGCATAAGAATTTTGCGACCGTGCTCAAGGGCGTGCAGCAGCAGCGGACGATCGCGGATGCTTTCGAGCAGAAGGCCTCCGGCCAGACGCTGGTCAACATGATGACGCTGAATATGCTGATCGGCTCGGGCGGCGTGCTGTCGCATGCGCCGCGCCGCCAGCAGTCGGCGCTGATGATGATTGACGCCTTCCTGCCGGAAGGTGTGACCCGACTGGCGGTGGACTCGATCTTCATGATGCCGCAGTTGGGTGTGCTATCGACAGTGCATCCGCGGGCCGCGACCGAAGTGTTCGACAAAGATTGCCTGATTCACCTCGGTACCTGTATCGCCCCGGCCGGTGACACCAAGGAAGGCCGCGAAATGATGAAGTACCGGATCGAGATGCCGGACGGCAAGGTTGAAGAGGGCAAGCTGATGTTCGGCGAAATGAAGCTGTTTAAGCTGGGTCTTGATGAGAAGACCGGCCTTCCACTCAAGGCAAAGGCGGCTTTCGATCCCGACGGCAAACTGGATCTGGGTGAAGGTCCGGGCAAGCGGCGCGAACTCACGATTTCCGGCGGCGTGGTGGGGATTATTCTCGACGGGCGTGGCCGGCCGTTTGCGGTTCCGACCGATGATGCGACGCGCGTGCGCAAGCTGAAAGAGTGGATGCTGGCGCTCGACATTTATCCGCAAGAAGCGTTGGAGCGGGCGTAGGGGCAGGTTCTGAGTCTGAATTGAGCGGGTGCCGTGCCGCCAGGTCCGGCGCTCAGATCACGATAAGAGGAAGTTAATGGCACATACTTACACACCGGGACTGAAGGTCTCGCAGAAAGAACTGGTGACCAAGCGGCGGATTCTGCCGCTCAAGGGCGAAGTGATCGTCAAGGTCGGCGACAAGGTCGGCCCCGACACTGTTGTGGCGCGGACGCATCTGCCCGGCCCGGTCGAAACTCTGAACGTCGCCAATCTGTTGGGCGTGCCACCGGTAGATATCGCGCAGTGCATGCTGAAGAAGGAAGGCGACCATGTCACGGCCGGGGAGCTCATCGGCCAGACCAAGTCGTTCTTCGGGTTGTTCAAGTCGGAAGCGCGCTCCAAGACCGACGGCACGATCGAAACGATCTCGTCCGTCACCGGCATGGTGCTTCTGCGCGGCCATCCGGTGCCCGTGGAAGTGCGCGCATATATCGAAGGCGAAGTTGTCGAAGCGTTCCCGCAGGAGGGCGTCGCCGTGCGCTCGTGGGGTTCGTTTGTGCAGGGGATCTTCGGGATCGGCGGCGAAACGCACGGCGAGCTTAAGATAGTGGTGCCGTCTCAGGAAGTGAAGCTGACCGATGACCGGATCGACGAATCCTGCAAGGGCAAGGTGATCGTCGGCGGTTCGATCGTGACGGCGGACGCAGTGCGCAAGGCGATCAAGGTCGGTGTGAAAGGGATTGTCGCGGGTGGCTTCTCCGACAAGGATCTGCGCGATTTCCTCGGCTATGATATCGGCGTGGCGATCACCGGCTCGGAAGAACTCGGCGTGACGCTGGTCGTAACGGAAGGCTTTGGCGAAATTCAGATGGCCAAACGCACCTTCGATTTGCTCAAGGCGAATGAAGGCAAGCTGGCCTGCATCAATGGCGCGACGCAGATTCGCGCGGGCGTGATTCGGCCGGAAGTTATCATTCCGATCAACGACGATATTCGATCCGGCAAAGGGACGATGCAGTCGGAGATGCAGGGATTGACCATCGGGTCGCCGGTGCGGGTGATCCGCGCGCCATATTTCGGGCGGTTGGGCAAGGTCACGGCGTTGCCGTCACCGCTGCAGAAGCTGGAGTCGGAGTCGCACGCGCGCGTACTCGAGCTGGAATTCGAGAACGACAGCAAGCGCGTCGTGATTCCCCGCGCCAATGTGGAGATGATTGAAGACTGATTTCGATCGCGAATCAGTCGGTTGCTGGCCCCATCTCGCTGCGAGGTGGGGCTTCTGTTTTCGGATTCATCGCAGTTGAATTCTTTCAGTTGGGGGCGTCTCTGAATTCAGAGCGCCTAATCCGGATCAGGCATTGCATTGATGCGGCTTGAAAGTTGCCTCAAGCGCGCGGCCCGCTTCTCGCCTCGATGAGTCACAAAACCTAGGACTCGGTGACCCGTCAACAGCTTGGACGTCATCTGTCGGCGGGCTTAGTGGGCGAACATCGAGGTCGAGTCGGGCGGCGCTGGCGACATCAGTGCCTCCACTAAGGGGTGCGGTCTGATTTTTGGAGTGATGTTGTAGTGAACAGGGGCGGTTGGTAGTGAAGCGGTAGCGGTTGCGAACACCCTCACCCCCGACCCCTCGACCAGAGGAAATCTTGGACGTGCGGAGATTGCTTCGTCGCGGTGGAGTGCGGAGGGTGTGGTGAGGATACGTTCGCTCCTCGCAATGACACCTTGCAGAGACGTGGTGGAGCAGTAGATGAGTGTGCGAGGACGGATCAAGCAAAATACAACCCCCTGGCCCCCTTTGCTAAGGGGGAATTCGGAATCGGCAAGTGCGGTGGGTGTAGCGGTCAGCGGCGCGCGAGAACAGACGCAGAGCCACGACAAGCCCTCACCCCCGACCCCTCTCCCAGAGGGAGAGGGGAGAATCATACGCGGCGATGCTGTTGCGGTCGGGTTCACGGGGACAGTCACCTTCGGGGGCATTCCACGCTCCACCGCTTTTCGTCCGGGGCGCGGAGCTATTTCTTCCAGGGATTACCCCACGGATAGAAATCGCGGAAGACACAGACCTGATTGGTGACCGGCCAGTTCAAATCGACAGTGAAATCAAGCTGGGGCTCACCCGGTGGCAGATAGGGTTCATCCACCACGATGTGATACTCTCCCGGCGGAAGTCCCGGAATCGTGATGCTCAAGTCAAAGAGGCACATGCAGGGACATGGTCCGGCCGGATTGGGGATCTCCTCCTCAACGATGTAAAGATCGAATCCCACTTTGTAGGCCTCGATCGTGATGTCCTGGGGGCAGCAGTTGAAGGCGGTGTTGACGTGACGCAGGTTGAGATTGAGGACACCGTCAAAGCTGTACTCGAGGCAATCAAGAAAGGGCGAATCCAGGGCGCGGCCGCTGCCGCCGGCGCACGGTGCCGGACCGGCGATGAAAATATAGTTGAGGAGATAAACGACATCCGAGATGTTCACCAAACCGTCGAGGTTGCAGTCACCGGCCCAGTAATTGGCCGGGGCGGGGCCGCCAGCGAAAATGAAATTGATCAGGTAGACGCCGTCGGTGATTGAGACCTGAGAGTCGTCGTTGGCGTCGCCGCAGACGCCGTAGAACGTCTTGCACACGGGTGGTTCGGCGGACAGCGTCACAGGCGTTACCCCGGCAATGACGAACGACACAAGAGGCCAAATCAGGAGACTTCGATAGCGCATGGTTCCTCCCGAAGTGTTGGATAGCGGACTTGGGCTGACGCGCGTGGAGTCGAGATTGTTGAGTTATAAGTCGATGATAAGCAAGTCAGAGATGATTGTCAAGCGGGTCTGAGTCAGGATTCCCCGGATTCGCGGAATGAGATTGCGTCGTCGTGGCGGAGCGCGGGGAGAGTGAGTGGAGAGGAGGGACAGGAATACAACCCCCTGGCCCCGTTTGCTAAGGGGGAATTCTGACGAGTGAGTGCGGTGGATGGCTTTCGTTCCGGAGGCGGCGGATGCGCACCCTCACCCCCGGCCCCTCTCCCAGGAGGTGAGGGGAGGAAGCGTCATTCCCGCG
>CAZFNN010000037.1:0-8473 GCA_964520555.1 uncultured Ignavibacteria bacterium
CCAGCGACCCGCTGATTAACAGTCAGCTGCTCTACCGACTGAGCTACCGGGGAGTGGAATTTGCGACACGGTCAGGTCGCGCGACAATATATGATTATCGGCCGACGTGTCAAGGAGATTACCCGACATTTCAAGGGCTCTCGAGACCCGATCCCCCGCCGGGCTTGCATTAACGCCGACGACTTCGCATTTATGAGCCCATGTCCAAGGAGCGCATCTCCAATGAGCAGTCGCCCCGGCTGCATCCCACTACCGGTCGGCGCCTGCTCGCCGAATTCGGTTTGCTTTATGCCGCCGCGATTTGGGGCGCGACCTTCTTCATCGTCAAGGAGGTCGTTGCCTCCGTCGATCCGGTGGTCCTGGTCGGCTACCGTTTCCTGCTTGCCGGACTGCTGCTGGCAGTCTTCCTGCTGATTCGCCGCGCGCCGCTCCTGCACGGCTGGCGCGACGGAATCATCCTGGGCATCATCCTCTGGCTGCTTTACATCCCGCAGACCATCGGTCTGCAATATACCAGTGCCGCGAATTCCGGGTTCATCACCGGCCTGTTCGTCGTCTTCGTGCCGCTGCTGGCGTATTTTCTGATGCGCAAGACGCCGTCCCGCTGGGAGTATTTCGCGATCGCGCTGTCGGTGGTCGGGCTGTGGTTTCTCACCGGCGGAATCAACGGCATGAACGTCGGTGACGGGATCACGTTGGCGGCGGCGTTCTTCTATGCGCTGCATCTGCTCTACTGCGACAAGTACATGAAGCTCGGCCGCGACCCGCTGGTGATCAGTTGTCAGCAATTCCTTTTCGTCGGGGCTCTAAGTCTGGTGACGGCATTCGTGCTGGGATTGCCGTTCGAGGTTACGAAGTCCTCGGCCTGGTGGCTGATTATCTTCCTGACCCTCTTCCCTACCATCAGCGCCTTTGTGGTACAGTTGTACGCGCAGAAATTGACCTCGCCGTTTCGCGTCAGTTTGATCTTCACGCTCGAACCGGTCTTCGCGGCGATCTTCGCGTGGACACTGGGCGGCGAGACCTTCGTGTTGCGCAGTGCGCTGGGCGGGTTGTTGATTTTCGTGGCGATGGTGATCGCCGAGGTGCCGGCGGCAAAGCGCGCGCCGATTACGTAGGGGCGACCCTGGCGGTCGCCCGGGGTAAATCTTTTGGGCACCGACGGCGGGCGGGGGCAATTGGAGTCGACTACCCCGTAGGGGCGACCCTTGCGGTCGCCCGGGGTAAATCTTTTGGGCACCGACGGCGGGCGGGGGCAAGCCCCGCCCTTACGAATGCCGAAGGCACGTCAGGAGCGCAGGGATCCTGACCTACTTCACGCGCACCGGCAAGATGACGACCGTGTGCTCGGCCAACTGCAGCCGCTTCTGCAATGCGAAGGCCGTCTCATTGTGCAAGATCCGCTGATACCACCGGTCGCGATGAAAGACCAGTTGTCCGGCGAAGAATGTGACCTCGCGAAAATCGTGAGCGACACCAAGACACAGCTGCTCCAATTCGGCCACGACATCGGTACCGATCGCCAGGCGATACGTTGCGGGAATGCCCAGCTTCGCGGCGAACTTGACATATTTTTCGAGATCGGCGTTGTTCTGTGCGCGTAGTTGATCGAGGGCGTTGTTGAGTTTGAAAATGTCGGAATCGACGACCGCGGCCGACACAAACACCAGATTCTTGCAGTGTTCCGGAAAATGCCGCAGCGCCGCCAGCACCGTATGCAGCCCCAGCCCGCTGTAGCCGGTGACCAGAATCGCGGCGGTCGGCTGCGCCGGATCGATCTTGGCGACCTTGACGCCGGGTTGTTGCGGCAGTTCGGTCAGGCCGGCATACAGTTGCGATAGTTTCGCGCCTAATGTCCGGTAGTGGCGCCGGATCATAAATCCCAGCGCGACGACCAGCGCCGTTACGGTCAGCGTGATCCAGCCGCCCTCGGTGAACTTCTCGAAGATGATTACCGTGAGGATCGTCACGCACATGGTCAGTCCGATGAGATGAATCGCGATCTTACGGCGCCAATCGGCGCGCTGCTTGCGGCTGCCGATCCAGAAGCGGCACATTCCCAACTCGGTGAGTGAGAATGTCAGAAACACGTTGATGCTGTACATCACGACGATATGGCGCACATCTCCGCCTGTATACAAGAGCGCCGCAATCGCCGCGCCACCCATCAGCAGCACGCCGTTGCGCGTCGTCAGTTGTTCCGAGAGCGAGGAGAATCGTTTCGGCGCCCAGCCGTCGACCGCCATATTCGCCAGCACACGCGGGCCGTCGACAAATCCCGCCTGCGCGGCTACGACGAGAAGCGCACCTTCCGACAGCAGCGTTAAGATCACAAACGCCGACCCCAGCGGGACAACCTCGACGAAGCGCTCGACCAGCACCGCATTCATCGTCTTGCCGGCGACCGGTCCAATCTGCCAGAGCAGGTAGCAAAGAATGAGTCCGCCGGCAGTCAGCGCCAGCGAGGTCGCCATGTACACCATCGTCCGCTTGCCGGTGCGCGGCTTGGGTTCGCGCATGATCGGCAGGCCGTTCGAGACGGCCTCGATTCCGGTGTACGTTCCGCCGCCGAGCGAGTAGGCGTTGATGAAAAGCAGCAGCATGGCGCCGAGGCCAAGCGTCTCCAGGCCGGAGCTGAATCCCTGCTGCACGTTCTGCGCCGTCTGCGGCAGGGTGCCGGCGTGGAGCGCGATACCGCCGCCGATCAAGATCGCATGCGTCACAATGAACAGCAGGAACACCGGCAGCAGCACGAGAATTGATTCCTTCACGCCCCGGATGTTCAGGATCGTGAGCGCGACAATCAGCGTTACCTCCAACGGGAGTTTCAGGCCGATCCAGCCGGGCGGCAGAAAACTGAACATCGCGTCGCCGGCGGCCGCGATCGAGATCGTGATGGTCAGGACATAGTCGACCAGCAGTGCCGAGCCCGAGACCGCGCCGGCGCGCTCGCCGAGTAGTGCGGTGGCGACGACATACCCGCCGCCGCCTTGCGGGAAGTGTTCGATCACGCGGCTGTAGGCAATCGAGATCACCGTCACGGTCAGAATCATCATCGCCGCGAGTGCAACCGCCAAATACGTGTGCTCGCCCAGCGTGCGGAAGGCCTCCTCCGGGCCGTAGCAGGATGAGGAAATTCCGTCGGCGCCGAGGCCGACCCAGGCCAGAAACGCGACCACGGAAATGCGGTGGAAGATGCGCCGATCAAGCAAGTCGCGCGGCTTGCCGAACAGCAGGCGACTGAGGCGCGCGCGCCAGTTCGGCGTGCTACGATCGTCGGGGTCGGAGTCGGAAGGAGAGGATGATGTCATGCAGAACCTCCTGCAAAAGGGTGACGGGAGAGGCCTCCGTCTCTCCAGTGCGGGAGGTACTCTCCTTCGACGCCTATGAGGTTAGCTGACGGGCTCGAGCCGAAAGAGTTGCTCTACACCTTGCGGTGATACGCCCCGAGTAAGTGGTTCCCCCACTCCTCCGGTTTGATGCGGAGGACTCGGCGTTTGTTGATTGAGGATAATACGCGTAGTGCCGGCAGAAGTGCAGGCAAGAATTTCTCGCATCCGCAACGGCAAGCCGATCTTGGACTTGCGGTGATGGGACCACTCTGTAGGGGTGACCCTTGCGATCGCCCGCGGTGAATCTTCGTTCACCGACGGCGGGCGGGGGCAAGCCCCGCCCCTACGATTGCCGGAGGCACGTCAGGATCGCCAGGATGCTGACCTGCCCTGACAGAATGTGATAACCCTCCACAGTGACGGCACGTAGATTCCAGCAACGAGCCAATGGCGAAAGGAGAATGCATGAGCGAGGTCGAACGCATCCTGGATCAACTTCATCGATCCATGTATGGCGAGGCGTGGCACGGTCCGGCAGTGATGGAGCTTCTGGCCGAGGTTGACGCAAAGGCCGCGGCGGCGAAACCGATCGAAAGAGCCCATTCGATCTGGGAACTTGCTTTGCACATTGCCGCCTGGCAGGGCGCGGTGCGAACGCGCATCGGCGGCACGGCAGTTGAGTTATCGGACGAGCAAGATTGGCCGCCGGTGACTGACACCTCGAAAGCGGCCTGGGAGCGGGCGGTGCGCGGGTTGCGGGAGGCGTACGAGCAGTTGCGCGATGCGATTGCGGGGCTGGATGATCAGGCGCTGCTCACGCCGGTGCCCGGCCGTCAACACAATCTGTACTTCCTGATTCAGGGGGTGATCCAGCACACGCTTTATCATGCGGGGCAGATTGCGGTGCTGAAGAAGGCGGTGTAATGTTGCCGGTCAGGATCCCTGCGATCCTGACGCCAGTTCTGGCTGTCGTGAGAGGTTGATGCCGGAGATGTTCTCGTTCGTAATGGTCGCGAGAAAGACCAGACGACACACCCCGTCTCGCGCCCGCTTGATCGGCAACAGGAGTGGACAAGCTGTGGATGGTGGGACAAGAACGGTCGAGGTATCGGCAAGGCGGGCTCGAGCCACCCCTCTTGATAGAGGGGAATCGATTGGCTGACACAGTTGGCGGAAATGGCAAGGAGTTCTTCCGGTAGGATAGACATTCTTGTCTGTCGGGCAGGGTTCATGATCGAGAATGTCAGACAGGAATGTCCGACCTACCGTGATTACAAAACAAACAACCCGGGGGCGACCCCGGGTTGGGCTGATCAGGCGCCGGCGCGGGCCGGGTATGGCATGGTGGTTAGAGGCTGCTGAGAACCGCGACGGTCTGCTTGATCAGCGGCAAAAGTTCCAACTCCCCTTTGCGGTCGGCCAGAATGGCGCCCCTTTGAGTGCGCCCCACGAGATAGCGTCCCCCTTTGACGTCGAGGGAGGTGACTTGCACGTCATCGCTCCAGTCGAGCGGCGTCAGCCAGCCTTCGTAGTAGGCAAACACGCCTTCGGTGGCCGTGCCGATGTACATGTAGCTGCGCCCCGCGGCCAGGGCGGTGACGTGATCCTGGAAGAGGTAATCGCTGGAATCGAGATGCTGCCAGTTGTGGCCGTCGTAGATAAACACGCCGGTGGTGGTGCCGACGAAGAGTTTGCCGAACGCCGATTCGAGCGCGGTCACATTGGCAAAGGCGTCGCGGTTGGTGATCAGATAGCGTTCGTGCCAGCCGTGCTCGTCGAAGTAAAGCAGGCCGTCTTCGGCGGTTGCGGCCCAGAGCGCAAACTGGTCGGAGGAGACATCGACGATCTGCTTGGCGGGAAGAATGTTGCCCACCAACTGTCCGTTGATTTCATAGAGGCCATCGTGACGCGTGCCGACATAGAAGCAGCCGTCGAACGATTTGAGGACGGTGACGGTGTCGGTGATTTCTTCCCAGACGCGCTCGACGACGCCGATCGGATTGATCAGGTAGATGCCGGCCTCGGTGCCGACGAGGATGTTGTCCTCGTAAGGCAGCACGGCGTAGCAGTCGTGGTTGACCAGATCCTGCGGATAGCTGTAGAGCGTGAATGACGAGTCGCTCAGGAAGAACTCGAGCACGCCGCCGGCGGTCGCCATCAGCGCGCGGTCGTCATCCAGGGCGACATCACGGACGTTGCCGAATTCGAGCGAGTCGAGCAGCGCCAGTTCCTCCAGCGTCAGGCCGTTGCCGACCGGGAACTGCGGATGGTCGGCGAGTTCATCGTACGGACGCTGTTCCGGCAGCGGATGATCCTCCGGCGCGAAACGGCCATCCTCGGGTTCGTCGGCGACGGAATTGGCGAGTTCGATCTGCGGGGTGAAGTGTTCATCGAGCGTACTTGATTGCGGCTCCGGTTGAGCTTTCGGCTTGAGGCTGAACACGACAATCAGGGCGGCCAGGATCGTGAGTGCGGCCAGCCCGGCGGCGAATTTGATTTTGCTTAACATCTTGCTTTCTCCTGTTGGCGTTTCCGATTCATTGTTTCCGACAGAAGAGAGAGTCAAGTCGCGTGCCGAAGTGTAAATGGTTGCGGTAGTGGTAGTTGGAATTTCGGGGACGGTGGGAAGTGTGACCTGGTGTGACGGGAAGGACACAGAGAGAGCGTTGAGCCGATTGAGGTGTTGCCGGCGGCAGATCGCCCCACGAAGCTGGCGAAAACCCACCGCGATCCGTCGTTGCTCGGGACGGTTCGCATGCGGCGGGGCAGCGGAAGGGGCTAGCGAAAACCCACCGCAATCCCTCGTTCCTCGGGACGCCGCGCAGGCGGTGGGGCACCGGGTAGCGGAAGGGGGCGACAAAGGGCTTGGAAAATCGGCATTTGGTGTTATATTAGCATACCATACTTCAAGGTCGATTTAGCTACCACAGCGGTTCCTGTCGGAGGTCATTTTGAGATCGTTTGCTATTGGCGCTCTGTGCTTGGTCATTGGATTGCTGCTGTTTGGGCAGTATCCAGCTTGGGGGGCGATCAACCCGGTATTGAGTTATCAAGGGAGTTTGAGAGACTCGACCGGGGCTGCCTATCCGGATGGCAGTTATAGTCTTACGTTCACGATTTACGACGATTCAACATTCGGCGCCGCCCTCTGGACCGAGACTCAGGTTGTGACATTGAACGACGGCTTGATGCACGCCTATCTCGGTTCGGTGGTGCCGTTTGCTGCGGATCTGTTTACGCATGCGCCGCTGTGGCTCGGCGTGCAATTAGCGAGCGAGCCGGAATTTGCGCCGCGGCACCTTATCGGATCGGCGGTGTATTCGTTTATGGCGGCCAATGCGCTGGCGCTGGAGGGTTTCCCAGCCGCGCATTTTGCCGATTCAGGTGTCGTTAACAACGCCGTAGCGGCGCACGCGACTGATCCGCAGGCGCACCGGCCGTTGAATCTGGACGCCTCGGAGATCGTGAGCGGCGTGATTGCGAGCGAGCGGCTGCCGGCGGTGGTGGTGGATTCCAGCCAGATTACGGACGGTGGAGTTGGAACAGCGGATCTCGCGGATGGTAGCGTTACTTCGGATAAGATTGCAGCGGCGGCGGTCGGCACGCAGCAAGTCGCTGATTCAAGCATCACAAGGTCCAAACTTCCCTACGGCGTCATCGGCAGTCATCACTTCGAGACGGGTGCCGTCAATTCGGCAGCGGTAGAAGACGGCTCGCTGAAGGCGATCGATCTGGAGGACTCCACGATCACCGGCCAGAAGATCGCGGCGGGGACGATCGCGGCGCAGCATCTGTCGTCATCGGCTTTTACCGGTGCGAATATTGAAGACGGGACTTTGACCGGAGTCGATGTTGCCGACTCGAGCATCACGGGGGACAAGATCGCGGCCGGATCGATTGGGTCGGTGCACTTGTCGGGCGTGGCGATCACGGGTGCGATGATCGTGGACGAGACGATCACGGGGGCGGATATCGATAACGGCACAGTCGGGGCCAACGACGTCGGACCGGCGCAGATTTCGGGTTATCATATCGCCGACGGCACCGTCACGAGCGCGGAGATCGCGGCGAACGCGATCAGCGGCGGGCACGTGGTCGACGAGAGTCTGACGGGGGCGGATCTCGCCTCGAATTCAATCGTTGAACGGCATATTGTCAACAACACGATCGACGCCAGCAAGACCAAGGACGAGCCGGGCGTGGTTTACACGACGGGTGGGACGTTGACCTCGGTGAGCACGACTGTAGTGACGTGGATGACGGCGACGATCGAGGCGCCGGCGCCGGGGATATTGCTGGTCTTGATGAACGGCACGGCGAATCTGGGCGGCAACGAGATTGCGCAGATGGGGATAGCGACGACGCCGTCGGGATTTGGACGTTACGGTGAGGCGCGGATTTCCTCCCCCACCGCGAGTGTCGGCGCCAATATGGTGATCTCAATTTCGGACGTGATCCCGGTGGCCGCGGCAGGAAGCATCACCGTCTACGGAAATGTGCGGTCGACAGCACTGAGTGCCGGGCCGGTGGATTTTACGCAGGGAGCGTTACAGGTTATCTATCTACGCACCGAGTACTGAGCATGAAGAACGTCATTGGTGCGCTGCTTCTGGCACTCCTGCTCAGCTCGACACTTGGGGCGACGATCCTGAATCAAACGGGCGCGAGCGGTTCCGGGCGCTCTGCGAGCGGGACGCTGCGGTTGGAGTCGATTGTCGGGCAGGGTTTCTGTGGCCAGGCGCAAGATTTGACCGCGGGATTCCTGGCGGTCATCGACCTGCGCAATTACGTCGCCGGTGATGTCGACGGCAACGGGGTAATTACGATTTCGGATGCCGTGGCCTTGATCAATTACATCTTTTCGGGCGGAGCGCCGCCGGCGAGTTTTGCCGCGGCCGACGCCGACTGCAGCGGGACGATCACGATTTCGGATGCGGTGTACTTGATCAATTACATTTTTGCCGGCGGGCCGGGACCGAGTTACTGTCAGTAGTTCTCGCTAATCTCTTCTCACTTCCTGCGTTTGGCTCTCGATTCAGAGAGCGCCTAATCCGGATCAGGCATTGCATTGATGCGGCTTGAGAGATGCCTCAAGCGCGCGGCCCGCTTCTCGCCTCGATGAGTCACAAAACCTAGGACTC
>CAZFNN010000038.1:0-7349 GCA_964520555.1 uncultured Ignavibacteria bacterium
CTACTCCCCCCTCGCCTCCTTCATCAATTTCTCCGCCTGCTTGCGCTCCACCTCGCCGAACTTCCCCCCCGAAATCATCCGCCCCAATTCCACGATCCGCTCCTCGCGCGCCAGCGGAATCAACTCCGACTCCGTCCGCCCCTTGACTTCTTTCTTGATCGCCCGCAGGTGCTGATCCGCCACCGCCGCAATCTGCTGTAGATGCGTGATCGCAATCACCTGCTGCTTTGCCGCCAGCTCCCGAAGTTTGCGCCCAACCAAAAGCGCCGTCTCGCCGCCGATCCCCGCGTCGATCTCGTCGAACACCAGCAAGTCCACGCGATCCTTCCCGGCGATCAGCGACTTAAGCGCCAGCATCACCCGGCTGATCTCGCCACCCGAGGCCGCCTGCGCCAGCGCCTTTGCCTCTTCGCCGACGTTCGCGCCGAAATAAAACTCGCCGAACTGCGGCCCAAAATCCGCCAAGCAGATCGTCCTCCCCTCGTGCTCGATTACCTCGCCGGCCTCGCTCGGCGCAAACCGCATCTCAAATTCCGCCTTCGGCAGTCCCAGCGCCGTCAGCTCCTTCTTCATTGCCTTCGCCAGTTTCTTCGCGCCCGTCTCGCGCTCCACTTGCAGTCGCTCCGTGTCCGCCAAAAGCTGCGCCTTCAGCGGCTCAAGCTTGCGCGACAGCTCTTTCAACTCAAGTTCCAGCGTCCCTGAATCATCCAAACTCGCCCGCAATTCATCGCGCAAAGCCAGCACCGCCGCCACCGACCCGCCGTACTTGCGCTTGAGCTTGTAGATCTCGGCCAGCCGCTCGCCGATCTGCTCCAACCGCGCCGGATCCTCGCTCAATCGTGACAGCGAAGCGTTCAGCGACCTCCCGATCTCGACCAGCCCCACCTTGATCGACTCCAACTCCTTGACATACTCGTTCACTTCAGCGAAGGCATCCGCCGTCGACTTGAGCTGCTTGAGAATCTCCCCGGTAACCGCCGCTGCCCCCCGCTCTTCCTCGATCAAACCCGCCGCATTCGCCAGCGCCTCTTTGATTCGCAGGATGTTCTGTAATTGCTTCTGCTCGGCCTCCAGCGCCTCTTCCTCACCAGCCGTCAATGCCGCCGCCTCAATTTCCTTCAACTGAAATCGATGCAGTTCCTGCTTCTCGCGATTCTCCGCGATCTGCTTCTCCAAAGAGCTAACCCGCAGCTTCGCCGACCGGTAGGTTTCCAGCGCCGACCGGTACGTTGCATACAACTCCCCGCACCCAGCGAACCGATCGAGGAACCACAGATGCCGCCCCGGTTCGAGCAGCCACTGATGCTGATGCTGCCCGTGCAGATCGCAAATCCGTTCCCCCAGCCGCTTCAACGTCGCCAGGCTGACCCGCTGATCGTTGATCAAACAGCGATTCTTCCCGTCGGCATGAATCTCCCGCACGATCGTGAGCGTCTCGCCCGCATCGTCGAGTTCTTCCTCCACCAGCAGCTCACGCAGCTTCTTCAGATCGCCGCGGAATTCCCCCTCGATCAACGCGTGCGTCGCGCCCGCGCGCAAATACTCCGTCTTGCCGCGCTCCCCCAGCAACAGGCTGATCGCGCCCGCAATCAACGACTTGCCCGCGCCGGTCTCGCCGGTGATTGCCGTCAGGCCCGGCTCCAACTCGATCGCAATAGCGGACACCACCGCGAAGTTCTTAAGTGTCAATCGTGATAGAATAATCATGTGCCAGAGACTGCGCCCGTGACTGCGGCGCCCTGAGGAGGAATCTAAGCCGTGGCCGCGCGCGGATCAAGCTGATCTCGCGCCGCGGCCAGCAATTTCGGATAGAAGTATAATGTCAGCGCGGTTCCCCCAAGAAAGCCGGTTGCCGTCCGCACAAGATTCGCCGCACCGATCATCGCGCTCAGATCGAGCAGTGCATCCGCCAGCATCGGCAAGCACAGGATCACCGTCGCCCTCCAGTCGAGACTCCGCGGAATCGACTTCAGCAGGACCACGATCGAGACCGCGGCCAGTGCTCCGTAAAAGCCCGTGCAGCGCGCACAGAGGATCAGCGTTTCGTCGCCGCAAGTCAGCGAGCGCTCCGGCAACTGATGGCAGAAATGTCCGTAGACGCTCCGCAGTAGTTGCGCCGCACCCTCGGCGCCGATCGCCGCCAACACCGCCGCCGTGACCACGCCCACAATATAGAGCAGAAACAGCGTGGCCGGTGACCACAGCGCCAGCCTGATCACCGGCCGAAGATTTTCCAGCTCTTGCCGTGCCATTATGGCTGCGTCGTAACCGCTCCACCCTTCTGTTCGCCGACGCGGACTACTTCGCCGTACAAGTACGCGACACCCAATTGCGCCCAAAACGCCGTGAAGAAGTACCCGATAATCAGCGCTAATATGCCAAACGAAGCCAGGATGCCGAACACGATCGTCAGCAGCGCCACCAGCAGCAGATTCACCGTGTTCTGCGTCAGAAACGCAATCATGCCGGCGAAGTCAAAGGCATCCGAGATATTCCCCGTCCGCGCAAAATGCACGTAGATGTAGGGCAGGATCATGGCGTACGCGACGCTCAGCGCCACCATCGCCAGCCAGCCGATGCAGGGGATCATCGCTAAAATGAAATTCACGATGATCAAAGGAATAGCATAGAGAATCACCACCACGAAGAACAGCAGTCCCTGCGTGAATTTCTCGCCCAGATTGTCCCACGCCGGAAGCGGCAGCGGCTGGCCGTTGGCCGTGTTGCGCGCCACCAGCAGCACGTAGCCGAGCAGAAACGGAATGCCGATCAGTATCATCGAAGCCAATACGAACAGCGCCCCGACCAGGATCTTTTGCAGCCACTCCGGATCTTCAAACATGTAAGTGAATGAACGACCTAAATTTTCCATCTTCTCCCTCCTCGCGTCACGTCCATGGCGCCGGGTTCTTTTTCTGCTTCACTATGGTGTGTATATCTCGCCCCCGCTCCCCGCTGTCAACTAAAACTCCGCCCCCTCACACCCCACCCGTCCGCACCGTCAATCTCCCCATCCACTTTGTCCCCCTGTGGTGCCCCACCGCTTGCGGTGGGATCTCGATTGTTGCAGTGGGATCGCTAACCGGTACCCTCCGCAACCGGTAGCCCACCCGCAGCCCAGGGAAGGGTGGGACATATTTCACAATAAAAAAAGGCGGCCATCCGACCGCCTTCCAAAATTCGCTACCCGTCAGTACTAAAACGGCACGAAATCCCTCTCGAAGATCACCGGTTGGGTCGTGAAGTTGTTTCCTTGGAAATAGACCTTGCGCGCGTCGCTCGACCAGCGCGGCGCCGTGCAGTGCCGGTCGTTGGTCGAATGCGTAATCGCCCGCGCCTCACGCGTCGCGAGATTCATCACGTAAATGTTATTCGTGTTTTGCACCTTTCGACAATACAGCAGATACTTGCCGTCCTGTGAAATCTGCCCGTTGAATTCGTGGTCGCGTGCCGTTGTGATCGTATCGGCATCGCCGGTTGTGACCGACCGCAGCACCAAGTCCTCATCCGTCGTGATCCCCTCCTTTACTACCGGTTCGGTGTAGCAGAAACGATCGTCATCGGGGCTGAAGGATGGATAGTACCCGACCAAATCCTCCGTCGCTTGGCGGGTCCGGCCCGAGGCAAGATCCAGCCACCAGACCGATGCTTTGCCCGGCCGCATCAACGTGAAGATCAGCCGCTTGCCGGAGGGCGACCAGCTGAGGTCGGCCACGCTGACCAGATCGCTGGCATCCATCCCCAATTGCTCCAACGCATCCTTCGGCAAGTCTTCGCGATACTGCACCAGATTGCTGACTTGCTTGCCGCTGCGCGCGCCAACCTTATAGATCATCAATTCCCAGCAACCGGCCACCTTGTTCTGCAGCGCCATCTCTGATCCATCCGGCGAGATTGCGTAAGTGTAGGTCGGCAGGTCGTTGAAATTGTAGCCCGGCATCAACCGCTTCTCTTCACCGGTCTTCAAGTCCTTCATGAACAGCTCGATCGGATTGCCCGGAATCTTCTCATCGACCCGCAGGAACGCCACCTTGTCCGACCCCGCTGCCGCCGGCATCAAGCCGTTGCGCACGATGATCTTCCCCGCTTCGCGTTCATATTGCCCATACGCCGCCCCCGCCAAAATCGCGACGCACAGCCCAACGTGCATTAACCGTCTCAACTTCAAGTCTTCCTTCCTTTCACCTCAACAGCGAATCTGCCCATTTATACATCGACGCAAACCCTTTGGCGAATGAATTTTCCGCAACCGGCAATTCCGCTGCAATTTCCACTTCCGAACTACCGCAACGGTCTACCGCATTTCCCGCTGATCGCACCACCAACCTCCTTGTGTCGCCAAAACATGACTTGTTACCCATCCGCCCAATTAAATCTATTACCTTTCCGCCCGGTTAGTACCCTTTTCCCCTCTCCCTGCCAAAGAGAGGGGTCGGTGGTGAGGGTGCTCGCATCGAGTCGACAGCCGCCGCAACAACTCCCCTACCGCCCTGCCGGCCAACTCCCATCTCCCCCTCCGTCGCTCCTCTTTCTATCACCATCCGCCGCCTCCCTTAAAACTCTATTTGACAATCACTTCCGCCCCTCGTAATCTTCCGCTGCTGTCGGCAGAACCATTAAACAATCCTTCTCCAACCGCGTCTATTCCAATGGGTTGGAGAGTGTGGGGTGTCGTGATCGAGAACATTTCCGAACTCGTCGAACGCTTCAAAGCCGGCGACGAAAGAGCTTTCAATGAGCTGGTTCGGTTGTTCGAGAAACGAATTTACGCCCACGCCTACCAGATGCTGGGAAACCATACCGAGGCCGATGAAGTCTTGCAGGAGACCTTCGTCCGCCTGGTCAAGAATATCGCGCGCTTGAAGACCGATGCCAACTTTCCGAGCTTCCTCTTCAAGATCGCGACCAATTACTGCATCGACATCATCCGCAAGCGACAGCGCAAGTATGTTGTCCTTGACGATGAGGAAGCCGAGGATTCCGGCCGCTACCAGCTCGAGCTGTCGCGGTCGATACTGACACCGGAGGACGAACAGGAAAACAAGCAACTCCTGGAGTTGATCAACGCCGCCATCGCCGAGCTGCCCCCCAAACAACGGGCTACCATTGTGCTGCACGATGTCGACGGCTACTCCAAGGAGGAGATCGCGCAGATGATGGATTGCCCGCAGGCCACCGTCCGGTCAAACCTGCACATCGCGCGCTCCAAGGTGAAACAGAAGTTGAAAGAGATTCTCGACCGCCCGCTTGACCCGGACGGCCGGAATCGTGAGGAACGGTAAATGCAAGAACGTGACCACCAGGACCAACTGCTCGATCTGCGTCCGCAACACACCCGCGCGCCGCTCGATCAGACGCCGCACTTCGGCGATCTCGATCCCGCCGCCCGCGAGCGCGAACTGGCCTATCTGCGGCTGATCTCCGCCCGGCAGGTGCGCGTGCCCGATGACGCCTACTTCGCTGCCGCTCGCAGCAAGATCCGGAAGCGCGTCGCGCTGCGGAAAGTCACGTTGTGGGATCGCCTCGTCGCTGCGGTGATCCCCGAGACCCTTCGCCCGGTACCGGTCGCCGTCGGTGTCGCCGCGATTGCCGTTGCGATCATGTTGAGCGTCGTGTATTATCCGTACGGCAGCATCCCGGAAACTCGTTTCGCCTCCGGCAGCTTTGGCCCTTATGTCTCGCTCGCCGAGATGTACACCGAGCAGGTCGCCGCCGGCGAATCCGGCGGGCTTTCGGAACAGGAACTGAAAGAGTACCGCGAGATCTTGCTTATGTCGACCGCGATTCTGGGCTCGCCCTCGTCGCTGTCACGCTCACGTTCGCTCGCATTCTCCGGTCAGTGATCGGCGGATGAACATGGAAGTGCCCGCTGCCCCACCGCCGGTTCTGGTCCGGTGCCCCACCGCTTGCGGTGGGTCCCGAGGAACGAGGGATTACGGTGGGTCCCGAGGAACTCTGGACAGCAGTACGAACCATCATTCAGGCGCAATTTGAGATAGGAACTGAGCCGCCAGAGTAGATGTCATGAACCGACCGCTTAAACCTCGACGTCCTCACCGTCGCGGCGGAATCGTCCTCTGCGCGCTGGCCTGCCTCATGGCGGTGCTTCTGCTCTCCTGCGTCGAATCGCAGCCGACCGTCCGCCTCCAGATGAAGTTCCAACCCGGCCGCGAACTCGTCTACGAGCAATTCAACCGCCAGACCTTCTCGATGAACAACTCGCCGGTGATTTCCTCGTCCTCGCAGTCGAAGGGGGAAATGGTGCAGAAGGTCGCGTCGATTTCCGCCGACGGCAAGGCGCGCATCGAGGAGGCTTCCACCTGGAGTTGGAGCGAAACCGCTCCCGATTCCACGATCTCGGTCGTCTCCAGCACCGAATCACTCTCGTACGACATGGCGCCCGACGGCAAGATCTCCGGCCTCGAACTTCTTTCCGATCAGGATGCCTCCAAGTGGAAAGAATACGCCCAGCAAAATATCGAGCAGTCGCAACCGACGTTTCCCGCCGAGCCGGTCGGCAAGGGCTACAAGTGGATGCAATCGGTCAAGATCTTCATGCTCTCCGGCGAGAAACTCGATGCCAGCACCACCTATACTGTGACCGACTTCGTCGAGGTCGACGGCCGCAAATGCGTCATTATCGATTATCAGGGCAATTTGATTCTGCCCTTTGATATCATGGAGTCCGACAGCCTCTCGCGTTCCGGCGTCGACAAGACCGACGTTACCGGGACGCTGGTTTTCGACTACGAAAACGGCTACACCTACTCGCAGGAAGAAAAGACCAAGATCACCGCCGAACGTGCCAAAATCCTCGGCAATCAAGCCACCGCCAACACCTTCTATATCGAAGGCGAACTCTACTTCAAACTCAAATCCGCCAAGTAAGTCAAGTTTCCAGCGCTGCGATCACTCTCGCTCGCGTGAACTTGTCGAAGTGCCGAACCCGACATGCCCAGATTCGTAGGTCACGATCCCTGCGATCCCGACGTGAACTCCTCCCCCTGTAGTGCCGACTTCAGTCTGCAGAAGTCATTCAGCTCGTAGGTCAAGATCCCTACAATCCGTACTCTCGAATTCCTGTAGCTCCGACTTCAGTCGGACTCGCCGACCTACCCCTGCAACCGCTCCCCGTAGGGGCGGGGCTCGTCCCCGCCCGGTTACATCGTTGCGGCAGGTCTTGATCGCGCGCACCAATCACTCCGTTGCATCAATCCTATCTTCCCGCGCGGGATTGTGACCTGCCGCGTCTCTACTTGTTCTCAGAGACTGCAGCCGACCTGGATTCCCGCCTCCGCGGGAATGACGCTTTCTCTCCTCTCCCTCTGGGAGAGGGGCCGGGGGTGAGG
>CAZFNN010000039.1:0-6366 GCA_964520555.1 uncultured Ignavibacteria bacterium
GGACGATCGACATCTACAACGTTGCCGGCCAGCTTGTGAAGAGCTTCAACGGCCGCGGCGTTGGCACTGTCAACGTTGAATGGAATGCTGCTTCCGTGGCCTCTGGAATTTACTTCTACAAGGCTACCGCTGGCAGCTTCACCGACACCAAGAAGATGGTGCTGATGAAGTAATTCATCGGAAGTTCTTTTGGTATGGGGAGGGGAAACCCTCCCCGTACTTAAAGAGCGAAACACAACTCAAGAGGAGGATGATCAGGAATTATCTCTAACGGCTACGACCAAATCGATTAGTGGAAGCTTGGCACTAATGCGAAAGCGGTTCGTATGCCAGGCCATTTTTGTTTTAGGGAAGTAGTCCGGTTAGAGATGGTTGCAAGAGTTTGCACAGATGCAAGCCGACTTATGCAAAGCGGAACGCGACCGCTCCTGCAATCCCATTTCAATAACTTTACTTCACGCCGGAAACGGCGACGTTACTTCAGCGTAAGTTGTTTTCAGCAAGCCGTTTATGCGGCGACGCACAGAAGAGCAGTGATGATTTCGAGTCTCCAAACCGAGCACAAGCCAAAAGAGGCGTTGGCATGTTCGTTGCACAGCATAGCCGTGAATATGCTTAGGGGATTATTCTGCCATTTTGGCATCAATCGGCGACTCGCCCTCGTGGGCATCTTCGCCACTGCACTTCTGATCGCCGTCTCATTTACTCCCGTTTCGGCGCAGAGCGACCCTTACAATAACATCGATTCTGTTATTGTCGGCAGCGCAACGTCGTATCCGGGCGGCGAGTTTTCGGTTCCGGTTACCGTCGTCAATGACGAGGCCATCGCCGGATTTTCGATTCCACTGAATTACACCGCTGAATTTTTGACATTTGATTCCGCCAGTTTTGCCGGATCCTCCGCACGTGAATGGGGATTTCACGGCGTCACCCATGATGCCGGCAATGCCACGCTGCTGGTGGGTGGTGTGGCCCTGGGCGAGCCGCCGATCAACGTCGGCCGCAACGAACTCGCCAAGCTCTATTTCACCGTGCGCAATGATGTCGACGCCGACGCCAGCGTAACGCTCGACTCCGGTTTCGTCGCTCCGGCTGGACGGCTGGAACTCAGCGCGTTCGATGCCAAGACAATTCGGCCCCACTTCAAGCCGGGTACGATCACGATCATCGCTGCCAATCGCGCGCCGGAGTTTGAACCGCTGTCGGCGCGGACGGTTTCTGAAGGCGAGCTCCTGACTTTCACGGTGCGTGCCGTCGATCCGGAACGCGCAGCCGTGAAACTGCACGCCGGCCGTCTGTCCGCCGGCGCCAAGTTCTCCGATCTCGGGAACGGTAGCGGGACGTTCCGCTGGCAAGTGCCCTATGTCGGCACCGGTTCCGCCAGTGGCTCGCCGTATGTCGTGACCATCTTCGCTTCCGACGGAGAGTCGGGCAGCCACATTGATATTCCCATAACTGTGATCAATTCCAACCGGCCGCCGGTGATTACACTCGGCTCATCCATCGCCGCCGGCGCCGGCGATACGCTCTTCATCCCGTTTGTCGCCCAGGACCCCGATTTCGAAACCGTCAGTTTCTCCGCGCAAGGAACTCCGGCCGGTGCCCAAATCGGCACAACGAATCCCGGCTTCTTGCGCTGGGTCTCCGACATTGCGGATTCCGGCGACTACGCTTTCGCCCTGACCGCCACCGATGAGGGCGGCGCCAGTGCGACCGAGAATGTCGAATTCACCCTGCTGCCGACCGTGCCGGTCGAATTGAAGATCAGCGATGAACAGGCTTACTCCGGCGAGGTTGTGACGATCTCGATCAACCTCCACAATCGCGTGCCGGTAACCGGCTTCAACCTGACCATCGGTTTTGACCCGACGCTGCTTACCTTCGTGACTGCCGACAAGACTGATACCCGCATCGCGAGCTGGCCGCAACTGACGCCGACGGAAGGCACTGACAAGATTTTCATTTCCGCCCGTTCGACCACTGGTGCGCCGGGCAACGCCCTGGCCGTCGGCAGCGGCACAGTCGTCAAGTTGCGCTTCCAGATTTCCTCCAATCTGCAATTCGCGGGGCTCTACTCGCCGCTGGAATTCGATTATGTCGATCCAGGTGGTAGCGACGAAAATGTCGCCCTCGACGCCGCCGGCGCTGCCATTGCACGCAGCCAGACGTTGTATTCACCCGGTGGCGTACTGGTGAAAAAGTACGCCGGTTTGGTCGGCGACCTCAATTTGAACGGCGTGGCGTTTGAGATCGGCGACGTCGTCTACTTCACGAATTTCTTCATTAATCCGGCACAATACCCCCTGACCGGCGAGCGCCTGCAAAATTCCGACATCAATCAGGACGGCGTGCCGGCCACGCTCGGCGATCTGATCCGGCTGCTGCTGATCGTCAATGGCGGCGCCAAACTGGCGACACCGGGTGTCGTGGAAGAATTCGAATACGAGCTGAGTGCCGCGGCCACCGGACTGGAATTCCGACTGACGCAGCCGACGACCGTCGCAGCGGCGCACTTGGAATTTGAATTGAGTTCCGCCGCCGACTGTGACATCGTCCTCGGTACGTCCGCGCCGGAATTCGAACTGCAGTCGCACCGCGACGGCACACGCCTGCGCGTGCTGCTGTTGGGTGTGCGCGGCCGCGTGCCCGAATTGCCGGCCGGCGCCCTGGTGGCGATCTCCGACTCGTGCGCGCTCCTGGTAAATCATGAATTTGTCGATGCTTCCGGCACTGCACTGACGCCAATTCGGCGCAGCCCTGCGGTACTGCCGGGTAGCTATGAATTAGATCAGAATTATCCGAATCCGTTCAACCCCGAGACCGTGATTGGTTTCGCCTTGCCGCAAGCCGGCGAGGTCGACCTGACGGTCTTCAATATTCTGGGTGAGACGGTCACAACGCTGCTGGACGGCCCGCTGCCGGCCGGCAAACACCGCGTCGTGTTTCGCGGCCAGGATGCTTCCGGTCGCCAGCTTCCGTCCGGCGTCTATTTCTATCGCTTGACCGCCGGCGCGTTTACGGAAACGAAAAAGATGGTCTTGCTGAAGTAGAGAAAGGCAAGCATGAGCCCATTGCGAGTCCGATCGAGTTTTGTGCCTGTCCGCCGAGCTGGACGGGATTCTAGCTTTGTAAATTATTTGATTTTGCGAGGTGGTACCATGACCAAGCGACTTCTGCTTGTGCTCGCGCTGATGCTGGCCCTGGCGGTGTTTGGAGCACCGTCGGTGCAGGCGCAGCCCATGATCTCCGATGTCGACACGTTCCGCGTGCTCGACACCCAGGGCGTGCCCGGAGCGATCGTTCCGCTCGATCTCTTCGTGGTCAACTCCAAGACGCTGCTGGCCTACAATACCTTCATCCGCATCGACACGAGCATCGTGCGGTTCGTCGGTGTTGAAGACGCCGGCAACTTTTTCGTCGACATCGAAAACATCGATCGTGGCAACAACAACATCTTCTGCTTTACTCCGCCGTCGATGGTTGCCAGCGATTCGGTGAACGGATCGATCTTTGCCGCCGGTGACTTGAATCCTGCCAACAGCTGTACCTTCATGGAGATCGGCCGCGGCCGCATTGCCCGCTTCTACGTGCAGATCAAGCCGGATGTCCCGCTGGGCACAACCACCGATATTCTGGTCTTCAGCCCGAATGACTTCTCCTCCGACCCGCGGCGGTCGGCGTACTCAGACACGATCGGCGTGACGGTCTATCCGACGCTCATCCACGGCGTGCTCGAGGTCGACACCGGCACGGTGGTCGAGCCCACTCCAACCAACGACCCGCCGGCTATCGCCAGTATTTCGCCGAATGTCTACAACATCTCCACCGGTACTCCGGTGAGCTTCTCGGTAACTGCCAGCGATCCCGATGTCGGCCAGACCATCACCCTGCGGGCCAACGGCATGCCTTCCGGCGCTACCTTCGGTTCCAGTGGCCAGGTCGTCGGGGCCAATTCCGTGACCGGAACATTTAACTGGACACCCAACGCGGCCCAGATTGGCAGTTTTGTCGTCACCTTCACCTGTACCGACGACTCGCTGGCATCCGCGCCCGCGCGAGCGGTGACCTTCAACGTGACCGGTGTCGTCGTTCAGGGTGATAAGTTGTTCACTGCCTCCCAGCCAACCATCGGTCCGATCGCGGGCGGTACCCCCGGATTGACCGGTATCAGCATCCCGGTGAACCTGTCCGCCACTGTCGACGTCTACGGCGTCCAGTTTGACTTCGTCTATCCGTCGAACGTGCTGATCATTGACTCACTGATCCCGACCGTTCGACTCAACAATTTCACGATCTACGACAATATTGGCGACACCCCCGGACGCGTCCGCGTGGTCGCCTTCGGCTTGCAGAACGAAAAAGTCGGTACCGGGCCGACGTCGGCCATCCTCGACTTCTGGGTAACCGTGCGTGGCAGCGCCACGATCGGCAAGCACAAGATTCTCTTTGAGAATTCCTTCGAGGCGATCAGCCCCGACCCGTTCCAGCCCTCGGTTGAACTCGATGCCGACACCAACGGTATCTTCGTGGTGGATCCGGGTGGCGACGTCAACGGCGACGGCCGGGTCGACATCGCGGACATGGTTATCGTCGTCGGTTATATCATTGGTGACATCGACCTGAATCTGCGCCAATTCACCGCGGCCGACATGGACCGCAACGGCTTTGTCGATGTTGTCGATTTGCAGGCAATCATCAACCAGGTCTTCGGCGGCACCCCCCCGAGCCCGAGCAATGACTGGGTCGGCGCTGATGCCGAAATCGCGCTGAATCGTACTGCCCTCGGCTCGTCCGGCGAATTGACAATGACTGCCTCGCTGCCGACCGACATCGCCGGCGTCCAGGTCGAACTGCATTACAACGCTGACAAGGTGCGCATCCTGACGCCGCAGAAGGCCGACCTGGCGTCGAGCCTGAATTTCAAATTCAAGGATAATGACAACGGCCGTTTGGTGTTGCTGCTTTACCCGAACGGCCTCAATCAGTACATGAGTGCCGGTAGCGGTACGCTGTTCGAAATCCCCATCGAGACCGATGCGGCCGACCTGATGGCCGAGGATCTCAAAGTGGATTTCGCGGTGATGACCGACCCGAATGCCGTGACGATTCCGGTGAAGGGCTTCAGCCGTGCCGTACTGCCGACGGAGTTCGTCCTAAGCCAGAATTACCCGAACCCGTTCAATCCTGAAACAACGATTGAATTTATCATCCGCCCGGGGAGCGACATGAAGCATGCCAATCTGTCGATCTACAATCTTCTCGGACAGCCGATCTATACATTGGTAGACCAGCCGCTGCCCTCCGGCTACCATTCCTATAAGTGGTATGGCCTTAACGGCCGGGGCGAAAAAGTTTCCAGCGGCGTCTACTTCTATCGCTTGACGGTCGGAGATAAGGCAGAAACCCGCAAGATGGTTCTGCTGAAGTAAAGCCATCGCGGGCAGGGGTGAGGCGGGGTACACTTACGCAACTCACCCCTGTTCCCGCATAATACCGGCAAAAATGCAGGAAACGTCGAGTTGACACGGTCATGCAGGATAATGGGAGTCACCAAATGAAGATACTTGGGATTAGGATCAAAGGTCTGTTAGCGCGGGGCACCTCGTGGCGGTACTCCGCCGTGGGTTTGTTCTTGCTGCTTCTGATCGGGGGCGCGGCTCAAGCTCAAACCTGCCCCACCGGCATGACCCATTATTGGCAGCTGGACGAGACCGCCAGCCCGTTTGTCGATTTCTACGGCACCAACGATGCCACCTGCACCGCTTGTCCGACCAGCATCACCGGCATTCTCAACAATGCCCTCGACTTTGACGGCGTCGATGACCGCATCGCCGTCGCCGATGACGGCACCTTCGACTGGTCCGCCGCCACCAGCTTCACTATTGAATTCTGGATGCGCTCCAGTGGCTGCGTCTGCACCGACGCCTCCTTCAACTGCAACCAGGTGATCGTCGGCCGTTCCACCGCCGCTAACTCCTGGTGGATCGGCGTCAATTGCCAGACCAACGGCAACGAAAACCGACTGCGCTGCTACTTCGGCGCTGCCGTCGATTTCTACAGCAATACTTTGGTGAACGACGGCCAGTGGCACCACGTTGTCTACCAGTACGACCAGCCCAACGGAATTTACCGGCTCTACATCGACGGCGCCCTCGACAACAGCCTGATCGCCTCCGGCCTCGACCGTTCCGGCAGCGGTGTCCTGGAGGTTGGCTATTTCAGCTCCAACTATCAATACGCCGGCGACCTCGACGAACTCGCGCTCTACAGCAGCCCGCTCTCACTGACCGACATTCAGGCACACTACAACTCCGGCGCCGGCGCTGCCTACTGCACCGCCAACCAGGCCCCGGTCGTCTCTGACAT
>CAZFNN010000040.1:0-5090 GCA_964520555.1 uncultured Ignavibacteria bacterium
TACCAGACCTTCGTCATCGTTGGCGGCGGCCCGACCGGCGTCGAACTCGCCGGTGCTCTTGGCGAACTCCAACGGCACATCCTCCCGAACGACTACCCCGAACTTGATTTGCGGCGCATGCAGATTCACCTGATCGAGGCTGCGCCGCGTGTACTGCCGACGATGTCATCGGCAGCCTCCGCAAGCGCGCACAAATTCCTCGAAGACCTTGGCGTCACGATCTGGCTGGGCAAGCCGGTCAATGACTATGATGGGCATAGTGTGCATCTGCCGGACGGCAAGACGATCCGCAGCGAGACGGTGATCTGGACCGCGGGCGTGCTGGGGGCGCCGATAGCGGGATTGCCCGAGACGGCACTGGCGCGCAATGGGCGAATCTATGTGGATGAGCTGAACATGGTCAAGGGGCAGGCGAACATTTTCGCCCTCGGCGATATCGCGACCATGACGACCGAGAAGCATCCGCACGGCCACCCGATGGTGGCGCAGCCGGCAATCCAGCAGGGGAGGCACCTGGCCGCCAATCTGCGGCGACGACTGCACGGCGAGACGATGCGGCGATTCGTGTACCGCGATCCGGGTGATCTGGCGACGATCGGCCGCAATCGCGCGGTCGCCGATCTCGGCCGCCTGCGCTTTCAGGGTTTCACGGCCTGGTTGCTGTGGATCTTCATTCACCTGATGAATCTCATCGGCTTCCGCAACAAGCTGGTCGTGCTGATCAACTGGGTCTGGAACTACTTCACCTATGATCGCGGTATTCGCCTGATATTCCGCGGTTTTCGCGAGCCCGCCGGCGGACGCGACCAGCCATCGAACCAACCGGAACTTCCGGCCGCGTTCGCATCCGTTGATGCTCGCGCGCGGCAGAATTCGCCGTCTTGACACTTTCCTTCAAATCGCTATACTGCAGGCAGATTGTTCTGCGCGCGGCGGGATAAGTCCGCCGTCGCGATAACCGAGCTAAACCTTCTGCATAAAGTCTTGCCCCTATGTTCTCGCGTATCACCGGTCATCAATTCTCGTCGCTCTGGCTGTCAGCGGCGTTCCTCTTCAGTCTTCTGACCTCCTCGTTGCTGGCCGATTGGTGCGGCACGACGGAGCATTACTACGCCAAGAACAATCGGCGCCTAAACAAGAATCTGGCCGCCTGTCCGCTGGAAGGACCGTGCGACGATCCGGCCAACCGCAATGCGGCGATTCCCGCGCCGAATGCGCCGTTTACGCACCTGCACCTGATGATCCACATCTTCCGCAACGATGACGGCTCGGGCGCGGTCTCCGACGAGGCGACGGTGATCAGCCAAATGGCGGAACTCAATCGTGACTATGAACCGTCGCGCGTTCACTTTAGCTATGATTGGCGCTTCGTCAATGACAGTCGCTACGTCTCGATGGATGAAAACGAGTTCTTCCCGATGAAGGATCAGTACGCGCTCGATCCCGAGCACCAAATCAATGTCTTTGTGGGTTACGTTGAACCCGGATACTCGTACGGAACGTTCCCGTGGGATCCCGAGTGCCTGACCAAGCAGGGCGGGATCGTCATGACCACGCCGCACTTCTTCCGCTCCAGCAGCACGCTCTCGCATGAGGTCGGCCATTGCCTCGGCTTGTGGCACACGTTCCACGGCGTGTCGGAGGTGGCCTTTTGCGGTCCATGCTATGAGCGCGTCGACGCTGCCGATCGCGATGTGCTCGGCGATTTCTGCGCCGATACGCGGCCGACGCCGTTGAACAACTACTGTTCCGAGGTCACCTCGAGCGACGGCTGCAGTGGCGGCATCCCGTGGGCGCCGACCGACCGCGACAACTTCATGAGCTATTCCAGCGATCCCTGCTGGTCGCGCTTCACGATCCAGCAGGCGGGGCGGATGCACTGCTGGCTGGCAGACGTGCTGTCAAGCTGGAAGTGTAACGGCGCTCCCGACAGCGACGGCGATCTCGTCTCCGATCTGTGCGACAACTGCGTCGACCTCGCCAACGGCGACCAGCTCGATGTCGACCGCGATTACATCGGTGATCTCTGCGATGACTGCGTCGACACCGACTTCGACGGCATCGGCAATCCCGGTATCGTCAGCCCCGGATGTCCGGCGACCGACAATTGCCCCGATTCCGCTAACGCCGACCAATTGGATGCCGACGCCGATGGCTACGGCGATGTCTGTGACAATTGTCCGGATGTATTCAACCCGAACCAGCGCGATTCCAACGACGACGGTATCGGCGATCTCTGCGACGGACTCCTGCATATCATGACCGATAGCTTGCCCGACGGCTACGTCGGATTCCCGTATCTCGCGCAACTGGAATCGCTCAACGGCGTCCAGCCGCTGAACTGGATCTTGTTTGGCGGCGACATCCCCTTCGGCTGCGACTGGGAGGGCGGCACGACCGGAACGATCACCGGCACGCCGACCTATGCCGCGACCTTCTACATGAATTTTGTGCTCGTGGATGCCGGCGCTCCCCAGCAGTCCGACACGATGAGTTTGTCGATTACGATTCACGAACCGCCCTATATTTGCGGCGATGCCGACGGCAACAAGCGGGTCGATTTCTCCGACGCGGTGTTCATTGTCAATTACATCTTTGCAAACGGGGGTGCGCCCGATCCGGTCGAAGCGGCGGATGTCGACTGCAATCTGCGCCTCGATGTTGGGGACGCCGTCTTCCTCGTCAACTACTTCTTCAACAATCTGGTGCCGCCTTGCGCCGGCTGCAAGTAACGGCGCTTGTGCAAGTGACTGCGGCACGTCCACTTGGCCATTAAGAGTGCGGGGTTCTCGGCGGGCGCAGCGCTGCCGCCGCAATTTCCGCATTTCTCTCAAAGTGGCGCAGTGGTAAAAGACGGACGGAATGGGCGTTTTTGTACTACAGTCGTTGACAAGAACGTTTTAGCCGTTATATTGCTTTAGTCAAGCTGGATATATACTTACATCGATCTTCCGGTTGACCCGCCGGTGGGTCGAAGATGTCTTTTCCATGCACCGTTGAAGAAGATGACGAACTTTTTAACCCACCCTACCCGGTACCTTAGGAGCAACTCATGAATCAAAGAGCGCTAATGCGTCCGCACGGTCTTTTCTGCGGAATCCTGGCGTTACTGGCGGTGCTGGTCGCATTCGCCGCGACCGCCCAGTCCCAACCCGTGGCGTTTAACGAGCCGACCTACGAGCCGAATCAGTTGATGATACAAGTCAACCGCTATGAGTCGGCGCGGTCGATCGATGAGGCGTTCGCGGCCTTTAATCTGCGCGCCGTCGAACTCTTGGCGCCCGATATGAACATCTGGCTGTATGAGTTCAATGATGCGGGGATGCAGAAGGCGGATCGCGAACAACTGCTGGAAAGCGTCAAGAACCACCCGGCCGTGCTGGCAGCGCAGTTTAACCACCATATCTCCATGCGAGCAACGATGCCCAACGATCCGAGCTTCGGCGAGCAGTGGGCGCTCCATAACACGGGCCAGGCGGGTGGCACAGTTGACGCCGACATCGATGCGCCGGAAGCGTGGGATATCACCACCAGCGGCGTTACCTCGACCGGCGATACGCTTGTGGTTGCAATCGTCGACGGTGGTTGCGACATCGCTCATCCGGATATCCTTTGGTTCAAGAATACCGACGAAATTCCCAACAACGGCATCGATGATGATGCCAACGGCTACATCGACGACTATGACGGCTGGGATGCCTATGCGATGGACGGCAGCGTGCCCTCGAATTCGCACGGGACGCACGTCGCCGGCATTGCGGCCGCGCACGGCAACAATGCGCTCGGCGTCAGCGGCGTCAACTGGAATGTCCGGGTCATGCCGATTGCCGGTTCCACCGGCACCGAATCCATCGCGGTGCGCGCTTACCAGTATGCGCTGACCATGCGGCGGCTGTACAATCAAACTAACGGCGCCAAGGGCGCATTCATTGTGGCGACCAACGCCTCCTTTGGCGTCGACTATGGCCAGCCGGCGAATTTCCCCCTCTGGTGCGCGATGTACGACTCGCTCGGATCAGTCGGCATCCTTAATGCCGGCGCTACGGCAAACCTGAATATCAACATCGACGTGCAGGGCGACATCCCGACCGCCTGCCCCAGTCCGTATATGATCTCGGTGACAAACACCACCCGCACCGACACAAAAAACAGCGGCGCAGCCTACGGTCTGACAACCATCGACCTTGGGGCTCCCGGAACTTCGGTCTACTCGACACTGCCGGGCGCCAGCTATGGCAACAATACCGGAACGTCCATGGCAACGCCGCATGTCTGCGGCGCAATCGCGTTGCTCTGGTCGGAGGCGTGTCCGACCATGATGGCCGCGTACAAGCAGAATCCCGGCGCGCTCGCCCTGATCATGCGCGACTATCTGCTGGACGGTGTCGACCAGATTCCGGCCCTGGCGGGGATTACCGTGACCGGCGGTCGACTCAATGTCTACAACAGCCTGCTGCTCGTGCAGTCGTATCCCTGCGGCGTGGCGATCAGCCATACGCCGCTGGCCGATACCAAGGAAACCGTCAACCCGTATCCGGTGGTGTGCAATATCGTTGCCGATGCGGCGTTGATAAGCGATTCGCTGTTCCTGAAATATAACATCAATTCCACTGACTATGTCAGCATGCTCACGGCGACCGGCAACCCCAACGAGTTCGCCTCGTCGATTCCGGCGCAGACTCCGGGTACCGTCATCAATTACTATCTTGAAGCCCACGCCATCAATGGCAAGGCGGATACCACCGAAGTATATTCATTCCGCGTGATTGACTACGCCGTGTTGCTCGGACCGAGCGTCTCGCTGGGTTCGGGGGCGGTCGATGATACCGTGTGGCACAGCTTCACGGTGACCAATGACGGCCTGTTCAACGATGCCTATGATCTCACGGTGAGCCTCAACGATTGGTCGTCGACGATTTGGGACGATGCGCAGAGCAGCCAGATCAGCGCTACGCCGAGTTTGGCGCCGAGCGCCAGCTACGTCTTCAAGGTGCGGGTGATTATTCCGGCCAGCTTCTATGGACAGGTGGATACGGCGTTCGTCAAGGCGACCTCGCAGGCGGACAACACGGTATTTGCGGAGTCCTCGC
>CAZFNN010000041.1:0-5018 GCA_964520555.1 uncultured Ignavibacteria bacterium
GAGATCTTTGAATGCTTTTGGCTTGTGTTGGAATCAAGCAAACAACACTCGTTGCGGCGCATCCGTTTGGCCCGATCTCCGCGGACCGTGCGCCAACGCCTATATACAACTTACCCGCGACCGGCGCAAGATGAATTTTCGGAAATTTGTAGTGATTCACTCGACAAATCAGGGGCGCCTCCTTTGTAGGAGGACTATTTCATGCTCAATAAACTCTGGCGCCGCCATCAGCGCGCCAATCAAACCCCCAGTAATCCGGCTTCCAGCCGCCTGGCAGCGACGAGCGTTCCCGTCTCGCAACCGCGTCTTAAGACGATCACCCTTGACCTCGACCGTGGTATCCACTTGTCACCCTTCGACTCCGGTCGCGCCCGGCTCGAGCTCTACCGTTTCTTGCGCGACCAGGTTCCAGTGCTCAATGCCGTGATTTGGACCTGGGTACGGCTTTGCGCCGCCCGTTACGACTTCCAGATCGTCGGCGCCTGCTCGGCGGAGCAGGAGGAGGCTGTTCGATCGGTCCTGTACGATCTCGACCAGCGGGTCTACCGCAATGGTCTGCTCAAGCGCGGCGGATTCCGAGAACTACTGCTGCAGTTGTTCGAGTCGCTGTTCACCGACGGCGCCGTCTGCGGCGAACTCCAGCTTTCACCCTCGCGCCGGCAGGTGGATCGTTTCCTGCTTGCCGACATGAAGACAATCGTCATCGAGCCGGAGGGCGAAAACTATCGTCTCTATCAGGAAGAAGACACCCGCCGCAGCGCGCTCAATCCCGATACAATCTTCTATTACGGATTGGGCGCCCAGCCCGGTTCGGTGAGCGGGCGGTCGCTGCTGGCGGCGATTCCGTTTGTGGCGCGCGTGGAGCAGACTTTGGTCTTGGATATGCACCGCGCCATGCGCTCGGCCGGCTATCACCGAATTCACGTCAAGGTCACCCGCCCCGAGAAACGTTCCGATGAAAGCGACGGCGACTATTTCACCCGCGCCAACAACTACTTTGACGACACCGTCGAGATGATGCGCGATTTCGGACCGGACAAAAATCCGGTCACGTGGGACGATGTCAATATCGAGTACCTCGGCCCCGGCACGCGCTCGTCGTCGGCTTCCGGGTGGTATCTCAACCACAAGTCGATGATCGAGGACATTTGTTCCGGCACGCACCTGGCGCCGTTCATGCTGGGTTACGCTTACGGCACGACGCACAACTGGGCGGAGTTCAAATACGAGCTGGTGCAACGACAGGTGGTCACGGTGCAGAACGCGGCGGCCTCGCTGCTCAACTGGATCGCGAACGTCGAGCTGGCGCTGCGCGGTATCCCGGCCGAAGTGCAATATCGTTTCGAGAATCGGGCTCACATCGGCCTGACCGAACGCGCGCAAGCGGAGAAGATTCAGATCGAGAACATTGTCACGAAGTTGAATAACAAGCTGATCACGCAGGAGGAGGCGGTCAATCAGATCGCCCGGATTGCGTGAGCGATCTGGAGCGCGCACCACGCCCGTGGGTCCGACATCAGTCGGACGGGCATGGACGTTCGATGGAACAGGGTGTCCGACAGAAGCAGATCGCGTGCGACAGGAGCGGGTCGGTATCCGACAAGAGCAGGAAGGCATCCGACTGAAGTCGGACCCACGAGGGGCGTGCAGAGCGGCTAGATCTTTGTACCTAATAATCGCCGGGGCCAAAGGGATCATCAGTGCCTAAGTCGACATTCTCGCGCAACAATCGCTGGCGGCGGGCGGTCACCGACCCGGTGCTGTTCTGCCGTGAATTCCTGGAGCTGGAGCCGCATCCGGGCCAGAGGCAGTGGTTGCGGCAGTCGGTCAAGGAGCAGAATCTGCTTGTCACCGGCAACCGCTGGGGCAAGTCGCTGATCCAGGCCGCCAAGCTTGTCCATCGCGCGGTTTTTCGCATCCGCTCGCCCCGCTACGACGATAGCCCGCGCTACCGCATCCTCAATCTGTCGATCACTCAGGATCAGGCGAACATCGTCTTCAACAACTGCCTTCAGTTGATCCGCGGCAAGTCGCTGGTCGAACTATTGGTCGACAGCGTGGTGCAGACGCCGTATCCGAAAATCGTCTTCGGTAACGGCGCCGAGATCACCGCCCGCACGTCGCAGAACCGCGCCGAACATATTCTCGGTCACGACTTCGACCTGATCAGCTTCGATGAGGTCGCCTTCGAGCCGCACGCGGAGTACGTCGTCGATCAGGTGCTCACTATGCGTCTGGCCGACCGCAGCGGCCGCCTCGATCTGATCTCGACGCCGTGCGGGCGCAATTGGTTTTATCGCAAGTATCGCGAGTTGAAAGAGCGCCCGGCGGACGCCTATGTGCAGTGGGGCACTTCCACCGAGAATCCGTTCATTAGCCAAAATTTCCTGAGCCAGAAACGTGCCGCGATGTCGCCGGCGCGAATTGCGCAGAATATCGCCGGGCTGTTCGTCGATTCCGATCGCGAAATCCTGAAGGAGGAACAGATCCAGCGCGCATTGGCGCAGGCGACCGGCCTGGCGTCACGAATACCCGAGCATCGCTACGTCACTGGCTGGGACCTCGCGCGCAAAGAGACCTTCACGGTTGGTATCACGCTCGATGTCACTACGCTGCCGTATCAATTGGTCAAGTTGGAGCGGTTTCAGAATCGCGATTGGCCGTTTGTCTATGCGGCGATTCGCGCGCGCAAGGCGGAGTACGGTGGCGACACGGTGATCGACGCCACCGGTGTCGGTGATGTGGTTCTCGCCGAGGTCGACGACATCCATCCGATCGGTTTCATCTTCACGGCGCACTCGAAGGCGGAACTGCTGACCAACCTGCAGTCGCAATTCGCGGCGGGGAATGTGGGGCTGCCGCCGATCGAGACCGACGTCGGCAGGAATGACTATTGGAGTCTGGCGGATGAACTGCGGGATCTGAACTGGGACAAAAATAACCACTGCGACGCCGCGATGGCGCTCGCACTGGCGTTGTGGGGGGCGAAGTCAGCGAAGTCGAAAGCGCCGGATCTGGGCTTTCGACTTGGTGAGGTCTAACTCCGCCGTTTCAGCAAGCGCATGCCGGCCAGACCGGCACCCAGAAGCAGAATCGTCGTCGGTTCGGGAACCGTCGTCGGCAGATTGCCGTCGTAATTGTCCTGCTCAAGGGTGTAGCTGTCGCGATCAAACTGGTCGCCGATGCGGTCAGTCGTGCTGTTGACCAGCGAATTGGTCGTCGAGCCGGACGTCGTCAGGCTGGTGTTCGGCTTGTGGAAGCCCAGCACCGTCGGATTGCCGTAGGCGTTCGTGTAGCTCAGGCACAGGATCGCGAGCACGGTCAAGATTGCCAGCGCGGTGAGTTTAGTGGTACTAACAAATCGTTCCAAGAGCAATCTCCTCTCGAGGTCTACAATAACAGAATCTATGCCGAAAAGCCCCATGCGGCATAAAACCGTTCAACCACTTGCGGATGAACAAATTGGATTAGTGAAGTTCTCCTGTTGGCAGCTTCCGGCACGCATTAACATTGCAGCGCACTGCACATAAGTTACCCGCAACTGCTTTCGGCACAACGCCCAGTCCGCCCTGCCGTCAACTTCGCCGGCGATTGACAAATCACTACAAGACCCGGCCAGCCGGTAGTGAATCGCTCCAAAAATCAGACCGCACCCCTAAGTGAAGGACAACGCTTCACAGGAGGTCATGTGAAACATCTTACCGGAAGTCTGGCCGCGACCGCGAGCCTCAACTCCGAACAGGATAAGAACGAGCTGGTCGCGGAGATCAACCGCGTCATCAAGCCGTCACGCGCGGCGACCGTCGACAATGTTTATCTGGGCGTGCTCGATGCCGCCTCCAACCGAGTGAATGCGCAGGGCGGTTGTTTCGGCCTGGCCGAACTGGCAAGGTTGGCCGACTTGATCGTCGACGTGCCGGTGTTGATCGGACACAAGAAGCAGGAGTTGCCGATCGGCCGCGTCTTCAAGGCGGAGGTAATCGAGCGCGATCGCGCGCCGTGGTTGCGCGCCTACTTTTACTGGCATCGCGAGCAAATGGGTGCCGACGAACTCAAGGCCGGGATTGACGCGGGCGTCTATCGCGAATGCTCGCTCGGATTTCTGTACGCCCAACCCGAATGCGGTATCTGCGGGCTCGACATGCGCAACTGCCGCCATCGGGTGCATGAACCGGTGCGCGTCGGGAATCGTGAAGTGCGCGCGTTCTACTACTACCGGAAGATTCAGCGCGTGCTGGAAGTGTCGCTCGTGTATCGCGGGGCCGTTGACGGCACCGCCGTCTCGACCCTGGCGCATCCCGACGCGCACGGCAATGCCGATCCTTTTTGGCGACAGAACGCGGCGATCATCTTCGATCCGTCCCAGCTTACCGTCGAGCCGGGCGAGCTGCTGATCGAGCCACTGTACCGTGGCGTCTGGCTGAGGCTCGATTCGTCCGGCGCGCAGATGCCCAATGGCGAGGGGTTCGAGCATCCGGCCGTAGCCGAAGCTGCTGCGAAGATCGCCGAACGCAACGCCGTTGTCGTCTGTCAGTTGATCGCCACGCGCGGTTCCAGCCGCCTGCCGGTGCGGAGCCTGCTGCGATCGAACAATCGGGCGCGCGCCCGGCTCGTGGCATTTGACATTCTCCGCCTCGACGGCCATGATCTTACGCATCTCAGTCTCCACGAACGGCGGCGGTCGCTGCAGGAGTTGGTCGAGCAGGTCGACGGCATCGAACTGGCGCCGTTGCAGCGGTGCTCGCTGGGAGAACTGGCGACCCAGCCGGAACGTCACGGTTCGTCCGACGGCGCGCGCATCATTTCTATCACCGCCACCGGTTGCACCGTAACAGAATTTCGCCGAAAAGCCCATTTGCGAGTCCGGGTCAAGTCCGACTCAATCGACAGACGCTGTCATTCGCTCATCGCGACTCTGCGCGACGGTGAAACGATTACGCTGGAACTGCCAGACGCGGAGCCCGACGCGACGACGCCGCTGGCCTGGATCGAACCGGTGCCCGGCGATTCGCAGCGCT
>CAZFNN010000042.1:0-4501 GCA_964520555.1 uncultured Ignavibacteria bacterium
CTGCGTAACCGCATATCGGTTAAGTAAGTAACTGGGTCTCCCGGCACTTTTTTTTTGTAAGGGACATGGCTTCCAAGGAAAGTACATTAGTTTCGTTATTGCCGTGACTCAGCTCGGTGCCCCACCGCTTGCGGTGGGTTGATCAACACAGCCGGTAGCCCGCCCGTAGCACTGTTTCGACGGCGGATCTAGTCACTGGAGGATTCCCTTGCTGCAAGGCAGAATGTCAAACTTGACTGAGCGAAGGGTGGGGTCGTTGGAATCCGTGTGCCGCTTCCCACCCTGCGCTTCGTCCTCGTTCTGTGACAGATTGAAGTCGACGGCGGAGCAACCCAATCTTGCGACAACTTGCTGGAAACGCTTCGGGTGGGCTACCGGCTTGATCCCGCGCGCCACTCAGTCCGCCACAATCGTGTAGGCTAACCATGAAGTTTGTACCTGTGTTTCAAGAACGTGCGCCACAAAGAATGCTGCTCTACTTATCGGATGAGTGCTCATTCTATATGGAAGGAGGGCTGGATCACATTGAGCTGGAACTGATCGTGAACAAGATTAGTCTATCGATTTTCGAAGGCGTGGTTGTGGCTGTAAGCGGATTCTGTGGACTGGACACCTCCATGCTTAAGAAGTTGGAGGTTCCTGTCTCATCGCCGGGAATTCTCAAAGTGGAACACAACCTAAAGTTGGGATTTGCCTACGCCGTCAACGAAGCAGAGTTCCCGGTGCATGTCGAGAGGTACTTGGGCTGGGTATGTCTTGGAGACCCGACTATTAAAGAGAATGCGATTGAGTTCATCAGCAATTGCATTGCAGTGATCGACCGTAATGGAAATCTCGTCGCTCTCTGGTTGAAACCAAGAGAATTGCCAAAGATTCGCAAGAAGTTCTGGTGGGTTGAGGAACGAGGTTTTGACCTGAATCAATGATGGGTAATGACAAGGTTGAGCCGGTAGCCCACTCGTAGTGGTGTTGCCACGGCGGATCGAGACACTGGAGGGTTCACTCGCCGCGAGAAAGAAAGCCGAACCTGACCGAGCGAAGGGTGGGGAATTCCTGTAGTGCCGACTTCAGTCGGATCTCTATTTATTCCAGTGCCCCCCGCCTGCGCAGCGCCCCGAGGACCGAAGGACTGCAATCGGATTACCGATTCCAAGACTAACCTGTAGGTAGTCTCACGGCCCTGCAGAGAACACTCTGGGCTAAGCCCGTCGAGCTCGCATGTCGTTCTTCTCCCCTCTCCCTTGAGGGAGAGGGGCCGGGGGTGAGGGCGTTACTGCACTATCAAGGATTCTCTGAATTACACCTTCGAGATTCATCCTGACTTCTCGCGCGGTGAATCGAAGCACCGCATATCCAGATCCAAACAACTCTCGATCTCTGGAGCGATCGAGAATGCGCCTATCGGGCGTGCCATGACCACAACCATCGAGTTCGATGACCGGTTTCAATTTCTCACAATAGAAGTCGGCAACGTGGCGGCCAATGGGATGCTGCCTCCGAAACTTCAATCCGCACAAGCGACGATTTCGGAGGCACGACCACAGTATCTGTTCCGGCGGGCTCTGGCTGTGACGGAGTGCGCGTGCATTACTCGTCACATAATCCGGTGTTGAACGATACACTCCAAAATAGAGACAAACAAATTGAGCAATGTCAATCACTATCAGCCCCCTCACCCCCGCCCCCCTCTCCCTCAAGGGAGAGGGGAGAAAACCGCCAATCGAGCTCGATGGGTTTAGACATATGCAGTATGTGCAGAGCTGTGGGATCGCCTCTGGGTTCCCTTTTGATTCGCGATCCCACCGCCGGCGGTGGAACACTGGCCTGCACCAATGGATCGGTCAGCTCTCGAACGGGACTTAAAGATGTTCCCGCCCCGTCTCCCTTGAGGGGGCGGGAGTGAGGTCGTCTTGTTCTCCCCCCACAAACCCCTTGATTCTCTCCCCCCGCCGCTATACCTTCGGCTCTTCCTGATGGAGGAGGCATGGCCGAACCGAAAATCACCCCCGAACTCGTCGCCGAACACGGACTTTCACCCGAAGAGCATCAACGCATCAAAGAGATCCTCGGCCGCGAACCCTCGTTTACCGAGCTGGGGATCTTCTCGGTCATGTGGTCCGAGCATTGCTCCTACAAGAACTCCATCCGCCTGATCAAGACCTTGCCGCGTTCCGGCAAGGCGTTGCTCACTGAAGCCGGTGAGGAAAACGCCGGCGCCGTCGACCTCGGCAACGATCTGGCCGTCGTCTTCAAGATCGAGTCGCACAATCACCCCACCGCCGTCGAACCCTACCAGGGTGCTGCCACCGGCGTCGGCGGCATCTTGCGCGATGTCTTCTGCATGGGCGCCCGTCCGATCGCCGCGCTCAACTCGCTCCGCTTCGGTCCGCTCACCGAGCCGCGCGCCCGCTATCTCTTCAACGGCTCCGTCCGCGGCATCGGCGACTACGGCAACTCTTTCGGCGTGCCGACCGTCGGCGGGGAAGTCTACTTCGAGGACTGCTACCTCGCCAATCCACTGATCAACGCTATGGCCGTCGGCATCTGCAAGAAAGACCGCATGGTCTCCGCCATTGCCAAAGGCGCCGGCAACCCCGTCTTTATCGTCGGCTCCTCCACCGGCCGCGACGGCATCCACGGCGCGACGTTCGCCTCTGAGGAAATCTCCGAGAAATCTGAATCCAAGCGCCCTTCGGTCCAAATCGGCGACCCGTTTACAGAGAAGCTCCTGCTCGAAGCCACCCTTGAAATCATCAAGGAAGACCTCATCGTCGGCGTGCAGGACATGGGCGCCGCCGGCCTGACCTGCTGCTCCTCCGAGATGGCCGCCAAGGGCGAGAGCGGCATCGAAATCGATCTCGACCTTGTGCCGGTGCGCGAAGACCGCATGACGGCCTACGAAATCATGCTCTCCGAATCGCAGGAACGAATGTTAGTCGTCGGCAAGCGGGGACTTGAGAAGGAAATCAAAGCCGTCTTCGCCAAGTGGGACCTCAACTGCGTCCAGGTTGGCCAGGTTACCTCTGGCCGCAATATGGTCGTCAAGATGGGCGGCAAAGTTGTCGCGGATATCCCTGCCGAAGTTCTCGTTCTCGGCGGAGGCGCCCCGGTCTACACCCGCGAGCAGAAACGCCCGGCCTACCTCGATGAAGCCCGACTCTTCGATTTCAGCACGATTCCCCAGCCGCGCGACTACAATGAAGTTCTGAAGAAACTGCTGTCGTCGCCCAATATCGCTTCCAAACGCTGGGTCTTCGAGCAGTACGACTCGATGGTGCGCACCAATACCGTCGTCGGTCCCGGCTCGGATGCCGCCGTTTTGCGCATCCGCCACTCCGAAAAAGCGATCGCGCTCACCACCGACTGCAACGCCCGCTATTGCTATCTCAACCCGCGCCGCGGCGGGCAGATCGCCGTCGCCGAGGCCGCTCGCAACGTCGCCTGTTCCGGCGCGCGTCCGGTGGCGATCACCAATTGCTTGAATTTCGGCAATCCTTACAAGCCGGAAATGTATTACCTCTTCGCCGAATGCGTCGCCGGCATGGGCGAGGCCTGCCGCGCCTTCGACACTCCCGTCACCGGCGGCAATGTCTCGTTCTACAATGAAGACCCCGAACGCGCCGTCTACCCGACCCCGACCATCGGGATGCTCGGCATCATCGACGACTTGGCGCACATCACGACCAACAACTTCAAGCGCGCCGGCGATCTGATCTTCCTGGCCGGCACCACCAAAGATGAACTTGGCGGCTCGGAATACGTTAAGGTGATGCACGATCTGGTGACCGGCGAAGTCCCCGCGCTCGATCTCGAATTTGAGAAGCGCCTGCAATCATTCATCCTCGAAGCGATCCGGCAGGACCTGGTCCGCTCCGCTCACGACTGCTCCGAGGGCGGCCTGGCCGTGGCACTGGCGGAATCGTGCGTCGGCGACCGCGAGAACCCGATCGGCGCGATGATAAAATTCAAGCTCGACCTGCGCGCCGACGCACTTTATTTCGGCGAATCCCAATCGCGCGCGGTGTTGAGTTGCGCCCCCGACCGGAAGGGAAGTCTCGTGCAGTTGGCTGCCGCGATGAACGTCCCGCTCGCGGAGATCGGCACGGTCGGCGGCCCGTCGCTGAAAATTAATTCCGATATCGACGTCGATCTGAAGACTATCGACGATCTCTATTACGAGACCATCGGCCGCATCATGGCCTGATGCCGTTCAAATTGCCCGTCGATTATGGCCTGATGCTCGCAACCCTTTTTTGTCCGTAGGTCAGGATCCCCGCGATCCTGACATCGCGAAATCGTAGGGGCGACCCTTGTGGTCGCCCGCGCATGATGATGTAGAAAACGACAATGGGCTGGTGCCCCACCGCTTGCGGTGGGACTTCACTTGCGCCGTCAGGAATCCCTTCCTGACGGTACAACAAGGCAACTGAAATGATCAACACCGAACTTCTCTGCGCCAAACTCAACCTGGTGTCCCACCGCTTGCGGTGGGACGTATTCG